>JADJWT010000001.1:0-1200000 GCA_016716225.1 Ignavibacteriota bacterium | reverse complement strand
AATAAGTATTATAAACAATCGAAATGCCAATTAATATTTTTAGAATATTGAATGAAAAATGATGTTTTGTTTCATTTATTTTTATCAGTTGCGAAATTTATTCGTTTAAACGAAAATTTTTCATACTAATTTTTAATAAACTATTAGAAATCTGAATTGTGAAAGAAAATTATTTAAACTCTCAAAGAAAATACTATTTAGATTGGCTCCGCGTAATTGCATTCTACATTTTAATTTTTTATCACGTGGGAATGATTTTCGTTCCTTGGGATTTTCACATAAAAAATAATCCAACTTTGGAGTGGTTTGAAACTTGGATGGCGTTTTTCAATCAATGGCGTTTACCATTATTATTTACAATTTCCGGAATGGTGATTTTTTATTCAATGGGAAAAAGAACCGTAGCTGGAATTATTGCAGAAAGATCAAAAAGATTATTAATTCCTTTAATATTCGGAATGCTGGTAATTGTTCCGCCGCAAATTTATTATGAAAGAATTTCTGATGGAATTCATTTTGCAAATTATTGGGAGTTTTGGAAAACCGTTTTTGAATTTATTCCTTACCCAAAAGGTGGAAGTTTAAGTTGGCATCACTTATGGTATATACTTTATATTTTTGTTTATTCTGTAATTGCACTTCCGTTATTTTTATTTTTGAGAAGTAAAAAATCAAACCAACTAAAAGAAATAGTAAATGTTTTTTTCACAAAACATCCAAACATAATTTATTTATTAACTATTCCACTTTTAACATTTTATTATTCTTTAGCAGAAACTTTTCCAACAACACATGCACTTATTAATGATTGGTACAATCACAGTGTTTCGTTTACATTTTTTATTTTCGGATTTTGCATTTCTACTTTTTCCGGTTTGTGGAATTCAATAATTGTAAATAGAAAAAAATCTTTGATTATTTCCATTATACCAATTTTGTTTTTATTGATTTTTGTCTGGGGTCCAACATTTGAAATAATGAACGAAGATACAATTTCTTTTGAAATTTTATATGGTTTACTAAAATGGATTCTAATTCCTTCTTGGATTTTTACATTACTAGGTTACGGAAAATTTTTATTGAACAAACCGAGTAAAGTTTTAACCTATGCAAATGAATCTGTATATCCGCTTTATATTTTACATCAAACAATTATGATAATTTTCGGCTACTACATAATTAATTTTAATTGGAATGTTTATATAAAATTTGGTGTGATTATTTTTTTAACATTCGGAGGAAGTTTTCTTTTTTACGAATTGTTTATAAGAAGATTTAACTTAATGCGATTGTTGTTTGGTATGAAGGCAAATATTTCAAAAACCGAAAATATTTTTTAATTCACTGGAAGAATAAATTAACTTTGCTTAAGTATTCCTCATTCGTTTTTTAAATTTATCAAAAATATTTTCTTCTTTTAGGTTTAAGTAATTTTCAATATTTTAAAATCACACTTGCAAGAAATAATATTTTACTAAATATATAAATTCCTATCCGGTCATAATTCTATAATTAAATTTCTTAATCAACTTAAGAGTTATTATGACATCAAAAATTGCAAGAATCGTTCTATTTTTTTCAATCCTTTTATTATTAACTTTTTTAAGTTGTTCGGAAGATCCTTCATCACCAAAAGAAGAAAAACCAAAAGATGCGGTTACGGTTGGGGTTAATGGCGGAACTTTGGAAAGTGGTGATTGCAAAATAGTAATTCCTTCCGGGGCATTGGATAAAGATTATGAAATCTCAATAAGTGATGTTGAAAGCGACGGTGCCTTTGGTGAAAATACTGTTTCTGATTTATACGAAATAGTTGGACTTCCAAATGAAATTAATAAACCTTTGAAAATAATTTTTAAATATACCGGCGAACTTTCCGAAGAAAAATTTATTGCAATTGGAAGTGAATACTACAACGAGGTTTATAATTCCACATCTACAATTTATAATTTACATGAAGCAATAGATTCATCCGGATTTATTATTTCGCACATTCCATTGGATAATTCCGGCATATTGTGGAAGAATACAAATTCAAATAAATTACTTGTTGATAATTCTAAAATGTTTATAAATATTCTTAATCAATACAAAACTTATAAAACTGAGCATTTCAAAATTAGTTACCCAATTATACAAACACAAAAAATGCAGGAACTTGCCAATAATTTAGAAGCTGTTTATGATATTATGGTAAACGATCTAGAATATCTTATATATAAGAATTTAGAAATACCGGTTGTTATTAGATATCAAAAAGAAACAGCTAATTATTCTATTTCTTTTCAAGGATATTCGCTAGAAGATAACTATAAAATTGAATACTCATTTAATATTAGTCGAGATGATGTAAATCTTAATAACTTTGAAAAAATAAAAACCAATTTCTTTAATGCTTTTTTTGATTTAGAAATCAATGTAAGATATGATAATATTAAAAATAAACAGTGGAATCAAAATGATTATCATTGGATAAGATTTGCATTTTACTCATGGGCTGAAAAATATTTAACTACAAATACATATTCATATAATTTTGCAAACAATAATTTTGCTCCATTTAACGGAGTTCAATATGGAGCTTCTTCAGATAATGCAATTTACATGAACCACGGTTATGGAATGGCATCACTAATTGAATACTTAGAAAAGAATACAAGTTTTGGAAAAAATGGATTTAGAAATACATATAAAAATATTTCCACCGAGATTGATCCGTTAACATCTATGTTTAAAAATGTAGATGGACTTTTTGTTGAATGGTTCTCAGATTATTACAAAAAATTAATAAATAATGAAATATATGAACTACCCAAAAATAATTTTATTAATAGTGTGAACAGCATTTGGAATATAAATAACGCAAACGATACTCTAAAAATATTTAATGCGCAAGATCCAAAAGTTGATACATATCTCGATCTTTCTGCAAAATTGTTTAAAATAAAATTAAATTATAAGCCAGTAGACGAAACATACAAAATGAGATTGTCTGTAAAAGGTCCGGTTGATCAATTTGGATTATATTTTCATGTTTTCGGAATACAAAATAATGAACTTACTTTTATAGAAAGCGTTGCCGGAATTTATTACTATGAAATTCCAAATTTAAGAAATTCTTACGATGAGTTTTTAGTTTGCGTTGTAAATTCAAACGGAAGCTCTCCTTACACCGATGAATCTGATATTGATTTGAAAATACAAATTGGCAATAATTTTAATGGCGGTGGCAGTGAGCCTAATTTAGATTACAATTATTGTGAATACATGTTATTTGTTAATAGATTCTATAAAAGGGAAGATGGAAGTACTTTTGAGCAAGAAACAATTATTTCACATTCCGTAAAAGGAGAAATGATTGGGAATCGATTTATTGCAAAACAAGAAATAAGTGCTTTTGCGGATACTTTAGAATTAACTTTAAATGAAACCGGTGATACAATTAATTCTCTTAATTGGAAAAGCTGGTATCGAACCGAATCTCCTTCATCTACTCATATTACAGAAATTGAAACTTTTAATGTTCCGATTTTTAATTCGGGCGAAAAAATATTTAGAGTTTCAGGAATTCAAACATGTGCTTCAATCGGGCATTATTCCTTTTATCAAGATTTTCAGGGAAATGAAACAATTATGGAATCATTTAGTTGCAATGAAAACAGCTATTTGGAAATTCAGTTATCTAAAAGGGAATAAAATGTCGTGTTTTAAAACCAAAGAAAAATAATTATTCCACCGTTTTTCTTATATCAACATTTTCTAAAACATTTTTCTCGTAACCATTATTTGTTACGTTAATCATTGAGTTTCCGAGTTCTTCTAAAGTTATTACATGTTTAGAAAATAGTTTTTCTAAAATTGGAAAAAATGGAGAAGTTAGTTTGTAAATTTTATACGAATTTTTTAAACCATTAATTGGCTGAATATATCCAGGTCTGAACATATATGCATCTTTAAATGGAAGTTTTAATAAATCATTTTCGGTTTTTCCTTTAACTCGCGCCCACATTAATTTTCCTTTTTCTGAGCTGTCTGTTCCGGTTCCGGAAACATAAGTAAACACCATTTGCGGATTTAACTTAGCTAAAGTCTTTGCAAAATTTAAAGTCAAATCATATGTTACTTTTTTATATTCTTCTTCACTTTTCCCAATTGATGAAACCCCAGCACAAAAGTAGCATGCATTATATCCAATTAACTGATTTTCTATTTCGCTTAAATCAATAAAATTTTTGTGAATTATTTCCGTTAATTTGGGATGAATAACTCCGCAAGGTTTTCTATTTATTACCAATACTTTTTCAACATTTTCATTATTTAAACAAATGTGTAAAACGCCTTCGCCAACCATTCCGGTTGATCCAGTAATTATTGTATTTATTTTCATATTAAATACTCCAAGCTAAATTCTTAGTATTTTCAATAACTTAAAATAACTTTTTAATGCTGTAAAATTAATTTTATTAAAAAGTATTTTTCATTACGTTAGCTCAAAAGTAAACAATTCATTTTTCTTATTTATATTTGTTTTTATTTGGAAAAATTATTTGCCATTAAGCATAAAAAATATTTGGAAACCCTTATTTTCAATTACAATGTGGGGTGCATCTTTTGTCGCTACTAAAAGTCTCTTGGATTCACTAACTCCGTTAAACATAATTTATTTGCGACTAATATTTGGAATTCTCACAGCACTATTTATTGCTTTTTCTCGAAAAAGAAATTTTTCTCTTGAGCAAAAAGATATTAAGGGAATTTTAATTTTATCAATAATTTCAACTACACATTTGTGGATTCAAGTTACGGGAATGCAGTTTACGTCAGCTTCAAATACGGGCTGGATAATTGGCATTGTGCCAGTAATTATGGCAATTATGGGGTTTGCATTTTACAAAGAAAAAATGAATTCCGTTCAGTTAATTGGAGCAGTAATTGCATTTACCGGATTGATAATTTTAATCAGCAAAGGAAATTTAAAATCTCTTAATTTTATTTCAAATTTTGGCGATCTTTTAGTTTTGGGCAGCGCTTTTACTTGGAGCATTTATTCGTTTTGGGGAAGAAAAGTAACTTTAAATTATCCGCCATCGTTAACAATACTTTATTTATTTGTAACAATGCTAATTCTACTAACTCCATTTTCAATTTCGCAAGATTTTGCAAATCGAGTTTTTTCATTAACAATAATTAACTGGAGCGCAATTTTATTTCTCGGAATTTTCTGCTCGGGAATTGCTTACGTGCTTTGGGCCGAAGCAATGAAAGAACTTCCCGCAAATAGAGTTGGCGCATTTCTTTATTTAGAACCATTTGTTACAGTCTTTACTGCATGGATTTTTTTGAATGAAGAAATTACACTTTTAACTTTGTTAAGCGGAGTTATTATAATTTTAGGGGTTGTTATGGTAAATAGAAAATAATTTTTACAAAATTCTAAATCATAATTTTTTATTTGATCAACAAATTTGCTTTTATTGCTAAGTGATCGGAAATACTTACATTGTTTTCAGTTCTAATATCCATCACTCCAATTGATTTTACATTTATTTTGTTCAAATCAAAATCACCAATTTTATCATAAGAAAAAATATAATCATAACGTCTTGTTCTGTTTCTAAAACTATATTCTTGATTTGTCCCATGAAATTCTTTGTGTAAATCTCTTGGATATTTTAAAGCATTTATCATAATGCTGAATCTATCGGCAGAATATGCATCACTGTTGAAATCACCGGCAAGTATAACAGATAAATTTTCTTGCGATTCTACAATTTTATCTTCAATTATTTTTTGCACTGATTTCTCAATAAAATTTCCGATTTGCTTCAGTTGAAAAAGTTTGTGTTCAGAAGTTCCGGCAGCTTGTACGTGAGAAGTAAATAAAAATATTTTATTTTTTTCATCGATCTTAAACAAAGCTCCCGCAACTGATTTATTTGCAAGAAAATCATTTGTGCCAGAAATTTCTTTTTCTAAAATTGTGTGAATTACTCCATTCGAATTTTTAATTTCGCAACCAAAATCCAAATTTGATAAATCAACTTTTTGATATTTGCTCATCATAAATAATCCGGCATCTTGAAAAATAAATTCCGGAAATGAGTTGTAATCAACCCGAGTAACGGCATTACTGAAAATATTTTTATCAGCTTTTTCAATAATTTTTTCTCTCGTACTTTCATCAAACAATTCTTGGAAAACAACAAAATCAATAGTGCCGTTATTTATAATTTTCATAAGTTCATCAATTTCAAAATCTTCTTTTTCATAAATAGCTTTTACATTAAATGTTAATATTCCAATTTCATTTTTGGAAATTCCATTTTGTAGATTCAGCACAACAAAATCAACTGAATTACATGAATTTAGAAGTAAAATCAATAATACAATTGTAAAAATTGAGAATATTGTTTTATTAAATTTATTTAAGCATTTATTCATTTTGTGTTTTCATCTTTCTCTAATTTAAAATTGCAATTGATATATTTATAAAGTTTTCAGAATATTTTAATTCAACTTTTTGAATAATTTTCAGAAATCTGAAATTTGATTATAAGTTTGTTTCTAAAATAATGATAATTTGCGGCATTTTGAATGGTATGAATTTTGTTTTCACTTTTACAAATACGGAGAAAATTATGAATTCAAAAAAAATATTTTTATTTGTTATTTTAATTTCAAACATAAGTTTTGCACAATACTGGCAAGAGCGAACCACTGAACACAATTTTGAAAGCTCATCATTATTCTTCACGAGTCATTTTTTAAATCCTTACGGAATGAAAGATATTAAACAGCTATCAGTAAGTTTGATTGATGATCCTTTTCTAAATTCTTACTTAAATCCGGCAATACTTCCAAAAATTGAAAACGGCTCAACAAAAATTTATCTGGATTTTAGAGGCGATAGAACCGAAGAAGCAATTGTAAGCAATTATGCTGTTCCAATGTATTACGAATCTGCTTCATATTTTAGAATGCCTTATCCCGATTACAGATATATTTCAAATACAAGATCAGAACCGGAACCAATTGTATCGCTCGGAATCATTACTTATCCGATAGAATCTTTAAAAAATAAATTTTACGTTGGCGGAACTTTTCAATATATAAAAAGTAAAGATGATTTTTACTCAACTCAATTCAGTATTTACAACAGCAATTATTATTATGATTCTTTCGGTGCATCGGTAAGGGGAAATCAAGAATCTTCTGTTCCGATTATCGATAGATATTCCGGAAGCGATGAAATGATTTTTACAGGAAAACTTTTAACATTATTTTCGGGAATTAATTTGATTGAAAATTTAAATGCAGGATTGTTTTTTAACACAATCAGTTATGATAGAAATGGCTCGTATTTATATGATTACAAAGACGATTTCGGAAATTTAGACAACAATATCAGCGAAAATAAAAATTTAAAATCACGTGAACAAAATTATTCTCATTTAGATTTTGCATTGGGTTTACAATATAATTTAGATGAATTTTCTATTGGAATTAAAGGTGGATATTTAGATGGTGATGTTGATCAAATTCACAAAGATGAAAGCAAATATATTTATCAATATCAAACACCAAATGTTACAGAAAATTGGAGCCACAGTTATTCAATTTATAACTCTGCACAAAATTGGGCTCAAGAAGGAAACACAAAATATATTAGTTTAAATTTTTCGAAAAATTATGAAAACCATAAAGTGAAAGGATATTATAAATATTCTCAAAGTAATGTAAACTCAAAAACAAATACCGCAATTTTTGATACATCAAATTATTCAAGTCGTTGGGTAAATAATTATAATTCAGTTGAAGAAATTTATTTGTATAATTCTGATTCTTATATGAAAGATAACCGAACTGGTATTGCAGAAAGAGAGAATTTTATTCATGAGTTTATGGCAAATGTTGATTGGTCTCTTACAGAAAATATAACTTTATTAAGCGGAATTTATTTTAACAATTCTAAATCTCTAATTACAACAACAGAAAATGCAATTTCTGATAGAGCAAGTTTTTATAGAAGTCATAGTACCAGTTATAATTATCAAAATAATTATGCTGAAAATGCTGATAAACAATTAACATGGAATTATGAAAACAAATATTTCACTTTTCAAATACCAATAATTTTTGATTTTAAATTTGGTGAAAAATTTGGTTTGATGTTAGGATTGGCAAGAGTTTTTAAAGATTGGGAAATTACAAGTGTAACGGATGTTTATTTCAGATCGCGAGAAGTAAATGATAACGGAACAATTAAAAATGCTCAGAATTTTATTGAACGTTACACTTCACCAAAAGATACTTATACTGAAGACTCAACAAATTTCTTTACTAAATTTAATGTTGCAATTTCTAAACAATTAAAAGTAGGATTATTAATTGATCCGGAATTTGATCACACATTTAGAATTGCTCAATGGTGGCTTAGTTTTGGAGCTGAACTATAAGTTTGGAGTGATAAAATGAAAATTAAATATTTATCAATGTTTTTATTTTTCATCTTAATTTTTCTTTTTGTGTATTCTTGTTCAGAAAATTCTTTATCAGATAACAATGAAGAAATTAATTTTAAAGCTCATCAAATTGCTGGTTGTAATAATTCTTATTCATTAGAGAAAATTAATTTCTCAGATTCATGTTTCAATTACACTTTTGATGAAACTCTAAAAATTGATTTTTGTGTTTACGGAAATTGCTGTCCGGATTCAAACAGATTTGATGTAAATTATGAATTAAATTCCGATACAATTTATGTTACTGTTACCGATACTGCGGCAAATTTATGTAGATGTTTATGCAATTATAAAATTCATTTGGAATTAACCGGTTTGCAGAAAGATCAATATGTTTTTTATTCTAATTTTAATAACATTCTTGTTTATAATGAAATCATTTCGAAATTGAATAAGTAGATTTATTGGAAATTTTATTATAACCATTATATTTAAATTCTGAGGAAGTTTTATCTGGAATATTCTGTATTTAATTTCAACAAAAAATATAAAAAGAAACTATTTTAAATCTGTTCTTACAAAAATTTGTTTGAAATGATATTTCAAAAATTCGATAAATCATATTACAAATACAAAATTATTTTAACCTTTTCAATTGTTACAATTTTTTTGGTTTTTGTTCTTTCTCAATTTAGTTACAGATTTATAAAAAACTTATATCTTACACAAATTTCTGAAAATCTTAGCAAAAATTTAGTTTTAACATTCGGACAAATAGACAAAATTCAACTTGAAATTTTACAGTCAGAAATAATTACAAAATCAACTTTAAATTATTTTTACGGATTTTTTAATAAACCAGATTTACAAAATATTTTTTCCGAAATTTTTATTTTTGATAAAGATTTTAAAGTTATTTCACACTCCAACAAACGTGAATTAATTGGAAAAGTTGAACCTCGATTACTTTTAAATGAAATAGAAATCAAATCTCTTCTTGAAAATGAAATTTTTACATCACTTCCATTTAAAGGAAATGATGAAAATTGGTATTTATGGGGATTTTATAAATTATCTGAAAATTATGTTCTTGCTGTAAAAGATAATGTTAAAAATTTTTCAAGTTTGGAAGAGCTTTCCAACTTTTTAATTTACTTCGGAATTTTTGGAATTATATTTTCAATTTTATTGGGATTTTGGGTCTCAAAATCAATTACAAATCCAATTTACAAATTAGTTGAATTCAGTGATGAAATTGGAAAAGGAAATTATAATTCGGAAATTCCGGAAAAAACCAAAGGTGAAATTGAAATTCTTTCAAATGCGCTAATTTTAATGCGAAATAATATTAAAAACAACAATAATGAAAAGGAAAAAATTCTTGCACAAATAGCACATGAAATTAGAAATCCTCTTGGCGGAATAGAACTACTAATAAATTTAATTAAGGAATCGCCAAAAGATGAAATTAAAAATGCTGAATATACAAATAAGATTTTAGATGAAATAAGTAATTTAAAAGAATTAATAACCTCGTATCTTAATTTTAGTAAGCCGTATCCAGTAGTTTCGGAAAAACTAAATATTGAAGAAATGGTTAAAGATATTATTGAAATTTTAAAAAACGAATTAATTTCTAGAAATATTGAAGTAATTACAAATTTTGCTCAAAAAAATATATTTTTCGATAAAAGTCAATTTCGAAGTATTTTAATAAATTTACTAAAAAATAGCATTGATTCGATTAATCAAAATGGTGAAATTGAAATTTCATCAAAATTAAAAGAAAGAAATATTGTAATTGAAATAAAAGATACCGGCTCTGGTATTTCCAAAGAAAATTTTTCACGAATTTTTGAACCATTTTTCACGACAAAAATTAACGGAACCGGTTTGGGATTAGCAACTTGCAAGAAGTATTGTGATGAAAATAATGCATTAATTTCTGCTGAAAGTTTTAAGAATAAAACAATTTTTACAATTAGCAAAAAATTATAAAATGTTAAAAATATTAGTCGTTGAAGACAATGACACAATGCGTTTGGGTATTATTGAAAGTTTAAAACGTGAGAATTATGAAGTTTTTTCGTTTTCTAACGGACCAGCTGCATTAGATTTTCTAAAATCAAATTCGGTTGATTTAGCAATCCTTGATTTGAAAATGGAACCAATTTCCGGAATGGAGTTGTTATCAATAATAAAAAAGGATTATTATAAAATAGACGTTTTAATTATTTCTGCTTATGGAAATGTTCAAACTGCAGTTGATGCAATTAAAAATGGTGCCGCTGATTTTTTAACAAAACCGTTTTCGCCAGATGAATTAAGAATTCGAGTTAAAAAAATCTCCAATGAAAAATTAAAAGAAGAGAAAATTCACAATCTAATTGCAGAAAATGAATATTTACAAAATGAGATATCAAATCTTCAAAATGAATTGATCGGTAGCTCGGAATCTTTCACTAATATTTTAAAATTGGTAGATCATGTTGCAGCAAAGGAAAGTCCAATTTTATTAAGTGGAGAAAGCGGAACCGGTAAGGAATTGATTGCACAATTAATACATAACAAAAGTTTACGTGCCGATAAATCCTTTATAAAAGTTAATTGCGCTGCTTTAAATGAAAATTTATTAGAAAGCGAATTATTTGGACACGAAAAAGGAGCATTTACCGGAGCGGTAAAATCCAAAAAGGGTAGATTTGAATTAGCAAATAACGGTACTTTATTTTTAGATGAAATTGGTGAAATTTCGCCAGCAATGCAAGTAAAATTACTTCGTGTAATTCAAGAAGGTGAGTTTGAAAAAGTTGGCGGTGAAATTACATTGAAAACAAATGTTCGAATTATTAGTGCAACTAATAAAAATTTGCATTTAGAAATGTCTGAAAACCGCTTTCGCGAGGATTTATTCTACCGTTTAAACGTAATTCCAATTCATTTGCCATCTTTGCAAGAAAGAAAAGATGATATAAAAATCTTAACTGAATATTTTCTTAAAAAATCAGCTGTAAAAAATCATCAAGAAATTAAAGCAATTTCTGATAACGGATACGATATTCTTAAAAACTATTCATTTCCGGGAAATATTAGGGAATTAGAAAATTTGATAGAACGTCTTTCTGTTGTTTCCGATGGGAAAATGATTGATGATAAATTAATTTCGTATCATCTTAATCCTAAAGTTCAAACGGTATATAATTTTTCACAATTATCTCTAGATGATTCTCTTTTTAATTTTGAGAAAAATATTATAATTCAAGCTTTAAAAGAAGCAAAAAATGTAAAGCACCATGCAGCAAAAATTTTGAAAATAAATACTAGTACATTGTATTACAAATTAGAAAAGTTTGGTTTGTTATAAATGAATATAATATATAAAATCTTATTTATTGCCTTTTTTTTGCTTGGAGTAAATAAAATTTATTCACAATCAAAATTGGAAAGAGACTATTACAAAACTGTTAATAATGTTGAGGTAATAGATAATAAATTGGATTCGCTTAATAAATTACTTTCTCATAAATTATCTTTAATCAATATTGAAAAATCAAAAAGTTCTCAGAATAATTCAGTTATCGAAAATCTTCTTTCCTCAACATCTACAATTACAAACAAAATTGAAAAATATGAAACTGAAAAAAATAAAATTCTGCAGTATCAAAACAAATTAAAAAATGACCTTGGAACTTATTATGAAATTCAAATAGACTCTTTAAAAAAAGAAAACGGAGAGAAAAATTTTCTTAAAATAATTGAACTTTCAGAAAGAAAATTGCTTGTTGCTGAAGAAATTGATTTACTTTCTGTAAATCCGGAAAAAATTGATAAAATTAAATCGGAGAAAAATTCAGAAAAACGTAAAATTTATAATGAATTTTTAAATTTTGCCAAAAATGAAGTTGATAATAAAATAACAAAAATTGCGATTTTAAAATCTGAAATAGAAAATATAATTAAACTCAATAAAGAGAAAGATGAATTTTTAGATGAAATTGCATTTAACAGCAGAATGATGAAATCTTCTACTAAAAATTTACAAAATACAGAAAGCGCAAGTTATGATGTTGAAAATTCGCCTACTCGCGATGTAATAAAGAATTATTCAATTTCAATAAATGGAATTTTAACACAACTTGAATTTGGTAAAATTTCTGATGATAATTTTCTTTCTTCAAAAAATTCCAAAGAAAGTTTTTCTAGTACCACAAATTTTAATGATTTATTAAAACTCATTTCAAAAGCCGAAAAGGAGTTAAAAGAATATAAAAATGTAATTTTTAATAAGATCAAAAATCTGTAATTATGAAATTATTTAGTGGAACCACAAGTCTTATTATATTTTTTTTATTTTTTTCTTCCTCTCAAACTGTTTCGCAATTTGATTTAAAATTAAATTTGGAGTCTGGAATTTACTCTGATAGTGTGAGGAATTTCGAGAATAATGTGAGCTTAATGAATCGTGCGGCTGGATTTTTAAAATATTCTTATTTGCATGATTCTTCTGAATCATCAATTTTAATTCGAGCCGGAACTGATTTTTACAAAAGCAGTGTTTACACTTTTAAGTTAAACACAAACGGAAATTACCTTTATCAAACAAAAAATGTAACTTGGAAGGGCTTGCTGAATTATAATTACAATTCTTATAATTATAATTCGGTTTTTTCTTCTTTCAATATTTTTACACTGATTGGAGGTGCTGATTTTCAATTTGGTGGTTTTCCGGTAGGTTTATTTTTAGGATATTCAAATCAAAATTTGGAATTACAAAAAAATGTTTATTATGATTTGATTTTTATTGATTTATCAACATTAAATTCATTTAGTAATTTTTTCTCACTGGAATATGGATTTTTAGTTCAGAATTTTTCAGTTAATGATGAATTAAGTTCAAATAATAATATTTCAATAAATGGCTGGAATTTTGGTCCGCAAATAAAAATAACTAACTACAAAAATATTCTTTTAAATTTGAATTATAAATTTTTATTTTATTCTTCAAATAGCACTCTGTATCCTTCTTTTGAACATCAATTAGAATTTATTGCTGGAACTTATATAAGTGAAAATTTATCACTTTTTCTTTTTGTTGATTATATACTCAGAAATTTAAAATTTACTAATTCATTCAACAAAGAAAGTTCTGTTTTTTTCATTCCATCAAAAAGTGAAAATCAAATTGCATTGCGATTTATGTACTCAATGAATACAAATTTTAAACCTTATTTAAAATTGAGCTATTTTAATGATGATTTATTTGTAAAGGATTATAAGTTTCGGGGTCTTAATTTATTGATTGGAATGGAAGCCAGAATTAACCATTAACTTCTGGCTCCCTTTATTATGTCAATTTCGCAAAATTATTGCCACCAAATTAACCAGATATTATAATTTATGCAAAAATTGACTTGTTTTTTCAGAAACAATTGGAAATCATAAAACATAAACTAATAATTTAACCATGAATGAAATCTCACATCTGATTTCAAATTTTCATCCTCGGTCCTCAACATAATTACATAATTAAACTATTTTCCAAATATTTCTAAATTTTGTAAAATTTAAATTTCAATTCCGTACAACAATTTTTTTAGATCAAGAAGAATTACAATTTTATTTTCAATACTTGCAATTGATTTAATATAATCTGTATTCATTTCCGTTGAAACAATATCCGGAACATCTTTAAGAATATTTTTCGGAATTCTTAAGACTTCGGTAACTTCATCAACAATAAACCCTATTGATTTATTATTGAATTCCACAATTATTATTCTCGTTTCATTATCATAATCTTTTGTATGCATGTTAAGTTTTAAACGAGTATCAACAACCGCAATTATTTTTCCTCTTATATTTACAATTCCCAAAATATCTGCCGGAGCGTTTGGAATTGATGTTACTTTTTGCATTTTAATTATTTCATTTACATTTATTATATCTATCCCAAATTCTTCTTCGCCTAATTTAAATCCAACTAATTGAAGTAATTCGGTATCTTCACTTATTATTATTTCTTCGCTCATTTTTTTTCCGTTTTCTTATCTGTTAACAAGTGATAATTTTTTCTTGAATACTGGCTTTTTAACTTGGGCTTGCACAACTTCTCTCGATCTTCTATCATCAAGTTTAAATTGAGAAACCAAATCTTGAAGTTTTTCTGCAAGCTGACTTAAATCATTTGCTGCTCCGGCAACTTGCTGAATCCCAATTGCCGATTCTTGTGCTACTGTATTAATTCCATTTATACTTTTACTTATTTGTTCGGCGGTAGCAGATTGTTCTTCGCTTGCTGTTGCAACTTGACTTGAAATATCCAATACTTCATTTGATGATTTTACAATTTGCTCCATTGATGTTCCAGCTTTTACAGCTTCAACCATACCTATACTTACTTCACTATTTCCTTTGGTTATTGCTTCAACCGCATTTTGGCTGTTCTTCTGAATTTTAGTTACCATTTCTTCAATTTCATTTGTAGCTGTTGTTGTTCTTTCAGCTAATTTTCTTACTTCATCCGCTACAACCGCAAAACCTCTACCTTGTTCACCGGCGCGTGCAGCTTCAATTGCGGCATTAAGTGCAAGTAAATTTGTTTGATCTGCTATATCATTAATTACTTGCACAATTTCACCAATTTGTCCGCTGCTTTCACCTAGTTCAGAAATTATTTTGGAAGAATCGCTTACAACTTCTTCAATTCTTTTCATTACATTTATGGTATCTTCAATTACACCTTTTCCGGAATTAGCAAGAGTACCCGCAGTTTTCGCTGCATCATTTGTTCCAACAACATGTTGTGTTGTTTGTGTAATTGTTGCAACCATTTGTTCAACTGCTGTTGCAACTTCGGAAGTTTGTGAACTTTGTTCTTGCGAACCGGCGGCTAATTCTTCCGCACTTGAAGAAATTTGATTTGCGGCACTTGCTGTAGCGGCAACAGCATCGCTGATTTCAGTAAGTACATTTTCCAATGAATCACCAAGCGTATTTATACTATCTTTAATTTTTTGATGATCGCCTTTATAATCTTTTAATACACGAGATGTTAGATCTCCCCCGGCCATTTTTTCCAAAACTTCAGTACCATCTTTTACTGGTAAAATGACTGCATCTAACACCTCATTAAATCCGCCTATAATTTCTTTATATGCTCCTTGAAATTTATCTTCATCTCCTCTATTATCTAATTTTCCATCTTTTGCATCATCAATTAATTTTGTTGCTTCTCTTGATAAATCACTTATTTTTTCTCTTACAACTTCGTAAGCATCAATTCCAGCATGAGCTTTACTTAACATTGAATTAAATACTTTTGCCATTTCTCCAATTTCATCTTTTGAATTAACATCAATGTGTGTGGTCATTTTATTAACCTTTAGACTCAAATCACCTTTTGAAACTCCCATCAAACCATTGCCTAAATTTGTAATACAAACTTTCTCAAGATTTGTCATACCTTCTTTAACTATTGAAACCGGTTTAACAATTCCTTTGGTTAAAAACCAAGCAAAAACAATTACAAATAAAAGTGATGCGGCGCCAATAATTGATAACAAAAGAATAGAAGAATTATACGCTTCGTGAACTTCTTCTGCACCAATTTCTACAAGTTCGTTTTGGTAAGCAATTAAATCTGCAATTGCATCAAAATAATCATTTTGAGCAATTCTAAATTCTTTAAATAACATTTCTGTTGCTAATTCATAATTTCCGGCATCATATTCTTTTAATACTTTTTCACGAATTGGGAAATATTCATTTTTTCTAACATCATTAAGTTTTGCAAGTAGTTTTTTACCTTCTTCTGTTGTAATTGTTCTTTCAAAAATTTCTGTGTTTTTATCAACTACTTCTTTTGCATGCTGGAATCTTTTGTAAGAATCTTCTTTTGTTGCTTCATCTTTCCTTAAAAGTAAATTTCTTATCGCTCGTGCATTATCATTTACAACATTAATCATTTCATTTGCTTGAACTGTTTTGGGAAATCGGTCTTCCACAATTAGTGTTACGTTTTCATTAACAGAAGATAAACTGCTTAATCCCGAAAATATTACAATTCCTAATAACAATACAGTAACACCGAATCCTAATCCAAGTCGGACGCCAATTTTTAGATTGTTTAACATGAGAACTCCCTTAATTCTTAAGAATAATTCAGATATAATTTTGATTTATAATTTTTTTCTATGGTAAATCTTCGGAAGTGTAATTATTTGATTAAGGAATTTTGTTGTAAGCGGTTTTTTTTTGATGTAAATGAATAAATATTTTTGCTAATTAATATTAATCTGAGGGAATTTTAAATTGATGCTTACTTGATTATTTTTAGAAATTATTTCTAATTGAATATTGTATAATTTTACAATCATATCAACAATTGATAAACCCAAACCGTTTTCCTTTCTATTGTAGTTTGAATTTGTTACAGAGAACTCATGAATATTTTGTATTGATAATCCTTCTCCAATATTTTTAACACTTACAACGTAGTTATGATTGTTAGTAGTTCCGTAAATATCAATTGGAGTTCCCGCTGGTGAATATCTGCATGCATTTTCAATTATTTCTTGCATCATAATTTCAAAATCTCTTTCTTCAATATTTAATTTTGCCGGTTGAAAATTAATTTGTATATCATTTATTCTGTCTTTACAATCAAAACATTTTTGAATTTTTTGCAGACAGTTTTGTTTAGCTGGATTAACAAATTCAAGATCAAGATTTTTCCCGATATTTTTTGTGCCAAGTTTATATTCCGTATAGTTAACAAACTTTTCTATTCTGTTGTGAATTCTTAATCCGGAACTATAAACTGAATGAATCATTTCTTTTTTATCGTCATCGGAAATTTCATTATAATCATCTAAAAGCATTTGTGTATAACCTAAAATTGCAATTAGAGGAGTTCTTAATTCGTGTGGAACATAAAGTGAAATGCTTGTTTTAAGTTTGTCAAAATTATCATCAATTAATTTTTGTTTCCATAATCTTGTTTTAATTCTTTGAATAAGTTCATCGGCTTTGTATGGTTTTACAATATAATCATCAGCGCCAAGCTGCATTGCGTAATGCATGGATTCAACATCTGTTCTTGCTGTTAGAAAAATAAACGGAATGCTTTTTTCCAATCCCATTGTTTTAAGCATTTTAAAAAACTCAAAACCATTAATTTTTGGCATGATTAAATCAGTCAAAATCAAATCCGGCAATTCATTTTTTAAAATTGAGATTGCGTTTAATCCATCTTGAGCTTCCAAACATTTGTAACCTTCATATGTTAGAAGTTCAATAATGTTATTTCTTACGTGGGTTTCGTCTTCGACTACTAAAATTGTATCCATAAAAAAATAAATTTATTAGCTAATATCGAGAATCGAATTAGTGTTTCAATAAAATTTGTTGTAAATGGTTAAATTTTGTTTTGGTTGGATAAGATTTAGAAAGTTTATCCTCAAAAATTATCTCTATCATATTTTGATTGAGATTTCTCTTCCAATAAAAACATCGGAATCGAATTGACGTACATTTGTCATCTCGAAGGAACAAAGTGATTGAGAGATCTCACTAATAATTTCTGAGATTTCTCCCTTTGGTCGAAATGACAATTTTTATTTCTGTCATGTAGAATTACTTTTTGAAAAGACACTCAAAATTAAATTTTTAAGATATTTTAAAACTTTGCTTTTAAATTTGAGGCGTTCCTTCGGCTTATCAGATATGGCTCTTCATCGTTTTGTAGAAAAACTTTTAACATATTTGTATTAAATTTTTCAATCCTAGTAATAAAATCAGTGTTAATTATTGTTGATCTATGAATACGCATAAAAATTCTTTTTGGTAATATTTTTTCCCACTCGCCGAGAGATTTTCTTATCAGAATTGTTTTGTTATTATCCAAAAGTATGTTGCTGTATTGATTACTTGCAAGAATTGCTTTAATTGATGTAAATTTAATAATTTTATATTCTGTTCCAATATTTACAAATATTGAATCTTTGCTTTGTGAGCTACCAAATTCTGTTGTTTGTTTATCAACAACTTTTGCAATAATTTTTCTTTTCTTTTCAATTCTTAAATTAATTATTTCTAAAAGTTCTTCAGCTTTATACGGTTTGAATAAATAATCTTCGGCGCCTAAATCCATTCCTTTCCGCAGATCGGCAATTTCTGCTTTTGCAGTAAGAAATATGAGAGGAATATCAAAAGTGTTTTCATTTTCATTTAAAACTTTTTTTACTTCAAAACCGTCAATTCCGGTCATCATAATATCGCAAATTATTAAATCCGGTTGGTCTTTAATTGCTTTAAGAATTCCTATTTCACCATTTTCTGCATGAAAAACTTCAAATCCTTCTTCAATTAAAAGCGTGCTTAAATTATTTGATAAAACTAAATCATCTTCAATAATTAAAATTTTCGATTTCATAAAAATTAATTTTTACTTTGCATTTTTTTTAGGAATTAAAAGTGTGAATGTTGTTCCTTTGTTTAATTTACTTTCAACTTCTATTTTACCTTTGTGAATTTCTACATAGCTTTTTGCAATTGAAAGCCCCAAACCACTGCCGGCAATGGTTGAAACTTTGTTTGATCTGTAAAACGGATTGAATATTTTTTCTATATCAACTTCAGAAATTCCAATTCCTCTATCTTTAATTATAAATTTAATTTTACTTTTTTGTTCGGAAATTTCAAAATCTATTTCGCCATTTTGCGGAGAAAACTTTACTGCGTTAGATATTAAATTGCTTAAAATAATTTTAAGCAGACTTCTATCAACAAAATAATTTTTTTGTTTAAGCGTAAAACTGAAATTTAATTTTTGTTCGTTTGCCAAAATTGGTTCAAAATCTTTTGCAATGTTTTTGCAGAAAATTTCTAGCTCGGTATTTTCAGGATTAAAAACAATTTTACTATTTTCACTTCTGTTAAGTTTTAATACTTCTTCAAGCATTTGAGTTAAATGCTCAATTGAATTTTTAATTCTTTTGTAATGATCGAATGTTTTACTTTTTTCCCACTTATCAGAATATCGTTCGATAAGTTCAACAGAAGAATAAATTGAAGTTAGCGGAGTTCTGAATTCGTGAGAAACTGTTGACATAAAAGTTGATTTAAGTTGATTTAATTCTCTCTCTTTTTCTAATGCCGACTTAACTTTTGTTTCTGCTTTAATTCTTCTTGTGATTTCATTTTCTAATAATTCAGTTCTTTTTTTCACTAAATCTTCAAGATGAATTCTGTACTTTTCCAATTGCTGTTCAATCATTTTGGAATCTGTAACGTCTCTTAAATAACCTTTATACTGAAACAAAGTTCCTTCTTCATCAAATTCACTGATTATATTTCCAACAACAAAAATTCCTTTTCCATCTTTACGTTTTAGTTTTAATTCATAATTGTAAAGTTTTTTCATCTTTCCAATTGTTTTTATAAATTCATTATAACTTTTGTTTGATGAAAAAAGTGAATTAAAATTTGTGCGTAATGATTCTTCTAATGTTTTAAATCCTAACATTTTTATAAATGCAGGATTACAATCCAACATTTCTCCGTTTGGAGAAATAAGAAAATCGGCAGTTAAATCATCTTCAAAAAATTTGTGGTAACGTTCTTGGCTTTGCTGAATTTCTTTTTCGTGAAGTTTTCTTTCGGTTATATCCAATGCAAATGCATAAATATATTTTTTATCTTCAATTTCTATAACTTCGGCAGATAAGATTACATAAATTGGTTTTTTGGATTTAGTAAATAATAATGTTTCAATATTTTTAAGATAACTACTAGAGTTAAATATTAGATCATTCGTAGTTCTTAAAAAATCTTTATCAAATATTTCTAATGTTTCTACATCTTTCCCAAGAATTTCTTCAGGAAGAAATCCAAGTTTATCATAAAAGGTTTTATTTACTTCAATAATTTTTCCGGTATCAAATTCAGCCAATCCAGAAATTGCGGGATTATTATGAAATGCTCTTGCAAATTTTTGCTCGGAAACAATTAAATCAGAAATATCTTTGCTAATTTCAAAAATTGCCGGTTTGGCATTCCAAATTCCCTTTACAACGTGTGTTTCAACTTGAATTATTTTTTTATCTTTTGTTAATAAAGGAACCAAACATTCTTTTCTTGTGCCATCAAGCATTTCATCAATTTTAACAATTACTTCTTTTTCTCTATTCTTCGGATGAACAAAAGTAATATTTTTGTTAAATAATTCGTTTCGGTTAAAACCCAATCTATTTTCAACGGTTTCGTTTACTTCTATAATATTTTTATTTTCATCTAAAATGAATACAAAAGAATCTACTGTGTGGAAAAAAGTTTTCAGGTTTTCTTCACTAATTACTAAATTATTTTGAGATTTTTTAAGTTCGGTAATATCAACAGCAGTTGTGAAGTTGTATGTTTTATCTTCAATGTCTACAATTTCTGCGGTTAACAAAACATCGAGCGGAGTTCCGTCTTTTTTGTGAATTACGGATTCTACATTTTCAACAAATTTATTTTTCTTTAACTCATCAAGAGTTTTATCTCTAAAATCAAAATCTAATTTTACAACTTCTGAAGCACGTTTTCCAATTACTTCTTCGGGAGAATATCCGAGTTTATTATAAAAAGTTTTGTTTACTTCAATATATTTCCCGGTTTTCAAATCACTAAAGCCGCTTATTGCGGGATTATTATGAAATGCTTTTGCAAATTTATCTTCGGATAATTTTAATTTTGAAATATCTTTTGTAATTCCAAAAAATGCTGGTTTTTCGTTCCAAGTACCTTTTTTAACAGTGGTTTCAACGGGAATATATTTTCCGGATTTTGTTAATAACGGAATTGGACAAATTTCTCGATATCCTTCCAGCATTTCTCTAACAATTTCCAAAACTTCTTTTTCTTTTTCTGGCGGATGAACTGCCAAAACTGTTTTGTTAAGCAATTCTTCTTTTTTGTATCCTAATCTTTCCTCAACTGTATTATTTATTTCAATAATATTTCCATTTTCATCAAGAATGAAAATCAGTAAATCAACATTATTGAAAAATGTTTTTAAATTTTCTTCACTTATTTTAAGTTTTTCTTCCGCCTTTTTTCTTTTAGAAATATTTCTTGCAATACTTAAAATTGCTTTTTCTCCATGATACGTAATTATAGTTGATTGAATTTCAACCGGAATTAATTTGTTATTTTTTGTTAAATGAATTGTTTCAAAAAATTGAATTTTTTCAGATGGAAGTTTTTCAATCAATTCTTGAATTTCTTCACGCTTCAGCGAAGAATCAAAATCGGTTACATGTAATTTGAGCATTTCATCTTTTGTATAACCCAATGTTTCTAATGCCGAATCATTTGCATCAACTATTTCACCATTCATATTAATTACGAAAACCATATCCAGCATACCATGGATAATTTGTTCGTAATTTTGTTCACTAACTTTTAGATTTTGTTCAACATTTTTTCTTTCGGTAATATCTCTAGTGATTGAAAGAATACAATCATCATCATCAATCTTTATTACTGAAGCAGACATTAATCCAAATCTTATCTCACCACTTTTCATTTTAAATTCTGCTTCAAGGTTTTCTACAATTCCATTTGCCAGCAAAGTCTTTACTAATTTTTCTCTATCTTTCGGATTATTCCAAATGTTTAATTCTATTGATGATTTACCAATAACTTCTTTTTCATTGTAGCCCGTCATTTGTAAAAAATTGTCGTTTACTGATAAATATATTCCATCTTTTAGTCTATTTATATTTACCGCATCCGGACTTGTAAAAAATGCTTTTCTAAATTTTTCTTCACTTTGTTTTAATTCATTTTCTATTTTAATTTTTTCAGTAATATCTTCAACTGTAAAAATCATTCCTTTTGAATAATCACTTTTATCAACCGGCATTGAGCTTAACATTACATTTATTATTTCACCGGTTTTTCTTTTAAATTTTGTTTGAACACTACCAATACCATTACCTTTAATTTGATCGTATTTTTCTCTTCCAACAAAATTGTATTCTTCATCAGATGGATAAATAATTCTAGAATTCTTGCCCAACAATTCATCTCTTTCATATCCAATCATTCTACAGAAAAAATCATTTACTTCTTGAATTACTCTGTTAATAACCATTCCAATTCCAATAGGCGCGGCAGAAATAATACTTTTTAATTTTGCATCGGTTGTTTTGGAATTTGATGTACCGATTTTTTTGTTTGATGTTTTGCGGGTGGTTTTCATTTTATATTTTTAGTTTTTAGGATAAAGAAAACAAAATGTAATTATTGTTCAATATTTAATTATCTAAACAAAAATAAATATTTCAAAAATGTTAATCTATTACTAAATTTTTATTTATTTGTTTTAAAACATTTTTACTTAATTTTAATTCTTTATGATCAATTCCGGCTAAAGTTTCAAGCAAAGATTTTTCGGCAATTTTAATGCTTTCTTCTTTTATTGAGTTTGATTTTTCAGTGAGAAAAATTCCATTGTTTCTTTTATCAATATTGTTTTGTTTGCGTGAGATAAAATTATTTTTTTCCATATTGTTTAAAAGGCGGGTCATGCTTGTTTTATCTTTTGAAAACGCATCTGCAAGTTTTTGCTGAGAAATTCCGTCTTCATTCCACAAATATGTTAATACCGACCATTGCTGGGGTGTGATTTTTATTCCGGCTTTTTCAAAATCTAATTTTAATCTATTCTCAATTAATCTTCCGCATTTTACAATTATAAAACCAATTGATTCGTTGAAATTATATTTCATTTAAATTTCAGTTTGTGTGGAATTATGATTGGAAAAATATATAAAACTTATTGGTTTAGATAAAGAAATTTAAAGTCCGCTAAATGATTTAACGGACTTTTATATTATGCGTAAACTTCTCTTTTTACTTTTTGCGGATTAACTTTTTTAAATGAATTTTGCGAATGTGATTCTTCTCCCAAATAAAACATTTTTACCAATTCTTTTAATTGTTCTGTTAGTTGATTTAAATCTTCCGTAGCTCTTGCAATATGCTGAACTCCCAAACTTGATTCTTGACTAACCGTATTCATATTATCAACATTTTTGCTAATTATTTCAGCGGTAGCGGCTTGCTCCTCACTCGCTGTTGCAACTTGACTAATTTGTTCAATTACAGTTTCGGTTTTCACCATAATTAAATCCAAAGAAACACTTGCTTCGCTTGCATACTCTTTGCCTTTAATCACTTCATCTTTTCCTCTTCTTATTGAAACAACAGCTTTAGATGTATCTTCTTGAATTGTTTTAATTGTTTCTGCAATTTCTTTTGTAGCATTAATTGTTCTTTCTGCAAGTTTACCAACTTCATCTGCAACAACAGCAAAACCTCTTCCGTGTTCTCCGGCCCTTGCGGCTTCAATTGCAGCATTTAAAGCAAGTAAATTTGTTTGTCCGGCAATATCATCAATTACTTCTATAATTTTACCAATTTTATCACTGCTTGAACCTAGCAATTCAACTGCTGATGCAGCTTCGGAAACAATATTATTAATATTTTCAATTTCCGTAATTGTTTTCTTAATTACATTTCCGCCAGAAACAGCTGTTTGTCCGGCTTCTTTTGCAGAATCTGCGGCAAGAGTAACATTTTTAGTTGTTTCGGAAACTGTGATTGCCATTTCCTCAACGGCGCCGGCAACGTCTGCGGTTTGTGAACTTTGTTCTTGAGCTCCCGCTGCTAATTCTTCTGCATTTGTAGAAATTTGTGTTGTTGCAATTGCGGTTTCATTTATTGCTTGAGATAATTTAGAAACCAAATTTTTAATGTTTTCTACTGTTAAATTAAAACCGGAAAATAATCTTCCAATTTCATCATTTTCTTTTTCGGGTTTAATGCAAACTGTTAAATCTCCATGAGCAAATTTTTCCATTGCACTTAAAATATTTCTTGTGCTTCTTTCAAGATATTTTTCTTTTTCTTTTACTTCAGTTATTTCTGCAATTGATTCCATTGCTCCGATTATCAAACTATTTTCATTTTTAATTGGTGCGCCAGTATACATAATAGCTCTATTTTGATTTAACGATTCAGAAAATGTTTCTGATGTAATTGATTCATTTAATTTCATTGCTTTTACGCACGCGCAATTTTCCGTTTCACAATGTTGTGTTTTAAATAACGAATAACATTTTTTTCCAATAGCTTCACTTTGATTAATTCCAACAAAATCTGCAGCTGCTTTGTTTATATATTGAACATTAAAATCATTATCAATTATTTGAACGGGGGTTGGCAAATTTTCCAAATACTGAAGTTGAGTATTTATTTTTGCTGCCATATTTTTTAAACTAACGGAAAGTAATCCAAATTCATCTTTAGAATTTATTTCAAAATCTACTTTTTTATTTCCTTCAGAAAATTCTGTCGCTGTTTTACTCAAGTGATCAATCGGTTTTAAAATATTTTTATACAAAATAAAAGTTAAAATAACTGCCATAATTCCGGTAAAAATGATTATCACCATTACATTATTTAGCAGTGATGAATTCATTGCGTTTATTTCTTCCGTTATATCTTTATACAAAACTATATAACCAACTTCATTTTTTTGATAATCTAAAATTGGGAAAGTATACGATGCATAATCTTTTTCATTATTGTTAATTTTTTTTACTTCACTAGTAAGAATTTCATTGCCAACCAAGTCTTTTGTAAACTCACTTGAATAATCATAAAAAATTGTGTTGTTATTTATTACATCATTTTTTTCGGCTTTAAATCTTTTTGCTTTTTCAAATACAGATTTTTTAATACCAATTGCATATTCAACACCTAAAGCGCTATTAATACTTGTTAATATATTTCCAATTCCCAAACCAAATTCTATTGTACCTAAATACTGTGATTCATATTCTGCGGGATAAACAATTCTCAATCCGGGTCCGCCTCTACCAACTTCAATTCCGGAAACAATTTTTTTCTCTCTATTTGCCAAAACAACAGTTTCTCTAAATGAAGATAAATCATCACCAAATTGATCTGGCTGATGCAATCTTAAAAACGACGTTGCCGGTGGAGTATGAAATTGCAATTGATCAATATCATAATCTTTTTTAAGTTTATTGATATAAACATCATAAAGCATTTCTGTAATGCCTTCTCTATCACCATTAGCGAATTTGGATAATACCATTTTATCATTCACAATTAATTCCATGGCAATGGAAACGTCTTTAGTTTTTGATGCAACTTGATCGGAAAACATTTTTTCAAATACTTTAAAATTCGATTCAATTTTTGCGTCAAGATTTTCTGTAAGATTATTATAAGTAATTGCTGATAATAAAACCGTTAAGAGAATTGATCCAATTATTATTGGCGACGGTAATTTAAACTTAATAGAGTTGTAGAACTCTACTTTTGAGTTTGAACTCATTTTTCCCCCAAAATGATTCAATTGATATTTTTTTTGGTATTATCGGAAGGAAAAATATAATTTTAGATTAAACTAATTAAAAATGAAAATTTGTTGTTTTTAGCATTAATATAAATAATTAATAAATATATATTATTGCGAGAAGCAAAAATTAATTTTCATATGGATCAATTTTTATTTCTTGTTCCAAATAAAAAAATCTTTTATTGGTTTTAAACTTTTTCTGAATTTCGTAAGGGAAATCAATTTCTGTTGAAGATTTAATTTCTGTAAGTGAGTTTGTACCTTTTTTTATTTTTTTTACAACATCTAAACTAAAACGGAAAGTTACATCTTTTGTTAAAATTGCTTCTCGGATTATAAAATATTTACTTTTGGAATCCTTAATTATTTCGCGAATTTTTCCATCACTATAAAGTGCATTATCTAAAGTTGTTTGTTCGTTATATTCTCTTATTGCATTAATAATTTTTACTTCAACGGGAATTACATCTATTCTATCAAATTCTAAATTAAGCAAAGTTAATAATTCATTGGAAGTAAAATACATTCTTCCAACAATATCACCTTCTTCGCTAACTTTTTCTTTAATACTTGTAATGTCTTGAACAATATATTTTATGCCGTTTTCATCAATTCTGTAAACTTCACCGGGTCTTCCGTTAGTTCTTGATGTTGAAAACGGTTTAAAGTTTTTTAGCACAGCATTTTCTGGAAGCTGTTGGGCTTCTATTTGCAGAAATGTGAAAAGTAATAAAATTGTTCCGACTATTTTTTTCATATCAATTCTAATAATTCTAAAAAATTATCGAAAAAAACAGTCGGATTTTAAACTTATAAATTTTCTTAAATTCTAATTGAGATTGTAGCTAAATCCAATTAATACTTTTATTTGATATTGCGGCTGATTTATTGCTTTATCTGCATCTGAAAAAGAATAGCCATCTCTCGGATTAATATGTTCGCCATCCGGACTGTATGCTGTATCGTGACCATAAAGTGATTCAGATAAATAATAATCAAACCCAAAATTCATTACTAAATCTAATGATGGCATAATTCTAAAGAAATTTTCCGCTCCAACACCAATTCCCCATTGGTTGCTTGTAACATCAAAATCTTCGTTTCCTCCAACATAATTAAAATTTCCAACAAACATTACATAACGCGGACCGGCATAAAAATGGTTTCTTTTTAATCCTAAAAATGATGATTTATATAAAAAATCAAGACCAAATCCGTATGTTTTTCCGCTTTTTTCCGGAGTTCCGTTTGTGTTATCATTTATAAAAATTCTTCGTGCATCATAAGCATTTCCGGCATCTAAATAACTAACTCCAAAACTCAGTTTAACAGAAAATGGAAAATCTTGTGCAAAATTTGTTGCAAGGAAGTTTAAATTAAATCCAACTCCGTTTGTCATTCCGGCTTCAAATCCGCCGTAGAATTGTGTTTGTCTAAATGTTGAGTTTTGTTCTTGAGCAAATAAAATTGAGCTTATAAATAAAAGACAAGTGATATATTTTTTCATTTTAATAACTCCAAATGATTTATTTACTTTGTTATTATGCTAATTTTATACCAAAAATCTATTTTTTCAAATTCTGCGAATTTTGATTTAAATCACACGTTGACTTAAAATGAAATGTACTTTTTGGAGAAATTATGTTAGAAAAACGTAATAATTACATGTAAAAATGTGAGACAATTTATGAAGGGAAAAGTAAAAAGTGCAACGAAAGAAAAAAATTGTTTAACTAAAATTGTCATTTCAAATCCGCTGAAAGTGGACGAGAAATCTCAAAAATTATTTTGTAGATTTCTCTGTTATTTCATTCCTTAGAAATGACAAATGATTCCTTTTTGAATTAGCAAAAATGAATGTTTTTTTCCTTTTTTAGTAATTTATTTCTTTTTATCCTGCACAAAATCTAACGAAATTGAATTTACACAGTGCCTTGTGTTTTTTTCAGTAAAACCCTCACCAAAAAAAAAGTGTCCTAAATGTCCGCCGCAATTATTACAAATAATTTCCGTTCTTCTTCCATCGGCATCGGGAATTCTTCTTACTGCTCCGGGAATTTCATCATCAAAACTCGGCCATCCGCAGTGCGAATCAAATTTATCTTTCGATTTATAAAGTTCCGCATTACACTGTTTGCAAATGTAAGTTCCGGATTCTTTATTATTTGTAAACTTTCCCGTATAAGGCATTTCTGTACCTTTGTGCAAAATTACTTTTTGTTCTTCGGGTGTTAATTTATTTAGTTTCATTTTATTCTGTGCATTAATGTTTGTTAAAAATATTGTTAGCGAAATCAAAATTATTAACTTTCTCATTTCAAACCTATCTTGTATATATTTGTTGATTATAAAAATCATTCACAACATTGTTCCAAAGTTTTACGGAAAAATATATGATAAAGATATTTTATAGAATAATTATAGCAACATTCACAATTTTTTCGATTTCATGCAATTCAATTAATTATACCAAACCTCAAAAAGATGTTTTAACAAAATACACTGAACTGAAAATATTTTATTCTGAAGAAGTTTCCGATTCATTTTACTTATATATCCGCGTTCCAAAAAATTATGAAAATGAAAATAAAACTTATCCCGTTTTGTATTTATTGGATGGAGATATTTCATTCAATATGGCAACAAGTATAGTGCGTTATCTTCAATACGGAAATGATGTTCCGGAAATTATAATTGTTGGAATTGGTTATGGCTCAATGATGAACGATGAAAAAATAAATTATCGAGAGCGCGATTATACGTTTTCCAAAAATGATTTATTCAAAAAATCCGGCGGCGGAATAAGGTTTTTAAATTTTATTAAAAATGAATTGATTCCTTTTATTTATAAAAATTACAAAACTAATGATGTTAGAATTTTAAATGGTTTTTCTTTGGGCGGATTATTTACAATTTACACTTTATTAAATGAAAAAAGTTTATTTAATGGATTTATTGCCGGAAGTCCGTACTTAAAGAGTGATATTGAAATATTATCAAAAATTACAACTGGATTTGAAAATTTTGATAAAAAACTTTTTATAAGTTACGGTGAATTAGAAAGTGAAATTGATTATAAAATTCCCATAAATAATTTAGTTTATAAAATTCAACATAAAGCAATTGTCGATAAAAATATTAAATTGCAAATTTTTGAAAGTGGAACACATTTCACAACACCAGCAGATGCTTTAACATACGGATTAAAATTTATTTTTGAAGAAAAGTAATTACTTAAATTTTAGATGTTTTTGTCATGCCAAATCACATTTTAATGAAACATCTTTATTTGAAATTCGGAACTTTGTCGGAATGAAAATTTTTTGCTTTTTACTTTTGAGTTTTAACTTTTTTTAAACCAAACTCACATCAAAAACCGAGGCGCCTTTAATTTCTTCTTTAATATTAAACTCACGGATAATTTCTTTAATTGTTCTAATTTCGGTTTCGGCCATATATAATCTGTGTTTAAGCAAAAGTAAACCAGTAAAAGCAACAGATCTTTCTCTTTCCAAATGTATAATTTGGGTTTTAATTTCGTAAGTAGAAATCTCCAAATTTTCCAATTTAATTTTTAACTTTTGAAGAATTTCATCTTTGCTTAAGTGATGAAGCAAAACTAATGCAATATCAAATTTAGATCCGTCGGGATCGTTTTCTTCCAAATAATTTGAAATTGTATTGTGAAGTTCAAACTCGCCTTCTGCGGTAATAGAGTAAATTGTTTTTTCAGGAAAACTTCCCTCGCGATGTGTTTCGCCTTTAATTAATCTTTGTCTTTTTAATGTGTTAATTGTTGCATAAACTGTGGAATCAGCAATATTAAACCATTTTCGTAAATTAAGGCTGTTTAACATTTTGGTAATTTCATAAGGATTTCTTTCCTTTTCGTAGAGAACTCCTAAAATTAGTGTTGAAATTTTTGATAACATTTTGCCCCTCCTAATTATTCAAAATTAAGAAATAATAATCTTTTCTGATAGTATTTTTTTAAATTACTCTAAAACGATAGAGGTCTTTAGGATATGATATCTTTGAGAAGTTTTTCATCTGAAACAAAATCCTCAAATGCGAGATTTACAAATCTAATTTTATCAGCAATTGCAGAATATTTGTTTTCTAAAACCGCGGCTTTTTTACTGTTTACAACAATAACTTCTGTGGTTTTTCTTAGTTGTTTCTTAAAAAGAGCTTTTATATGAATATCTGCATCTGACAAAGAATATCCTACAAAAACTATTTTTTTTGCATCTCTAATTTCTCGAGAAGCTTCACTGAAAAGCTGTGAAATTACCGGTTGATTTAATGATTTAAGATACGAGGGCGGCATTATTAATGTTTGAAATTCTGTAGAATCAAGAGGACATAAATATTCATATTTTTCATTATCCGGATATTTGAATCCCAAAAATTTTCCTCCTTGCAAATCAATTGTTCTATCCCAAGGTGTAAGTAATGTTTGGTTACAACAATTACAGTATTTCCAATTTAAACTTCCGTGAAGCTTTAGAATTTTTATTGCAAACGGATTTACATTTTTTTGAGCCAAAACCGGCTCGCGTGGATTTATCCAAAAATTGTATTCCTTTAATTCGGACAATTTATCATAATTCATTAAATGGATACAATAATCTATATAACCAGATTTTTTGAATAGAAAATCGAAAGATTGCTCAAGAAGCGTATCATAATTTAAGGTAATGATGGAAATATTTTTATTGATTTTATCAACAGCTTCCCAAAATAAGTTATAATATTTACTTTGTTTGTGAGTTCGCAAATTTACTATGTAATGAATGAGTTTGATGAGATATTCTTTTAATTCAACAATTTTGTTGTGTGTGTATTTCGCATTTAGACTTTCATTTTGCTGGATGAAATAATCGAGAAATCCAAACACAGCTTCTAGTTGCGGATATTGTTTGGTTTTGTGATCAAATTTAAAATTATCAATAATAAATTCTAAAACCGTGTTGCCAATTTTTGATTCTTGGATTTCCTTTTGTTTATCTGAAAGAATCATCGGAAGAATTTCTTTCTGTAGCGGAACTCCATCCGGCTGAGAAGCTCCTGCTCCTAATACAAAAATTACATCTCTTTGCGGTAAATAATTTAGATATTTTTGTTCGCTGTTTTTCATTTTTTGAATTGATAATTATGCGTAAAAATACGGAATTTTTGTAAAGGAATTTGTATGATGAAAAATATTTGCTTATGAAATTTTTGCGTGAATTAACATTTGTGTAGAGACGCAATATAATACGTCTCTACAATTATAAATTATTTTAGAAAAATCATTTTTTTCGTTTCAATAAAATTTCCGGAAATTAATTTATAAAAATAAATTCCGCTGTTTAATTTACTCGCATCAAATGTTACTTCATAATTTCCATGATTTTGTTTTTGATTTACCAAAGTTGCAATTTCTTTTCCCAAAATATTAAATATCACTATTTTCACGTTTGCCGTTTCAAGTTTTTCGCCTGCCTGCCGGTAGGTAAGGTTTATCGGAATCGAATATCTAATTTTCGTAGTTGGGTTAAATGGATTGGGATAATTTTGACTTAATTCAAATTTCTCCGGAATTAAATTATCTGCTAAAATTATATCTGTTGTTTTTGCGGATTCCAAAATTGTAACATAAGGATCGTTTGCCCAAATACTTCTATCATTTGAATAATTTGTAAAAACGTATTCGCTTAATCCATCTCCATCCATATCATTTGCGAGTGAGCCGTAATAAAGTCGGGGAGTTAATTTTGCGGCAACAGTATCAACAACTTCTGCAAGTGCATCTTCAAAAACATCATACGCAACTGTTAAATTCCAATTATTTTCATCAGCCAAATCTCCGCTTCCTTTGTATTCAAGATCGAAAATTTGTCCATTTTGTTCACCGGCAATTATTAAACTTTTTAATCCGTCTTGATCTGGGTCTCCAATAACCATATTTCTAAATTGCCCCAACGTTAAACTTCCATCCGGTTTTATTTTTGTCGGAATGTGTGTTAATTCAACTATATCATTTTCTGTAATTTGAGATATGTCTGAAATATTTTGAATTATAAATACAGTATTTGCGTCTTCGGTTCCGGCAATAAATAATTCATTTTTTCCATCACCGTTTATGTCATCAATTTTTAATCCATCTAAAGCGCCGTAATCAATTTCTTCATCTGCATAGATTTGCTCCAAATCGTTTACATGTTCATATTGGTTCGGACCCGTAACTTCAAACATTCTTAAAGTGAACATATTCCAAACCATTTCAAAAATGTCTGTATTTCCATCGTTGTCTAAATCACCAATTGCTGTACAGTAATTTGAACCTCCTTCTAAATTTTGATAATTATATTCAATAACATATTTACCAAAACCGGAAAGTGTTCCACCGGAAACCGATGCAACTAAAACTTCTCTTTCTCTTCCGCCAGATCTAATTCCAATTATTAATTCGTTTACATTATCTTTATCAATATCTTCAATTATCATACTGTACGGATTCCATTCCATATTGTCCGGCAAATCAAAATTTGTCTGGTGAGTTGCCCTGAAAGTTCCATCCGTATTTTTTTTTCCGTAAATATTTTCTCCGGTAACTCCACTCCATTCAAATGTAAAAATTCTTGGGGGATTTACATCTCCGGCGTTAACGTCAGAAGGCCAGCCGAGAACAATATCAACTTTCCCATTATTATCAATATCACCAACAGCAACGCCAAACCATCCCGTTCCAGCAACGGGATATTCGTAAGACCAAACTAATTCATAAGAATTATCTCCGGTTGCTTCATACATTAAAATATGATTTTTTTCCAAATCAGAATTTCCGCAAAGAAATTCGCCAAATCCGTCTTCATCTGTATCTAAACCAGCTAAAACTTTTGTCATTTCAGAGGTAATATCTTCTGGCTGAAACGGCATTTGTTGCATAGTCCAAACTTTATTCCATTGTTGTGAAAATGAACTAACCGAAAAAACAACGATAAATATTATGGTAAAAATTGATTTCATGTTTCCTCCAAAATTTTTTACACTTTTGTGATGAAGAATGTTATAATTTATTATTTAAATTTTCCTTATTCAATAAATTGTTATAGTCTATAAATTATTTTTTGCATAATTATTCTTTTTGAAATTTGAACGAATTATGAAAACACAAATAATTGCACATCGCGGTGAATCTTTTGAGGCTCCAGAAAATACTTTGGCTTCAATTAATTTGGCTTGGGAACGAAATGTTGATGCGATTGAAATTGATGTTCATCTGAGTAAAGATAATTATGTTGTTGTAATTCACGATTCAACATTAAAAAGAATTTCTGGAATAAATAAAAAAGTTAAAAATCTAAATTTGTATGAATTGAAAAATTTTGATGTCGGTTCGTGGAAAAGTGATCAATTTGCAAATGAGAAAATTCCAACTTTAAATGAAGTTTTAATCACAATTCCCAATAGCGGAAAAATAATTATTGAAATTAAATCAGATATTAAAATTTTAACTTATTTAAAAAATGATATTATTGAATCAAAATTAAAACCCGAACAAATTGAAATTATTTCATTCAAATATTCTGTTGTAAAAGAAGCAAAAAAAATTTTTCCGCAAAATAAAATTTTGTTTAACGCATATCTCGATTATAATTTTTACACGAAAATTATTTCACAAAATGCTGATAAACTTATCGACAAAATTAAAAATGCACATTTAGATGGTTTAAATGTTTTTGCCGGAAATATGCTGGATGAAAATTTTGTGAAAAAAATTAAATCGGAAAATTTAATTTTGTATGCATGGACAATTGACAATCTCAAAACTGCAAAAAGGTTGATTTCGTTCGGAATTGATGGAATTATTACAAATAAACCATCATGGTTAAAATTACAAAATTTATAAAATCTTACCTCAAGAAATTTTTTTCATAAATAATCCAAAATATTTCATATAAATTTACAGCCTTCATTTTGGCATTTTGTTAATAGAAACATTAGAAAAAATAATATGTAATTTGGAAATACTACGTAAGACATAAAGTATTCAGAATAACAATTGCTTAGTTTTTATGATGTTTCAAAATAATAACGAAAATTTATCTTCATAATTCAACTTAAAGTTTTTGGGGAGGAAACAATGAGTTTATTTCCAGAAGGTAACGCAATAATTTATTCTGAAAAAGTATTTAACACATCCGCGGGAAAAACCGCAAACGGTCTTGTTCGCTTTACTGAAAGATATAATATTCTTTCCGTTATTGATTCAAATTATGCGGGACAAGATTCCGGAATGGTCTTGAACGGAAAAGAAAATAATATTCCAATATTTTCAAATTTTAAAGAAGCATATTCATCAGCTATAGATTCAAAACAGAAACCCACACATTTAATAATTGGTACAAATCCTAAGGGTGGAATTCTAACAGATGAAACAAAAGATGTTGTAAAAAGTGCAATTAAAAAAGGATTAAATGTTGATTCTGGATTAAATGATTTTTTATCAGAAGATAAAGAATTAAAATCTCTTGCGGCGCAAAACAATGTCAGCATTAGAGACTTAAGAAAACCAGTACCAAGAAATGAACTTCACTCATTTTCGGGAAAAATTGAAGAAGTAGATTCTTTCGTAATTGCGGTTTTAGGAACAGACTCTTCCGTGGGAAAAAGAACAACCGCTTGGAGTATTGTTCATCAATTAAGAACTGCTGGTTATAAGGCAGAATTTATTGGAACCGGACAAACAGCTTGGATGCAAGGCGCAAAATACGGAATTATTTTAGATTCGATTGTTAACGGATTTGTAAGCGGTGAACTTGAAAATATTATTTATAAAGCTTGGCAAAATGAAAAGCCAAATTTTATTGTAATTGAAGGTCAAGGTGGATTATTAAATCCCGCAAACCCAAGTGGTTTTGAAATATTAACATGTGGAAAACCGGATGTAATTGTACTTCAGCATTCACCAACTCGAAAAGAATATATTGGATTTCCGGATTATACGATTCATCCGCTTTCCAAACAGATGAAAGCTATTGAAGTTGTTTCCGGAAAACAAATTGTTGCTATTACAATTAATCATGAAAATATAAATTCCAAAGAAATTGAAAAAGTTTGCAGCGAGTATATTAAACTTTATGAAATTCCAACTTATGATGTTTTAGTTCATGGAGCAGAAAAATTAGTTAAGACTATTTTGAAGTACAAAAAATAAAAAGTTGTTGGAGTTGTTTTTTCGGAAAAATTTCTTTTGCATCATTTAAGCCTCCACGAGGGTGTGAAATATTTTTTTTAAAATTGCAGATAAAAATTATTTGTTTGCTAAATTCAATCGGAACTAAAAAATAAATTTTCATTTGATCATTCTTATTGTAACAACTTTTGCTTTAAACTAATTTTACATTTATAATCTTTTTCATTTTCTTAATCTTACTCTTTAAACAATGTCAAAAATAATTATTGGAATTCACGGATTAGGCAACAAACCAAAAAAAGAAATTTTAATAAAATGGTGGAAAGAATCTATTGATGAAGGATTGCAAAATATTGGTAAACAAAATTTGGATTACGAATTTGATATAATTTATTGGGCTGATATTTTACATGAAAAACCTCTTGATGAAAACGAGAAAGATAAAAACAGCAAATACTATATTGCTGAAAAATATTTACCCGCTGATAAAAATTTCGTTCCAAAAAAAATTGAATTAAAATCTTTAGTTGATCAATTTCTGTATAATCAGTTTGATAAAATTTTTCTTGATCCGGATTTTGTGAAAAATCACGAATTAATTTCTGAATATATTGTTAAAAAATATTTCCGTGAATTAGGAATTTATTACTCGGATGAAACTCAATATAAAGATTACAGAAATATTATTATTTACAAAATTTTGGCAGAACTAAAAAAACATGAAAATAAAGAAATTTTATTAATTGCTCATTCAATGGGTTCAATAATTGCTTATGATATTTTAACAATGCTAGCACCAAATTTTAAAATAAATAAGTTTGTTACAATTGGCTCTCCGCTTGGACTTCCGGTAATTTTAGAAAAAATAAAATCTAATTTGCAACTTTCTGAAAATCCTAAAACTCCCACTGGCGTAAACGAATGGATAAATTTTGCAGATGAAGAAGATAAAATTGCAATGAATTATAATTTCTCTGAGTTTTATAAAGCAAATAAAAATGGTACTATTCCGCAAAATTTTTTAATCACAAATAATTATGAAGTGAATGGAAGCCGTAATCCGCATAAAGCTTACGGATATTTGCGGGCTGAAAAATTTTCAGAAATAATTTATGAGTTTTTATCTCAAAAAGAAAAAAGCTGGTTTCAAAAACAATTGGAAAATGTTAAAAATATTTTTCGATTTTCTTAATCGGAGAAAAATTAATTCCTCAACTCAATTCCATGCGCATGAAAAGCATCTTTTCCTGATAAATGTCCCGTAATCACCATTGATTTTGCATCATCCATTCCAGGCGGCAAACTTTCCAAACCAGTAATTAACATTTCTTTATTTTTTATATCAACAACGTAAAAAATATATGAACCGTCTTGGGTTCTTTGTGCACCTTTTTCCTTAACAAATTTTACAGCAATCGGCATTGATGCGTTGCTGTTTGGATCAAAACTACTAAAATCTCCAAGATCATCGCTTGATGCAAAATATGTGAAATATAAAATTCCAACAATAAACAAAACCAAAAACGGTAAAATTAGTTTTTCTATTTTCTTCATATCAAATTTCGTTTTATATTAGTAAAGATTCTTGTAATTATAAATTTAACTTAATTGAAATAAAATTTCAGCTAAAGAAATTAATTATTTTGAAATTATGAAAGGGAAAAAGACAATGAACTTAAAAAAATTTTCTTCGTTATTAGTTTTCTTATTTCTTCCAACAATTACAACTTTTTCGCAATTGGAAAAAATTACTGAAGGTTTCCAGTTTACGGAAGGTCCCGTTTGGAAAGATGGTTCAATTCTATTTAGTGATATTCCGGCTAATAAAATTTATAAATGGAATGCAAAAGAGGGACTTTCAACCTTTCTTGATCCTTCAGGAAACTCAAATGGATTAGCGATTTGCAAAGATGGAAATTTAATTTTAGCTCAACACGGAAAAAGAAGAATAGCAAAATTATTAAACGATGGAAAAGAAATTTCTCTCTCAGATAATTTTTACGGAAACAAATTAAATTCACCAAATGATCTTGCTATTAAATCTGATGGATCAATATTTTTTACTGATCCACCTTATGGAATAAAGCCCGAGGAAGAAGAATTGGGTTATTATGGAATATTTAGGCTTTCAAAAAACGGAAAAATAAAATTACTGGATAATTCGCTTAATCGCCCAAATGGCGTTGCGTTTTCGCCAGATGAAAAACTTTTATATGTTACAAACTCAGGAAGCAATGAAGTTTACGTTTGGAATGTAAAAGATTCAACAATTACAAATAAAAGACTTTTTGCAAATATGCAACCGGATGGATTTGGTGATGGAATGAAAGTTGACAAAAACGGAAGAATATTTATTGCAGCAACAAAAGGAATTTGGATTTACGAAAGTAACGGAACTTTGTTAGAATCTTTTGAAGTTCCGGGACAAACAACAAACTGCGCTTTTGGTGATGAAGACGGAAAAACTCTTTACATTACTTCGGGAAATGCGGTTTATAAATATCGTTCAAAATTAACAACTTACGAAAAGTAAAAAAATGAATAATTATGAAATTCCAAAATATAAATACAACGGTGCGCGTTCACTTGTTTTATTGCACGAAAAACATTTAACAAATTTTCTAAAAACTTGGCAAGATGCAAAAAAGTTAAATGTTGAATTACCAAAAACAGATGATCCGGATTATCAATCGTTGGAAACTTTGTTGTTTCATGTTTTAAGATCTGCGCGTGGTTATATGACGTGGATTTGCGAAAAATTAAAATTACCAGATCCAGAAATTGATAATCCTCCGGAAATTAATAGTATTGAAAAAAAAGTGGAGGAATTTTTATCTCATCTTTTTGAAAAATGGCAATTGCCTTTAATCGATACTGAAGAAGAAAAATTTCACTCCCCAACATTTAAATCACGCTGGGGAGTTGAATATTGTATTGATGCAATGTTGGAACATGCTGTTATGCATCCAATACGACATGAATTTCAACTCCAATATTTAATATCAGAACAGAGTTAATTTTATTGAATGAAAATTTAGTATTTGTTAATAATTTGGTTTAATAAGACTAAAAATTGTTCATTCAATTTTGATTGAAAAAAATGAAAGAAAAAGAATTAACAGAAAATTAATTATGATGTTCAACAAAATCATATTATCATTAATTTATTTTTTATTATCTATTTTAATTCTCAGACTTAAACCGAAATTAACTTGAGAACATATATGAAAAAAATATTTTTATTTTTGTTTACATTATTTTCTGTCTTTATAAATGCTCACGATACATTAGACAAACAACGCAAAATTATTTTTCCAAATATTCCGGGATTTAAAACTTTAAAATGCGATTTTCACCAGCATACTGTTTTTTCAGATGGACATGTTTGGCCATCTATTAGGGTAAATGAAGCAGTTAAAGATAATCTTGATGCAATTGCCGTTACTGAACATTTGGAATATCAGCCGCATAAAGATGATATTCCGCATCCAAATAGAAACCGCGCTTACGAAATTGAAAAAAAAGCCGCAAAGAATGATAGCCTAATTATTATTAATGGATCCGAAATTACAAGAGATATGCCACCGGGACATTCCAATGCAATTTTTTTACAAGACGCTAATAAATTAATTATTGATGACCCTATTGAAGTATTCAAAGAAGCTAAACAACAAGGAGCATTTGTTTTTTGGAATCACCCGAATTGGACTGCACAAAGAAAAGACGGAATTGCTACATTAACCGAAATGCACAAACAATTAATTAAGGATGGATTGTTAAACGGAATTGAAGTTGTAAATGATGTAAATTATTCTGATGAAGCTTTAAAAATTGCCTTAGAAAATAACTTAACTTTAATTGGAACTTCTGATATTCATGGATTAATTGATTGGCAATATAATGTTCCGGAAGGCGGGCATCGACCGGTAACTTTAGTATTTGCAAAAGAAAGAACGGAAAACGGAATAAAAGAAGCTTTAGAAAATAGAAGAACAGTAGTTTTTTTCAATGATATTCTTATAGGAAGATCTGAACACTTGTTACCGCTGTTGGAATCATCAATTACAATTGAAAACATTGAATATGATAAAGATGATATTATTTTAAAAGTAACTCTCAAAAACAACTCAAATTGCAATTTTACTTTACAAAACAAATCAGATTTTACTTTACACAGACATAGCGATTTGGTTGAATTAAAATCTTTGTCAACCCTTGAATTAGAAATTAAAACAATTAATAAATTGTCAAAAGCAGAATTAAAATTTGAAGTGATAAATGCAGTAACTGCTCCGGCAAAACATCCCGAAATAAAACTTGAAATTATTCCCTAATAATTAAAAGCCATCAATAAAAAATATTGATGGCTTTTTTTTAAAAAATATTTACCATACTTTACACTTTTTGGTTTTTCCCCATCAATCAGAACTTAAAAATTTGCAATTTCTTGTCCTATCCCTTTGAAAAAGCCGATTTTGTTTTTAACTCACTATAATTTTGCTTTAAAATTATTCAATAATTCTGAGGTAAAAATGTACAAATTACTTTTTCTGATTTTTTTCATTTCAATTTCATTATCTGCACAAAATAAACCGACTGGAAATTTGGAAGGGACCGTTCTAGAACAAAGCAACAAATCTAAATTAATTGGTGTAAATATTTTTATTCAAGAAAATGAAATTGGTACCACAACAAATATTGATGGAAAATATAAAATCTCTAATCTTCCCGTTGGAACTTATACAATTAATTTCACTTACGTTGGTTACAAAAAAATTACAAAAACCGATGTTATTATTCGTTCCGATAGAACAACTTATTTAAATATTGAAATGTTTTCTTCAACTATTGAATTGGAAAATGTTGTTGTGGAAAGCGGGTTTTTTACAGAAGTTGAAAATAAACCAATTGGAACTGTAAATTTTTCTTCGGAAGAAATAAGGCGTGCGCCGGGTTCTGCTGGAGATGTTAGTAGAATAATTTACGGATTGCCATCACTTGCAAAAGTTAATGATTCGCGAAACAGTTTAATTGTGCGCGGCGGAAGTCCAATAGAAAACAGTTTTTTTATAGATAATATTGAAATTCCAAATATAAATCATTTTCCAGTTGAAGGTTCTTCCGATGGGCCAATCGGAATTTTAAATGTCGATTTTATTGAAGATGTAAATTTTTACTCGGGCGGATTCTCTCCAATTTACGGAGATAAACTTTCTTCAATTATGGAAATAAGTTTTCGCGAAGGAGCAAAAGATAAAATTCAATCGCAATTAAATTTAAGTATGCAAGGAATTGGCGGAGGAATTGAAGGACCTATTTTTGATAAAGGTTCTTATTTATTTTCCGGAAGCATTTCTTATTTGGATTTAATTATTGATGAAAGTGAAACTGGCGGAGCAATTCCGCATTATGGTGATGCGCAGACAAAATTTGTTTATAATTTAAATGAAAAAAATAAACTTACCTTGCTTGATGTTTTTTCTTGGGATCAAATTAATTTGGAATATGAAAATGCGCTCGGCACAGATTTAACAAACATTTACGGAAAGACAGATGGAATTACAAACTCAGCCGGAATGAACTGGCAATTTATTTGGGGAAAAAGCGGGTATTCAAATACATCTATTTCTCATACTTTTTTTGGTTATAAAAGAGATTATTCTGAAACAAAATCCAAAAATCATTTATTCACAAATAATTCTGCCGAAAATAATATTCGCATAAGAAATGTAAATTACTTCAAAGAAAATAATTTTAACAAATTTGAATTCGGTTTTGAAGGAAAATATAATTTTAGCAAGTTTGATGTTCTTTACGAAGCTTGGGAAGATAATTACGGAAATCCAACTCCGCGATTGTATATTAATAAAAAATTGGGAACTTCTAAATTTGCTTTGTTTGTTCAGCATCAATTAAAAATTTCTGAAAATATTAGTTTTGAATATGGCGGAAGAGCTGATTATTTTGAATATAACTATCATCTAAATTTTTCTCCACGATTGTCAATTTCATATAATTTAAATAATGGAACCAATCTTTCTGCAAGTGCGGGAATTTTTACACAAGAAATTCCGGAAAATTTTCTCATTCAAAATGATGAATTTAAAAACCTTAAAACACCAATTTCAAATCATCTAATATTTGGAATTAGTAAAATGCTTGGGGAATCAACAAAATTAAGCGCAGAGGCTTATTATAAATCTTATAAAAATTTTCCTATTGATCCAACTCAGCCCAATATGTTTTTGTTTGATCAATCAATGATTGACGGAATATTTTTAAATCATGAAAATTTAGTTGATAAAGGAGAAGCATTTTCGCGCGGAATTGAAATTATGTTGCAGAAAAAATTAGCATCAGATTTTTACGGAATGACAAGCATTTCATATTCCAAAACAAGATATAAAGATTTAAAAAATATTTGGCGAGATAGAATTTATGATAATATTTTTAATTTTAATATTGAAGGCGGTTACATTCCAAATGATGAATGGGAATTTAAACTACGCTGGATATACGCCGGCGGTGCTCCATACACACCTTTCGATATAGAAAAATCTACAGAATTAAACAGGGGAATTTGGGATACGGAAAATATTAATGAAAAAAGATTACCGGATTATCATTCGTTAAACGTTAGAGTTGATAAAAGATTTTATTTTTCCGGTTCAAGTTTAATAATTTATCTTAGTGTTTGGAATGCATACGGTAGAGAAAACATTGCTTTTTACGATTGGAACGAACAAACAAAAAAAGTTACTGCGCAAAATCAATGGAGTACTATGCCTGTTTTGGGAATAGACTATAAATTTTAATTCAACCATAGAGACGGGATATTTCCCGTCTCAAAATTTACTGCGAAAACCTATAGACATTTATAAACAATGTGAGTTTGCGTGAATCTAAATGTGATTTTTTACTGAATTGTAATTAAATTATTCCACAAGATTTAAATTAAACTTTGCGCTTTTGGAGAACAATTGAAAAAATCACACGATAAAAAAAATCAAAATTTATCTAACGAAAAAAAGAGTGTTTCTAAAATAAGTAAACACGAAAACGGAACTACTTTTAATTTGCAATTAAAAAATAAATCGAAAAATTGGTTTTACATTATTCTAATTTTAATTCCAATTTTGTTTTTTGTGCTACTTGAGTTTTCCTTAAGAATATTTAATTATGGTTACGATCAATCTCAATGGATTGAAATTGGGAATGATAAACTTGTAATCAATCCCGATTATGGTAAAAGATATTTCAACAATATAAATTTTACACCTCAAACTTCTGACGATTATTTCGATAAAAACAAAAAAAGTAACTCCTTTAGAGTTTTTGTTTTAGGTGCAAGTAGTGCTGCGGGATTTCCTTACATGCCAATGGGCGCTTTCTCAAAATATATTCAGAAAAGATTGGAATTGGTTTATCCAACAATTACAATTGAAGTAATTAATATAAGCATGACCGCTGTTAATTCTTATACATTACTTGATTTAATTCCCGGAGTCCTTGATCAAAATCCAGATTTAATTATAATCTATGCCGGACATAATGAATACTACGGTGCATTGGGTGTTGGCTCTGTTGAGTCTTTGGGTTCTTCGGGATTTCTAAAGAAAATGATTTTAAATCTCAATAATTATAAAATTACTCAACTTGTAAAAAATTTAATTTCGGGAATTTTATCAATCTTTGCTAAAAAAGAATCTCTTGAAAAATCTCATACATTAATGTCAAAAATGGCACAAGAAAAATCAATTCAATTAAATTCAGAAATGTTTAATCATGGTGCTGAGCAATTTTCCAATAATCTAACCGAGATTTTAGAAAAAGTAAAAAACAAAAATATACCTATAATACTAGGGAGATTGGTAAGCAATTATAAAGATCAAAAACCTTTTGAATCATTTAAGGGTGAGAATCAAAAATCTGCTGATGAAATTTTTCAAGAAGCTCAAACTGAATATAAAAATTCAAATTTCACAAAAGCAGATTCTTTATTTATACTTGCAAAAGATTTGGATGCTTTGAGGTTTAGAGCTCCGGAAAAGTTTAATCAAATTATTAATTCTTTGGCAAATAAATTTAATGTTGCTGTTGCAAAGATTGATTCTCTTTTTATAGAAAATAGTCCACATAAAATAATTGGAAATAATCTAATGGTAGATCATCTTCATCCAAATGTTGAAGGCTACTTGCTAATTGGAAAAGCATTTTATGAAACGATGGAAAAACATAATTATCTTCCGCAAAATAAAAATTCTCAAATTCATTTTGCAAAACAAGACAGCGCAACAAGGGCAAATTTTGTTTTTACAAAATTAGATTCAATTATTGGAAATAATATTGTTGAGCTGCTTAAGAATGATTGGCCGTTTACAAAAATTAAAACTGCAAAATCTAATGAACAAATTTTAGCTCCAAAGAATTATATTGATTCAATCTCCTTTCAATATATTGAAAACAAAATTTCATTTGCCGATGCTTATCTAAAAGCTGCTACATTAAACTTGCAACGTGACAATATTAAAGAATATTTGAAATATATGAACATCTTGATCTACAAATATCCGGGGTTGAAAGACATAAAAACGGCAATTAAATATTTTTACGAACAAAGAAAAGTTAATCCACAAGATTACACAAATAAACGGTTGGGTAAGATTTCTATTTTAACAAATGAATATGATAAGGCAATTCAATATTTTAATGAAAGTTTAAAACAAAATCCTTTAGATGATGAAGTTTTGTATAATTTGGCATTGGCATACACACAAAATAAAAATTATCGATTGGCGAAAGATTTTATTAAAAAATGTTTGGCAATAAATCCAATTAATTCTGATTGTCTGAAACTTAAAAATAGTTTGATCACAAATTAATGTTTTGGCCTAAAAATTTTTTGTCCTTAAATATTTTTATTTCTGAACTGAGATGGTGTTATGCTGGTAAATTTTTTAAATGCAGAATAATATGCTGATTTAGATGAAAAACCAGCTTCAAATCCATGAGCAAGTAAATTATATTTTCCTTCTTTATCATTAGATATTAATTTTTTTACTTCTTCAACTCTGTAACTATTTACGAAATCATAAAAATTCTGTTCTAATTTTGTATTTATAATTTCAGAAAGATTGTGTGTGGAAATTCCAACCAAACTCGCCAAATCAAGTAAACTTAGTTTTTCATTTTTAAATGGTTTCTGTTCATCCATAATTATTAAAAGTTGTTTTAAATATTTATTCGCTTCCTCTTCTTTCAAACCGCTTTTTCTGTATGGATCAACATTTTCAGATTTTGTAAATTCATTTTGGATGTTCTCATTCTTCAATTCTGGCTGCTGCAGACTTTTATATGCTATTACATAAATAAATATTGAAATCGCTAAATAACTTCCAAGCTCGGGTTTAAACTCTTTATCAAATATTAATTGAATTGTAGTTAAACTTATTGCTGTAATCCACAAAATAACCGCGCCGGTTATTAAAAAACTTATCCACGATAAATTATTTTTATCAATGCTTGAAAAGTTTTCTTTCAGTTTTTTGTTGAATTTATAAACTTCATAAACTGCGCAAACCAGATAATATGCTCCATATATTGGGGTTAAATATGAAATAAATAAAACGTGCCAAGGCAATTTATTTTCTACGTAAACTAAATTCAGCTGATATGATGTTGGTTCAAAATAGAAAAAGAATATTGCATAAATTTGTACCAATAAAAAAGGAATAAAATGAATTAAATATTTTATACTGAATTTTTTAATTCCACGTGTAATAAAAAAAACATACAAATACAGAGCGGGTCCATATAAATATGGAAATGTCTGCATTAACCCAATCAGAATTGGGGTTTTTCTGATTTCTCCGGTTACTGCAAAAGAGTTTAAAATTAAATCCAATGAAAAGATTATCATTGTAACTGCCAAAATTCTATTGGCTAATTTATTCTCTTTTTTTCTTATCAAAAAAAATGCTAAGAGCAAACCCTGAGCAGAGCCAATAATAAATGAATATGTAAAAAATGTGTTCAATTTCTATAAATTATTTCTAAATTGTGCCGGTGTTTTTCCAGTAAATTTTTTAAATGCAGAATAATATGCTGATTTAGATAAAAAGCCGGCTTCAAATCCGTGTGCAAGTAAATTATATTTTCCTTCTTTATCATTAGAGATTAATTTCTTTACTTCTTCAACTCTATAACTATTTATAAAGTCATAAAAATTCTGTTCTAATTTTGTATTTATAATTTCAGAAAGATTGTGTGGAGAAATTCCAACTTTATCAGCAAGATTATTAAGACTAAGTTTTGTATCTAAGTGTGGTTTATCAACTTTCATAATTTCTAATAAATTCTTCAAATATTCATCGGCTTTGTCTTCAGATAATCCGGATTTTTTATATGATTCAGTTTCATAATTTATCGTTTCAATTTCTGGTTGCTTATAACTTTTTATTGCTAGTGTATATAAGAAAATTGAAAGGGATATATAAATCAACAAATTTGCTTGAAATCCTTGTCCATAAATTACATCTAGCAAATATGAAAGAAAAACAATAAGCCAAATTATAACTGTTCCATAAACCAAAAATAAAAGCCAATTGAGATCAATTTTTTCAATGTTGGAAAATTTGTTTTTGATTACTCTGTTATATTTTAATGTTATAATTACTGTTAAAATCATATAAAGCAATCCAACGAATGGAATTAATGTACCAACTAAAACAATATGCCACGGTGGTTGTTTACTGAAATCTAACATACTCATTTGGTAATCATAACTTTCAAAATAGAAAAATAATATTCCATAAATTTGAGTAATTATAAATGGGGTGAAATGAATAAGATTTTTAGTTTTAAATTGCTCTTGCTTGTGAATTAAGAAAACAACATAAAGGTAAATTAATGGCCCATATAAATAAGGTAATGTATTGTTTAATCCCATATACCAAGGTAAATATTTTATATAACCGCTAAGAATTAGAATTCCTCCTAAAAGATCAGAACCAAATAACAACATTGTAACTGCTAAAAATTTATTAGCAAAGCTATTCTCCTTTTTCTTCCACAATATGAAAAAGAGGAATATAGCTTGTGCTACACCAACAACAAAAATGTAAGTTATTATATTTTTGTATTCTAACATTTATTGTGTAATAAATTTGATGATTTTTAATTATTAAACAAATAATCTGCTGCCATAGCAAGCATCATAAAATCTGTAGCTCCGCCGCCCATTACATATTCAGTTTGTTGCCAGAAAAATGGCCAAACTTTTAGTTCGGGTAAATCTGGTCTTATTAATGCCGTACCGCTTGCTGACCCTCCGGGAATATATGACCAATCGGCTCTGTTTACTCCGTATGCAACTGTTAATGAATTAGCTCCAACTCCTGAAATAAATGAATCCGTGTTTTCACCCGGATGACATCCCAATACAAAATTCATTGCGTTAAAAACATATTCCGAATTTATAATTTCTGGAAAACCCAAATGCATCAATAATAAGTTAACTCCGAAATCTTGAATTCCCCAACCAGCACCCCAAATATAGGGCTTATACGGAACTCCATATGGATTTTCCTTTTGCATTTCTACAATTTGATCAAAACTATTTTTAACCGCAGTTTTTATTTTTTCATTGAATTCATTATTATTTGAATTTTTTACAAAACGGCCCAAAACCATACTGTATGAACTTAGTTTATTGCTTATCACATCAACGTTCTCAAAAATAAACTCAGCATATTTTTTATTTTGTGTCGATAAATAAATTTCCGCAGCCGTATTAATTTTAAATTCATCTTTGAAATCTTTGTTTGCCTCAAATAATTCTTCCGCAATTGTAATACACCTTTTACTCAGCTCAGAATTAAATTCCTTTAAAACTCGGCTTGCTGCACCAAGGTGTTGTGCAACCATCAATTCTCTAAATGGATTTATTTCGGTAAATACCCATCGATCATCTTCGGGTAATTGTAAATTTAAAATTGGATCTTTTTTGTCCTCAGCAAATTTAAGATTATCTGTCATTGTTGAACCATCGCCAAGCAAAACATATTGATCAAGAGTAGGACAAATAATTCCTCTGTATAATCTGCCCAAATTTTCATATCCGCCGATAATTGATAAAACTCCATGCTCAATTTGCTGAAGTATATCTGGCTTTCCATCGGGGTGATGAATTTCAACAATTCTTTTAGTTTGATCAATTGTGGTTTCATCAATCACGTTTTTAAAAAGTTCATAAATTAAAGCAAGTTTGTAAACGGTCTCCGATTGCGACTCAACTCTTAGATCATAATCTCCGGCATCGTGCCATCCGCCAATGTTTAATCCTGGAACATTTTCACCGGAATTATATTTTGTTAAAGTAGAATTACCTTGGAGATATCCATCAAAATGATTGTGATTTGTTGGCGCCATTCTTGCATCATCCATATGACATAAGCCGTGCCATGTTCTGTATTTTTCGTCAATTTTCATATGACACATTTGCACTGGTAAAAAATATTCAATAGTGGGCTGCCAAACATTTTTTGCAAACACATCGCTTTTTATTTCAAATCTATTTGAAATAATATTACCGTATTTAATTTGATAAAGTCCTTCATCTGAAATCTCACTAAAATCAAAACGAATGTATTTGTATCTCAAAAAATTTCCCCAAATATTTGGCTGTAAATTTTCCTTAATAATTTTTTCATCGGTTTCATCAATTTTAATTAACTGAATTTTTTCGAAAATTTCTGTTAATTTATCCAATTCAACTACGGCAAATTTTACTTGCTTTGGATGATAACCAACTTGCGAAACTTGAATTACCGGTTTGTATCTCCAATCTGCATCAATGCTTGGCGTTATTAACCATTCAATTACGTTTTTCGTATCGCTTGTTGTAATTGCCGATCTTAAAATAAACCATCCGTTATTGTGCAAAACTCTTCCATCAAGCAATTCAATATTATTTTTATCACTCTGAATTTTTAATTGTTTCTCTTTTATTCCCGGAGCAATTATTAAATTATTTCCTTCTGCCAATTTTTCTATTTGCAAATTTCCATCGGAATCTATTAACATTGGTCCATTTGGTTGTTGCGGAAATATTCCCGTTTTTTCATCAATAATAAAATGTTCGCCAAAATAAATTCCCGGAAAGACTTCTAAATTAAACCCAATTTTATTTATCCACTCTTTCGGTAATGGTTTTTCCAAATCGATTGTTAATTTTATTTTATTTCCAACAGTTTCAGTTTTTACAAAATATTTAAATTGAAAACCGGGATAAATAACCGGATTAAATCCCTTTCTATCTTTGCTTGAATCTGGATACCATAACTCAGCCGAAATAATTCCATTTTCTTTATCAACAATTCTCTTCCCTAATTTTGGAACCGGCGACCATTGCCCTGGCGTAGGTTCTAATCTTATATCACCGTTTGCTGCAATTCTATTTCCAAACTGAACAATTGTTAATCCGCCTTGGTGTCCTTCGGGATAAAAATCACTGAACATCATAATGTTCAAACTCGGAATTTCATAATATTCTTGATCATTAATTTTTAACTCTGCGTTTTGTGCAAATAATAGATTTACAAATGTTAGATTGAAGAGAATAAATATTTTTATTTGTTTCATGGTTTCACCAAAAATGTTTTTATCAAACTAAATAACTTATAATTTTTGCATATCGACAATCAAAAATAATATTTTTCTATTTCAAAAGATTGAGCTCATTTTATTATAATTTTTCACAAACTGAATTTGTCTTCTCGTTTGTTTATTATTGTGAGCAAATTAAATTATTTTAAAAATTTTTCGGAAAAACAATGAAAGCCGTTTTACTTCAAGATATTAGAAAATTTGAAATTCAAGAAATTCCCGCACCGGAATTGGTTAACGAGGACGATGTTTTAGTAAGAATTAAAATGGTCGGCGTTTGCGGAAGTGATATTCATTATTATACAACCGGAAGAATTGGATCACAAATTGTAAAATTTCCTTTTATCACCGGACACGAAGCTGCCGGAATTGTTGAAAAAGTTGGAAGTAAAATTACAAAATTAATACCGGGACAACGAATTGCTATAGATCCCGCCGTATCTTGCGGTAAATGTGATCAGTGTTTATCCGGAAGAGCGAATACGTGTAGAGAATTAGTTTTTATGGGTGCTCCACATCAGAAAGTTGGCGCAATGTGCAGTTACGTAATTTTAAAGGAACATAATTGTTTTCCGATAAATGATGAAATGACTTTTGAACAAGCTGTGCTTTCTGAACCTTTAGCAATTGGTGTTTATTCCGTTGATCAATCTAATCCTAAACCAAGTTCAAATGTTGCAATACTTGGTGTTGGACCAATTGGAATGTCTGTTTTTCATGCGCTTCGCACAATTCATGTTGGTAATGTTTTTGTTACAGATAGAATTGATTATCGCTTAGATTTTGCAAAACAATTAAATCCAAAATTTGTGGGAAATATAAATAGAACAAATGTGGTAGATGAAATAAAAAATATTGAGCCATTAGAAATGGATATTGTTTATGAATGCAGCGGCAATCCAGAAGCTTATAAACATGCAATTAAATTACTAAAACCCGGTGGTCTTTTTGTAATTGTAGGAATTCCGGAAGTTGATGAAATTCCGTTTCCGATTCACGAATTAAGAAGAAAGGAAATTACAATTTTAAATATTCGCCGACAATCAAAAAAAACTCAAAAGGCCATTGATTTATTATCAAGCGGAAAAATAAATATGGATAAGCTGGTAACTCATCATTTTAAAATGGAAGAGACTAACGAAGCTTTTGAGTTGGTTTCAAATTATAGAGATGGCGTAATGAAGGCTATGATTTCTATTTAATAATTTTAACCATCCTGATTAAAATTTCTAATGCAGAAAATACACTTTCAAAATATAACAAATCTTCCAACCGGATATGCAGAACGAGAACATAACGAAATACGGTTTGGGTTATTTGTTCCGCCAAATTATAATGAGGAAAAAAAATATCCACTTATATTGGCTTTGCACGGAAAGCTTGATTTAACATCATGGAATTTACCTTGGTACAACGAACCAATTGTTTCTAATGATCCTTGTATTGTTGTAACGCCAAAAACTTCAAATCCAAATTTTGCTTGGGGAACAAGTTATAATGAAAAACATACTCCCGAAATGCTAACGGTTTTAGAAATTCTAAATTTATTAAAAATAGAATTTAATTTAGATGAAAATAGATTTTATGTTCACGGCGCATCAATGGGAGGTTTTGGAGTTTTTAATTTGTTGGCAAAAGAACCAAAAATGTTTGCTGCTGCATTTGCAATTTGCGGAGGTGGTTCTCCATCAACAGCAAAAAAATTAAAAAATATTCCTTTGTGGATTTTTCATGGTGATGCAGATCCAATTGTTTCTGTTAAGCAATCAAGAAATTTATATAAAGCAATTGTTGATTCGGGTGGTAAAAAAGTTAGATATACAGAATATACAAACATTGGACACGATTCGTGGGTTTATGCTTGGAAAGAAAAGACAATTTTAAACTGGCTTCTTTCTCAAAGAAAAAATTATTCTTCGCGTTCACCAAAATCTCCGGAAAATTTCAGATACGAATTTATTGAAAAACGAAAAATAAAACTGACTTGGAATTCTTCTAAAAGTAAAAATATTTGGTACTATAAAATCTTTAGTAATAAAAAGCTAATTGCTGAAGTTGACAATAATGTTCAATCTATTATTGTTGAATACAGCCCGGAAATTTTTGATTATTCGATATTTACGGTAAATTATTTTTTCAAAGAATCAAAAAAAATTAAATTGAATATTTATCCTAATTTATTAACCTAATTTTTCTTGAAAATTATTTAATACAATTTTATATCTTATTTGTAACTTAAAATTGTTTTGTAGAAAGGAAGTTTATGAAAACTTTAAAAATGATTTCCTGGAATGTCAACGGAATTCGAGCGGTGGCAAAAAAAGGATTTCACGATTGGCTCAATTCTGAAAACCCGGATATTCTTTGCATTCAAGAAACAAAGGCGTGGGAAGAACAGCTTGATGATTCTCTTACAAAAATAGATGGATACAATTCTTATTTTTCTCAAGCAGAAAAAAAAGGTTACAGCGGAACGGCAATTTATTCCAAGGAAAAACCATTAAATGTGCAAAAAGGAATCGGGGTTACAGAGTTTGATAGTGAAGGGAGATTTGTAATTGCAGAATTTAAAGATTTTGTTTTATACAATATTTATTATCCAAATGGAAAGAAAGATGCAATTCGTTTAAAATATAAAATGGATTTTTACGATGCTTTTCAAATTCATGCTGTCGATTTGTTGAATAAAGGAAAGAAAATTATTGTCTGCGGTGATGTAAATACTGCGCATAAAGAAATAGATTTAGCCCGACCAAAAGAAAACTCAAAAGTTTCTGGATTTTTACCGGAAGAACGAGAATGGATTGATAAATTTTTAGCAGATGGATTTATGGATACATTGCGAATGTTTAATGATAAGCCGGAAGTTTATACTTGGTGGGATCAAGTTACAAGAGCGCGCGAACGTAATGTTGGCTGGAGAATTGATTACTTTTTCATTAGCGAAAATTTGAAGAAAAATATTACAAATGCTTTTGTTCTACCGGATATAATGGGCTCTGATCATTGTCCCGTTGGTATAGAAATGAAATTTTAATTATATGTTTTAAATAATTGGATTCATTTGTGCAGCTGTTTTATATATTCTTCAACTTTATCTTTTCTTTTTTTTGAGGTATAAAATTCTATAATTTTATTTAGGGCTTTTTTGGTCTGTAAACTATTTTCTACTTTGCTTTTTTTTATATGATTATATCCATTTATTAGTAATCCTTCGGCTTCAATATCATTTGATTGTTTATGCAAACTGAAACCAAGTTGACTTTCTATAGTGCCAGTAAGCCATCCGTCTTTTATTTTGTTTTCATCTAAAATTTTTATTTCATTTCTTAACAATTCTTCAGCTTCTTTATAACGTTTGGTTCTATTGTAAAGATCAGCAAGTGATACAATTCTTCCCGATCTAAATGCTGGTCTATAAGATGAAAGTTTTTCCAAAATGCTTATTGATTCTTTAATGGCTTTTTCTGCTTCATCAAATTTTTGCTGCTCCATTAACGAATTACCAATGTTACCTAATAGAGCCGGAGTGTACGGATGGCTATTACCAAATTTTTTCTTTGAAGCATTATATGCTAAACGATATAATTTTTCAGCTTCTTGAAATTTATTTAATCCCATTAAAGTTCCCGCTAAACTGCTTCTGCTTGCAGAAACTTCCGGGTGGGTTTCATCATATAAATTTTCTCTTATTTCTAAAGATTGTCTTGCTAAATGTTCGGCTTTCTCAAATTGTTCTTGATTATAATATAAACGCGAAAGATGGTTTAGCGTGTGGGCAATATCTGCATGGTTGTTTCCGAAAATTTTTATTCTTGTGTTTAATGCTTTTTTATATAATTCTTCAGCTTCTTTATATTTTCCACTATGTCTTAAAACACTTGCTAATTCATTTTGAATTGTTGCTGTTTGTGCATTTAATTCACCTTTAATTTTTACATGCATTTCCAAAGATTTCCGATAAAGTGAATCACTTATCTCAAGATTACCTTTATCAAATTCTAAAACTCCTAAATTATACAGAATAGTTGAAAGCTGTTCATTTTCGTTTCCATAGTTTGAAACAAAATTTTGCTCGGCTTTTTTATAATATTTTGTGGAGCTATCAAACTTTGCAATTTGATAATAGTGTGTTCCCAAACTATTGTAAAGTTCGCCTAATAAATGATGTTTCGCAGATAATGATTTTTCAGCTTCATCTTTTGCAACTAATAAAATCTCCCCGGCTAAATCATATTTTCCATTTAGTCCGTATGTTCTGCCTAAATTAGTTAAAGTTTCTACATAAGTTTGTTTATCAATTGCGGATAAGTTTTTTTTGTTTTTTATTTCCAAAAAAATTTTCTCTGCAGAATTTAACAAGCCTAAATTTGTATAAACATTTCCAATTGTGTTTAGAAGCTGCGATTTAATTTCGGGATCTTCTTCTAATTCTACCATTAGTTTAGAAGCTCCTCTATCTAATAATTCGCGCGCAGTTATTGTCCGCCCTTTTGATTCATCCGGATCGGCAACTAAAAATAATTCTTGCAAAAACGATGCGACTTGCTCAGCTTTTCTCGCTTCCCAATTTGCTTTATCTCTTTGTTCTTTTAGTTGAATTGTGTAGTAAAAAATCAATCCATTTATAATTATAAAAAGTGCAAAATTTGCAATCACTGCCTTTTTATGACGAATAATAAATTTCTTTGCCAAATATGAAAATGATTCTTTCCTTGCAAGAATTGGTAAATTATTTAAGTATCGTTCAATATCATAAGAAAGCATTTCAACCGATGCATATCTTCGTTCGGGCTCTTTGCGTAAAGCCATTTGACAAATATTATCCAAATCGCCGTTCAGCAATTTTTTTAATTTCACAAAATGAATTTTTCTATTATCAAAAACTTCATTGTTGGAATTTGTTATTACTGTACTGGGTTTGGGAATTGTTTGATCGCAAATTACTTTTTCAAATTCGTTAAAAGTTCTCGAATTAAATTCGTGCGCAGATTTTCCCGAAAGAAGTTTGAATAAAATTAATCCCAGCGAATAAACATCTGTGGAAACCGAAACTTTACTGTTTTTAATTTGCTCCGGCGAAGAATATTCCGGAGTTAATAAATTAATTTCTGCTTGCGTGATTGTTGGCAAATCATGATTATCCACTTCCGCACTTAATACTTTTGATATTCCAAAATCTAAAAGTTTTATTGTTCCATCATTTTGAATAAGAATATTATTTGGTTTTAAATCTCTATGAATTACCAAATTATTATGAGCATATTGAACAGTTTCACAAACTTTAATAAATAGTTTTAATCTCAGCGCAATTGTTAATTTTTGCTGATCACAATATTCATCAATGGGAATTCCATCAACAAATTCCATTGTGAAAAACGGTCGTCTGTCATCCGTAACTCCGCCATCAAAAAGTCTTGCAATGTTGGGATGTTGAAGATTTGCTAAAATTTGTCGCTCGTGTTGAAATCTGCGAATAATCGGAATTGTGCTTAATCCGGGTTTAATAATTTTGAGTGCAACTTTCTGTTCAAAAATTCCATCGCATCTTTCTGCAAGAAAAACAGTTCCCATTCCGCCGCTGGCAATTTCTTTAATTAATTTGTAATTGCCAATTTGCTGTCCGATGAAATTTAATTTTTCTTCAACATTAATTAATTCACTTGCTTTTTTATCAAGCAGTGGATGAATTTTTTCATCTTCATTTAGTAGGGAAATTATTTCATCAAATAATTGTTTATCATTTCCGCAATTTTGTTTTAAAAACTCAATTCGGTTTTTTTCATCTAATTCTAAAGCTTTAGCGAATAATTCATTAATTTTTTCCCAATTATTTTTCATAAAGAATTGCTAATCTTTTTAGTTTTCAATTCTCTGCTTAACCAAGCCCTGGCTAATCTCCAATCTTTTCTTACGGTTGGAAGTGACATTCCAATAACTTCGGCAATTTCTTCGTGTGTTAATCCAACAAAAAACCAATACTCAATAATTTTACTTTGTCTCTCATTTAATTCTTCTAACTTTAAAAGTGCGCTGTTCAAATCAATAAGATCTTCGGTATTAATTATTTTTTCATCCGCACCATCTATTAAGGTAAGATTTGCAGCACCGCTTCCTCTTTTTTGTGCTGATCTGCTGTTTGCATAATTAATTAAAATTCTTCTCATTGCTTGCGATGCAATTCCAAAAAAATGAGCTTTATTCTGCCATTGTACAATTCTTTGATCAACCAATTTGAAATAAGCCTCATGAACCAATGCGGTTGCGTTTAAAGTGTGGCCTATTCTTTCGTGCCTTAGCTGACTTTGAGCCATTTGTTTAAGCTCTTTATAAACAATTGGAAAAAGGGAGTTAACGGCTTCTTTATTTCCTTCTGTTACTCTAACCAACATTTGTGTTACTTCATTCATTTTGTTCACTTTTTTATAAAATGTTTATCACTTAATAACATTTTTCTTGCGTGTAAGGTATGTGATTAAAAAATTTGACGAAATGTCTTTTTATCAAATATAAAAAATTATTAAATCAATTAAATGGGGAAAAAATGAAAAACCAAATAACAAAATTATTTTCTTTTATTGTCTTAATATCTTTTTTTATTGCGTCTTGTACCGAGGATGGTCCCAATGAAGTAGATACGAAAAAAAATGCCGCAGATATTCAAGAATACATTTCTAAATTAAATTATAATCCCGAGGAAATGTTAAATTATCAAGATACCGGGGGTGAGGAATCCCTAAAAGAAGTTTTGCAAGATACTTCAGAGACTATTAACGATGGTAACACAGTAACCGTTTGCAGAACAACAACTTATAATTTGAAGAAAAATTTTGATCAGGTCGCAATTTTAAGACCAACAACTGGAATAGTTTGGCCAGGCGCATTGGTTAAGGGAAATCAATCTTTAATGGATGGAATTCCCGAATCAATTGGAATTGAAAGAGCGCCAATTACAATAAGCGTCAATTTGCCGGGAATAGGTGAAAATGGAATTCGTACTGTAAAAAATCCTGCGGCTTCCAATGTTCAAGCCGCAATTGATTCATCTTTAGAATGGTGGAACGCCAACGCTTACGAAGATGGATATTCAAATGCAGCAAATTCATCATTTAGTTTAAGCACTTCATATAGCTCAAAACAACTTTCTTTGGATGTTGGATTAAACGCAGAGTGGGCTTCCGGAAATGTTAGTTCACAGTTTAATTATTTTAGTGATGACACCAAAAAGGTTGTAATGGCAGTTTTTAAACAAGCTTTTTTTGATGTAATTTTTGATACTCCAACTTCTCCGGAAAAAGTTTTTGGTGAAGAAGCTTCTTTGAGCAAAGTACAAAGTATAATTAATAATGCCGCGGCTCCGGCATATATAAAATCTGTAACTTATGGAAGAATAATTATGTTTAGAATGGAATCGAAAATCAGTTATAAATCAGCAGATATAGAAGCTGCTTTTGAGTATGCCGCCGGATATTCTGTTGATGGAAGTTTGAAATCAACTTACGAAGAAATTTTAAAAGAATCTTCAATCGATTTGGTAACAATTGGCGGAAATGCTGCTGTTGCTACTGAACCAATAAGTTCAGCAAATTCAAATTCTGCAACCTCAATTTTGGATAAAGTTAGAGATATAATTTCCGGTGAAAATGCGACTTACAGAAGAAGCAATCCCGGCGTGCCAATAGCTTATTCTGTGTTTTATTTAAAAGATAATTCCTTGGCAAAATTGGGATACACAACTGAATATACCGCAAATGAATGCGTGACTACACAAAAATATAATACAATTGATATTTTCTTGAGTAATTTTACTCCTATTTCAGATTGTGACGGAATTGAAGGTGATGGAGAATTTAATTTTGATGTTTATATTCAAAATAGAGGCGGTGGAAATTTGCACCATTATTCTAAATCACTTACAAGTGGCGAGCAATCAAATCCGATAAACAAAACTTATCAGATAAAAATGGAGAAATCGTTGGGACAGAAGTTTACGGTTAAATTTGTGTGCACGGAAACCGATAAAAGTATTTTCGGTGTTGTTTATTCAGATGATAGAATGAATGCAAGAGAGGGAGCTATTACATATGAATTTAATTCATCCGGAGGTTGGGGAGTTGCCGGCACTGGAGCAGCATTACCTTCGGGAGCTACACAAATAATTACTTTGGGCAGCGATAATTGCCAAGTCAAACTAACCTATAATATTTCAATTTATTAATTGTCTTAAAGAACCCCGGAAGTTTAAGTATTTTCGGGGTTCTTTTAACTTCCGCTAAATGATTAACTCTTCTTATAAACCTTACAATTTTTTATCTTTACACTCACAAAAGTGAAAACATTGAATTAATTAAATTTAGAAAGAAGTTAAATGTTACAAAATAGTATAGAAGTTATGGCTCCGGTTGGTTCTTGGGAAGCCCTAAGCGCAGCAATTAAAGCGGGATGCAACTCAATTTATTTTGGTGTTGAACAATTAAATATGCGCGCTCGTTCTTCCATAAATTTTACAGTTGAAGATTTAGCAAAAGTTGCAGAAATATGTAAAGAAAATAAAATCAAATCATACATTACTCTTAACACAACTTTGTATGATCATGATATTACTTTAATGAAAAGTATAATGGATTCCGCAAAGCAAAATGGAATTGATGCTGTAATTGTTTCAGATCATGCTGCAATGAGTTATGCAAAAAAAATAAATTATCCGGTTCATATTTCTACTCAATCAAATGTAAGTAATATTGAAACGGTGGAATTCTATGCAGATTATGCAGATGTTATTGTAATGGCTCGTGAATTAAGCTTACAGCAAGTTGCATATATAACAAATGAAATTGAACGAAAGAATATTGTTGGTCCCTCCGGTGGTTTAATTGAAGTAGAAGTTTTTGCACACGGTGCGCTTTGTATGGCCATTTCCGGAAAATGTTATTTAAGTCTTCACTCACACAATTCATCGGCAAACCGCGGTGCTTGCATTCAAAATTGCAGAAGAGAATATACGGTTATTGATAAAGAAGAAGGTATTGAACTCGATATTGATAACGAATATATTATGAGCGCAAAAGATTTGGCAACAATTGATTTTCTTGATAAAGTTTTAAATGCCGGAGTAAAAGTTTTAAAAATTGAAGGTCGTGGAAGAGCTGCGGATTATGTTTATACAACTGTAAAATGTTACCGAGAAGCTGTTGATTCAATATTAAACGGAACTTACACAAAAGAAAAAATTGAAGATTGGAAAAATAGATTAGCAACAGTTTACAATCGCGGATTTTGGGATGGTTATTATCTTGGAAGAAAAATGGGAGAGTGGAGCGATGCTTACGGTTCCAAAGCTACGACAAAGAAAATATATCTTGCAAAAGGAATAAAATATTTTTCAAAAATTAATGTTGCTGAGTTTTTGCTTGAAGCTCATTCTTTGAAAAAAGGTGATAGTATTTTAATTACTGGACCAACAACAGGAGTAATTGAAACTTCAGTTAATGAAATTCGTGTTGATGATAAAATTGTTGATGAAGTAAAACAAGGCGAAAACTTCTCAATAAAAATTGATGAATTAATTAGACCATCCGATAAGTTATATAAAGTTGTAGAAAGTTAATTTTTTACGTTTATGAAACCCTCAATTAGCGTTTCATAATCTTAATCATACTCTTAATCTAGATTGTGTTGAAAGAAAATTTAAAAAAGAGTAAGATTATGATTAAGAAAAAGATTAAGAAAAAAAAATTATGATATCCATTTCATATTTCAGAAATAAATGCATTGGTTGCAATGCTTGTGTAGAAGCAAATCCGGAGAGGTGGAGAGTTTCAAAGAAAGACGGAAAATGTAATTTAATTGGCAGTAAAGAAAAGAAAGGAATTTTTACTATACAAGTCGGAAATGATGAATTACAAACTTTAGAAGCCGCATCAAAAAATTGTCCAGCAAAAATTATTAAATTTACAATTAAATAATTAATTACAGATTCATCAATAAAATTTTATTGGGAGTTTAAATTTTCATTTGTTGAAATTCCTCCTATAAGAGAATAATTAAATATTATATGAAACAAAAAGTTGTTAACAAACAAAATAATTCTAAAATGTGTTTTGTTTGTGGAATGGAAAATCACATTGGATTAAAAGCATCATTTTATGAAATGGAAAACAACGAACTTGTTGCCACTTTTACACCTTGCGAATTACATCAAAGTTATCCCGGAAGACTTCACGGCGGAATTGCTTCAACAATTTTAGATGAAGCTATCGGTCGCGCAATTCTTATGAAAGATGAAAATATGTGGGGTGTAACTTTGGAGCTTAATGTAAAATTTAAAAAACCCGTTCCGTATGATGAAGAGCTAAAAGTTATCTGCAAAATTACAAATGAAACATCCAGAACTTTTGAAGGCGTGGGTAGAATTGTTTTACCTAATGGTGATATAGCTGTTGTTGCAGAAGGAAAATATTTCAAAATGCATGTTGATAAAATTACCGATGTTGATTTTACCGCCGATCAATGGTTTAATGTGGAAAATGAAAACGATCCAAAAGAAATAGAAATATAACTTGTTGCCAATTTCTAATATTTTCTTAAAACAAGAATTTTCCCGAAAAATTAATCTCAATCTTTCTAACAAATCTTAATTAAAATATGTTTGAAAATATATTGGAATATATAAATACTCCATATCTTTGGTCTCTGTTTATACTTTGTGGAATATTAATAGGTATGGCTAAAACTGGGCTTTCCGGAGCCGGTTTAATGATTGTACCAATTATGGCTCATATTTTCGGAGGTAAACTTTCTGTTGGAATTGTTTTACCGATGTTAATTTTTGCAGATTTATTCGCTGTTTATTATTATCATCGCCATGCAAATTGGCGATATATTTTTTTGTCGATTCCTTGGGCCCTGATCGGTGTTATAATTGCAACAATGTTTGGAAATCAAATTAACGATTTACAATTCAAAAATACTTTGGCAATTGTAATATTGGCGGCAATTTTAATAATGTTATGGCAAGATTTTAAACGTAATCAAAATAAAATGCTTGATAATTGGTGGTTTGCCGGTTTATTGGGATTAACGGGAGGTTTTGCATCAATGATTGGAAATGCTGCGGGACCAATTATGTCGCTTTATTTACTTTCGATGTGCCTACCAAAAAATAATTATATCGGTAGATCCGCTTGGTTTTTTCTCATTATTAATGTTATTAAATTACCCTTTCATATATTTAGTTGGAAAACAATTACGCTTAATACATTGTCAATTGATTTTTTTGGAATTCCCACAATGCTTATTGGTGTTTTAATAGGAATAAAATTAGTTAAGCTTTTTCCAGAAAAAATTTACAGATATTTTATTTTGATAAGTACAAGTTTATCTGCAATCTTTTTATTATAATTTGTTTGATTCATTAAATTTTTCATTCTTTTTTACGATAGCAAAATTTATTTCAACAAGAATTTAAGAGGAAAAATGTCAATCAGACCGTATGTTTTATCTGAATTAAATTGGAAAACTGTAAAAGAATCGGATTACAATGTTGCCGTTTTACCATGGGGTGCAACCGAAGCCCACAATTATCATCTTCCTTATTCAACAGATTCATATCAAAGTGAATACATTGCAATTGAATCTGCAAAAATTGCTTGTGAAAAAGGTGCAAAAATTTTTGTGCTTCCAACAATTCCGTTCGGTGTAAATGTTGCGCAGTTAAAAATTAAATTAACAATAAATATTAATCCTTCAACTCAGTTTTCTATTTTAAATGATGTTGTTGATTCACTTTCAAAGCAAAAGATTCAAAAATTGATTATTCTAAATGGACACGGCGGAAATGATTTTAAGCCAGCAATTAGAGAGCTGCAGAATATTTTTCCAGATATTTTTATTGGGCAAATTAATTGGTTCCAAATATTAAAACACTCAAATTATTTTGAAGAAGCTGGCGAACATGCAGATGAAATGGAAACAAGCAATATGCTCGCAATTAAACCAGATTTGGTTTTGCCGCTTAACGATGCCGGTGAAGGAAGGTTAAATAAATTTACAATTACCGGTTTTAATGAAGGCTGGGCTTGGGCTCCTCGGCTTTGGCACAAAGCTACACATGATACTGGAATTGGAAATCCCAGAAAAGCTTTAGCTAAAAAGGGTGAAAAATATTTGAACGATATTATCACAAAAATTTCTCAAACACTCTTTGAGCTTTCCGAAACGGACATTGAAAATATCTACGAAAAGTAATTTACTTATAAACTTGAATAATTTATTTATGTTTTTTTTAATTTAACGGAATACATTTGGCTTATTATTTTTTGTTATTGTGAACAAATTTTAATCACAAGGATTCAACATGAATATTAAAAAAGCTTTAATAACTTCAGCCGGAAAGGATCGTCAAAATTTACCCCTCCAAAAACTGATTGACAGAGATGGGAATGAAAAATCAATATTAAATATTTTTATTGAAGACATACTTAAGGCAGGTATAGAGGAAATTGGTATTGTTGTTAGACCTGGTGATGAAAAAGCTTATTCTTCGGTTGCTGGAAATTTTTCAAACAAGCTGGAATTCGTAAAACAAAAAGAACCTCTTGGTTATGGTCATGCAATTTATTGTGCAAAAGATTTTATCGGCAACACTCCTTTTTTACATCTTGTGGGTGACCACCTAAATATCAGTCGGGTTAATGAAGGGTGCGCTGCAAAGGTTGTTAGAATAGCGAAATCCGAAAAATGTTCCGTTTCCGCTGTTCAGCCTACAAATGAGTCCTTGCTTCCATATTTCGGGGCAATTGGTGGAAAGAGAATTCAAGGAAAACAAGGATTATACAAAATTGAAAAAGTAATTGAAAAACCTACTCCCACCGAAGCCGAACAGGACCTCATTGTTCCCGGTTTAAGAGCAAGTAATTATCTTTGTTTTTTTGGTACACATGTTTTAACTTCAACTGTATTTTCTATTTTAGAGAATTTATTGAATAAATCAAAAAACTTAACTTCTGTTACTCTTTCTGATGCTTTGAATGAGCTGTGTAAACATGAACAATATTTAGCCATTGAAGATAATGGATGGCGTTATAACCTTGGTGAAAAATATGGTTATCTAACAGCCCAATTGGCGCTAGCTTTAAATGGTGTTGATCGAGACGTTGTTCTATCAAATCTATTAGAAATACTTGCTATGCAAAAATTGGGTGAAAATAACAATAGGTAAAATCAATGAATAGTCTTGTTCAAATTATAACATCAAAAAATAATAATGTGAGAAATACTTCTATTGATGTTGTTTGTGCAAATAAAAATGTTAAACAATTATTGCAAGAATGTGATTCGTTGGAAAAGTTTTGGCGAGAAACAAACAATTTATATGAAAAAGTTAGAGCCCTTTTTTTCCTTTATTCATTACATAGATTCTATTTAAGTACTTCGCCAAACATTTCAGATGTTGGAAAAATTCCATTTGAAGGATATACAAGTCTTTTGCAGAGGAGGTTTGAAGAAGCGATTGAGATTTTTCTAAATTATAACAAGAGTAACGGTATTAACCAGGGTGTATCCAGCGCTTTGGCATCAAGTTATTATCGACTTGGATTTCAAAAGTTGGCTGATCAAGTACGAAAGAGTGTTAAAAGTATTCGTGGAAACCAATGGATGTTTAGAATTGGACATCCATTTGATTACCCCCTTAGGGTTAAATCCGAATTACTTATTAAAGATTCTTCTTCTGGATTATTTCCGGTTTTACAAGAAAAGACCCCAGTCCGAATGGATCTTACGCACAGTGGTTGGAGTGACATTTTCTTTTTAGGGATGGATTTTCCCGAAGGTGCAAGAGTATTAAATATTTCAATTGATTTAAAAGTAATAGAAAAAAACAATCACGATCTCCCAAAACCACCAATTGAAACATACTTTAGAATTATTGATAAACCAATTATAAAACTTACTAGTATTGATTTGGACACCTCCGTTGAATTAACAAATATTAACGAAGTTTTTGATTTTGCCAAAGACTATTTGGGTTTGTTGAAAGCTGCGCTTATTGCTTCTGGTTTGGTTCTTCCTGGTATGGAGGGCACAAACCAACCATTAACAGAATTGCTTTCAAAATTAGTTACGCCCGGTTTTGGCATTGAGTTAGTTAGTAAAGTTAACAATATTCCCAAAGGATCACGACTTGCTGTTTCAACTAATTTATTGGCATCACTTATTGCTGTTTGTATGAGAGCAACTGGTCAAACAAAAAGCTTTTTAGGTGAATTAACTGAAAAAGACAGACGTTTAATTGCTGCTCGATCAATATTGGGTGAGTGGCTTGGTGGTTCCGGGGGTGGTTGGCAAGATTCCGGAGGCTTGTGGCCCGGATTAAAAACAATTGTTGGTGTAATTGCAAGTGAAACCGATCCAGAGTTTAAAATTAGCAATGGATGTCTTTTACCAAAACATGTTATTCTCTCAAATGAAGATTTAGCGGTTGGATTAAAAAAGAAACTCCACGATAGTTTGGTATTGGTTCATGGTGGAATGGCTCAAGATGTTGGACCCGTTTTAGAAATGGTTACAGAAAAATATCTTCTGCGTTCAAGGTCTGAATGGCTCGGAAGAAAGAAAGCAATTAAAACATTTGATGAAATTGTTGGCTTGCTAAAAAATGGAAATATTAAAGATATTGGAAAAGCTACGCAAAATAATTTTGAAGGCCCTATTCAAACAATTATACCTTGGGCTTCAAATGTTTATACAGAATTGCTTATTAAAAAAGTCAAAAAAAGATTTGGTAGGGATTTTTGGGGGTTTTGGATGCTGGGCGGCATGTCTGGTGGCGGAATGGGTTTTATTTTTAATCCGATAAAAAAGTCAGCTGCAAAAATTTGTATTCAAGAAATAATGAATCAAACAATGAAAGAATTGATTCATGCCATTCCGTTTGCTATGAATCCGGTTGTATATGACTTTTCAATTAATGAAAAGGGAAGCTTTTCAGAAATTTTGAAAGGTTCGCGAGCAATTTTACCTGTAAAATATTATGCTCTAACTGTTCCATCGTTGTTATTAAAACAAAACAATTTGACTGATTTTCAGCGCTCTGAGTTGGCAATTCTTGGATCTGCGAGCAAATCAAACAGAGAATATTCCGAAATTGTTCAATTACTTTTTGATAGAATGCTTCCATCAAATGAAAAAAGTAATTCTTTATCCTATAATTTAAATGATCTACTAAAATTATACGGGTTTGATAAAGAAACCCACGAACAAATTAGATTAAATTTAAAAAACGGAAGAATCGGTCTAGCTCAAAATCGCTTGTCAATTAATACAAAAATTCATGATGTTAATTCAAGCGATGTTTTTGACTTAACTAAAAAAGGTATTGATAAATATTATAATCTTGGTTTATCCGCATTAAAAAATGATGAGGTTGCTGTTTTCACCTTAGCTGCTGGTTCTGGAAGTAGGTGGACGAAAGGCGCTGGTGTTGTAAAAGGCATTAATCCCTTTTACAAATTTGAGGGGATCCATAGGACATTTATAGAAATTCATTTAGCAAAAAGTAGGAAAACTTCCAGGTTGAGTAATAAATCAATTCCGCATATAATTTCTACGAGTTACTTGACTCATAAACCTATTGAAGAATTCTTAAAGTATAAAAAGAACTATAATTATAAAGGTCGTCTACTTTTGTCCCCGGGGAAAAGTGTTGGTTTAAGACTAATCCCAACTGTTCGAGATTTACGATTTGCTTGGGAAGAAATGCCTCAACAAATACTTGATGAACGAGCACAAAAAGTTATCGAAAGTCTTCGCAATTCATTGATTGGTTGGGCTGAATCAAAAGGAGAAGCGAGTGATTATACTGATAATTTACCATTGCAATGTTTGCATCCAATGGGGCATTGGTATGAATTTCCCAACTTACTAAAAAATGGCGTTTTGTTAAAATTATTAAACCAAAATCCGAATCTGAAACATGTTTTAATGCATAATATTGATACTCTTGGGACAGATATAAATCCATATATTTTAGGTTATCATATTGAAAAAAACAAAGCTCTAAGTGTTGAAGTTATTTCAAGAAATATTAACGATCGTGGTGGAGGACTTGCAAAAGTTGATGGTCATTTGAGAATAGTAGAAGGCTTGGCTTTTCCCAAAGAAGAGCTTGAATTTGATCTAACTTATTATAATACAAATACCTTCTGGATTAATATTAATAAAATTCTAAAGGTTTTTGGATTAACGAGGGAAGATTTGAATGATGGTGAAAAAGTTGCTAAATCAATTAGAAGTTTGGCTTCAAGAATGCCAACTTATGTTACACTAAAAGAAGTAAAAAAAAGGTGGGGAAAGGGACAAGAAGATATTTTTCCCGTTGCACAATTTGAAAAGATTTGGGGCGATATAACAGCGCTTCCAGAAGTAAGTTGTAATTATATTAAAGTAAATAGGTTTAGAGGGCAACAACTAAAAGAACCTGGTCAATTGGATGGTTGGGTTAGAGATGGTTCAGCAGAACTTGTAAATTCGCTCTGCGATTGGCGTTAGTTGTTTATTTTATTCTGTGATTTAAATTTCTTAAACGCTTTTTCAACTTTCGAAAATAAGTTTAAATGATTCTTAAGAAAAGAATTTTTTGTAATAATTTCTTTAAAATTATTTCATGGTTTTTTAATATATAAAACAAAATAAATTCGTATTTTCCTTTCAACAATCACAAACTTCTTAATTTTACGAGAACAATCGATGAGCATTTTATCCAAAACTAAATTTCTAATAATATATTTTATTTCATTAAGCTTATTAGTTTTTGCACAAAAACCGACAAGAACAGATGCTTTGGTTTCATTTTCAAATAACGGAGCTCCGGAAAATATAGTTTTAACTTGGAAGGGTAATACTGCAACAACGCAAGCTGTAACCTGGAGAACAGATTCTAGTGTAGATTCCGGATTTGCAGAAATTGCCTTAGCTGATGCGTCTCCAGATTTTCTTCAATCTGCAATAAAATATTTAGCAAAGACAGATACTCTCACGGCGGAAACCGGTTTGAAATATTATCACTCGGTAAATTTTGTTAATTTAACCCCAAACACTTTGTATGCTTACCGCGTTGGAAAAAATGAACATTGGAGCGAATGGTTTCACTTCAGAACTGCTTCTGCGGGCAATGAACCCTTTAGTTTTATTTACTTTGGTGATGCTCAAAACAATATTCTTTCTTTATGGTCAAGAGCAATTCGATCCGCATATTCTGAAGCGCCAAAAGCAAAGTTTATGATTCATGCTGGGGATTTAATAAATAGAGCAAACGAAGATCGTGAATGGCGTGAATGGTTTGATGCCGGCGATTGGATTCATGCAATGGTTCCGTCAATTCCTTCTCCAGGAAATCATGAATATTCAAAAGATGATTTGGGTAATAGATATTTAAGTAAATTTTGGAAGCCGCAATTTACACTTCCGGAAAATGGCATTGCCGGATTGGAAGAATCGAATTATTTTGTCGATTATCAAAATGTGAGAATTATTAGTTTAAATTCTAACGAAAAGCAAGCGGAACAAACCAAATGGCTTGATAATCTTTTGCAAAACAATACACAAAAATGGGTTGTTGTTACTTATCATCATCCATTGTATTCCGGCGGTAGCGGAAGAGACAATAAAGAACTTCGCGATTTATGGAAACCAATTTTCGATAAGCATAAGGTTGATATTGCTTTACAAGGGCACGATCATACTTACGCACGCGGAAGAAATTTATTAAGCGGTATAAATGTTAAAGATGAATCTGGTGGAACAATGTATGTGGTTTCAGTTAGCGGTCCCAAAATGTACAAAATTAATGAAGAAAGATGGATGGATCGCGCGGCTCAAAATACTCAACTATTCCAAGTTATAAGCGTTGATGGAGATAAATTAAATTACAAAGCAATTACCGTTACCGGAAAAGTCTATGATGAATTTGATTTGGTGAAACAAAAAAACAAACCGAATTTATTAATTGATAAAAATCCCGGTCCGCCCGAAAGAGATTTTAATTCTAGAGATTAATTTTAATTCCACATTTTTAACATTCAAAAAAATTCTCAAGGGTGGTTTACAAAAATCACCTTTGATTTTAGAACATTTCGAAATTAACATCCTTTAAAAATATTTTTTCTATTGACTTGTTTATTGTTTTTTATTATATAGCAATATGATATCACTTTAATATCACATTTATTTTTCTTTGGAGGAAAAATGAGCAAGGAAATTACAAAATCTGAAATGAGCGGCTGGACGATTTTATTCTCAAATATTATCCTTTCGCTTATTTCAATTGTACTTTTTATTTATGGAATTATTATGTTATCTCGCTGGCATACCGATGGCGGCGGATTTGTTTTAGCTTTAGGAATTATTCTTTTTCTACTTTCCTTTTTGCTTTACTTTGGATTTTTTACTGTTGAACCAAACGAAGCTATTGTTTTAATTCTCTTTGGTAAATATGTCGGAACCGAAAAAACTGTTGGTTTCCGCTGGGCAAATCCGTTTTATACCAAAAAGAAAATTTCTTTGCGTGTAAGAAATTTTGACAGCGAAAAATTAAAAGTGAATGATCAAAAAGGAAATCCTATTGAAATTTCTGCTGTCGTAGTTTGGAAAGTTGACGATACGGCTGAAGCTGTTTTTGAAGTTGATGATTATTTAAATTACGTACACGTTCAATCTGAATCTGCAATAAGACATTTGGCAACATCATATCCTTATGATAATTCCGAAGGTAATGAACTTAGTTTGCGTTCTTCAATCGATATTGTATCAGAACATCTGCAAAAAGAAATCCATGAAAGGGTAAGTGCCGCCGGCGTTACTGTTTTGGAAGCAAGAATTAATCATTTGGCATATTCTCCGGAAATTGCTCAAGCAATGTTACAAAGACAACAAGCAGAGGCAATTATTGCGGCACGACAAAAAATTGTTGAGGGCGCGGTAAGTATGGTTGAAATGGCTTTGGAAAGATTGAAAAAACAAAATGTTATAGATTTGGATGAAGAAAGAAAAGCCAATATGGTGAGCAATTTAATGGTGGTTTTGTGTTCGGATAGAGCAACTCAGCCCGTAATTAATACCGGATCTTTGTACTAAAATAATAGAACACTGATAACACTGAAAAATAAGATATTCACAAAAAAGTTGATCGAATTTTATAATGGCACAAAAAAAAGCAGTAATATTAAGAATTGATCCAAAACTTTGGAATGATTTAAATATTTGGGCAAAAGATGAAATTAGAAGTCTTAATGCTCAGATTGAATACGTTCTGCGCGAAGCCATAAAAAAAAGAACCGGAGAAAGTAAAAAATAGTTTGTAGGGAACGAAATTTTTCGTTCCCTACTTTATATTTTATTTCAAATTCAAAAGAGGTAATTTTCCCGGAATTGTTGGAGCACCAAGACTTTCCAATTTCCTTCCCAAATTAAAAATATCAACCTCGGAAATATTTTTTATTTTTTCATAAACATGCGGAAATTCTTCAGTTAAAACATCGTATGCAACTTTTTCTTTTTTAGTAATTGGCTCTGTTGATCTATAATGAGTATATCTTAAAACATCAAGTCTTTCATTTATTGTAACTGGAGACGGCGGATTTTCTTCAGTACTTGGGAAATTAGTTTGACGACTAAATTTTAGAGAAATATCATTTAACTCATTTTTAATTTTATCAGCTTCTTTCAGTAATTCAAAAGAGGTTCCCGGTGTTAATGAAATTGCTTGTTTCATTTTATCAACCTTGGAAATCATTTCTTTCAGAAAGTTTTCTGTTCCCGTAATTGTTCTAGAAAGTTCGTTTACTTTTTTCTGAAACGAAACCAATTCTTCTTTATCTGTAGAAATCGGGTTTTTATCAATTGGCACAACTTTAAATTCCATCGGCTCGGAAAGAATTTTTTCACCTTCTCTTGAAACAATTGAAAGTGCAACTTTATAATTTCCCGGCAGAACCAAAGTACTGCTTCTTGGTTTTGCGGTTGGATCAAATTTATCTTTTTCCGTTAATGGATTTGGACTTTCATATCTCAAATCCCAAACTTCTCTGTTGATTCCTTTTTTTGCAGATTTAGAAATTTTTCTAATTACATTATTGTTTTCATCAAAAATTGTAAAAATTAAATATGGTGATATTTCATTTTTCTCAATCAGCAGTTCGTCATTTGTAGGCTGAGGGATTTTCTTTCCGTCTTTAAATAATTCTTTCTCTTTTTCCTTACGAAATTCTTTTAAAGTTTTTGGAACCTCTTTTAAGTAATAAGTAAAAGTTGCGCCAAACTCGGGATTTTTGGCTTTGAAATATGTGGTTCCTTGTCCGTATCTTCCGCTTCCTTCTATAAACCACAAAGCATCTTTTACCGGAAACAATTTTGCTTCATTTTTAAGTGTGTTTTCATTAACATTTCTCAAAACGGAATAATTATCAAGAATGTAAAATCCTCTGCCGAATGTTGCGATAACCAAATCATTTTCTCTTTTTTGAATTGCAATATCCTTGACGGAAATTGTCGGTAAATCTCCTTTTAATTGATTCCAACTTTTTCCTCCGTCGTTTGTGAAAAAGAATCCAAATTCAGTTCCGACAAATAACAACTCCGGATTTTCAAAATCTTGCTCAATTGTTTGAACGGCTCCGTTCTGAGGAAGATTACTGCTTATTGATTTCCAAGTTTTTCCTTTATCCAAACTTTTATAAATGTATGGTTTAAAATCATCCCGCTTCGTATTATTAAATGATGCAAAGACAATGTTCTCATCAAATTTTGATGGAAGAATATCGCTCACGTATGTAAATTCCGGAACTCCCGAAACTTGAGAAGATTTTCGCCAAGTTTTTGCATCTTCCGTAATTTGAATTAATCCGTCATCAGTTCCGGTGTAAAGTAAATTTTCTTTAATTGGTGATTCGCTAAGAGAAATTATTGTTCCCCAAAGCGATGTTGATTTATCTTTTGCAACAGCATCAACGCTCCAAAATTTATCCATAACTTGCCAAGAATTTCTATCGGTTTGGGTTGTTAAATCTTCACTAATTGTTTCCCAACTATTTCCTCTGTCTTCACTTTTAAAAACTTTATTTGCTGCACAGTAAATTCTTATTGATTTGTGCGGACTTATAAATAGCGGCGTATCCCAATTCCATTTATAAGTTAATTCATCCTTTCCAGGTTCGGGTCTAATATCAACAGCTTCTTTCGTAATTTTATTATAACGAACCATGTTTCCATATTGGGCTTCTGCGTAAACCGTGTTTGGATCATTTGGATCAACGGCTGTCCAAAATCCATCGCCGCCGTTTGTAACAAACCAATCGTCATTAATAATTCCATCACTACTAATTGTTCTTGATGGTCCGCCCATACTATTATTATCTTGCGTTCCACCAAAAACATTATAAAACGGATAATCACTATCAACGTTTACTCTGTAAAATTGTGTGATTGGTAAATTTTCTTTGAAGTCAAAAGTTTTTCCATTATCAAAAGATTCGTAAATTCCGCCGTCTCCGCCAATCATAAAATGTGAATTATCATTTGGATCAATCCACATCGCATGATCGTCAACATGTCTATTTTCTATTCCAATATTCGTCCATGTTTTTCCGCCGTCAACAGTAACTTTTGAATAAACATCCATTAAATAAACTTTTTCGGGATTTATCGGATCGCAATAAATTTCATTAAAATATTGCCCCGATGAAAATTGATCACTCATTTTTTCCCAAGTTGCTCCGCGATTTGTTGATCTAAAAAATCCGCCTTTATCTTCTGCGGCTTCAATACTTAAATAAATATATTCCGGATTTGCCGGAGAAATATCAATTCCCATTCCGCCGATATCTACTTTGGGCAAACCTTCCATAATTTTTTCCCAAGTATCACCGGCGTCAACAGATTTATAAACCGCTGATTCTGGACCACCGCCTATTTTTGTAAATGTGTGTCTTCTTCGCTGTTCCGATGTTGCATACATTGTTTCGGGATTTTTCAAATCCATAATAACATTGTTAACTCCGGTGTGTTTGCTGATTTCCAAAACTTTTTTCCAAGATTTTCCGCCATCTGAAGTTTTGTATAAACCTCTTTCTCCGCCAGGTCCCCAAACAGAACCTTCCGCCGCAACAAAAACTATATTTGTGTTTCTCGGATCAATTGCAATTTGTCCAATTTGACGCGAATCTTTCAATCCCATATTTTTCCAAGATTTTCCACCATCAATAGTTTTATAAATTCCATCACCATAACCAAGCGCACGTTGGTGATTGTTCTCGCCGGTTCCAGCCCAAACTACATTTGGGTTTTCCGGATCGATTGTCAAACATCCGATAGAATATGCTCCGTATTTATCAAAAATTGGTTCAAAGGTTGTTCCCCAATTTGACGTTTTCCAAATATTTCCGCTTGCTACTGCAACATAATATTCGTTTTTATTTTTAGGATTAACTTTAATATCCGCAATTCTTCCGGAAGCAAAAGCGGGACCTATACTTCTCCACTTTAATCCGTCAAAATTTACTTTGTTTGTGTCTTTGCTTTTTTCACTTTCTTGTGCAAAAAATGTTATTGAAAAAATTAATAAAATTATAATTGTTGATGTTTTTTTATTCATGATGTATTCAAAATAAGTTAGAAAAATGGTTAATTATTTTTAACCTTTAGATGTATTAAAAATAAAAATGTTTATAAAAAAATCATACTTAAGATTGAGTAAATATTTTTGTATTTAAGATTCTTTCATAAAGTTTAATTTGAAAACATTAAAATTTTAATGGTGAATTATGATTCCTAAAAAACTTGCAATTGCTTTATACTTGTTAACACTTGTTGTTTTCTTACGATGTGATTCTTTTGCATTAAATACAATTTCTGCAGATAATCCAAATTTTCAATATACCGGAAGAATTGATTTTTCCGATTCCACAAAACCAATTATTTTTTGGCCCGGAACTTATATCCGCACAAAGTTTGATGGAAAATATTTAATGATTGTTTTGGATGATCAAACTGGCGAATCTTTTTATAATGTTTTCGTTGATGAAAATTATGATGCTCCGTTAATTATAGATTGTGAACCCGGACAAAAAAGTTATTTGGTTTCCGCAACTTTAAAAGATACGGTTCACAGTTTATTAATTTTCCGAAGAACCGAAGCATCAACCGGTCCAACAAAATTTTTGGGAATTCAAATTTTAGATAATAAAAATATTTTTCCGCCCACCGAAAGACCAAAACGAAAAATTGCATTTTACGGAAACTCAATAACTTGTGGAATGGGAAACGAAGCTGCCGACTATGCCGACGATGATAAAATGAAAGACGAAAATAATTTTACAGCATATGGCGCAATTACTTCAAGAATATTAAATGCAGATTATATGTGTACGGCAAAAAGTGGAATTGGAATAATAATTAGTTGGTTTGATTTAATTATTCCGGATTATTTTTACCGATTAAATCCCGATGACCCAAACAGTCGATGGGATTTTGAAAAATATATTCCCGATGTTGTGATTATTAATTTATTTCAAAATGATAGCTGGTTAATTAAGAATTTAAGTCCGGTTCCAGATTCTTCTCAAATTGTTCACGCGTATGAAAATTTTATTAAACAAATTAGAACTGCGCATCCAACATCTTTAATAATTTGCGCTTTAGGAAGTATGGATGCTACAAAAATCGGTTCTCCTTGGCCTGGATATATTCAGCAAGCTGTAGAAAATCTTCGATCGGAAAATGATATAAATTTGGAAACGTTCTTTTTTCCTTTTGATGAAAATTGGCAGAAACATCCGCGCGTTCGGCACCATCAAGAAATGGCAGATAGTTTATCAAAATTTATTAAACTAAAAATGAATTGGACGGATGAAGATCCAGTTAATATTGGATCAAATCAAAATCCGACAAATCCGGAAAAATTTGTACTTTACCAAAATTACCCAAATCCGTTTAATCCGGTTACCAAAATTAAATATGAAATGCCTCTTAATTCCGTAGTGAACGAAAATTTTCGTTTACTACAATTAAAGATTTATGATGCCTTGGGAAAAGAAATTTCAACATTGGTAAAACAAAATTTAAATCCAAGAAACTATGAAACTGTTTTTGATGCAAGTAGTTTATCCAGCGGAATTTATTTTTATAAATTATTTTCTGTAGATTTTTCTATCACAAAAAGTATGGTTTTACTTAAATGATTTTGATGTTTTATAAATTGTGAGCTTTAAGGTTTTATTTATTTAAACTTATTGCTTTTCTTACAAAACCATCCGCTTTTTCTAATCTTGATTTTGCTTCTTCAAAACTTACGTTTGCCAAAATCATAACCAATGCAGATTTAACATGGTAATTAGATGATTCCAAATATTTTGTTGATTCTTCATAATCCAAACCGGTAATTGTCATAACTATTCGTTTTGCCCGCTCAATCAACTTCTTATTTGTCATTTGCAAATCAATCATCATATTTTCGTATGTTTTTCCAAGCCTAATCATTGAAGTTGTGGTTAGCATATTTAAAACTAATTTTTGAGCCGTTCCACTTTTCATTCTTGTAGATCCCATAACAACTTCGGGACCAACATACGGACAAATTGCAATGTCAACTTCTTCAATATTAAAAGTTTCTCTTGGTGTACAAGTAATATAAAGCGTAGTTGCTCCCAATTCTTTTGCTTTTTTTACAGCGCCGATTACATACGGCGTTCGCCTGCTTGCCGCAATTCCGCATACGATGTCTTTTTTTGTGGCTTGTGCTAATAAAATATCTTTTGCTCCGTTTTCTTCTAAATCTTCCGCGCCTTCTTGCGCCACAAACATTGCTTCCTTTCCACCGGCAATAAATCCTTTAATTAATTCCGGATCGGTTCCGAAGGTTGGCGGACATTCTGAAGCATCAACAACGCCCAATCTTCCGCTTGTTCCCGCACCAAAATACAAAAGTCTGCCACCGTTTTTTAATGACTCAACAATTTTATCAACAGCTTTTTCAATAAATGGAAGTTCTTTTTCCACGGCTTGCGGCACTAATTTATCTTCATCGTTTATTATTTTTAAAATTTCATGGGTTGATAAAAAATCAATGTTTGTTGATTTTGGATTGCGTTGCTCGGTTGCTAAATTGCTTATTTCGTGGAAAAGTTTGGAATTGTCTAAACTCATTTTGTAATTTCCAGCAAAACAAGCTTTTTACCTTTTATATTTCGCAAATTTGTGGGTTTGTATGCAAGTTCAAAAATTGTTGATTTTTTTACATGTGGTTTATATTTAAGAATTGCCGTGTTAAATTCTTCTTCAATATCTCCACCTTTAATTGCAAAAATGTATGCTTTTTCTTTTATTAATGGAATAGAGTATCTGAATAAAATAATTAGCGGAACCGTTCCTCTGCTAATTATTAAATCGAATTTATTATTATACTGCTTTTTAAATTCCTCTTCTTCAACACGCGCGTTTTCTGCAATAACATTACTAAGTTTTAATTTATTAATAAATTCCTTTACTGCGTCTATTTTTTTTCCCGTCGAATCAGCTAAAACTCCCTTTAACATTGGCTTTGCAATCGCAAGTGGAATTCCCGGAAATCCGCCGCCGGTTCCAATATCTAAAAAATTACTAACATTTTCCGGAAGATATTCTGTTACAAACCATGAAATAAAAATATGATTTTCGATTATATTTTCTTCATCTTTTCTAGAAACCAAATTTAACTCTTGGTTTTTCTTAACCACCAGCTCTGCAAAGTGAGCAAGTCTTTCAATTTGATAATCGCTTACGGTAAGCTGGTTTTCCAAAAAAAGAGTTTTTAGTTCTTTTGTGTAATCCTTTCTTGTTTTCAAGCAACACCTAAAATTTTAGCTTTTTAAATATACTAATAAAACAGAAATATCTGAAGGTGAGACTCCCGAAATTCTTGATGCCTGCCCCAAAGACCTTGGTTTTATTTTGTGTAATTTTTCTTTTCCTTCGGTTGAAATTGTTTTAAGTTTTAAGTAATCGAATTCGTGTGGAATTTTTAAATTCTCCAACTTTTCCATTTTCGAAATTAAGTCATGTTGTCTCTGAATATATCCTTCATACTTTAATTCTATCTCAATTTGTGTTAATGTATCTTCATTTTCCAACAACGCATTAACAAATGGAAATTTTTCAGCATCAACAAGTAAAAGTAATTCTTTTAAATTTAATTCTGGTCGTTTAACAAGTTTGTTTAATGTTTCTCCGTTTTCCAATAGTGTAGAATTTTTGTCTTTTAAAAGTTCATTTGCGGAACCCGGTGTAAATTTAATTTCTGTTGCCATTTCAATTGTTTTAGAAATTAAGATTTCTTTTCTCTCCAATTCCTTAAGAAATACGTCTTCAACCAAACCAATTTTGTTACCATATCTTAAAAGTCTTCTATCCGAATTATCTTGACGTAACAGCAATCTGTGTTCAGCTCTTGATGTAAACATTCGATATGGTTCATTTGTTGACTTTCCAACCAAATCATCAATTAAAACTCCAATATAGGATTCGCTTCTTTTTAGAATTAGTTCTTGCCTTTTTTGGATTTTTAAGGCTGCATTAATTCCGGCAATTAATCCTTGTGCGGCCGCTTCTTCATATCCGGAGGTTCCGTTTATTTGTCCGGCAAAATATAATCCCTCAATTAATTTTGTCTCAAGCGTTAAATCAACTTGATACGGTGGAAAATAATCATATTCAACCGCATAAGCCGGTCTAACCATTTCGGCATTTTCCAATCCCACAATTGAATGTAACGCCTCTAACTGAATTTCTGCTGGAAGAGATGACGAAAAACCGTTCAAGTAAACAAGCGGATCGTTTAATCCTTCCGGCTCAATAAATAATTGATGTCGTGGTTTGTCTGCAAAACGCACAATTTTATCTTCAATAGATGGACAATATCTTGGTCCAACTCCACTTATTAGTCCGGTAAAAAGTGGTGACCTATCAAATCCTTTTTCTAAAATTTTATGAACTTTTTCATCTGTATATGTAATATGGCAACTAACTTGCGGAAGCATGGGAAAATTTCTTCTATCTGTTCTCATAGAAAATGGTTCGGGTTTTTCGTCTCCAGGTTGTTCTTCAAGAATTCCAAAATTAATTGAACTTGCTAAAATTCTCGGTGGTGTTCCGGTTTTTAACCTATCTGATTTGAACCCTAAAGAATTTAAATTTTCTGTTAATCCTGTTGATGATTTTTCTCCGTATCTTCCGCCAATTGTTGCGTTAAAACCGGTATGCATTTTACCATTTAAAAAAGTTCCAGCTGAAACAATAACAGCTTTACATTTTATTTCAATTCCCTTTAGAGTTTTAACGCCAACCACTTTTTTGCTTTCAACTAAAACCTCAACAACGGAATCCTCAATAATTTCCAAATTCCCCACTGAATCAACAATCTTTACCGCTTCTTCGGAATACAGTTTTCTGTCTGATTGACAACGTCCAGCCCAAATTGCCGGACCTTTCGATTTATTTAAAGTTCTGAATTGAATTCCGGATCTATCGGCAATAATTCCCATTACACCGCCAAGAGCATCGATTTCGTGCACAAGATGACCTTTTGCGCTTCCGCCGATTGCAGGATTACACGACATTCTTCCCAACGCATTTTTTTCCATTGTAATCAAAGCAACTGAGTTTCCCATTTTAGCTGGAGCTACTGCGGCTTCAATTCCAGCATGACCCCCACCGACAACAACAATATCAAATTCTTTCATATATTTCTTTCATTATAAATTCCGAATTTAAAATTCAGATTTTAGATTTGAATGCGATATTTATATTTAAAAAGTTTCACGTGAAACGAATTTTAAAATTTGCTGTTTTTGTTTCACGTGGAACGTTTCAAATAAAAGTTATTTTCCAATACAAAATTTTGAAAAAATATTATTTAAAATATCTTCAGATGTAACCTTTCCAATTATTTCACCAAGTGTGTTTTCAGCGTTTCTCAGGTCAACCGAAATAAACTCTCCGCTTAATTTTTCATCTATAGAATCAATGGATTTAAGCAAATGCTCTTTTGTTCTTTCTAAAGCTGTTTTGTGTCGGAGGTTTGAAACAATTGCATTTTTCTCGCTGAATGTTTCAGATCCAAAACTTTTTTCTTTTAGTATTGACAAGAATTTTTCTATTCCTTCACCGGTCTTTGCAGAAATTCCTATTTGTTCGTTGTCTTCAACTTTTTCACTTAGATCAATTTTGTTCAACACAAAAATTATTTTTTCTTCTGTGGTAATTGATAAAAGTTCGTTATACAAATCTTTTGGAAATTCTGAATTTACGTCGGAAATTAATACAACTAAATCTGCATTCAAAACGGCATTTCTGCTTCGCGAAACTCCTTCTTTTTCTATTTCGTCTTCAGAAGTTCTTATTCCAGCTGTGTCATAAAGTCTAAATAAAATTCCGTCGATTGAAACCTCTTCGCGAATTACGTCTCTTGTTGTTCCTGGAATGTGACTTACAATTGCGCGCGATTCTTTTACAAGATAATTCAACAAAGAGGATTTTCCAACATTTGGCTTTCCAACAAAAACCACGTTTACTCCATCAACCAAAATCTTTCCGAATTTGTAACTATCAATAAGTTTTTCAATTTCGTAAACAATGTTTTTTATTTCTTTCTTAACATTATCAAACGAAACAAACTCAATGTCTTCTTCTGCAAAATCTAATTCAAGTTCTATTAACGAAGATGTATTAACCAAACTTTGTCGTAAACCATCAATTTTCTGCGAAAGCAATCCATCAAATTGATTACGTGCACCTTTTAAAGATGCGTTTGTTCTAGAATTTATAATATCAATTACTGCTTCAGCTTGCGATAAATCTATCCTTCCATTTAAAAAGGCTCGTTTTGTAAATTCACCGGGTTCTGCAAGTCTTACGTTTTCTTTAATCAGTCTTTCCAAAATTTTGTTTGTTACAAGCGGACTTCCGTGTGTGCTAATTTCAACTGAATTTTCTCCAGTGTAGGAATGGGGATTTTTAAACACCGAAACCAAAACATCGTCTATTACTTCATTGTTATTATCAATAATTTTTCCGTATTGAATTGTGTGTGATTTTGCTTTTTCTAATTTCAGGTTACCAATAAAAATTTTATCGACAGAAGATATGCTTTCTGGACCGCTAACTCGAATAATCGAAATTGCTCCGGTTCCAATTGGTGTTGCAATTGCGGCAATTGTCTCTTCATTAGAAATTAACATATTTTCTCGCAACCAAATCTTCTACAAAAGTTATTTAAACAAGGAAGTAAACTTAACATTAATTTTTAAGAATAACAATTGCCCATATCTTCTAACTTATTATATTTAAGTGAGTTACAGACATTGTTGTCTTAAAACAATCTTTGTTTAAGATTAAATTAAGTTTGATGAAACTTTTTATTTAATTTTTTTGTTAGATGAAAAAATGAACTTGTGAGGAAAAAATGTCGTTTAATTTAAATAAACTAACTATTAAAGCTCAAGAGGTTGTGCAAAACGCTGTTGAAATTGCACAAAATTATAATAACCAAGTTGTTGAACCGGAACATATTTTGGCTTCGATGCTGCAAGAAAACGGCGGTGTTGCGGAATCCGTGATTCAAAAAACCGGTGCACTTGTTTCTCAAATGAAAATTAAACTTGGCGAACTTTTAGAAACTTTGCCTAAAGTAACTGGGGCGGGAATTGGAAATCAACAATTATCTCAAAATACGGCTCGTCTTTTTGATCGTGCCATATTTGATGCAAATAATTTGAGGGACGAGTTTGTTTCAACCGAACATTTACTTTTGGCACTTACGGAAGATTCGGGAAAAGTCGGTGAACTGCTAAAGAAAAATAATATCACAAAAAATGTAATTTTTTCTGCGTTGAAAGATATTAGAGGAACACAAAGAGTAACCTCTCAAAATGCGGAAGATACTTATGAATCGTTAAAAAAATTCGGAAGAAATTTAAATGTTTTGGCTCGCTCCGGTAAGCTTGATCCGGTAATTGGTCGTGATGAAGAAATTAGAAGAGTTCTTCAAGTTTTATCACGAAGAACAAAAAATAATCCCGTTTTAATTGGCGAACCAGGTGTTGGTAAAACTGCAATTGCAGAAGGACTTGCACATAGAATAATTTCCGGCGATGTTCCCGAAAATTTAAAAACTAAAAATATTGTTGCTTTGGATTTGGGTGCTCTTGTTGCTGGAACTCAATACCGCGGACAGTTTGAAGAACGTTTAAAAGCAATAATAAAAGATGTGCAAAATTCAAACGGAGAAATAATTTTATTTATTGATGAAATTCATCAGTTGGTCGGCGCTGGAAAAACAGATGGAGCAATGGATGCTGCAAACATTCTTAAGCCGGCGTTGGCTCGCGGTGAACTTCATGCAATTGGTGCAACAACTCTTGACGAATATAGAAAACACATTGAAAAGGATGCTGCACTTGAACGAAGGTTTCAACCCGTTATTGTTTCTGAACCAACCGAAGAAGATACTGTTTCTATTTTACGCGGATTAAAAGAACGATATGAAGTTCATCATGGCGTAAGAATTACGGATGGAGCAATTGTTGCCGCAGTTCAACTTTCAAACAGATATATTACTGATAGATTTTTGCCGGATAAAGCGATTGATCTTATTGATGAAGCGGCTTCAAAATTAAGAATAGAAATTGATTCAATGCCGGAAGAATTAGACGTGCTTGAAAGAAAAGTAAAACAAATTGAAATTGAGCGAGAAGCTTTAAAAAGAGAAAAAGATCAAGAGTCTATTCAACGATTGGAAGAACTATCTGCGGAATTAAGTAATCTTCAAGAAGAAAGAAATTTAGTGCGATCACATTGGAATTTAGAAAAGAATAAAATTAAAATTATTCAAACATTAAAAAGTGAGGTTGAAAACTCCAAGGTTCTTTCTGATAAATATGAGCGCGATGGAAATTTGGGGAAAGTTGCAGAAATTAGGTATGGAGTAATTGCTGATTTAGAAAAGAAACTAAAAATAGAAACCGAGGAACTTTCTAAAATTCAAAGGTCGAGTAAAATGTTAAAGGAAGAAGTAGATGCCGAAGACGTTGCAGATGTTGTTGCAAAATGGACAAGAATTCCCGTTAGCAGAATGTTAGAAAGCGAAAGAAGTAAACTGATCAGAATGGAAAATGAACTTCACAAAAGAGTTGTGGGACAAAACGAAGCTGTTTACGCTGTGGCAAATGCTATAAGACGCTCTCGTGCTGGTTTGCATGATTCAACAAAACCAATTGGTTCGTTTGTTTTTGTTGGCACAACCGGTGTAGGAAAAACTGAACTCGCACGTGCTTTGGCAGAATTTCTGTTTAACGACGAACACGCAATGATTAGAATTGATATGTCGGAATATATGGAAAAACATTCCGTTTCCCGCTTGGTTGGTGCGCCCCCCGGATACGTTGGATATGAAGAGGGCGGACAATTAACTGAGTCTGTGCGAAGAAGACCATATTCGGTTGTACTTTTGGATGAAATTGAAAAAGCACATCCCGATGTGTTTAATATTTTGCTTCAAGTTTTAGATGATGGGAGATTGACGGATAATCAAGGAAGAACCATCGATTTTAAAAATACTATTATTATTATGACATCCAACTTGGGTTCTCATTTGTTTCAAGAAAAACTTCACGAGTTTGACGAAGAAAATTATGAAGATATTTTAAGCGACATTAGATTAAAATTAAGTGAACTTTTAAGAAAAACTATTAGGCCAGAATTTTTAAATCGTATTGATGAAATTGTTTTGTTCAAACCGTTATTAAAAAGCGAGCTAAAAAACATTATTGATTTTCAACTTCAAAAAGTTGGAAAATTGCTTGAAGAAAAAAACATAACTCTTGTTATTAAAGATGAAGTAAAAGATTTTCTTCTTTCTATTGGTTCTGATATAACCTATGGAGCAAGACCACTTAAAAGAACAATCCAAAGACATTTAATAAATCCTCTTTCAACAGAGTTATTAATGAATAAGTTTTCTTCCGGCGATACGATTGTTGTAAATTATTCTGGTGATGGAAAAATTAATTTTGTAAAGGATGAGTAATTGTAAAGACGTTGAACCGCAGAAACTTTTTTGTTGGGAATGAATATTTTCATTCCCTATTTTTTATTTATCAAGATGGCAACTTTTAAACTCTGACCAATCTTACTTTATTAACCTTAAAATTTCTTTTCTGTTTTCATCTAAATGCGGCGGTGAAGAAAGTTTAAAGTATTTTTTGTTGTCGATTTTTGATACGTTGGTTCTAACTCCAAAATAAATTTTACCGTTTTTTATATCACTTAAAATTAATTCCTTCGCTTGTTTTTGCTCAAAAACTTCTTTCATGTTTTTTATTAACGCTGCGGGAATTTTATTTTCATCTAAAATTTTTATTGTTTTTTTTGAATCAACTTGGAATATAATTTCAGAAATTATTTTTGTTAATTCCTCTCTAAATTTAACTCTCTTAAAATTTGTTGAGAATTTATCTAAATTGATTTTATAATTTTTATCAAACTTTTCGCAAAATGTTTTAAACTGTTTGTCGTTTCCAATTGCAAGCAAAATATATTTATTATCTTTTGTCAAAAATGTTGTTCCGTATGGAAAAATATTTGGATGATTTGAGCCAACTCTTTCTGGAATAATTCCAACATTTAAAAAATTTGAGGCTTGGTTTGCTAATGAAGAAATTCCCGCATCCAAAAGTGAAACGTGAACAAAACTTCCTTTTCCGGTTTTTTGTTTTTCAATAATCGCCAAAAGAATTGCTTCTTTAATTTGATGTGCTGCAAGAATATCTATTAACGCAACGGGCATTTTTAGCGGCTTGGTTTCGGGTAAGCCATTTATATACATAAATCCAGAATAAGCTTGAATTACCGCATCAAAGGCGGTTCGCTCTTCATTTAATCCAAATCCAGTAATTTGCGCATAAATTATTTTAGTGTTTATTTTATTAATTGATTTGTAATCTGCCTTAAGTTTTTTGTCATCACCAAATTTAAAACTTACCGTAATTATATCAGAAATATTTACAAGCTCAATAAATATTTTATAATCTTCTTTGTTTTCCAAGTCAAGAGAAATGGATTTTTTTCCCCAATTTACCGAGCAGAAATAACTTGATAAATCACTCTGCTGATTTTCTTGCTGATGTTTCCAACTTCTAGTTACGTCTCCTTTTGTTTTAGGATTTTCTACCTTTATAACATCTGCACCGAGTTCTGCAAAAAACATTCCCACTGATGGTCCGGCTAAAACCGAGGAAATTTCTAAAACACGTAATCCTTTAAAAATTTTCATGTGTTAGTATTTTGTTAAAACGTGTTGATAACTTAAAAGTATTTTGTTGGTAACTTTTACTTAATTCAGCTTTTGTTGAAATATAACTTTTATAAATGTTTTATCAACATTTTGTTAATTGAATATTCTTTGTTTTTATATTATTTTGAAACGTTTTCGGATTTATCCACATACTAACAGACTTATTATTTATTATTATTTAAAATTAATTAAGGAAATTAATAATATAGTGTGTTGATAAGTTTATGTTTTTTCTTCTTAATCATAATCTTTCTCTTAATCTTACTCTGCTTTTTTTAAAAAGATATAAAAATTGAGTAAGATTAGGATTAAGAGCAAGATAAAAAAAATTATTTATATAATTCAATAATTGAATTTTCACCGCTTTTTCTATAACCCCTAAACATTCCATCTGTGTTAAACGACATTACAATATTTCCTTTATTATCAATCCCAATAATTCCGCCAAGAGCATTTTGTTTTTTTAACTTATCATTAATTACATATTCTGCAGATTCGGAAAGTGATAACTTTTGATATTCCATTAATGCGGAAATATCATAAGATACAACATTTTTAATAAAATATTCTCCTTGTCCGGTTGATGAAATTGCGCAAGTTTTATTGTTTGCATAAGTCCCAGCCCCAATAATTGGAGAATCACCAACGCGACCGAATTTTTTTCCGCTTAATCCGCCGGTTGATGTTCCAGCGGCTAAGTTTCCCTTTTTATCAATTGCTACACAACCAACCGTTCCGTGTTTTGATTTTTCAGTTTTTTTACTTTTATTATATTCATCAACATTTTCTTGAGTTTTGAAATAAGAATTTTCAACTTTTTCTAATCCAAATTCATCAGCAAATTTTTCTGCGCCATCACCAAACATTAAAACATGAGGCGAGTGTTCCATAACAAAACGTGCTAAAGTTATTGGATTTTTGATATGCTTTATTCCGGCAACACCCCCAGCTTCAATTTTTTCACCGCTCATAATTGAAGCATCTAATTCTACGTTTCCTTCATTATTTAAAACTGCACCTTTCCCGGCATTGAATAACGGAGAGTCTTCCAAAATTCTTAAAGTTGTTTCTACGGCATCAACGGAGCTACCATTATTTTCTAAAATATTATAACCTTCATTTAGTGCTTCTTCTAATTTTAAAATATATTCTTTTTCCTGCTCCGGAGTATATCTTCCCTTATAAATGTAACCAGCTCCACCATGAATGACCAAAGCAAAATCTGTTTTTCTTTTTTCAGATTCTTCAACGTCATTATTTTTAATTTCCTTTACGCAAGAAACGAATAGAAGCGAAAAAATAAAAATGAATAAAAATTTATATTTCATAAGTTTTTCCAAAAAAATTATTGCAAAATTGAATATGATAAAATAAATATTTTTATTTTACCATAAGTTGAAAATAAATTTTAAATGAGGCAAACTTGAAAAAAATAATTTTTTTAATTCTTTTATCCTTTACATTAATATTTGCGCAAGAAAAACAACAATTTAAGAATTTAGAAATTTTAAAAACCACACCGGTAAAAAGTCAAGGGAACTCTGGAACCTGCTGGGTTTTTGCAACAACATCTTTTGTAGAAACAGAATTAATTAGAATGGGCTTCGAAGAAATAGATTTATCTGAAATGTTTACGGTTAATCATAAACTTTTTTCAATGGCAGAAAATTATGTAAGATATCACGGAAAATCTAATTTTGGAGAAGGCGGACAAGCCCACGATTTGTTTCATGCCGTAGAAAAATATGGTATGGTTCCGGAAAGCAATTATTCTGGAAAAAACATTGGATTGGAAATTCATAATCATTCTGAAATGACAAATGTTTTGCAAGGAATGTTAGATGGAATTTTAAAAAATGAAGATGCAAAACTAACTCCAAAATGGAAAGAAGCAGTAAAAGCAGTAATTGATAATTATTTAGGAAAAACTCCGGAAAGATTTGAATATAAAGGAAAAGAATACTCACCAAAAACATTTGCCAAATTTACAAAATTTAATCCGGATGATTATGTGGAAATTACATCCTACACAGACGCTCCGTTTTATGAGAAAATTATTTTGCCTTTGCCGGATAATTGGACACACTCAGAATATTATAATATTCCAATAGATGAAATTATTGAAACTATTGAAAACGCAATAAAGAACGGTTATTCTGTTTGCTGGGATGGTGACAGCGGAAGAGATAATTTTTATCGAGAAGAATGTTACGCTGTAATTCCGGATGAAAAAATTAAAACAGATTCTCTAACACCAGAAGTAGAAAAAGAAATAACCCAAGAAATGCGACAAGCAGCATTTGAAAACTTTGATGTAACCGATGATCATTTGATGCATATTGTTGGAACAGCAGAAAATCAAAACGGAACAAGGTTTTATTACACAAAAAATTCTTGGGGAACAGAAAAAAGAAAATTTGATGGATTTTGGTATATGTCGGAAAATTATGTTAAACTAAAAACCGTTGCAATAATTGTGCACAAAGATTCAATTCCTAAAAATATTAGAGAAAAAATGGGAATTTGAATTATATAAATGAAAAACCACATCAAAAAAATAAACAGGTAAAAAGTTTAAAAAATCCCTAATAATTAAACTTTTTACAGAACCACGTTGTCTAAACATCAAAAAGATACGGTTTAAAGGGAACAAAATTACCCTATTGGAAGTCTATATGTTATATATTTAACAAAACTAAGAAAGGTTTTACTATGAATACAACAAACATAGAAAATCCATTAGCTGAATTAATCAGCGACGAAGTTTATTCTGTTTTAGAAAGTCGCGGATTGATAAATCAAAAATCAGTTCGAGATTATCTAATTAGAAAAAGATTTGATAATCTTAGAGAAAAAGAAATCAGCGCCGGCGATGCAATAGAGAAAATTCAAGAAGATTATCCATATCTTCAATTTGATTCAATTAGAAAAATAATTTATAACAAACCACAAGCATAACCCTTACCTAAATTAGATAGATTCTCCGGCAGAGGAAACTCTGCCTTTTTATTTTAAAGAAAAGATTTGGCAAAAAACTTCTTTCAGAAAGATTAAGGAAATATTTTAAAATCAAAACAATTCTCAAAACACAAGAAAGATGTTTTAGAATCTAAAGTAAACTTTATGCATCAAATCTTAAAAAATTCAAACATATTATTTAAAAGGGAACAAAAATGACACTACAAACCGGATTAAATCATATTGCAACCGCAAATGAGTTAACAAAAATTATAAATGAAAACGAAAACGTAATGGTTTGCTGCGGAAGAATGGGACCAATGTGCATACCAGTTTATGAAGTTATGGAAGAAATTCAAGATCAGTATTCACACGTAAAATTCTTTGATATGGCGTTTGATAGCCCCGAAGCCGGAATAATTAGAAATCTTCCAGAATGCAGAAGCTTTGCCGGATTACCATTCACGGTTTATTATAAAAACGGAAAAGTTGCAAAAGCTACATCAAGCATTCAAAATATGGATCAAGTTACAAGTATTTTAGATAAGGAATTTAAAAGCTAAAATGGAAAACAATTTTGATGTAATTGTTATCGGCGGCGGTCCGGCTGGATTAACAGCTGGAATTTATTTATCCAGAGCAAAACTTTCAACATTAATTTTAAATGAAGGCGCGGCTGGCGGACAAATGGTTTTAACCCACGAAGTTGCAAATTATCCCGGAATAGAAAGTATAAGCGGATACCAACTTTCCCGAAACATGCGTAAACAAGCCGAAAAATTTGGAGGTAAAGTTAAATCAAATATAAAAGTTACAAATCTAAATTTAAGTGACGATATAAAATCTGTAGAAATAAATAACAATGAAACATTTTTTGCAAAATCCATAATACTTGCAACTGGCGGAAAATCAAGAACAATAGGTGCAAAAGGCGAAGACATATTTAAAGGAAAAGGAATTTCATATTGTGCAACTTGCGATGGAGATTTTTTTCAGGACAAAAATATAATTGTTGTTGGTGGAGGAAATTCAGCACTTGAAGAAGCTGTTTCTTTAACAAAGTACGCAAACTCTGTAACCGTTGTACATCAGTTTGATCATTTTCAAGCTTTTGAAAGCGCAGTTCACGAAGCGAAGTCAAATTCAAAAATTAATTTTATTATGGAGTCCGAAATTCAAGAGTTTATAGGAAAAGATAAACTTGAGAAAGTTATAATTAAAAATATGCGAACCGGGGAATTTTCCTCGAAAGAAATCGACGGCGTATTTATTTTAATCGGATATGTTCCAAACACAGAATCTTTAATGGGAATAATAGAAGTAAACAATAGAAACGAAATTATTACCAACGATTTGATGGAAACAAACATTCCAGGAGTTTTTGCTGCGGGAGATTCGAGAGCAAAAAGATTTCGACAAATAACAACATCTGTTAGCGATGGAACAATTGCCGCGCTTAGCGCAGCGGAATATGTGGAGAAACATAAAGAAGTATTAGCTTAATTTTGAGTAAGAGACCAGATTTTCTTGTCTCTTACTTTTGTGTATCTGCCAAGAGATGTAAATATTTTGAAAAACAATATAAAACACCGGACCCAAAACCGCAATTGGACTAATAAAAGTTAGTGCAACCCACAAAGTAAAACCATTGTTTTTTTGTCCTAACGATTGTGAACTCTCCACATTAAAATTTTTCGGGGAAATTAATTTTCCTATATAAAAAGAGAGAAAGCAAATTATAAGTGAGAAGAAAGCTATTTTATAAATTATCGGATCACCAAAACCAATTTCCTCTCTGATATAATTACTTGCTTTTGCAGTGCCAATGTTGATATTAAAAACCAAAACGTAAAACACATACTTGTTAAAACCGATTAAAAATTTTTTTGCGGATGGAAAATACTTTTTTATCAAAATTGATAAAACAAACGGAATTAGAAAAATTTCAGAAACCGGACGAAGTACATCAACAAAAGAAATACTTGAGGAATCATTTAAAATTTCTGGAATTAAAAAAGGTAAAATAAAAGCAATAACAAAATTTGTTAACAAAATTGAAATTACAGTATACTCAATTTTTTTGTTCAGAATGTTTATAATTATTGGCGAAGCAACCGCCGTTGGCGCAATTCCGGTAATAAACGCAACTTGTGCAAGTGTTTTGTTTTCAAAAAAGATTAGTAAAAAATAAAAAGTAAACGGAATTAAAAAATTTGCAAAAAGTATATAGAAATGATTTATTACAAAGTCTTTTCTTTTTACCTCCATTTTTAAAAAGGAAAAGAATAACATTATCATTAAAAGATATTTTATTAAATAGGATAACTCGTGAGTAAATGGAAACAAAATTCCCAGCGATATTGCAAACAATAAAAAAACTGTTTTCATTGTAACAACATTTTAAAAATGAGTAAATGTGATTTGCCGCGCGTCATATATATAAAATTAATGAAATAATTAGTAAACATAATTTGTAAATTTACTTTTGTAAATCGAATTTATAGAAAGAAACAATGAATGTTGCAATTTGTTAATCTGCATAAACCACATCAAGAAAAATATTCTCATAAAATTATTTCACAGGTAAAATATTATTTAAAGAAATAATTTCGTTAAAAAAACATCAGAAAGTTTAAGTTATAAGAAATATTATAAATAAAGTAAATTAGGTAAAAAATGAATAAGCAAAAATTAACAATAATATTAGTCGGAGCGGCTATAATTATTTTTTCATTTTTCTCAATGAAAATGATTAGCGGATTTAAAGAAGAACCAAAAACAAAACCAGCAGAAGAAATAGTAAGGTTTGTAAAAGCTAAACCGATTAAATATTCCGATGTTTCCTCTACGCATATTGCAAACGGTAGAGTTTATTCGCAATCTGAAATTACATTAAGCGCAGAAGTTACCGGAAAAATTCTTGAAGGAAATGTTGCGTTTAAAGAAGGACAAATTTTTATGAAAGGTGATTTGCTTTTAAGAATTTATGATAACGAAGCCGCGCTAAATTTAAAAGCAGAAGTAAGTTCCTTTTTAACTCAGCTTGCTGGAATTTTACCGGATATGAAAATTGATTTTCCCGAAACATATCCAACTTGGTATAAGTTTTTTGAGCAAATTGAAATTGATAAAGACTTGCCAAATTTGCCGGAAATAAAATCTACCCAAGAAAAAGTTTTTCTTTCAAGCAAAAGTATTTTAACTAAATATTATACTTTAAAAAGCAACGAATCAAAATTTAAAAAGTATTCAATTTATGCGCCGTTTAATGGAGCAATTTCACAAGTAAATTTAGAAGTTGGAGCAATTGCAAACGCTGGAGCAGCACTCGCAAAAATTATAAACACAAATATTTTGGAAGTTGAGATTCCGTTGGAAATTGAAAATGCAAAATGGATAAACGTTGGCGATAAAGTTTCTTTAACCGATGAACTAAACGAATATAAATGGTTTGGAAATGTGATTAGAAAAGCCGGCGACTTAAATCAGCAAACACAATCAATAAGTGTTTATGTTCAGCTCGCAAACAATAATCACAAGCCGGTTTATCGCGGGCAATATTTGAAAGCAACTTTCTCAAACATTCCTTTAAATAATGTTATGGAAATTCCAAGAAACTCTGTTTTCAATTCAAATGAAGTTTTCACAATCGAAAATAATGCTCTTGTAAAAACAAAAATTAATGTTGTAAAAACCAATGACAAAACTCTTTTCTTCAACGGATTGAACGAAAACGCAAACGTTGTAGTTGAGCCATTAATTAACGCTGCGGAAGGAACCAAAGTTAAAATTATTGAATAACAATTTTTGAAAAAGGAACTTTTGGAGAAATATTAATGAAAAAACTCTTAACAACTTTTGTAAAATATCCGTTTTATGCAAACATAATAATTGCCGCAATTGTAATTGCCGGAATGTTAAGTTTACTTTCGATGAAAAAATCATTCTTTCCGGAAAGATCATCGCGCTTTATAAATATTACGGTTGCTTATCCCGGCGCATCGCCAAAAGAAATGGAAGAAGGCGTTACATCGCGCGTTGAACAAGCGATTAGAGGAATTGTTGGAATTAAAGAGTTTACATCAACATCCTCGGAAAATTTTGCTCGCGTTCAAATAGAAATAATTACGGGATACGATATTGACGAAGCTTTAATGGAAATTAAAAACGCTGTTGATGGAATCAGCTCGTTTCCGGTTGATGCCGAACGACCTATTGTTTTTAAACAAAGAGAAACAACAAACGCAGCAAATTTAGGACTCTCCGGCGAAGTAGATTTAGAAACCTTAAAAAATTATGCATACGATATTGAAGATGATTTTCTTAACTCCGGATTAATTTCTCAAATATCAATCAGCGGTTTTCCGGATTTAGAAATTTCGGTTGAAGTTCCCGAAAATGTTTTGTTGCGTTATAATTTAACATTCGACCAAATTTCCGCTGCAATTGCAAACAACAACAGAGATATTTCTGCGGGAGAAATAAAATCCGAAGAAGAGGAAATATTAATTCGAGCGCGTAATCGTTCTGTTGATCCAAGCACAATTGGAGACATTATTCTTCGTGCAAACACAGACGGAAGCTATTTGAGAATTAGAGATATTGCAACCATCAAAAGAAAATTTTCTGAAGTTGTAAACAAATCTTACATAAACGGAAAGCGAGGAATTTTCTTTAACATCGCAAAATTAGATACGGAAGATTTAGGAGAAATTTCTGATTTCATAAATAAATATGTAAAAGAGTTTAACGAAAAACATAACAATGTAAAATTAGAAGTAACATATGATTTTCTTTATATGCTTAACAGCCGATTAAATTTACTTATCAACAACGGCGGCTCCGGTTTAATTCTTGTTGTAATTTCACTTGCATTGTTTTTAAGCTTGCGTGTTTCGCTTTGGGTTGCGTGGGGAATCCCCTCGGCGTTTTTGGGAATGTTTGTGATTGCAAATCTTTCCGGAATTACAATCAACATGATTTCGTTGTTTGGAATGATTTTAGTAATTGGAATTCTGGTTGATGATGGAATTGTAATCGGCGAAAACATATTCACACATTTTGAAATGGGAAAAAGTCCACGCCGTGCCGCAATTGATGGAACAATAGAAGTAATTCCTTCCATTATTACTTCTGTAACAACAACAATGGTCGCTTTTGCTCCGCTTTTATTTTTAGTTGGACAAATGGAAATGATGTATGAAATGGCATTTATTGTTGTAGTAAGTTTAGGGGTTTCATTAATAGAAGCAATTTTTGTTTTGCCCGCACATTTGGCAAACCCACATGTTTTAAAGCGAAACGAAAAACACAGTAAATTTAAAAACGCAATAGAAAATTTTATTGATAAAATAAGAAACAAAACTTATGCAAAATTGTTAGTTATAATTTTAAAATGGCGATGGATAGTGGTTACAATTCCGGTTGCGTTAATTTTAGTTACCATTGGTTTAATTCAAGGAACAGTAATTAAAACAACCTTCTTCCCTTCGGTTGCGTTTGATATGTTTTCGGTAAACATTGCATTCACTCCCGGTGCCGGTGAAAAACAAACCACAGAGTATTTAGAAAAGTTTGATAAAAAAATTCAAGAAGTTGAACTTCAACTTGAAAAAGAATTTGCCGATACAAATAAATTTATTACATATACTTTTAGATCAATCGGGTCTGCGTTTCAAGGACAAGAAATAGGCTCCCACGCCGGAAACATAAACGTTATGATGCGTGATATGGAAGGCGCACCAATTACAACTTACGAAGTTGCTGAACGCGTAAGACAAGCAATCGGTGAAATACCCGAAGCGGAAAAGTTTACAGTTGGCTCTATAAATCGTTGGGGAGCACCAGTATCAATAAGTTTATTAGGAAAAGAAATTTCCGAATTGGAAAACGCTAAAAAATATTTGGAAGCAAAACTTAGGGAATTTACTGAACTTCAAAACATTACAAACAACAATGCTGAAGGAAAACAAGAGGTAAAATTAAAACTAAAACCGCAAGCATACTTTTTGGGATTAACACTAAATGATATTACAAATCAAATTAGACAAGGATTTTACGGCGGTCAAGTTCAAAGATTGCAGCAAGGCAAAGATGAAATTAGAGTTTGGGTTCGTTATCCGCAAAGTGATAGATTAACAATCGGACAAATGGAAAAAACTAAAATTAAAACCGCACTTGGTGAATATCCGCTTTCGGAATTGGTTACATATAATATTGAAAGAGGTCCGGTAAGCATTAAAAGATATAATGCTGAGAAAGAAGTTAGGGTTGAAGCAGATTTAATAGATCCATATGCCCCGGTTCCGCCAATTTTAGAAAGAGTTGCTTCACAAATAATTCCACAAATGCAAGCACAATTTCCCGGTGTAAATGTTGAATATCAAGGGCAGCAAAAAAATAGTAATGAAGCCGTTGCAGATTTGCAAAAACTTTTTGGAATTGCTTTTGCTGTGATCATTTTAATTTTGATTTTACATTTCAAGTCTATGTCGCATGCCGGAATTATTTTAATGATGATTCCGCTTTCGTTTATTGGTGCAGTCTGGGGACATGGAATTCACGGACAACCAATTTCAATATTGAGCGCGTGGGGAATGGTTGCACTTTCAGGAGTTATAATTAATGATGCCGTAGTATTTCTTTCAAAATATAATCAAAATCTTTTGGAAGGAATGAATGTTCACGATGCGGTGTTTGATGCCGGAAAATCAAGGTTTCGCGCAATAATGTTAACATCAATCACAACCGTTGCGGGTTTATATCCAATAATTTTAGAAAACAGCTTTCAAGCACAGTTCTTAATTCCGATGGCAATTTCATTGGCTTACGGAGTTTTAATAGGAACCGGATTTACATTATTGTTTTTCCCGGTTTTAATTTATACACTAAACGATATAAGAGTTTTTAAAGCAAAATTATTAGGAAGAGGAAATTTATCACCGGAAGAAGTTGAACCGGCAATAATCAATAGCAAAATTTCTGTAGATTAATTTTTAGGAAAAGTTTAATGAAATTTAAAAAATATATTTATGGTTTAATCTTATTTTCGTCAATTAATTATTTTGCACAAGAAAAACTTACCCTTTCTGATGCAATAAAATTAGGACTCGAAAACAATTACGATATTAGAATTGCAAAAAAAGATTTGCAAATTGCCGATGAAAACAATTCATGGGGAACCGCCGGAAGATATCCAACAGTTGATGTTAGCCTAACATCGGTAAATAGATTTGATGATACCGGAACTAACGAAGTTAAGACAAATAGCTTGGTTCCATCAGCAACATTAAATTGGACATTGTTTAACGGATTCAAAATTTATAACACAAAAGACAGATTAGAAAAAATTTATAATCTTACGGAAGGCAATGTAGCTTTTCTTGTTGAGAACAGAATCCAATCAATTATTTTAGGATATTATAACGTACTTCTGCAAAAAGAAAAATTAAATGTTTTTGAAGAGGTTGAAAAATTATCAAAAGATAGATATGACCGCGCGCAATTAAGCAAAGAAATAGGCAGCTCTGTAAGTTATGAAGTTCTTCAAGCAAAAAATTCTTGGCTGGAAGACAGATCAACATATCTTTCTCAAAAATTATTTTTAGATAATTCCATTCGTTCTTTGAATTTGCTTATTGGTGAGAAGAATGATAAAACTTATGATTTTATTGATGATTTTTCGGTTTTAGAAAATCAATATTTGTTTGATGATTTAAAAAACAAAATGTTAGTAAACAACAGAACTCTTAAAAATCAATATATAAACCAGATGATTTCAGAAAAAAACATTGATATTACAAGAGATGATTTTTATCCAACACTGCGATTAAACGCCGGCTACGATTATGAAAATTCGAACCAGACAATTAATAATCTTCCAAAAGTAAATACAAAAGGATATGATTATTACGCTAATTTAGTTTTAGGCTGGAATATATTTAACGGTCTGAACACCAAGCGGGCATTGGAAATTGCGAAGATTGAAAACGAAATTAGCAAAATTGAAACCGAGCAAATTGAACACTCATTAACAAACACACTTTCGCAACTTTTTGAATTATATAACATTAGAAAGGAACTTTTAATTGTTGCCAATGAAAATCTGGAAGCAGCAAAATTGAATTTGGAAATATCTCAAGAAAAATTTAAAAATGGTTCAATAAGTTCATTCAATTTTAGAGATATACAAATTATTTTTCTAAATGCGTCGGTTCAAAAACTGAACGCGATTTATAATTTAAAAGAAACCGACACGGAATTAGCAAGAATTACCGGATCAATAATTTCTGAAAATTAAATGAACAAATTAATAAACTCTGCCAAACACTTAAGTTTTTTTACAATAGCTTATAATATTGGCGAAGGATTTATCTCTGTGTTTTTCGGTGCGGAAGAAGAAACTTTAGCCTTATTTGGATTTGGTTTGGATAGTTTTGTGGAAGTAATTTCCGGCGTTGGAATTCTTCACATGATTTTACGAATGCAAAAAAGTGAAATTACACAAAGAGACAATTTTGAACGAACAGCTTTAAAAATTACGGGAAATTCATTTTATATTTTATCAGCGGGATTAATAATTGGTGCAATTTTAAATTTAGTTTATCAGCACAAACCGGAAACAACCATTGCAGGAATTGTTATTTCAGTGATTTCAATTTTCACAATGTATTTTTTGATGAACGCAAAATTAAAAATCGGTAAAGAATTAAACTCAGATGCAATAATTGCAGATGCGAACTGTACAAAAACATGTTTTTATCTTTCATTCATTCTTCTTTTCTCAAGCGCATTTTATGAGATTTTTCAAATTGGATTTTTGGATATTTTAGGATCACTTGGAATAGCATACTTTTCTTTTAAAGAAGGAAAAGAAGCAATAGAAAAATCAAAATCAGAAAAACTTTCTTGCACTTGCGGATGTCATAAATAATAAAAAATCCATAGTTAAAAGTTTTTATTAAAGGACTTAACGATATGTCGAGATCGCATTAGTCTTCACAACAGAATCAATTTTTTGTTATTGCTCCGCATTTACCAAATTATAATTAATATAAAAGAGGCCATCTTTTTAATTCACACTATAAATTATTTAGAATTCTCATCGGTTGGTTAGCGAATTCGAATGGTAAATAAAATTTTATCTTGTCAAATGTTTATTACGAAAAATCCCAAAATTAAATAATGAATTTACGTTTTTTACATGTTTCAAAAACTTAATTTGTAATTTTAACAAGTTATTAAAAATTTCTATGCAAAAATCCATTGAAATAAATAAAAAAATCAGTCGCGGAATAAGTTTAGGAAATGCCCTCGAAGCTCCCAACGAAGGTGATTGGGGTGTTAAAATTCTGCCAGAATATTTTAAATTTATTAAGGACGCGGGATTTTCTTCGGTAAGAATTCCAATTCGTTGGTCTGCACACATTTATAATCAAACAACATTTGAAATTAAAGAGAATTTTTTTGCAAGGGTTGATGAAGTAATAAATCAAGCATTACAAAATAATTTGATTGTAATAATTAACATTCATCATTTTAATGAATTGTATTTCCATCCATTTAAATTTGAAGAAAAATTTTATTTACTTTGGAAACAAATAAGTGAACATTATAAAAATTATCCGGAAAATTTACTTTTTGAAATTCTAAACGAGCCGCATCATTTCTTAACACCACGTATTTGGAATAATCAAATTAAAAAAGTTGTTCCTGTAATTAGAAATAAAAACAGAGACCGTATTCTTTTAATAGGTCCCGCAAAATGGAATAATCTGGAAGGTTTAAGAAAATTAGAAGTTCCAAAAGAGTTTAAGAATATTATTATAACATTTCATTATTACAAACCTTTTGTTTTTACTCACCAAGAAGCAGAATGGGTAAGATTTAGCAAATTTTTCAAAGGCAAAACTTGGAATGCTACCAACAAAGAAATTCAGAAAATTAAAAAACACTTTAATTTTATTAGCAATTGGGGAAATAGAAATAATTTTCCAATTAACTTAGGTGAGTTCGGTGCTTATCACAAAGCTGATATAGAATCCAGAATTAGGTGGAACAAAACTGTTTCGGATTTGGCGAAAACAAACGGTTTTAGTTATATTTATTGGGAGTTTGGAGCTGGTTTTGGGGTTTTTGATATCCCCAAAAATGAGTGGAAAAGAGGTTTATTAAATTCAATAATTTAGTAATGTTAATTTCTTTTCGAAAGAATATTAAAACTCAATTTCTTCCGGATTTGGACCAATTCTGTAATTTCTATTCAAAGAATCAATGATATTTACTTCCTCTGGTGATATTTCGAAATCAAAAATTTGCGAATTTTCTAAAATTCTTTCCTTGCGCGAAGACTTTGGAATTGTAACAATTCCCTTTTGAATATTCCACCTTAATGTAATTTGAGTCGGGGTCTTTTTGTGTTTTTGTGCAATTTTAATAATTTCATCAATTTCATTTACTTTTCCTTTCATAATCGGAGCCCACGCTTCAACAAATATTTTATTTTCTTTACAAAATTTCAATAGATCGTTTTGAGTTAAGTATGGATGCAATTCAACTTGATTGATTGTTGGGTGAATGTCAGAAACTTTCATCAACTCTTTCAGGTGTTTAATAGCAAAATTGCTTACCCCAATTGCTTTAACACATTTTTCATTATATAGCTTTTCAAGCGCTTTCCACGTTGAACTAATTTTTCCGGTAACCGGCCAATGAATTAGATACAAATCTATATAATCTGTTTGTAATTTTTTTAAACTTTCTGAAAAAGCCTTAAGGGTTTTTTCATAACCTTGGTTTGAATTCCATACTTTTGTTGTAATAAAGATTTCGTCTCTTTTTATTCCACTAGAATTTACAGCGGTTCCTACACCCTTTTCGTTGCCATAAAGAGCAGCGGTATCAATACTTCTATAACCTATTTCCAAAGCATAACTTACAGACTTTTCTGTTTCGCTCGCATCGTCCATTTGCCAAACACCTAAACCCAGTATGGGCATAATTACATCGTTATTTAAAACTATTGTTTTGTTTTTTTCGTATACCATGGTTTACATCAACCCAAATTGTGTAAAATGGTGTGTAAAATGTTTTTTATGAAACACCAGCCATTCATTAAAATTTAATGGACCAAAAGTTGCATTAATTGGTTCGTTGTTTGGATTATTTTTGAAATAATTGAAAAATTCTTTAATTTGTAATTTCAACTCATCTTTTGCAGAATCTAAACTATTAAAAATTAATGGTTGTAGTCCTTCACCTAGCACCGGATTAATAAAATTTTTTGGCAATGGTTTTGGGCCTAATAGAATTTTTTTCAAAATTGGATATTTTTCTGGAGGATTTAAACATTTATCAACTGAAAATTTTCCATTACTTGATTTTACAGCCAAAGTTAAATGTTCAACCATGTGCTGGGGAGTCATAATTCCCCACAAAGGTTTTGTCTCTGGTTTTAGATTTATTAAATCCTCAAAAAAAGTTTCAAAATTCATTATTCAGCTTTGAAATCAACTTTTTTATGTGTTCCGTCACAAAACGGTTTGTTTGCTGATTGCCCGCATCTACAAAGAAAAACCTTTTCTGATTCTTTTATTGTTTCGCCAGAACTATTTTTTACAATTAAGCTTCCTTCTATCATAAGTGGACCGTTGAGTAAAACCGAAATCTTTGTCTTTTCCAATTTATCCTCGCATTTTATCTAACAATTCGTTTAATGTATTAACTTCTTTAGTGGTTAAGTTACTAAACAATTTTATAAACTCGTCATCTATTGAATCTAAGTCTTTTAGCACCTCAAGTCCCTTTTCGGTAATGTTTATATCGGATTTTCGTCTATCGTTTTTACAAATATTTCTATTTAATAATTTTTTTATTCGCAGTCTTTCAACAAGTCTTGACGCATCAGACATTTTATCCAACATTCTGTCTCTTAAAACATTTACAGAAACTGGTTGTGGATGTTGTCCCCGAAGAATTCTTAAAATATTAAATTGATTTCCGGTTATGCCATATTTATCAAAAAACTTCTTTTGATAATTCATTAACCAGCCGTGAGTAAATATAATATTCACGGCTAGTTTTTGAAAATCTGACTTAAACTTTTTTTGCTTAATTTCTTCTTCTAATTTCATCAATTATTGTTTGTTAAGTTCAAGATTTATTTGCAGTTCTACATCTTCGCTTACAACCAGTCCGCCGGTTTCCAATGCTGCATTCCACTTCAAACCGTAATCGAATCTATTAATTACACCAGAAACTTTAAATCCCGCTTTTGTGTTTCCCCAAGGATCTTTTACAGTTCCATTATATTTAACATCCAAAGTAACTGATTTGGTTACATCTCTCATTGTAAAATCACCGACTAATTTATAGTTTTTTTCACTAACTTTTTTGAAAGATTTTCCCACAAATTTAATTTTTGGAAATTTTTCAACATTGAAGAAATCATCAGACTGTAAATGTTGATCTCTTTTTTCGTTATCTGTATCAATGCTGTTAACATCTGCTGAAAATTCAATTTGTGCATCTTCAAAATTATTTTCACTTTTTGAAACGACTTTTACGTCATAGTTATTAAATTGACCTTCGGTTTCAGAAATAATCATGTGTGTTACGCTAAAACCAATTTTAGAATGTGATTTATCGAGCCCCCAATTTATTTGAGCAAAATTAATTCCAGCGGTTAAAAGAAGAAGTGCTGCTATTTTAAATGATTTCATTTTATTGCCTTTCTTTATTTGTTAAGATAATTTGTCTTATTTATAATTCAAATATACGTTATAACATTAAATGTTGCAACACATATTTTTTGTTTGCGAAAAAAATAATGGTGTAATAGATTTTTTTAATTCTTAATTTTATAAAATTTGAAATGAACCTATCATAAAATTTTGCTATCTGTTAACTAGTTGACTTAATTTTATACCAAGATTTGTTTTCCGTTTTTCCTTTTATAGCTTCTTTACCTATTTTAACACAATCATTTAATTTCGAAAACTTTTTTGTAAATAAAATGTAGAACATTAAGAAATATTTAAGAAAGAACTTTACACAATGAAAAAAATTACTTTATTAGTTATTGTTATTACTATTATTTTATCAACCAACGAAAATATTTTTTCACAAAAAATTAAGAAAGAAAAAAATATGCAGACTGAAATTGCAACTTTTGGAACCGGCTGTTTTTGGTGTACAGAAACAATTTTTGAAAAATTAAAAGGTGTTGAATCGGCAGTTTCTGGTTACAGCGGCGGAACACAGGAAAATCCCACATATAAAGAGGTATGCACCGGAAATACCGGACATGCAGAAGTTATTCAAATTACTTTTGATCCATCTGTTATTTCGTTCAAGGAAATGTTGGAAGTTTTTTGGAAAACACACGATCCAACAACTTTAAACCGACAAGGTGAAGACGTTGGAACTCAATACAGATCAGCAATTTTTTATCACAACGATGAACAAAAGAAATTAGCAGAAGAATATAAATCTAAATTAGAATCTGCAAAAGTTTATAACAATCCAATTGTTACGGAAATTACCAAATTCACAAAATTTTATCCGGCGGAAAATTATCATCAAGATTATTACGAACAAAATAAGTCTCAACCTTACTGCAGTTTTGTGATTACTCCAAAAGTAGAAAAATTTAAGAAAGTTTTTGAATCAAAGTTAAAATAAATTTTCTCAGCATCCATAAATTTATAAGTAACAAATTTTAGCTTTTTTAATTGATTTCGTTTTTATTCGATAATGATAAGTATGAAAACGAATACTAACAAAAGTTTTCTCACAATATTACAAAAATTTTTTTGGGATGAGAGTTATAAATCCGAATCAGATATAAACGTTTCAAGAAAAACAATGATGATAAATTATATCATCATTTCTACTACCGTTTATTTATTTTTCTTTGGCTTCCTTGCAATATCACAAAACAATTATCTTGTGGGAGTTACCGATTTTACTGTTCTAATAATAGTTTCCATAGCCCGTGTGGTTTATTTAAAAAATCACAATGAAAAATTATTAAGCTATGTAATAATTAATTTGTTCGGAATCTTTTTAATTTTTTTAATATACAGCAGCGGTGTTAACTTATCTTCTTCTTTGTGGTCATATATTTTTCCAACCGTAATTATGTTTGTTCTTGGAAGAAAAGTCGGCAGAATTTATATAATTGCATTTATAATAATTGTTTGTGTTTTATTTTTTTTCAACATTACAATAAATCAATATTCTATAAACTTTAAACTTAGATTTTTGGGATCTTTTTTAGCGGTTTCTATACTCAGTTACTTTATTGAATTTATACGCGAAAAAACTCAGTTTGAGTTAGAGGAAAAAAACAAAGAAATAGAAAAATCTTTTTCATATTTAGAGCAAAAAGAAAAAGCATTAACCGAACGTGAAAAACATTATAGAACATTATTCGAATGCTCAAATGATGCAATATTTTTAATGGATGGAAGCACATTCATTGATTGTAATCCCAGAACATTAGAAATGTTTGGTTGCGAAAGAAACGAAATTATTGGTCAACCTCCATATAAATTTTCACCCATGTTTCAACCTGATGGAATTTTATCCGAAGAAAAAGCACATTTAAAAATAAATTCTGCTTTAACGGGAAATTCACAAATTTTTGATTGGACGCATTGCAAATTAGATGGAACAGAATTTTTTACGGAAGTTCGATTAGATGCTATTGAATTAAATAATAATAAATTACTTCTTGCAAGTGTTCGAGATATTACAGAAAGGAAAATTGCATCGGACAAATTAAAACTTGCCAAGGAAAATGCTGAAAAATCGGATCGATTAAAATCAGATTTTCTTGCACAAATGTCACACGAAATTCGAACCCCAATTAATACAATTTTAAATTACACTTCTTTGCTGCAAATGGAGTTTGGAGATAAAGTAAGTGAAGACAATTCCGGAAGTTTTAAAGCGATTCAAAAATCATCTCAAAGATTAATACGTACAATAGATTTAATTCTAAATATTTCTGATGTTGAAGCCGGAACTTATGAACCCAATTTTGAAAATCTAAATATTTTGGAAAAAGTTTTGGAACCGGCGGCAAATGAATTTTTTCCCGCTGCGCACAATAAAAATTTATATCTAACATTAACATATCCCAAAAATAAAAATTGCTGCAAAACCAAAATTGATATTTATACAATATACCAAGCTATTTCAAACTTGCTAGATAATTCAATAAAATATACAGATTCTGGCGGAATAAATATTTCCATTGACGATTTTGAGAGAAATTTTATAGTTAAGATTTCTGATACCGGGATTGGAATTAGTAAAGAATATTTACCGCATCTATTTGAAAAATTCAGTCAAGAAGAAAGCGGATACAGCCGAAAATATGAAGGAAATGGTTTAGGTTTATCACTTGTAAAAAAATATTGCGAAATTAATAATATTAACATTTCTGTTCAAAGTGAAAAGGGAGCTGGCACAACGTTTATTCTTGATTTTCACAAGACCGACATTTAGTTTTCACCACCAATTAAAACAAATAGAAAATTTTTATGCAAAACTTTTGGGATGAAAGATATTCAAAAGAAGAATATATATACGGAACCGAACCAAATAAATTTCTTAAAGAAATTTTAACTGAATTAAAACCCGGAAAAATATTATTTCCGGCAGAAGGTGAAGGAAGAAATTCCGCATTTGCCGCAGAACTTGGCTGGGAGGTTTACGCATTTGATTCTTCTAAAATTGCAATTGAAAAAGCTGAAAAACTTTACAAAATAAAAAATATTAAAGTAAATTATTCTTTTAGCACATTAGAAGATTTTACCTGGGAAGAAAATTATTTTGATTGCATCGCTTTAATTTTTGTTCATCCACCGGAAAATTTAAGAAAAATAATTCATCAAAATTTGATTAAATATTTAAGACACGGGGGCTTTTTAATACTGGAAGGTTTTTCTAAAAATCAAATTAAACATAATTCCGGCGGACCAAGAAATTTTGATGTGTTGTTTTCCGAAGAAATAATTAAAACAGATTTTGGATCTCTTAAAGAGGTTGAGCTATATTCGGTGGAAAAAGAAATTTTTGAAGGAAATTACCACAATGGAAAAGTTTCTGTTGTTGATTTGTTGGCTCAAAAGATATAAAGACCTCGCCTCTTAAAATAATTTAAGTAACTCACCCAGACTATTGAATATCTTTGCGCCGGTTTTTTCAAGAGTTTCCAAATTTTGATGACCATTTGCAATTAAAATACAATCGGCGCCAATTTCTTGTGAAACTTCAAAATCGTGAATTGTATCTCCAATCATTAAAGTTTCTCCGTGACCGTTTCCAAGAATTTTCATCAAATTTTTTCCTAAATCCATTTTTCCGGCAGCGTAAATATTATCTAATCCAACAATGTGTGAAAAATATTTCGTTAAATTAAAATGTTCTGCCATTTTTAATAAATTATCTTGTCGGTATGCGGAAAGCAATGATTGCGGAATTCCCCAATCTTTAAATTTTTCGATTGTTTCAATTAAATTTTCATGTAGTGAACATTCAAATTTTCGTTTTTCATATTCATCCATCCATTCTTTACCAACAATTTCAAATGATTCTTTATCAAAATCAAAACCGGCAGAAATGTAGTAATTTATTACCGGAATTGTAAAAATTGATTTATACTTTTCTACACTAATTTCCGGAAGATTTTTTTTTCTAAATAAATTATTTCCAACATCAACACAAAGTTGTAAATCATTAAAAATAGTACCGTTCCAATCCCAAATAACGTGTTTATATTTCTTTAATTGCATTTTTGTATATAATTAAAATTAATTTTGGTTTTTCAAATCTAATCAAATAAACAATTCAATAAAATTATTAGCATAAATTTATTTCAACCAATTTTAAATTAAAAAATTCTTAAAGGGCTCGATAATGTAATAAATTGTAAATTTTATTTTGATTGTTTTGAATGTAATTAAAAAAATATTAGAAAGAGTTTTTAATTGGGGAAAAATATCTCTATATGATAAAACCAAGGATAAGCATAACGATGTTAATGTTAAACTCCATCCTATAAAGTTAAGGTTTCCAGATATTTTAGAACATGAGTTTTTAAATTATTACCATAAAAATGCCGAATTACAAATTAAAATTTCTTCAATTATTGGATCCGTTTTTTTTATTGCATTTTTCCCTTTTGATTTATACTTGGTTCCGCATTTGTTTAATGAGTTTTTTACACTCCGGGTAGTTGTTTCATTATTTATTGTTGGAATTGCATTTACATCAAGCAATCTGAAAAATTCAAAGCTTGCACAAATTCTTTTAAGTACTGCATCAATAATAGTTGGCGCAGTTGACATTTCATTTATTGTTATTGCCTTTCCAAAACTAAACGATTCATATTATGTTGGTATAATTCTAATTTATTTTTGGAGTTATGTTTTTTTAAAACTCAAATATTTTTGGGCAGCGGTGGCGGGTTTTTCAATATTTTTTATTTATGAAATTGTGATAAATTTCATTATTACCCTAGAATCTCAAATTTATTTTATCAGTTCATTTTATTTATTTGCAGCAAACATTGCCGGAATTGGTATTGCATATGCTTTAGAATATTATTCTCGCCGAGAATATTATCAACAATTAATGATTAAAAATACTCATGATTTGAATTTTGATTTAAGTGAAAAAATTAGCGAAAGTAAAAAAGTAATAAGTCAAGCTCAAGAAAAATTAATGCTGCAAAGTAAAGCAATAGAGTCAGCAGCAAACAGTATTTTAATTATTAATAGAGCCGGAAAAATTATTTTCTGCAATTCTGCAACTTCCGATGTAACCGGTTTTCACCACAATGAAATAATTGGAAAAAATCCTAGAATTCTTAAATCCGGAAAACATGATGATTTGTTTTATAAAAATATGTGGAATACTGTTTTAAGTGGTAAAGTTTGGTCGGGTGAAATAATAAATAAAAAGAAAAACGGCGAACTTTATTATGAGGAAATGGTGATAACTCCGGTAAACGGAAATGGTTCAAATAAAATAACTCACTTTGTTGCAATAAAACAAGACATCACATTAAGAAAAAATATGGAAAAAGATTTGTTCGAAAGTGAGAAAAGATTTAGAGGATTGTTTGAAAATGCAACGCGGGGTCTTTATAGAACCACTGAAAACGGCAAAGTATTAATGATGAATAATGCTCTATTTAAAATGCTTGGGTATAATTCATTTGAAGAAATGCAAAACACAGATTTGAATTCAAACGGCTATGTAAATCCCTCAAGAAGAAAAGAATTTATTGATACTGTAAAATCCAACGGTAATATAATAGGATTTGAATCAGAGTGGCGTAAAAAAGACGGATCGAAAATATTTATTTCGGAAAGTGCAAGAAAAGATTTTGATGAATTCGGAAATCTATTTTTTGAAGGAACGGTTGAAGATATTACAAAAAGAAAATTAGCTGAATTGGAATTGCAGCAATCGAAGGAATTACTACAAAAAGTATTTGATAATGTATATAACGCTATTTTTATTCACGATGTTAACGGAAAAGTCCTAAATGTAAATGACAAAGTTTTAAATTTATACAATGTTACAATTTCTCAAGCAAAAAACTTAACAATTCAAGATTTTTCAGATGTTAATAATCCTTTTGAAAAAGTTATCGAAATGTGGAAAAAGGCTTTGTTGGGTGAAACTTTTTTGTTTGAATGGAAAGCAAAAAGACCTTTTAAAAATTTGACTTTTGATGTTGAAGTGTTTCTAACAAAAATATCGATAAATCAAAAGGATTATATTCTTGCAAACGTTAGAGATATTACAGAACAAAAAAGAGCTGAGGAGGCATTAATTTCAGCAAAGGAGATGGCTGAAAAATCTGACAAAACAAAATCTAACTTTTTAGCTGGAATGTCTCATGAAATAAGAACTCCAATAAACACAATTCTAAACTTTATTTCACTTATTAAATCAGACTTGGGAGAAAATATTAATGAAGACACAAAATCCTCTTTTGAAATGATTGATAGTGGAAGCCGAAGATTAATTAGAACCATTGATTCAATAATTAACATGTCACAATTACAAGCAGGTTCATATGAATTGAAACTTGAAGAACTTTCTATAGTAAATTTGATTAGCCCACTTTACCGAGAATTTAAACTTGCTGCCGAACAGAAAAATTTAAAATTCGAGCTAATAATAAACTCTAACAATCCAAATATTAATGCGGATTCATATACCATCACACAATTATTTATAAATCTTATCGATAACGCAATAAAATATACAAAAGTTGGTAGCATCATTATTGAAATTTCTGATGATGGAAATTTCGTGGTTGTAAAAATTTCTGATAGTGGAATTGGAATTTCTGAAGAATTTTTACCAACACTTTTTGAACCATTTTTTCAAGAAGAAATGGGTTATACCAGATCATTTGAAGGAAACGGCTTAGGTCTTGCTTTGGTTAAAAAATATATAGAATTAAATAACGGTATTATTTATGTTGAAAGCAAAAAGGGTATTGGAAGTACATTTACTGTAAAATTATTAAAATCCTCTAAATAAATTTTATATATAACCAAAATAATAGCCAAATTATTATTTGAAACATATATCAAACAAATAGTCCTTGTTTATCTTTTTTAATTTTCGATAAAAACTTTTCGATAGTAATTATTATATAATTTATAGGATTAAAAATGAATGGAATTAGAAGAAATTTAATACTTTGTTTTTTGATTCTTTGTTTATTTACATCATACAATTCTCAAGCACAGACAAATGTTTTTGAAAAAGAATTGGATTTAGAAACATGCATTTCTCACGCATTAAAAAATCATCCAATGAATTCTGTAAACAAAAATTCAATCGGAATTTCTGAATCTCAACTTAATCAAGCAAATTCTGCTTATTGGCCTCAAATAAATTTATCTGCTTCAATTTCTACAATGGATGAAGCGCCCAATTTTATTTTTCCCGCATCAACTTTTAATATTCCTTTGGAAATTCCCGGGCTTGAATTAGGCGGAATAGAAGTTCCTGAACAAGATATTAAATTATTTGATAAAACAATGATTATGGGTTCTCTGGAATTAACTTATCCGCTTTATACCGGTGGATATATTTCTTCATTAATCGGACAAGCGGAAAGTGCTTTGCTGCTTGCTCAAGAAGAAGCAAAGAAAAATGAATTGCAAATAGTTGCCGATGTTAAAAAAAGGTTTTATGCAGTTTATCTTCTTCAAAAACTTACTGAAATTGGTGATGAATCTTTGGCTCGATTAGAAACAACTTTAGAGCTTACAAAAAATTTATATTTAAATGGTTCCGGTACAGTATCAAAAACTGATTTTCTAAAAAATAAAATTCTGGTTGATAATATTCGATCAATAAATTTTTCATTCAAACATAATTTAGAATTAGCTAAATCTGCATTGCTAAATTCTTTGGGTGAAAAATTACAATACAATATTTCCGTTATAAGGGATTCTCTTAAACTCAATAGTGCATATTTAAATTTTGACGAACTGCTTTCTACAGCTTATCAAAACAATCCTACGTGGAAAACCTTAGAAATTGCTCAATCAATTTTTGAAAATAAAGTTGATGAAGCTTTCAGCGGATATTTGCCAAAAGTTGGATTGATGGGTTCTTTAAGTTTACTTGAAAATTCTTACAAATATGGATTAGTTAGCGATAAAAATAAATTTAATTGGACCGTTGGACTTGGAGTGCAAATGCCAATATTTAACGGATTTAGAACATCCGCAGAAGTTGATGAATCAAATTATAAATTGGAGAAAATTAAAAGTCAGAAATTATTATTAGAAAATGGTTTAGAAATTTTGGTTAAAAAAGCATTGGTGGAATTTAATTCTGCTTCCGATCAATTGGCATCGTTAAAATCTGCAATGTATTCTGCAACGGAAAACTGCGAACTAAATGATAGAGCTTATCAAAGTGAACTTGTAGAATTGAGAGATTTGTTGGAAGCTCAATTGTTCGAAGCAATTATGAAAGTTCAATATTATAAGGCACAATTTACTTATTATGAAGCTTTAGCCGAACTTGAGTTTACAATTGGAAAAAATCTGAATTAATTTTTATGAAAAATTCTATTATAAAAATTCTTTTTGTTTTTTTACTTTTTACGGGCGGATTGTTTTCTCAGTCAAAAAGTGTAAAGAATAATTTAAAACCTATTTACGTTGGTTTCTCAATTTCGTTGTTTAACGATGTTGATATTAGAGACGCAACCGCGGCAATTAAAATGTGGGGTGATGAGTTATTAAAAGGTATGGATGCAAAATTCACTCCCGAAACCAATATTTACGAAACGAATGCCGAAATTGTTGAAGCGCTAAATAGTAAAAAAATCGATTTAATTGCTTTGCCTGTTACAGATTATTTAGAAATTAGAAACAAAACAGAAATTGAACCCAATCTAACTACGTTGGTAAACGGAAAACCCGGATATGAATTTATTGTTGTTGTTAGAAAGGATAAAAACTATAAAAAGATAGAAGACTTAAAAAATAAGATAATAAATATTCCTTCAAAAACCGGGGGCGGTTTAATAAAAATATGGTTAACGGTTTTGCTTAATGAAAAAGGAAAGAATTTTGATAAGTTCTTTGCGGAAGTAAGGGAAACCGAAAAGCCCTCAAAATCTTTATTGCCGGTATTTTTCAATCAAATTGATGCCAGCATTGTTCCGGCGGAGTCTTTTTATACTATACTAGAATTAAATCCTCAATTAAAAAATGAACTAACAATTATAGAAAAAAGTCCAATTCTCCTTAATGGAATTATGTGTGTAAGCAAAAATATAGATTCGCCAGTTAAAAAAGCACTTCTTGATGTTTGTGTGAAATTGGAAAAAACTGTTTCCGGAAAACAAATTTTAAACTTATTTAAATCTGAAAATCTTATTCTTTTTGAAGACTCACATCTTAAAAATATTCTTGAATTAACAGAAAAGTATGCAAAAATTAAAAAGAAAAAAATGTAAAAGAATAAATCAAGTTTTTGATTAATGAAAAAGCTTTTTATAAAAAACATATTCTGTATTTATTTTACTATAACTTTATTGCTTTCAATAAACGGTAAAATTTTATTTGCTCAAATTGTTGAAACAAAGTCCGAAGCAAATATTGGAATTACAAAAGAGATGTTTTCCGATGTAAATATTAGAGATGCAAAGGCAATAATAAACTTGTGGGCAAAAATGGTTCATGAAAAGGTTGCGTACAATGTTAAATCATCTTCTTTCATATATGAAGATATGCAACAATTAATAAAGGATATTAATGAAACAAAGGTTGATTATATTTTTTTAAGTACTCCTCAATATTTAAAATATAAATCATCGTTAAAATTAAAACCCTACTATGGAACTTTGATAAATAAACAGAAGTCTTTTGATTTTTATCTTATGATTAGAAACAATAAGAACATTAAATTTTTTAGTGAATTAAAGAATTCCACTATTGCGGTGCAAGGTGGAAGGTTTAAATTGATGGGGGAATTATTTCTTGATTATTTATGTCTTAAAAATGGTGTTACTGAAAAAGAGAAGTTTTTCAAAAAAATTATATATGATGATAATGCTTCAAAAACAATTTTAAGCACTTTTTTTGGAAAAACTGATGCATGTATTGTTACAAACAGCACTTTTGAAATAACTTCAGAAATGAATCCACAGATAAACAATACCTTAAGAATATTTAGTGAGAAAGAAAATTTAGTTAACGATTTGTTCTGTTTCCGAAATGATATTCCGAAAAATGAAGTAGCAAGGGCGATTGGTTTTGGTAATCAAATTGATTCAGATCCAAAATCTTCCCAGGTTTATAAAATATTTAAAATTGATGGGTCTTTTCTATTAAGTGATTCCGATCTGGCTTCAACTTTTGAATTTTGGGAAGACTACAACAAACTTAAAAATAAAAAGAAAAACTAATTTGAATAATTGCATTAAAATATTGTTAAATCTTTTTCTATTGACTTTTATTTTGGTTAATCAAAATAATGAGTCCCTTTTTGCCCAGACAAATATTAAAGTTAATTTTACGTTGGGAATGTCTGTTGATTTATTAGAAGATGTAAATATTAAAGATGCAAAAGTAACACTTGATTTATGGACTAAGTTACTAGCTTCAAATATGAAAGAAATTGAAAAGCTTGACGTAATATTTATTAACAATGATGATGAGCTGCTAAAAGCGGCAAATAAAGAATTGGTTGATATTCTATATATTAGTTCTTTGCAATATTTAAAAAATACAGGGAATTTAAATATTGTTCCGCTTGTAAAAACACATATAGATGAAAATGTCTTTTATGATATTGTAATTTGTTCATACAAAGGATCCAATGTTAATGATTTTCTTTCTATGAAAGATAAAAAGATTTTAGTTCAGGGCGGAAAGTATAAAAAGATAAATGAACTTTGGCTTGATTTACTTTGTTTACAAAATGGAATAGCTGATAGAAACAAATTTTTTAGAAAAGTAGAGTTCACAGAAAAGCCATTACAGACTGTGCTTCCGGTTTTCTTAAAGAAAACGGATCTTTGTCTGGTAAATAGTGGTTCGTTGGAACTTTTATCAGAAATGAATCCGCAGATTCCAAAATCTTTAGAAATACTCTTTAAAAGAACTCGTTTGACAAATGATCTTATTTGCGTAAACAAAAATTTAACTGAGGAAAATCGGAAATTAATTCTAAATTTTTCTATTAACCATAAAAAATTGCCAAAAACCGACCAGGTTTACAAAATATTTAAAACCTTTGGTGCTTCGGAGGTAAAAGAATCTGATTTAAATGGTATAAGATCGCTATTTAATGAATATCAAGATCTGGTAAAGAAAAAACAACGCTGATTATGAAAAACAGAAAAACAATATTCTTTAGAATAACATTTCTTTCTTGGTTGTTAATTATTGTAACGCTTGCCATTTTTATTTTTTCAACTATTCCGTTTCAAAAGCAAATGTTGATTGAAAGAATGAACACCGAGGCAAGAGATATTGCTTCTTCAATTAGTCAAGTTACAGCAACTGCAATTATTTCAGAGGATTATAGTTTTGCTCTGGAACATTGTTTAACTGTGGTTCAAGAAAGTAAATCAATTCAATATACAATAATTACAAAGAAAGACGGATTTTCTCTTAAAATCCTTGATTCTGGTTGGAGTATGGATACTTTAAATGGAATGTGGGTTGAAGAAAGCATTGATAGTTTGCGCGGTAAGTTTATTTTTGAACCAATGTTGAATGAAGAAATATTTTATTATAAATATCCTTTCAGCTACTCAGGAATTGAATGGGGTTGGATTCATATTGGATTAAGCTTAACAAACTATACTGATGGCATAAAACAAATTTATTTAAGAACTTTTACTTCCTCGCTTGTCGCCATTTTAATTGGTTTATTTGCATCAATTTTTATTGCGAGAAAAATTAGCAAACCAATACACCATCTAAATGAAGTTACGAAAAAAGTTACACAAGGAAATTTGTCTGTCCGTTCAGAAATTAAATCCGGAGATGAGCTTGAAGGGTTGTCTGAATCTTTTAATAAAATGACAGAAGCCTTGGGTGAGGCGCAGACCAATCTTGAGAAAAAAGTGTTGGAGCGTACGGCTGAATTGGCGGAATCCAATATTGCCTTGGAAAAAGAAATTTCAGTTAGAAAAAAGGGGGAACAACTTCTACAAACTTCATTAAGTGAAAAAGAAGTTTTGCTTAAAGAAATTCACCATCGTGTTAAAAATAATTTGCAAATTATTTCAAGTTTACTTTATCTTCAAAGTAAAAAATTTGAAAATGAAGAAATTCAAACTATATTTAAAGACAGTCAAACTCGCGTGAAATCAATGTCCTTGGTGCATGAAAAACTTTATCAATCAAAAACACTTTCTCATATTGATTTCAAAGAGTATATTCAAAATTTGACAAGTTACATTTTTAGTTCATATAAAAATAATGGGCGCATAAGAACTATTGTTGAATCGGAAGAAATTAAGTTAAATATTGATACCGCTGTTCCGTGTGGTTTGATTTTAAATGAAATAGTTTCAAACTCCATGAAATATGCTTTTCCGGAACATCACAAAGTTGAAAAACCAAGAATTATTGTTTCGTTAAAAAAACTTGATGAGTTAAAATATAATTTAACAATCGCCGATAATGGAATTGGATTGCCTTCTGATTTTGAAAAAAGAACTTCAAAATCACTTGGTTTTCAGCTTATAAATAGTTTGGTAAATCAAATTGAAGGCTCGCTTCAAATAAATACTGTAAACGGAACCGAATATAAAATTAATTTTATTGATAGAAATAAAATAAGAACTAAAGAAACATGAATAAGCCCAAAATTTTAATTGTTGAGGACGAGAGCATTGTTTCTCTTGAAATACAAAGCCGACTTGAAGATTTGGGCTATGCCGTTTCCGATGCCGTTTTCAGCGGTGAAGATGCAATTCAATCTGTAGAAAAAATTTTACCAGATTTAATTTTGATGGACATTAATTTGCGTAGCGATTTAGACGGAATTGAAACTTCAAAACAAATTAGAGAAAAATATAATGTTCCAATAATTTATATGACTGCTTATTCTGATGATGAAACTCTTCAGCGAGCAAAAGTTTCTTCACCATATGCTTTTATAATAAAACCAATTGAAGTCCGTGAGCTTCACACATCTATTGAAATTGCTTTGTTCAAATCTTCAATGGAAAAAAAACTAATTGAAAGTGAAAAAAGATTTAGAAGTTTGTTTGAAAATGCTACTCTTGGACTTTATAGAACTTCTATTTGCGGCAAACTTTTAATGGCAAACAATGCATTAAAAAATATGCTTGGATACGATTCTGACGAAGAAATTGAAGCGAAAAATTCTGTTGGTTCCGGATATGTTAATCCTAAAAGAAGAGACGAATTTATAGAACTTCTTAATAAAAACGGAAATATTGTTGGTTTTGAATCCGAATGGAAAAGAAAAGATGGCTCAATAATTTACATTTCTGAAAGTGCCCGCAAAGATATTGATGAAAATGGAAATGTTATTTTTGAAGGAACCGTTGAAGATATTACCAAAAGAAAAATTGCAGAAAATAATTTAAAAGAATCCGAGGAAATTTTATCTACCGTTTTTAACAGCGGATATAATGGAATTATAATACATGATCTTGACGGAAAAATTATAAAAGTTAATGAGAGAGTTTTAAGCTTTCATAATATTACAATTGAGCAAGCGCTTAAATTAAATATTTCAGATATTGTAAAAAGTCCTTCCAATTTAGAAAAATTAAGATCCGAATGGAAAAATGTATTAAATGGCGAAAACAAAGTAATTGAAATTAAAACAAATTCCTTAAAAGATTCTCAACTTTACGATATTGAAATTTATTTAACAAAATTATCCATAAAAGAAAATAATTACATTCTTGCAAATCTTAGAAATATTACTGAGCAAAAAAGATCAAACAATACTTTAATACGAACAAAGGAAATTTTAAGAAAAGTTTTTGATAATGTTTACAATGCAATATTTATTCATGATGTTAATGGAGAAATAATTGATGTAAATGATAAAGTTTTAAGTATGTATAACCTCAGCAAGAATGAAGCTTTATCAATGAATATAAGCCAAATATCAAGCGATGATAGTCCGATGGACAAAGCTTTAGAATATTGGAGAAGTGTTGTTGCCGGAGAAAATCAACTTTTTGAGTGGAAAGCAAAAAGACCGAAAGAAAATTTTGAGTTTCCCGTAGAAGTTTTTCTAACAAAAATTTCAATTGATAATAATGATTTCATTCTTGCAAATGTTAGAGATATTACTTATCAAAAACTGGCTCAAAAAAAACTTGTAACAACACAAATGGCTGTTGAAATGGGTAGTTCTCCTATATTTTTCATAAATAAAAAAGCAGAGATTACATATGTTAATAATGCTGCTGTAAAAATGTTGGGTTATTCGTTTGAAGAACTTACAAAAATGAAAGTCCCCGATCTTGATCCAAACTGGAATCAAGATTTTTGGGATAATGTCGGATATCCGAGATTGGTTGAACTTGGTTCTGATCAATTCGAAACTTCACAAATTTCGAAAAGTGGAGAAACTATTCCAATTGAAGTAAGCTCTACAATTATTTTTTCTGAAGGTGAAGAAATTGTTGTTGCCATAATAACAAATTTAACAGAAAGAAAACGGGCAGCGGATTCTCTAATTTCTGCAAAAGAAAGTGCGGAAAAATCTAACCGACTAAAAACCGAATTTCTTGCAAGCATGTCGCATGAAATTAGAACTCCGGTTAATACAATTTTAAGCTACAGCTCTTTACTAAAAGATGAATTATATGATTTAAACTTATTTCAATTCGAAGATATTTTCCGATCAATTTCTATAGGCGGACAAAGACTTATTAGAACAGTTGATTCAATTTTAAATATGTCGCAAATGCAAACCGGAACTTATGAAGTAATTGTACAACGTCTAAATTTAAATGAAGAAGTTTTATATCCATTATTTGATGAATTTAAAATTGATGCTGTAAACAAAGGGTTACAATTACACTTAGAAAGAAACAGCAATAATTCTTTTATAAACGGTGATTCATATTCTGTAGGACAACTTTTTACTAACTTAATTGATAATGCAATTAAGTATACAAATCAAGGTGAGATTATAATAAAATCATACAACTTAGATGATAATAAATTATATGTTGATGTTACCGATACTGGTATTGGAATTTCCGATGAATTTCTCACACAAATATTTAATCCCTTTACGCAAGAAACACAAGGTTACTCAAGAAAATTTGAGGGAAACGGTTTAGGACTTGCGCTCGTAAAAAAATACTGTTCGCTAAACAATGCAGAAATTTTTATTAAAAGTAAAAAAGGAAAAGGAAGCACATTTACCGTAAAATTTAACTGCGCAGATTAGTGTTCCTCGCCGAAATTTTTTTCACCGGCTGTAATTTTAACTCTTAATTTATTTTCATCTGTTGGCAGTGGACATGTTGCAAATTTTGTAAATGCACAAGGCGGAATATAAGATTTGTTAAAATCAATAATTACATTATTATTAGAATCTGGCTTTTCAACAACTAAAAATCTTCCAGCGCCATAAGTTTCTTCTCCGCTTGTTAAATCTGCAAAAACTAAAAATAATTTTTCTCCGGCTGATGTTGGCTCAAGAAAATATTCCTTTTCATCGATTTTTAAATTCAATTTTCCCGGCGAAATTTCTTTTTCAATCGTTCCAATAATTGTGGGAATTTCAACTTCTTTTGGTTTTTCGTACGGAATAAATTTTGCAGTAATTTTCCAATTTTCATCAATTGGAAATCTTTCAATTCCACTGAAATTTTTTACAAGATCTGAATTTAAATCTCTTAATCGAATTCCATATTTTTCATCACGTTTGATAATAAACCATTTTAAAGAGCCCGATTCTAAAATTGTTGGATTTCCGCTCAAATCAATTTTCATAACAATCTTATCAACTTTTTTTCCATCAGAAAAAACATTTACATTCGGATTACTTTCAAATAAAATTTTTGAATCATTTTTAATAAATTTTCCAATTTCGGTAGGAGAATTTTTCGGAAAAATTATTTTATTATTTTCACCAGAACCAAAAGAATTTTCTCCATCTTGAAGCCAGAAAAGTCCAACCAAATTAAGCCATCCGGTTTCTTTTTTTAAATTTTCAATTCTCTTTTTATGCCAATCTTCAATTTCCTTTTTATATTCTGCGGAAATCGGTTTGATATTTTTTTCGGATTTGCATGAACAAAAAATAATTATTGAAGTAAAAATTATTATTAAAATTGATTTCACAAATTCCTCAAATTATTTGTATGAACAATAACAGATAAATATTTGAAATATTACAATTTGTCACTCGAAAAAAAATAATAGAGATATTTTACCAGAAAACACCTCGAGTTTCAGAATGAAAAGTTAGGTTGTCTCTAAAGTATTTCGTGAGACATCTCAAACAAAATTTATTAGAAAGCTATTCAAATAAAAACACTGAGATTCTAAATGAAAATCCCGGCTCAGTAAATGAAAACAATATCTATGATTATAAAAAAGCCATCTTTTTAAAAGACGGCATCATTATTAATTTCACTTTACGAATTCTACAAAAACAAATTTTAATTTTTTACAACTTCCGTTCTGTTATCAATTCCAAACAAATCATACGGTTTTTTACTAAAATTTTCATCGAAAAGAAAAACTGTTATTATGATATATGCTACAAATCCCAACACAATAGCTAAATGCACAAAATTAGTTTTTTGGATTTCGTGACGATCTTTAATTTCGCAAACTTCACCGGGGCAATATTGAACTTTATCTTTGAATAACATCGGATAGAATTTACATCCCAAACAAATTCCAAACGCAGATTCGAAAAACAAAAAGATTAAACAAATTAAGCAAATCATTCCGGTAATTGGACTATAAGAATTTACTATTACTTGCAAAGCTAACATTATAATTCCAAGAGCAATTCCAATATACCAAGCAAATTTTTTCTGAACCGCTCCAACATATTCGGGAGTTTGATTTTTTACAACCCATCTTCCAATAATTAATGTTGGTGAAAATTTTGGATTTATAAACACTCGGATAACCATATCCGTAAGAAAAATAACAATTGCATATTTTAGCAATGTAAAATCTGCTGTAAAAATCACTTTTAAAATTGCTATAAACATTAATACGAAAAGAATTCCAGCCGCAGCTCTAATTTCTCTTTCATTTAAAACTCGGATATTGTAACCCTTTACATCCTCACCAAATTGGATAATTTTGCTCATAATTTTTCTTTCATAATTATTTAAGGATTTTGTGTTTTATTTGACGTTAATTTTAACTAAAAGTTTTGATATAAAAAAACCCAACTTCTTTTGGAAATTGGGTTTTTGAAAATAAACTAAATTATTTTCCTAAAGTTGTTCCTTCTGCACGCAAATCTTTTACCGCTTCAATTACTCTATTTTTCATCGATTCTTCCGCTTTCTTTAAATAACTTCTTGGATCATAATGTTTTTTATTTCCAACTTCACCATCAATTTTAAGAACACCGTCATAATTTCTTAACATGTGTTCAGCTATTGGTCGAGTAAAAGCATATTGCGTATCGGTATCAACATTCATTTTAACAACGCCATATTCTAATGTTTCTCTAATTTCTTCCAAACTTGAACCGCTTCCGCCGTGGAAAACCAAATCAAAAGAAGCCGCTTCTCCGTATTTTGCAACAACCGCGTCTTGACCTTGTTTCAAAATAATTGGTTTTAGTTTTACATTACCTGGTTTGTAAACGCCGTGAACATTGCCAAAAGTTGCGGCAAACATATACCGCGCACCTTTAACTTCAGATAATCTTTCATAAACGTATAACATATCTTCTGGAGTTGTGTAAAGTTTTGATGCTGGAGCGCCTTCGTTATTTACACCATCTTCTTCACCGCCAACAACGCCAGCTTCAACTTCTAAAATAATTCCTAATTCACTGCATTCTTTTAACAAACCAACTGCAACATCCATATTTTCTTTTAATGGTAGTTCAGAACCATCAAACATGTGCGAGTTGAATAATGGTTTTTCTCCGTTTGCAACTCTTTTTCGTGATTCTTCAATAAGCGGTTTTAAGAAAGAATCAACTTTTTTTGCTTGGCAATGATCAGTGTGAAGAGCAACATTTATATCATATTGTTCTGCAATGAAATGTACATGACGCGCAATAGATATTGCTCCTAAAGCAGCATTTTTAACTGCTAAACCAGAAGCAAACTCGCCGCCGCCGGTGCTAACTTGAATAATTCCATCAGATTTTGTTTCAGCTAAAGCTTGTAAAACTGCATTTGCAGAAGATTCTGAAACAACATTAATTGCCGGATACGCAAATTTATTTTTCTTAGCATTATCAAGCATTTGGCAATATTTCTTAAAATCAACGACTGGCATTTCTAATCTCCAAATAATTATTGTATAAAAATTTTTTACAATCGTAAATTTAATTAATTTTTTGCTCAACTTGTTGTTTCATTTTAAATAAAAGTTAAATTGTATTATCTTTTACTGGATAATTATTTACCGAGGTGAATAAATGAACAACTGGAATTTACATGGTAAAAAAGCTTTAATTACAGGCGGAACAAAAGGTATTGGTCTTGCAATTGCAGATGAATTTTTAAAGCTTGGTGCAGATATTTTTATTGTAGCACGCACAAAAAATTTACTTAAAGAAAAATTAGCTCAATGGAGCAAACACGGTTATGTAGTTTTAAGTTCATCAAAAGATTTAAGTAATCCAAATGATAGAAATGAATTAGTAAACGAAGTTAAAAATCATTGGGAAAATTTAGATTTTTTAATAAACAATGTTGGTACAAACATTCGCAAAAAAACAATTGATTTTACAATTGAAGAATATGAAAAAGTAATAAACACAAATTTGATTTCAACTTTTGAATTATCTCGACTTTTTTATCCAATGTTGAAAAAATCTGAAAATTCAAGTGTTGTAAATATTACTTCTGTTGCTGGATTAACCCATCTGCGAACCGGCTCACCTTATGCAATGACAAAAGCAGCAATGGTTCAATTAACAAAAAATTTAGCAGTTGAATGGGCAGAAGTTAATATTCGTGTAAACGCAATAGCTCCTTGGTATATTGATACTCCGCTTGTTGAAAATTTAATGAAAGATGAAGAATATTTGAAAGCTGTAATTGAAAGAACTCCGATGAAAAGAATTGGTAAACCGGAAGAAGTTGCATCGCTTGCGGCATTTTTGTGTATGGATAAGGCTTCTTATATAACCGGACAAACAATTGCTGTAGATGGCGGTTTTACAATTTATGGATTTTAATTTCTTTCACAAATATAAATGTTTTGTACTTAATCATAATCTTAATCTTTTTCTTACTTAGTTTTAAGATTGCAAACCAAGAAGATTAGGATTAAGAATAAGAGTAAGATTAAGAAGTTTAAATAGTAAATAGAGAATTATGTTATTAAATAAATTTGTCATTTCGTTTTTATTGTTTTTGAGAAATACCGGAATCTGTGTTAAAAAATATTTAATAAAATAAATAATTATTCGGAAAACTCTTAATCTTAATCTTTTTCTTACTCAGTTTTAAGATTGCAAACCAAGAAGATTAGGATTAAGAATAAGAGTAAGATTAAGAAAAGGAAAAAGGGTAACAATGATTGAATGTGTAGTATTTGATTTAGACGGAACACTTGTAAATTCTCATGAAAATATTTACAAGGCTGCAGTTAAAACTTTAGAAAAATTGAATTTACAAACCAATATCGATAGAGAAATATTTTACAATTTATTGGGTCATCATTTTAAAGATATTTTTGAAGGATGCAATATTTACGTTCCCGACGTTGAACTTTTTATTAAGGAATATAAAAAACTTTACTTTGATTTTATTGATGATTCGCATTTATACAACAATGCAGAAAATTTATTTCAAGAATTAAAATCGCAAAATATTAAAACCGGATTGCTTACCACAAAAGCACAGGATCAAGCGGAAAATATTTGTAATCATTTTGGAATAACAAAATATTTGGATGTTATTGAAGGACGAAAAATTGGAATTCAGATTAAACCGGCTCCGGATCAATTCTTTAAAATTTGTGATGAAGTTAAAGCAAATCCAAAAAATTCTTTAATGGTTGGGGATACGGAATTAGATATACTTTGCGGAAAAAATGCCGGAGCCAAAACCGCAGTTGTTGCTTATGGATATAGAAAATTGGAAGAATTAAAAACTTACAATCCGGATTATTTTATAAATGATTTGATAGAAATAATTAATATAATTTAGTTTATAAATAATGTAATTTTTGGAAATAAAAACTCTCTAAAAAATAAAAAAATATGCCGTTCGCTATTAAAGTAATTCTTGTTTTGCTTTCTGTAATAATTCTTGAAATTTACTTTGTAAAAAAAGTAGTAAGTTCAATAAAGTTTTTATTTCCTAAAATTTCTGAAAAGAAAATAAAAATAGTAAAATGGTTTTTTTTAACAATCGTTAACATTTATCCAATAATTGCAATTTTTGCATGGATTTACGTTTTCATCAATAAAATCGGTTACTTCCAGCCGCCGGAAAATATTTTTTTCGATTATTTTGTTCTTTATCCGTTTTGGGTTGGAACAATGATAATTGTTCAAGCGACATTGTTTTTTCTAATTATAGAAATACTTCATCTGTTAAGTTTACCTTTTATCAAAAATGTTAAATCAAAAATTATTTATGTAAAATCCTTACTTTTTTTCCTCATATTTATTTGTGCATTAATTTACGTTCCTTCAAGAATTGTTTATGATTACAACGCAGTTGATATAAATGAAATAAAATTCACGAAAGCAAATTTGCCTAAAAGTTTAGATGGATTTAAGATTGCATTTATTTCAGATATTCAAGCAGATAGATATACCGATGAAAAAAGATTGTCAAATTTTTTTGAAAAAGTTAATGCTACAAATCCAGATTTAATTTTAATGGCTGGTGATATGATTACCAGCACGCCGGATTTTATTGAACTTTCTGCAAATCAGTTAAGTAAACTGAAATCTAAATATGGAATTTTCACATGTGTTGGTGATCATGATAATTGGGCTTATCGTGGTGATAATGAAAGAAGTTTAAGCGAAGTTACAAATGCATTATCTAAAGTTAATATTCCAATGATTGATAATAACAAATTAATTTTGGGAATAAAAAATGCAAATCTTGAAGTAACATTTGTTACTAACACTTACGTTGAAACAATTTCGGAAAACACTTTAGATTTGATAACTTCAAACAATTCCAACGCAGATTTGAGAATATTTCTTACACATCAGCCAATGGAATTTTTGGTTAAAAAAGCGCATGAAAAAAATTATGATTTATTTTTAGCGGGACACACGCACGGCGGACAAATTACATTTCTGTTTCCTTTTCAAAATCTTTCACCAACAATGATTGAAACTCCGTATATGCGAGGTGAATTTAAATTTGAAAATATGTTAATGATTGTTACAAAAGGTTTGGGAATGTCACTTGCTCCCGTAAGATATAATTCAACTCCGGAAGTTTCTGTTATTAAATTAGAAAGTAAAAAATAGTTTGAAAATAGATTGGAGTTAGAAATGGTTAATAAAAATATTAATTGGATAAATCACTTTATAGAATTAATAGTTGTTTTTATTGGCATAACGGCAGCATTTGCTTTAAATAATTGGAATGAGGGTAGAAAGGATAAAGAATTAGAAGTAAAATATTTAAAAAGTATCATTGAAGAAACTAACGCAAATATTCAAAATTTAGAAAAAGAAATTAAATCCACGGAACAAGATTCAATGCATAATAAAAGTGCTATCGATTTAATTAAATCAAACAAATTTAATGTTCAAAATTTGTTTTCACACATTGGAACAATGGGGAATATTTCACAAATAAATACCATTTCTGCAGCATTTGAGTCGATTAAATATTCCGGTGGGTTTGAGGCAATATCAAACTTAAATTTGAAAAATCTTATTATTGAAACCTATGAACTTTATAAAAAAATACCTTTTATAGAAAATATAACAATTAAGTTTCTTGACAAATATTGGACCGAATATGTTATAGACAAAATAGATTTATCAAAAAATTTTACCTACGAAAACCTAAAAGTAGATAGAAAACTAAAAAACATTATAATTGGTTTTAGGATAACAATTATACAACAATTAACAACATACAAAGAAACTTTACAAAAATGTAAAGAATTAAAAATTGCATTGGAAAAAGAATTAAATTAATTTTTGATAACAATACTTTTTAGGAGATCTAAATGAAAAAAATAATTTATGTATTTGTTGTTTTGGTTGCATTTATATTAAGTGCAAATATTTATGCTCAAAAAGAAAAAGTTGAAGGATTATGGAAAACTATCGATGACGAAACCGGTCAGCCAAAATCTGTTGTTAAGGTTTATGTAAAAGACGGAAAAGTATTCGGTGATATTGTTAAACTATTTAGAAAAGCCGGCGAAGATCCCGATCCAATTTGTGATAAGTGTGATGACGATGATTCGAGAAAAAATAAAAAAATACTGGGAATGACAATTATAACCGATATGGAAAAAGGAGATGATGGAGTTTGGGAAGATGGAGAAATTCTTGACCCCAAAAAAGGTAAAGTTTACGATTGCAAACTTTGGGTTGAAAATGGAAAATTGCAAGTCCGCGGATATGTTTTATTTTTCCACAGAACGCAAGAATGGTTAAAGTATGAAGGTGAAATTTAAATTTATAATTAAGCAAAGATCACATCTTTTCTTTTTCGAGACGGATCTTTAATAATTAAAATGTAAAAGCAAAAAAATAAAGATGCCACCTTTGCATTGGAAAGGAAAAGAAATGTTTAAAGATAATTTGATAAAAATATTTGAAAGAGATTTGGAAAAGTTAATCTCGGAAATTCAACTTTTTGAAATAGAAGAAAATTTATGGATTGTTATGGGCGACATTAAAAACTCAGCCGGAAATTTAGCTTTACATCTTTGCGGAAATTTAAAACATTTTATTGGATTTAGACTTGGTGGTTTTGAATACACAAGAGAAAGAGACAAAGAATTTTCACTAAAAAATATTTCTAAAAATGAAATAATCCAAAACATAAATGAAACAAAAAAAATTGTATTACAAACTCTAAATGATTTTGATGAATCAAGATTTTCTGAAATTTATACGGAAAAAATTTCTCTTGGTGATGTTGAGATTGGACATTTTTTACTTCACTTAATAACACATCTTAATTATCATTTAGGACAAATAAATTATCTTAGAAGATTTCAACTAAACTAAAATTAATAATGTCGGAATACACTTTAACTCAAATAAACATTTTCCCGGTAAAATCTTTATCGGGAATTTCTTTGCAAGAATCATTAGTAGAAGAAAGAGGATTGAAATTTGATAGAAGATGGATGCTTGTCGATTCCGAGAATATGTTTATTACGCAACGACTTTTTCCTAAAATGATTTTTATTGATGTTAAAATTGAAAATGAAGATTTAGTTTTTAACCATAAAAGAAAAAACTTAGAACTATTAAAAATTTCCCTAAGAGTTTTTCCGGATAACAAAATTAAAGTTCAGGTTTGGGAAGATTTTTGTGATTCTGTTGAATATGAAAAAATTGTAAACGATTGGTTTAGCGAAGCACTGGATTTTAATTGTAAATTGGTTTACATGCCCGATTTATTTGAACGAAAAACATCAACGAAATATTTTCCGGAAAGTAAAAATGTAAGTTTTGCAGACGGATATCCGTTTTTAATAATTGGAGAAGAGTCTTTAAAATTATTAAATGAAAAATTATCAAATCCAATTTCCATGAATCAATTTAGAACCAATTTCGTTTTTTCCGGCGGAAATCCCCATGATGAAGATAATTGGAAAAATATTAAAATTGGTAATCTAAATTTCACAGTTGTTAAACCTTGTGCAAGATGCGTAATTACAACAATAGATCAGCAAAGCGGAAATAAAAGTAAAGAACCTTTAAATACTTTAAATACTTACAGAAATTTTAATAATAAAATTATGTTCGGACAAAATGTAATTTGTCACAATGAGGGAATTATAAAAGTCGGTGAAACGATTTCATTCGAATAAAATTGACAATTTTATATAATGAATATTTTCTCAGTAAAATAGATAAACACATCTAGATTTTAATAAAAAATGTAAAAATTTTACTTTCACATTGCATCAATTAAATTATAGTAATATTTTCTATTCCAATTATTCTCTCAGTTAATAATTACAATAATTCAAAAATAGGATAATTATGAATACGCAAAAAAAATACTTACTTGATGAAAAAGAAATTCCAACACATTGGTATAATATTCAAGCCGATATGCCCAACCCAATGTTGCCGCCGCTTCATCCGGGAACATTGCAGCCGGTTGGTCCGCAAGATTTGGCTCCGTTGTTTCCAATGGAATTAATAAAACAAGAAGTTACAAGAGAAAGATGGATTGAAATTCCAGAAGAAGTAAGAGATGTTTATAAAGAATGGCGTGTAACCCCTTTGGTTAGAGCAATAGGGTTAGAAAAATTATTGGATACGCCAGCAAAAATTTATTATAAATATGAAGGTGTTAGTCCGGCTGGTTCTCACAAACCAAATACTGCGGTTGCCCAAGCATATTATAATAAAATGGAAGGTGTGAAAAAAATTACAACAGAAACCGGTGCGGGTCAATGGGGAAGTGCACTTGCGTATGCTTGTCAAAAATTTGGAATTGATCTTGAAGTTTATATGGTGAAAATTAGTTATGAACAAAAACCATATAGAAAATTATTGATGAATACATGGGGAGCAAAAGTTTTTGCATCTCCAACAAATTTTACAGATTCCGGAAATAAAATATTAGCCGAAGATCCAAATTCTCCGGGAAGTTTAGGAATTGCAATTTCCGAAGCTGTTGAAAGAGCCGCAAAAGATCCCGAGACTAAATATTCATTAGGAAGTGTATTAAATCATGTTCTTCTTCACCAAACAGTAATTGGATTAGAAGCACTAAAACAAATGGAATTGGCAAATGATTATCCCGATATAGTAATTGCTCCATTAGGCGGGGGATCAAATTTTGCCGGTTTGTCTTTTCCTTTTGTTCATCATAATATTGTAGATGGAAAAACCACAAGATGTATTGCTGTGGAACCGGCTTCTTGTCCCAAATTAACAAAAGGAGAATTCCGTTATGATTTTGGTGATTCGGTTGGATTAACGCCGCTAATTCCGATGTTTACATTGGGACACAATTTTGTTCCGGCACCAATTCACGCCGGAGGTTTAAGGTATCACGGTGCAAGTGCATTGGTAAGTCAACTTTTAAAAGATAAATTAGTTGAAGCTTTGGCAATTCAGCAATTAGAATGTTTTGATGCCGGAGTTAAATTTGCAAATGCAGAAGGAATTGTTCCGGCTCCGGAAGCAACACATGGAATTGCAGCCGTTATTCGCGAAGCAAATAAAGCAAAAGAAGAAGGAAAATCAAAAACAATATTATTTAATTTATGCGGGCACGGACATTTTGATATGAGTTCTTATCAAGATTATTTTGAAGGAAAACTTATTGATCATTATTTTACGGAAGAAGAACTTCATTCGGGATTAAAAAATTTGAACACACCAACAATTTAAAATCAGAAAGAGAGATAATATGAAAATACTTAAAATAATTTTCAAAATTCTTCTTGTAATTATTGTTCTGTTTCTAGTAGTAGCATTGTTTCTTCCATCGGAATATAAAGTTGAACGAAACATTGAAATAAACAAACCAGCATCTGTTGTTTTTAATTATGTTTCTGATTTTAATAATTTCAGAGATTGGAATCCGTGGAGCCCGTTTGAACCCGCTCATAAAGTTGAAGTTACCGGAGATTCTGCAACAGTTGGTCAAAAATATTATTGGGAAGGAGAAATTATCGGTTCCGGACAAATGGTTTTTACCGAATTAAAACCTTTTGATTTAATTAAAGCCGATATTGAATTTTTAACTCCGCAACAAGGAAAAGGAATTGTTGATTTCGTATTTGAAGCAAACGGAAACTCCACAAAATTCAGTTGGGCAATTATCGGAGAAGCAGATTATCCCGTTGGAAGATACATGGGATTAATGATGGATAGTTTTCTTGGTACAAATTTTGAAGAAGGTGCAAAAACTCTTAAAGAAAAATGTGAGGCTTTGTAATTATTTACTTAACCATCCAGTCTTTACCGCCACTGTCCAAACAGTGGCGTATTTACAACCGTCATCAAGTGGTCGATGACTACAATTAATTCTTTTGTAGCCGCGACTTTCAAGTTGCGGTAATTTTCTCAAGCTAAAGCTTGATGCTACATTTTATTTGGTAAATTTTAGGTCAAAACTAATTTTTAAATAAATTAGACCAACAAAAAAATATATAATTTATTGTTTAAACAATTTTTGTCTGGCTTAAATAAACTGGGTTATTTATTCAATAAAGATTTATTTTTAAAAGTTGATTTTCAAAATAATTATCGTTCAAATTATTCATGCATAAAAAATTTTTACTTCCCTCTTCTATTTTCATTTTACTTATCGTTTTGTTTATTATCTTAAAAGATAAACTCTATACCAAAGAAAATAATAACGAAATTTTAAGAAATAAATTAACCAAAGAGCAAATACTTAAATCGAAAGAAATACATAAATATTTTAAACATAGAAATGAAGTTAACGGTTTTAACGGAAATGTTCTTTTTGCAGAAAATGGAAATATCGTTTATGAAAATTCTTTCGGTTACGCAGATATTAGATCAAAAACAAAAAATAATCTTAACACAAAATTTCAAATTGCATCGGTTTCCAAACCATTTACTGCTTATGCAATAATGCTGCTCAAACAAAGAAATGAATTAAGTCTTGAAGATTCCATTCAGCAATATTTTCCAGAATTTCCATACAAAGGAATTACAATAAAATTATTGCTAATTCATAAATCTGGTTTGCCAGAATATTTTTATTTTGCAGATAAATTGTGGGAAGACAAAAAAACACCAATTACAAATACGGATGTTATTGATTTAATGGTAGAAAAATTTCCCAACAGATATTATTTGCCCGATAAAAAATATAATTATGTGAATACAAATTATTGTTTACTTGCCGCAATTGTTGAAAAAATCACTGGAGATAATTTTATTGATTTTATGCAAGAAGAAGTCTTTGATGCACTCCAAATGAAAAACACTTTTATTTATAATGCGGTAAATTTAGTTGAACAGAATAATATTGCAACCGGTTACGAAAAAGAAAATATTAAAGCGCAAGAAACATTTTTAAACGGAGTTGTTGGTGATAAAGGGGTTTACACAACGGTTGAAGATTTATTAAAATTTGATAGAGCTTTATACAATGGTAATCCGGTTGAAGATAAAATATTAAAAGAAGCATTTCAACCAATGCACACAAGACTTTTGATAAATGATAATTACGGATTAGGCTGGAGAATAAACGCAGAAGATTCTACAAATAAAATTGTTTATCATACCGGATGGTGGAAAGGATTTCGCTCATATTTTATTAGAGAATTGGGAAAGAAAAAAACAATTATTGTGTTGAGTAATCTCCCGAATAAAGCTAAATTTGGAACAAAAGACTTAATTCAATTATTTAATTAACCATGATAAATTTTGATTCTGTAATAAGTTTTTTATTAGGCGTAAGTCTTGCCGCAGCTGTTGGCTTTAGAATTTTTGTTCCACTGCTGATTATGAGCATTGCATCATTGCTTGGTTATTTAAATATTTCTTCCGGATTTGAATGGATTGGAACAATTCCAGCATTAATAATTTTTGGCGCTGCCACACTTTTTGAAATTGCCGGATATTACATTCCTTTCATTGATAATTTTTTAGATACAATTTCTTCACCCGCGGCTGTAATTGCCGGATCAATTGTAATGGCGTCATCAATTGTTGAATTAGATCCGTTAATTAAATGGGTTCTTGCCATTGTTGCCGGAGGCGGCGCTGCCGGATTGGTTCAAAGTTTAACAACAATTACACGCGGAGCTTCATCGGTAACAACTGGTGGAATTGGCAATCATATTGTTTCAACAACCGAAGCGGGAGCTTCCTTTGGAATTTCAATTCTCGCAATTTTATTTCCAATTTTTATTGGCATTTTAATCATTCTTTTTCTATTGTGGACTGTTAAAAAAGTTTACAACAAATTACTTAAACCAAGTTCAAACTAATCTTAAAAAGATTAAGAAATATTTAAAAATTTGTAAAGGATAATATGAAGAAATTATTACACTTCACTTTTTCTAATTTTATATTTGTTCAAATACTAATCTCGCAAACAATTACTGGGATTGTTAATGATTCAACGATTGGTGTTTCGTTTGAAATTCCTGAAAGCTGGAAAGGTCAAAAAATCCCTCAAGGATATATTTTTGTTTCTGATGTTGATAAAGGATTTGTTTTAATTACTCCTCACAATTTTAATAGTGTTGATGAAATTGTTGAAAATGCAAAAATGGGAATTACTGAAAACAATGGAACATATCTTACTCTTACGGATAATTTAGAAATAAAAGAAAATTTTGCTTCCGCAATATTTGAAGGATTTTTAGAAGGACAAGCCGCAACGGCATTTGCTAAAAGTTTATTATCACCATTTGGTGGAGGAATTTCTGTATTTGCTTTTGTTGAATCAGAAAGTTTTTCTGAAAATTATAAAATTGTTGTTAATCAAATTTGCGAAAGTATAAACTTTTCCGAACGTGTTAAATCATCATTGGCAGATGAATGGAAACAAGCATTAAACAATTGCAGATTAACATATATGAATAGTTATAACAGCGGTTTTGGCAGCGGCGGAATTCAAGATAAAATAATGATTGATTTATGTGCCCAAGGATATTTTAATTATTATGATGAAAGTCAAGTTGTTATGAGCACAGAAGATGTAAGCGGATATTCTGCTGGTGAAAAAAATGGTTCGGGAAATTGGGACGTTATTCAAAATGGTGAACAGATAATTTTAAAGCTTAATTTTGCTGATGGAAAAGTACATGATTATGTTTTAACATTTGACGGAGAAAAAACTTTTCTAAACGGAAATAGATACTTTAGAACTTACCAAGATAGCACTGTTGAAGGAACCCAACCGAATTGTTTTTGATAAAAAAATAGAACGCAGATTATTATGATTTTTTATGATTTTAATCATCGTAATCCGCGTTCCATTCTATAGTTATAACCATCAGAAAAATAAATAATTCTTGTTTGTCATGCTGAATTCATTTCAGCATCAATATTTCTGCTTCTTTCTACAAACTAGATTCCGAAATAAATTCGGAATGACACCCATGAAGCATTCTCATCCAGTGAGAATGCTTCAGATTTCCGTCCGCAATATGATGGATCACTGGAATTACATTTTAAATTTTTAAGAATTATTCTTTATTTATTATTCATTGCTTCTACAGCGGCAATTGCTGATAAATTAATTATATCATCAACTGTTACATCTCTTTGTAAAACATGAACCGGTTTTTTCATTCCCATTAAAATTGGTCCGATAACTATTGATTCAGTTAATCTATCAAGAAGTTTGTATGCAATATTTCCCGAATCAAGATTTGGGAAAATTAAAACATTTGCTCCGCCTTTAATTTTTGCAAATGGAAATTCATTTTCTAAAATTTCAGGAACAACAGCTGTATCTGCTTGCATTTCGCCATCGATTATTATATCAGGTCGTAATTCATTTACAATTTTTACGGCATCTCTTACTTTTGTTGATTCTGGGTAATGAGTGCTTCCGAAATTACTAAATGAGAGCATCGCAACAACAGGTTGAATATCAAATTGTTTTGCCGTATCTGCAGCACTGATTGCAATTTCCGCAAGCTGTTCAGCATTAGGATTTACATTAACGGTTGTATCTGCCAAGAAATATACTTTACGATTTATTATAACAATATATAAACCGGAGACAACTTTTATTCCTTTTTTAACACCAATTGTTTCTAAAGCTGGTTTTATTGTTGTGGGATAACTATGTCCCAATCCGCCAATTAATGCATGGGCATCTCCCATTAAAACAAGCATTGAGCCTAAATAATTAGGGAGTTTCATTAATTCCTTTGCTTCGTTTAATGTTACGCCCTTTCGTTGTCTAAGCTTATAAAATTCATTTGCATAGTCATCATGTTTGGCAAAATTATTTGGATCAACTATTTCAAATTTATTTTTATTGTACCCAAGTTCATCTAATTTTTGTTCAATAATTTGTTTGTTCCCAATCAAAATAGGAATGCTGATATTATCATTAAGAGCAGAATTTGCAGCGCGGATAATTTTTTCTTCTTCACCTTCTGCATAAACAATTTTTCTTGGATTTTTTTGTGCTTTGTGAATCATCATTCTAATTATTTCAGTTGAATATCCAAGACGTTCTTTCAATTGCTCTTCATATTTTATCCAATCCTCAATTTTAATGCGCGCAACATCAGTTTCCATTGCAGCTTTTGCAACCGCTGGTGCCACTTTCCACAATACTCTTGCATCAAAAGGTTTGGGAATTATATACTCTTTTCCAAATTCAAAATCAGTTCCTCCATAAGCACGAATAACAGCATCCGGAACTTTTTCTTTTGCTAATGATGCCAATGCTTTTGTTGCTGCCATTTTCATTTCTTCATTAATTGCGCTCGCTCTTACATCCAAAGCACCTCTGAAAATAAATGGAAATCCCAAAACATTATTTACTTGGTTTGGATAATCGCTTCTTCCTGTTGCCATAATTATATCTGTTCTTACAGAGACTGCATCCTCATATGTAATTTCAGGATCGGGATTTGCCATAGCAAACACAATAGGATTTGGTGCCATTGATTTTACCATTTCCTTTGAAACCACATTTGCTTTTGACAGTCCGATAAATACATCAGCATTTTTCATTCCGTCTTCCAAAGTAGGAAAATGAACATCTTGTGCAAATTCCATTTTCTGGGAATTTAAATCGGTTCTACCTTTGTGAATATGACCTTTTGAATCGAACATTGCAATATTTTCAACCTTTACTCCGGCTCTAATGTAAAGTTTGCAGCACGAAACTGCTGCAGCTCCGGCACCAGAAACAACTAATCGCAAATCTTCAAGTTTTTTATTAGCTAATTCAGCGGCATTTATTAACGCAGCACAAGAAATTATTGCAGTTCCGTGTTGATCATCATGAAAAACGGGTATGTTCATTGTACGTTTTAATTCTTCTTCAATTTCAAAACACTCGGGAGCTTTAATATCTTCCAGATTAATTCCGCCAAAAGTCGGTTCCAATAATTGAACTGCTCTAATTACTTCTTTAGGATCTTTTGTTTTTAACTCAATATCAAAAACATCAATATCAGCAAATCTTTTAAACAAAACTCCTTTTCCTTCCATAACCGGTTTTCCGGCTTCCGGACCAATATCACCCAATCCCAAAACCGCTGTTCCATTACTTACAACAGCAACCAAATTTCCCTTTGCGGTATACTGATAAACATCTTCGGGTTTTTTCTCAATTTCTCTACATGGCTCGGCAACTCCCGGTGTGTATGCTAAAGACAAGTCTCTTGCAGTAAAGCAAGGTTTAGAAGCAATAACTTCAATTTTTCCTTTTCGTCCTTCTGAATGATATTTAAGTGCTTCTTCTTTTGTTACGCTCATGGTTAATACTCCTTTTTTACATCCCAACTAAAATTATTTTTAACATAAATTTTTATTGATTAATTTAATTACGATATCAAAGTCATATTTTTTTGTGACAGAAATATAAGTTTTAAAATATTGATTTATAGTATAAAATTTCGTTGGAACACTTTGGATTTGATATTTGCCTTCAAAGTTATTTGCGTGACAAATATTTAATATGGTTAGAATATTTTTCGTAACAGCTCTTAGATGTGAAAATCTAAATATTCATATCAAAAATAAGGACTTTTTTCATACATTACTATTTTTATTATTAAATATTACCATGGGAAACTTCTTAATTATTTAAAAATTAAAAAAATTGTCATTTCGAATCTTTTAATTATTGGACTCTTCAGAATGATCAGCGCTTCTAATTTCTTAGAGGGTTTCTTTAGGGAAGTTAAAAATTATTTACTTTTTAAATTTTACAGTAAAAGTAGAACCTTCGTTTTTTATACTTTTTACAGATATTTCTGCATTATTTAACTCGCAATATTTTCTTACTAATGTTAATCCTAATCCGGTTCCTTCAAACTTTCTTGTATAGCCGGTTTCTTCTTGAGAAAACGGATCGAATAATTCATTTAAATATTTCTCGCTCATTCCAACACCGGAATCTATAACTTCAACAAAAATTTCTTTTTGTTCATTTTTGATTGCTACAATTCTTACAAAACCGCTATTTGTATATTTTATTGCATTATGTATAAGGTTTGCAAAAATTTGTGTTAAAGAATATTGATCAACAAAAAGGTTTAAGTTAGCATGATTTTTTTCTAAAGTAAGATCAAGGTTTTTCTTTAATGCGGATTGTTTAAATTCTGCAACAAGATCTTCTAGAATTGTTACTAAATTTAATTTTGTAGGATTTAAAATTAAACTTCCGGATTGAATTTGTGATACGTTTAATATTAAATCAATTGTTCTGATTAATCTTCTTCCGCCATTTTCAATTATTTTAAATGAATCTTTAAGATCTTCATCCAACTGATTTTCTAAACTATCTCTAACTAAAGATGCAAAACTTAAAATTGTATTTACCGGAGTTCTAATTTCATGAGACATTTGCGCTAAAAAATCTGATTTTAATTTATTTGATCTTTCTGCTTGTTCTTTAGATTCAACAATTTCTTTTACATATTTTTGTCTTTCAATTTCTTGAGAACCCCGCAAAGCAAAAATTTCTAGAACCGATTTTGTAAATTCTACATTACGAATTTCACCTTGCTGAAGAATTACTATTATTCCAATTATTTTATTTTTAGTATCAACTAAAGGTCTTCCCATATAACTTTTGATATTGAGACTTTTTAAAAATTCATCATTAGGAAAATCTTTTTGAACATCTGTAATTAATGTTGTTACATTTCTTTCTAAAACATATTTACTCGGTGAATTTTCCAACTTATAACTAAAATTATCCACAAGTTTATTTTTTTGCCAAGAAGCTAGAGAATCTGCAGTTTTAAAATCTTCCGAAATTTTAGCGATAAATGCAAAATCAACTTTTAATGTTTCACCTAAAAAGCTAACTAAAGATCTGAAGAAAGTTTCACCGATTGATGTTGAAATTCCTTCCGCAATTTGTTTAAGAGCATTTTGTAATTTTTTGCTTTCTGTTATATCTTTTTGAATTCCCCAGATATTTAACAAAAACCCATCTTTTATAATTCCTATTGAATTATTTAAATGACTTAACTGTTCATCACTTGCAGAAATTTTTATAGTTTCACTATCTATTGTTTTGTAATCAGATTTAATAAAATCCAAATAATAATTAATTATTTGTTCTGTAATTTTATTGCCGTAAAACACATTGAGATTTTTTCCAACAATATCTTTATAAGTATTTTGGTCATACATTTTTGCAAACGAATCATTGCACTCGCCAATATTTCCGCATTTTAAGATTTGTTCAACTTGTTCATTTTCAGATAAACTTATATTAATTGGCGGATCAAAATCAATTCTGTAAATTCCTTCAGAACTTCTTGAAATAAAATCGCGGTAACGTAATTCGCTTTCAGTTAATTTATCAACAATTTGTTTTTTCCAAATTGCAGAACTTACATTTTCAGAAATTATTTTAAGTAATTCTAAATCAGTTTCATTATATGCATTTTCATTGTAATAATTTTGAACCACAATTACACCAACTGCAAGATTATCTACAATTAACGGAACGCCAAGCCAAACGGGACAATTACTGCCAACCACACCTTTTATTTCACCTTCGTTTTCCAAAATGGTTTGCATTTTACTATTTACAAGAACTGCTTTCTTTTTTCTTCTAACGTAATCTGTTAAACTGTCTTTTAACTCAAGTTGAGTAAGTTCATCATAATTATCAAATTCATCAACAAAATACGGAAAATGATAAGCGTCGGAATTTTTATCATATAATGCAACGTAGAAATTTGTAGTATCAAGAATAGAGGCAAGTTCTTCTCTAACCTTTTTTAAAAATTCTTTTAGATTATAAACTTCATTTACGGCTTGCGAAATATTTAAAATTGCTGTCTGAAGTTTTTCTTTTTTAATTATTTCAGAAATATCTAAAAGTTGAGCAATGGTTTTAATTTTACCAGAAAAATTTACAATCGATGAACTTAATTTTACATTTCGTTCTTCACCATCATTTCTTAGTAATTTTATTTCATACTCGGAAGGAACATCAATTCCCATCTGTCTTTTTTTATATCTTTCGGAAACCAATTCAACCGAATCTTTTGATAATATTTTTCTAAAATCTGTTCCGATTAATTTATCTTTTGTTGAATGAAGAATTTTACAAAATTGATCATTTACATATTCGAATTTATAATCCATATCAATAATTACAATTCCCAAATGAGAATTTTCTACTATTGATCTAAATTTTTCTTCTGATTGTTTAATCTCTTCGGCAAATCGTTTACTTTGTGTTATATCCTTAAAATTCAGTAATATTTTAATTTTTCCATCAGAATTAATAATTTTTGTTTTTCTTATCTCTAAAATTTTCTCTTGATCATTTTTGGTGAAAATTGGAACTTCAATTGCAGAATCGAGAAGTTTATCTTTTGCATCGTAAATGAATTCATTTAAAAATGTAGATAATTTTGCAGTATTAAAAAATTTGCTAAAATCTTGATTTAAAATTGAATCTATTGGTAAACCGGTAAGTTCAAAAATTTGGTTATTGGCATATTCAACCTTAAATTTTTCATCAATAACAATTATTCCGTCATGGGAATTTTCAACAATAAGCTTGTTAAGTTCATTTATATTAAATGATGTGGAAAACGGAGGAAGTTCATTTTCTTTCTCTGCTTTGCTCACAGAAATTGGTATTAATTCATTTTTATCTATTTTTTTAAGTAACATTTAAGTTTTCTACTTTTTAAAGTAACAATAGCATAAATTTAGTTTATTATCGCAATATTTATAGAAATTCTTAGAAAAACTACTTTTTAATAACATTTGAAAAATTACACAGTATTGTAAATCATAATGTTTGTCATTTTGAACCGGACTGCCGTCCGGCAAGTTTTATTTCAAAATCTAATTTTCTTGATGCTGAAACAAGCTTGCCTACTGCAAGTAGGTTCAGCATGACAAAAATTTATATTTTTCAGAGGTTTCTTTTTAGCAAGAAAATTCATTAAAAAGTTAAAATAATTTTTGGTTTTTTATCTAAATGATTTACTAATTTTTTTGGAAAGAAAATAATAAATAAAGGAAGAATTATATGAACTTTTTTAATAAAGAATTTATAGAATTTATGAGCGAGTTGGAAAAAAATAACAATCGTGAATGGTTCACGTCTAATAAACCACGATATGAAAAATTTGTAAAAATTCCGTTTGAAAATTTTATTCAGCACATGATTTATAAATTTCAAGAAATTGATGAAAATTTAAATATAACTCCGGAAGAAGCAATTTTTAGAATTTACCGCGATATAAGATTCAGCAAAGATAAAACTCCTTACAAAAACCAAGTTTCTGCAATTATTGCAAACGGCGGAAGAAAAAATTTTAGAGATCCAGGTGTTTATATTGAGATAAAAGCAAATGAATTAAATTTTTACAGCGGCATTTATGAAATGACCAAAGAGCAAATTTACAGTACAAGAAGTTATATTGTATCGCATCTAAATGAATTTAATAAACTTTTGAATGAAAAAGATTTTAAAAAATATTTTAAAACCATACAAGGTGAACAAAATAAAGTGCTTCCAGCAGAATTTAAAGAAGCTGCAAAAGTTCAACCGTTAATTGCAAATAAACAATTTTATTATTTTCACAAACTTCCGCAGAACAAAATCTTAAGCAAAAATTTAGCAGATGATTTGGTAAAACTTTCATTAATCGTTCAGCCAATGAATGATTTTTTGAAAAAGGCGGTTAAATAAATTTGAATAAACTTTAAGGTGAATAATTGAAAACACAAATTAAAATAAATTCATTTCTAATATTTTTTATATCTGCACAGTTAATTTTTTCGCAGAAAGAAATTGTAAATACAAATTCTTACACTTACGTAAAATCAAATTTAGAATTTCTTGCTTCTGATGAATTAGAAGGAAGAGAATTCGGTTCACGAGGAGAAAAATTAGCATCGTTATTTATTTCTGAAGAATTGGAAAAATATGGCGTTAAACCTTTTGGAGATAACGGAACCTATTTTCAAAATTTCAATATTGTTGTTGAAAGTTTTGAAGAAGGTGCAAATCTTGCTTTTCAATTTGAAGACAGTTCAAAAATAATTTATGAAAACGGAACAGATATTATATTTTTTTCAAGATCACTTCCTTCGGAAAAAAGTGCTAATAAAATTTTTAATATAGTTTTTGTCGGTTATGGAATTGAATCTGAAGAAGATAATTATAATAGTTATAAAGATGTTGATGTTAACGGAAAAGTAATTTTGTATTTGGTTGGAACACCTAAAAAAGATGGAAAAGAAATTTTAAGTGAAAGTTCAGTTAGAAAATTTAAAAGATCAAATGCAAAAAGTAAAATTGCAAAAGAAAAAGGCGCGGTTGCAATGATTAGTATTGCCGATGATGAATTGTTGAGCTATTGGGAATTTATTCGACAAATGGGAAAATCGAAAAATTTTTTTCTTGAGCAAGAAATAATTTCGGAAGATCAAAAAGATATTCCATCACTTGTGTTAAATGAAAATGCTGCAAAATCAATATTGGTAAATGAAAAATATAATTTTGAATTCTTAAAAAATAATCTTGAAAACCCAATTACTTTTGAGCTCAATGCAAAAGTTAAACTAAACTATAAAGTTTCCAGTGAGACAAAAATTGCGAGAAATGTAATCGGAATAATTGAAGGCAATAATCCCAAATTACAAAATGAGTTTGTTGCAATTGGCGCGCATTATGATCATGAAGGAATTAAGGGAAATCAAGTTTATAACGGAGCTGATGATAATGGTTCTGGCACAGTAACAATTTTGGAAACTGCAAGAAAATTAGCTCAATCGAAAAATAATGAAAGACCGGTGTTAATAATTTTTCATACTGGAGAAGAAAAAGGATTAAAAGGTGCTGAGTATTTAACAAGTCATAATAATTTTATTGATAAAATTATTTCTTACATAAATATTGATATGGTTGGAAGAGAAAGTGAAGATTCCATTTACTGCATTGGTGCAAGTAAACTTAGCAAAGAATTAGGAAATTTAGTTGAAGAAGCAAATGAAAATTCATCGAAGTTTTATCTAAATTACAAATTTGATGATCCGAATGATCCGAATAGATTTTATTATAGAAGCGATCATATTCATTATGCAGAAAAAGGAATTCCAATTGCATTCTTTTATGATTATATGAATGAAGATTATCATAAACCGACTGATGATGTTGAAAAAATAAATTTTGTTAAAATTGTTAAAATGGTAAATCTGTTGGAAAATTTAACAAACAGAATTTCTAATCTTGATCACAAATTTAAAATTGATTGAAATAAATGCGTTGAGACGCGTAAACGTAGAGACGTAAAGAAATAATAAAGTTAAAAAGAAAAAATAATTGTCATTCCGGTTGCTGTCCATTAGCCAACGGATTATCGAAACATACCGGAATCGATTAAAATAGAAAAGTGAATACACAAAACAATTTAATTTAGTCTGATGAAGATTCTAAAATATAGTTTATAAAATATCATTCAAGGAAAAATATTCGATGAAAAAGTTACTTCTAATTTTTGCATTTTTTACTTCGCAAATTTATTCACAGACAAATTCGCTTTATATGCCATTTGAAATTAAAGATGCAATTAAAAATGAAACGAGAACATTAAACGGTTTACCAGGAAAAAATTATTGGCAAAACAAAAGTGATTATAAAATTAATGTTGAAGTAAATACAGAAACAGGTTTGCTTATTGGCGAGGAAAAAATTAAATATTATAATAATAGTCCGGATTCACTAAAAAGAATTGTAATAAGACTTTATCAAGATATTGCAAAAACAAATGCCTCAAGAAATTGGTATGTAAATGCAAAACATTTAAATAATGGCGTTGAATTAAAAGAGTTAATTGTAAATAATAAATCTTATGATTTAAGCGATACAAGCAAAAATGTTTTTAGAGGTTCAACAAATTTAAATGTGAGATTAAAAGAAATTCTTCCACCAAACTCTGAACTGAGTTTGGAAATTAAATGGCAGTTTGTAATTCCAAATGATTTTAAAATTAGAATGGGAAATTACGGAGACGGAAATTTCTTTGTTGCATATTGGTATCCGCAAATTGCTGTGTTTGATGATATTGACGGTTGGGATAATCAAGATTATCAAGGTACGGTTGAGTTTTATAATGATTTTAATAATTATGATATACAGATTAAAATTCCCGCGGGATTTTTGGCTTGGGCAACCGGTGAACTTCAAAATGCAGATAAAGTTTTAAGAAAAGATATTTTTGATAAATATGAAAAAGCAAAAATTTCTGATGAAACAATCAGAATTGTTACACAAGAAGATTATAAAAAAGGATCAGTAACTTCAGAAAATAAAAAAAATATTTGGCACTTTGTTGCAAATAATGTTACGGATTTTTCATTCGCGTTAAGCAAAAGCTATAATTGGGATGGAGCAAGTGTAATTGTAGATAACCAAACCGGAAGAAGAGCTCTAACAGATGTTGTATATAAAGACGGAACAATTCACTATGAAAACGCCGCACAATATTCTCGTGAATCAATTAAATATTTATCATATGAATTTCCGGGATTTCCATATCCGTATTCTCATGTAACATCTTACTGCAACGGAAATAAAGGCGGCGGAATGGAAACTCCGATGATGGCAAATGACGGAGCGCCGGAAAAATTAGCAAATCATGTTGGATTAATTTTCCATGAAATTGCGCACAATTATTTTCCATTTATGATGGGAACGAACGAAAGAAAATATGCTTGGATGGATGAAGGCTGGGCATCGTTTCTTCCAAGAGATGTAGTAGATAAATTTGTTCCATCACATGATTATTTAAAAGGTGAAGTTGATGGATTTCAAAATACCGCGGGAAGAGAAGCAGAGCTTCCGCCAATGGTTGTTTCATATTCTCACTTAACTACATTTTCAAGAACTGGATTTTATGATAGACCATCAGTTGCATATTATCAATTAAAAGAATTATTAGGTGATGAACTTTTCAAAAAAGCAATTCTGGAATATATAAACAGATGGTTTGGTAAACATCCGATTCCGTTGGATTTCTTTAATACAATTAATGAAGTTGCAAAAGAGGATTTATCATGGTTTTGGAAACCTTGGTTTTACGAATTTGGTTATCCCGATTTGACAATAGAAAATGTGGAAAATCTTTACGGAAAAATTTCCGTAAAAGTTGTAAAACTTGGAAACATTCCCACAAACGTAAAAGTTATTTTTGAATTTGATGACGGAACAAATGAAACAATTGAAAAATCTGCAAATGTTTGGAAAGATGGAAATCATTCAATTTCGATAAATATTGAGAGCAATAAAAAATTAAACAAAGTAATTGTCGGCGATAAACATATACCGGATAGCATTGAAGGAAATAATGTTTTCGAAGTTTCCACAAATTAAATGAAAATCAAAGGTGCAATCTTTTTAAAAGATTGCGTCTTTAAATCTAAAATAAATATTAGGCTTTTATCAATCTTGGTGAAAGCCTTTATATTTTTAAAATGAATTTATCTAAACGCAATTAAGATGAATAAATTTAATATTTTAAGAATGCGAAAATATTTTCTTGAGGTGTTTGGTGATTAGAGTAAAATCATTTATTTCAACAACATTTATCGGTGGATTTTTAATTTTTCTTCCACTTGTAATTTTAGCAATTACAATAAATTGGATTTTTGAATTTGTGTCAGAAAATTTAAATCCAATCTCATCAATACTTGTTCAAACAACAAAAATTCATGAATATTTGGCTCTTTTAATTTCAATAATAATTTTTTTAGGAATTTGTTTTTTGCTCGGATTATTTGTGAGAACTCGCTACGGAAATTTTGCATACAATTTATTTGAAGAAAATATTCTAAAAAAAGTTCCGGGTTACAGGATAATTAAAGAAACAATTGTTCAACTTTTCGGAAGTCAAAAAAATCTTTTTTCCGGAGTTGCGTTAATAAATTTATTTGGAAATGAAACTTTAACAACCGCATTTATTACAGACGAACATTCAAACGGATGGTTTACGGTTTTTATTCCATCGGGACCGGCGCCTACTGCTGGGTTTACATATCATCTTCCGGCAAAATATGTGCATAAAATTAATTATCCAATTGATTTAGCAATGAAAACAATTATTAGCCTTGGTGCGGGATCAAAAAACATTCTTGAAATGTATAATGTTGAAAATAATAAATAAATTGCATGAAGTCTTATATGAATTTATCAAAATTGATTTTCACAATATTAATTTTTTCATCATTAGTTTCTTTTGCACAAAGCAACACAAATCAAGATTCAATAAAAAATATATCAGAATATAAACTTCGACTAAATGATAATTCACTTTACATTTCTCCGCTCTTCTCTTTTAAAATGCCAATTTATGAAGATCCACATTCCCAATTAATTTTACCAAATTTTGAGGAACAAATTCCTCAGACCGAAGCAATTTCTATAATGCAGTTAAGAAATAATATAAATCAAAGTTTGCAGATTTACAAAAAAGGATTGAACAAAAATGATTTAGGAGTTGTTGGTGATATTTTAGGATATACAAATGCCGCTGCTGCAATTGGTTTAGCCGCATATCATGTTTATAAATACAAAGAACACTACGGATTTAAGAAAAAGTAAAAAAGCACTTTTTGTCCTCAAAACAAATTCATTTATTTCTGTCCATTTTACAAAACATAATTTATTTTAAATTAGACAAATTCATTTTTTCAGTAATAAATTCTTCACCAAATTCAAATTAATTATTGGCACTTTTGTTGAAATCATAATTACAAATATCAACATTGGTGATTTATGAAAACTGTAAAAAATTTACTATTAAGTTTCACATTCCTATTTGGCTTAACAAATTGCTCATCAACACTGTATTCACTTTTTCCGGATGAAGAATCAAAATTGGAAATGGGAAGGCAAATAATTGAAAAAGAAGACAGCATTGCATTTTCATCTTTAACTTTTGAAGAAAGTTCACAAAGAGAATATGTTTTGGATTTATACGTTTACAACAAAAGCGGTGAAAAAATTACGGTTGATCCAAAAGAAGTTTATTTCAGAGTTTATAACGAAGATAGAAAGCCAATAAATAAAGAAAATTATTTTGCTTTAGATCCGGAAAATCAAATTAGTAAAATAAATGAAGATATTGAGAACAGAGAAACCGATCACAATGTCGCAACCGGATTAAATATTGCATTTTCTCTTTTAAGTACAATTGTAGATTTAGCTGATGATGAAGATAATGATGTTGAAGAAGTTGCAGAAAATGTTGCAATATTTGCTGATAATCAAATAAATGAAGAAATTTCTTATAGTGAGGACAAAAATTATTTTGAGAATCAAAAAGATTTTTGGAAAAATGATGTTTTAAGAATTACAAATCTTGATTCGGAAGAATCAGTTCAAGGAATATTATTAGTACCGATTTTTTCTTACGCAAAATATGTAAAACTATTTATTCCATTAGGAAACACAACACACGTTTATAAATTCAAACAAATATCAAAATAGATTCATTTCACTTAATTCTACATTTAAAGTGCCTAATTATTTATAATTAGGTATTTTAAATAAAATTCAAATCTCGATACAATAAAAACAAATTTAATTCGTTTACATAAGCAGAAAGATGAAAAACTTATGCTTGAAAATGAACTTTTAGATAAATGTTTAAAAGGAAACGGAACAGCTTTTAAGCAGTTGATAAATATTTATAGAATTCAACTGTTTGGATATTTTTGGCGATTTAGCAGTACAAGATTTGAAGCCGAAGAAATGTTTCAAGAAACATTAATAAAAGTTTGGAAAGGTTTGAAAAAATATAATAATCAGCAAAAATTTTCGTCATGGCTTTTTACAATTGCGCACAATGTTGCAATGGATTCTTTAAGAAAACGAAAAACCGAAACAAATATTTTGGCAATAAATGAAAACAATGATTTAGAAAGTTTTGCAAGACCGGATGAAGATTTTGTAAAAAAAGAAAGAATTGAAATTATAAATCGTACGGTAGAAAATTTAACAGAAAAACAAAAATCGGTTTTTTTATTAAGACAGCACGGTGAATTAACTTTTAAAGAAATTTCTGTTGCAATAAATGAGCCGTTAAATACTGTTATTAGTCATATGCACTATGCAGTAAAAAAAATTAAAAAACAATTGGCAAAAGAAGATGAACCACAACGAAGATCAGTTATATAAAGATTTTGAAAAAGAAGTTTGGTTATATCTTGATAATCAACTTGACGAAAAACGTAAATTATTTTGGGATGAAAAAATTGAAAAGAATCCATCTCTCAAAATATATTTGGATGAATATTTATCAATTTCAAATGAATATAAATTTTCTAATCAAATTAATGTTGATGAAAATAAGTTTGATTTAATGATAGAAAAAGCAATTGAGAAAAAATCATTTGTTGAAAAAGCAAAGCAGATTTTCTCAAATATTTTTGCAAGTGAAACTGAATTCAATTTTGGAAAAATTGCATTTGCAAGTTTCTTAATTGTTGCTGCAGTAATAATATCAATAATTTCAAACAGACCAAATCCGGTTAATAAATTCAGCAAAACAATAAACAGCGAATTGCTTGAGTGGAATCCGGAATATTTTGAAAATCAAGTTAACAAAGTTGAAACATTATTAAAACTCGCAAAAGATGAAGATTACAAAAGATATTCTAAATATGGATTTGCGTCAGAAAATGTTGATAAGAATCTAAATTATATTGGAAATAATATAGATGAACTAAAAAAAGAAATTAATAGTAAAGAATTATAAAAGAGGTGTAAAATGAAAAGTGGAAAAATTAAATATTTATTTTTTGTAACAATAATTTTTATTTCGTTGAATTTATCTGCGCAAGAAAACGAAGTAGTTCCCGCGCCACCAGCTCCGCCGGTATATGATTTTGATTTCGATTTTCAAAACTTTAACACGATAAGTGAAGAAGAAGAAAAAGAAATATTAAAAAATGTTAGGGAAGAAATAAAAAGGGAATTGAAGAATATTAAAAATGTGAATAAAAACAGATATTTTGATTTGCTGAGAGAATCACAATTTAAGAATATGAATTTCCCTTTCGTAAATAAACAAGAGAAAGAAGCGCGAGATAGAGAAAAGAAAATTTTTGAGTTGGAAGTTAAAACCGAATCTCTTGCATCAAAATATGATTCTGCAAATAAATCCGAAAAAGAAAAAATTAAAAATGATTTGAAACAACAGTTAACAGAATTATTTAATCAGAAAGAAGAAGAAAGAAAACAAGAAGTTGCAAGACTTGAGCAAGAATTAAAAGAATTAAAACAATCTTTACAAGTTAGAATGCAAAATAAAAATGAAATTATAAATAGAAGAATGCAAGAACTTTTACAAGAAGATAAATATTTAGATTGGGAATAGATATTTGGTAAATAAAATTTAACAAAAGACTCAATTTTTATTGAGTCTTTTGTTAACTATATTGAGAGAATATTTTTTCTATTGGATTTTCTACATTATAAAAACTTAGTAATTTCAACATCACAGCTTCTACAACAGAATCCGGACAAGATGCACCGCTTGTAATTATAATATTTATTATTTCTTTTTCCGGCAAAAAATTCTCGGTAGAAATTTCTGTTTTGGTACCGTAATCAAAATGATTAATCAATTTTTTAGAAATTAATTTTGATTGATCAGAAATAAAATATGTCTGGAATTTTTCTTCAAGCAATTCAACAATGTGAGATGTATTTGAGCTGTTATATCCGCCAACGACAATTGCCAAATCTACATTTTCTTTTAACAATTCAATTGTAGCTTGCTGATTATCATTTGTTGCATAACACAAAGTATCTCTCGTATCAGCAAAATGAGAATCAATATTTTCTCTGCCATATTTTTTTATCATTGTATCTTTTAAGCAATCGGCAATATCTTGCGTTTCTGAAGCCAGCATTGTAGTTTGGTTAACAACTCCAATTTGAATCAAATCTTTTTCAACATCAAATCCAACAGAAAATTTTCCATCGAAATATTTGTAGAATTCATTTTTATCAATTTCAGCTAAAATTATTTTTGATAAAATTTTCGTTTCTTCAATATTTCTAATAATTACGCTTGGCGTATTTGCTTTTGCATGTGAAAAAGTTGCTTTGGTTTCTTCGTGCTTTGCTTTTCCGTGTATTATTACGGTGAAATTTTCCTTTCCAAGCAAATCAGATTTTTTCCAAACTTTTTCTACAAAGGGACAAGTTGTGTTATACTTTAAAGTATCAATTTTTCGATTGCGTAAAATTTCTTCTGTTTCTAAAGTTGTTCCAAAAGCGGGAATTATTACAATATCATTTTCAGTTATTTCATCCCAATCAATAATTTGGTTTCCAAAATTATCAAGAATAAATTCAATTCCATTGGTTTGTAAATCAGCATTAACGCCGGGATTGTGTATCATTTCACTTAACAAAAAAATTCTTTTACCGGGATTTTCTTCAATTGTTTTATATGCAATTTCTATAGCATTTTCTACGCCGTAACAAAATCCGAAATGGCGTGCTAAATAAATTTTGATATTATCAAATTTTAAAATTGTTGGAGAAAAATCTTTTTTATAATGATCCTTACTTTTTCTCAATTCTTTAATTTTCTGAATTATTGAGCTTTTATAATAAACCGGAATTTCAAAATTTTTCATTTACTTTTTTATTTCTGAATTTATTTCAAATGCTACTTTTATTTTTTCCCATCTTATACTAACTTCAGTAATATAAGGTTCTTTATAATAGAAACTAAATTTTAATCTTTCGGTAAATTCATTTTGCTTTGGAGTTGTTTTAAATCGATAAAAATCTTCTTTCGGATCATATTTGAAAGCTCCCCATTGATCATAAACTTTGTTAAGAATTATTGTCCATTCTTTTTCATTTGGAATTGTGAACAATGAATAAATTCCAGCGGGAATTATTTTATTTTTTATAATTACATCATTTTCAAATTCAATAGTTGTAGCTTCGTCTGCGCCAGTTCTCCAAACTTTATTATAAGGAACAAGCTCGCCCCAAATTTTACGGTCTTTAACTCCCGGCGATCCGTATTTTATCTCTACATTTGTATAACCAATTGTTTGTCCCACATAACATTTAGGACTTAATCTTGGCGGATTATTTTGTGCAATTATTGTTAAACTAAACACAAAAAGGGCTAACAGTATTTTATTTAAGTATTTCATTATTCTTCCAAATTAGATTTTTAAATATTTTTTATAATATAATTTATGATAAAATTTTATTTATTTTTTGTTGCATTCCGGTTTTACCTTGCAAACCTCCGGTATGTAAAGCAATAACCGTTGAGTGTTCCGTAATCTCATTATTTTCAATTAATGATTTTACTGCGAACAACATTTTTGCGGTATAAATTGGCTCAATTTTAATTTGATTTATTTTTTCAAACTCACGCATAAACACGAATAAAGGTTTATCAATTTTAGCAAAACCGCCAAAGTGAAAATCAAGTTTTAATTCCCAATTATTAAAATATTTTCCGGTGTAATTATAAACATAATTTTCAATTTCATTGTTAAGAAAATCTGCACCTTTTAAAGCCGGAATTCCCAAAACTTTCTTATTACCGTCTAATCCGCAAATTAAACCGGATAAAGTTCCTCCGGTTCCGCATGCCGAAACCACATAATCAAAATCGATATTAATATTATTTATAATTTCCGTACAACCTTTAATTGCTAAATTATTTGTTCCGCCTTCGGGAACTAAATAAAAATCACCAAACTTTTCTTTTAGATTTTCGATGAAATCACTTTCACGTTTTTTTCTATAATCAGTTCTTGAAACATATTCTATTTTCATTCCGCTTTCTTTTGCTGAAGAAAGAGTTGAATTTAAAGGTAAAGTTTCTTCACCGCGAATAATTCCGATTGTATTAAATCCAAATAGTTCTCCCGCCTTAGAAAATGCATGAATGTGATTTGAATAAGCTCCGCCGAACGAAAGCAAAGTTTTGTATCCATTTTCTTTAGCGTAAATTAAATTATATTTTAATTTTCTCCACTTATTTCCGGAAATTACCGGATGTGTTAAATCTTCGCGTTTTAAAAATACATTAACATTTTTTTGAATATTCGGCAATTCAATTTTTTGTAATACGGTTGCATCTTCAGTAATATTTTTTTCGATTATTTCGTAAATATCATTTTCTTTCATACAGAATTTTACCGCCAACAATTGTGTAAATAATTTCAGTATTTAGAATTTCGTCATCGGAAATGTTTAACAAATCTTGAGATAAAATTGTTATATCTGCAAGCTTCCCGATTTCTAAACTTCCTTTTATATTTTCTTCAAAAGCTGCAAAAGCTCCGTTAATTGTGTAAGATTTTAAAGCTTCCAATCTGCTCATTTTTTGATTTTCATAAAATAAATTTCCATCATTTGTTTTTCTAGTTACGGTTGCATGGAAATTTTTTATTGGATTTAATTTTTCAACCGGCGAATCTGTTCCATTACAAATTATTGTTCCGGAATTTATTAAAGATTTCCAAACGTAAGCTCCGGATTCTGCTCTATCTTTTCCTAATCTTTTTTCAACAAAAGGCGCATCAGATGTACAATGAATTCCTTGCATTGCGGCAATTACTCCAAGCTGATTAAATCTTGGAATATCATTTGGATTTATATGCTGAGCATGCTCAATTCTCCATCTAAAATTTTTGCCGGGATAATTTTTAAAAATATTTTCATAAACATTTAATATTTCTCTATTTGCTTTATCGCCAATTGCGTGAGTACAAATTTGAAAATCATTTTCTGCGGCAATTTTACAGATTAAATTTATTTCATCCAAACTTGTTGTATTCATTCCATATTGATTCGGCATATCCGAATAAGGTTCAAGCAGCCAAGCCCCGCGCGAACCCAAAGCTCCATCCATATAAAGTTTTATTGAGCGGACAGTTAAATGATTATTTACGTAACCGATTGTAAAATATTTTCTTAAAGAATCTTTTAGCGCAACATAATTTTCTCCGAGCATTACATATAAACGAATATCTAATTCGTTATTTTCAACCATATTTTTTATAATGTTCAAACTTTCAAAAGATTCTCCGGCATCGTGAAAAGTTGTAATACCGTTTTTCAAGCATTCTTCATTTGCCAATTTTATTGCTTTTTTAATTTTATCTTTTAATTCTCGCTTAGATTTTTTGTTCAAATCTTCATTGTATTTTTTTGTAATTAATTTTTCTGCATCTTCTAAAAATATTCCGGTCGGAAAACCATTTTTATCTTTTATTATTATTCCACCAGCTGGATTTTGAGTCAGATTTGTAACATTAGAAATTTCCATCGCTTTTGCATTTGCAAAAATTGCATGTCCACTTGCGTGAGAAAAAATTATTGGATTATTTGGAACAGCTTCGCTTAATTTTTTATGTGTGGGAAAGCCTTCAACAGCATCTTCGGGAATTGAATTCCATTTTTCTTGATGCCATCCTCTTCCAATAATCCATTCGCCAATTTTAGATTTTTCCGCTGCATTTTTTGCAAGCAGAATTATTTCATCCCAATTTTTTGCGTTTGATAAATCTAATTCCAGCAAAGCTTCACCAGTAGAAATAAAATGTGCATGGCTTTCAATAAATCCCGGAATAGCAGTTTGACCTTTTAGATCAATAACTTTTGTTGATGAGCCGATTAATTTTTTTATTTCATCATTTTTTCCAATTGCAATAATTGTATCTCCGGAAATTGCAATTGCTTGAGAAATAGCATTTGCGGAATCAACCGTAACTATATTTCCGTTCAACAAAACCAAATCCGCAATTTTTTTATTGTTTGAGCAGTTGGTCATTTGAAAAATTATAATTGTAAACAAAATATATTTTATAAATCTCGACATATTTTTCTCAAATTATCTTTTTGAATTTTTAATTTGCAAGATAATCAAAACAAATAATATGCTAAATATGTTTTATTTCATATTCATCAGCCACTAGATGACTTGTAAGTTTCTATTACTGTATGGAAGGCAAAGACAAGTAATTTTTTAAATACTTTTTTAAATTGAAATAACATAATTTTAATAATTAAAATTATTTTTAACACTGGTTTTAGACTTAATGAAAAGTCTTTTAGTTTTAATAAAACAATGAATTTTATAAAAAACTTTTTACTAAAAACATTAACAAAATGAAAATAAAACATAAAGTTGTATTGTGTTTTTCACTATTAAACCTAATTCATGTGCTCCGATTTACGTTCCTAATATTGTAAATGTACCACTTTTTACTAAAAAAGACGAAGCAATAATTAATGCAAATTACGGCACAAATGGAATTAATTTTCAAGGTGCTTATTCAATATTTGATAATTTTGCAGTACAAATAAATACTGAAAATCGTGAAAGTAATATTAATGCAAAAGATAAAAAAAGAATAAACGCAAATAATCCACAGAATAAACTCAATTATTATGAAACAGCATTTGGATATTATTATCCATTCAACGAGACAATGGTTTTAGAAATTTTTGGTGGCGGCGGTTTGGGAAATTCATCAGCATTGGATAATTATAATATTTTTTCGAAAGATAAAACTTATGCCGAAGGTGAATTTTACAAAATGTTTATTCAAGGCGATGTAGGAAGTAAAATGAAATTTTTTGAAGGAGGAATTGCATTTAGATTTGCTTATTTAGAATTCACCAAATATAAATTTGAAAACTTTGAATTTACCGGAAAACCAAGCAGTATTTTCTTTGAGCCGGCAATATTTGAAAGATTAGGCGGACCATATTTTAAATTTCAGGGACAAATAATTTTTGCTTCAAAATTATTAAAAGAAGATTTTGTAATGTATGAAACAGTGAGTATTTCACTTGGTTTTATGATTAGAATAAAGTCTTTATTTTGATATTTAAAAATTACCACAAACAACATCTTGCAATACTTTAAAATTTCTTAATCATAATCTTATTCTTAATCTTACTCTTTTTGGGAGTGTATTTTAATAACCACATTTGAAACAGATTTTGAAATTTGCAGATGTTTAATACAAATACTCTTTATAACTTTAAAAAGTTAAAATGGAGTGTTTGTGGAATATCAAAGAATAAGCTGCAATTTATTTGATCGATTGGAAAATCTCGCATTATCAAAATCAAAGGTTAAAATAAAATATCTTACCGAAAATCAATCGACAGAAGAAATCGAAGGAACAATTCAAAATATATTTTCCGAAAACAAAGCCGAGTTTTTGTTAGTAAATAACGTAAAAATCAGATTAGATAAAATTCAATCAATCATAAATTCATAGAAAACTTTATGAATCCCGAAATTAAAAATTTCTTTTATCCTAATTCAATTTGCATTGCCGGAGCTTCATCTAAAGAAAAAAGTATTGGTTATGAAATTCTGAGATCGATAAAGGATAATAATTATACCGGTAAAATATTTCCCGTAAATCCAAAATCAGAAAGCATTTTAGGATTTAAATGTTATAAAACAATTTCTGATATTTCCGAAAATATTGATTTGGCAATAATTGTAGTTCCAAAACAATTTGTGGAAAAATCAATTGATGAGTTGATTGAAAAAAATATTAAATCAATAATTTTAATCACTGCGGGATTTAAAGAAACCGGCGAAGAAGGAAAAATTCACGAAGCAAAAATTCTTAAAAAAGTTAGAGAAAATAATATTAGATTGGTTGGTCCAAACTGCATGGGCATAATCAACACTTTAGAAAATGTAAAACTAAATGCAACATTCGTTGGAGAAAAACCGCAGCCCGGAAGTATTTCATTTCTTTCACAAAGCGGCGCACTTGGTGCAATGGTTTTAAATTCATTAACTGAAACAAATATTAAGTTTTCACAATTTATTAGTGTAGGAAATAAAGCCGATGTTTCTGAAAACGATATACTTCAATTCTGGCTTGAGGATGACACTGTTAAAGTTATCACAATGTATCTGGAAAGTTTTGAAAATGGTTTCGAATTTCTAAATATTTTAAATTCTGCAAAAACAAAAAAAACGGTTATAATTTTAAAAGCCGGCAAAACCAAAGCCGGAATGAAAGCCGCAAGTTCGCATACTGGAGCTTTAAGCAGCAATGATAAAATTGTTGATTCGCTTTTAAATCAATTTGGAATTATACGAGTAAAAAATTTAAGTGAATTATTCAATGCAGCAAAGGGTTTTGAGAATTTTTCAATTCCAAAAGGAAAAAATATTGTGGTAATCACAAACGCCGGCGGACCCGCAATTTTAGCTGTTGATAAATTAGAAGAAAGAAATTTAAATCTCGCTCAAATTTCAGAAAGTACAAAAATTAAATTAAGAGAAATTGTTCATCCGGAAGGAAGTGTAAATAACCCAATAGATTTACTACCCGGCGGCAATCCGGAAAGTTATAAAAATGTAATTGAAGTAATTCTTCAAGATGAAAATGTAGATGCGGTAATTTCAATTTTTGTAGAACCCGTAATGGTAAATGCATTTGAAGTTATTGAATCTGTAAATTCCATAAAGTCAGAAAAACCAATTTATCAAGTTTGTATGCCTTTGCCAGAGTTTTGGGAAAAGTATAAATCTGAATCAAAATATAAATTGCCGATTTTCAGAAATCCAGAAGATCCGGCAGAAATAATTTCCAACATTTTATTGTTTGAAGAAAAGAAAAACAATAAATATGATTTTGCCGGAAAGAAAAATAATTTTATAAATACGACCGTTGAAGGAAAATTTCTCGATCAAAATAAAATTTTCGAACTTTGTAAGAAATATAAAATTCCAATTGTTGAACAAAAATTATTGAATGAAACAGAAATTGTAAATTCTAAATTTACATTTCCAATTGTTGTTAAAGGTATATCTGATAAGGCAATTCACAAATCTGAATTAAATGCTGTGAAATTGAATATCAAAAATTATGAAGAATTAAAATCTGCAATTGATGAAATAATATCATCATTCAAAAAAAATAATATTGAAGTTGAAAAATTTTTAATTCAGTCATTTATAAAAACCAAACACGAATTGCTAATCGGTGGATTTAGAGATTCATCATTTGGACCAATAATAATATTTGGTTCCGGCGGAAAGTACGTTGAAGTTTTTGAAGATACGAAAATTAAATCTGCATACTTAAATGAAAATGATATGTCTGAAATTATTGAGAATACGAAAATTGGAAAAATCTTAAAAGGCGTGCGCGGTGAAAAAAGTATTGATTTGGAAAAAGTGAAAAGTTTAATTTATTCGTCTGCAAAAATGTTGATTGAAAATGAAGAAATTTTGGAGTTTGATTTTAATCCAATTATTGTTGATGAACAAAATAATTTATTTGCTGTTGACGTTAGAATAAAATCGGAAGATTAATTATTTAAATCATTATTTTTGCAAAACAAAAAAAGATAATTTTATGAAAATAGCATTTGCATCAAGTGAAATAATTCCGTTTGCTAAAACCGGCGGACTTGGAGAAGTGAGCGGAACTTTGCCAATTGAATTAGCAAAATTAGGTCATGAAGTTAAAGTCTTTATGCCAAAATATTATCAAGTGAATGAACATGAATATGGTCATCATTATGATAGCTTAATTGGTGAAATGAAAATTTCCACTGGTGGTTATCAGCATAGCGTTCACGTTTTTTATGGAAAACTTCCCCACTCAAATGTTGATGCGTATTTTGTGCACTATCCAAATTTTTATCACAGAAGCAAAATATATACGGAAGATTGGGATGAAGATGAAAGATTTATTCTTTTCTCAAAAGCCGTAATTCAAATTATGCAAAAGCTGGGCTGGGCGCCGGATATTGTTCACGCAAATGATTGGCAAACCGGATTACTGCCGGTTTTTCTAAAAGAAAATTACAGTTGGGATAGTTTATTTCATAAAACAAAAACGGTTTTTACAATTCACAATATTGGTTACCAAGGAAGATTTTCTTTGGAATCTTACAAGCGCGCAGAATTGCCAAAATATCTTTTTGATAACAATGGGGTTTTAGTTCACGAAAATGATTCAAACTTTTTGAAAGCAGCAATTTTATTTTCGGATGTAATAAATACTGTAAGCGAAACTTATGCAAAGGAATTACTCACTCCGGAATATGGTGCCGGAATGTATAATTATTTATTGCAAAGATATAATGATTATTACGGAATTATAAACGGCGTTGATTATGAAGTTTGGAATCCTGAAGTTGATAAATATATTCCGCATAAATATTCGATGAATGATTTAAGTGGTAAAATAAAAAACAAAGAATTTTTATTAAGTAAATTAGAAATGCCATTCAATCCAAACGTTCCATTAATGGGAATTGTATCAAGATTGGTTTCACAAAAAGGGGTAGATATTTTAGTAGAAGCACTTCCACAATTGCTTAATCTCGATGCACAAATTGTTATACTGGGAAGCGGATCAAAATATTATGAAGATATTTTTAGAGATGCAATTCAATATTTTCCACATAAAATTGGTGCATATTTCGGTTATAGTGAAGAAGCCGCACATCAAATTGAAGCAGGTGCAGATATTTTTTTAATGCCTTCGCAGTATGAACCATGTGGTTTAAATCAAATTTATTCATTGAAATATGGAACAGTTCCGGTTGTTAGAAAAACAGGTGGACTTGCAGATACTGTGCAAGATTGGAATGAATTTAATGAATATGGGCAATCGATTGGAAATGGATTTTCTTTTTATGAATATTCCGCAAATGCTTTTATTCATGCAATAAAAAGAGCAATTAATGATTTTCACAATAAACCTGTTTGGCATCAAATACAAATGAACGGTATGATAAAAGATTATTCGTGGGAAACTTCTGCAAAGAAATATGTTGAGTTATATAAAAAGACATTGGCAAAATAATTTGAAATATACGTATTGATTTACGACAAATTCAATTTTAAGGAGATCTATTTAGATTTCATTAATCATCAAAATTCACTTTATTTTCTTAATTTAACCACACTAAATTATTTACTAAATCATTTTTTGGAGAGAAAATGTTTATTGGGAGAATTATGATTTTTCTTAGTTCATTACTTTTAATTTCAGCTTGCAATCAAAATACAAAAACAGAGAAAGAAGAAAATCCTTTTTTAACCGAATGGAAAACTCCGTTTGGAACTCCTCCGTTTGATGAAATTAAAAATGATCATTATTTGCCGGCGTATAAAGAAGCGTTAAAAATTCACGATGAAGAAATTCTGCTAATTATTAATAATTCCCAAAAACCAAATTTTGAAAATACAATTGTTGCTTTGGATCAATCCGGTGAATTACTGAAAAAAGTGAATCGAATTTTTTCTGCAATGGAAGAATCGATGAGCAGTGAAGAAATTCAAAAAATATCTGAAGAAATTACTCCGGTTTTAACAAAACATGAAGATGATATTAATCTAAATGAAAAGTTATTTGCAAAAGTGAAAGATGTTTATGATAACAGAGAAAAATTTAATTTAAATACGGAACAGCAAAAATTATTGGAATTATATTATAAAGATTTTGTTCGCGGCGGAGTAAATTTAGATGAAAAACAAAAAATTGAATTCAGAAAAATAAATGAAGAATTGGCTTTGCTTAATCTGAAATTTGGTGATAATGTTTTAAAGGAAACAAATAAGTTTGAGTTAATAATTGAAGATAAAAATGATTTGGAAGGACTTCCGGAAAGTGTAATTTCCACCGCAGCAGAAACCGCAAAAGAAAATGGTAAACCAAATAAATGGATTTTTACACTTCAAAAGCCAAGCATGATTCCGTTTTTACAATATTCTACAAAAAGAAATCTTAGAGAAAAAATTTACAAAGCTTATTTTATGCAAGGTGATAATAACGATTCTCTCGATAATAAAAATTTAATTATAAAAATTGCAAACTTAAGATTGCAACGAGCAAAAATTCTTGGATACAAAAATCATGCTGAATTTGTGCTTGAAGAACAAATGGCAAAAACTCCCGAAAATGTATATGATTTGCTAAATAAACTTTGGAAACCGGCATTGAAAAGAGCCACAACTGAAAGAGACGAAATGCAGAAATTAATTTTTGCCGAAGGAAAAAATTTTCAGTTGGAAGCTTGGGATTGGTGGTTTTATGCAGAAAAAGTAAAAAAGGCAAAATATGATTTGGATGAAGAACAATTGCGCCCGTATTTCAAAGTGGAAAATGTAATTAACGGAGTTTTTGGATTAGCAACAAAATTATGGGGAATTCAATTTGAAGAAAGAAATGATGTTCCAAAATATCATCCCGATGTAAAAGTTTTTGAAGTGAAAGAAAAAGATGGAAATCATATTGGAATTTTATACACGGATTATTTTCCGCGGGCAAGCAAACGCGGCGGAGCTTGGATGGATGAATTCCGCAGGCAATTTAAAAAAGATGGAAAAATGATTTCGCCCATAATTTATAATGTTGGAAATTTTTCCAAACCAACTTCCAGTAAACCGGCGCTATTAAGTTTAGATGAAGTTAATACATTATTTCATGAATTTGGTCATGCACTTCACGGATTGCTTTCAAACTGTACTTACGAATCTGTTGCAGCAACTGAAACCCCGAGAGATTTTGTTGAGTTTCCATCTCAAGTAATGGAAAATTGGGCTTTGCATCCCGATGTTTTAAAAACTTATGCAAAACATTTTAAAACCGGAGAAATAATTCCGGATGAATTAATCAAAAAATTAGAAAATGCAAAATTGTTCAATCAAGGATTTGAAACCGTAGAATATTTAGCCGCATCATTTTTGGATATGGATTGGCATACAATTTCTGAAGAAAAAAATATTAATGTTGATCAATTTGAAAAAGAGTCAATGAGTAAAATTGGTTTGATAAGCGAAATTATTCCACGTTACAGAAGTACATATTTCCGACATATTTTTTCCGGCTCCTATTCATCCGGATATTACAGCTATATTTGGTCGGCAGTTTTAGATTCAGATGCGTTTGATACTTTTGTAAATTCTGGCGATGTTTATAATCCGGATTTAGCAAAAAAATATAGACAATTTATTTTGGCATCTGGTGGTTCGGAAGATTCAATGGAATTATATAGAAAATTTAGAGGTGCCGATCCATCAATAAATCCATTGCTAAATAAAAGAGGATTGAATTAAAATAACATGCAGAAATTTTTAGATTTATATGATAGTTTTGTTCATAAATTCAGCCCGCAAGCATTTTTGGTATTTTCTTTTATTGCTGTAATGTTGATTGGCGCAATACTTTTAATGCAGCCGTTTTCTTTAAGAGGACAAGACATTTCTTTTATTGATTCTCTTTTTACATCTACTTCTGCAACATGTGTAACCGGATTAACGGTTGTTGATACAGCAACAAAATTTTCACTTATTGGAAAAATTATTCTTTTAGCTTTAATGCAATTAGGCGGAATAGGCGTAATGTCTTTTTCCGTACTTTTTCTATTTTTTCTTAAAGGAAAATTTGGAATTGGCAGCCGTGAAATAATTCAAGAAACAATTTCTTTTTTTAATACTAGGGATTTAAAATCATTACTTAAATCTGTATTTATTTATACAATTGTAATTGAATCAATTGGTGCAATATTATTAACGGTTAGATTTAATTTTTACATGCCGTTTTATGATGCACTTTTTGCCGGAATTTTTCACTCAATATCAGCATTTTGCAATGCTGGATTTAGTAACTTTGCAACAAATTTGGTTGAATATCAATCGGATTATTTTATCAACATTGTTATATCAGTATTAATTTTTCTTGGAGGAATTGGGTTTATTGTTTTGTACGAATTAAAAAATTCAATTGGGAAAAAGCACGGGCTCAGAAAATTATCATTACATACAAAAGTTGTTTTGCAAGTTTCTTTATTTTTAATTCTGATAGGAGGAATTTTAATTTTCATCTTTGATCATAATGTTGCATTAAAAGAAATGGATTTGAAAACACAAATTATGACTTCAATTTTTCATTCGGTCACGTCAAGAACAGCAGGTTTTAATACAATTGATATTTATAATTTTTCTATGCCTTCCATATTTGCGATTATTACTTTAATGTTTATCGGGGCTTCACCAGCATCCACGGGAGGCGGTGTTAAAACAACAACGGTTGCAGTTATTATTGCATTCATTCGTTCAAGAGTAAAAGATTCCCGAAATGTTAATCTAAAATTTACAAGTCTTCCTTTTCAAGTAATTTCAAAAACTGTAATTATTTTAGCATTTGCAATTACAATAATTGTAATCTCATCTTTTGTTTTAACAATTACCGAAATGGAAAATATTCCTTTTAATTCGAACAGTGATGAATTTATGCAATTATTTTTTGAAACAGTTTCTGCCTTTGGTACGGTTGGTTTATCGACTGGAATTACAGCATCATTATCAATTTATGGAAAATTAGTTTTAATAATTTTAATGTTTGCCGGAAGAGTTGGTCCGCTTACAATTGCTTCACTTGTTGGTTCAAAAGAAGTAGTTGATATCAGATATGCAGAAGATAATATTTTAGTAGGATAAAAAATGAAAAACATAGCAATAATAGGATTAAGCAGTTTTGGTTATTATTTGTGCGAAGCACTAAATGAACACGGTTTTAACATCATGGCAATTGACTTAAAACCGGAATTAGTCAATCAAGTAAAACCGTTTGTGAGAAAAGCAGTAATTGGTGATGCGCGAGATAAAAATTTTTTAATCCAACTTGGAATTGCAGATTTTGATACGGTTATCATCTCTGTTGGAAGCAAAATGGATACAAGTATTTTAATTACTTTATACATGAAAGAATTAAAAATTAGTGAAATTATTGCCAAAGCAATAAATGAAGATCATGCAAAAATATTAGAAAAAATAGGTGCCACAAGAATAATTTTTCCCGAAAGAGATATGGGAATTAGAATGGCGCATACAATTGCTTCACCAAACTTTTTAGAATTTATTCCGCTTACAGAAGGTTTTAGTTTAATTGAAGTTAGTCCTACACGTGAATGGATTGGTAAAAAATTAAAAGAAGTTGATTTACGAAAAAAATACAAAGTTCAAATTTCAATGGTGCGAGAAATTATTCCCGAGCGAGTTGTAATTCCAGATGGAGAATTTGTTTTTAAGGATAGCGACATACTTTATATTATTGGAGATAATAGAAGCATAAGTGCTTTGCAAGATGATTTAACATGAAAATAAAAACCCTCAGAAAGAGGGTTTTTAATGTGCACCCTGGGGGACTCGAACCCCCGACCAATTGATTAAGAGTCAACTGCTCTACCAGCTGAGCTAAGGGTGCGGTGCAAAAATACGGAAATTCTGTTAATCAAAAAAATGAAAGTTTGAAATTTACATTTCTCAAAATCTCTCAAAGTTTTCTCCTCAATCTTAGCTGAAATAAAATTATATTTTCATCATAAATTTTTGAGATTTTTAAATACTCATTTAAATTTCCGGCATTAATTTGAAAAATACACACAGAAGATATAACCCATTGACAGATGAGTGGATTCTTGTTTCGCCAAATAGAACTCAACGACCTTGGCAAGGACAAAATGAAACTCATTCGCAAATTGAAAAACCGAAATATGATCCAACTTGTTATTTGTGCCCAAATAATTCAAGATCAAACGGTGAAAAAAATCCCGATTACCATAACACATTTGTATTTGTGAATGATTTCAGCTCGCTTACAATGAATAGTGAAAGGGAAACTCTTAATATCAATAATTTGGTAAAAGCAGAAAGTGAAAATGGTATTTGTAAAGTTGTATGTTTTTCTCCTCACCATAACAAAACATTAACTGAACTGAATTTGGATGAAATAAAAAATGTAGTAACAACTTGGCAAAATGAATATGAGGAAATTGGAAATAACAATGAAATAAATTATGTGCAGATTTTTGAAAATAAAGGTTCCGTAATGGGCGCAAGCAATCCGCATCCGCATGGACAAATTTGGGCGCAGCATACAATTCCCATGGAACCACAAAAAGAACAAAATAATTTTAAGAAATATTACGAAGTTCACAAATCAACAATTTTACAAGACTACATAAAAATAGAAATTGAAAAACAAGAGAGAATCTTTTTTGAAAATTCCAGCTTTATAATTGTTGTTCCTTTTTGGGCAGTTTGGCCGTTTGAAACAATGATTATTTCGAAAAATCACATAACAAATTTATTGGAATTTAATGAACAAACTAAAACAGATTTTGCGGAAAGTATAAAAGTTCTCTCAACAAAATATGACAAAATATTTAATGTGTCGTTTCCATATTCTGCGGGAATTCATCAATCACCAACCGATGGAAAACTTCACAAAGAATGGCATTTACACATGCATTTTTATCCGCCGTTATTGCGCTCGGCTACAATTAAAAAATTTATGGTTGGATATGAAATGCTTGCAAATCCGCAAAGGGATATTACGGCGGAAAGTGCTGCAGATTTGTTAAGAAAATTATAGTTAAAAATTTGGATTAAAATGAAATCTGAAATTCTTGAAATACTAAAAAATAATTTCACTAATATTTATGAAAATCAAGTTGATGAAATTAATTATCAAATTGAACGATATAAAAGATTATTAGAAAATTTTGAAAATATATTTGGTGAAGAAAAAAATATTTCAATAATTAGTACGCCCGGAAGAACTGAATTAAGCGGAAATCACACAGACCACAACGGCGGAAAGGTAATTGCCGCAAGCATAAGTTTAGATACGGTAATTGCGTTTGCAAAATCAGAAAATATTATTTCTATAAAATCTGATAAATATGATGAAATATTTAAAGTTGATTTAAACAATCTTTCTCCGCACGAAAATGAAATTGGAACAACAAATTCTTTGATTCGTGGAATTGCTGCACAATTTGTAATTCGTGGTTTTAAAATAGGTGGATTTAATTCCGTGCTCACAAGCAATGTTTTACAAGGTTCCGGGTTAAGTTCATCAGCATCGGTGGAAGTTACAATTGGTTCAGTTCTAAATTTTTTATATAACAATAATGAAATTCCCGATTTCGTTATTGCTCAGATTGGTCAATTTGCAGAAAATAAATTTTTTGGAAAACCATGCGGACTAATGGATCAAACCGCGTGTGCTGTTGGCGGAATTATTAAAATAGATTTTGTTGATAATAAAAATCCGGTAATTCATAAAGTTAATTTTAAATTAGAGGACTTTGGATATAAATTAATTGTTGTTGATACCGGCGGAACTCATCAAAATTTAACGGATGATTATTCGGCAATTCCAAATGAAATGAAAGAAGTCGCTAATTTTTTTAATAAAGAAAAATGTTCGGAAATTAGTTTGAATCAATTTTTAGAAAATATTAATGAATTAAGAAAATCTATAAACGATAGATCAATTTTGCGCGCATTTCATTTTTTAACCGAAAACATTAGAGTTGATGAACAAATAAAATCGCTGGAAAATAATGACTTAAATCAATTTTTAAATTTGGTAAAACAATCTGGGAGCTCATCTTACAAATTCCTTCAAAATATTTATTCAAATAAAAATGTTGAAGAACAGCCCATTTCATTGGCTTTGGCAATCACAGAAAATTTTTTAGAGGAAATTGGTGAAGGAGCTTGCAGAGTTCACGGTGGAGGTTTTGCCGGAACAATTCAAGTTTTTCTACCTCAAAAAAATGTTAAAGATTATCAGAAAATTATGGAAAAAATATTCGGCGAAAATTCAGTAAACATTATAAGTATTCGTCAATTTGGTTCTGTTTTAATGTTATAATTTTTATTAAGATTTTTGTAATACATTATCAAAGTTAGTGCAAATAATATTTGAACAAGAAAATTTACTCCGCTGTAAATACTAAGCGGAAAAGTATAATCCGTTTGATATATCAAAAAGTATGAATATCCAAATGCCTTTACAAAAATTGTAATATTTAAAACTGTAAACGGATTTTTCAGCAACTCATCAATTCTTTCTAAATCAATACTATTAACTGATAGTTGAAAATAAATTATTGCAACAAACAACATTGCCGCAGAGTGAATTGTGTCTAATTTATCAATTAGATGAAGAGCTAAACCAATTAAGATTATAAATCCCCATATTTTAAAATTTATTTTTTTTCCAAAAATATTTTTCTTCACTTGTAAAAGAATAATTACGAAAAGTGTAAACTCAATCATTAAATAGAAATTCATTATCGGAAGATTTGAATTACCTAAAATAACTCGGTAATACGTCATTAAAAATTGTGTAATTACAGCGATAGGAAGCCAAACATAATAAACAAACTTGAATTCTTGATTTACGATTTTTCCTTTTACAAAAAGTAAAATTATTACCAAAACAGCAAGTGCGTAAATTGAATTTACACTTAATTCGCGAAGTAACGATAAATATTCTGGCACTTTAAAATCCTATTCGCATTTTGGCGGGGGACATGGATCGCCGGTTTGTAAACCTTTTCCAACCATTACACCTTTTGAATTATATGCGGCAAGCATTGAAATTTTTTGACCTTTATCATCCACACCTTGCACAATTCCCAAACGAACAACACTTGATTTAGAAACTAAATCTAAAACTTGCTTTACATCAAATGTTTCAATCGGAAAATGATTTTTAAATCTTTTTCCCTTTTCTCTACTATTTTTTCTGTATTTCTCAAACTGTTCGTTTTCAATTTTATGATTATGAACTTCTGCAAATACTGATTTCTGCATATTTCCTCCACTTTTAATTGGTGATTTAAGATGCAATTTTTTTTCGAATTTTTAAAGAACATTCTTTTTTATTTTAAATTTTCCTTTTTGAATTTTGTAAAAAATTAAATTTGATCTAATGATTATAATATTTATCTTAAATGATAATTATCTGCACTATTGTAAAATATATTTTACAAATCGAAATTATTTTGAAAACAATGTAATTTGTTAATATTATTTTTAAGAAATAGAATTGTTTAAATTCTTAAAATTACTGTTTTCTGAATTATCAATACAATATTACTAAATGCTGTAAATTAAAAATAAAATCATTATACATTATAAAATTTCAAATTGTCTAAATAATTATATAATTTTAATATTACATTAATTTAGTAAAATATAATTTACATTATGGAAGAATTAAAACAAAATTTAGCGAAAATTAAAGAAGAAATTGCTCTAATTATTTTTGTTGCACGCAAATCAATAAATTTAAATCATGAAGATTTATTGAAACTAACTAAAATAACCAGACCTATTCTTTCAACAATTGAAAGTGGAACTGCAAATCCAACCTTAGATTCACTACTTAAACTAAAATCTGCTCTGCAAATTAACGATGAATTTTTTCTAATGAATAAGCAGAGATTTTACTCACTTAAAAATTTACTAAAATCTAATTACTCAAATTTTCTGGTTAGCAGTGGAAAATTATTGATTAATGAAAAAGATTGGAAAATGTTAATTAAACTTTCTGATGATTATACTAAACCGTCTTATTCTAAAATTGCAAAAATTTGCAAAGAAATTGTTGTCATGAATATTAATTCGCAAGATGAATTTATGATTCAAAATGCAACAATTGGCGCAACGTTGGGAGTTATTTATCAAATTGACGGATTTGAGGATAACTTAAATTTTGGTTATTGGCTGGGAAAATCAATTCATTCATAAATTGCGATTTTTAATATTGACAAAATTATAATTATCATTTATATTTCGGTAACTAACGAAATGTAAATGAACGACAAAACAAAAATATTCAAAGCTCTTTCTGATGTAAATCGTTTGCGGATATTAAAAGCGCTTCAAACAAAAATTCTCTGCGTTTGTGAAATTAGAGAATTGTTAAAATTAGCAAATTCTACAGTTTCCCAACATTTAAAAATTCTTAAAGAAGCCGGCTTCATTATTGAACAAAAAGCTGGTAAATGGGTAAATTATCAAATTAATTTTAAACCGGAAGATGTTAGAATTTCTGCAATTTTATCTCAGCTTGATTTTTGGATTAATGATGAAATAATAATAATTGAAGACAAAAAGCAAATTTCTTGTTTGGATAGAAATATTATTTGTTGTAATTAATAAGTCATTACGCTAACTAACGAAATATTATGAAAACAAAATTAAAATTTATAGATAGATACTTAACGTTGTGGATTTTTCTCTCAATGCTTTTAGGTGTTTTTTCCGGTTATTTATTTCCAAACTTTGCGAAATTTTGGGATTCATTCAGCATTGGTACAACAAATATTCCCATTGCTATTGGCTTAATTTTAATGATGTATCCGCCGCTTGCAAAAGTAAATTATGAAGAACTTCCCGATGTTTTTAAAAATGTAAAAGTTCTAATTCTCTCTCTTGTTCAAAATTGGTTGATTGGACCAATTTTAATGTTTCTGCTTGCAATAATTTTTTTGCATGATTTTCCAAATTATATGGCGGGCTTAATTTTAATTGGTTTAGCAAGATGCATTGCAATGGTAATTGTGTGGAATCAATTAGCAAACGGTGATACAGAATATGCTGCCGGACTTGTAGCATTCAACTCAATATTTCAAGTATTGTTCTTTTCAATTTATGCTTATGTGTTTTTAACAATTTTGCCATCTTGGTTTGGTCTTCAAACTTTTGCGGTTGATATTACAATTGGACAAATTGCAGAAAGTGTTTTTATTTATTTGGGAATTCCATTTTTTGCCGGAATGTTAACAAGATATTTTTTGTTAAAAATAAAAAACAAAGACTGGTACGAAAAAAAATTCATTCCCAAAATTTCTCCAATAACATTGATTGCATTGCTTTTTACAATATTTGTAATGTTTTCTCTCAAAGGAGAATATATTGTTCAGCTTCCTTTTGATGTAATTAGAATTGCTATTCCGCTAATAATTTATTTTATAATAATGTTTCTCGCTTCGTTTTTCATCAGCAAAAAAATTGGAGCAAATTATAAAATTTCGGTAACACTTTCTTTTACAGCTGCAAGCAATAATTTTGAATTAGCCATAGCAGTTGCAATTGCAGTATTTGGGATAAATTCCGGTGAAGCCTTTGCTGCAGTTATTGGTCCGCTTGTTGAAGTTCCGATACTAATTTCTTTGGTAAATTTATCACTCTATTTTAAGAAAAAATATTTTATATAAATATCATGTTTATAGGAAATTTATGAATTCCATTTACACAATACTTTTACTTGCTGCATCAAACACGTTCATGACGTTTGCTTGGTATGGACATTTGAAATTTAAAGAAATGGATGGATTTAAAAATTTCGGACTTTTTACAGTAATTATAATCAGCTGGGGAATTGCATTTTTTGAATATTGTTTTCAAGTTCCTGCAAATAGAATCGGTTACAACGGAAATGGCGGCTCATTTAGTTTAGTTGAATTAAAAGTTCTGCAAGAAGTTATTACACTTGTGGTTTTTACATTGTTTTCACTTTTGTTATTTAAAACAGAAACATTTAGAACAAATCATGTAATTGGATTTATATTTTTGGTTTTGGCTGTTTACTTCATTTTTAAGAAATAAAAATTTTAGGAGAAATTATGAATAACGAAACAGAAATAAAAGATTCCGTAAAAAATAAATATGCGGAAATTGCAGTTGCAAATTCCGGATGTTGCTGCGGCGGAAAAAAATCAAAAGTTATTGATTACAGCATGATGCAAGATGATTATTCAAATCTTGATGGATATGTAAAAGATGCTGATATGGGTTTGGGTTGCGGAGTTCCAACAGAATTTGCGGGCATTAAAAAGGGTAATATTGTTGTTGATTTAGGTTGCGGGGCCGGAAATGATATTTTCGTTGCAAGACCACTTGTCGGTGAAGAAGGAAAATTAATAGGAATTGATTTTACTGAAGAAATGCTTGCAAAAGCTAATGCCAATAAGGCAAAACTGGGATTTGAAAATGTTGAATTCAAATTAGGTGAAATTGAAAATCTTCCTTTGGAAAATAATTCCGCAAATGTAGTAATCAGTAATTGTGTTTTAAACTTAGTTCCAAATAAAGAAAAAGCATTTTCTGAAATTTTTAGAGTGTTAAAATCCGGCGGACATTTTTGTGTTTCTGATATTGTGATAAAAGGAAATCTTCCGGAAAAATTAAAAAAATCTGCGGAAATGTATGCGGGTTGTGTTGCCGGCGCAATTCAGCAAGAAGATTATTTGGGAATAATTTCAAAAACCGGATTTGAAAATATTGAAGTGAAGAAAACAAAAGTAATTGAACTACCGGATAAAGTTTTAATTGATTATTTAAATGATGAAGAAATAAAAATATTTAGAAATAATGAAATTGGAATTTTTAGCATAACAGTTGTTGGTTATAAAAAATAAATTACATCCATTAACAAGCGGATTGCAAAATTTAAAGATTACAAGAAGATTGAGAAATCTCAAAAATGTTGAATAAAAAAATTAATTTGTAACAGAATTTATATGAATCTTTGAAAAGGAAATTTAATATGTTTTCAAAAATAGAAAATTACTTAAACTCTTTAACTCAAGAATTTTACCAAATTTCTGATCAAAGAAAAGATTTGTTAAATGATTTTGTAAATTATATTTTACAAAAACAAAATTATAAAGAAAATAGCAATTTAATTTTCATTTGTACGCATAATTCACGAAGAAGTCAATTTGCTCAAATTTGGGCAAAAGTTGCTTCTGACTTTTACGGAATAGAAAATATTAATTGCTTTTCCGGCGGAACAGAAGTTACAGCTTTTAATCCAAGAGCAATAAAAACACTTAAACAAATTGGTTTTGAAATTATTAACAGTGATAAAACCGAAAATCCAGCTTATTTAATAAAATATTCGGAAAATTCCGAAACTATAAAATGTTTTTCAAAAATTTACTCAGATTCGAACAATCCGCAAAATAATTTTGCAGCAATTATGACGTGCTCTGATGCAGATGAAAATTGTCCCGTTGTATTTGGTGCAGAAAAGAGATTTCCAATTAGATATGAAGATCCCAAAAAGTTTGATGATACAGAATTGGAAGAATCAAAATATTTGGAAAGATGCAGTGAAATTGCCCGAGAGATGTTATTTGTTTTCCAAAATTTATCGCAAAAAATATAAAATATGTTGTTGTGATTTGAAACACATAATTCAATTTATAACATTTTAATAAAACAATTCGTTCGAATTTCTCTTAAAATCACACATTTTTTACTGGTACATCTATTGTAATTTAATAATCAAATAACCAGTAAAAGCATATGAAAAAATCAATTTTAAATTTTAGCAAATTTAAATATTTAGCAATTTTATTTTTTATAATATCGCACACTATTATTGCACAAACTCAAGTGTTTACAGATAATTTCAGCTCCGGAACTTCAAATTGGGTTTTAACCGGAAGTTGGGGATTAACAACTTCCAATTATAATTCAGCTTCTCATTCATTAGCCGAAAGTCCCACCGGAAATTATGCAAATATGCAAAACACTTCTGCAACATCAATTAATATTGATTTAAGCAGTTATCAAGGTGCGGAATTTAGTTTTTGGTCGAAATACAATTTGGAAAATGCGTTTGATTATATTTATATCGAAATTTCGAAAGATAACGGAACAAGTTATGTAAAACTTACGGAATTTACGGGAGTTTCATCAACATGGCAAAAATATATTTTTAATATTGGAACCTTTGCCGGATATTCAAATGTGAAAATACGTTTTAGATTTTATAGCGATCAATATGTTGTTGCCGATGGAATTTATATTGATGATGTAGAAATTTTGGGTTCAACAATTGATAATTCTCCACCGTTAATTGTACATAATGGACCTCAATTTTATGAAGGAATGCAAGATGTAAATAATGTAATTGCAGAAATTACAGATGTTTCCGGAATAAATTCAGCAACTCTTTTTTATTTTGTTGATGGCGTTGGTCCAACTTCAGTTTCGGGAGTAAACTCAAGCGGAAATAATTATTCTTTTACAATTCCGGTACAAAATCCCGGATCAAAAATTTCTTACAAAATTAAAGCTGTTGATAATGCAATTTCACAAAATCAAACAGATACAACATCAGCTCCAAAATATGAATACATTTCTGGAACTTATTTAGCTTACGATGATGGAATTGTTGATGCAGTTGCAACAACTACTGGAACAGCAGCTGTTGCGGTTAAAATTACAGTTCCTACAAATATGTATGGAAGATTAGTTACGGTTTTAATCAGAAATTACCGAGACACAAATTTGTCAAATGGAAATATGTTGTTTCATGTTTGGAGCAATAATAACGGAGTTCCGGGAGCCGATTTAATTACTCCGTTTTCTGTAACTCCGGAAGCAACTTTAGATAATCCGTTTCCGTTTACTAAAATTGATCTAAGAAATTATTCTGAACTTCATGATTTACAAAATGATTTTTTCATAGGATATACAGTTCCAACGAACTCTGTTCACATGGTTGTTAGCAATAATTCGCACGGAAGATCATATTCTTTTAACGGAACAAATTGGAGCACTTTTTCAAAAGATTATGAAATGAGAGCAATAATTTTTGAAAGTACTTCACCGCTTCCGGTTGAGTTAACTTCATTTTCTGCAAATGTTGAGGAAAATAAAATTCTTCTAAATTGGGAAACAGCAACAGAAGTTAATAATTATGGTTTTGAAATTGAAAAAAAGAAATCTGAAATTAGAAGTAAGAATTTAACATGGGAAAAAGTTGGATTTGTTGAAGGAAATGGGAACAGCAATTCGCCAAAATATTATACTTATGAAGATCAATCATTAAAAATTGCCGGAAAATATTTTTACAGATTAAAACAAATTGATATTGATGGAAAATTCGAATATTCAGATGAAATTGAAGTAAATATTTCTGCTCCGAAAGAAATTAATTTATCACAAAATTATCCAAATCCGTTTAATCCAGTTACAGCAATAAAATATAGTATTCCGTCAAACTTGAAAAGTGAAACGTCTAATGTAAAAATAGTTGTGTTTGATATTTTAGGAAAAGAAATTGCGACTTTAGTAAATGAAAAACAAAATTCGGGTAATTATGAAGTAAATTTTGATGGAAATAGTCTTCCAAGCGGAATTTATTTTTATAAACTTCAAGTTGATAACTTTAGTAAAACTCAAAAAATGATTTTAATGAAATAAAAACTTGCTAAAATAAAATTATAAAACCCGCTTATTTGCGGGTTTTTTGTTTTAAAACTGTTAACAACTTATTCGATAATTATATGAACCGTACTAATAATTAATATTTTTACAAATTTTTATAAATGATAAAAATTCAAAAAAAAATATTTTTACCAATTATAATTTTACTTTTGGAATATTTTCAAATCTTTGCCGGACAGCAAAATTTTGATTCTTCATTTGCATTAACAAAATCAGATAGTTTAAAAACTTTACTTACACAAGAATCAATAGATACAGTAAAAGTAAATCTTCTTAATGAAATTGCTTGGTATTTGGCTCCGACTGACTATAGTGAAAGTATCAAATATGCAGAAATGGCAAAAAAACTCTCTTCTGAAGTTGGATTTGAAAAAGGAATTGGTGACGCGTACAATATTTTTGGAGAAATTTACAGATATAAAGGTGATATAAAATTATCAATTGAAAATCATAACTATGCACTTTCTATTTTCAAAAATTTACATTTGAAAGAAAAAATTGCCAAGACAAAAAACAATATCGGAATGGCATATTATAATGTTTCCGATTTTAAGAACTCGCTGCAAAATTTTGAAAGCTCGCTGCAAATTTATCAAGAGTTAAAAATTCAAGAAGGAATTGGTGATAATTTAGGAAAAATTGGAATTCTACTCAGCACATTTAAGAAGTATGAAAGTGCTTTAGAATATTTTAAAAGTGCGTTAAAAATTTATGAGGAAACTAATAATCAATCAAATATAGCCGTGCAATTGGGGAATATAGGATTAACATATTTTGAATTGAAAGATTATAAATTATCGAATGAATATTACAACAATGCTTTGGCAATTTTCAAAAAAATTGAAGATAAATATAATTATTCAGTTTTTTTGGGAAACATTGGGTTGGTCTGCGCTGAGCAGAATAAATTTTCCGAAGCATTAATGTATTATAAAAATGCCCTTAAAATTGCGAACGAAATTAATGATAATTACGGAATTGCATATCTTCATGGAAATATTGGCAGACTGAAAATTAAAATTTTTAACGTAAACAAAAAGTTAGTAAGCGAAGAAAAACTAAATGAAATTCTAAACGAAGCAAAGGAAAATTATCTTATTTCAATTTTGGGTTTCCGTAAATTAGGAATGATTGATGAAGAAAAAACACATCTTTTGTATCTTGCTGAACTTTATAAAATAAACGGAAATTATAAATCAGCATTGGAAAATTTTTCGCTGGCAAAAATTCTGCAAGATAGTTTAAACAATTCTGCAAATAAAAAAATGATTGCGGAATTGGAAATCAAACAACAGTTGGAATCAAAAGAAAACGAAATTTTGCTTTTAAATGAAGAAAATGAAAAGAAAACTTTAATAGCATTTGGGTTGTTTGGATTTTTCTTTATAGGATTTTCAACAGCAATAATTATCTATGTTTTTTACAGAAAGAAACAAAAGCAAAATAAATTACTTTTAGAAACCGAGAAAAATCTCAGATCAAAAAAAATTCAACTTGAAATTTATCAAGGTCAATTAGAACAATTAGTTTTTGAGAGAACTCAAGAATTAGAAAGCGAAATTAAAGAAAGAAAAAAAATTGAAAAAGATTTGGTAATTGCTAAAGAAACCGCTGAAGCTGCAAGCAATTCAAAATCAGTTTTTTTGGCTAATATGAGTCATGAACTTAGAACTCCTTTAGTTGGAATTTTAGGTTATTCTGATTTAATGAGAAATATGATTGAAGATCCCGATTTAAAAGAAATGGCGGAAGGAATAAACAGAACCGGCAACCGACTTCTTTCAACATTAAGTTTGGTTTTAGATTTAGCAAGGTTAGAATCAGATATGCTTGAAATAAATCTTAAACCAATTGATATAATTCAAGAAATTAAAGAAACTTGTACAAGTTTTAGAGGAGCTTTATCAAATAAAAAATTAGGCTTTGATGTAAATCTTCACACAGATAGTTTTATGCTGGATATGGATCAATCGATGTTTAGAGTAATTTTGGAAAACTTAATTAATAATGCATTTAAGTTTACATCAAATGGTGAGATAAGAATTTTAACATCAATAGAAAATGACTTAATTGATTCAAAATTTGTTATAAAAGTTCAAGATACGGGAATTGGAATAAAGAAAGATCAAATTCCGTTAATCTTTAAAGAATTTAAACAACTTAGTGAAGGATTTACAAAAGATTTTCAAGGAAGCGGTTTAGGTTTGGCAATCACAAAAAAATATATTGAATTACTTGGTGGAAATATAAGTGTAGAAAGTGAATTTGGAAAAGGGACAACTTTTATAATAAGTTTCGCAATAAAAATTCAATCGGCTGCGTAATTAATTTTTCTATCTTAAACTTTTATGACTTCTTTAAAATAAAAATCTGCTAGGCACGCAAGGCACCTAACAGACTTCTTTGGTTCCCCCCTGAACCTCCGAAAAAATTTCTAAATCATAATAAATCAGTAAAATCAAAATTTATTTTCTTACATTATGTTCGGAACTTTAAGTTTAAACTTTAGTGATTTTAATCACACATATCAGCACAAAAAATTGAATTGAATTAGAAGAATTATTTATTAAAATACAAAAAAAATCTGCTGTTTTTGGCAGCAGATCTTTTCAAAAAATTATATAATAAAAATCTATTTTGTTCTTGTCCAGCCGTATCTTGAGAAATGAGGAATTTGAACTCCGATAATTTCAAGTAGTCCCTTTTCAAGATCAAATTTAATATTATCAAATTTTAAATGTTCGGATTCTCCATCAAGATAATCGAAATTAAAATCTTTCAGATCAAATTCTTTCAAATCAGCATTCATAAATTTCAAATCAAGAATTACCGGTTTATCAAATGTAAATGGTGAGGGATATAATTCTACACCCAATGTTTCTAAATCAAAAATAATATCAAATGTTAAATCACCTTTGTAAGCACTATCCGGAATATTTAGAACAGCATCAAGTTTTAAGATTTTGCTTCTCTTATTTTTAAATTGATGTTTAACAAAAACCTTTCCGCCTTTTTCTCCATTTACTGTTAAAGAATAAGAGTGTTTTTGTTTAAAGAATGTTGTATCAACAGTTTCAATTACAGTATCTCCCATAATTTTAGTAATCGTTAAACTCTCATTGCTAAAATTTGTTTGCGGAGTTAAAATTGAATTTTCATCGCTGCATGCAATAAATGTAAATAAAATTATAGCTATAAATAAAAATGATTTTTTCATTTGGAGCTTCCCTGTTTTTGAAATTTCCTTTCTTGATTTGAATAGAAATAGAATTTATTAATTTTTCTAAATCAGATTCGGTATTCAAAACTTTTTGTTTAGTGATTTTAATCACATTTGATTTTTAAGCAAATCTGATTTCTTATTTTTTCTAACGGTTTTTATACTGGAAAATGTAAAGAATAACAAAAAGCAAACTAATATGATATTTGAAATAGCCAAAGTATTATGTGATTTTTTATCTTATATTCGAGAAAGTTCAAAAAAAATTTAGTGATATAAATCAATTAGCAAAAAAATGAATAGATTTGAAATTGTAGTTAAATTTTTTTCGATAATAAAATATCAGAGAGGTATTTCTTGATGCGAAAATTTCTTCTAATAATTTTTTTGGGTGGTTTAATGAATTTTAATGCTGAAAGTATTTCAAAAATTGATCAAGAACTTTTTAACAAAGCCGTTGAGTTAAGTAAAAAATTATTAATAATTGATACCCATATTGATTTGCCAATGCGTTTAAATAGTAATTGGGAAGATATTTCTGTTAAATCAAATAACGGTCATTTTGATTACGAGCGTTCAATCCAAGGCGGATTAAACGCTGCATTTATGTCAATTTACATTCCGGCAGAATTGGGTGAATCCGATCAAGCTTTCAATTTAGCTGATTCATTAATAAATTTGGTTGAATATTTAGCAAAAACTTATCCCAATAAATTTGCAATTGCAGTTTCAACAGAAGATGTAAAAAATCAATTTGGTAAAGGAATTATTTCATTTCCAATGGGAATGGAAAATGGAAGTCCGATTAACGGAAATTTTGAAAATTTAAAACATTTTTATGATAGAGGAATTAGGTATATAACTTTAACACACTCAAAATCAAATCACATATGTGATTCTTCTTACGATCCAAATAAAAAGTGGAAAGGTTTAAGTCCGTTTGGAAAATCTTTAATTCCGGAAATGAACAAACTCGGAATTTTGGTTGATATTTCACACGTTTCAGATGATGCATTTTATCAAACAGTAGAAATTTCAAAAGTTCCGGTAATTGCAACACACTCATCTTGCAGATTTTACACTCCAAATTTTGAAAGAAATATGAGTGATGAAATGATAAAAAAATTAGCGGAAAAAGGCGGAGTAATTCAAATTACATTTGGGTCATATTTTATAAGTGGAGATTTTAATAGAAAATCCGAAGAAATTGATAAATATTTATCGCATAATCATATTGCAAGGTATTCTGAAGAAGGAAAAAATTTTGTTGAAAATTATTTAAAAAATGATCCAATGAAACCCGGAACTGTTGAAGACGTTGCAGATCATATAGATCATGTTGTAAAGTTAGTTGGAATTGATCATGTCGGTTTGGGATCAGATTTTGAAGGAGTAAACACACTTCCTGAAAATTTAAAAGACGCTTCATATTATCCGTATATCATTTATGAATTATTGAAAAAAAATTACTCTGAAAATGATATTGAAAAAATTTGCTCGGGAAATATGTTAAGAGTTTGGAAGCAGACAGAAGATTTTGCAAAAGCATTTAAATAATAATCCGGAATTATTTATTTAACAATTCCGGATTTTAAATTTCGTAAATTAGTTCGCAATACAGCATGATAGTGATTGTGGCTTATTTTCTCACTTTACTTTTTTCTTTGAAGTTATTGCTTGTTTGTAAAAGTAAATTTCGAGGTTTAACCATTAGTCAAAGTCAGCTTGAGATTTCATTCCACTTTCGTCAATCATAACATACCCTTTCATTTGTCTTTTTGTAAAGTCTATAGCTCTTCAACTTTTTTTCTACACTTTTTTAATTTAATAAAGGATCTATGCTACACATTAACTCATCTTTTATTATCCCAACACACAATTTGTCATTATATTTAAAAGTTGGTTCTCCATCATTTCTTTTTCTACAACATTGGTGTCATAAAGTCTAAGCTTAATTTTTTTTCCAACTGCTTGTTATTATACATAAAAATTATTTCATTGAATGTAATGCAACTCTGTTTCCTTCGGTATCAATAAAATGTGCCATAAAGCCATTTTCTCCAATTGAAGTTTTTGGCATTATTATTTTTCCGCCGGCTTGTTCAACTTTGCTTAATGGTAAACTCAAATCTTCTCCACCATTTAAGTAAACAACGGTTCCTTTTTCAGAGGGTTCAAAACCTTCGCCTTGTGCAAGTCCGCCGCCAACTCCATTTTGCATATCTGCCGGCAGCATACCGTATTTCCCGCCAGGAAAGGGCATTTCAATAATTTCTGCACCTAAAATTGTTTCATAAAATCTTTTTGCTCTTGTGAAATCTGTTACAGGGATTTCAAACCAATTAATAGCGTTTGTCATTCTTTTACTTTCTTTATTTAAATTTAAAATTAAAGTTGTTAACCTTACTTTTGACCCATCTGCATCCAAGGATTATTATCAGTATTCCAAGTATCTGCTTTAATCAAAAGTGATCCATCAGATTGGACTTCGTAAATAGTTATATATTTTCCTTGATCTTTAAAAACTCCGCCGGGCATTTGTGGCATATCCATTGAAAAACTGTAGGTGCCAATATCAACAATCATATTTCCACTTTGCCAAATATCAGTTGATTTTAAAACAAAATTTTCCATTTTCATCGGATTTTGCTTTTCCATTTCTGACTGTTGTATAATTGCAGCTTTACCTCTTAACATTGGCTGATAACTTGGTAAAGAAATTCCGTCTTCTTTATACATATTTGTTGTTAATTCGTAATTGCCTTCCATTACGGCTTTTGCCATTGTGTTATTTAAGGAATTAATTTCAGATTTTAATTCCTCGCTCGAAAATTGTTTAACAATATTTTGCTGACTGCATCCCCAAAGAAAACCAACAACTAACAAAATTATAACCAATTTTTTTAGCATTTGATTCCTCCTCTTTTATTTTTTTATTTTATTGCATGATTTGACATTAAAATATAAAACTTTTTGAAAGAGAGCAAATTATTTTACAATTATAAAATAAAGTGGTTAAGAAGGTACTTTTATCTAATCTAAATTTCTAAAATCATTAGTTTTTTCTGTTATCTAAAAGAAGAACAAATTCTCCTTTCAGATTTTTTTCAGTAATAATCTTCAGAATTTTGGATGCAGAATTTCTAAAGATTTGTTCGTCTTCCATTGTTAGATTAAAAGCTAAAACAATTTTCTGATTTGCACCAAAATATGAAATAACATCGGTGAGAATTCTTTTTAAACGATATGGTGTTTCTAAAATGATAATTAATTCATGCAGCTTTTTTAATTTATGAAATTCATTTTTTCTAATTTCACTTTTAGGTGAGAGCCATCCGTAATAATAAAATTTTTCAATATCCAATCCCGATGAAACCAAAGCGGGTATAAGAGAATTTGCACCTGGAAGAGGAACAATTTTAATTTTATTTAAAATACATAACTCAACCAAATAATGACCGGGGTCAGAAAATAAAGGAGTTCCGCCATCAGAAATTAAAGCAGCAGATTTATTTTCTTCAATCAATTTTGAAATAACTTCATCTGCAATTTCTCGTTCATTGTGTTCGTTAAGTGAAATTAATTCTTTGGATATATTGAAATGTGCAAGTAAACGATTTGCCGGTTTTAGTTCTTCGCAGAAAATAAAATCAACTTCATTCAATACTTTTAACGCGCGTAAAGTGATATCTTCATAATTGCCAATGGGCGTTGGAGTTATATAAAGTGTAGGCTGCATAAATTTTTTTAAGTAGTCGCAAGCTTCAGCTTGCGCAATTACCATAAACCGCAACTTGAAAGTCGCAGCTATGTAAAACAAAGTATAAAATTAACTTTTTTCTATTAAATTTTTTACTTTTTCAATTAATCCATCAAGTTTAACATTAATTCTTTCGCCGGTTGAACGAACTTTAACTTCAACTTGATTTTCTTTTAATCCGCGCTCACCAACAATTATCTGTAAAGGCATTCCTAATAAATCTGCATCGCTAAATTTAAATCCGGCTTGAACATTATTTCTATCATCAAAAATAACTTCAATGTTTTCTTCATTCAATTCTTTAAATAATTTTTCACATGCATTCACAACTTCATCTTTTTTCATGTTTAATCCAATCAAGTGTACATCGAAAGGATTTAAAGGTTTTTTCCAAATTATTCCGTTCTCATCATTATTTTGTTCAATATAGCAAGCTAAAACTCTATCCAAGCCAATTCCATAACTTCCCATAATTATTGGATTTTCTTTTCCGGTTTCATCCAAAAACATTGCACCTAATCCGATAGAATATTTTGTTCCAAGTTTAAAAATATGTCCGAGTTCAATTGCTTTAAAAACTTCAATTGGTTTTGAACATTTTGGACAAGGTTCTCCGGAGGCAACTAATCGTAAATCAAAATATTCAATTAGAGGAACATCGCGCTGCAAATCAATTCCGCCTAAGTGATAATCATTTTTATTTGCACCGCTGAATAGATTATTTCCACTCTTCAATCTTAAATCTGCAATTATTTTGTGTTTAAAATCTATTGGTCCAATTGAACCGGCATCAGCACCAGAAATTTCTTTTAATTCATCAGGATGTGCGGGACGAACTTCTCCGCCCAAAACAGTTTGAAGTTTTGTTTCGTTAACTTCATCATTTCCGTTCATTAAAACTAAGATGGGATTATTATTAAAAATATAAATTCTTGATTTTGCAGTTTCAGATTCACTAATATTTAAGAAAGTACAAAGTTCATCTATTGATTTTACATTTGGTGTGCTTATTTCATAAATATCTTTACTAATTTCATCTCTATGAATATTGGGTAATGTAGATGTTGAAACTTCTGCATTTGCGGCATAACCGCAACCGCTGCAATAAGCAACGTAATCTTCACCTGCATCAGATTTAACCATAAATTCTTCTGATTTGCTTCCGCCCATTGCTCCGCTTGATGCACCCACCACAAAATAATTTAATCCGCATCTATCAAAAATTTTTCTGTAAGCTTTATCATGCAACTCATAGGAAACATCCAATCCTTCGTTTGATGAATCAAACGAGTAAGCATCTTTCATTAAAAATTGTCTTCCTCTAATTATTCCGCTTCTTGGTCTAGCTTCATTTCTAAATTTAGTTTGAATTTGATACCAAATTTGTGGCAAATCTTTATAAGATTTTAAAACTCCCTTTGCGTGAAATGTCATTATTTCTTCGTGGGTTGGAGCTAAAACATAATCTCTGTTTTTTATATGAAAGAGTGTATCACCAAAAGCTTCAACTCTATTTGTGGCTTCCCAAATTTCTTTAGGATTCAAAGCCGGAAGATGAAATTCTTGTCCGCCGATTGCATCCATTTCTTCACGAATAATTTCGGCAATTTTTTTCATAACTTTGTAACCAAGCGGAAGATATGAATAAATTCCCGCGGATAACATTCTAACCATTCCGCTTCTTACTAATAAAATGTGACTCGTAATTACTGCATCACTTGGATTTTCTTTTAATGTTGGAATAAAGGCGTTGCTAAGTCTCATGGTTTTCAAAGTTTGTTGGAAAATGATTTGTAAAAATAAGAAATGAAGACTGCAATTAAAATAGGGAAGTTTGGAAACTGAAGTACATATTAAAAAAGACGGATCTTTGTAAAGATTATAGAAATAAACTACATATATATTTCCGCAGACTAAAGCTTGCCTGCCTGCAAACTGGTCTGCAGCTACCACTAAGCTAATTATTTTATAAAATATAAATTCTCATGCTGGAAAGGTACTAGCGCACTTATTAAACCGGGAATATATAATTCTTTTCTATTCATTCTGCCATTTGTAAAATATGAAATTGCTCCGCCTTTTTGTTTTGTATTTTCTTGTTTCATAATTTCATCCATAACGTTACCAAGCTCTTTTCTTTGCAATAATTGATTTATCACAATTTCCGGTAATTCAAAATGTGCCGAAGTCCCAAAAGAAGTGTTTCCGCTTTTGTGAATTAAACACATGCACCCAAATGCGAACCATTTACCAAAAGTTTTCTGAATTCCGCCTTCAATTCCAACAAAAAAATCTGCGTTAATATTTTGTTCTGAATTAATTTTTTGCAAAGCCATTGCTCTATTTTGTGCGCCCAAATAAGTTTCATCATTTATTGGCTGATCGGGTACATTCGATGGTACAGAAATTCCTTCAACAATAATATTTTCAAAATAAAGTGAAAAAGTTTCTGAAACCGCATTTATTTTAACCGGATTTATTGAACCAACGAGAATTTTCATATAATTATAATTGGATTAAAGTAAAAAAAATATTACGAATAACCATTTGGCAGTTTGGAAAGTTCCATAATTTTCTCAGGAAATTTTGGTGAAGTAAATCCAAACTTTGCATAAAGTCCATGCGCATCAGAAGTTTTAAGCATCCAGCCTCTTAATGATTGAAGTTCAGGAAATTCAAGAATCGTTTTCATCAACCATATAGATAATCCCTTTCTTCTAAATTCGTTAAGAATAAATACATCAGCTAAGTAAGCAAAAGTTGAAAAGTCTGTAATTAATCTTGCAAAACCAATTTGATTTTGATGATAATAAACTCCAAAACAGAGTGAATTTTCAATTGAATTTTTTACAATAGAAATGGGAATATTTTTTGCCCAATAAGAATTTTTTAAAAAGTTATGAATTACATTAATTTGTAATTTTTCAAAATCGGTAGAAATTGTAAATTCGTTTTGATGATATTCTCTGACAATATTTTTCATAGCTCTTTTAATCTCCGCAATCAATAAAAGGAATACAAGGTTTTTCGCCCACAATTTCCTTTAACAAATTAAAATTTTGGTCAAATGCTTTTATTCTTGTTTGAAAATCAAAATATTCGTAAACCAAAATTGGAGCAATAAAATCGGCCATTACAACGTTACCGCTCGTATCATAAGGTATTTTCAAAAATTTAAAATTCTCATCTCTGTAAATTTCAATTCGCACGCGATTTAATTCATCATAAACATATTCAATTGATGCAAAGCCAAAATTTTTATCTGAAAATGATTTTAAATTTTTATTAAAATACTTTACAAATTTTGTATTACCATTTTCGTAATATTCAAAAGTTGTAATTGCCGGTGCAAATAATTCATCTGTTAACTTTCCATTATTATCGCAGCGCTCAATCTTTATCGGCTTATTATTTAGAAGGGATATTTTCTCAAAAAAATTATTTTTAATTTCACTTTCACTAACATCTTTTTTGATTATTTCGTAAATATTATTTTTTGGACTAATTAAATTATATTTAACAACAAATATTTCTTTGAATAATCCGCACGAAGCCAACAGAATCAATATGTTGATAAACATAAAGTATTTTAAAAATTTCATTTGTTTTCCAAAATGTTTTAAAATTATCATAAGTTTTTATTATTGCAACAAAATCATTTTCTTTATTGATGTAAAATCTCCAAAGGTTAATTTATAAAAATAAACACCGGAAGAAAGTGATGAACCATCAAAATTAATTTCGTAAACTCCGGGATTTTGTTTTTGGTTAACAAGAGTTTTTATTTCTCTTCCCAACAAATCATAAATTAATATTTTGACGTTAGATGTTTCATATTTATCGTTTTGCGGAATTGCATATTTTATTTTTGTTGTTGGATTAAACGGATTTGGATAATTCTGATAAAGCTCAAATTGTGTTGGAATATCTTCTTCATTAATATTTATCGATGTTAAAACATCATTATATTTTTGTTTTGCAATAATTACAGTTTGTGTTAATTGTTCTAAATTATCACCGGCAGCAATTAGAAAATCAAAATTTCGTTTTGTGTTTGGATAAAGAATTGTTGGTCCCGCAGAAATTACAAGTGAAATATCATTTGGTCCAATTGAGCTGTATGTCTTTCCCGATGTTAAAGAACTCCATTTTTCCTCATCGGTGAAACCATCCCATGAAATTGTTGGATTTGATGAACCTTTATCATCCATTGCAAAAAAGTTTTTTTGATCATCTGATAAAACCGCAAGTCCAATATGTGTATTAACCGGATCGCCATTATCATCATGCGCATATCCAAACTCATTTTCAAAATTATACTCAATCATATCATCATCAAAACTTGTGTCATCCATATCAAAATCCCAATATTGACCGATATAAAAATTATCAATATTTGCATTGGATTTGTTTGTTAACGAATATCTAACAATCATATAATCTGAATTATCAGAAAAAGAGTATGAAAAAAATTCAGTTTCAATTCCCAAACTTTTTGGTGAAGCTGAAGCATCATTAAAAACAGCATAACCTTCTTTATCGGCAACTTCGCTATTTATATTTACTTTAATTGGAGTTATGATGGAAAAATCTAAATCTTTATCGCCATCATTATTCCTTGTACAATTCACAATTGATGTTGCTGATGTTCCATATATTAATGAACTTTCGAAAATTACATTTGGTCCATCTTTATATTTTAATCCGGTTCCCTTTAAGTTAGTTGGATAATCATCAAAACCTATTGAACCATTGCTTGTAAAAGTGATTGATAAATTTTCGGTTGTCTGAATTTCGTAAGTAGGATTTATAGAAATTGTTATCCATTCAAAATCTTGATAGTTATTATCTGTATATGTCAATTTCAAATTTATATCTATGTTTTCTTCAGCATTTTCATTTATAGAAATTGAGAAAAAATCCGAGGGCGTGTTGAAATTTTGCAGAGTTGAAAGTGATCCAATATTTCCGCCATTTTTTAATATCTGCAAATTTTGATTTTCAGTTTCAATATTTATAATCAAATTTGAAATAGCATTTAAATAATTTGTAAATGTTGGACTAACATTAATAGTTTCACCTGATTCATAAATTCCATCACCGTCACCAATTTCAGAAAAAAACAAATTAGAAATTCTAACAGATTTTGAATTTGTATTTGTTAAAGCTTTGTATGCATTAATTCTTCCGCTACCTAATTGAAAATTATATAATAAATTAAGATTGTCAATGTTGTCACAATTTACTCTAATTTGTTCGGCAATTTGCAACGGCGTAAAAGTAGGAAATTGATTTGCAACAAGTGCCGCAAGTCCCGCAGTTATTGGCGAAGAAAGAGAAGTTCCATCTGCAGAAATATATTTTGGATCATCTTGCCAAGTTGAATATATACTAACTCCGGGAGCGCAAACATCAACCTTAGTTCCATAATTCGACCAGCTTGCTTTTATATCTGAATTATTTGTTCCGGCAACTGACAAAACCCCACGATAATTTGCCGGGTAAAAACCGGCATCACTGTTATCATTACCCGCAGCTGCTACAACCAATGCACCTTTTGAAATTGCATAATCAATTACGGCTTGTGCAGCATTTGAATAATTATTACTTCCCCAACTGCAATTAATAATTTTTGCTCCATTATCTGCAGCATAAACAATTCCTTCATATCCATAAGCAACCAATGCAGTTCCGGATTCACTTCTGATATCATCTTGTGCAGTTTTTACGGGCATTAATTTACTTTTGAATCCAATTGATGCAATACCAATTTCATTATTTGTAACTGCGCTTGCCAATCCCGCAACCAATGTTCCATGATCAGCTCTATCTTCTTTGGGATTATTATCGGAAGTTCCATTAACTCCACCAAAATCCCAACCATGAATGTCATCAATAAATCCGTTTCCATCATCATCAATTCCGTTTAAATCAACTTCATCTGAATTATTCCAAATATTTGAAGAAAGATCTTCGTGTTCCCAATCAACACCAGTATCAACAATTGCGATAATAATTTCTTCACTTCCGGTATTAACATCCCATGCCTCTTGGGCTTTAATCACATTTAAATATTGTTGAGAAATTTGAAAAGACGGATCATTTGGAGTAAAAACAATTTTGTTTATGTAATGTGGTTCAACCCAATCTATTTCAGAAAGTTTTGATATTTCCTTAATTACATAATTTATTTCAAAAGGTGATTTTATTTTAAGAGTATAAATATTTTTTAGAATTTTATTAAAAGAATTAATTTCTTCTGATATTTTAAAAGTTTTAGTGAGTTCAGAATCACTGAATTTATTAAATATTGAATTAGAAATTTTAGAGAGAGAATTAGTTACTTTTAATTTTAAAATTACTCTATCTGTAAAATAAATTTTACTATCTTTTTCTTGAATATTAGTATTTGCGAAAAATTTAATAGATATAAAGAAAAATAAAATGTAATATTTTAACATTTTATTCCTTTCGAATATTTAAGTAAAGTTAAAATATAAAATGTTTTTTATAATAAAAAACCCCGTCTTTACGGGGTTTTGATTAAATCAATTTACTTTAAATTTTTTTAAGTGCTTGAGAAATATCTTTTATTATGTCATCTGCATTTTCAATTCCAACAGATAAACGAACCAAACCGTCTGTAATTCCGGCGGATTCTCTTGCTTCTTTTCCCATTGTTAAATGCGTCATACTTGCCGGGTGTTGAATCAAAGTTTCAACTCCGCCTAAGCTAACAGCAAGCTGGCAAAGTTTTACAGAATTCATTAATATTTTTCCGGATTCAATTCCGCCTTTTAACTCAAATGAGATCATTCCGCCCGGAGATTTATGCTGCTTTTGTGCAACTTCATAATTTGGGAAAGATTTTAAACCCGGAAATCTCACCCATTCAACTTTGGGATGATTTTCTAAAAACTCTGCAATTTTAAATGCATTTTCAGAATGTTTTTTCATTCTAATAGAAAGAGTTTTTAAACCCCGATGAACTAAAAACGAATTAAATGGATCAATAACTCCGCCAACTTGATTTAATGTTTTTCTTAAATGTTTATATGTATCTTCATCTTTAACAATAATTATTCCGGCAACTACATCAGCGTGACCATTTAAAAATTTTGTCATACTATGTAATACAATATCAACTCCAAATTGAAATGGCTGCTGCAATACCGGACTCATAAAAGTATTATCAACAACAACAAGCGCATTATTTTCGTGAGCAATTTTTGAAACTGCTTCAAGATCCGTAACTTCTAAAGTTGGGTTTCCGGGAGTTTCTATATAAATAATTTTCGTATTTGATTTTATTGCATCTTCAACTTTTGAAATATCTGAAGTATTTACAAATGTAACTTCAACATTAAATTTATTAAAAACTGTTGCAAGCAAAGTTGATGTTGGACCATAAACTGATTTGGAACATACAACGTGATCTCCAGATTTTAACAAGGCTGTAAATACTGTATTAATTGCTGCCATTCCGCTTGCACAACCTAATGCTTTATAACCGTCTTCAAGTTCTGCAATAGCATCTTCCATAGCTTCAATTGTGGGATTTAGCATTCTTGTGTAAATGTATCCCTTTTGCTCTCCCGCAAACAATGAGCCGCCATGATCAGCAGATTCAAACTTAAATGTTGATGTTTGATATATTGGCGGAACTACAGGTCCGTGTTCATATTCTTTAATTCCGGCATGAACACATTTTGATTCAATTTGTAAATTCTTATTCTTGTTCAAAATATTTACTCTTCGATATTGTCTAATTCAGTTTGTTCGTCTGTTTGTTCTCCGGTTTCATCAATTTCTTCACTAACAACTCTTGCTACATCTGCAATTGAATCACCATCTTTTAAATTAATCAATTTAACGCCTTGTGTTGCTCTTCCCATAACTCTAAGATTTTTAACAGCTTGTCTAATCACCATTCCGCCATTTGTAATTATTACCAACTCATCATTATCGTTAACTTCTTTTATAGAAATTAGATTTCCGGTTTTTTCACCGGTTCGTACTGTAATAATTCCTTTACCGCCACGTTTTGTAATTCTATAATCGTCAATACTACTTCTTTTTCCAAATCCTTTATCAGTTACAACTAATAAAGATGTATTTGTGCGAACAACTATTACTCCAATTACTTGATCACCGGCACCCAATCTAATTCCCCTTACTCCGGTTGCGGTTCTTCCCATATCTCTAACATCGGCTTCATTAAATCGTATTGCCAAACCTTTCTTTGTACCAATTACCAAATCATTATTTCCCTCGGTTAATTTTACTTCAATCAGCTCATCACCCTTAAGAATATTGATTGCATTAATTCCTCCCTTACGAACATTTGAATAAGCCGAAAGAACTGTCTTTTTAATAGTTCCTTGTTTTGTAACCATCACAACAAATTTATCTTCTGAAAAGTCTTTTACAGTAACAAATGCCGTAATTTTTTCTGTGTTTTCTTTCTCAACTAAATTCTGCAAGGATCTTCCACGAGAAGCTCTTCCGCCCTCCGGAATTTCGTGGACTTTCTTCCAATAACATTTTCCTTGATCAGTGAAAAACATAATATAGTGATGAGTAGATGCAATAAACATATGTTCAATAAAATCTTCATCTTTTGTTCCGGCACCAGTTACACCTCTTCCTCCGCGACCTTGCTTTCTATATCCACTTACCGGGAATCTTTTAATAAATCCGGAGTGGGAAATTGTAACAACAACATCTTCTTCGGCAATTATATCTTCAAGAGAAAATTCTTTAAAATCTCTAATTATTTCTGTTCTTCTTTTATCGCCATATCTTTCTTTAATTGCAAGCAACTCTTCTTTAATGATTAAATTTCTTTTTCTTTCGCTTTCAAGAATACCTTGAAGTTTTTCAATTAATTTAATTGTTTCTTTATATTCATCTTCAATTTTCTTTCTTTCAAGTCCGGTCAATCTTTGTAGACGCATATCCAGTATGGCTTTTGCCTGGATTTCACTTAATTTGAATTTTTTAATCAAATTATTTTTTGCGGTTTCAACATCTTTAGACTTTTTAATGGTTTCAATAACTTCATCAATATTATCTAAAGCAATTATATAGCCTTCTAAAATATGAGCCCTTCTTTCTGCGGCATCTAATTCATATTGAGTTCTTCTAATCAATACATTCATTCGGTGAGCTAAAAAATGCTCCATTGTTTCGCGTAATGTTAAAACCTTTGGAGCCCCATTAACCAAAGCAAGCATTATCACTCCAAAAGTAACTTGCATTTGTGTGTGCTTAAAAAGTTGATTAATTATTACATCAGGTTGAGAACCTCTTTTTGTTTCAATTACAACCCTCATTCCGTCTCTATCGGATTCATCACGAATATTTGATATGTCGCTAATTTTATCATCTCTAACTAACTCTGCTATTTTTTCTATTAGATTTGCTTTATTCACTTGATATGGAAGTTCAGTAATAATTATACTTTCTCTTTCATTTTTGTGGGTTTCAACATTAGCTTTTGCACGAATAATAATTTTTCCTCTTCCGGTTGTATAAGCTTCCCTTACGCCTTCATAGCCAAAAATTATTCCGCCGGTTGGAAAATCCGGAGCAGTTACATATTTAATTAATTCTTCATTTGTAATTGCAGGTTTTTCTATCATTGCAATTAATCCATCAACAACTTCTGTTAAATTGTGAGGAGGAATATTTGTTGCCATACCAACTGCAATTCCGCTAGCTCCATTTATTAGAAGATTTGGCAAATAAGATGGCATTACTGTTGGCTCTTGCAGAGATTCATCAAAGTTTGATGTAAATTCAACTGTGTTTTTATCAAGATCTTTTAATATCTCTTCTGAAATTCTTGCCAAACGTGCTTCGGTGTAACGCATTGCTGCGGGCGAATCACCATCGATTGAGCCAAAATTTCCTTGTCCATCTACCAGCGGATAGCGAAGAGAAAATTCCTGTACCATTCTCACCATACTTAAGTAAACTGCAGAATCTCCATGTGGATGATACTTACCAAGAACTTCTCCAACTATTCTTGCAGATTTTTTATACGGCTTATTATACGCCACACCTAATTCGTGCATTCCAAATAAAACTCTTCTGTGAACGGGTTTTAATCCATCTCTAACATCAGGCAATGCTCTTGCAACAATTACAGACATTGCATAATCTATATAAGAGGATTTCATTTCATCTTCTAAAGCAACAGGTAAAACTTTTTCGAAAATTGTAGTCATGTTTCAACACTTATTTTGTTAAAAAATTATATATCTAAATTTGCATATTTTGCATGTTTCTCAATAAAAGCTCTTCTCGGTTCAACAACATCGCCCATTAGGGTTTCAAATATTTTATCGGCGGCGGCGGCACTTTCTAAATTTACCTGCAATATTGTTCTTGTTTCCGGATTCATTGTTGTTGACCATAATTGCTCCGGATTCATTTCTCCCAAACCTTTATATCTTGATATATTTACACCCTTGGGTAAATTGCTATCGCTTTCTTCATTCTCAACATTTTTTGAAGTTCCGTTTCCCATTCTTGCTAAAATCTTATCTCTTTCTTGATCATCATAAGCATAAATTTCTTCTTTTCCTTTTTTGATTTTATAAAGTGGCGGCTGTGCAATATAAACATGTCCGGAAGTAATTAAATCTTTCATTTGTCGGTAAAAGAACGTGAGCAAAAGAGTTCTAATATGACTTCCATCAACATCGGCATCTGTCATTATAATTATCTTGCCATATCTTGCTTTTTCGGTATTGAAATCGGCTCCGATTCCGGCACCAATTGCAGTAACCATGGTTTTTATTTCATCGTTTTCAAGAACTTTATTAATTTTTGCTTTTTCAACATTTAGAATTTTTCCTTTAATTGGAAGAATTGCCTGAAACCTTCTATCTCTTCCTTGTTTAGCTGAACCGCCCGCAGAATCTCCCTCAACAATATATATTTCGCAATGTTCGGGATCCTTAATTGAGCAATCGGCAAGTTTTCCCGGCAGATGCATTGAATCCAACGCACTTTTTCTTCTTACTAAATCTCTTGCTTTTCTTGCAGCTTCGCGTGCTTCCGCAGCCCGTAAACATTTATCAATTATTTTTCTTCCAACAGCCGGATTTTCTTCAAGATAATCAGCAAGTTTTTCTCCAACAATTGATTCAACAATTGATTTAACTTCACTATTTCCGAGTTTGGTTTTTGTTTGTCCTTCAAACTGAGGTTCCATAACTTTAACAGAAATTACAGCAGTTAATCCTTCTCTAAAATCATCGCCGGTTAAAGTAACTTTACTATTTTCTTTAATGAGTTTATTTTTTGTAGCATAATTGTTGAATGTTCTTGTTAGAGCTGTTTTAAATCCGACAAGATGTGTTCCGCCTTCGTGAGTATTGATATTATTTACATAAGTGTGAATGTTATCCGAATAAGCATCACTATACTCAAAAGCTATTTCAACGGGAGTATTATCTTTCTCGCCTTCAATATAAACTGTTTTGTGAAGAGGCTCTCTTGTCTCATCAAGATATTTTACAAACTCAATAATTCCGCCTTTGTAATGATATGTTTCTTCCTCTTTTTCAGCTTCATCTGTAATTTTTATTGTAACATTTTTATTTAAGAATGCCAATTCTTTCATTCTTTCTGTAAGAATTTCAAATTGGAATTTTGTGGATTTGAAAATTTCTTGATCCGGCATAAAAGTTGTTTTAGTTCCGGATTCTTTTTTATTACTTTTCCCAATTTCTTTAACGTCAGCTTTTGGAATGCCTCTTTCATATTCTTGGAAGTAAACTTTTCCGTCTCTACGAACTTCAACTTTTAGCCATTCCGAAAGTGCGTTAACAACCGAAACACCAACACCGTGTAATCCGCCGGAAACTTTATAACTATCTTTATCAAATTTTCCACCGGCATGTAGAACCGTCATAACAACTTCCAACGCAGATTTTTTTTCAATTGGATGCATATCAACCGGAATTCCACGTCCATTATCTTCAACCGTTACGCTTCCTTCTTTGTTAATTGTAACAATAATTGTATCATTGTAGCCGGCTAAAGCTTCGTCAATACTGTTATCAACAACTTCATTTACCAAATGGTGTAATCCTCTGATGCCGATATCACCAATATACATTGCTGGTCTTTTTCTAACAGCTTCAAGACCTTTTAAAACATTAATATTACTTGCGGTATAATTTTTTTGTGCTGTTTCTTTTGTCACGGATATTCCTACTTTTTTAAAATTTTATATCAATTATAATTTTTTCTTTAAAGTAATTATTTATTTTTTCAACAATTAATTTTCTATTTAGAAAAAGTTCGTTTTTTAAAACTGAATTTTCTGCATTTAAAAAAAGAATTTGTTTTTTTACACTTTTCACCGAAACTGTTTTTTTTAATTCGGGAAATATTAAAAAGAATTTATCAACAACTTCATTTTCCTTTGCAGATTTTCTAAATTTTTCGAACACACTTTCGTTATTTATTATTTCCGTTATACTTCTAAATGAATTAGGCATAAACAGCTTCTCCATTGGTAACACTTATTACAATATCATCTTTTGAAACATTTAAATTTTCCAATTTGGAAAAATCTGTCATTGTAATAAATGCTTGTCCAATGCTTTTTAAATAACTGCTAATTTTTTCTGCTCTGAACGAATCAAGCTCGCCAAATACATCATCCATTAGAAATATTGGAGTAATTTTTAGTTTATCTTTTAAATAAAAAAACTGACTAAATCTTAATGCAATTTGAAAAGTTTTATGCTGACCTTGCGAACCAAATTTTTTTAATTCAAGTCCATCAATAAAAAAATCAAAATCATCAATGTGAGGTCCAACCAAATTTCTCGCTTTTTTAAATTCCTCATTTTTTAATTCATTTATTTTTGATTGAAACAAATTTTCTGTGTTCTCAATCTCAGATGAAAATGAAACGTATTTTATTTCAGGAAACTCCTTTTTGCCCATAATAAATTCATATGGTTTTTGAATATACTCATTGAACTCATTAAGGAAAGTCATACGATGTTTAATAACTTCAGAACCGATTTTAACTAACGAAAAAGTCCATGCATCAAACTGGTCAAATAATTCCGGCGAGTTAAATTCTTTGATTTTTGAAAGCAAAGCGGATCTGTTTCGAAGTATTTTATTATAATCCAGTAAGAGTTTTAAATATGTTTCGCTTGATTGAGCTATAATTGAATCTACAAACCTCCTTCTTTCAGATGGAGCTCCTTGCGTAATTGCATGATCAGATTGCAATAAAGCAACAACTGGAAATTTCCCTATAAGTGAAGCCGCTCTGTAAACTTGTTTATCATCTAAAAAAACATTTTTCTTTCTAACGGATTCATCAAAAAATATTCTAACTTTATTTGTAGAATATTCAGAAAAAATTCCACTAATTTCGAAAAAGTTTTTATTAAAATTTAATGCATCAATATCAGAATTTTGATTTAAGTTTTTAGTTGTGCACAAATAATAAATTGCTTCTAATAATGATGTTTTTCCTTGTCCGTTACCACCAACAACAAAGTTGAGGTTATTTGAAAATTCTAAATTCGTATACGTATGTAATCTAAAATTTTTTAATTCAATAGATTTCAAAATCATAATTAATTGTTTAAACGAACCGGCATAAGCAGCATCATAAGCTCATAATTTTCTTTTTCGTCAATCGGTAAAATAATTACGGCTTTTGTTGCCGAGTGAAGTTTGAAAACAATTTTCTTTTCTGAGCCAAGATGATTTAAAACATCGTTTACATAAGATGAGTTAAATCCGATTTCAAGATTATCGCCTTTATATTTACATAAAATATTTTCAGTTCCGGAAGCACCCAAATCCAAATCTTCCGCAGAAACTTCTAAATTATTTTCTTTAATTGAAAACTTTACACGTCTTGTATTTGATGTTGAAAACAACATCATTCTTTTAATTACGTTATGCAATTCTTTAGTTTCAATTTCTAAAGCAAATTCATTTTCTAAAGGAATTACGCTTGAATAATCCGGATATTTTTGTTTAATCAATCTGGAAATCAATTCATATTCGTTTAGCTTAAACGACATGTGACTTTTGCTAAAATAAACTTTTACATCTTTTTCATCTAAAATTTTAAGAAGTACAGAAACAGCTCTTTCCGGCAAAACATATTGAGAATCAATTGGAATTTTAACATTTTTATAAAGTAAATTTACAAGTCGGTGACCGTCTGTTGTAACAAATCTTAATCCTTCTTCCGTAAATTGAAAAAGCGTACCCATCATTGCCGGACGCATTTCTTCTTTACTCATTGCAAATGAAGTTTTTTCAAATGCAAATCTGAGATCGCTTCCGTTCATAGAAATTTCATTAAGTTCTTCTTTATCCAAAGTATCATTTGGAAAATCTGGAATTTCGGGAAATTCATCATGACTCAAGTAACTTAAATTATATTTTCCTTGATCAGTTAATAAATTTACTTTTCCGTTTGATAAAATTTCAAAACGGATTGTAGTATCATTTAGAGATTTTATAACATCATATAAAAGTTTAGCGGGTAAAAGCAATTTTGCATTTTCATCAGCAACAATTTTCAGGGAAGATTTTAGAGAAATTTCAAGATCAGTTGCATAAACTGTAAGTTGACCGTCTTTAATTTCGAAGAGAAAATTTTCTAAAATAGGCATTGGTGTTCTGGTTGGTACCGCCGGAATAATTTTAGAGAGCAGTTTTTCCAATTCTTTGCTATTTACCTTAAACTCCATAAAATTCCTCAAATTTGAAAAGTTTTTTAATAAAGAAATATAGCAAGTTTATGCATAATTTACAATTTTTCACTTTAAGTAAAATTATCTAAATGTTTAATTTTTATTGGATATTTTTGATGTGAAATGAATAAAACAATCAAATGCTTTATTGAATATTATGTTTATTTAGAAGTTAAGACGTTTAATAACAATTAGTTAAGAATAATTATATCAATTTAAAAAAATTGTTTATTTATCTGAATTTATTTAACTTTGTGTTCTTTGTAATTTAGAGGTGTAAAAAGATGAAAAGAACATATCAACCGAGTAATAGAAAACGAAAAAACAAACATGGTTTTAGATCAAGAATGGCATCTAAAAACGGAAGAAAAGTTCTCGCAAGCAGAAGAGCAAAAGGCAGAAAAAAATTAACAGTAAGTGATGAATTTTAGTTTTGAAGAAGTATTCTCTTTCTAAAGTAGAAAGATTAAGGCAAAAAAAAGATTTTCAGAAAGTTTACTTGAACGGAAAACTTCTAAATTCAGCACAAAATAAATTAAAGGTTAATTACTATTTTGAAAGCAGCGTTAATGAGAGTGGAATTAAAGCTGCTTTTGTAGTTTCTAAGAAGAATGGAAATGCAGTTTGGCGTAATAGATTTAAGAGAATTTTAAGAGCTGCTTATAGAATTAGCAAGCTAGAAGTTGTTGAATTTTGTGTTGTTAATAATTTTTTGCTTTATTTAATATTCTCTCCTAAAACTATAAATCAGAAACAGAATAAGAAATTAAGTCAAAGTTTTTTAATTGATGATGTAATTGATTTGCTGCAAAAAGTTAAATTAAAATTAGAAAAACATGCGTAATGTATTGATATATTTTATTAAATTTTATCAGAAAGCAATTTCACCAATGTTTCCGCCATCATGCAGATTTTACCCATCATGTTCAAATTACGCAATTGATTCATTCAATAAATATGGTGTGATAAAAGGCGGAATTAAATCAATTTGGCGAATTTTAAGGTGTAATCCATTTAACAAAGGCGGATACGATCCGGCATAATTTATAAATATTTGGTACAAATTTTATGGATAAACAGTCTACAATAGCATTTATTTTAATTGGAATAATTTTAGTTTTTTGGTTATATCTTAATTCACCACAGCCGCCGGTAAGTCAGCCAAAAAAAGAAGATAGCACAAAAGTTATTGAAAAAAATGATACAATAATTTCTGATAATACCACAATTTCCCAACCAAAAGAAACTGAAAAAATTGCACCTCCTTCAAATTTTAATAAACCAATTCTACAAGAAAAAGTTATTACTATTGAAACTGATTTAGCTTTATTGGAACTTACATCAAAAGGCGGAAGGTTAAAGAAGTTCTACTTAAAAAATTACAAAACTTGGTACCATAATGACATTGATTCAAATGATTTTTTCAATACATATGTTCAATTGATAAATTATAAAAAAGACGGTGGCGATTTTAATATTGTATTTGTTACAAAAGAAGGACAATTAATAAATACGAAAAATTTGGATTTTGAATCTGATATATACAAATCATACTACAAAGTTAAAGAAGGTGATTCACTAACATTAAATTATACTTTTAAAATTGAAGGAAATAAAAGTTTAACAAAACAGTTTAAATTCTTTGGAAATGATTATAACTCAAAAGTTCAAATTATTCTTAACAATCTTGATGATGTAATTAGCAGTTACAGATATGATTTGGAATGGTCACACGGAATAAATTTTGTTGAGCAAAATTCTGTTGATGAAGCAAATTATTCAAGTGCTGCAGCATTTTCCGGAGATGAGAAAGTTGTAATTGATGCAAGCTCCGTTGATGAACCGGTTGATAAAGTAATGAATGGAAAAATTGACTGGGTTGGTATTAAAAATAAATATTTTACAGTAATTATCGCGCCGGAAAAACCAAGTAACGACGGAGGTGCGGATTTTAAAGGTGAGCATGTTTTAAATCAATTTGGAAATAGAGAATATTATTCAGCAAGCTTGAGAATTCCGTTTAACAATCAAAAATTACAAAAGGATAATTTCAGATTATATATTGGTCCGCTTGATTTCGACCTCTTAAAGTCAAAAAATAATAATTACCAAGCAATTTATGATTTTGGAAGTTTCTTTGGTTTGTCATTTATAACAAGACCAATTTCAGAATATATTTTACATCCGCTATTTGTTTTTTTACATAAATTTATTCCAAACTATGGCTGGGTAATTATTGTTTTTACAATAATTCTTAAAATTGCCTTATCTCCGCTTACTCGACAAAGTTATAAATCGATGAAGAAAATGTCTCAGCTTCAACCTAAAATTGCAGAGTTGAAAGAAAAGTTTAAAGGCGATCAGCAAAAAATCCAAAAAGAGACGATGAAATTGTATTCAACTTATGGAATAAATCCAGCCGGTGGTTGTTTACCGATGTTGTTGCAGATGCCAGTTTTATTTGCTCTTTATACATTTTTTAATGTTGCAATTGAATTAAGACATGAGCCATTTTTATGGTGGATTACAAATCTTTCATCACCGGATGTTATTTACAAATTACCATTTAAAATACCTTTATTTGGTGTTGATATAATAACCGGTTTAGCTCCGCTTCTTGGAATTACAATGTTTGTAACACAAAAAATGACAGTGAAAGATCCAACTCAAAAAGCAATGATTTACATTATGCCAGTTATGATGACGTTTCTTTTTATGACATTATCTTCTGGATTGAACTTATATTATTTTATGTTTAATTTGCTTTCAATCGCACAGCAATATTATATCAACCATCAACATGGAGAAGAGTTGGTGCCGGTTGCAAATCCTAAAAAGAAAGCCGGATTTATGCAGAGAATGATGGAAGCTGCAGAACAGCAGCAAAAAACTCAAAAACAAATTGGTAAGAAAAAATAAAATAGATTTGTGGATTGTTTATTCCAAATTAAACAAGAAAATTTATCTAGTATAATCTTTATAAATTGAATTATTAAGGAAATTATAGAATTATTTCATGAAGGCTTTATCTCATAAGCTGATTTTGCTGTTTTTATTTTTTCCTACATTTGTGTTTCCCCAAGAAACTTTAGAATTAAAGCTTTTCCTAAAAGAAAAAAAATTACCATTCGGAATTACAAAACTTGTTCCCAAATACAAACCGGAAGTAAGTTTAGTTTTAAGCGGCGGCGGATCAAGAGCACTTTCGCACATTGGTGTGCTTCGTGCATTAAAAGAATTAGAAATTCCAATAGATCAAATTGTAGGAACAAGTATGGGAAGTGTAATCGGTGGACTTTATTCTGCCGGATACACTATTGAAGAAATGGATTCAATTGTTAATGCTACAAATTGGGATGAATTTTTTTCTTTAACCGATGCAGATAGAAGGAATTTATTTGTTGATCAAAAAATTACTGAAGATAAATCCTTACTAACATTAAGATTGAAGGGATTAAAACCTTCAATTCCAACATCAATTAACACCGGAAAAAAGATTAGTAATTTTTTAACCGGTTTAACTATAAATGCACCAATTAATTCTTCTGAAACCTTTGATAATTTGTTCTATAAATTTAGAGCAGTGTGCACGGATTTGGTAAGTGGAAAAAGAACGGTTTTAAAAGAAGGATTATTAAGTGAAGCAATGCGTGCAAGCTCAAGCGTATCTTTTTTACTTCCACCGGTTAATATTGATTCTCTAATTTTAGTAGACGGAGGTTTAGTTGATAATCTTCCCATTAAAACAGCAGAAGAATTAAATCCGGATTATATAATCGCTTCCGATGCAACAAGTTCCCTAAGAAATAAAAACGAGCTTGAATATCCTTGGGAAATTGCAGATCAATTAGTAACAATTCCATCACGTATTATTTGGGAAGAAAATATTTCCAAAGCAAATGTTTTAATTAAACAAAGTCTTAAAAAACGTAAAAATGATAACTTTGAAAAATTAGATGAAGTAATAAATTCAGGTTATGATTCCGCAAAGTATTTACTGTTAAATACGAAAAGTGAATTAACTCAGCTATTCAGAGAAAAATTATCTACTGAAAAAAAATATTTTAACAAAATAATTCTTCCGGAAAATGCAAATATTCTGGAGAAAGAAATTTTTGAAAAATATAAAAAATCAAATTTGTTTAGCAAAACTGATATTTTGTGCGATCTGTATAAATTTCACGAAAGAGGAATTTACAATAATATAAATGCCATAGCTACAAATAGTGATTCATCCACAATTATAAATATTAATTATCAAGTTAATCAAAAAATAAAAAATGTTGAATTATTAGGGTTAACACAAATTCCGAATGATGTAGCACAAAAAAATTTTGAAAATATTTTGAATAAACCTTATTCTGCCGATGAAGTATTAAAATCTGTTTTAGCTTTAATTAAAAATTATAGAAAACTTGGATTTGTTCTTTCTACTATTGATTTGGTTTATTTTAGTCCCGATTTAGAAAAATTATATGTTACAATTAATGAAGGTCAAATTACAGAAATAGAAGTTGAGGGAAACGAAACAACATTAAAATCTGTTGTAACAAGAGAATTTGCTTCTGATGTTGGGGATTTTTTACTTAAAAAAAATCTGGATGAAGGACTTGAAAATATTTCAGCAACTGATCTTTTTGATAATGTTAAATTAAGTTTTGCAAAAAATGGTTTAGGGAAAAAAGTTAAAATTGAGCTCCAAGAAAAATTACCAACAGTATTAAGATTGGGTTTAAGAATTGATAACGAAAACTACACTCAATTTGCAATTGATTTAAGAAATGAAAATTTATTCGGAACTGGTTCGGAACTTGGTTTTTCATTATCGGGCGGAATAAGAAACAGATCATTTTTAATTGAGCACAAAACTAATAGAATTTTCAACACATATCTAACATACAAAGCGCAACTTTTTTATAATTTCAATGATGTAAAAGTTTATGCAGATGACACTTTACAAAATAGTTACAAATTTAGAAGATCAGAAATTGGCGAATACCGACAAATATTTTACGGTGGTTTTATTGGAGTTGGTGCACATTTAAAAAAACTTGGAACACTTACAGCAGAAGGAAAATATCAAGTTGATGAAATAAAAAGCATTGCATCAATCTCAGAAAATCAAACTTATAAAACGGATATTTCTAGTTTAAAATTTCGACTCCAAATTGATTCGCAAAATAAATATCCATTTCCTACAAGAGGTTTGTATGTTAATACATATTACGAAACTGCACAAAAAATTTTAGGCGGGGATATAAGTTTTGCAAAATTTAGTTTTGATTATTCCGGTTATGTTTCAATTGAAAACCACACAATAAAACCCAGATTCATTTTTGGATTTGCCGATGAAACCCTTCCATTAAGTCAGCAGTTTGATTTTGGCGGACAGAAAAATTTCTTTGGTTACAGAGAATATGAATATAGAGGAAGACAAATTTTAATTGCTTCAATGGAATACAGATATAAACTGCCAATTCAAATTTACGTTGATACGTATTTGAAATTAAGATATGATTTAGGTTCATCTTGGGTTAACCAAGAACAAATTCAATTTAATGATTTGAAACATGCATTGGGTTTATCAATTGCATTGGATACGCCAGTTGGTCCGGCAGAATTTTCAGTTGGTAGAAGCTTACATCTAAAAGATACTTCACCGGAAAGAATAATCAGTAGAGGTCCATTTATGTTTTATTTTACTATTGGGTATTATTATTAAGGATTTTTAAGAGATTTAATTTATTTAGAATTGGTAATTCATCTGTGAAATTTGCAACTATATTTTTATCCCAAGCTTTGTTTTCTATTATTTCAAAATAGTGAAAAAATATTTTCGCAAACCTCTTATCTTTCAGAAATTTTTTTTCATCAAATACAAAAAAACATATTATTACATCAAGATTTAATTTTACAGACCAACTTGTGTAAGATTCTATTGCTCGTTTATTTACTAAAAATAAATTTGATGATTTACTTTTCCACTCAATTAAAAATTTCTTATCGTTTAATTGGGCAATGACATCGGGTTTGTCTTCACCCTTTTCCCAAACTTTTTCATAACGTCTATCTTTTCCAAAATCATCAAAATCAATTCCCCATTGAGTTAAAAGATTTTTTCCATGATATTCAGCAAGATCATGTAGTTTGTAATTTTTTCTAAAATCATCTTTAGATTTTGCCGGTTGAAAATTTAATTCTTTCATCTCTGATTATAAATTCGAATTCACATCATTCTTCAACTTTATAAAATTTTCTTTAACCAATTTTATTTTTTCAAACAATGGATCAAGTCGCTTCTTTTCACTTTCAGTGTATTCGTAAAATGGAATAAAAGTACGATTTATATCTTCATAAATAAGACTTAATTTTGTATTTAATTTTTTGCTCAACTCATTTTCAAATTTTAATTTTCCGGAATCTAATCCTTCTTTAAATTGTTTCACAATTTTTGATTTCCTAAAAATTAAAACTCCGCCAGCGATTAATAAACCGGCACCGGTTAAAATTCCTCCGGTAATATCCATAAACGCTACTTGTGTTGTTGATAAAATAATTGCACCAACAATTGCAAGCAATCCGCCGCCCATTGCTGTTGGGGCAATATTGGAAGGATTAGAATTTAAGAAAGTTGTAAAAGAATCATTGGACATTAAATCACTAATTTTATTTTTTACATCTTGAATAACATGAAGACGTTCTTCGCCAATTTTCACGTAAAGTTCATCTCTATTAATTCTTTGCTGCTCTTTGAAATTTAATTCATCAATTAATGTTTGTAATAATTGTCTAATTCCGCTAAGAAAATGTTTAGCTCCGTCATCTGCAATTTCTTCAAACGATGTATGTAATTTATTTTCAAATCTTTTTTGAAGCTCTTTTATCCAATTGTTTATTGAACTTTCTTTATTAAAGATTGCACCAAATGTTCTTTTGAATAATGAAAACACTGACAATCCTTCTTCAAACTCTTCTTTAACTTCATTAGAGACTCTATCGTAATTTGCTACTAATCTATCGACTAAACTTTTAATTTCATATGTAGAATGTTTTTCGCCGGTTTCTAATCTTAATTTAATTTTTACCGCAAATGCTAAATCTTTTTCCAAAGTTAATTTCAGTTGATCTAAACTTGAATTGGTTTTTATAATTACTTGATCGGAAGTATCTAAAATTGATTGAAGTTTTAACTTTAAATGTTTTCCACCTGTAATTGTGTTGTGAATAAAATCTCTAATTTCATGGAAGCCGGAATTTTCTTTTCCTTCTATTTCTAAAATTGCAGAAGTTGTAAAAACAATAGGTGATGTAATTCCTCTTTGAATTGCATATTCCTTTACCTTTTCAATATTTATAGAAAGTTCATCTGGTCTTGCTAAATCGGCTTGCTGCAAAATAAACACAACGTGTTTTTTCCATTCTTCACTTACATAATCCAACAAATCCCATGCAGTTTGTGTGTGAGGATTTTTTGCGGGAAAGACAAATAAAACCAAATCACTATTGGGCACAAATTTTTGTGTAATTTCTTGATGATTTTTTATTATTGTATTCGTTCCCGGCGTATCAACAATTGCAATTGATTTTAATATTTCTGAAGGAACTCCGATTCTTTTATAAAATTCACTAAGTTGAGTTTCGTTTTTCGTTTCCGAATATTCTAACTTTTGCACAACATCCGTGCAAGGCGCAGCATCAACTTTACAAATGTCATCATTTAACAATGCATTTATAAAACTACTTTTTCCGGATTTAACTTCACCAACAACTACAAATAAAAATGGTTCATTAATGTTTGATCTTAAATCGCTTATAATTTTCTGAAAATCCGGATTTCCGGCATCAATGGTAAACTGATGAAGTTCTTTTAAGAAATCAATTAATTTGTATTTGTAAATATTGAAATTCTCATTAATCAATTGTATTTGCATTGGCTACTCAAATTGAAGTAAATTATTGATGAAATATAAGAAATGAAAAAATGATTTTAATCTAAAATTTTAATATAATGTTTGAAATAAGGAAAAAAGAAGAAACATAAATTATTTTGAATTTTATAATTGTTAAAATCATTATAACTCAATGTAAACAGTGCTCTATTTTCTAATTATTAATTATTAAGTAATTAATTGAAATGAATTTTATCAAATTATATTTTTCTTCCCACAAACTTAATTACAATTGCTTCTTGAGGAATTCCATTTTTCACGCGAGAGATTTTTTCCTTTTTCAGAATTTCAAAATCCAGATCAATAAAATTTTCAACAATTTCATCAAGCGAATAAAGTAGATTTAATGAGGAAGGTCCTTTTGTATTTAGTTTAAGATGATCTTTTTCATAAACTAAAATTATTACAGCTCCGTTTTGTTTTAGAGAATTAATAATTTGATGATCAAAATTTTCTCTCAGTTCTTCATCAACATGAAAGTAAATAACAAAAACTGCATCGTAAGTTTCTTGGGGATAATTAAATTCAATTGCATCAGCAATTTTGTAATTTATTTTTACATTATTTTCTTTAGCTAAATTTTCAGCTTTTTCTTTACCGTTTTCACTAATATCTAAGCAATCAACATTCCAGCCAAGCTTTGCTGCGTAAACCGAATTTCGTCCTTCGCCATCGCCAATAAATAAAGCATTTCCGGGAATTAATTTTTCAATTTCATCTTTAAAGAACTCATTTGGTTCTTTACCGAAATAATATTCTTCCGAACTATATCTATCATTCCATTTTTCTTTCATGCTGAAATTTAACTAATAAATTTGTGAAAAAAATATCTTCCTATGGATGAATTTTTTCATATAAACAAAAACCCCAAGAACACTGGGGTTTATTAAATTATTGAAAGAAAAATTAATAATTATGATTCAAAAATATGATTGAATTATTTATAATTTTCTTCAGTTGTACTTTCTACTAAATCCGAATATGATTTTGATGACCATTTGTCCAAATCTATATTCTCCATACCAAGAGCTTTTGCAACTCCTTTTCCGTATTCAAAATCTGCATTATAAAAATGAGCAAGCTGGCGGACTTTAATTCTTTCCGGTACTCCATCCATAGCACATTTAATATTATTAAAAAGTTGATTTTTCTGATCAGCATTCATCAGATTAAAAAGTTTTCCCGGTTGTGAAAAATAATCTTCATTTTCTCTATGATCATATCTGTCAGCGTCTCCGGAAATTTTTAATGCCGGTTCGTTGTATGCTGAATTTTGTTTTGGTCCGCCCATACTATTTGGTTCATAATTTACTGCTCCGCCATGGTTTCCGTCAAACCTCATATTTCCATCTCTGTGATAAGTATTTACTTCAGACTTTGATTTATTTACAGGAAGCGATGCATAGTTAACCCCAATTCTATATCGATGAGCATCTGCATAAGACATAATTCTTGCTTGCAACATTTTATCCGGAGAGAAACTAATACCCGGAACAATATTGGAAGGCTCAAACGAAGCTTGCTCAATTTCGGCAAAATAATTTTCAGGATTTTTGTTTAATTCAATAACGCCAACATCAATCAATGGAAAATCGCCGTGCGGCCAAACTTTTGTAAGATCAAAAGGATTTATATGATAAACTTCCGCTTGCGCTTCCGTCATCACTTGAATTTTGAAATTCCATTTTGGAAAATCACCATTTTCAATTGCATTGAACAAATCTCGTTGTGAACTTTCTCGATCTTTGCCAATTACTTCTGCAGATTCTTGATTAGTCCAAGTTTTTATTCCTTGTACTGTTTTAAAATGAAACTTAACCCAAAATCTTTCGTTGTTGGAATTAATAAAACTGTAAGTGTGACTTCCGTAACCATTAACAAATCTATAGCTTTGTGGCAAACCTCGATCGCTAAATAATATTGTAACTTGGTGCAAACTTTCCGGTGAAAGTGACCAGAAATCCCACATTGCAGTATTTGATCTTACATTAGTTTTTGGATCTCTTTTTTGAGTATGAATAAAATCACCAAATTTATATGGATCGCGGATAAAGAAAACCGGTGTATTGTTTCCGACCATATCCCAATTTCCTTCTTCAGTATAAAATTTAATTGCAAAACCTCTAACATCACGTTCTGCATCAGCTGCGCCGTGCTCTCCGGCAACTGTTGAAAATCTAATTAATAAATCTGTTTTCTTTCCAACTTCTGAAAAAACTCTTGCTTTCGAATATTTTGTAATATCATTTGTAATTGTTAATGTTCCAAATGCACCGGAACCTTTTGCATGAACAACTCTTTCTGGGACTCGTTCACGATTGAATGTTGCCATTTTTTCAAGAAGCTGATAATCTTGCATTAGTAAAGGTCCGCGTTTTCCTGCAGTTAAAGAATTTTGATTATCACCAATCGGTTGTCCATGTGCGGTTGTTAATTTTCTTTCGTTCATTTTGTTCTCCACGTTAATTAAATATCGTTTGTTTTTGATTGTAATTTAAAAGTCTTCATTGATAGAATATGTATTGAAACAATAATTGCTATGAGAAAAAGAAAAATTTGTAAGTAAACGTTTTGGATCAGAAAAAAAATTGTATATAAAATTGAAATCCACAATAAGGAAATTGAACTAATTTTTGCAATTAGCGGAACTCCGGTTTTTTCTTTGTAATTCCTAAGATAAATACCCAAATATTTATTTTGCAAAAGCCAAGTATTTAACTCTGGTGAGACTTTTAAAAAGAAATATGAAGCAATAAGTAAGAAAACAGTTGTCGGCAAAAGTGGAACAAATATTCCAATTATTCCAATTGCTACAAAGAAGATTCCTAATATTTTGAAAACTACTTTCTTCATTTATTAAATAAATTTTATAATGTTCAAGTTATTTCTTGATAAGTTATAAATCAAATTGATATTTTTGATATTATCATAAATAAAATTTATAATGACATTAACCCAATATTCATACATTATTGCAATTGATAATTACAAGAATTTTGCAACTGCCGCTAATCATTGCTATGTTACTCAGCCAACTCTAAGTATGCAGATTAAAAAATTAGAAGAAGAATTAGGCGCAATAATTTTTGATAGAAGTAAACAGCCGGTTGAAGCTACAGAGATTGGTAAAAAAATAATTGAACAAGCACGAATTGTACTAAAAGAGCACGAAAGAATTTTGGATTTAGTCGATCAAGAAAAAAGTGAATTAAGCGGAAAATTTAAAATTGGAATAATTCCAACAATTGCTCCGTATCTTATTCCGTTATTCCTTGTAAACTTCATAAATAAATATCCCAAAGTGGAATTGATTTTTGATGAAATTCAAACAGATCAAATAATACAGAAATTACTTAAGGATGAATTAGACACTGCAATTATTGCATCTCCAAGTTTCAAAAAAGAACTTATTGAAAAACAATTATATTATGAACCTTTTGTGGCTTATGTTTCTCCAAATCACAAATTCTATAATGAGAAAAAAATAAATGCAAAATATTTAAATGTAGAAGACGTTTGGCTTTTAAAAGAAGGACATTGTTTGCGAGATCATGTAATTCAAGTGTGTAATACTATTGAGAGAAAAAAAACCGGAAGTTTAAATCAGCTTAGTTTTGAAGGCGGCACTTTAGATACTTTAATGAAACTTGTTGATAATAATTTCGGAATGACATTGCTTCCGTTTCTTGCAACATTGGAATTAAATAAATCTGATAAAATTCATTTTGTAAGAGAATTTAAATCGCCGGTTCCTAAAAGAATAGTGAATATAATTTATCACCGCGCGCATTTAAAAAAACAACTTATTGATGCATTAGTATCTGAAATAATTTCTGTAATTCCAAAATCAATGTTAAAAAAAGATAATAGTTTAATTGTTAGTTAGTTTTTATAGAATACAAACTTTACTATTTTTGAAAATAAATTTTAAAATAAGATGAAATATGATTGATACAAAGAAAATAATAATTGTGGGCGACCGTGTTTTAATTAAACCCGAAGATGATTTAGAAAAAACCAACAGCGGACTTTATCTTCCGCCCGGAGTTAAAGAAAAAGAAAAAGTTCAAGGCGGATATATAATTAAAGCTGGTCCGGGTTATCCGGTTGCTTCTGCAATTGATGAAGACGAACCTTGGAAAAAAAATAAAGATACAAAATATATTCCCTTACAAGCTAAAGAAGGAGACTTTGCAATTTTTGTTCGGAAAGAAGCAATTGATATTGAACTTGATAAACAAAAACTTGTTATCGTTCCTCAATCTGCAATACTTCTTTTAATGCGGGATGAAGATTTATTTAATTAACATTCAAACAATTCTCAACTCAATATTTTTGTAGTCGCAAACTTTAGTTTGCGATTTTTATTAAAAACACTCAACTTAAAGGTTGAGGTTACATTCTATTGGATAAAAAATGGAAAAAGAATTTTTAGAATTCATACAATCATTTGAAAAAAAAGTTGTAAATCTAAGCAAAGAATTGAGTCTCTCTAATTTCAATGCTACAATTTCCGGCAAACCGGAAGATTATGAAAAAACCGCAGAACTTGAATTAAAACTAAAGAAAATATTTTCAAACAAAGAAGATTTTGAAAAATTAAAAAAGTTTAAGCATTCAATTCAAAATTTTGATTCGGTAAATCAGAGAGAAATTGAAATTCTATATAACACTTATGCTAGCTACCAGATTGAGGAAAAACTTATCGCAAAAACAATTTCCCTATCAAACAAGATAGAGAGAACTTTTGCAACTTACAGAGCAGAAGTAAATGGAAAGAAATTTACTGATAATGAAATTGATAAAATTTTAGAAAAGTCTAAAAATATAACTGAGCTTGAAGAAATTTGGAAGGCAAGCAAGCAGATTGGTAAAATGGTTAGCAATGATGTAATTGACTTAGTAAAATTACGAAATGAAGCCGCACAAAATTTAGGTTATAAGAATTATCATGAAATGAGTTTAAAGTTGAACGAACTTGAACCAGAATTTTTAGATAATCTTTTTGATGAACTTGATGAATTAACGCGACCAAAATTTTTGGAAATTAAATATGAAATAGATATTTATTTATCAAATCATTATCAAATTGAAAAAGAAAAATTAATGCCTTGGCATTATCAAGATAAATTTTTTCAGCAAGGACCAAGTATTTATGATGTTGATTTCGATAAATTCTTTGAAGACAAAAATATTGAAAAACTCACCGATGAATATTATACCGGAATTGGTTTGAATATTAAAGATATGCTTGCCAAAAGTGATCTGTATGAAAAGGAAGGAAAATATCAGCATGCATATTGCACCCAAATAGATAAATTAGGTGATGTAAGAGTTTTGTGTAACATCAAACCAAATTATAAATGGATGTCAACAATGCTTCATGAGTTTGGTCACGCAGTTTATGATAAATATGTAAGTCCAAAATTACCGTGGGCTTTACGGGAACATGCACATATTTTTACTACAGAAGCAATTGCAATGTTATTCGGAAGATTTGCATCCAATCCAAATTGGCTTGAAGAAATGATTGGAATAAGTAATGAAGAAAAAAATGATATTTCCGAAAAGAGTTTTAAAACGCTTCAACTAGAGCAAATAATTTTCTCATGCTGGGTACAAGTTATTTACAGATTTGAAAAAGCTTTATTTGAAAATCCAGATCAAGATTTAAATTCTCTTTGGTGGAGTTTAGCAGAAAAATATCAAGGTTTGAAAAAACCGGAATACAGAAATGAGCCAGACTGGGCTTCAAAAATTCACATTGCACTTTATCCGGTTTACTATCATAATTATATGCTTGGAGAATTGTTAGCATCGCAACTTTATTATTACATAAAAGAAAAAGTTTTGAAAAATAATTCATCTGAAAAAATTTCATTCGTTGGCAAAAAGGAAGTCGGAGAATATTTAATTAATTTATTTTTCTCATACGGAGCTTTATTCAAGTGGGATAAGCTTATCAAACGTTCAACCGGAGAAGAACTAAATCCGAATTATTGGATTAAGCAATTCGCAAATTGATTTATTGGTTTTAAATTGAAAGAAAATATTATCCCAATTTCAAAACTCGCTAAACAAAACTGGAAATATTTAATTGTAATATTTCTTGTGACTGAATTTCTGATTCTTTTAACAAATAAAATTGATTACTCAAATTCATTATACTCAAATTCAGATTTTAATAAATACATTTTAATGGCTGAAGCTTCGCCGCAATTGAATCAAGAAGTTATACGTCCGTTTGTTTATAGAATTGTTGTTCCTTGGCTTGCCGGACTTTTACCTTTTTCAATAATAAATAACTTTGTTTTACTAAATCATATTGCACTTCTATTTTTAGCGTTTTCCGTTTTCTTATTTTTGTTGGATAATAATGTTGGAATAAAATTATCATTTTTTCTCACGTTAACATTTCAACTTAATAGATATTTCTTTCTATACAATACTTGGAATTATTTTCAAGTTGGAGATGTAATTTCTCTTGGAATTTTATTCTTAAGTTTTCTTCTACTGAAACGTAAAAATTGGATTTTACTTTTTCTAATTTTTCCAATTAGTGTTTTGATAAAAGAATATGTTTTGCTTTTTCTTCCGGCGGGATTTGTTTATTTATTTTTAGAAAGAACATCTGCAAAAAATTATATTATTTATTTCATTCTTAGTTTAAGTTCAATACTTGTATATGTTTTAATCAGGATGATAATATTTTCAGAAGGCGGAGAAAGTTTGTATGTTCAATACACAACGCAAGTTATTTATTTCTCAAAACCAATTTTGTTGATTAAAAGATTTATTGTTCCATTCACACCGTTTGGATTAATTCCAATTATATTTTTTAGAGAAACGATTTTATTTTTCAGAAAACATTTTTACTTTTTAATTTTTTCAATAACTGTTATGGCACTTTCATTTTTTGGTGAACCCGAAAGATTGATGGCTCCATTAAGTGTAGCATTTATTTTATTTCTTTTCGATTTATTAAAATTAATTTTTAATGAAATTGACGAGAGAAAATTCAAACTAATTTTTGTTGTAATTTATTTTTTAATAGTTTTTACTGCGAGTTTTTATCACATTTGGGGAATAATAACATTACCAACGAAAGAATTATCGATGATATTTACAATTATGGTAAACGTATTAATGGCAATTTTATTTTTAGTTTTTAAGAATTTCTCAAAATTCAAAATAAAGCTATTTTAAAAAGATTTTCGCTTTTTAACTTTTAAAAATCCAACCAGTAAGAAAACTTTGCAAGAAAAATATTATTTGATTCAGCTTTAACTAAATTTCTAAAATCTCTTCCAAATTGTAAATCGCCGGGATTGTTATAATCATCTCTATCTTGCGACCAAACTAAATAAAATATCGAACCGGGTAAAACTTCCCAACGAAATACAAATGTTCCTCGAATAGATTTAAAATTAAAATTTGGATTACTAAAAGTAAATTGTTCCGAAGGTCCCGATTTATCTGGATCAATTGAATATTCATCATTCTCAGAATTATAACTTACGTCACCAATTTCCGAATAATTATTGTATTCTAAAGATTTTGATTTTGCCAATTCTTTGAAATTATCATAATTTCCTACAGAAATTAATGGCTGTAAGAATAATTGAAAACTCATTTGCGGTGTAATTGTCCAATTGAATCTTATATTTGATGAAATTGTTTTTTGATTTAGTTCACCGAAAACATATCTATTTTTAAAAGTATTATTTGCATTAACATCTGCAAAACTTCCAATCCATTGACGCTTATCTTTATTTATAGAATAATTAGGACCAAAGCTAAAGCTAAGCTGAGTTATAGGTTTCCACTCTAACTCTAATTCAATATCAAATGCATTGCTACCAAATTCATCATCATAATATGAAGTTTCTAATCCTAAAATTATTTTTTCTCTTGAATCAGTTGAAGCATTAATGGAAAGTGATTTTTGTGCGGGATTTTTTGCTAAAGGTCCACCGCGAGTTAAATTTCTTGAATATTCTTCAGTATTGTAAAATCCTTGAAAAACAAAGCTGTAATAATTGACAAATTGTAAATTAGAAAAAAGCATTACTCCATTGTTCAATAAATTTCCTTCAAAATCGTAATCTCTAAAATGAGCCATATAAATAGATTTTCTTCTAAAAATATTATCTGGATCGAACCATCTATAGCCTAAAACCAAATGCCCATTTATCTTATCAGCCATCCATTGAAATCCTAAATCACTATTTTCAAATCCTGGAGATACTGCACCTAAAGCTGTATTGATATAAAAATTTCCTTCTTGTTTATTTAACATAACTCTGCCATAATATCCAGCAATATTTGTTCTATTTGAATCAAGTTTCATATATGTAGCATCTGGTCTTTGGAAATATCTATATGGTTGTTCTTGAAGATAAGACATATATTCTTTTGAACCGCTTGTATAAGAACCAACAAAAAAACTTGTAATTACATATTGTTTTGCGGAATCTAAAAACGTCCATCCATCTAAACCAAAAGTATAAGCTTGGTTGCTTAATGAAGTTTTAAGATCCGCAGTTTCCAAATTTCTATTTACTGAAGTAAAAATTGCTCCAATTGATTGACGATTATCATTAAATTGTTTTTGTGTACGTAAAACTCCGTAATTTGAAAATGGCTCAACTTCAATATTAGATTTTTTTTCGTTTAAAGAAATCGTTGCAAAAGTTCTTTCTGTAATTGCGTTAATTGCACCAAGCGACCAGCTTTCATCAATCTTTCCAGTTAGTTTTGCTGCTCCTAAAATTCGTGTTTCTTTTGGATAATCTCCATAATCATAATCCGGCAAATTCCCTTGCGGAGCTCTTCCAATTCTTCTTGAATAAAATAGTTCCGGACTTCCAAAATTAAATCCCCAATTATTGTTTGCACCGCCAATTCCAAAATAAAACATATCTTGACCTTCAATAAAAAACGGTCGCTTTTCTTGAAAATATGTTTCGAATGCGGAAAGATTAATTACCGCCGGATCAACTTCTACTTGTCCAAAATCCGGATTTACAGTTGCATCCACATTAAAGTTACTTCCAATTCCAACTTTAAAATCTGCACCTACAGAAGTTTGATATTGATTTGCTTTGTAAAATGGATCACCCGAATCATGCTTTAAATATTGAGCTTTTTGAACTATATACGGTAAAAACTCGAGACGCTGTTTAAACTTTATTCCTTCCAATCCAACTAAATCAGCAAACTTTGAAACAAATCCGCTTTCACTCGGTGGAACCATAATGTAAAAAGAATTTTCTCCATTTCTTTTTATATCGCGGTTAAAATTAATTCCCCAAATCATTTTATTGCTTTCACTAAATCTTAATTGTGAAAAGGGAATTTTCATTTCCGCAGTCCAGCCGTTTTCATGAACTTTTGTTTTAGATTCCCAAATGCCATCCCAAGTATCGTCGTCCCAACTATCATTGAATAAAATTCCATCATTTATAGAACCACCGGGATTTACGGCAAAATAATATCCGGTTCGGTCATCATTATAAGGATCAAGAAAAAGGAAAAACCAATCTGAAGGAACCATATTATCTCTTCTCATCAAACTTTGATCAATAGAATCGGGATTTGTATCATAAAACATTCCGCTCACGTATAAATTTTCGTTATCAAATGCTACCCTAACTTCTGTATTTTGAGTTGCCGGCTTTCCTTCATGAGGTTCTTTTTGAATAAAATATGTTGTAGGATTTTGTTTCCAAACATTTTCTAATAATTCACCATCTAAAACTATTGTTTCAGAAGTTTTGTAAGCTTTTACTTCGTTTTGTGAAGGCAATTTTTGCGAAAATGTATTTACCGAAATTAAAGAAATTGTTAGAATAAGTAGTACATATTTCAACATAAATTACCTTTTTTATTTTGTAAACGGATTTGATTTAGATTTATTGTATTTAGACTTGCGAAATGAAAAATAGTTGTGAAATTTGTTTTAACAAAGTGTTTTGATCGAAATAGATTAACTAAAAATTTAAGGAAAATTTGAAACTTCTGAATCCGTTAACTAAATGACGGGAATCTACTGAATTCCCATTTTCGTGGGAATGACAAGCACTATTAGATTATTCAGAAGTTAATTATTCTCAGCAAGTTTTATATTGTGACCATAATCTCTAATTATTACATCCATTATTGCACCAAGATTTCCTTGAAGTTTAACCAATACAAGTTCTTCATCATTTAATGAAATTATAATAAGTTCGTTTATATCTTCATGAAAATTTTCTTTTAAAAATATTCCGGTAAGTTCATTTTCTTGAATAGTTTTAACAATTGGTTTCCATTTTTCATCATCAAAAGATTTTGAGATATTTGTTAAAAGTTTAAATGATGGATGTGAAAAATTACTCAATCTATTGTATACACCAATTTGAATATTTCTAATTTTTGAAAGCATTTCATCAACATTTTCTTCGGTATCTGCAAATTTTACAAATTGACTTGCGATAAAAAATCCTACGGGACCAACAGAAAATTCTATTTCTCTATCAAAATCATCATTTAAGCTTTCCAAAATTTGTGAACGAATATTCTTAAATTCTCTGTTTATTCCAATGCAACCAGAATTTAAAATTGAAATTCCGAATAATAGAAATAAATATTTAATTTTCATTTCATCCTCGCGGATTGTGTTTTCCTATTTAATCTTTTTTTTACATTTTTATCTTACTCTTAATCCTAATCTTATTCTTAATCATTTTTTGTAAACACTGAGCGATTATGATTAAGAGTAAGATTAAGAAAAAGATTTATAGAACAAAATTAAATTTCAATTTTCTTTCTTAATTCCATCCAAACCGGGAATATCAAATTTTTTGCCCAATTTTCCCAAAGCGTCCATATTAATATTTCCAACAATATTTACAAAAGCTGCCTCTCCGCCTTCATCAACAGTTACAACGGTTAATCCAACAAATTCATCATCGCCGGCAGTTTTCAAATATACATTTGCAACGTTTCCTTTTGATTTTGTTTTAACAACTCTATCCCATTTTTTATTCATCAAATCCTTGTCAATAGATTGCGCACGTTTCATCAAATCACCGGAATTATTTGGAGTTACAGCAAATGTATTTACTTTAATTAATTTTAATCCGCCTACTAATTCAGAAAGTTCCGGATCTTCATCCGTAAATTTGGAAACCATTTTCAATAATTTTTCTTCAATCAAAATTTCAGTAACTTCTTCATCGCTTTGAAGTGAAGTTAAATCACCAAAATTTACATAACCCGCATATTTTGAATAATCGTTTTCTTGTGCAGTAATATTTATTGCTGCAAAAAATATGGTAATCAACACTGATTTAATTAATGTTTTCATTTTTATTTTCTCCTTCTAAATAATCGTTTACTAAATTCAAACTTTGTTTAATTGGTTTGCTTACGCGTTTTGCAAGAACTTCTTGTTCAACGGTATTTTTTGTTTTATTCAAAACACTTGCAATTAATTCAAATGTTTCTCTGGTTTGTTTTTCGGCAATTTCAATTTCTTGTTTTGTATAATGTTCCTTTATTTCCGGTCGTTGAAAAACAAATGTTGAAATTATTGCTAAAATGAAAACTGTTGCCATAGTTCCGGAAAGCAAAGGTCGATTGAATAAAATATTATATATATCAGAAATCAGCGAATGTGAATTTATGTTTTCTGATTTTATGATTTTTGCAACATTATTTATAATATTTTCCGGACAATCTTCTATTTCCAAATTTTTAACCTTTTTGGCAGTAACTTTATATTCAGCCAAAGTATTTTTCACTTCAGAATTTTTAAAGGCAAGAAAATAAATTTCAAACTTTTTCCAAACCGAAGCATTTCTATATGCGACGTCAATAATTTTATTTAATAATTCTTCATTCACTTAAGCCACCTCTTGCAATTTAAATTTGCTGAGTTTTTCTTGTAATTGTTTTCGCGCTCTTAATAAATATACTTTTACGGAATTTATTGGAATATCAAGCGACTTACTAATTTCCTTGTATTTCATATTTTGCAATTCGTATAGAACAAAAACACTTTTTAAATTTTCCGGAAGTTCTTGAATCTGCAATTTTATATTTTCGTTTTGTAAATCATTTTCAAATTTCAAAACCGGATTTTCAGAATCTTTATTTTCAATAAATTCACTTACATCATCAATAGAATAAGGGTTTTTAGAAAAATCTGATTTTCGTTTTCTCAAATAATCTAAACATAAATTGTGTGTCGTTTTCATAATCCAAGTTTTTGCAGAAAGAATATTAAAGTTCCCCAAATTTTTCCAAATTCTAATCAGAACTTCTTGAGTAACATCTTCAGCATCCATTTTATTTTTTAACAAGTAAACAGAATAATTGTAAATTCTGCTCTTGTATTGCTGAACTAAAAAATTGTATTTTGTATCAGTTAACATAGTTTCTATACATAAAGACGAAATGGAAATTCATTTTGTTACAAAAAAAATAAAAAATTTTTAGGAGTTTTTATGAGTGTTGCAGATATTAAGGAATTTATCAAAAAAGTTGAATTGTTTAACAATTTTACAGATGAAGAACTTAACATTGTTGCGGAAAAGATGGTGATTGAATCTTATGAAAAAGATGCAATTCTATTTAGTGAAAATAATCCGCATGAAGTTTTGTTCATAATTTATGAAGGTGAAGTTGAGTTGTTTAAAAGAACTCCGTTTGGACAAGAAAAAAGATTAGCATTTTTTTCAAAGTATGATTTTCTCGGAGAAGGCTCGTTGATTGATGATTCTCCACATTCAACATCTGCAAGAACTTTATTAAACACAAAAATTATAATTATTGATAAGTTGGAATTAACTAATATTTCTAACAAACACGGAGAAATTGCAGTAAAACTTTATTCAACAATTTCGCGCGTAATTTCCAGAAGGATGAAAAGGACAAATATCAATGCGGTAAATATTGGTGACCAGTATGAATCTGGAAGAACAAGAAAAGAGCATGATCTTTTAGGCGATAGAAATGTTCCACAAGAAAGATATTATGGAATTCAAACTTTGCGTGCATTAGAGAATTTTAATATAAGCGGACAAAGTATTAATACCTTTCCAAATTTAGTTTCTGCGTTGGGAATTGTTAAAATGGCTGCAGCAAAAGCTAATTATGATTTAGGACTTTTATCAAAACCTGTAGCCGATGCAATAATTGAAGCTTGCAATGAAATCATTAATGGAAAACTACACACAAATTTCGTCGTCGATATGATTCAAGGCGGCGCCGGAACTTCCACAAATATGAATGCAAATGAAGTTATTGCAAACAGAGCTTTGGAATTATTAGATAGAGAAAAAGGAGACTATAAATACTGTCATCCGAATAATCATGTAAATCTTTCACAATCTACAAATGATGCATATCCAACAGCAGTGAAAATTGCAATTATAAAATCGAACGAAAGTTTAATATTTGTATTAAAGGAGTTGATTGAATCTTTCAGAGAAAAAGGAAAAGAATTTTCTAATATAATTAAGATGGGAAGAACGCAATTACAAGATGCAGTTCCAATGACTTTAGGACAAGAATTTGAAGCTTACGCTGTAACACTTGGTGAAGAAATTCAGCGACTTGAGCAAAATGCTAATTTATTTTTAGAAGTAAATATGGGCGCAACCGCAATTGGTACTGGAATTAATGCTCCAATTGGATATAGAGAAAAATGTATTGAACATTTAAGAGAAATTACAAATTTAGAAATTGTTAGTGCAACAAATTTAGTTGAAGCTACTCAAGATACTGGTGCGTTTGTAATTTATTCATCAGCAATAAAAAGATTGGCAGTAAAACTTTCAAAAATTTCTAATGATTTAAGATTACTTTCTTCGGGACCACGAACCGGAATTAACGAAATTAATTTACCGCCGATGCAGCCGGGTTCATCAATAATGCCGGGAAAAGTAAATCCAGTAATTCCCGAAGTTGTAAATCAAATTGCATTTAAAGTTATTGGAAATGATTTAACCGTTACACTTGGCGCAGAAGCCGGACAACTTGAACTTAACGTAATGGAACCAATAATTACTCAAAGTATTTTTGAATCAATTTCAATGTTGATAAACGGAATGACAACTTTAAAATATAAATGTATTGATGGAATTACAGCAAATGCCGATCATTGTGCAAATTTGGTGAAAAATAGTATTGGATTAATTACAGCTTTAAATCCGGTTTTGGGTTATGAGACAAGCACACAGCTTGCAAAAGAAGCTTTGGAAAATAACCGAGGAGTTTATGAATTGGTTTTAGAAAAGGGATTATTATCGGTTGAAGAATTAGATAAATTACTTGCACCGGAAAATATGGTCGGAAAAGTTTAATTCAAAATATTTATTTGTAATTCCAAATTTAAATTTGGTAATTCTAAGTTCTTAAGATACTTATGAAATAAATAATTTTAAGATCTATAAAAAAGATTAAAATCAGTATAATTAGTAAGAGTAAAATAAATGAAGAAAATCATATTTCTGATTATTCTAACAATTAGTTATTTATGTGTTTTTGCTAAGCAAGATGATACAGTAAAAGTTATGCAATCAGATAAAGTTCCTGTAATTGACGGAATAAGTAATGATATTGCTTGGGAAAAAGCCAGTTGGCAAAGTATTGATCAAGTTTGGATTCCTTGGGGAAATTATGTTGATTCTTCTGATTATTATGGAAACTACAAAGTACTTTGGTCACCCGAAACAAATCTTTTATACTTTTTGGTAGAAATTTATGATGATGTTTGGGTTGATGGTTTTGAATTTAAAGGAAGTAATGAAAGTTATAATTTTGACATAATTGAAGTTTTTATTGATCAAGATAATTCTGGCGGTGTACATATATTTGATGATAAAGTTGCTGGAACTATTTCCGAAGATGCATTTTCCTATCATATTTCAATCGATTTTCCTTCTGAAGATAGTGTCAATTCAAACTTTGTTGCTTTAGATTTTGACGGAACTGGCTGGGCAAATAATTTAATAATAAATTATACAAAACATTTTCCAGAATTAGTTTTGCGTAAAAGCGGTGATAAGTACTGTTGGGAATTTTCGTTGAAGGTTTTTGATAATACTTATGATAATGAAAGTCCAGAAGCATCAAGAGTTATATTAAAACAAAATGATATTATTGGACTTTCAGTAGCGTATTGTGATAATGACGATCCAAACGAAACTCCAAAGTTAAGAGATAATTTTTTCGGTTCAGTTTTTGTAACGGAGGAAAATTATAATAACCATTGGATGAATAGTGATGATTATGGAATTTTGCAATTAATTGGAAATCCAACATCTATTAAAAATGATAATAATCAATCCCAAACAGATTTTGAAATATATCCTAATCCATCTTATGGAAATTTAAAATACTCTGTTAAGAATGAACAGTTGGGTGAATTAAATATTAGAATATTTAATATTCTCGGGCAGCAAGTGTATAAATTTTCCAGATCAAAAAATAATTATGAAAATTCAGATAATCTTAATTTAGAATTTTTATCGAGTGGGACTTATATAATTTCGGCAGAGATTAATAACATTACATTAAATAGAATTTTCAACTTTTTAGAAAATTAATTTCATTCTGTTATTAACATTAAAAAAAAAATTACAACATAATTTATTTTGAGAACTAAATTTAGAAAACTTTAATTCTCAAATATTTTTTTCAATTCTGTGTACTTTAATCCTTTTCCCAAAGCTAGCATTAATTTAATTCTGGCTTTTTGTCCGTTTAAATAATCAGAAAATATTACTCCAGATTTCTTCAACCATTTTCCTGCACCTTCATAACTGTAAATATCCAAAGTTTCTCCTGCGGGGCAACGAGAAACTAAAACTACTGGAATATTTTTACTCAACACATATTTAATTCCTTCAAATGCTGGCGGCGGAACATTTCCAACTCCCAAAGCTTCGACAACTAATCCATCAATTTTTGTATCGGCAATAAGTTTAAAAATATTTTCTTTAATTCCGGCATAAACTTTTATTATATCAACATTGGAATTTATTTTATCGGTTTCAATTTTTTCTAATTTTCTCGGCAAACGATTAAACCAAACTTTCCCTTTATCAATAAATCCCAATGCGCCAAAATCTAAACTGTGAAATGTTTCAATATCTTCGGTGTGAGTTTTTGTTACTTCGCTTGCAGCATTTATTTCTCCGTTTAGACAAACCAAAACTCCCAAATTTTTACTGTTTTCATTATTACAAATACTAATTGCATTAATTAAATTTTTGGGTCCGTCCCAATCCGGTTCGGTGCTTGTTTTCATTGCACCAATTATTACAATTGGTTTTTCTGTATTAATTGTAAGATCAAGCAAATATGCTGTTTCTTCAAGTGTGTCGGTTCCGTGAGTTACAATAATTCCATCAACATTTTTTTTCTTTACAAATTTTTGAATTGTTTGAGAAAGTTTTAACATTAATTCCGGTGTCATGTGCGGACCGGGAAAATTTCCAAAATTATAAATAGAAATATTTGCCAATCCTTTTGCTTCGGGAATCATTTCAATTAATTCTTCGCCGTGGAAATATGGAATTGCACCACCGGTTTCTTTATCAATTTTCATTGAAAAAGTTCCACCGGTAAACACTATTAGAATATTTTTCTTTTTCATTTATTTATTCAGATTTTCAAAATATTTTATTGTTGTTTCTAAAGATGAAGTTAAATCGTGTGAAGGATTAAATTTTAAATTCTCTCTTGTTTCTTTAATAGATGCTAAACTATGTTTAATATCTCCGGGTCGTATTGGTTGATAAACAATTTCACTTTTTGAGTTTGTAGTTTTGATTATTAGTTTTGCTAAATCATTTATTGTAATTGCTCGCTCGTTTGCAACATTAAAAACGCCTATTACATTTTCTGAATTTGCGGCTAAAACATTTGCTGCAACAACATCTTTTACATAAACAAAATCGCGAGTTTGTTCACCATCGCCATAAACTATTATTGGTTCATTTTTTAAAGCTTTATAAACAAAAATTGGAATTGCTGCAGCATATTGACTTTTAGGATCTTGACGCGGACCAAAAACATTAAAATATCTTAACGAAGTTGTTTGCAAACCATATTGCTCAAAATACATTTGAAGATAATATTCGCCGTCAAGTTTTGTAATTCCATATGGAGTTTGAGGTTTTGGTCTCATAGAAATATCTTTTGGCAAACGAGGATCATCACCGTAAATTGCTGCTGAACTTGAATGAACAACTTTCTTAATTCCGTGTAATTTTGCTGCATCCAAAACATTTAACAAACCTTTTACATTTATATCTAAACATTCATCGGGCTTTTCTAAAGATTCCGGAACAGAAATTAATGCCGCAAGATGAAAAACATAATCCGTGTTTTCCAAAACTTTACTCACAAAATTTTTATCAGTAATTGAGCCTTTTTGAAAAACCACATTTTTAAAATTTGCAATATTTTTTTCAAATCCGCTTCTTAAATTATCTAAAACATGAACTTCTGCACCATTATTTGACCAATATTCAACAATATGACTTCCAATAAATCCCGCACCTCCAGTAACAACAATTTTCATAAAATTCCTCTCAAAAATTTAAAATGTTTAGAAAAATAAGCAAATTTTAATGGTTTATATAATTACAAATTAGTTGAATTTTTTTTGTAATATCTAATCAAATTTTCAATTTTTTCATTTACCGTAACGTTAAATAAAATAATAAGTTAACAAAATATTTTTAACAAATTGGTTTTAAGAAAATAAATATTTCTCTTACATAATCGAAACTCATCAAATTTTATTTTATTATAAAATAATGTTTTACAGAAATTGTAAATAATTAATTTGTTCAAAAAAAATAATTCCAATAATTTGGACTAATCAGAAGCAGCAAGTTTATAATTGTTTTGGTTATAAAAAAACTTAAATAAACATTTTTATTCCTTTTAATTATCAATATTTCTGACTTCTTTCAACTCGCAACATTAAATAAAAATTTTATTTTATTATAAAACAATACATTATAAAATTGTTGAAAAATTAATTTGTGCGAGATGATTTTTAATCATATTTTGATTCAAAGTTGAACACCACAATCATTGTTGATAACTTGTTAATAATTTGAAATCGTGAAACGTTTCATGCTGTAAATTCAAAGATTTCTTTCTCGGTTTACGGTAATTATTTGTGATTAAGTATTAAATACATTTTGTAAATTGTTAAAATTAAACAAGTTAGTTGCAAATTTCAAATGTGGATAATTTGTTGATAATACAAATTGAAGAAAATTAAATCGAACATTAAATGCTATTTTAATCATCTTTTTTCTTGATAAAATCTGTGGATAACTTAAAAATTTCGATAAATTCTGTGGCAAAATTGCAAGATAACAGTTCTATTCCGATTTGGAAGGAATGTTTAAAATTGATAAAGCAAAACGTATCAAATATAACATACAATACTTGGTTTTTACCAATTAAACCTTATGATTGGGATGGTAGAACTTTAAGAATTTCGGTGCCAAATAATTTCTTTATTGAGTGGATAGAAGAACATTACAACACATTAATTAATAAAACTTTAAATCAAGTTTTAGGTCCGGAAGCAAAATTAATTTATATAATAAATGAGGAAGAAAAAGAAGATCTTCAATTATTTGATCCGCCAATTGTTGAAAAAACTAAAATTGCAGAAAAATCAGTTGAGTTAGAATTTGAATCAAATATTAGTCCGCGTTACACTTTTGATAATTTTATAAAAGGAGAATCAAATCAACTTGCGCGAGCTGCTGCAATTGCAATTTCTGATAATCCGGGAGAAACTTCCTTTAATCCGTTTTTTATTTACGGCGGAGTTGGTTTAGGAAAAACACATTTAATACAAGCAATTGGAAATAACATTCTTGGAAAATATCCAAATAAAAAGATTATATATCTTTCAGCAGATATTTTTACAACACAATTTGTTGAAGCAATTCAATCAAATAATGTTGGTGAGTTTTCAAGTTTTTATAATGATATGGATGTTTTAATAATTGATGATATTCAATTCTTAACCGGAAGAGAAAAGACCCAAGATCTGTTTTTCCACATTTTTAATAATCTTCATCAATCAAGAAAACAAATAATTTTATCAAGTGATAGACCGCCAAAAGATCTAAAGGGAATGAACGATAGATTAATTTCAAGATTTCAATGGGGATTAACAGCAGATATTCAAGCTCCGGATTTTGAAACTAGAATTGCAATTCTTAAGAATAAAAGCAATAGTTTCGGAATTTCGCTTTCTAATGAAATTTTGGATTACATCGCTTATAACATTACTTCAAACATAAGAGAATTAGAAGGTTGCTTAATTAAATTATTGGCAAATTCTTCTTTAAGCGGAAGAGAAATTGATTTTGAACTAACCAGAAAAACTGTTAACGAAATTTCTACAAGAAAAGAAGTAAATGTTTCAATTGATAGTATTACAAAAATTGTATGCCAAGAATTTAAAGTTGATGAAAATAAAGTTCGTGAAAAAAATAGAAAAAAAGAAGTGGTTTTAGCTCGACAAATTGCAATGTATTTATCAAAAAAATTAACAAAAGCTTCATTAAAGACCATAGGTCTTCATTTTGGCGGAAGAGATCATTCTACTGTAATTCATGCTTTTACAAATATTGAAAAATTAACTTCTGAAGATATACAACTTAACGAAGTGGTCAGCGGTTTAAAGAATAAACTCGAGTTGTGGGTATAGACTTCTGTTAGTTAATGAATGCGAGATAATTTGACCGGGGAAAATCCTCGGTCAATTATCTAAAACTTTTCTCAATTAAATCCCTTTCTTTCTTTGGTAACTTTTCGAAAACTAAATTATATGAATCATCAATTAGCTTAAAAATAAATTTATTACCTAATTTCCCATTTAATTTAATGGTAATCCAATACTTTTTATTCATGTGATATCCGGGCAAAATTTCTTCATGTTCTTCAATCAAATTTATAACATCTTCCGGTTCGCATTTCAAATTTATTCGTAAGGGAGATTCTAAACTAACCAAACAAAACATTTTACTTCCAACTTTAAATACCAAAGTTTCATTATCAAAAGGAAAATCTTCTTTTACACCATTTTTAGTTAAGCAATATTCTCTTAATTTTTCCAGTTCCATATCATTACCTTATTTTTTGGAATGTAAATTTCTTATATTTCCCAATTCATCAATGAAACATTAATTTGTTTTTATTGTAACAAACCTTACGCTTAAAAATAGGATTATTTTAATGAAGAAATATATAATTCTCTTAACTGTATTTTTTGTTTTAAATAATTGTCAGAAAAATATTTCCGAAGAATTACACGCGCAAAATCAAATTTTAGACTCAAACAAAGTTGTTGAACCGTTAGATTTTTATCCGGAAATAAATAAAATGGTAACAACAATATTATCGCGTTATCATTATAAAAAATTTGATCTTGATGATTCTCTATCATCAGTTATTTTTGATAACTATATAAATTCTTTGGATTATAACAAATCGTATTTTCTAAAAAGCGATATTGATGAATTTGAAAAATATAGATTTGCAATTGATGAAAATCTGCATTTCGGAAATCTTGATGCGGCATTTAAAATTTTTAATGTTTACAAAACAAGAATGAATGAAAGAATGAAATACGTTTTTGGCAGATTAAACAAAGAGTTTGATTTTACAAAAAATGAAACTTATCAAATTAATAGAGATAAAGAACCATGGCCAATTTCTGAAAATGAACTTAACGAAGTTTGGAGAAAGAAATTAAAAAATGAAGCTTTAAATTTAAAACTTAGCGGGAAAGAATGGGATAAAACAAAAGAGACTTTAGTAAATCGATATAAAAATTATCATAAAGCGATTTTGCAATTTAAATCCGAAGATGTTTTACAGCTTTATCTAAATTCGTTTGCAGATGCAATTGATCCGCACTCAAATTATTTAGCTCCGAGAACTTCTGAAAATTTTAACATCAGAATGAAACTCTCTTTAGAAGGAATTGGAGCAACTTTGCAGACTGATAATGATTACACAAAAGTTGTTAATATAGTTCCCGGCGGTCCTGCATTCAAAGCAGATAATATTCATGCAGATGATTTAATTATTGCTGTCGGACAAGGCGATGAAGAATTAGTTGATGTTATAGGTTGGAGAATTGATGATGTTGTCGATTTAATTCGTGGTGATAAAGGAACAAAAGTTCGCTTATCAGTTTTACGTGCGAAAAATGGAATTGATTCAAAACCCGATACGATTTCAATTATTAGAGATAAAGTAAAATTAGAAGAACAAGCAGCACAGAAAAAAATTATAACAATAAATGAAGATAATGTTGATTATAAATTAGGCGTAATTGAAATTCCAAGTTTCTATGTTGATTTTGATGCTAAAAGAAATGGTGATCCGGATTTTAGAAGTACAACTCGTGATGTTTCAAAAATTTTACGTGAATTGAAGAAAGAAAAAGTTGACGGTGTTATTATCGATTTAAGAAATAATGGCGGTGGTGCTCTTGATGAAGCTGTTGAATTAACCGGATTATTTATAAAAGATGGACCAGTGGTTCAAGTTAGGCAGTCAAATGGAAATGTTACAGTTGAAAAAGATCCTGATCCAACGATTATTTATGATGGACCTTTAGCAGTTGTTATAAATAGATATAGCGCTTCAGCTTCTGAGATTTTTTCTGGTGCAATTCAAGATTACGGAAGAGGAATTGTTTTAGGTGAACAATCTTATGGCAAAGGTACTGTTCAAAATTTAATTGGATTAGAAAGATTTGTTCCATCTGCTGGAGATCAAAGTGGACAGTTAAAACTCACAATTGCAAAATATTATAGAATAAATGGAAGCAGTACGCAAAATCTCGGTGTAATTCCAGATGTGCAATTTCCAACTGCTTTAGATCCGAGTGAATATGGAGAAAGTTCAATGCCAAGTGCATTAAAATGGGACCAAATTCAAACAAGTCAATTTAAAAAATATGGAGATTTTACAAAAATTCTTCCAAGTTTAATTGAAAATCATAAGGATAGAATTTTAAAGGAACCGGAGTTTAATTATATTCTTGAAGACATTAAAGAATACATAGAAAATAAGAATAAAGTTGAATTTTCATTAAATGAGGAAATTAGAAAAAAAGAGCGTGATGAACGTGAACAAAAAAGAAAACAGAGAGAAGAAGAAAGAGCAAAATTAAATAAAATTGAAATAATCGATAAAAAAGAAGTAACTAAAAAAAGTTTAAAAGTTGAAGATCCGTATTTGGAAGAAAGCGGACATATTTTGGTTGATTTGCTCCAAACTCAAAGTTGATAAAGTAAAAGTTATTGCATTTCATCTTTAGCTTTTTTTTAGTAATTTTAAAAGTAAATTTTGGGAGAAAATAAAAATGGCAAAAAAGCAAACATTTGCAGATAAAGCAAAAAACGTTGGTAAAAAAGTTGACGTTAATGTAAAAGTTGTAAGAACTATGAAATCTGATAAGGGAAGTTATAAATTTCAAGAAAGTTTTGTAAAAATTGACGATATCAGCAAAGTAAATACAATTAAATAAAAAGGCGGCATATGCCGCTTTTCTCAAATTTCCTTTTCTCAATCTCGTTTTAAGTTAGTTTCCTTTTTTATAATCAAATCTTCGCAAAGCGGATTTTTAGTTAAATTAAAAATAAGTAAGGAGGAAATATGAATACTCCAAAACTGAAAATATTTCAACTAAAAGATTTATATAATATTCCACAACTAAAAATACTTCCTAAAACCGAAATTTTTAATATGGAAGTAGTTGCAAATGTTCTTCCTTTTAGAGTAAATAATTATGTTATTGAAGAATTAATTGATTGGTCGAACATTCCGGAAGATCCAATATTTCAATTAACTTTTATGCATAAGGATATGTTAAGTCCACCGTATTTTAATAAAATTGCCGAAGCAATAAAAAATCAATTATCTCCCCAAAAAATAAAAGTAATTTCTGATGAAATCAGAATGCAATTAAATCCGCATCCGGCGGGACAATTAACGGCAAATGTTCCATATCTTGATAACTTTCCCATAAATGGTTTGCAACATAAATATAAAGAAACAGTTTTGATTTTTCCATCCGGTGGACAAACTTGTCATTCCTATTGTTCATTTTGTTTCAGATGGGCGCAGTTTGTTGGAATTGATAATTTAAAATTCGCAACTGATGAATCAAAAAGATTCCAAGAATATATTAAAAAACATAAAGAAATTTCTGATATACTTTTTACCGGAGGAGATCCAATGGTAATGAAATATCAGAAATTAAAAATTTATTTAGAACCATTTTTATCACATCAGTTTGAGCACATTCAAAATATAAGAATCGGAACAAAATCTTTAGCTTATTGGCCTTATAGATTTGTTACGGATAACGATGCTGATGATATTTTAAAACTATTTGAAAGAATTATTAAATCCGGAAAACATATTGCAATAATGGCGCACTTTAGTCATTATAAAGAACTTCAAACAAAAATTGTTGATGAAGCAATAAGAAAATTGCGAAATATTGGTGTAGAAATTAGAACACAATCTCCGGTAATAAAACATGTTAATGATAAATCGGAAATTTGGGAAAAAATGTGGAAAGAGCAAGTACGAATGGGGTTAATTCCATATTATATGTTTGTAGAAAGAAATACCGGTGCAAAAAAATATTTTGAAATTCCGATTGCACAGGTATTTAAAATTTACAAAAGTGCATTTAGTAAATTATCTGGATTATCAAGAACTGCAAAAGGACCAGTAATGTCTGCATTACCGGGAAAAGTTGCAATTGAAGGAGTTGCAGAAATTAATGACGAAAAAGTATTTGTACTAAATTTGCTTCAAGCAAGAAACCCGGATTGGGTTAAGAAACCGTTTTTTGCATCTTATGATCCAACCGCAACATGGTTTACACATTTAACTCCAGCATTCGGAAATGAAGAATTTTTCTTTGATGAAGAATTAACAAATTTCTTAACTGAAAAAAATGAAATGTATTTAAGCAGTTTAATAAATTAATAGACCAAAGATATTCAATTTTATATAATTTTTAAGTTGAACAAGGCGAAAGGATTTATAACAGAATAAATTTGGAATATTTGTTTTCTCTAAACAAATTTGGATCAATTATGTAACCTCAGCTTATTGAAAAATAATAAATCCCAACAATATAAGAGTTGGGATTTATTAAAAATTTATCCGCTTACAACCTCCATAAAAGGATCAATTTCACGTTTTAGTAAATTTTCAATTGCAACTAAAGTTCCTTGAATTGCGCTTGGACAAGTTCCACAGGCTCCTTGATATCTGATTGTTAAAGTTTTATCATGCAAATCTAAAACTTGCAACCCTCCACCATCTCCGGCCAGTGCCGGTCGAACTCTTTTATCTAGTAAGTCATTAATTTGCTTAAGTAACTCAGTATCATTTTCTATTGAAGAAGAATTTTCAGATTCTTGTGGAATTAAATCTTTGTTAAAATTTTTAATCAAATTTACAAATGGCATTTGAATTTTTCCCCAACTTGTATTTGGCTCTTTTTCAATGGTTATAAATCTATCCATGTAAAAAACAGATACAACTCCGGGTAATTCAAAAATTGCCTTAGCAAGTGGATCGATTTCTGATTCTTCCTTACTTTTGAAACTTCTTGTTTCTCTATTTAATAATTTTTCACTTAAGATAAATTTCAGAGCTTGAGGATTTGGGGTTAAATCAACATCTTTTACCATCAACATGGTTTATTCCTTATTTTTTTTCAATACACAATTAATTGTATTAAAAAAGAAATAACTTTTCAAGAGCAAATCTTAACACAGGTTAATTAATGTAAATGTTGAAATTTGTTAATGAAACATTTTAAAATAAATATTGTAAAATTTCTCAAACTTTTAAAAACAACATAATTAAAAAATCAGCAGGTTTTTATATTTACAAAAATTATTCAATTTTGATTTTGCTTGTATTTTAATTAAGAAAATGTTTAATTTTTAACAAATTACAAAATAAAAGGTTTAAAAATGCAAAGTAACTTTAGAACATTTTTACTAATGATGGGGTTAACACTTCTATTTATATATATAGGAGGAATTATTGGCGGAAAAAGTGGAACTATTATAGCATTAGTAATTGCAGCAGGAATGAATTTTTACAGCTATTGGTTTAGTGATAAAATGGTTTTAAGTAGATATAAAGCAAATGAAATTGGTCCAAATCATCCAAGCGGACTTTATGAAATGGTAGAAAAATTAGCTAACAATGCTCAATTGCCAATGCCAAAAGTTTATATTACTCCCGAACAAACTCCAAATGCTTTTGCAACCGGGAGAAATCCCCAACATGCTGCTGTTGCAGCAACTCAAGGGATTTTAAGAATTTTATCTAAAGATGAACTTGAAGGTGTTATGGCTCATGAATTGGCTCATGTAAAGCATCGTGATATTTTAACTAGCGCAGTTGCAGCTACTTTTGCTGGAGCTTTGGCAACATTGGGACAAATAGCGCACTTCAGTTCTGATAGAAGAGAAAATCCAATGGCGGGATTATTTATGATGATTTTAGCTCCAATTGCCGGAATGATAATTAGAATGGCAATTTCGCGGGTAAGAGAATTTGCTGCAGACAAAGGTGGCGCAGAAATATCCGGGAAACCAATAGGTTTAGCTACAGCACTTTATAAACTACAAAACGGAGTTCAACAAAATCCTATGAGAACCGGAAGAGAATCAGATTCGCACATGTTTATTATAAATCCATTTTTTGGCGGAATGCAAAAATTATTTTCTACCCACCCATCTACAGAAGAAAGAATAAAAAGATTGGAAGAAATTGCTGGACAAAAAATATTTAATTAAAATTTAACAATTCTACTTCTCACAAATGTTGTCATTTCAAAAGTGACAACATTTTAAAATTAAAAATCCCAAACTTTCTCAGCATTATTTTCATTTCAAATTAATTAAAGAATTATCCTAATTATAAATATTTAACTCTATAATTTAAAATAATTATTTAGGCATTTCATATAAATTGTCTAATAATACTATGTGATTTTGTTAAAATACAATAATTATTTAGATAAAAACTTGACAAAATAAAATTTTATTATATCTTTGCGTATAGAATTCTAAATTATTAAGGCAAAAAACTAAATACAACGAATAAATTTTAAGTATTTCTATCAAATAGGAGAATAAAATGAAGAAAGTTGAAGCAATAATTAGACCGGGAAAATTGGATGCATTACATAATGCACTTCAAGAAGAAGGTTTTGCCGGGATTACAGTTACCGAAGTTAGAGGATATGGAAGACAGAAGGGTCATAAGGAAATTTATAGAGGATCTGAGTATAATCTTGAATTTGTACCCAAAGTAAAAGTTGAGCTAATATGTTCGGATGATGCTGTGGAAAAAGCAATACAAATTATTATTGAAAAAAGTAAAACCGGAAAAATTGGGGATGGTAAAATTTTTATAATACCGGTTGAAGATGCAATAAGAATTAGAACCGAAGAATCCGGCGAAAGTGCCGTTTAAGAAATTTTAAATAATTGATAATTTTAAGGAGTTACAATGGAAGATGAATTAGTGAAATCAGTTACAAATAATCTATTTACGGTAAATAATCTCTGGATGATGATTGCTACTGCTTTAGTTTTCATTATGCATTTGGGATTTGCAACTTTAGAAACCGGATTAACACGTTCCAAAAATACTGTTAATATTTTGTTTAAAAATTCAATAATTCCGGCTATAGGATTAATAACTTATGCTATAGTTGGATTTAACTTAATGTATCCGGGAAAAGACTTTGCTGGCGGTTTTTTTGGATTTGCAGGATTTGGAATTTCTACGGATGCTGCAGGGCTTACAAGCGAATATAATATTGGTTATACATATTGGACAGACTTTTTATTTCAAGGAATGTTTGCAGCAACTGCAGCAACTATAGTTTCTGGTGCTGTTGCAGAAAGAATAAAACTTTCAACATTTTTGGTTTTCTCAACAATATTTGTAGCATTAGCTTATCCAATTGCCGGAATGTGGAAATGGGGTGGCGGATTTTTGAATGAATTAAATTTTCATGATTTTGCTGGTTCTACATTAGTTCATTCAGTTGGAGGTTGGGGAGCTTTAACTGGTGTACTATTTTTAGGACCAAGAATTGGTAAATTCAAAAAAGGCGGAGTTAATCCCATTCCGGGACATAGTATGCCTTTGGCAGCAATTGGAGTATTTTTATTGTGGTTGGGATGGTTCGGATTTAATGGAGGATCAGTACTTTCTGCTGATCCAGCTGCTGTATCTTTGGTTCTTGTTACAACATCATTAGCAGCATCAGCTGGAGCAATTGGAGCAATGTTAACTTCTTGGATTCTTCTAAAAAGTCCCGATGTTACAATGTTGCTTAACGGAATTTTAGCAGGATTGGTGGGAATTACCGCTGGTGCTGATCAAATGGGGCCTACTTCTTCAATTATAATTGGATTAATTTCTGGCATTTTGGTAGTTGGAGCTGTTTTATTTTTTGACAAATTAAAAATTGATGATCCCGTTGGCGCTCTTTCCGTTCACTTAGTTTGCGGAATTTTTGGAACTCTTGCAGTAGGAATTTTTGGTGCTAAAGCTAGTATGGGTCAGTTATGGGTTCAATTTATTGGAGTTATTTCTGTTGGTGCGTTTGTTTTAATTTTTACCGGAATACTTTGGTTTATTCTCAAACAAACAATGGGATTAAGAGTTTCCGAAGAAGAAGAAATTCGCGGATTGGATTTAGGTGAACACTCAATGGAAGCTTATCCGGATTTTGAAAAAATTGTATAATATCAAAAATATATGTTGCCAATATTTTAGAAAAAAATAAATTTAACTTATACTAATTATAGCGGAGAAATTATGAAATCAATTAAAAACATATTTTTAATAATAATATTTCTATCATCATTTTCAATTGCTCAAACAACTTTATCCGGAGGAGCAGATTTCGTTAGCAGATATGTTTGGCGAGGTTTAGATTTCGGTAATTCGGGTAGCATTCAACCATCTCTTTCGTTAGCTGCTGGAAATTTTGAAGTTGGATTTTGGGGATCTTATCCATTTACAAATGATGCATCCGGTGCTGAAGAAATGGATTTGTATGCAAGTTATTCCGTTTCAGATTTTTCATTAATTGTTACAGATTATTACTTTCCAAATTCCGGAGTAAAATATGGAAGTTACAAAGATGAAGGCGGTGCACATAATTTAGAAGTTGGATTAAGTTACGGTGGATCAGAAAGTTTTCCAATTTCAGTAGCTGCTTTTGTAAATGTTCTTAATGATCCGGAAAACAATATTTATTTTGAAGTCGGATATTCAACATCAATTAGTGAAGTTGGATTAGATTTATTTATTGGAGGAACTCCTGGTAGTGATAACCCAATTTATGGAACATCAGAATTTAATTTAATTAACATTGGTGCAAAAATTTCAAAAGATATTAAAATTACAGAAGATTTTTCATTACCAATTTTTAGCAGTTATGTTCTTAATCCAAATAAAGAAGTTGGATATTTAATTTTTGGAGTAAACCTAGGAATGTAAAAAGATCAAAATTGCCAATCAATATAATCCCGGAAACTCGTAAATCTTTAGAAAATTTTCGGGATTTTTTATAATCTTTATCATTTTTAATTACTTAATAAATGATACAAAATTTTAGTATCAATTAATAAATTTAGGCTGAATGGAGAAATTACATACAATATAATTGGATAAATTTTAATAAATGTTTGCTTTTTAGAAAAATTCTTAATTAATATGTTGTAATTATTCAAAAAAATTTTATCTTTTTGGGTTAATAAAACTTCATTTATCTTAGAGGACGATCCCTCGCAAATTGAAGTACTCTTATCTTGCATTCTAATGATCTTAGAATTGTAAAATGGAAAAAACTACCAATCGATTGCCGATTTATTTTATGATAAATTTTAGGAAAAAAAATGAGCGGACAAAATATTATGCCCAGCAATTTTGGATTGTATAATTCTGATTTTGAACACGAAAGCTGCGGCGTTGGATTTGTTGCAAATGTTAAAGGTGAGAAAACTCACGAAATTGTAACAAATGGAATTGAGATTCTCGAAAATTTAAAACACAGAGGCGCAGTTGGCGGAGATTCCAAAACCGGAGATGGTGCTGGAATAATGACACAAATTCCCGATGCGTTTTTACGTCGTGTTTGTCATAGTATTGATATTGAACTACCACTGATTGGTGATTATGGAGTTGGCTTAGTATTTCTTCCAACAATTGCTGAAGATAGGCATAAAGTTGAGGGAATAATTGAAAAAATAACATTAGATGAAAATCAGCATTTTCTTGGATTAAGAGATGTTCCATATAATGATTATGATATAGGAAAAGTTGCACTTTCCGTAATGCCGGTTATGAAACAAATTTTAATAGCACGCAGCGAATATACACCTAAAGAAGAATTTGAAAAAAGATTATTAATAATTAGAAAAAGGATTGGTTTAAAAATTCGTGGTGCCGATCTTTCACAAAAAAATTATTTTTATATCTGCAGTTTGTCTTCAAAGACACTTGTTTATAAAGGTCAGTTAATGGCGGAACAGCTAAAAGGATTTTTCCCGGATTTATCAGAACCGGATTTCGTTTCGGCATTAGCGTTAGTTCATTCGCGATACAGCACAAATACATTTCCAACTTGGGCTTTAGCACATCCATATAGAATTATTGCACATAACGGAGAAATCAACACATTAAAAGGAAATAAAAATTGGTTCAACACAAGAGAGAAACAATTTCAAAGTAAAATTTTTGGTGATGAATTAGAAAAAATAATGCCTCTTCTTGCACCAAGTAAAAGTGATTCCGCAGCATTTGATAATGTTCTCGAAGTTCTTGTTGCATCTGGGAGATCTTTACCTCATGCAATAATGATGATGATTCCGGAAGCATTTTCCGGTGATAAAAATATGCCAGAATTTAAGAAATCTTTTTATGAATATCACTCAACTTTAATTGAACCTTGGGACGGACCAGCAGCAATTTCTTTTACCGATGGAAGATATATTGGTTCGGTTTTAGATAGAAACGGATTAAGACCTTTGCGATATTGGATAACAAAAGATTATAAAGTTATAATGGCTTCGGAATCTGGAACATTAAGAATTAATCCAGCTGAAATAATTAGAAAAGGAAGACTTCAACCCGGGAAAATATTTTTGGTTGATACTCAAGAAGGAAAAATTTTACGAAACAAAGAAATAAAAAATCAAATTTGCAATCAGCAAAATTATTCACAATGGCTTAAAGATAATTTAATTCACATAAATGATTTACCGGAATTGCAAAACAAATTTATCCCAAGCAAAGTTGCTATTAATACTAAACAGAAAATATTTGGTTACACTTTAGAAGATATTAAATTCATTATTAAGCCCATGGCTATTGAAGGAAAAGAAGCAATTGGATCTATGGGTGCTGATACTCCGATTGCCTTGCTTAGTAAAAAACCTCAGTTATTATTTAATTATTTCAAGCAATTATTCGCTCAAGTTACAAATCCGCCGATTGATGCAATTCGAGAAGAAATAATTATGAGCGAACAAGTAATGCTTGGTCCCGAAAAAAATCTTTTAGAAGAAACTCCGGAACATTGCAGAAGATTAAAAATAGATAAACCAATTTTATTAAATGAGCAGCTTTGGAAAATTAAAGAATTAGATCGAGTTGATTTACGTGCTGAAACATTTCCAACAATTTATCCAAAAGGAAAAGTTGGTGGATTAGAGCGAGCATTATCAGATGTATTTATTAAAACCGATAAAGCGATTGAAAATGGAAAAACAATTATTATACTTTCTGATAGATATTCCGATGAAAATAATATTCCAATTCCTAGTTTATTGGTTTGTTCCGGATTGCATCATCACTTAATTAAGAAGGGAACAAGAACAAAAGTCAGCATTATTATTGAAACCGGCGAAGCAAGAGAAGTTCATCATTTTGCTTTGCTTATTGGTTACGGAGCCAATGCAATAAATCCTTATTTAGTTTTTGAAAGCATTGAAGAACTAGTTAAAAATAATGAGTTAAACGGAATCAGTTTTGAAAAAGCTCAACAAAATTACTTAAAAGCAGTTTCACTTGGATTGTATAAAGTTATTTCCAAAATGGGAATTTCTACAATTCAATCATATTGCGGTGCACAAATATTTGAAGCTGTTGGATTGCAAGATGAATTAATTGAAAAATATTTTACCGGAACAATTTCACGTCTTGGTGGATTAGGAATAGATATGATTGAAAAAGAAGTAAACTTAAGACATGCAGCAGCACTTAAAGTTTGCGAAAATGATAATTGTGAGGATGTTTTAGATGAAGGAGGATTTTATAGTTGGAGAGCTGATGGTGAAAATCATCAATGGAATCCCGAAACAATTGCACTTTTGCAGCATGCAGTAAGAAATAATGATTATGGCATTTATAAAAAATATTCAGAAATTGTAAATGATACGGAAAAAAATTACGGATTGATTCGCTCATATTTAAAATTCAAAGAAAGAAAAAGTATTCCAATAGAAGAAGTTGAACCAGTGGAAAATATTGTAAAAAGATTTGCAACCGGCGCAATGAGTTATGGTTCAATTTCAAAAGAAGCACATGAAACATTAGCAATCGCAATGAACAGAATGGGCGGATTTTCAAATACCGGGGAAGGCGGAGAAGATCCCGAGCGATATGCAATTGATGAAAATGGAAATTTAAAAAGAAGCAGAATTAAACAAATTGCACAAGGAAGATTTGGTGTTACGATTGAATATTTAGTAAATGCCGATCAACTACAAATAAAGATGGCGCAAGGTGCAAAACCCGGCGAAGGTGGACAATTACCCGGTGAAAAAGTAAGTGAAGAAATTGCAAAGACACGACACACAACTCCCGGTGTTGGATTAATTTCACCGCCTCCACATCATGATATTTATTCTATTGAAGATTTAGCACAATTGATTTACGATTTGAAGAAATCAAATCCGTCAGCGCAAGTAAGTGTAAAACTTGTTTCGGAAGCTGGAGTTGGAACTGTTGCGGCTGGTGTTTCAAAAGGAAAAGCTGATCATTTATTAATAAGCGGATATGAAGGTGGAACTGGCGCATCTCCATTAACTTCAATTAAACATGCTGGATTGCCAATGGAGTTAGGCATTGCGGAAACTCAGCAAGTTTTGGTACTTAATGATTTAAGAAGAAGAATTAGAATTCAAGTTGATGGACAACTTAAAAGTGGAAGAGATGTTGTAATTGCCGCAATACTTGGTGCAGATGAATTTGGATTTGCAACTTCTGCACTTATTTCAATGGGTTGCGTAATGCTAAGAAAATGTCATTTAAATGCTTGTTCGGTTGGTATTGCAACTCAAGATCCAAAATTAAGAAATGAGTTCAGAGGGAAACCGGAACATGTTATTAATTACTTTATGTTTATTGCCCAAGAAGTTAGAGAACTGATGGCTCAATTAGGAATTAAATATTTTGATGATCTTATAGGTAAAACCGAGTTGTTAGAAAAGAAACAAAAGATTGATCATTGGAAAGCTAAATATTTAGATCTGAGAAGTGTACTTCATAAAACAGATGTTCCAATAAAAATGAAAGTTCATCATTCAGAATCACAAAAACATAATCTTGAAAATTCACTTGATAACAAATTAATTGAATCTTGTAAGAAAGCAATTCAGAAACAAATTCCGGTGAGATTTAGTTGTGATATAAATAATGGAAATAGAACCGTGGGAACAATGTTAAGTTCAGTAATAGCGAAAAAGTATGGATTAAAAGGATTGCCGGAAGATACAATTCAAATTGATTTTGAAGGATCAGCTGGACAAAGTTTTGGAGCTTTTTTAAGTAAAGGTGTAACTTTCTTTTTAGAAGGTGATGCAAATGATTATGTGGGAAAAGGGCTTTCCGGAGGGAAGCTAATTATAAAACCTCAAGAAGATTCTTTACTAATTCCGGAAGAAAATATAATTGTTGGAAATGTTGTAATGTACGGTGCGATTTTAGGAGAAGTATTTATTAATGGAAAAGCTGGCGAAAGATTTGCGGTTAGAAATAGCGGTGCAAGTGTAGTTGTAGAAGGAATTGGCGATCACGGGTGTGAATACATGACCGGTGGAAGAGTTGTTGTACTTGGTAAAACCGGAAGAAATTTTGCGGCGGGAATGAGTGGCGGAATTGCATATGTTTGGGATGTTGAAAATAATTTTGAATCATTATGCAATATGGAAATGGTTGATTTATTTCCGGTTGAAAATCAAGAAGATAAAGATGAAGTTCGCAATTTAATAATTAAACATTATCAATATACAAAAAGTAAAGTGGCAAAAAAGGTTTTGGATAATTGGATGGAAGTTCAACCACAGTTTGTAAAAGTTTTTCCTAAAGATTATCAAAAAGTTTTAGCGAAAAAAAACAGTGAAAATAAATTTGAAGAAGTTTTAATTGAAAGCAAGGATTAACAATGGGCGAAGTAAAAGGATTTATCAAATATGAAAGAAGTGATTTCCACAAACAAAAAGTTGATGAAAGAATAAATCATTGGAATGAATTTGTAATTCCGTTAACCGAAGATGAATTAAAACAGCAAGGTGCGCGCTGTATGGATTGCGGAATTCCATTTTGCCAATCTGGCTGCCCAATTAATAATATTATTCCAGATTGGAATGATTTGGTTTTTAGAAATAATTGGAAAGATGCATACAACAGATTATCACGTACAAATAATTTTCCGGAATTTACCGGTAGAGTTTGCCCAGCTCCTTGTGAAAATTCATGCACACTTGCAATCAATAAAGATGCAGTAACAATAAAAAATATTGAGTTATCAATAATAGAAAAAGCATTTGAAGAAGGATGGATAAAACCGCAAATTCCAAAAGTTCGCAGTGGAAAAAAAGTTGCAATTGTTGGCTCCGGACCAGCTGGACTTGCTTGTGCCGATCAATTAAATAAAGCCTCGCACGAAGTTACAGTTTTTGAGAAAAATGAATTTATTGGAGGATTATTAACTCTCGGAATTCCAAACTTTAAACTTGATAAAACTATTGTTCAAAGAAGAATAAAATTAATGGAAGAGGATGGAGTAATATTTAAAACCAACACCGAAATTGGTAAAGATATTTTACTTTCAGAATTAGTTGAAAAATTTGATGCCGTTGTATTGGCCGGCGGTGCTGAACAACCAAGAAATCTTCCTGTTGAAGGAAGAAATTTAAATGGAATTCATTTTGCGATGGAATTTCTTACTCAACAAAATAGAGCAAATTGTGGTCAGACTTTTAACGGAAATAGAATTAATGCGGAAGGAAAAAATGTTGTTGTAATTGGCGGCGGTGATACCGGCTCTGATTGTATTGGAACGGCAAAACGACAAGGTGCAAAATCCATAATTAATCTTGAATTATTACCGCAACCACCGGCTGTAAGAAACGCAGATAATCCTTGGCCTCAGTGGGCATTTATTGAAAGAACTTCTACCTCGCACGAAGAAGGTGCAGAAAAAATTTATGCAGTAATGACGAAAAAGTTTTCGGGTAAAAATAATAAAGTAGAAAAACTTCATTTGGTAAAATTGCAGTTTGGTGAAAAAAATCCTAAAACCGGATATAGAAATATGAATGAAATTCCGGGATCAGATTTTACTTTAGATACAGATTTGGTATTGCTAGCAATGGGCTTTACCGGACCAACAAAAAATAAGTTAATTACTGAACTTGATGTTGAATTAGATGAAAGAAGTAATATAAAAACTGATGAACATCGAATGACAAATATTCCGGGAATATTTGCTGCAGGCGATATGAGAAGAGGACAATCATTAGTTGTTTGGGCAATTAATGAAGGAAGAAAAACAGCGGAGTATGTTCATAATTATATTACAGCTTAGTTGTTTTTTTTTATCTTTTCTTAATCATAATCTTACACTTAATCTAGAAATCTTCTTTTGATTTTTGATTAAGATTATGATTAAGAGTAAGATTAAGAAAAAGATTTAGATAAATGTTATTCGAGAAATATCAGCTATGAATAGTCTATATGTTCTTTTTTCCAAAAGAAATAAATAATTTCAACGCACAATATCAATCCCGTAATTGCTGGAATAATAATACTCTTTGCCGAATTACCGGCATTTACTAAACTCCACAAAATTTTTGCGGTTGCAATTATTACTAAAATTAAAATTCCCAAAAGTAAACTTCTTTTCCAAAATGCAAATCCTAAAAGGAAAAAAGAAATTGGAACAAGTGATGCAAAAAATATTTTATTAAAATTCCATTCACTTGTTAACCAATTTTTTTCAAATTCTAAAAAGGTAATTATTTGTTGATTAACATTTTCTGGTTTGCCAAACCAAATCATACTCGTAAAAAGTAAAAATATTGTTAACGAAATTCCTAATAAATTTTTCCTAAATGCGAAATATGAAAATGGAATTAAAAATAATGGACGAATATACCAGCTCAATTGATTTTGATGACGTTCAAATGCCCATTCTAAAAATGATTGAGATGTAAATAAGAGTATTATAAAAACTATTATTGATGCAAAAAATAATATAGATAATGAAATATTAATTTTTTTTGAAATCATAATTTAGTTTTTAATAGTATTTCTTTGTTATAAAAATTTTTAAAATGTGAAATTTCTTTTTTGAGTATTGAAATTTGTTGATTTGATAATTTATCAAAAAATTCAAATTCAACTTGGATGTTATTTTTATTGATTACTCTTTTCCAATAACCAACAATTTGATTATTATAAATTACTGCATTCTTATAAATTAAATCAACTTTGATATTTTTTGAAATTCCGAATTGAAAAATAGAATCTCTGTTTTTATATCCGTAAATCATTTCATCATAAAGTGGAAGCAAATTAAATTTATTCTCTGATTTTATTTGAACTGATTCATTTGAGCAATAATATTTAATATTATGTAAAACAAAATTTTGCAGAATTTTTTTATTTAGTTCAATTCCTTTTTTGCAATCTGTAATTGTTAATCCAGACCAAGTTGAATAATCATTTATAGTTGCGGGTCCGCGACTAGTAAAATATCTTTTTGTTAATTCTGCTAATGCTTCATCTTTTTCCAACTCAAAAGTATTTTTACATCTTTCATCAATAAGCGCATAAGTTTGATTGTTACCTTTTGGTTTACCGCTGCAAATAATTCCGCAAAGTTCCGCATTCATTAAAATGTAAGGTAATCTTTGTTCATCGGTATTTATTTTTTTTTGATTTAACAAATCGCGAATTTCATTTCTTGTTAATTCGTTTCCGCCGGTTAATATTTTTTCAATTATTACATTACATTTTTTTAATGTCTTTATATCAAGTTCAAGCTGATTATATCTTGTTAAATTCACTTGTTGAACTCTGGGAGCGGTTAGCTTTAACAACCATTTGATATCTTTTGAGTTTACCAAATGCCAAGTTGGTCTGAGTAAATGCGTGCGTAAAATTTTTCCGGAATTTATTTCAGCTTCAATTTCGTCATTATTTAAATGAGGAATTCTTAAACCAATTCCCCATTTTGTTTGAATATATTCTTGACCTTGAATTGCGGCAAAATATTCAACTAATTTTTCTGCATCAGTAAATTTTGGATTAATTAATTGCTGATTGAAAATTCTAAATGATGCAATTTCAGAATGATTCATAAAATGATTTTCTTCATTTTCAATTACATCATAATTTACAAAATTCTCTCAACCCATTTATATTATTTCAACTTCTTCCGGGACAATAAAAAACAATACGCATCCATTTTTTGAATGCACAGAATGTTTAAAATTTTTCGGAGTATATAAATAATCTCCCGCAAAAAGTTCAGTATCGTTAAAGAATACTGAACCTTCCAAAACAAAAACTTCCTCACCACCCGGATGATTATGATAAGGATATTTTGCACCGGCATCAAATTTTAATAAAAAACTTGGCGGTCTTTTTGTTGTTTCATCAAATCGTAAAACTTTAAAATAAAGTCCAGTTGTATCAATTCCATTTTCATACAATTGTTTCCATTGAGTATTATTTGTGTTAACAGTGTAATCTTTCATATTTGTACTTAGCATTATTTCTCCTTTTTTATGTAAAATTATTTAAGGAGTTTTGAATAAAGAATAGAAAAACTGGAGAAAAGAATGTAAAATTTAGATATGAAATTTCTTCTGATAATTTTGCGGAGAAAGTTTCGTTTGCTTTTTGAAAAAGTTTGAAAAGTAAAAAGGATCGTTAAAGCCAAGCCGGAAAGCAGTTTCTTTAACTGATAAATTTTCATAAATCAATAATCTTTGGGCTTCGGAAGTAATTAATCCGTAAATAATATTTTGTGCAGTTTTACCCGCAAACTTTTTTGATAATTCATTTAATTTCAATTCGGTAGTTTTTAATTTATTTGCAATTTCACTTAATTTAAAATTTTTATCAAAATTAGCTCGGACAAATTCAAGAAATTTTAGAAATAGTGCATCTGGTTTCCAAATTTCGTAACCGCTTAAAATTCTTGCACGATTTATTTCAATTAAAATTAGTTTTACTTTCGAGTGAATTGCTGTAAAGTATTGAAAAGGTTGATTCATTAATTCATCAGCAATTTCTTTGAAATAATTTTCAACAATTTTTGTATTCGAAATTTTATTCACTTCATTCAAATCAAAATGGCAGAAAAGTCCGTTTTGAAATATTAATTCAATATCTGCATCATCTTTTATAAAAAAATGGTATGTAAAATCCAGAACAAAACCCTTTACATTTATAATACTTTTTACAAAGTGATATTGACCGGAAGTAATTGTGATAATATCATTTGCATTTAGAGTAAAATCTTTATCATCAATTTTAATTTGCAATTTTCCGGAAGTAACAAATATTATTATATATTTTTTAACTCTTCGAGGAAGTGTTAATTCAATAGCTTCATGTATTTTTTTTACGGAAATCATTTTTGAAGAAAATTATTGATTGGAACATCATCCACAAAAATATTTTGAATAATTGAATTTCCATTTTTTATGGAAACTAAAGCGTAAGTAATTTTAGTTGTATCAATTATTGAATTGTTATAAACTATTTCAGCTTTGCCGGCTTTGGTCTCTTCCATATAAAATCTGTTGAATGGATATTGAATTATAATTTTATTTTGAAAGATTGATGTAATTTTTACTTTAACAAAATTGAGATTTTCTAAAGGTTCTGTTTTTTCAATAGATTTAATTTTTGCAAATCCATTTTTATCATTTTCAATTAGCGCAAAAATCGATTCACCAATTTTCCAATTATTTTCACTTTCAACAGTTACAGAATTTTCTTTGAATTGCAGAAAAATATATTTTCCTCTAAAAGTGTCAATTGGATCAATAGGAGCAGTTCTAAATTTGAATTCAGTTCCGTTAGAAATAATTTCTTCACTATCATAAATAATTTTAACCGGAACAAATAATTGTACAAATACAACTAACAAAAATATTGAGAAAATGATTTTTTTATTTTCCATTTAATTTTCTCTTTTTAAGAATCCAAAAATTTGCAGCAAAAAATCCAATACCAACAATTATAAAAATTATTCCCCGAGTTATAAATGATAAATCCGTATCAAAAAATCTGCAAGTTATTAAAGCAGTAATTATTAATAAACCATAATTTAAAATTCCCAAATGATTTTGATTTGCGCCTTGCCTAATTGTGAATATTCCAATTGCCAAAGTTAAAAGGTTTATAAGTACCACAGCAAAACTTGAATGAATTCCAATCAAAAAAATGATAATAAAAATTACAAATGTTAATTGAAACCAATTCTTTTCTTTTGTAAAATTTTTGGAGAATAATATTAATGCAATTACCGAAATCAAAATTGAAGTAATTAATTCCGGAGAAAAAAATATTTCTTTGAAAACGAAAATCTTATTTTGCAATTCATTCCAAAACCAATCGAAGCTTAGAATTAATAGAATAACTATTGTTCCAAGTGAGCCGTAAAAAGTAAAAGAATTTATTTTTGAATTTGTAATTTGAGCAAATTTTGATTTTCCAATTATTTGAAATAAAGCAAACAAACTGAAATATGCGATGAACAAAAATTCATCAAATTTATTTGCAATAATTCCTAAAGAAATAATTATTGAAAGTGGAATTATCCAATTGTGAAAATTAAAAAAAATGCTTTGCGGATTTCTTTTATATAGTAAATAGTAAAATGGAATAATTAACAATATTAAAATCCAATAATTTATTGATTCGCTTGTGGGAAAAGCCCAATAGCCATTTTCACATGCGTAAAATGTTATTCCAATTATATAAAGTAGCGAACCGGTTGAAGATTTTAATAAATAAATAATTGGCAAGAAAATCAGCATCCAAGTGATGACGAATAAACTCAGTTCATTATGCAGATTGTAAATTTGTCCGATCAAAGAAATGTTTGCTCCGATAGCGAAAAATAAAAATGTTGAACTGCTTTCTTTCCAAGCCACACTTTCATTTTTCTTGATTAATGAATATCCGCTAAGAGTTTGTCCAATGATTAGTGGGAGAAATGAAAATACTAATTTTAAAGTTTTGGAAAAATTATCCCAATTGTGAGCAACAATTAAAATAATTCCAAGTCCAATAAGCAGCGCACCAAGAATTCCAAAAATTATAAGAATTTTATTATTTGATTTACTTCCTTTTTCGCTATAATAATTTTGAATTTTCTCAGCAGTTTCTTGAGAAATAACATTTGCAGTAACTAATTCAGCTAAATCCTTTAATAAACTCATTGAATCAATTTAATATTTGAGGTTGTGCAATTGAAGGAGTAGGATCATTTTCTTTAATTCTTTTTCGGCAAATTTGTTCAACTTCATAAACATTTGGAATTCCGGAAATATAAATTGTATCGGGTACATATCTGCTTCCGCTGTTTTTGCTGCTTACCATTTTTCCACTTCTCATTTGCAAAGAAATATTTCCTTCCAATTCATTTCCGTTTACTTGAATATCACCGGAAAATTGTTCCCAATCAATTGATCTAATATTTCCATTTTGGAAACTAATTAACCGCGAAGGAGTTCCAACAAAATATCCGCCTTTTTTCAAAAGAGAATAAAATCCGCCGATTAACATTCCTATTCCGATTAAAACAAAAAGTCCAATAATAATTGCGGGAAGTGTAATTGGTCCTAAATTATCCGGACTTGCAACTGTCGGTGTTCCGTTTGATGTGAAGTGAACTTCTTCGCCAATAAATAAAGGACCTAAAAACGCAAATACAAAAATGCTTGTAAATGCCGTCCAAATTGTTCCGAATATGATAATTCCCAATGAAGATTTTATGGGTTTATCACGTTTCGCTTTAACGGAAAAATCAATCTGTTCATTACCGATATTTGAAATTAGATTTTGCGGAATATCAATTGAATTTAACATAATTAAATTTCCTAAAATATGTAGTTATATTTAATGGAATTTTATGAATTTAAAAAAATGTTTAAAGTTATTTTAATCAAAATAAATTAATAACATTCTACAATTCTGCAACTTTGATAAACTGCCGAAATCAACAAAAGTATTTTTAATAAGAGAAAACTAAATTACTATTATAAAATATTAATTTTTCTCTTTTTGGAATATAGCTTTTTTTCTAAGAAGAAAATAAGCGCCAGCAATTACAATAACTATTACCCAAGATTTTGTAATTATATAATGAAGTGCTGTTTCCCAAAAAGTTCCGGTATGAACATGACCTTCATGAGCAAGTAAGGAAATTGGGATTTTAAGAAATAAAGCAGTACTAATTCCGATTATCTTTTTCATAATTACCTATGATTTTATTTGAAATAATTTTTGGATCAATATTATTTTCTAATGCATATTTTAAGATTTCTTCAGATTCCGGTTTAACTTTTTCTATTCCATTTGGTGCTTTAGAAATTTTTACATGAAATTTTCCAAATTCTGTGTCGATAACATTTACATTTCTTTCAAGCTCAATCCGTTCTATTGGATAGTATCTTAAGCCAATTGTAGATGTTGAGTTAAATAAAAAATTGGCAATATTTTCCAAATTATTTTTCTTGCAAATAATGCTTAACAAATTTCCGGGTCTACCTTTTTTCATAATAACTTGCGAAATGTAAAAATCAATTGCTCCATTCTCAAATAATTTATTCTGAAATTCTATTCCCAAATATTCATTTTGGATATCATCTATATTTGTTTCAATATTTATTAGATTTTCTTTTTCTTCATTGATTTCAGAAATTGATAAACGTAATAAATTTGGAGTGATAAAATCTTTTTCTCCGGGACCATAAGCTGTTTTGATATCAATTGTAGGAATTTGTTCAAAACAAGGATTTAAATATTTAATAATTGCAGCACCGGTTGGAGTTAACTTTTCGCCTTCTTCATCGCCATTTAAATATGGAATGGATTCAATAATAAGTTTTGTAGCCGGAGCCGGAATTGGCAATTTGCCATGTTCAGTATTAATAAAACCCTTTCCTGTAATCAGAGTTGTTAAATAAGATTTATCAATTTTTAATTTATCTAAAAAAAATGCTGCACCGCAAATATCTATAATAGAATCAACCGCACCAACTTCATGAAAATGAATTTTTTCAATTGGGATATTGTGAACTTTTGCTTCGGCAATTCCAATTATTTCAAAAATATCGATAGCAATCTTTTTGGCATTTTCTGTTAGTGATGAATTTTTAATCATTAAAATGATATCTTTGAGATGTCTATGATGATGCTGTTTTGCTTTTTCAACAACTTTAATATGTTTACAAGCGATTCCGTTTTTTTTTACATCAGATATTATAATTTCTGCATGATCATCAAAATTTAATTTTGATGGTAAAGTTTTTAAATCATCAAAATTGTCTGATAATTGAGCTAAAGCACTTAAAAACATATCGCCGCTTGCACCGGAAAAGGCTTCTATTTTTAAAATTTTTGTCATTTTATTTTAACCTTTTAATATACGATAGGCAGCAATTGCCGCACCGTAACCGTTATCAATATTTGTTACTAATAATCCATTTGCGCAACTTGAAAGCATGGAATTAAGTGCAGTATGTCCACCTTTTGCAACACCATATCCAACGCTTATCGGAATTCCAATTATTGGTTGCGGAAATAATCCACCTACAATTGTTGGCAATGCGCCTTCAAAACCAGCGCATACAATAATAACTTTTGCTTTTTTAATTTCCTCTTTTCTTTCTAATAATCTGTGAACGCCGGCAACGCCAACATCAATAATTTTTCTTACTTTTATTCCTAAAAATTCTGAAGTGTAAAATGCTTCATTTACGATAAACTCGTCTGAAGTTCCACCTGAGAGTATTATTACATCGGGATTTTTAAAATTACTTTTAGAAATTTTTCCAACAATACAAATTCCGGATTTTAAATCATAAAAAACATCTTTATGATTTTTTTTTATCTCAATTGCTTTGTGCTCTTGTAATTTGGTAATTAAAGCTTTTTTTTGATGTTTCAAAACTTCTTCTAAAATATTAAGTAAAGTGTTAACATCTTTAGATTCACCGTAAATAACTTCAGGAAAACCAATTCTTGATTTTCTGTTATGATCAATTTGAAAATTCATTTAAAACCCGGTTTAATTTTCCAGTGATAAAACCTTCTTCATCCACAATACATTGCGAAAAACCAATATTAATAATTTTTTGTTCAATAATATGAAAGATAGATTTTAACTTTATTATTTGTTCTTGAGGAACTTCTATTTTTGCATTATTATTTGAACTTCTAACACGTATATCTTCAAAGCCAAAATCGTTAAGAATTGATTCTGCTATTTCTACCATTTTCAATTTTTCAGTCGTAATAGATTCTCCATATGGAAATCGACTGCTCAAACAAGGACTAGCTGGTTTATCCCAAACCGATAAGTTAAAATAATTTGCTAATTCTCTAATTTTTGTTTTATCAATTTTACAATTTATGAACGGACTTAAAATATTATTTTCAGAAGCAGATTTTAATCCGGGACGATAATCACCTAGGTCAGAAAAATTATTTCCATTAACTATTTTAAATCCGGAATATTTATTCGTAATTAATTCTTGTAAACTATCGTATAATTCATTTTTGCAAAAATAGCATCTGTTAATTGGGTTCGATGAATAATTTTCATTCGTGAGTTCGTTGGTTTCAAGAATTAAATATTTTATATCATTTTCTTTACAAAACTTCTCAGCAATTTCTAAATCTTTACGTTTAAGGCTTGGTGAATTTGCAATTACGGCAATCGCATTTTCTTTGCCCAAATATTTTCTACATAAAAATGATGTCAAACAAGAATCAACACCTCCGGATAATGCAATTAAAGTTTTATTATAACTTTCAATTTCTTGTTTTAGTTTCTTTAATAAAGTTTCCAATATTTGTGTAATTTCTAAATGATTAGTAATGAGATTTTCATTTTTAATTTAATGAATTTACATAAATATGCAAAATGCAATTCACGTATATATTAACGAGTAAAAATAGTTGATTTAATTATTAGAAAATTTTTAAAATCATTTTTATAGAAGTACTAGTTTATAAGTAATGAATGGGTAAAACATTTCTGTGGTTCAAAAATTTTTTGGATAAATAAATACTTTACTTAAATGATAGAATATTTATAACATAAATTTTTTATTTACTTTCGATTTCAAGTAATTCCTTTTTTCTCCACAATCCTCCGCCGTAACCGGTAAGATTTCCATCAGATCCAATAACTCTATGACAAGGAATTAAAATTGCAATTTTATTCATTCCGTTTGCATTTGCTACAGCCCTTACAGCTGTTGGTTTATCGATTTGTTCTGCAATATCTTTGTAACTTTTTGTTTTTCCAAATGGAATTTGCAACAGTTTTTCCCAAACAATATTTTGAAAAACCGTTCCGGAAGTAGCAATCGGAATTGTAAATTCTTTTCTATTTCCATCAAAATATTCATGTAACTGTTTTTCCAAATTTGTTAAATGATTGCTATCTCCTTGTAATATTTTTGCATCGAAAAATTTAGAAATTTGTTTCAATTCAGTTTCAAGCATTTTGCGATCTGAAAATTCGAGCAAGCAAATTCCATCTTTTGTTGAACATGCAATCATGGTTCCCAATTTTGTTTCAATTCTTTTTAATTCAATAACATTTTTTGTTTTGCTATTACTCGGTGAAGTTTCAAAAACAGATTTAAATGAATCATTAAATCCGCTTAAAGAATTATAACCAGAATCAAAAGCAGTTTCCGTAATACTTTTTCCATCTCGAATTTTTTTAAATGCATTATTTATTCTTAACATTCTCTGGTAAGCATGAAATGTAATTCCATGATTTTTTAAAAACCATCTTCTAACTTTATTTGGTTCAATCCCTTTTTTAACAAGGTCAAAATCTTTAATTTTTTGCGATGGATTTTCATTTAATTCGCTTAATATATTTTTTATTTCAATTGGTGTTGCATTTAATTTTTCTAATGGATTACAAACCTTACATGGTCTGTAGCCTTTCAATATTGCTTCTTTTGAAGTTTTATAAAATTCCACATTTTCTATTTTAGGTTTTCTTGCCGTGCATGTTGGTCTGCAAAAAATTCCTGTTGTTTTAACAGCAGTAAAAAATATACCTTCAAATGAAACATCTTTTTTAACAGCAGCGTTATACATTATTTCATGAGTAAGTTCCATAATTAAATCCTAAAACAAACTGTTAAAATTTTGGTCTAAAATTATTTCATTTGTTTTACTTTCCATTTGGGTGTAAACAAAATCATTAATAAAATTTCCCATGCTAATTCTTTTAACACCAATATTAGAAAGAGTTTTAAAATCCGGCAAATTAGGCATGCACATTACGTTGATCGGCAATTTGGTTGATTTAGTTAATTCTTTAATTTCTTTTTCATCAGTAATGCATGGAATGAAAATTCCGTCAATTTTAGCACTTTCATATTGGCGAATTCTTTTTTTAGTTTCGTTTAATTTGTCTTTTAGATTTAGCAAATAGGTATCAGTTCTAACATTAACAAATATTTTTACTTTTTCTTGTTCTAATTTTTTACAAATATTATCTAGTTTGCTGTAAAAAACTTCAGCAGGCAAAATTGATCTATTAGAATTTTTCACAATTGAATCTTCAATATTTATTCCAGCAATTCCAATTTCTGAAAGTCTTTTAATATTAGAAAATATTGTATCAATATCATTTCCGAAACCGGCTTCTAAATCGACCGATAAAGGAATATTTGTATTTTTAGAAATTTTCTTCACTAAATTAAAATATTCTTCAAACGAAATATTTTCTCCATCATCATAACCAAGAGAATTGGCAATTGCCGCACTCGAAGTTCCGATTGCGCTAAATTTTAGTTTTTCATAAACTTTTGCACTTTGAACATTCCAGACGTTCCCAAGTAAAAGTGGTTTGTCTGATTTATGTAATTGTGTAAAAATTTCATATTGTGATATCATTATTTTTTCCTTTCAAAAATTGATATCAGTAAAATATATCGATGCAGTTTTCTTCGCTACCGAAAACTTAACAAGTATTTTTTAATTGAGAGAATTGTGAAATGTGGTTTATATTTAAAAATTTATAATTGCTTAATCCAGCTTTTAATAATCTTAGAGACTTTATTTTTTAATTATTTTGCATCTTCATTTGATTTAATTGCAATTGTGCATCTATCAGGTGCTGCCCATTTTACCAATTTATGCGGATCATCTAAATGAAATTGTTTTGGATTTTCTTTTTCTTTTGTATCAGTGTGTAAAACTATTTGAATATTTTTCGGCGGATATAGTTTAAAAGTTGCAAAGTGATTTTCTAATTTATAACTCGGTGCATTCCATTTAATTTCTTCTACAATATTTTTATTTGAACTTTTAATTACATCACGTAATGTTTCAAATCCTTCTTTGAAAGGATGTTCAAGGTTTTCCATATATTCAGTTACACTAATGATTTTGCTCATAATTTTCTAAATAAATTATTTGATTCATTTCATTTTTAAATTTTTACTTTTTTCCATGAACCTTTTTTGAAAAGCCATAAAGTGAAAAGTCCAACACTTGTTTCGGTTGCAAAGATTGTCCAGAAAATTCCTTCATATCCAAAACCAAATGTTTTTGCGGTTAAGTATGAAAATGGAATTTGCAACACCCAAAAAAATATTAAATTAATTTTAGTTGGTGTAATAGTATCTCCAGCACCATTAAACGCTTGCACAGAAACCATCCACCATCCGTAAACAAAATAGGAATATGAAACTATTTTTAGCCACATTGTTCCAACAGAAATTACTCCCAAATCATCTGTGAAAATTGAAACTAAATTCTCACTATAGAAAAAGTAAATTATTGAAACGCCGATTAAAAAAATCATATTATAAGTTCCAATTTTCCATACGGATTTTTCTGCACGATCCGGAGAATTTGCACCAAGATTTTGACCCACCAATGTTGAAGCCGCATTTGATAAGCCCCAAGCCGGCATCATTGTAAACATCATAATTCTTATTGAAATTGTGGCTCCGGCAACAACGTGACTTCCAAACTCGGCAAAAATTCGCATAATAAAAATCCATGAAGTCATTGCAATAATATTTTGTCCAATTCCACCCAAAGAAGTTTTTATAATTGAAGAAATTATTTTAAAATTTAAGAAAATATGTGATCTCTCTACTTTAATATGTTTTACACCTTTGTACAGATACCACAACTGAATTAAAACTCCAACGCCTCTTCCAATATTTGTTGCAATTGCCGCACCTTCAATTCCTAAGTTGGGAAAAGGACCGTAGCCAAAAATTAAAAGCGGATCCAAAATAATATTGATTCCGTTTGCAATCCATAAAACACGCATCGCAATTGCCGCATCGCCGGCACCTCTAAAAATGGCATTAATAACAAATATTAACATTATTACTAAATTTCCGCCAAGCATCCATTGAGCATATCCAACACCATGCCCGAGAATCCAACTATCAGCACCCATCAATTCCAATAATTCTTTGCTATAAAAAATCCCAGCAATTGAAAATGGAATGGAAGCCATAACACCGATAAATATTGACTGAACTGCAGTAATTCCGGCTTTCTCTTTGTTCTTTTCACCAATTCTTCTTGCAATTAAAGCAGTTACACCCATTGCCAAACCCATGCAGATAGAATAAAGAAGAAACATGTAAGTTTCTGTTAATCCAACAGTAGCAACTGCTGAAGCTCCAAGTGAACCCACAAAATAAATATCAACAATGGCAAAAGTTGATTCCATTATTAATTCTAAAATCATTGGGATAGCCAAAAGAAAAATTGCTTTGCCAAGTGGAATTTGGGTGTAATCAGCTTCACTTCCTTGAATGGCTTCTTTTAATTCATGCCAGATTGATTTTTGAGATGAAAGTGTTTCCAAAAAAATTGTTTTCTAATTATTTTAAAATAGATTAGTAAATAAATTGTTGACGCAAAATATTTGAAATTACAAATATCTTTCTTTAATAACTTTTATATGATGCTTAGTATGACCAAGTGAAATATAGCCCAAAGCTCTTGCGGAAATTTTAAATTCTCCGTTATTGCCTAAAAATTCAGATTTTTCATCAGTAATGTTTTTGAGTAAAAATTCCATACTTTTTCTTACAACCAAAAATTCTTCAAGTAAACTTTCCATAGATCTATTTGTTACATTAACATTAGCGGCAAATAAATTTTCATCTGCTCTTTGTAATAAAGTTTTATCATCTCCTCTTGCACAAACCAATGCACGATAAGAAAAAATTCTTTCGGTATCAATTACATGCATAAGAACATCTTTAATTGTCCATTTTTCCGGTGCATATTTGTAATTATGTTTTTCTTCCGGAATATTTATAAAGAAATTAAATGTTGATTCGGTATCAGTTGTAAATATTTGAAAAAAATTTCCTTCTTCAACAAGATCAATATATTTATGGAAATACGGATTATATTCATTTGCTTGTGGTCGATTCATAAAATTCCTTAGATATATTTATTTACCTTTTTTTGATTTGGATAAATTTTCATTCACTCTAAATTTCACAATTTTGGAAATTAATTTTACCGGAAGTGTTTCATCAATTGGAAATTGAACTGCCCCTTTAGAAGTTTTGAAATTTTTAAGTTCATCTTTAAATTGTTCTATTCCAGTTGGAGTTGGATAAAAACCAATATGCTTTTTATAACCCGCAAAATGTACTAAATTGCCGCTCAAATAAAATGTTGGCATTTGATAAGATATTTTTTCTATAGATTCCGGAGCGGATTCTATTATTGTTTTACGAAGTTCGGTTAATTTTTCTTGAACTTCATCCGGGAAAGTTAAAATGTATTCATCAATATTTTTAAATTCTGTTTTTTGGGTTTTCATAAAATTTTCTAATAAGTATTTATTAAAATATGAAAATTATTAATATGGCAGTTTAACCATTCTTAAAGCTTTATTTTTTTACTCTATTTTACTGTGTGAACCATCACAACTAGGAAATCTTTTTGAATGTCCACAAATACAATCTTGAAGCCCTTTCCCCGTAAGAATTCGCTCTATATTTTTTTCAATTCTTTCACTGCGAGTTTTAGATTGTTTTGGTTGTGAAAAATGTAACAGATAACCTCTTTGTCGTCCTTGTGTTAAATTTTCAAAAGCTGTTTTAAAATCCGGATCCATTTCAAATTTTAATTTTAGTTCCTCCGGCATGTTGAATTCGGAAGTTTTTTTCATTTCAACTTTCAGTCCGAATTTTTCAATCTCTATTGCCTCGAATATATATTCCTTAATTGTTGTCTCTAATTTTTCAATTTCAGAAATATTGGTAAACCTAATTTGTCTTGCAGATTGAACATTTTCGGTTTGTTGAACTAAAATATTTTTTTCATCTTTTAGTAAAGCACCTTTATGAAATAAAATTGCACAATAATCTTTAAACTCATGAATTAATAATACATTATTTTTATTTAGAGTATAACATGGATGCATCCATTTATATTCTTCAATCAAGCCGCAATCAAGAATTAAAGTTCTAATTTTTTCCAATTCTCTTTGCCACTTACCAACTTGACTTAAATATGTATCCACTTTTGGATTCATTTTCTTTTTCCGCTTGAAATATTTTTAGCAAATTAAAAATTCAGGTTTAAGTTTTCAGAATTAAATTGAAAAATTAATTTTCCTCAACAAGTTTCTTAAAATTATTTAAAATTGATTGCCAGCCAAATTTTTGTAGTTCTATCGAGTTTTCACTTTCAGCATCAAAAATTGTGGTAATTTTTATTTCATCATTTTGCTGTTCAAAATCTGTAATTGCCTTTCTGCCATCGCCCATTGTATAAGAAATTTTTTTTTGTGGAATAACTTCATCATAAATTCCCCAAAAATCAAATCCAAAACTTCCGTCTTTTGCTTCCATTCTTGAACTAAATTTACCACCAACTCTTAAATCATTTTCTGTGCTTGGGCAATGCCAATCGTCAGATGCAAAATTCCATTTTGTAATATGTTCCGGCTGCGTCCAATATTCCCATACTTTGTTTTCATCTGCCGATACAAAAGTTTCTATTTTAATTTTAGTTTTATCCATTTAAATATTCCCATCATCTTTTTGATTACAAATTTAATTCATAAAATAATAGTTAATATACGTTTAGCTACGAATTCAAGAAGAATTATTTTTTATTACACTTCTGACGTTTCACTATTTTTATTGTTCACTCAATTCTTTAATTTTATTCAATGCTAAAGGCCATGTGTTAAGAAAAAAATCTTTGTATTCATCATTCATATCCATCTCTATAAATAATTCAGTATTATTTCCGCTAGGTTTTAATGTGTAATTTTCAAAAATTCCCGACCATTTCTTTATTTCTTCACTTTCGTAATCTTCAATGCCGTCTTTAATAAAACCCAAATGTTTAAACGATAAAAATTCATTTTCCTTTAGTTCGGCAATTGTGCTTATCATTCCGTTGCCTTTTCCATCAACAAATAATGTTCTGCCATTAATTTTCCAGTCTGATTCCATACTCGAACCTTCTGAAAATACGGAAGACCATTTTTTATATGTTTCATGATCCCAAAGAGTTTTCCAAACTTTTTCTTTTGATGCATTTATATGAATATTAAATTTTAATTTTTCCACTTTTTAATCCTTTCGAAATTGTTTAATAAATATTATGAATTTTTCTGAAATGTCTGTTCCAAAATATTTAAATCAAGTTTTCTCATTTTTAATAATTCATTCATTACGGAAGAAGATTGTTCTTTGTTTCCACTGCTTAATAATCTACCAAGTTTTGCTGGAACAATTTGCCAAGAAACTCCAAACTTATCTTTAAGCCATCCGCACTGCTGCGCATTAGGATCTCCACCTTCGCCAAGTTTTTCCCAATAATAATCAATCTCATTTTGAGTTTCACAACTTACGATAAAAGAAATTGCTTCGTTAAAATCGAAATCATGTTTTTGCGAACTACTCATTGCGTTAAATAAATAATTTGATAAATTAAATTGCGCAAATAAAAGAGCATTTTGCGGAATATTTTCCGAAGGCGGATAAGGAAATTCAAAATTAATTTTTGAATTTGGGAAAATATTTGTGTAATAAATTATAGCTTCCTTTACATGAGCAAATTTGTCATTTGTAAATAAAAGTGTTGGTAAAATTTTTTGGGGAGAATTCATTATATTAATATCAAGCTGCCAAGAAACTCCGAATTTATCTTTTACCCAAGCATACTTTTCACTCCAATCATATTTACCCAATTGCCAAACGATGCTTCCGTTTTGTTTTAATTTTTCATAAAGCAATTCAATCTCGTTTTCTGATTTACAATAAACATAAAATGAAACCGCATCGCTGAATTTGAAAATTGGTCCGCCGTTTAATGCAAGAAATTTTTGTCCCGCTAATTCAAATTCCATTGTCATTATTGTGCCTTCCGGCATTTGATGAAATTCAAATCCTTCTTTGCCGTATCTTTGCGAGTTTCCAATTTTAGAATTTTCAAATAGTGAAGTGTAAAAGTTTACAGCTTCTTCTGCATTTTTATTAAACCACAAATTTGGTGTTATTGAATTCATTTTGAATCCTTTCTCATTTTAATTAATTCTTCTTCAAGCCGATCAAAATTTTCGTCGTTTTTCCCAACGGTATATGATCTAATTTTATTGCACAATTCAACTGAATCAAATAATTGTTTAAATATTATTTCTGTTTTAGTTACTGAAATTTCTTGAAATTGAAAAATCACATAAAATATTGGGTTTGAAATACGATCCCAGACAATTAATTTATTTTTTTCAACAATTATAAATATGCATTCATTAACATAATTTCCTTTATCAGGACCGTGCATAATGAAACTCCATTTACCACCGGGTTTAAATTCAAATGAATTAAAGGTATTTGTAAAACCTTTTGGTCCCCACCAATTTTTTTGATGATTAGGGTTTTCAAATGCTTGATAAACCAAATCAACCGGAAAATTAATTTCTCGAGAAGTAATTATTTCTTGTTCTAGATTTGAATTTACTATTTCCATAACTATTTTTATTAAAATATATCTAATCAATGATTTTGCAAAAAATGTCAGAAAAAATAAGTCATTCCCACGAAACTGGGAATCCATAAAATTATAAGATTCCTGTCAGTTAGCTAACTGATCACGGGAATCTCACTTAAATAATTAAGCAATATGGTTTTTTATTAACTTATTTCAATGCTTTTTTTATTTTCTCAATATTATCTTTGCCAAAATAATTGCAACCAGCTTTAACCAAATCTGGCTTAAGGTTTAGAGTTTTAATAGTTTTTGAAACAATCGATCCCGAAACACCAAGCTGAGCTGCAATTTTTCCGGCAGTTAATAAATCTGAATTTTCCTTTGCCATTTTCATACTCCTTATTTTGTTGATTATTGTTCTTTGGAAAAATCAATCATCCAATTTATTCCAAATTTATCTGTAAAATTACCATAATAATCACCCCAAAATTGATCAGCCATCGGCATTTCAATTTTTCCACCAACGGAAAGTTGGTTAAACAAATTATCAGCTTCTTCTCTAGTATCTGTAGTAATCATAATGTGCATATTATTTCCGGGTACAAATTTATGTCCCATAGATTCAATTAAATCAGTTCCCATCATAATAATTCCGTTGCACAACGGCAGAGAAATATGCATAATCTTTTCTTGAACTTCAGAGGGGAAATTCTGAGCATCCGGTAAATCTTTAAATTTCATTACACCATTAAACTCGCCGCCAAAAACAGATTTGTAAAAATTAAACGCTTCTTCAGTATTTCCGTTAAAATTAAAGTAAGGATGAATATTTTTCATAATTATTTCCTTTCATATTTTTTTAAAACTAAATGAGTTGTATTTTCTGTTGAAATATATTCAACACAATTATATCCTAAATCGACAATATTAATTTGTGAAAAGAGATTTTCTCCAGATCCAAGAAAAACCGGAGAAACTGCAATGTGCATTTCATCAATTAATTTTTCTTTTAAATATTGGCGAATTACATTAATTCCGCCGCCCAATCTTACATCTTTTCCATTTGCAGAATCAAAAGCTTTTTTAAGTGCAGAATGAATGCCGTCTGTAATAAAATGAAAAGTTGTTCCGCCTTCCATTTCAATTGATTTGCGAGGATAATTTGTTAGTATAAAAACCGGAACTTGATAAGGAGGATTATCGCCCCACCATCCTTTCCAATTTTCATCAAGCCAGGGTCCGCGATATGGACTAAACATATTTCTGCCTAAAATCCATGCGCCGATATTATCAAATCCTCGTTCGGCAAAGCTATTGTCAATGCCGGTTGTGCCGCCATCTTTTCCCATCACATTTTTTTGAAAAGTTTTTGTCGGGAAAAACCATTTATGTAGATTTGGCCCTCCAATTCCAAGTGGATTTTCAAGGCTTTGATTTGGACCTGCACCAAAGCCATCTATAGAGATTGAAAAACTTTGCACTCTTAATTTTTGCATTTTAATTTCTCACCAATAATAAATTTCAGAAATCTTTGACAAATATAATAGATATTTTGTCTTTTTCTAATGTGTAAATACGCCAATCATACGGGATTATTGCGTCAATAATATTTTTTACATTTTAGCATAAAAAATGTAAAAACAATAATTCTTGAAACCGCAATTTCCACAACAGAAGTGTATTAAAATATCAGTTTTTGCTTTGCTAATTAATTCATTTGAGTGTTAATAAAAAAAATTAGCTTGTTATCTGTTAGCATTCGTTGTTTTTCATCAGTTAACTTTGTTTAATTTTTAGGATCAAAGTTAACCATCCATTCAATACCAAATTTATCCCAAAACATTCCAAAGCATGAACCCGAGGGGCTGTCATCAATAGGTATTTCAATATTCCCTCCTTCCGAAAGCCCTTTAAATAATTTGGAAGCATCTTCACTGCTTTCTGTGCTAATTGATATTTTAGATCTGTTTTCGTTTTCATTTACTTTGCCCATGCTTTCTGGAATGTCATTCGCCGTTAAAATATTATTACCAATAGGCAAAGCAATATGCATTACTTTATTTTCCTCATTTTCAGGTACTGGAAATTCAGGACTTGATATATCCTTAAATCGAATAATTTTTCCAAATTCACCACCAAATACTGATTTATAAAAGGTAAATGCTTCTTCAGCATTTCCATTAAAATTAATATGAGGATTAATAGATCTCATTTGATGCCCCCTTCTATTTATTTCAAATATTCAACAAATATAATAGATATTTTATCTTTTTCTAATGTGTAAATACGCCAAACATACGGGTTGATTGCGACAACGTCTTTTATTACATTTTCGCAATGAAAAAAGTAATTATAATTGTTCCAGAAACAGCAATTCCATCTGCAATATTTGATCCGCAATATATGTTTTTTGCAGTAAATAATTTTTTTAAAGAAGCTGGTCACGAGCCATTTTTTAATGTTCAATTAATCGGATTAACAAAAGAAGTAAAATTAAATTTTGATACTGTTGAAATTCACACAGATAATACAATTGAAAATGCAGAGCAAGCAAATTTGATTATTGTTCCGGCAATCAGCGGAAATATTTTAAACGCAATTGAGGTTAACGAAAAATTTATTCCGTTTATTTTAGATCAATACAACGGTGGAGCAGAAATTGCAAGTTTGTGCATAGGTGCATTTTTATTGGCTTCTACAGGATTGTTAGATGAAAAACAATGTTCTACACATTGGCTTTTTGCAAATCAATTTAGAGAAATGTTTCCAAACGTAAAATTTGCAGAAGATAAAATTATTACGGATCAAAACAGAATTTACACAAGCGGCGGTGCAACTTCTTACTGGAATTTACTTTTGTATTTGGTGGAAAAATATACAAGTAAAGAAATGGCAATTATGGCATCGAAATTTTTTTTACTTGATACTGAAAAAACCTCACAATTACCATTTAGAATTTTTAAGGGACAAAAAGAGCATAAGGATAGTTTAATTCTTTCCGCACAAAACTATATTGAGGAAAATTATAAAGAGAAAATTACGATTGAAGAATTATCAGAAAGATTTAATTTAGGAAGAAGAACTTTTGAAAGAAGATTTAAAGCCGCAACTAAAAATACAATCATCGAATATATTCAGCGCGTAAAAATAGAAGCTGCAAAAATTGATTTGGAAAAAGGGAAGAAAACCGTTTCTGAAATTATGTATGATGTCGGTTATACGGATAGTAAATCATTTAGAGATATTTTTAAGAAATTTGCCGGAATGTCTCCAGTTGATTATAAGAATAAATTTAGCTGATTTTTATTTTTCTCAATCTTGTTCTTAATCCTATTCTTACTCTATCTTTTAAAAGCGATTAAGAGTAAGAAAAAGATTTAATATTCGTCAACAATAAAATTCATATTTATAAAAATTTGGGATGTCTCAGCAAAAAGCGATTCGACATGACTCAAACTTGCAATTGTCATTTCGATCCCGATGTTTTTTATCGGGCGAGAAATCTCAAAACTTAAGAATTACTGAAATTTTTTTTGAGATATTTCAGTAAATAAAGATATAATCTTTTCAAAAAATCACATATTTAATATTTACGGAATTTTTAAAAATTAGATTAAGAAAAAGATTAAGATTAAGAATAAGATTAAACTGAGTTTTTTCACAAACCCAATTTAGGTAGATTCTTAACTTTATGATAATTCAAACTTAGTGAAATACAGATTTTTAGTTTTTCTTCCGGAATTGCTTCATCCAAATCAAAAAGAATTGCCCGAGAATTTTCATATTTAAATAAATCACTAAAAACTTCTTTAAATGTTGGAACTAACTTACTTGTGCACTTAAAATACATTGCATACTGATTTGGATTTTTCTCTTTCCAATCAATTCTTAAAGTGCTGCCGTGTTTTGATAAGTAACTTGGTTCGCCCCATTTTAATGTTTCTTCAATTTCTAAAATTGATTCATCGGATTTAGCAACATCCATAATTAATTTTCTAAGATGATTTATTTTCGGTTTTATATTTTTAGGATATTTTCCGAATTTTTCTTTAACCGATTTATTTGTAATGATTTTTAGTTTTTTCATGATATTTTAATCTTTATGGATTCCCACTTTCGTGTGAATGACAAAATAAAGTAATGATTATATTAACTTTTTGTTTTAGAAGATTTAGCTTCTTTGTTAAATTCTAGACAAAGTTTTATCCAAAAATCGAAATCCTTTTTTGTTTTAAAACCTTCCGGTTTTACATAACAATAACCTTTAAAATCTTTTCCTTTCATTAAAACTTTTTCAAATCCATTTTTCGCAGAAATTTTATCTTCCAGTTTTGGATCATATCTGCACATTAATTTTTCGCCGCTGACATTTATGCACATTTTATCGTTTACTAAAAATGCTAATCCTCCAAACATTTTTTTCTCTTCAACATTTGGAATTTCTGAAAGAGCTTCTCTAATTTTATTTGCTAATTTTTCATTGTAAGCCATTTAAGTTTTCCACTTTCAATTTTATTTTTTGTGATAAAGAATTAGTCAAACAATTATTCTTTTTCACAATTATCTGTTAACCAGTTTCTCCGATCTTCAACTGATTTTTCTGAAATTATTTTAAGCTGTCTTTATTTTGAATTTCCAAAATATTTGCAATTTTTTCACAACTGAATTTATCACATTTTCACAAATTCAACTCTTCTATTTTGAGCTTTGCCTTCAGAAGAATCATTACTTGTAAAAGGTTTACTTTCGCCCAATCCTTTTGATGTTAACCGATCAGAAAAAATTCCTAACTCAATCATTTTTGCAACAACAGATTTTGCTCTGTCTTCAGAAAGCTTAAGATTTGAATCATCATTTCCATCGCTATCTGTATGACCTTCAACGGAAAATTTTAATTCGGGATGATCTTGCATCATTTTAACAACATAATTTATTGTTCCCATACTTTCCGGTTTTAAAGTTGATTTGTTTACATCAAACTTGATTCCGGTTGTTACAAATTTTCCATCGGTTAAAAATTTATCATAAAGTGGAACTGCACCTTTTGCAATTCTAATATTTTTTAAATATCCAGCAGATTTTCCATCTGGATTGTGCGATGAAAGTCCAATACCGGTGGGATTAAAATCAACATTGGGTATATTTAAAATTCTTGTATCATCCAAATAAACTTTTAGCGCACGTTTATTGAAAGAAATTGCTATGTGTCGCCAAGTTGCAATATTTGTTACATAATTAGTTCCGGGCAGAAAATTTTTTTCAATATTTTTTCCATCGGCAGCATTTTGATAAAAACGGATATTTTGTTCAGCAGTATTATATTCGGGATTTCTAAAAATTTTCTTTTGATTTTTATAATCAGCAAAAAAGACGCGATAAGAAAAATGTTGATCGGGAAAATAAGCATCAAATTCAACAGTAAATTCATCGGGAAGATAATCTTCGGATGAATTTTTAATCAATGGAACAATACCGCCGCCGCCGTTTGCATTGGTTTTTCTGCACATTATAACATTTTCACCATCGACGTTTGCATTATCGTAAGTTCCTTTAACTAAATCCCACTTTGATGGAAACTCACCGTTTTGTTCTCCTTCGTGATTGTCTTCAAAAATAATTTCCGTACCGGGAATAAAATCATATTTTGCCCAATTTAACTGCGGAGTTTTATTTTCAACTTGTTGAGGGTTGGTTTCCTTAACTTTTTTATTTGCGGATTTATTTTCTTCTGGAATTTCATCAGCAGATTCTTCAGTATTTTCATCACCCTCAACGGAATCCTCAATACCATCTTCAACACCATCCAAAGTTTTATCAACACCTTTATCAATATTATCTTCTATTCTTTTTTCAATTTTTTTCTCGGCTTTCTTTTTTGTTTTTTTCAAAACCTTGTTTAAATCAATTTGAGCAGAAATTTGAGATGAAAATATTAAAAGTAAAATTGGCAATACAAATAAAGTTAAAAGTCTGTTTTTAAATAATTGTGAAGTGAGCATTATATCCCTTTCTTTGTTAATATTTTTCGTAAGTATAACAAACAATGAATTATTTTTCCACTTGGAAATTTGTAATAGCAAACTTTAAGAAAATTTAATTCAAAGATTAAGTTTAAGAATATGATTAAGAAAAAGTTTAGATATTCTCCATCAAAAAAGATACGATCTTTTCATAAAGATCGCATCTTAATTGAGATTAAAATTTTAAAGAGGTTTTACCGGAACGTAAATATCAACAATATGTTTTCCTTCGGAGTGTTCTTTGGGATCATTTAAATAAAGTTCAAAACATGGATTATCGTTTGGCTGATAACGACTTGATGGAAACCATTCGCTGTAAACATAATCCCAAGCTTTCTGATAATCATTCTCGGTTAACTCAAAACTTGCCACAACATATTTTCCACCAGCAATTTCCATTTTACCAATTTCGTCTGTTACTTCTGTATTATTTGGAACGGAAATACAAACACTTAAACGTAATTTTTCTTCATCTGTTATTTCCGGATTATCATGATAAACTGCTAAAACTTTTGATGTAGGAAGACACAAATTTCTTGGTCCAGCCCAGTTAAAAAGTCTGCCAAACAAATTTCCAAATAATTCTGCGTTACCTTTATAAGGACCAATATACCTTATATACGCAACAATAAAACTTGAAATTTCTTTTACTTCAACTTTAGTTGGTGTAACTTCACCAATTTGGTGATTCATTTTCAACTCCGTTTTATTTATAAATACATCACCAAAATATTCATTCAAAAAATTTGAAACTTCACTTTGATTGCTAACCGTTTGACTTATCTTGCTAAATTCTTTCGAATATTTATTTCGCCATTCGGTCGCAGTAATTTTAAATCTTTCCTTAAACGCTCTTGCGAAAATTGATGTACTAGAAAATCCGCATTCAAAACCAATTTCTGTTATTGATAAATTTGGATTGTTAATTAAAATTGTGGCAGCTTTTTCAAGTCGGATTCTTAGGATATAGTTATTTAATGTTTCTCCGAGAATACTTTTAAATATTCTGTGAAAATGAAATTTAGAAAAATTTGCAACCGAAGATAATTCATCAAGAGAAAATTTAGAATCGAGATTATTATCAATATAATCAAGTACTTTGTTAATTCTTTGAAGATATTCCTTTCGCTGGAGATTTTTTACATTCATTGTTGAATTTAGAAAAGTGATTTATGTAATAATTTGGTTTATGATAAAATAGAGTTTAGAATATTTTTATCAAAACAAATTCATTTGAGTTGATTTTACAATTCCATCAAAAGATTTTCCGAAAAGCGCCAAAACCGAATCTGCAATTGGCTTTAACTGTTTTTCAATATAATGTTGATAATCAAAATCCATGGGATTTAATTCGGTGGGAATTGGTCCACGCTTAGTAATAAAATAATTTACGGTTCCACGTTCTTGATTTATCAATCGCGCAGCTTTTACATGCGGAGGAATTGTTTTTGTGTAATTTTCCGAACCTTTACGTAAACGTTTTTTATAAGTTAAATCGTTGGTAAATTTTCCGGAAAGTAAATTTGAAACAAATTCTTTAATCCAATTTTCATAATCTTGATTATTAAAAATTCGTAAGTACAATTCCTCTTGAAAATTCTTTGCAAGTTTTGTCCAATCAGATCGAACAAATTCCATTCCCACAAAATCAATTTTATCTTCTAGCAAACCCGCATAACGTTTTTTAGCTCCACCTTCTCTTCCGCGCATTGAAGTTAAAATAAATTTTGAATAATATTTTTCAAACTCAATTTCCAAATATGATTTTAGTAAAAATTCTTTTTCAATTCTTTCGTTCCAATATTCATTTAAATTTTTTGCAATATTTTTTCCTAAATCATTTGCATCAGCAAAATCAGTCGTTACGTTTACAAACAAAGAATCTGTATCGCCGTAGAGAACTTTCAAATTATTTTTTTCCAAGAATATTTTACTTTGTTGAAGTAGCCACTGACCGGTTCCGGTAATTGCATCTGGCAAATTTGGATGATAGAATCGGCAACCGTAAGAACCCATAACTCCGTAAAAACTGTTCATCAAAATTTTTATTGCTTGCGAAAGATTTTTATCATTATTTTTTTTTGCGATTTCGCGGTGATGCATTAATTCTTCAATAAAATTAGGAAGTATATGATTCGTTTGCGAAAATTTAATTCCGTTAGGAGTTTGCAAAGTGTATTCATTTGAGAGCAATCTTGATAGAGGATCAATTTTAAAAGTCTCAATTATTGATGGATACAAACTTTTAAAATCCAGCACAAAAACATTTTTATATAAACCGGGCTGCGGATCAAATACATAGCCGCCGGCAGAATGTTGAGTTTGTTTTATATCCTTTACATTTGGCGCAACAAATCCATTTTTGTGTAATTGAGGTAAATAAAAATGATCGAACGCCGCAGTCATTTGTCCTAGCTGATCTAAAAACAATCCGGAAAGTTTACTACGCGTAATTAGCTGATCAATAATTCCAATTTTCGCAAATATTTCAAAAACTAAAATACAGTCTGTTAAATTATATTCCGCTAATTTTAATTTATCATTTGCGAAAAGAAAATTTATTTCAGCGACTTTATTAGAATTACTTTCAATAGTTTTTCCTTTTCCCAATAATTGTTGCGCAACGGTTTCAAGTTTGTAATCTTCAAAAGTGAAAAATGCAGAACGTAATGTTGTTGGTCCATCTAAAACAATTCTTCCAGAAATTTTAGCAAAATAATTTCCGCTGGATTTTTGAATAATTTTTGAAATTGAATTATCTCTTCCCAAAATAAATTTTACGTTATTTGCATTTGCTCGTTCTTCCAATATTTTCAAGTCAAAACCGAGAACATTCCAGCCAATAATAATATCGGGATCAAACTTGGAAATATCATTTATAAATTTTTGTAAAATTGTTTTTTCTGATTTATGTTGATAAACATTTTCACTTAATTGAATTTCTTCGTTTCCTAAAATTCTAACAATATTTTGTTCTTCGCATTTTTCAGTTTGATGAATTGCATATGAATAAATGTTATTGTTTTCTGAATTTGTTTCAATATCAATCGATGCAATTTTAAAATTGGGAGAATATTCATTTGAATAAATTTTCGGATTTTCAAAAACCATTACATTTTTTTGCTGAGAAAAATTTCCTTCAATTTTAACTTGTGCATTAATTCCTTTTTCCATTAAAAATCTGCGCGTGGGAATTACATCACTTTCAAAAGTTTTAACTTTTTGCGAATCAAAATATTCCGAACATTTCAGCAAATCATTTTGAGTATTAAAATAAATTGCATCAACATCAATAAAATCAAAGGATTTTAAGTTTACTTGTTTTCGTAAATGCGGATAAGGAATTTCAATATTTTGATTTTTTCGTTCAATAAAAAAAACCGGTTTATTTTTGAAAATTAATTTTACTGTTCCTAAATCTGAAGTTCCGTAAAAAACCAAAGAATTTCTATTGCTGAAATCATTCCATTCATCTGTAAACAAAAACGCATTATGTGAATTAAAATTACTATGATTTGTCATTTTAAATTTTCGGGCGAAAGAAAAGATAAATCAATTATTATTGTTTCTTTGCTTGAATAAAATAAATGAAAGAAAAAAAACGATAAGACCAATAATAAAAATTGTCGGCTGCATCCAAGAAACATAACCAATTATAGATACTTGAGTTATTATCCAAGTCAAAATTATTGAGGCTGCTAAAAATGAAAATGTTAAATCAAAATTTAAATTTCGAAAAACAAAAATTGATGCTAATAAACTTGATCCGCCAACAATAATAAATAGAAATAAACTTGGAATGAAATAATTTTGAAAAGGACTATTTTCAAGCCATTCGATTGGAATTCCATCTGCACCAGACATTCCATAATATCCGCCGCCAAATGCGTTAAGTGCCACAAATAGAAGTAATGACCCCAATATAAATCTTAAAATTTTCAGTTGAAAAGTTGTCATAAATATTTATTTCAGATTTCTAAGTAATATTAATAAACACATCAAAATTTACACATTCATGAAAAATATTTTACTAAATATTTTTGAAAAATTTAATGTTCACAATGAAATTTAATATGAAAAGTAATATACTGAGAAAATAAAAAATGATTAAAATAATCCATTCAGAATTTAAATCCGGTTCAACTCCTTTGTAAATGTCTAATCCCGATAAAAAAGTTGGGATTGAATAAAATAACAGTATTGAGGATAAAATTTTTATGATTGAGCTCATCTTAACTCCAAATTAAGTTTTATTTATTTTTATTAGAAATTTATCACCTAGGTTTTAAAGAAGCTATTTTCACTTCTTAATAAAATCTCAATTCACCCATTTTACTTTTTGGTCTGCGTATAATTTCTTAGTTTTGATTATTAGAAAAATTATTAAATAAAAGTTTTAGGAGATGTGTAATGAGTAATGCTCAATTTAGAATTAATCTTCCGCAGAATGAACCGGTGAAGAATTATCTTCCAGGTTCACAAGAAAAAATTGAACTAAAGAAAAGAATTGAAGAATTAAAAAAACAAGTTATAGAAATTCCATTGATAATTGGTGGTAAGGAAATTAAAACCGGAAATATGGAAGATTGTATAATTCCTCACGATCACAAAACCGTAATTGGAAAATATCATAAAGCCGGAAAGAAAGAAGTTGAAATGGCAATAGATGCAGCGTTAAAAGCAAGAGAATCTTGGGCTTCTATGGATTGGCACGATAGAGCAGCAATATTTTTGAAAGCAGGAGATTTGCTAGCTTCTCCCTATTGGAGAAATACTTTAAATGCTTCAACAATGCTTTCACAAAGTAAAAATGCGTTTCAAGCAGAAATTGACTCAGCTTGTGAATTAATAGATTTCTTCAAATTTAATGCTTATTATGCTCAGCAAATTTATGAGCAGCAGCCGCCTCATTCACCAGCCGGGCAATGGAATAAAATGGAATACAGAGCTTTAGAAGGATTTGTATTTGCAGTTGCTCCGTTTAATTTTACATCAATTGCTGGAAATTTACCAACTTCGCCTGCTTTAATGGGAAACGTAGTTTTAATGAAACCAGCATCAAGCGCAGTTTATACAGGATACTGGTTAATGAAATTATTTGAAGCTGCTGGATTTCCTCCAGGAGTTATAAATTTTGTTCCCGGATCCGGAAGGCAAGTTGGTGATCCGGTTATGGATTCTCCTCATTTAGCTGGGATTCACTTTACTGGAAGCACTCCGGTATTTCAAAATATGTGGAAAACAATTGGCGAAAAAATTGCAAAGTATAAATCATATCCAAGAATTGTGGGTGAAACTGGCGGTAAGGATTTTATTTTTGTTCATAAAAGTGCAGATGTTAAAGAAGTTGGAACAGCATTAATTAGAGGTGCATTTGAATATCAAGGACAAAAATGTTCTGCAGCTTCTCGCGCTTACATTCCTCAATCAATGTGGAATTCATTAAAGAAATTTATAATTAGCGAATTGAAAACTGTAAAAATGGGTTCGCCGGAAGATTTTACAAATTTTATGAATGCAGTTATTGATAAAGGTGCATTTGATACAATTTCAGAATATATCAACTTTGCTAAAAAAGCTAAAGATGCGGAAATTATATCCGGAGGAAATTTTGATAATTCAAAAGGATATTTTATAGAACCAACAGTAATTGTTACGACAAATCCAAAGTTTAAAACAATGGAAGAAGAAATATTTGGTCCGGTTCTAACTATTTATGTTTATCCTACAAATAAATATGAACAAACTTTAGAACTTTGCAATCAAACTTCTCCATATGCATTAACCGGTGCAATTTTTGCAAAAGATAGAGAGGCGATAATTGTAGCAGATAAAATTTTAAAAAATGCTTCCGGAAATTTTTACATTAATGATAAACCTACCGGTGCTGTTGTTGGTCAACAGCCTTTTGGTGGCGCAAGAGCGAGCGGTACAAATGATAAAGCAGGAAGTTATCTAAATTTAATACGCTGGGTTTCACCAAGAGCAATAAAAGAGAATTTTATTCCACCAAAGGATTATAGATATCCTTTTATGCAAGAAGAATAAAAATGTGAAAGGGGACACGTAAAGATAAAATTAAAATGAATCGTTATTCCGGTTTCTGCATTTGTGGAAAACCGGAATCTTTTTTTGTTTTGCGAAAGAAAAATTTATTAACTCTTTAGAAAAAAACATAAGTCAACAAATGAGAAATAATATTTACAACATTGCAAAAATATTTATTCTTTTTATTTCAATAGATATACTTGCGCAAGAAGATGAAATTAAATCTGAACTACACAAAAGACTTTTGGAAATTCCGGAAATTAAATTTACTCAACTACAATCGGATAATCAGTTTGCGGAATCTTTTGAAATTTTTATCACTCAACCAGTTGACCATCTTAATCCCATAAATGGACCAAAATTTTCCCAGCGAATTTATTTACATCATACGGATTTTACCAAACCAATTGTTATTGAAACGGATGGATACGCAATAAATTCAGCACGAAAAACTGAATTGGCAAAAATTCTAAAGTGCAATGAACTAATAGTTGAACATAGATATTTTGGAGAATCGAAACCAGATAGTATAATTTGGAAGTATTTAAATACTGCGCAAGCTGCAGCAGATCATAACAGAATTGTTGAAATATTTAAAAATATTTACAAAGGAAAATGGATAAATACCGGAATTAGCAAAGGCGGACAAACTTCAATATTTTTCAAATATTATTATCCAAATGCTGTTGATGTTTGGGTTCCTTATGTTGCACCGCTTAATCTAGAGCAAGAGGATAATAGAATTCATAATTTTCTTGAAAATGTTGGAACCGAAGAATGCAGAAATAAAATTGAAGATTTTCAAAAATCATTATTAAAAAAACGCAATGAAATTTTACCGATGCTTGAAAATCATATGAAGGAAATGAATTATACTTTTCCTTTGGGATTAGAAAAAACTTTTGAATATTCTGTTATGGAATATTCATTTGCATTTTGGCAATGGGGAAATTTATCTTGCGATGATATTCCAATCTCTGAATCATCGCCGGAAGAACTTTTTAAACATCTTTATACTGCTTCTCCTTTTGATTATTTTGACGGAAAATCAATGAGCTATTTTCAACCGTTTTTCTATCAAGCATATACTGAAATTGGTTATTACAATTACGAAACAAGTGATTTTTCCAATCTCTTGGAAAGTGTAAATGAAGAATATGCAAGTAATATTTATTTTGCACCTCAGAATGTTGATTTGTCATTTGATAAAAAATTAATGCAGAATATTAATGATTACATTTTTAATCATGGAAATAATATGCTTTATATTTATGGAGAAAATGATCCATGGTCTGCAACCGGCGTAAATATTGGTCCAAATACAAACGCAGTTAAAATGATAAAAAAGGGCGGAGATCACAAAACCAGAATAAAAAGTTTTGAAGGTGAACAAAAAGAGAAAATTTATTCAACTTTAGAAAATTGGCTTGATCTAAAAATTGATAGAGAATAATTAAAAAAATAGAACTCAGATTACGCAGATTATTTATGATCTGTTAAGAAAAATATAAATACATAATTTATTTTTTCAATAAAGGAATTCCAATACAATCACTTGGTTGAGTAATTCCAATTAAATCACAAATAGTTGCAGCAATATCTTCAATATATACTTCATCATTTCTAGTTTCATATTTAATTTTATTTCCGTAGAAAATTAATGGAATGTGATTATCATAAATGTGTCGTGAGCCGTGTTGAGCTCCTTGTTTTTTTTCATATTCCAAATAATAAGATTTTAGAGAAAATAAAATATCACCCGATCTTTTTTTGTTATATCCATTTAGCAAATAATTATTTGTTGATCTTGAAGCTGTCATCTTATCAAGTTCAGATTTTGTAAAAACTTCTACTACTTCCGGAAAACTATCTAACATATAATTTTTAATTTCGTTTTCAATTTTTACATTATCTAATTTGAGTTTAGAAATTTCATCATGATTTAAATATAAATTTCTTGAAAATCTAGTTTTAATTAAATTTTTACTTCCGAAAACTTTTTCCAAATGATCTGTAAGTTTTTCAAAAAAGTTTGTATTTTCCAAAACACCCGCATCAAAATGCATATCTTTAAGATGTTGTGTATTTTCCATTCCGCCATGATCTGCAGTTAAGAAAAGCAGATAATTATTTTTTCCAACTTGTGAATCAAGCATATTTAATAATTCGGAAATCTGTTGATCTAATCTCAAATAAGTATCCATAACTTCATAAGATTGCACGCCGTAATCGTGACCAATTTTATCCGGAGATGAAAAACTAATTGCCAAATGATCAGTAAATTCACCTTTCCCAAGATTTTCATTTACTAAAATTTCTTTTGCAAAATCAATTAATATTTGATTTCCAAAAGGTGTGTGAGTAAGTTTTTGATATTTTTTTGATTGCTCAACATTTTTAAATGAATGCGGAAAAGAAGTTTTCCCTTCGTTAAAAACATCTTCTTCATAAACAGAATTATCATCCGGTAAATTTTTATAAACATCAGAAGGTTTATATAAATCCCATTCTTTTTCTAAGTATGAATCTATTTTTCCGGAATTATTAAAATTTGCCGCCCAATCCGGTAATCTCTTTAAATAATAGAATGAAGAAATAAATTTTCCGGCATTTTCATCAAACCAATAAGCTGCATCGGCACTTCTTCCAGCTGGCAGCATTGCACCGCGATCTTTAACCGAGAGACTGATAACTTTGGATTTACCAAAATTATTTAATTTTATTTGATCTCCAATTGTTGAGCTTAAAAGCTGTTCTGGAGAAAGTTCTTTGCTTATTCCTTCAACATACATTTTGTTTGTGGGACTTAAAGCCGTAACGCAATTTACATTTTCAAATGTTTTTCTGTCTTTCCAATCATTTGCGATTATTCCATGAAAATAAGGAACCGTTCCGGTATAGATTGAAGCATGTCCAGCGCCGGTTACAGTTGGAATATAATTAATTTTGCAGTTTGTAAAATTTGTTCCGTTATTTAATAATCTTTTAAAACCGGAATTTCCAAACTCATTATAAAATTTTTCCAAATAATCATACCGCATTTGATCAACGACAATACCAACAACAAGTTTGGGCTTTTTATCATTTTGCGAATAAGTAATTATTGAAAATAAAAAAATGTATATGATAATATTTTTGAGTTTCATAGCAATTCTATTTTGATTTTATTAAATGAAAAATAACTAATTTGAAACAAAGTTAAAGATCCTTTCCGGTATGAAATAAAATTTAACAATTATTTAAAATTTGATTTCACTCAAGCAGAAGAATTTTATTTTGATAATATTTTATTAAATTCCTTTTGAAAATAAAAAGGTTAAACATGCCAAAAATTATTAAATCGCCGTCAATCATTGAATCTGCCGGAAATAAACCAAAAATTATTAGAGAATATTTTGGAAGGGTTAATTCGCAAACCGAAGAAGTAAGCATTGCCAAAATGACAAGTCCAAAAGGTTGGATTGAGCCCGGACAAAAACCGGAATTTAATGAATATACTTTTGTTTTAAAGGGAATTTTAAAAGTTGAAACGGAAAATGAAATTTTTGAAGTTAAAGCCGGTGAAGCAATATTAACGGAAAAAGACGAATGGATCAGATACAGTACTCCATTTGAAGAAACCGAATATATTGCAATTTGTCTTCCAGCATTTTCACCCAATATGGTTCATAGAGATGATGAAGAAAAATTGGATAAAAATTTTAATTATGTAGAAGTTTTAAAAACATATAGTCAAGTAGATATTGCAATGATCAAAAGTCTTCTTGATGGAAATATAGATTATTATTTTCACGGTGAAAATTTTATGTCAATTCGTCCTTTATTAGAGCCCGCAATTCTTATGGTAAATGAAAATGATTTGGCAGATGTTAAAGAACTACTTAAAGATTTTGAACTGAATTTTATGGGAGTTAGTTTAAAGGAAGAAGATGAAGATAAGAATGAAGATGAATGATAATTTATCTCATGAAATTGATTAACAAATAGAATAATACTTACCTTAAATCCATTTTGATTTTTAATATTTAATTATACTTTTTGTAAAATATTTACTAATATTATTAGCACACATTGTCTTTTTATAATTTATGTCAGCAGAATTACGACCAAGAATAAAAATTATTTCTAAACTTAGTCAAACTGAAGTTATGGAAATAATAAAACAAAAAATTGAAGATCCAAATTCACCATGCAAAGGCTGGGCGAAAGAAGGTTATGCTGTAATTTGTGCACCTCAAAATGAAAAACATATTTGGACTCCTCAATTAAATCTCCAAATTGATGAAACCGAAAAAGGAACGGAAGTTCGCGGTGTAATTGGTCCAAGTGAAAGTATTTGGATGGCTTTTGCTGGCACTTTTTTCCTACTTGGATTAGCATCCTTTGTTTTTCTTTTTTGGGGACTTTCGCGTTTAAGTCTTGATTATTCCGCAGAAATTTTATGGCTTGTTCCAATTACAATAATTTTAATTCTCGGCGTTTATATGCTTGCAAGAATTGGGCAGCAACTAAGTAAAAATGAAGTTAAACAACTCAGAAAATTTGTTGAATCCGCATTTGTTGAATAAATATTTTTCCATTATGTATTTGTAAAATTAATTTAAAGTGCAAATTGCACAGAAAGGAAATTATTTTTTGGGGAAAATAATTTTCGAAAAGTTTTTTTATTATTTTCAAATACATTGCTTCTACTACGCAATTATTTTTCTCCTATTAATTAACATCAACTCCAACTATTCTCAAAATTTTAACTCAAGCAAAATTGGGCAGTTTTTTGTAAAAAATTTTAGTCCAAATGAATACAATTCTGGATTTCAAAACTGGTGTATTCTTCAAGATCAAAGAGGATTTATGTATTTTGGAAATGATTCGGGAATTCTTGAATATGATGGTACTTCTTGGAGATTAATAAAAACCAGCAACAATTCAATTGTCAGATCAATGTGTATGGATTCAAAAGGAAGAATTTATGTTGCTGCATCATCTGATTTTGGTTATTTAGATGCAGATTCAATTGGTCAACTTCAATTTGTTTCGCTTCGTAAAATTAGTTCAAACATTCCAAATTTTGGAGATGTTTGGGATGTTGCTGAAAATTCAAATGGAATTTATTTTAAGACCCAAGATCAAATTTTTCGTTTTCACAATAATAATATTACAATTATTGATTCCGTTTTTTCATACAGATTATATAAAGTTGGAGATGATATATTTGTTAGAAATAATGGAATCGGATTACAAAAAATAATTGGTAACTCAGTTAAATTTATTCCGGATGGCGAAAGTTTTGCAAGTATTGGAGTCTATGATATGATTCCTTTTAATGATAAAATTTTAATTACTACAAACACAAACGGATTATTTCTTTATAGCGGATATAATTTTACAAAATTCAAAACCGAAGCCGATCAATTTTTATTTAAAAATAAAATTTATAATGCGTGTAAACTTTTTAATGAAAATATTGCAATTGCAACTCAAAGAGGCGGAATTATTATAATTGACAAAAATGGAAAATTTATTCAGAATATTAATTCTAAAAACGGACTTAAAACAGATATTGTGTATGATGTTTTTCCCGATAAACAAGGAAGTTTATGGTTGGCAATGACAGACGGAATTGCAAGAATTGAAATTGATTCACCATTTAAAATTCTTCCAATTGAAAAAACCGGTAAAAATTATTTTTCATCAATTTATAGATTTAAAAATAAAATTTATGCTACAAATTCATTCGGACTTCTCCATTATGATGAAACTACTTTAACATTCAAAACATTTAAAGGAATTACTTCAAGCGGTTATAATTTTTTCTCATTTGGAAATTCACTTTTTGTTCTCACAATGGATGGAATTTCAAAAGTTAATGATGATAATACAATTGAAAAATTATTTGATTTAACTGCATCGGTTGGATGCAAATCAAATATCGATACGAATATTTTTTATGTAAACCATAGAGAAGGAATAAATATTTTAAAATACAAAAATGGCAGATTTCAACTTTTAATAAAACTACCTCAAGTTCCTTTTGAAATTGCAAATATTATTGAAGACGAAAATGGAAGTTTATGGCTAACAACTTATTACCAAGGTGCGATTCAAATTTCGTGCAAAGATACTTATTTATTTGATGCTGTTGATTCAACTAAAATAAATATAGATTATTATGATAACAACAAGGAACTTCCGGGAAATTTAGCATCAATATTATTAATTGATGAAAAACCTTTTTTTGCAACAGATAAAGGATTTTTCAATTTTGATGAAAAAACAAAAAGTTTTAATCCGGATTCAATTTTGGGTGCAGCTTTTACAAATTCAACACATTTAATAAAGTTTTATGAAGAAGACATAAATCATAACTTTTGGATTTTGGCAAAAACTGAAGATGGATTAAAATTTGGTAAAGCTATAAAACAAAACTCCAATAATTATTTGTGGACACCATCTCCGGAATTTCAAAGATTAGATTTAAGCAGAATTTTTACAATTTATTCGGATTACAATCCAATTGAAGAAAAAGAAATTTTATGGATAAGTTCGGATGAAGGTTTAATTCAGTATTCTCCGAAAAATAATAGATTTCTGAAAGATAAATTTGCAACATTTATCAGAAATGTAATTGTTAATCATGATTCATTAGTTCATGCCGGTACAAAAAATAAAAAAACTTCGAAAAAAAATATTTTTTCTTTTAGAAATAATGATTTGGTATTTCAATTTACTTCAACAAGTTTTGATAAACCTGAACAAAATGAATATCAATTTTTGCTTGAAGGATATGAAAAAAACTGGTCGGAATGGAGTAATGAAAATATAAAGGAATATACAAATCTTTCAAGCGGAGATTATACTTTTCGTGTTAAATCCAAAAATATTTATGGAAAAATTGGAACCGAAGATTCATATATTTTTTCAATTCTTCCTCCTTGGTATTTAACTTGGTGGTCATATCTTATTTATGCATTTATATTTTTGGGAATATTATTTCTTATTAGAAATTATGAGTTAAAACGAATTCGCAAAAAACATTCTTTGGAACTCGAATTAGCAGCTTTTGAAAAACTAAAAGAACTCGATCAGCTAAAATCTTACTTTTTTGCAAATATTTCTCATGAATTTAGAACTCCACTTACATTAGTTTTGGGACAAATAGAAAGTGTTCTTTCTTCAAATATTGAAACTAAGGAAAAAGGAAAACTTCACGTTGCAAATAGGAATGCACGAAGACTTTTAGATTTAATAAATCAGTTATTGGATTTATCAAAAATTGAAGCCGGAAGTATGAAACTTGAAGCAAAACAACATAATATTGTTTCTTTTCTAAAAAGTTTATTTTATTCATTTGAATCTATTGCAGAAACACATAAAATTAGTTTAAAATTCAAATCTGATTTAGAAAACATTCCAGTAATTTTTGATCCGGATAGAATGGAAAAAGTTTTCTATAATTTTATTTCGAATTCAATAAAATTTACAAAATCCGGTGGCGAAGTTTCGGTTAGTTTAAGTTTAAGAGGAAATTCTTTAGTTTTAATAAAAATTAAAGATAACGGAAAAGGAATTAGTAAAAAGCACTTACCTCATATTTTCGATCGATTTTATCAAGTTGAAGGTTCAAACACTCGCGAATTTGAAGGAACCGGAATTGGATTAGCTTTAGCAAATGAATTAATTCTACTTCATAACGGAAAAATTAATGTTGAAAGTGAAGAAAATTATTGGACGGAATTTACAATAGAACTTCCTATAGGCGATTTAAATTTGAAAAAAGAACAATTGGTCGATTTTTCCACAAAATTTATAAATCAAAATGATATTGAAATTCTTAAAGAAGGAAAAGTTGAAATAATTAATTCACAGATGGAAAATATTTCACAAAATAAAAATTCCGAAATTATTTTAATAGTTGATGATAATTCAGATGTGAGATCATATATAAAAGAGCAAATTGAAAATGAATATAAAATTTTTGAAGCATCAAATGGAGAAGAGGGAATTAAAAAAGCTGAAGCTGAAATTCCCGATTTAATAATTACAGATGTAATGATGCCCAAAATAGATGGTTATCAATTTTGTAAAAAAATTCGCAGTAATGATAAAACAAGCCATATTCCAATAATTATGTTGACAGCAAAAGCTGCTTTAGATGATAAAATAGAAGGTTTGGAAACCGGAATTGATGCTTATCTAACCAAACCATTTAGTGCTAAAGAATTGATTGTTAGAGTAAAAAATTTAATTTATCAGCGCAAACAATTAAGAAAGAAATTTAGTAAATCCACAATTCTAAAGCCTTCAGAAATCACAGAAATTTCTGTAGATCAAAAATTTTTGGAAAATGTATTAAAATTTATTGAATCCAATTTTAAAAATGAAAATTTTACAATTGAAGATATTGCATCTAAAGTAAATATGAGTATTTCGCAACTAAATAGAAAATTAAATGCACTAATTGATCAACCAGCTGGACAATTAATAAGATCACTTCGTTTGCAGAGAGCTGCGGATTTGTTAAAACATAATGTCGGAAATGTAGCAGAAATATGTTATATGGTCGGATTTAGCGATCAAGCATATTTTTCACGTTCATTCAAAAAACAATTTGGTTTTAGTCCATCAGAATATAAAAAAAGTACAGTATAAAAATTATTGCTTCATCATTTGAACTTAAATTCCTTTCCAAACAAAGATTTTTCTACAAAAAAAAACAATTTGAACAAATAATCCACACTTTTGCGTAAATAGTACAAGATATCCGTAATATTTCAAGCTACTTTTGTAATGAGTTTTCCAACATTCAACATGTAAGAATCGATAGAAAATTGTGAAATCAATTACAATCAATGGAATTTATAGCAATTTCGGAACAATTAAAATTGATCCTCAAAAATCAATTGAATGGAAAACAATTAGTAATGAAAATCCGCCAATTTTACCATTTGGCAGTAAAATAGAATTTGTTATCTCATATAATGAAAAAGATTATCTAAACGGAAATAATGGAATTGTTTGGGCGACTTATGATTTAAGACAAGCTGAGATAATTCAAAATACTTTAGTTGCTCAAAATATTAATTGTGAGATGAAAAATGAAAACCTATCTGAATTCGAAATGTTTTTAATCAAAATAGTAAATACTGAAGATATTAATGAAGCTGTAAATTTTATTTGGAAAAGTAATAGCGGTTTAAGACTTCTGCCGGACTGGAGTTATTCTTTTGGTGAAACAAATAAAAGTTTTGAGCAGTGGTTAAGCGGTAATTAAAATTCTTAAAATAAATATTTAGAAATAATACGAAAGGTACAATAATGAAATTAGTTAATTCAACTTTATTCATAATATTTGTAATCACAGCAATATTTTCCACTTTATCTGCACAAACCGATGAAAGAAAATTAGCCGAAATTATAATGTTTGGAAAACCTTTCTATAAACAAAATACTGAGTTTGAATGGGAATATTATGATGCAATAGCTGAGGAAAATAACTCAATTGAAAAGTTAGAAAACAAAGAATTGAGTTTGACATATCAAAATATAATTGGCAAAGAAATGATTATTGAATATGACCTATTTACCGTTGAAATAATGATCACAACTGATTCAACACTTTCTTGGAAGGATTCTAAAAGTAAAAAAATAAATAATGAAAAAACCAAAACAATTCATATTGATAATAAAACAATAATAAAATCTTGGGTAGAAGTTGATAGTACGTTAGTTGTTATGTTTGCAGATTTCTATCAAGGTGATACGCATTCCATTTTATATAAAAATGATGGAAATATTGAATTAGCAAATGGATCAATAAAACTTAAAGATTAGATGCAAAGATTAAACAAATTAAGAAAAAATCCAAAAAATAAAGGAGATAGTTCTATGAAACACATTCTTACAATCACTCTTTTTTTAATTATTTCAATTTCGAGTAAATCAACATTTGCCCAACAAACGGGAAATGCTTTTATAATTCAAAATCTTGAAGCAGCTTTCCCCGAAGATGGAAGCGCCACTGAATTTGATTCACTTACTCATCAATTTCAAACAAAGGTTTGGGATAAAAACCCATATGTAATTAGTCACAAAACTATAAGACATTGGTGGGGAAATAACAACCGAGACATATTAGAAATAACAGAAATAAAAACTTGGGAAGATATACCCAAAGCAATGCAGAAATTAGAAGAACTATTTAAAGAAAGCTGGACGACTAAAGAAGATCGAGAAAAATTTAACAAAGCTTATAATAAATATTTTACCGGAAAACACTCGGATGAAATTTACAGAGAAGTAAAATTTAGTAAATAGAAATTTTAATAAAATATCTTAAAGGAAATTAAATGAAAAAGAACATAATTATACTAAGCATATTTTTAATTGGAATTATAAGTAGTATAAATGGACAATCTTGGACTTCGGAGCAAAAAGAAGTTTGGGCTGGAGTAGAAAAATATTGGGAAGTTTCATCAAAGGGAGATGCACAAGGATTTCTGTCATATTTTGATGAAAGTTATATTGGGTGGAGCTATCAAATAGTTGTTCCTCAAAATAAATCTAATACTTCTAAATGGATAACAAATGAATTTAAAAATAATACTACTGTACTATATACTTTAACTCCAGTAACTGTTTGGGTTAAAGGTGATTTTGCATTTGCCAATTATTTTTATTCACAAATAGAAAAAAATAATCAAACCGGAAAGGAAGAGCCAACAGCTGGAAAATGGACAGATATATTGATGAAAAAAGACGGTAAATGGTTTTTAGTCGGAGATCATGGCGGAAGAACATCTAAAACACAATAATGTTGAACTAAATTTTGTTAAAAATTCTTAATCGTAATTAATTAAATATTTCACAAAGAGGAAAAAATGAAAAAAATAAAAATCTTAACTCTACTATCGTTAATCATGATTCTATTCTCCGTTAGTTTATTCGGACAAGAGCATTATACAGAGGGCAATGTACGTGTTGTAAGTTTTTATAGAACAAAACCTGGGCAGTTTGATAACTACATGAAATATCTTCGCACTCACTTTTTACCAGTTCAGGAAGAAGCAAAAAAGCAAGGATTACTTGAAGGTTATTATATTCTTCTAAATACACCATCAAGTCCTGAAGATTGGGATATTGCATTTGCAGCATTGTACAAGAATTTTGGTGTTGCACTTGATTATAACCAAGCCGACGAGGATAAAATGGATAAAATAAGTGAAATGCATTATAAAACTTCCGATCAAGAAAAAATGCGTGAAATGACAGATATGCGGTTTGATATGAGAACTTATATCGGAACAAAATATTTCCGTGATATAACTCTTAAACCATTGAAATAATTTTGAGCAAATAAATTTATTACTTAATAAAGATGTCATTTTACTTTGAGGTGACATCTTAATTTTTTTCTACAAAAAAACAATTACTGTAAACTTCCAATCAAATTTATAGAACTTGAGAAGTAAATGATTATTAAGAAACGTTATTTACTAAATTTAATACTAATTATTATTCCGTTATTCTTAACATCATTCGGTCAAAATGAAAGTAACAAATTATATTTAATTGCACAACCTTTTCTAAAATATTACAGCCCTAAAGAATACAAATCAAATCCGGCGAATTGGAGTATTGTTCAAGATAATAGGGGCGTAATGTATTTTGGAAATAATGAAGGCGTTCTGGAATTTGATGGTGCTTCGTGGCGCAATATAAAAACTCCGCGATCGCAAATAGTTAGAGCAATAGTTAAAGATAATAATGGCAAAATATATCTTACTGCCGGTACTGATATTGGTTTTCTTGAACCCGACTCAATAGGAAAAATGAAGTTCAAATCTTTGTTAAAATCATTCGGAAATCAATATCAACAAAATGATGAGATTTGGGATGTTGCAGTAAACTCAGAAGGTGTCTTTTTCAAAACTAAAAATAAAATTTATAGATGGGATAATAATAAAATTACATCTTGGGATTCAGTTTATGCATTCAGATTATATAATATTGATGATAAAATATATTCAAGAAATCAAGATGTTGGATTAATGAAAATTGAGGGTGATTCATTAAGATTAATTTCTAATGGAGATTATTTTTCATCAATCGGTGTTTTTGATATGCTTCTTTTTACTGATGAAAATTCAAATCAAAGTAATAAAATTCTTATAACAACAAATTTTAACGGAATTTTCATTTATGATGGAAAAACCGTATCGAACTTCAAAACAAGTGTTGATGAATATTTAATTAATAACCAAATCTATAATGCTTGCATTCTTAAAAACGGAGCAATAGCTTTTGCAACACAACGTGGTGGAGTAGTAGTTGTAAGTAACAAAGGTGAATTAATCAAAATAATTAATCAAAACTCCGAACTTCCGACAAATGTTGTGTTTGATGTTTATTCGGATTTTGACGATGGATTATGGATAGCTGCAGATAATGGAATTGCACTTTGTGAAATTAATGCTCCATTCTATTTTATTTCTCCTAAATATTTTTTCAATACCTCAATTAATTCTGTTGTGAATTTTAAAGATAGAATATATGCTTCAAACAGTATGGGCATAATGTATTTTAATAATAAGAACGCAGCTTTTGAACTTGTAAATGGCAGCAACAAACCTGGCAATTCATTTTATATTGATAATGGTAATCTTTTGGCTAGTACAAATATGGGACTTGCAATAGTTGATAAAGAAAAGTTTTCCAAAATGTTAACAGAAAATGATTCATATAAATTAGTACAATCCAAATACTTTCCTAATCGAATTTATATTTGTCACAGAACCGGTATTTCAATTCTTCAAAAAAACAGTAATGGAAAATATAAAATTTTGCTAACGCCAATTGTTGATGAAGAAATATACTCGCTTGTTGAAGATAATAAAAACAGTCTATGGCTTAGGAGTGTTCATGGAAAAATAATACATATTACCGGTGATTTTGAAAATTTAGCAACTGATTCCGACGTAAAATTAATTTACAAATATTTTGATGATAAAACCGGCTTCCAAGTTGATTCTTGGGAAATATATGACATTAACAATAAAATGATCTTAACGACAAATCGAGGAACATTTACGTATTCGGAAATTACTAAAAAATTTATTCCAGATACAACACTTGGCAGAACATTATCAAATTCAACAACGACAATTCAGTATATAAAAAATGGTTTAGAAAATAATTTATGGGTGGTCGCTGAAATAAATGGCGAATTGGAAATGGGAAAAGCCATTCCGGATAAAATAAATAAATATGTTTGGAAGCCGGAACCAGAGCTCAAAGGCATTGATCTGAATTCCATTATTGAAATATATTCTGATTATGACTCAACCTCAAACAAAGAAATATTATGGATAAGTAATGACGAAGGATTGATAATTTATGATCCTTCTCTGCATCGAAATATTAATTATAAATTCAAAACATTAATACGTAAAGTACAGATTAATAATGATTCACTTATTTATAACGGAACGCATAGTAAATTACACGAAAATAATATTCTTCCATTTTCAAAAAATAATGTAACCTTTGAAGTTTCAGCACTGAGTTTCGAAAAATCCGAATTTAATGAATATCAATATTTTCTTGAAGGTAATGATGAGAATTGGTCTAATTGGACTAATGAAACAAAGAAAGTATATACAAATCTTTCAAATGGCAATTACAATTTTCATGTTCGATCTAAAAATATTTACGGAAAAATTGGACAGGAAGATTTATTCGCTTTCAAAATATTAGCGCCTTGGTATTTAACTTGGTGGGCATTTCTTATTTATACTTTCATTATAGCATTGGGAATTTTTATTGTTGATAGAATCCAACGTAAAAGGCTGATAAATATTGAACGTAATAAAGCAAAATTACGTGAAGCTGATCTCATTAAAAAACAAGCTGAAGAGCTTGAAACTGTTGATAAGTTAGTGCGCGTTATTAATATTGCTGAAGATCTTGAAACATTGTTCAATTCACTGCTTGAGCAAACCGTTAGGTTTATTCCTCAGGCAGAGAAAGCAGCGGTATTCTTGCTTGACCATAAAGACAATCAATTTCATGTTGCTTTTACAACTGGGTATCAGGTAAATGATTTGGAAAAAATAACATTCTTTCCTGAAGATTTGAAAAAAAGATACTCTGATAATTCTGAGGAAATTGAAAAAGGTATTTACATTATTAGCAACACAGATAATTTATTCGGTGATGAAAGACTCTCAGCATTTAGTAAAGCAAAGTCAATGCTTGCAATGGCAGTAGAGTGGGATAATAGTTTAGAGGCTTACGTGGTATTTGACAGTTTCGCTGATAAAAATGCATTTAATCCCTCAACTGCAAGAATACTTAATAAATTCCGTGAGCATGCCGTATCTGCAATTTCGAAGGCACAGTTAATAAAAACTCTTCAGGAAAAAAATGAAGAGATTATCAAAACGCAGGAGCAGCTTGTAACGCAGCAGAAACTTGCATCATTAGGTGCATTAACGGCAGGCATTGCACATGAAATAAAAAATCCTTTAAACTTTGTAAATAACTTTTCTGAAATTAGTCAAGAACTACTTGAAGAAATGAAGTTAGAATTGGAAAATGACAATAAAGGTGAAGCTTTATCAATAGCAGATGTTTTAATGCAAAATCTTGATAAAATAAATCAGCATGGAAAACGTGCAGATTCCATAGTCAAAGGAATGTTAATGCATTCAAGAGGATCATCAGGAGAAAAAACTTTAACTGATATAAATGATTTGCTAGATCAATATGTTAATCTTGCTTATCACGGAATGAGGGCACAAAACAAAGAATTTAACATTACAATAGAAAAAAATTATGATGAAAAGTTGGAAAAGATAAATGTAATTCCACAGGATATCAGCAGAGTTTTTTTGAATATTATTAACAATGCCTGTTATGCAGCTTATGATAAAAAGAAAAAGAACAAAGAAGATTTCTCTCCAATGTTAAAAGTTATAACAAAGAATTTAAAGGATAAAGTTGAAATTAGAATAGGTGATAACGGAAATGGAATACCTGCTGATATTTTAGATAAAATCTTCCAACCCTTCTTCACTACCAAACCAACCGGAGAAGGAACAGGATTAGGATTATCACTTAGTTATGATATTGTAAAAAAAGTACACGATGGCGAGCTTGGCGTAAAAACAAAGCAAGGCGAAGGCACAGAGTTTAAAATTCATTTACCTTTAGAATAAAATAACATTAAGAATATAAAATTCAATGAGCTCAAGTCATCGTGAAAATTAAGATTTATCGGTAACAGAAATATTTGATAATAAAAAGATTAGAAATAATAAATAGTGAGTTTAAGCAATTTGATATCCAAAAAATATATCGTAATAATTTGGCTTATAATATCTCAACTTTATAGCCAACAAATAAAAGATAAGTTTACTCATTTTACAGAACAGGACGGACTTTCTTCTAATGTTGTAAGATGTATAATGCAAGATCATCTTGGCTACATCTGGATTGGAACCTCTAATGGAGTTACGAGATATGACGGTTATGAATTTAAGAATTTTACAGTTGTACCAACGGATACAAATTTTTTACAGGAACCGTTAACTACTTCATTATATGAAGATTCAAAAGGAAATATATGGATCGGTTCTGTAGGAGGAGTTACAAAATATGATCGGAACCAAAATTCTTTTAGACTATTTAGCTTTTCTAATTTTTCACAAAAATATCAAAGACTGTTTGCAATTTTTGATATGGTGGAAACTACGGATGGGAATATTTTATGTTGTACTATTGATTTTCATTATTCGAATATAAAAAACAGTTTATTTTTAATTGATACAAAATCCAATTCAGTAAAGGAAATTCAACCGGTTAATGATGATTCAACAAAAGCTATTGCTCAAATCTCAGTACTTGGGAACGATAAGTATTTGATTTCAGGTGAAAAAGGAATTGCAGAATATGACTATGGCAAAAATTATGTTAAATGGTATCCGTTGAAAGAGCGGACCCTTGTAATATCTTTTTTACAAGATGATAATGATAATTTATGGTTGGGCACTTATTATAATGGACTTATTTATTATAATGTTAAAGACAGTACTTATAAAGATTTTTCAGTATTTAATAAATATTTGAATGAAAATAAATCCTTAGATATTAATAAAATAACCTATGATCAGAAAAAAAATCTCTATTTAGCAACTAATTATGGATTGATGTATTTTAATATTAAAACAAAAGAATTATCGGTTTCTGAAGTAAATCCGCAAAACAACTCAGCGTTACATTCACCCAATACTAATGATGTCATATTAGATAATTCAGGATCAATTTGGATAGCAAATGGTGATGCCGGAATTAGCAAATACGATATTGTAAAAAATAATTTCCAATCATACACCGGAAAAGTTGACGATAATAATAGTATATCACCAGGATGGGTTAGTACAATATTCGAATATAAAGAAAATGAAATATGGCTTAAAAGTGATAGAGCAACCATAGTAAAATTTAATCCTAATGAAGGAACATTTAAGAGAGAGGTACTTCCAAAAAATTTTGAAATATTCAATATCATAAAAACATCAAAAGGTAAAATTCTTTTGGGAGGAAGCAATGGATTCTATGAAGTTGATCCGATTAAGTGGAAATTTGAAAAATTAAGATTACCCATAGATATGGGTAATAATTTGGTATTTACTGCTTTAGAGGTAAATAACAATGCAATTTGGTTCGGAACAGCTACTGGACTTAATATATACAATGAATTAAATGAAACAACAACTAATATAAATTTTGAGGTTTTAGGGATTGGTGATGCTACAAGTAATTCAGTTACAGTTTTAACTAAAGGTAAAGATGGCAACATTTGGATTGGAACAAATAATGGTTTATTTAAATATGAAGTTAACACCAAATTGTATTCAAGAATTGGATTTTCAAAAGATGCTTCAAACTCTTTAACAACTCAAGATGTAAATTCGTTATATATCGATAAAGATAATACCGTATGGATTGGAACATGGTTAGGAGGTTTAAATAAATACAATCAAAAAACCGGATCAATAGAATCATTTACTCAAAAAGATGGATTACCATCACATTCTGTGCAGGGAATCTTAGCGGATGAAGAAAATGGTTATTTATGGTTAAGTACATTTGATGGAATTTCGAGATTTGATTTGAAGAAAAAAAAATTCAGCAATTTTGGTGTTGTTGATGGAATTCATTCAAACCAATTTGCAGATGGTTCTGCATTAAAGACATCAAATGGTTTATTTATTTTTGGAGGATCAAATGGGATTACGGTTTTTAATCCTAATGAAATACAGAATAACCTTATTCCTCCCAAAATTTCAATTACTGATTTAAAATTATTTGGTAAATCGATTAAACCAGGCAAAAACTCTTTACTTAGAAAACCAATTTATGAAATACAGAATTTGACTTTAAACTATGACGAAAATGATATTGAATTCGATTATTTCGCCGCACATTTTGTTGATCCTAAGAAAAATCAATTTGCATATAAATTAGAAAATTATGAAGATGACTGGAGATATGTTGGTAATCAAAGAAGTGCAATTTATCCTAATCTTCCGCATGGCGAGTATGTTTTTCATCTAAAAGCTTCTAACAATAATGAAGTTTGGAATGAAGAAGGAGTTACACTAAATCTTAAAATTCTACCGCCTTGGTGGCAGACTTGGTGGGCGTATACTTTTTATTTTTTAGGATTCATAGGAATACTTGGAGGAGTTAGAAGGTTTGAGCTTGATAGAAGAAAAGAAATAGAAAATAAAAAGTTACTTCAACTTGAAAATGATAGGAAGACAAAAGATCTTGAACAGGCGAAAGAAATTGAAAAAGCATATACAGAACTTAAAACCACACAGGCACAACTTATACATTCCGAAAAAATGGCATCGCTTGGAGAACTTACTGCCGGTATAGCACACGAAATAAAAAATCCTTTAAACTTTGTTAATAACTTTTCGGAAGTGAGCAATGATCTAATTGCAGAAATGCTTGAAGAATTTGAAAAAGAGAACAAAACGGAAGTAAAAGCAATTGCTGAGACTCTAAAACAAAATATTGAGAAAATTAATCATCATGGAAAACGTGCAGACTCAATTGTTAAGAGTATGCTTTTGCATTCTAGAGGAACTTCAGGAGAAAAAACTTTAACGAATATAAATGTACTTCTTGAACAGGATGTTAATCTTGCTTACCATGGTATGCGAGCACTGAATAAAGAATTTAACATTACCATTGAAAAAGATTATGATGAATTACTTCAGAAAATAAATGTTGTGCCGCAAGATATAAGTCGAGTATTCTTAAATATAGTTAACAATGCATGTTATGCAGCAAATCAGAAAAAATTAAAAGTTGGTAAAGATTTTTCGCCAATTCTAAAAGTTTCAACAAAAAATGTAAGTAACAAAGTTGTGATAATAATAAGAGATAATGGCGATGGAATTCCACTCAAGTTTCAAGACAAATTATTTAATCCATTTTTTACAACTAAGCCAACTGGAGAAGGCACGGGGCTTGGACTTTCACTTAGTTATGATATAATAGTTAAAGAACATTCCGGTGAAATTAGTTTTGTGTCCGAAGAAAATAATTACACGGAGTTTATAATAACTTTACCTAATAAATAAAATAAACGAATTTAATTTTAAAAGGAGTTAAGCTTGAAATTATTAGTTGTTGATGACGAGCAAGATGTTCAATTTTTATTTCAACAAAAGTTTAGAAAAGAAATAAAATCCGGTAATGTACAAATCAGTTTTGCATTAAATGGAATATCGGCATTAAATCTCATTGAGTCAATTGAAAATAAATATGAATACTGCATGCTTACCGATATTAATATGCCTGAAATGACCGGATTGGAGCTCTTGAAAAAAGTTAAAATGAAATATCCCAAATTAAAAGTAATTATGATTACTGCCTATGGTGATGAACAAAATTACAATCTTGCAAAAAATTTGGGAGCGGATGATTATTTTACAAAACCTTTGGAATTTAATGAATTAAAAACAAGATTAACACAACTTGAGGTAGCTTAAAATGACTAATAATATTTTTCAGCCCGTTAATATACTTGTTGTTGATGATGAACCCGATTTAGAACTTTTAATTTTGCAGAAATTCAGAAAAAAAATTAGCGGAAACGAGTACTCATTTCATTTTGCAAAAGATGGTGTGGAAGCTTTAAATATAATATCAAATAATTCTACAATAAATTTGGTTTTAACAGATATTAATATGCCGGTAATGGATGGTCTAACGCTTCTTTCAAAATTAAATGAATTGCAAAACAAAATTTTAAGATCTATAATTGTTTCCGCATACGGAGATATGGAAAATATTAGAACTGCTATGAATAGAGGTGCGTTTGATTTTATTACAAAACCAATTAATCTAAAAGATTTGGAAATCACAATTGAGAAATCACTAAATGAGATAGAATTATATAAGCAAGCAATTTTATCTCGTGAAAAATTAATTGCTTTCCAACAAGAATTGGAAATTGCAACTTTGATTCAAACATCAATACTTCCCAAAACATTCCCAGCATTTCCTCAACGAACCGAATTTGATATATATGCAAAAATGATTCCGGCAAAAGAAGTTGGCGGTGATTTATATGATTTTTTTCTAATTGATAAATACCGATTAGGAATAATTATTGGGGATGTTTCCGGTAAAGGAATTGCAGCTGCAATGATGATGGCGGTTTGCAAAACATTACTTAAAGCTACTGCATTAAATGGTATTCCAACTGACAATATTTTATATGAAGTTAATAATATTTTGGTAAATGAAAGTCCTATGGGAATGTTTGTAACAGTTTTTTACGGTATTCTTGATACTCGGAACGGTTCATTTGAATATACAAATGGAGGACACAATTTGCCATTCTTAATTTCTAACGATGGGGAAGTAAAACAACTTGAAAATATTGGCGGGCTTTTATTGGGGGCAATTAAAAATGTTGAATACCAATCAAATATAATTTCAATTAAACCCGGTGAAAGTCTAATTCTATATACAGATGGTATTACCGAAACTTTTAATGAAAATAATGAAGAATTTGAAGAAGAACAATTAATTCAAACTTTAAAAAATAAGAATGAACTTAATGCAAAGGAAATTGTAAACAGTATCATTTCAGAAGTTCAAAACTTTTCTAATGGAAATGAGCAATCCGATGATATAACTTGTTTAGTGTTAAAATATTTATATAAATAGAGTTTTAGAACGAACTAACTTTATTTACAACTAAGATTAGCTTAAATCAACCCTTCATTTTTATTAACATTTTGTAATTCAAATTTTATACCGCCAAATTTTTTAGAAATCAAATTATAAATTGCAACAACTATAACATTAATTACAGTTCCAATTACTGCATAAAAAATTGGTAGAATGAATATGAATATTCCGCTTATAAATGGTAAAACCCCGGTTTCTAATTCATCGCTATTTGGAATAAAATTAGATACAAAAGAAAGAATCAATCCAATTGGAAGAAGAATTATGAAAGTAAGTATGAGGTAAAGTATAAATGAATAAAGGGCAACGGAACCAATATCGAACTTTTTAATTTGGTACATGGCAACTCCAATTATATATTGTGAAATTATCGCAAAAAAATTTCTTCGTAATCAGTAATAATTTTATCAATTAAATTATTACTTTCTTGTTTAATGATTCTTCTTTCTTGTTTTGCTTCAAACCAATTTATTGTTTCCTTAATTCCAATTTTAAACGGAATTGTAGCTTTAAAATCCGGCACAAATTTCTTGATTTTCGTGTTATCAAAAATTACACTATAAGATTTATCGCCTAATAAACTGCATTTAAGTTGTTCATCATATTTACCAATAAAATCCGATGGAATATGAATTATATTTGGTTCATTATTTACTGCTTCGGCAATTGCTTCATAAATTTGATTCCATGTTAAAAGTTCATCTGAAGTAATATGAAAAGATTCTCCAATTGCTTGTTGATGACCAAGTAAACCGATAAATCCTTTTGCAAAATCTTTAGAATGAGTAACAACCCAGAGTGATGTTCCATCTCCATGTACAATTATTTTTTTCCTCTTTTTTATTCTATCAACCACTGTATATTCATTCCAAGGTCCTACAGAAATAGGGATTACAGTATCATATGTATGCGAAGGCCGAACAATAGTAACTGGGAAATCATTATTTCTATAAGCTTTCATTAATGTTTCCTCACATTCAATTTTATCTCTTGAATATTGCCAAAAAGGATTTTTCAGAGGAGTTGATTCTGTAATAACTGGTGAAGCCGGTGGCTTTTGATAAGCCGATGCAGAACTAATAAAAATATATTGATTAGTTTTTCCGGAAAATAGTTTAATATCTTTTTCCACATCATTTTTGTTGAAAGCAATCCAATTTACAACAGCATCCCAAGAATGATTTTTTAATAAATTTTCACTTTGCTCAAAATTGGAATAATCGCAAATTATTTCTTTTGCTCCGTGTATTTTATTTTCGGAATTTCCTCTATTTAATAAATATAAATCAATTCTTTTTTCAAGACACAGTTTGCTAACTTCTGTGCTAATATTTCCGGTTCCTCCAATAAATAATACTTTCAAATTTCACTCATTTGTTTTTTTAATAAATGTATTTTCAGATTATAAAATTGATTAAAAAAATTGAAAGAAATTGAGAAATTTTACTTTGCAAAATATTATTTTTATTTTGTTAAATAAATCAAAGAACAGAAAGGGAAGAAATGAAGAAACACAATTTCACATACATTATAATTTTATTATTAACCGCAATAATAATTTCTTGCAGTGATGATAAATCTTCCACGGAGCCGGAATTAGTTATCGATCAAGCTTTAGTGGGAACTTGGGATTTAACAAAAATTATAGCAAAGCTCGGAACTTCAAATTTAGAATTAACTCCGGAACAAGCTGGATATTCAGTTACTGCGGTTTTTAAAGATGATCTTACATTCCAATCAACTACCACGGAAAGTGATTCTGTAACTGTTGATGCCGGAACTTGGGGAACAAAAGACGGCACGCTTACAATAACAATTAACGGAGAAGAACCGGAATCTTCACCATATGTGGTTGAGGGAAATATTGTTACTTTGGAATCAACTGTTCCATATCAAGGTTTTGAAATTGATGCAACTCTAGAATTTACAAAACAGTAAATTCTAAAAAATAAATTCTGTGCTTAAAGAAAAATTTCTTACTGGAGCTAAATTACCAATTAGCTCCACGTAATTATAATTCAATAAATTTGATATACTAAAAAATATTCTGCCGGGTAAATTAATTTGAAAAAGATTTACTCCGACCCGAGCATCAATTACAAAAATTTCAACTCGTTTGTCGCCATCTGGAACCAAGCCCAAATCGACAAACTCATTATCAATCTTTTCAACTCTGCTCAAATATCTAAAATCAATTCCGGATTCTACAAAATCCTTTTTAAAATCAATTCCGGCTATTACTGAATTTTTTGGTCTGTACTTTAAAAATTCGTTATTCTCGATATCGATTGCCCACAAATAGTTATAACCAAATTTCAAACTCAAATTTTCCGAAAATAATTTTGTTGCAGAAACTATTTCAAATCCTTGAATTCTTGCACGAGTAAGATTTTTGAAAATTATATCTCCGAAACTATCAAAAGATGGTTCAATCATTTCAAAATATTCATTATTAAAAATTGCAAAATCAATATTAATTGGATCCAAAATATTTGTATTTATTCCGGTTTCAAAAGATAGACTTGATTCGGAATTTAAATTTGGATTCGGTTTAACCGTTACACCGCTTGTGGTTGTTGAAGTAAAAGCTTCCGCGAGCGAAGGAGTTCTAAATCCTTTCCCGAATGAAGCTCTGATAAATGTATTATCATCAATTTTATAATTCAATCCTATTTTAGGAGAAAGAGAATTTTCGTTATCTAAATTTTCAAGTTTGGAATGATCATATCTTAATCCCGTTGATAAATTTAATCTTTCAAAAAGTTTAAAATCTAATTGAGAAAAAATTCCAAATGAATTTGAAGATCTGTTTCCAAAAATTGTTGAGCCAACTTTGTTATATTGATGTTCAACACCGGAAACCAAATTTATTTCATCAGAAAATTTGTAATTAATTCTTAATTCATTTCTATATAATTGGCTTGAAGATTTATTGCTGCTTTCAGATTGATCTTTCCAGAAACTAATGTATGCGCTTGGTACAAAACTTATCGATAAATTTTCATTATAAATATGATTGAATTTTAAGCCAAAAATTGTTCGATCGGAATTTATTGATTGCCCCAAATCTGCATCAGCTGGAACTAAAGCATTTTGCAAATCTTTCCAATAAATGAACGTACTTTTTTCGCGTGTGTATCCGGTTCCCCAAAATGAAAGAGAAGTATTTTCGGAAAAATTATAATCAGCTTTTAAAAATGCAGAATATCTAATTTGATTGTCATTTTTTCTGTAACTCAAATCTTCAAATCTAGAAAGTGATGCAGATAAATTTAAATTTCCAAATAATCTTGAATGAGAAATTGATTGCCGATTAAAGCTCAAAGTTTTATCAGTCCATTTCCATTCATCGTGTGAAGGATTAGAATAAATTCCGCCTTCTAATTTTACTAACGTTAACGGATTTGTAGAAATTTTATTTGTGATAATATTTATAATTCCGCCAATTGCCGATGAACCATATAAAGAACTAGACGAACCTTTAAGAATTTCAATTCGCTCAATTTCATTTACAGGAATTAATTCCCAAATAATTTCTCCGGTATCCGGAGTATAAACTGGAATTCCATCAATTGCAACAAGCACTCTTGTTCCAGCGCCGCGGCTGTATCCGCTTGATCCTCTTATGCTTATTTGATCTTGCGTCATTGTTATTCCCGGAACATAACGAAATGCATCATCAACTTTTTGATAATTTTTTTCGGCAAAAATTTTTGAATCAAGAATATAACTGCTTGATGAAATTCCTCGTAAATCTTGTCCGAATTTATTTGCGGAAATTATTAATTGATCGAATTGGTAACTCGTCGGCGTAAGTTTAATATTTAATTCGAATGAGTTATTATTTATTTGAATTAATTCTGATTTGAATTTTGTAAATCCCACAATACTTGCGGTTAAAAAATAACTTCCATTTTTTATTTTGGGAATATTAAAAAATCCATTTTCATCAGTTGCAACTCCAATTAAAGTTCCTTCAATAATAATATTTGCGCCCAACAACGGAAGGTTAGAATTATCAGTAACTTTTCCTTTTATGCTTCCGAATTGAGCAAATAAATTTTCTGAAACTAACAATATTATTATTAGAAAATAAAAATTTTTCATTCGTCACTTTTCTTAGATTCAAAAAAAGATTTTAATAAATTTTGAATTTCACTTGGTGGTTGCGGAGGCGGATTATTAAAATCACAAAGTATATTTACATTTTCAATAAACGTACCTTGCGGAATATTTAAAATTCCGGGTTGTGCAGAATCATCATTTGAAGTATAAATTCCCGCAACAATCCAATCATTTCTATCTAAAGAAAGAGTGTCCCTAATTGTTTGTGCAACAGCAACATAAGAATAATCGCCGAATTCAATATTCGATAAAACTGCATTCTCGCTATTTGTAGAATAATTAAAATTATTTGAACCAAACGGAATTGAATCGCTTACAAATTTTAAATTAAATATGCTGAAATCACTAATTGATAAAAGCGGATCTTTAAATGCTACAACGTAAGTCTGCTTTGCCGCGGAATTCCAATTCCCGATAAATGTTACAGTTCCTCCAAAGCCCGCCTTCTGGTCGGCATTTTCCGGCGATAAACCTTTATCGCAAGATAAAAGCAAAAATAAAAATGGTAATATTCTTAGTGCTCTCATAACCTTAAAATAACAAGTGAAATTTTAATAAACAATATTTGTTGATTTGTTGAAATAATAAATTTATAAGTTTCTCAACATCAATGAAAAACTATAATTTAGTTTTTATATTTTTGAATAACAAAAAAATAACGTGAGATAAAAATGGAAAATGTTTTTGTAAAATTTTTTTTAAATAATTATGAACAAGAAATTAATAAGTCAATTCAAAAATTGGTTGATGAGAAAATTGTAAAAAGGATTTGGGAAAAAGATTTTACAGTTTGGTCAAACTCACCTAAGGAAATTACAAATAGACTTGATTGGTTAAACAGCGCAGACGAAATATTATCACATCTTGAAGAAATAAATTCATTTGTAAACGAAATTAAATCAGAAGGATATACTCATGCTTTGTTATTAGGAATGGGCGGATCAAGTCTTGCGCCGGAAGTTTTTTCATTTTCATTTGGGACAAAAGAAAATTTTCTTAATATGAAAGTTTTAGACAGCACTGATCCCGATGCAATTTTTGATTTCACGCAAAATTTAGATCCGCAAAAAACATTATATATTGTTTCAACAAAATCCGGCGGAACAATTGAAACTTTATCTTTCTTAAAATACTTTTTTACATTTTGCCAAAATAAACTTGGTACAGAAAAGGTAAGCAGACATTTTATTGCAATTACAGATCCGGGCAGCGGACTTGAACAAATGGCACAGCAATTAAATTTCAGAAAAATATTTGTGAACAATCCCAATATTGGCGGAAGATATTCCGTGCTTTCGTTTTTTGGTACGGTTCCCGCCGCACTTATTGGAATTGATCTAAATAAGTTTTTGGGAAATGCAAAACTAGTTGTTGAAGATTCAAAAAACAACAAAAACATTAGTGCAGAAATTGGAGTAATTTTCGGTGAGCTTGCAAAATTGGGAAGAGACAAACTTACTTTTGTTTATTCGGAAAAAATAATTTCGTTTGGAACTTGGGTTGAGCAATTAATTGCTGAAAGCACCGGAAAAAATGGAGTTGGAATTTTACCAATCGAAAGTGAAAGTTTGGAATCTCCGGAATTTTATGCGAACGATAGAGTTTTTGTTTATACACATTTTGATAACGAAAATTCAAATTCAGAGAAAATTGAAAAACTTAAAAATGCCTGTCATCCGATTATTGAAATAATTTTAAATGATGAATATGATTTAGGCGGTGAATTTTTCAGATGGGAATTTGCAACGGCAGTTTCCGGCTGGGTTTTGGGAATTCAACCATTTGATCAACCTAACGTTGAATCTGCAAAGATTGAAGCGAAAGTTATGATAAATAATTATTTAGAAAAAGGCGAACTTCCTCAATTAAATTTTGCAATTGAAGAAAATGGAATTAAACTAAGCGGAAATACAAATCAGCAAAATTTAAAAAATGCAATTCATGAATTTTTGGCAAATTTAGATAAAGTAAAATATAATTATGTTTCAATTCAAGCATATATTACTCCAAATTATGAAACATCAAATTTGCTTCAAAAACTTAGAACAATAATTCAAAAAAAATATAAAACTTCTGTAACTATTGGATATGGACCAAGATTTTTGCATTCAACCGGACAATTGCACAAAGGTGATGCCGGAAACGGTTTGTTCATACAATTTACTTCAAATAGAAATGAGGAAGTTGCAATTCCAAAAGAAATTGGTAAAGATGAATCAGAATTTTCATTTGGAGTTTTAATTGATGCTCAGCTAATGGGAGACCGCCAAGCATTGTTGAATAATAATAGAAAAGTAATTACAATTCATTTGGGAGATAATGTAAGCTCAAATATTGATAAAATTAACAATTTGATTTAACATACGTAGCCGCAGACATTTGTCTGCGGTAATTTTATAAAAATAAGAATATCCCAAATTTATAAGTTGACACAGAGTCTTTTATTTTTTATTATTTGATTATGAATATTCTTGCACACATAGAAATCTTAAGCAATCCAAATTTAACACACGGATACCATTCTACCTGCATCTGTTGATGCTTCAAATATTTTCTAACTAATTACAAATTTTAAAAATCCTAAGAATTATTCTTTTGAATAATTGGAGTTTATTTTATCATGAATACAAATTTTAGCAAAATTTCAAAAACTTTAATTGAAAATCGAAAAGAACATAAAGTTATAAAACCAATAAAAATTGAAGCACAAAAATTTATAAACGATTTAATGCAACTACTTTTCCCTCATTTTGCATCTGATATTTATTATTCGGAACAAGATATTGAAAGTAAATTAATTTTACTAAAACGCAATCTTAAATCACTTTTAATTTTACTTAACAATAATTCCATCGAAAACATTGATGAAATATGTGATAATTTCTTCGAGGAAATTTATGATATTAATTCAGAATTGTGGAATGATGCAAAAGCAATTTATGAAGGAGATCCCGCTGCGCATAATATTGATGAAGTAATTTTAGCTTACCCGGGATTTAGAGCAATTGCAATTTATAGATTTGCGCATATTTTATTCAATCTAAAAGTTCCGATTCTACCAAGAATCTTAACTGAATACGCACACCAAGAAACGGGCATTGATATTCATCCCGGAGCAAGAATTGGTCATTCCTTTTTCATTGATCACGGAACTGGAATTGTAATTGGCGAAACTTGCGAAATTGGAAATAATGTAAAAATTTATCAAGGTGTAACTTTGGGTGCGTTAAGTGTTGATAAAAATTTAGCGCAAACTAAAAGACATCCAACAATAAATGATAATGTAATTATTTATGCTCAAGCCGTAATTTTAGGAGGAAATACTGTAATTGGAAAAAATAGTATAATTGGCGGAAATGTTTGGTTGACTGAAAGTGTTTCGGAAAATTCAATAGTCTATCATAAAAGTGAAGTTCGATTAAGAAAAACAAGTGAACCGGAACCATTAGAATTTATTATTTAATTAATTTCAAGAAAGGCAAAAAAATGAAAGCAGAAAATATATTACAAACCATAGGAAATACACCACATCTTAAAATAAATAAATTATTTGGCGATAAAACTAATGTTTGGATAAAACTTGAAAGAGCAAATCCCGGTGGAAGTATAAAAGATAGAATTGCTCTTTCAATGATAGAAGATGCGGAGCAAAAAGGAATATTAAAAAAAGATAGTATAATTGTTGAACCGACTTCCGGCAATACCGGTATTGGTTTAGCAATGGTTGCCGCAGTTAAAGGTTACGAATTAATTTTAGTAATGCCGGAATCAATGAGTGTAGAAAGAAGAAAAATCATGTCGGCATTTGGTGCAAAATTTGAACTAACTCCAAAAGAAAAAGGAATGAACGGCGCAATTGAAAAAGCAAAAGAAATTGCAAACTCAAATCCAAATGCATGGATTCCGCAACAATTTGAAAATCAAGCAAATGTTGATATTCATACTAAAACAACAGCCCAAGAAATTTTAAATGATTTTCTGGAAGGAATAGATTATTTAATTACCGGAGTTGGAACTGGCGGACATATAACCGGAGTTGCGCAAGTTTTAAAGAATAAATTTTCTCATTTAAAAGTTTTTGCTGTTGAACCAGTTTTATCCCCGGTAATTAGTGGAGGAAAACCTGGTCCGCATCCGATACAAGGAATTGGGGCCGGATTTATTCCTAAAAATTTAAACACAAATTTGTTGGATGGAGTTATTCAAATAGAAAAAGAAGAGGCTTTTGAATTTGCACAAAGAGCCGCAAAGGAAGAAGGTCTATTCGGAGGAATTTCTTCCGGTGCAACTTTGGCTGCAATTAATAAAAAATTGCCTGAAATTTCTGAAGGTACTACAGTCTTGGGTTTTAATTATGATAGCGGAGAAAGATATTTATCAATTGCAGATTTATATTAAAATTAGTTTGCAGTGAATAATTTTGAAGAAATTTAACAGTAGAGATTTGATAAATCAAATCTCTACTTTAATAATAACATAGATTTTGTTTTAGAAAAATTATTGAATTGCAATCTGTAAAAATAAATTCCACTTGGTTGAAAATTTCCATCAAACTGAATTTCATAATTTCCAGGTTTTTGAATTTCATTTACAAGCGTATTATTTTCTCGACCTAAAACATCAAATACCTTTAAAGTTATTTTCACATTGTCATTTAGATGAGCCAGCCGCATCTGGTAAACTTGCGACGAGAAATCTCTGAGATTTCTCTCTTCGATCGAACTGACAGAAAAAGATGGAATAGAATATTTTATTGTTGTTGTAGGATTAAACGGATTCGGATAATTTTGATAAAGTTCAAAACTCGAATTTAATTTTTCATCAAATTTAATATTTGTTGTATTTTCTTTCGGATGCTTTAGAAAAAAATCCCAAATTAAATTTGTTGCATTTATCTGCTCAGAAACCGGATCAGCACCAATTCGCGGAATTGTTCCTCCGGGCCAAGAATGTCCGCCATCATAAGTTACATATAAATCAATATTTTTTTCATCATTGCAATTCGTCCAAGTTTTATAAAGATATTTTCCTGGTTCATCAAAAACAATATCAATTTTATTACAGTTATTAATATTTGCCCATATATTTAAAACAGAATCTAAAGGCGGATATTCATAATTTGCTGTGCCATCCCCCAAACCTCCTTCAATTGGAACGCTGTCATCCAAAAATGAATGCAAATGAATAATTGGAATTGAATTTACCGGTTCAAAAAAATTTTCATTAACCATCATTGAAGCAACCGGAGCAATTGCCGCAATTCTATTGCTTAATTCAGCAGCTAATCTATAACTCATCATTCCGCCGTTTGATAATCCGCTTGCATAAATTCTATTTTTATCAATTTTATATTTGCTTTCAATTGTGTCTACCAATGTTGAAATAAAATCTACATCATCAATATTTGTATTTGCGGAATATCCGTAGCAGCCACCGGCATTCCAAGTTGTAATGTTTATCGGACTTTTTACTCCTTCCGGATAAACTACAATAAACGGAATTTTTGCCGTATCAGCTTTTATGCTAAATTGTGATTGTTCTTCAATATTGTATGCATTTCCAAATCCTCCATGCAAAACCAAGACAAGTGGGTATTCTTTATCTTCATTTGAACTATATTGTGGTGGAAGATGAGTTAAATAAGTTCTCCATATTTTATTATGATAAAGAGAATCATATTGTGGAAAAATATTTATTGGGAAAAGTAAAATAGTTAAGTAAACACATAGGAGTTTTTTCATAAAACTTAATTGGAAATTTACAAGTTTAATAAAATTCGAATTCTTAATTATGTTATTTTCGATTGCGAAAAGTAAAAGTTGAATCTGATTAAAAATTCATTCATCATATTTTGTAAAAAATAAAGGATAAAATGTACGAAATATTAATTATTGGTGCTGGTCCGGGTGGAATTAGTCTTGGTGTGGAAGCACATAATTACGGAGTTTCAAAAGATAAAATTCTAATTTTGGAAAAATCCGCAGAACACTCATTTACAATAAAAAAATATTATCCAGATAAAAAATTAGTTACTGCAAATTATAAAGGATTTACGCCGGTTTGCACAGGAGTTATGTGTTTAACAGATTCAACCAAACATGAAACAATTTCTTATTTGGATAAAGCAATTGAAGATAATGAATTAAATGTTCATTACAATGAAACTGTTTACAAAATTGAAAAATCTGAAACTGATAGTACTTTTAAAGTAATTTCAGAAAATAATATTTATCAATCAAGAATTGTTGCAATAGCCGTTGGAATTTTAGGAAAACCAAATAAACCGGATTATAAAATTCCAAATGAACTGAAAGAAAAAGTTTTGTTTGATTTAACAACTTTTGAAATAAAAAATTCTAAAGTCCTGGTTGTTGGTGGCGGAGATTCAGCTTCGGAATATTGCCAATTTTTATCTGAAGATATTGAAAACAATAATGTTTATTTAAGTTATAGAAAAAACGAATTCTCTCGAATGAATAATATTAATAAAGAAAGTTTGTTAGCACTTGCAAAAAACAAAAAGGTAAACCTTCTATTAAATTCAAATATTAATAAATTAATAACACATAATAATAAACCAATTGTTAGATTTGAGGAAGATATATACGGAAACATCGAATTTGATTATATAATTTACGCTTTAGGCGGAAGCACTCCGGAAAATTTTCTTAAAATGATTGGTATTGAATTTAACGGACCAGAACCAATTCTAAAAGAAGGTTATGAAACAAATGTTTCCGGATTATTTTTAATTGGAGATTTAAGTGCCGGACAAAAAGGTGGATCAATAATTTGGGCTTTTAATTCCGCAAATTCGGCAATGCAAAAAATCTGTGAAAAATATTTGAAATGTGATATATAAAGTACCTCAAATTTTAAAAAATTATCCCCCATTAATTTTTTAAGACTTGATCTAGTTCATATAATAATTGTAAAAATTTTTGTATAATTAACCTGGAAATGTAGTGTTATCTTTTGAATAGGTTTGGGGGACCGATTCTTTGGGAAAAGTGATTTCTGTTATTCTTCCGAAAGGTGGAGTTGGAAAAACAACTTCTGCCGTGAATCTTGCCATAAAGTTTGCCAAACAAAATTTTAAAACTCTACTTGTTGATTTAGACCCAACAGCATCATGTTCTCTATCCTTAGGTTTTACTGAAGAAAATATTTTTGGCGATGTATTTGATGTTTTTAGTTATTCAAAAACCATTGATAAAGTAATTCATCCAACCGAAATTGAAAATTTATTTTGTATTCCTCAAATGAAATTAAACTCTGTTGAGGAAGGAAGACAAAATAGATTAATTGCAAATAATTTCTTGTTAAGAAATATTATAAACAGCATTAGAGCAAATTATGAATTTATTATTTTTGATTGCCCGCCATATTTATTTGGAACAACATCACTTGCATTAATTGCTTCAGATTCTGTAATTGCACCAATTAGAACGGATGAATATTCTTTAGATGCTATAAAAACTTTAGCTAAAAGAGTTGAGTACGTAAAAACTTTGTATAATAGAAATCTAAAAATTGACGGAATATTTTTAACTGTATACGAAAGAAATATAAAAGCTGCGTTTAAAATTAAAGCCGAATTATATAAAAGATTTCCGAGATTAATGATGAATGTTTCAATTCCCAAAGATGTAAATATGATGAATGTAACTTTTAGTAAAAAACCGTTGAGTATAATTTTACCCAATTCAAAAGCTTCTTTGGCTTATAAAGAATTGGCTTTAGAGCTGATCGCAAAGTATAATATAATGTTTTAATTTATTTAATCATTTTTCTAAGTTTTTCAATTTCATCACGTAATCCTGCAGCTTTTTCAAATTCCAAATCTTTGGCGGCGTTTAACATTTCTTCTTCAAGTTGTTCAATTAAATCTTTTTTCTGATCATTTGTCATATATTTTAAAACCGGTTCCGCAACTTTTGCAAAAGCAGCATCGCTTCCTGGTTCTTTTTTTCTTAATTCTGCAATTGAAGTTGAATTTAAAATGTCTTCCCTACTTTTAAAAATTGTTTTGGGAGTAATATTATTTTCATTATTATATTCAAGCTGTAGTTTTCTTCTTCGGTTAGTTTCTTTTATTGTTTTTGCCATTGAATTTGTTATAACATCAGCATACATAATAACTTTTCCGTTTACATTTCTTGCTGTTCTTCCCGCAGTTTGCATTAACGATCGTTCACTTCGCAGAAATCCTTCTTTATCCGCATCAATTATTGCAACAAGTGAAACTTCCGGCAAATCTAAACCTTCTCTTAAAAGATTTACACCAACCAAAACATCAAAATCGCCAATTCTTAAATCACGAATTATTTCCACTCTTTCCAAAGCATCAATATCACTGTGAATATATCGAACTTTAATATTAATTTTATCCAAATAATCAGTTAAATCTTCTGCCATTTTTTTTGTGAGTGTTGTAACTAACACACGTTCACCAATTATTGAGCGATTTCTAATTTCACCGATTAGATTATCAATTTGACCTTTTATTGGTCTTACTTCAATTTCCGGGTCTAAAAGTCCGGTTGGACGAATAATTTGCTCAATAAATGCACCACCGGTTTTTGTCATTTCATAATCACCGGGGGTAGCGCTTACATAAATAATTTGATTTGTTAAATTCTCAAATTCTTCAAATTTAAGCGGACGATTATCCAATGCTGAGGGAAGTCGAAATCCATGTTCAACCAAAGTTTCTTTTCTGGATCTATCACCCAAATACATTCCGCGAATTTGCGAAACTGTTACATGAGATTCATCAATTATTAGAAGATAATCTTTAGGAAAATAATCAAATAAACAAGAAGGGCGCGAACCTGGAGGTCTTGCATCCATATGTCTGGAATAATTTTCCACTCCGGCGCAATATCCGATTTCTCGCATCATTTCAATATCATAACGAGTTCTTTGCTCAATTCTTTGAGCTTCAAGATATTTTTCTTCTGCCCAATAATATTTTAATCTTTCTTTAAGTTCTTCATCAATTGTTTTAATTGCGTTGGTAACTTGACTTTTTGTAGTAACAAAATATTTTGCGGGATATACCGGAATTGAATCGACTTCTTTTATAAAATCTCCGGTAATTGCATCAATTAAAGAAATTTTTTCAATTTCGTCATCCCAAAATTCTATACGAATTGCTTCTTCATATTGATATGCCGGAATTATTTCTACAACATCACCTCTTGCTCTAAAAGATCCGCGTGTAAATTCTATATCATTTCTTACATAATAAATGTCTATTAAAGAACGCAGAAGTTTTTTTCGCTCAATAACCGCACCTTTTTTCAAAAATATAATTTGCTGAGCATATTGATCCGGCGCTCCGATTCCATAAATACAGCTTACGCTTGCAATAATTATTACATCATTTCTTCCTTCAATTAATGAAGTTGTGGCTTTTAATCTAAGCCGATCAATTTCTTCATTTACGGAAAAATCTTTTTCTATATATAAATCGCGTTTTACAACATAAGCTTCCGGCTGATAATAATCATAATAACTGATAAAAAATTCTACAGAATTATTTGGGAAGAAAGATTTAAACTCAGAATATAATTGTGCAGCAAGAGTTTTGTTATGTGAAATTATTAATGTTGGTTTATTAATATTTGCAATAACATTTGAGATTGTATACGTTTTTCCGCTTCCCGTAACGCCAAGTAAAACTTGATGTTTTTCGCCGGAATTTATTCCTTCCGTAAGCTGTTTAATTGCTTCGGGCTGATCTCCGGAAGGTTTATATGAAGATACTAATTCAAATTTATTCATGTTGGTTTAAAATAAAAATGTCATTTCAATATTTGAAGATAAATAAAATTGAAATGACATCAAGAAATAAAACTTACTTTTTATTTACTGCACCGCCTTTTGAAGTATCAATTGATATTTCTTCCGGATCACCGTAATAATCTACCGAACCGGAACCTTTAACTTTTGCTTTTAATAATTTTCTGGCATTCACTTCAGCTTTTCCATCACCATAAAGATTAACCGTTGCATTTTTGGAAAGCAAATCTTTTGCTAAAAGTTTTCCTTCTCCATCCATTGTAACATTTAAGTAATCAACTTTTCCTTCAATTGTAATTTCACCTTCGCCATCGCTGGAAAGTTCAAAATCGTCTGTATTCAAACCTTTAATATTAATATTACTTTTTCCTTCAGATTCTAATTCAACTAAATCATGTGTGGAAATTTTAATTCTAATTTCTCTAAGATTTGTAATTTTTTCTTTCATTTTGATTGTCAATTTTTCATCATCGACTTTCGTTTCAATAAGCGGAATAATATTATCTTCCGCTTCAATTTTTAAGCTTGAAACTTCTCCACTTGCAATTTCGATATTAAAATTTCCATCAATTTCAATTCTGCTAACGTAATCTAATTTTCTTTCTTCGGTTACGGAATTTCCGCTTCCCTTTATACTTGATGAAAAACAGCCAGCTAAACTAATAGCAATAACAATTAACGCTAAAAGTATTTTAATTTTCATGGATTCCTCAAATCTGTTTAAATATTTATTTATAATATAGTTAGAAAGTTTAAAAAATTACCGATCAAACTTATTTTTTACAAATATAAATTTAAAAAGTTGAATTTTCATTAAGTATGAAATAATTTTACAATTATTTAACATAAATTAAAATAATATGAAAAGAGAAATTCATAAGTGGTATAGCCCAAGTTTATTTAAGGAAATGGAAATTGTTGTTTATGGAAATTATGGAACTCCGCTATTAATGTTTCCAACAGCCGGCGCAGATTTTTTGGAATATGAAAGATTTCAATTAATTGATTCAATTTCTTGGTTTATAAACGAAGGAAAGTTCAAAGTATTTTCAATAAATAGTATAAATAATGAATCGTGGCTGAACAATTCAATTTATCCGCCGCACAAATCTTTGCGTCACGGACAATATAATCAATATATAATTGAGGAAGTTGTTCCTTTTATTTATAATAATTGTAATGGAAAAGTTCCAATTATTACAACTGGAGCCTCACTTGGAGCTTATCATGCAGCAAATACTTTTTTTAGAATTCCCGAAGTATTTAAAGGAACAATTGCAATGAGCGGAGTTTATGATTTAAAGTATTATGCAAAAGGTTATTATGATGATCATGTTTATTTTAATTCACCAATAGATTTTTTACCTAATTCTAATGATGAAAATTATCTCAGCCAAATGAGAAATAATATGGGAATTGTAATTGCTTCTGGTCAAGGCGATTTTGAAGATCCAAATTCTTCAATAAAATTATCAAACATTTTAAATTCAAAAAATATTCCGCACTGGCTTGATCTTTGGGGATTTGATATAAAACATGATTGGCCAACTTGGAGAAATATGCTTCCGTATTTTTTAAGTAAGTTTTAATAAATACACTAAAGTGAATAAAATTACATTTAAATATCTTTAAATTATTTTACAAATATTACTAAGTTGATTTTAAAATATTTATAGCTATTTTTGAAGCAATTATGAAAAACATTTCTTTAATATATCATCATCACCATAACTTACAATTTGTGAGTGTCGGTGAAATTTAAATAAGATGTAAAAAATTTTATAAAAGAACCCCGACAAATGTTGGGGTTTTTTGTTTGAGGAAATTATGGCAGAAAATTTAAAGTTAGCAGTTCAGAAAAAAGGCAGATTGCATGAAAAATCAATGCAACTTTTGAAAAGTTGCGGAATTGATATAGAAAATTTTCAAGATAGATTATTTGTAACTGCATCAAATTTTAATTTGGATATTCTTTTTTTGCGTGATGATGATATTCCGGAATATGTTCAAGATAACGTTGCGCATATTGGAATTGTTGGAGAAAATGTTTTGCTTGAAAAAGGATTAAATGTTGAACTCGTAAAAAAATTAGGTTTTGGAAAATGCTCATTGTCGTTAGGAATTCCGGAGAAGGAAGAATTAAAAAGTATAAAAGATTTGGAAAATAAAACTATCGCAACTTCATATCCAAATATTTTAAATAACTTTTTAGATGAAAATAAAATTTCTGCAAAAGTAATTCAGATTAGCGGTTCAGTAGAAATTGCTCCAACTCTTGGAGTTGCTGATTTTATTTGCGATTTGGTTTCTACCGGAAATACTTTGAAATTGAATAAACTAAAAAAATCTTTTAAAGTTCTAGATTCTCAAGCAGTTTTAATAAAAAGTAAAAAGTTAGAAAATGATTTTGAGCTGAATAATATTTTTAATAAACTTTTGGTTAGAATAGAATCATCGCTTAATGCAAGAAATTCAAAATATATAATGATGAACGTGCCAAAAGATTCATTAGAACAGATTATTAAAATAATTCCTTCATTAAAAAGTCCAACAATTTTACCGCTTTCTGATGAAGGACTTTACGCAGTTCATGCAGTAATTAAGGAAGATAAATTTTGGGAAATTACCGAAGATTTAAAACAAGCCGGTGCTTCTGGAATTTTATCATTACCAATTGAGAATATAATTTTGTAATTGTGTATTCGTCATTGCGAGGAATTTATTCCGAAGCAATCTAAACAGTTTTTGAGATTGCTTCACATCGTCCGCAATGACTGAAAATTTTAAGTTGTCATTTCCGAAGACTTTTCTCGGAAATCCAGAAAATAAAAATTAAATATGAAAACAATAATATTTAATAAACTAACTCAAAATCAAAAAACAAAACTTTTGCAGCGTCCATCAATTGATATGTCAAAAACGTATCAAATTGTTCAGCCAATTTTGGTGGATATAAAAAAAAATGGATTAAAAAGTGTTTTAAGTTATTCAAAAAAGTTTGATGGATTTTCCGGCAAACAAATTAGAGTAACCGAAAGTGAATTTATCCAAAGTGAAAAGATTGTTTCAAATGAATTTAAAAAAGCAGTAAAAATTGCGGTAAAAAATATTACTAAATTTCACAAATTGCAGTTTCCTAAAAAATATTCTATCGAAAACATGAAAGGAGTAAATTGCTCACGAGAATTTAGAGCGATTGAAAATGTTGGACTTTACATTCCCGGTGGAACCGCAATACTTCCATCAACATTGATGATGCTGGCAATTCCAGCAAAAATTGCCGGATGTAAAAGAATAGTAGTTTGTTCTCCGACAAATAAAAATATTACCGCTGAAGTTTTGTATGTTGCAAAATTTTTAGGAATAAATGAATTCTACAAAGTCGGCGGAGCTCAATCAATTGGACTAATGGCTTACGGAACAAACAAAATTAATAAAGTTGATAAAATATTTGGTCCTGGAAATCAATTTGTTGCAGCGGCTAAAGCGCTTGTCAGTATTGATCCAAACGGATGTGCAATTGATATGATTGCTGGTCCAAGTGAAGTTTTAGTAATTGCTGATAAATCTGCAAATCCAAAATTTATTGCATCAGATTTACTTTCTCAAGCAGAGCATGGAAATGATTCACAGGTAATTCTTTGCACAACAAATAAAGATTTCTGTAAAAAAGTTATTGATGAAATAAATAAACAAACTGAAAATCTTGAGCGAAAAGACTTTGTAAAAAAATCATTAGAAAATTCATTTGTAATTGTATTTGAAAATATTGATACAGCAATTGAATTCAGTAATTCTTATGCACCGGAACATCTAATTCTGAATTTTAAAAATGCAAAATCAAAATTATCAAATATTCATAATGCCGGTTCAGTATTCATTGGACAATATTCACCGGAAAGTGTTGGAGATTATGCATCCGGAACAAATCATTCACTTCCAACATATGGTTATGCAAAATCAATAGGTGGAGTTTCAGTTGAACAATTCATGAAAGGAATTACATTTCAAGAATTGAGCAAAGACGGATTAAGAAACATATCAAAAACAGTAATTGAATTAGCAAATAAAGAAAAATTACAAGCTCATGCAAATGCAGTAAAAATAAGGCTCGAACAATGATTGAAAAATTGGTTAGAAAAAATATTTTAAATTTAAAACCTTATACTTCTGCGAGAGATTCTTTTCTTGAAGGAATTTTACTTGATGCAAATGAAAACAGTTTAGGAAGTGTAATTAAAGACGAACACAATCTTCAATTGAATAGATATCCCGATCCGGCGCAAAATAAATTACGGGAAAAACTTTCTGAATATCTTAATGTTTCTAAAAAGAATTTATTTTTCGGTGTTGGATCAGATGAAATTATAGATTTGCTGATAAGAATATTTTGCGAACCTAAAAAGGATTCGGTTTTAATTCCGGAGCCGACTTACGGAATGTATAAAGTAGCATGTGATGTTAATGAGGTCGAAACAATAACTATTCCGCTTGATAAAAAATTTCAAGTTGATGTAAAAACAACTATTGCCGCTGTTCAAAAAAATACAAAAATGATTTTTCTGTGCTCACCAAATAATCCAACTGCAAATTTATTGAGCAAAAAAAGTGTAAATCAAATATTAAAAAATTTCAATGGAATTGTTGTAATTGATGAAGCCTACATTGACTTTAATGAAAATCAATCATTCATAGACGAGTTTAAAAAAAATAGAAATTTAGTAATTATAAGAACATTTTCAAAAGCATGGGGTTTGGCTGGAATACGTTGTGGATATTCAGTTGCTGATGGATTTATTACAAACTTATTATTTAAAATTAAAGCGCCATATAATCTGAATAAATTAACCGCAAATGCAATTTTGGATGCTTTATCAAACGTAAAAAAGAAAAATAGTTTTGTAAAAAAGTTAAATTCAGAAAAAGAAAATTTAGTTATTGAATTGAAGAAAATTAAACAAGTTCAAAAAGTTTATCAAAGTGATGCAAACTTTATATTATTCAAAATTAAAAACGCAACTGATGTTTATAATAAATTAGCTGCTAAAGGCGTAATAATTAGAAACAGAAGCAATCAACTTAACTTAGAAAATTGTTTGCGTATTTCAATTGGTACGCAAAAAGAAAACAAAATATTTTTAGCAAAACTAAAAGAAATATTATGAGAAAGAAAATTATGATTCAGAGAAAAGCAGAAGCAATTCGTGAAACAAAAGAAACAAAAATAAATATCTCTGTAAATATTGATGGAACTGGTGAATCAAAAATAAATACCGGAATTGGATTCTTTGATCACATGCTTGAACAAATTGCAAAGCATGGAAATATTGATTTGGATATTCATGTCGATGGAGATTTACATGTTGACGAACACCATACGGTTGAAGATGTTGGAATAACTTTAGGTGAAGTTTTACTAAAAGCACTTGGAGATAAAAAAGGAATTCAACGTTATGGGTATTATGTACCGATGGATGAATCAATTGCACTTTGCGTAATAGATTTAGGTGGCCGTTTCTATCTTAAATTTAAAGCGAAATTTGAAAGAGAATTAGTCGGAGAATTTCCTACAGAATTAGCAGAAGAATTTTTTAGAGGTTTGGCAAGCGGATTAAAATCAAATATTTACATAAAAGTAAAAGGTAAAAATGATCATCATAAAATTGAAGCAATATTTAAGTCTTTTGCGAAAGCGTTAAATGAAGCTTGCAGATTAGACGAACGTAATAATGGAAGAATTCCATCAACAAAAGGAATTATATGATTGCATTAATTGATTACGGTGCAGGAAATTTAAAGTCAGTTGCAAATGCTTTGGATGATCTCAATGCAGAATATATAATTACAGATAATAGTGAAGAAATAAATTCAGCTGAAAAAATTATTTTCCCTGGAGTTGGTGAAGCTAACTCAGCAATGTATAAATTAAATGAAAAAAATATTGTTGATACTATTAAATCAACAGAAAAATCACTTTTAGGAATTTGCTTGGGAATGCAATTGTTAGCTACTTTTTCAGAGGAAAGAAATACAAAATGTTTAGATGTTATAAAAGTTGTAGTAAAACAATTTGATTCATCAAAAGTTAAAGTTCCTCATATGGGATGGAATAAAGTAGAATATAAAAATCAAAATAAACTTTTTACGAAAGTTGAAAGTGGTGAAACATTTTATTTTGCTAACTCATATTACGTTCCAATTACAGAATATACAATTGCCTCAACTAATTATGATATTATTTTTAGTTCAGCAATTAATAAAAACAATTTTTACGGAGTTCAATTTCATCCCGAAAAATCGGGGAAAATTGGACTACAATTATTAAAAAACTTTATTGAGTTATGTTAATTATTCCGGCAATAGATATAATTGATGGAAAAGTTGTTCGACTTTCAAAAGGAGAATACAATTCAATTGTAAGCTATAATAAAACTCCTCTTGAACAAGCCAAAATTTATAATGAACTTGGATTCGAATGGCTTCATGTTGTTGATCTGTCAGGCTCAAAAGATGGCAAAATAAATACGATTAAAATTATTGAAGAAATTAAAAATAAAACAAATCTGAAAATTGAGTTCGGGGGAGGAATAAGAACAAAGGTAGATGTTGTTGAATTAAATAAACTAGGAGTTGATGGAATAATTATTGGATCGCTTTCAATTACTGATAAAAAAGAGTTTGAATCAATATTTACCAAAGTGATTCCCCAGAAAATTATTATTGCTGCAGACGTTTTGGATTACATAATTAGAATTAAAGGCTGGACGGAAAATTCTGAAGTTCATCTTTTCGATCACATTGAATATTGCAATAAATTGGGAATTGCTAACTATTTATGCACCGATATTGACGTTGATGGAATGTTAACCGGACCAAATTACAATTTATATAAATCAATTCTTGCGAAGTATCCAAAGATAAAACTAACAGCTTCCGGTGGAGTAAGCAGTATTCATGATATAATAAAATTAGCTGAAATACAAGTAAGGGGAGTTGTAATTGGTAAAGCAATTTATGAAAATAAAATAAATTTAGAGGAGTTGGCAAAACTTGCTGTGTAAAAGAATTATCCCATGTTTAGATGTAAAAGATGGAATTGTTGTAAAGGGAACAAACTTTATTAATCTTCGTGAAGCCGGCTCTGCAGTTGAGCTTGCGCAGCGTTATTATAATGAAGGCGCAGATGAATTAGTATTTTTAGATATTACTGCAACTTTAGAAAGAAGAAAAACTTTAGTTGAACTTGTTGAAGAAGTTTCTAAAGTTATTAGAATACCTTTTACAGTTGGCGGTGGTATATCTAAAATAGAAGATATTGAAAAATTACTAAATGCTGGTGCCGATAAAGTTTCTTTAAATTCATCAATTGTAAAAAATCCAAATTTAATTTCTGAAGCATCTAGAAATTTCGGAAGCCAAGCAATTGTTGCGGCAATTGATTCAAGAACAATTGAAGAAATACACAAAGTTTATATCAAAGGCGGAACAGAAGAAACACAATTGGAAACAATTACTTGGTGCAAAAAAGTTGAAAATCTTGGTGCTGGTGAAATTCTTTTAACTTCCATGAATAGAGATGGAACAAAATCCGGTTACGATATTGATATACTCCAATATTTATCTAATGAATTGACAATTCCAATAATTGCATCCGGCGGAGCGGGAACCAAAGAACATTTTCTTGAAGCATTTGAAAAAGCAAATGTAGATGCATGTTTAGCGGCAAGTTTATTTCATTATAAAGAATTGGAAATAACAGATTTAAAAAATTATTTACATCAAAATAATATAAATGTAAGAATATGATAAACATTGAAAATATTGATTTTTCAAAACTTGACGGACTCGTTCCCGCAATTATAATTGATGAAATAACTAATCAAGTTTTAATGCTCGGATTTATGAACCAAGAAGCATTAACTCAAACTATTGAAAAACAAAAAGTTGTTTTTTTTAGTCGGACTAAAAATAAACTTTGGCTTAAAGGCGAAACTTCCGGAAATTATTTAAATGTGGTTTCGGTAAATACTGATTGCGATAATGACACATTACTCATTTATGCAAAACCGGATGGACCGACTTGTCATACTGGTGCCTATTCATGTTTTGCAGAAGTAGATAAAAATAACATTCTATTTTTAAACTACTTGTTTGAACTTGTCAAAGATCGAAAAATTAAATTGCCTGAAAATTCTTATACAACAAAATTATTTAAGCAAGGATCAAACCGAATAATTCAGAAGGTTGGAGAAGAAGCAATAGAAACAGTTATCGCAGCGAAGAATAATGATAAGGAAGAAATTATTAATGAAGTATCAGATTTAATATTTCATTTATTTGTAATGTTAGCTAATCAAGGAATTGAGTTTTCCGAAATAATTTCAAATCTGCAAAAACGCCATTCTGATAAAAAATAATTATTTGGTTATATTTCAATTGAATCAATTTTTAAAATGATACGATCTTTTTAAAAGATCGTATCATTAATATTTAATTAGGCTTTACAAATGTCTGTAATTGATGAGCAAAATAAAATTGTAAAAGAATTTTCTGATCTAATAGAATGGGAAGATAAATATTCATTATTAATTAAAATGGGTAAAGAACTTGGTGATTTAGATCCAGAAATTAAAATTGATAAAAACAAAATTTCCGGTTGTCAATCGCAAGTTTGGATGCATGCAAAATTAGAAGATGGAAAAATGCAAATTGTTGGCGATAGCGATGCGATGATTGTTAAAGGTTTAGTTGCACTTTTAATCAAAGTTTATTCAAATCAAAAACCGGATGATATTCTTTCATCACCGCCAAAATTCCTAAATGAAATTGGAATTGATAAACATCTTTCTCCAACTCGCAAAAATGGATTGGGTGCAATGTTAAAACAAATTCAATTATTTGCAATTGCATTTAAAACATTAGGTAAATAAATGTCAAAAATTATTCTAATTTTTTTCGTAATTCTATCTTCAATAATTTATTCACAAGAAAGTGAACTAACTAAATTCGGAAAAGTTTTTAAGTTCAAATCATCTAACACATCTTTTCCTCATAAAAACAGACAAGGTGGATATACATATAAAAACACGCACTACAAAGTTGATGAACATTACAATACTTCTGATGTGAAAATTTTTATTCCAAATAATTTTATAATTACAGATTCGGTTGAACTTGTCTTTTATTTTCATGGATGGTGGAATAATATTGATTCTTCTGTAAATCAATTTAATTTGTTTGAGCAATTTTATAATAGTAAAAAAAATGCACTTTTAATTTTGTCCGAGACAGCCAAAAATTCTCCAGATTCATACGGTGGAAAATTAGAAGAGATGGAAACATTTAGTGAATTAGTTGAAGATTTAAATGATGAGTTGAACAATATATTTAATAACGAAATTAAAATTGGGAATATTACTTTGGCTGGGCACAGTGGAGCTTACAGAGTTATGGCTTTCATTTTAATGAATGGTGGAATTACAAATAAAATTAATAATGTTTTTCTTTTTGATGCACTTTATAATGATGTTGAAAAATTCACTTATTGGTTGGATAACAATAATGGAAAATTCATAAATATTTATACTAAAAATGGTGGAACAAAATCGGAATCAGAAAATTTAGTACTTTGTTTGGAAGGTTGGAAACTTGATCATATAGTAATTGATGACGATGATTTTGAACTTGATGATCTTAATCAAAGTAGAATAATTATAATCAAATCACAACTGGAACACAACGAAGTAATTCATACAAAAAATCAATTCCAAAAATTTCTTGAATCTTCTTTCTAAATAGATTGTATAAAATTTCAATATTACTTTTGAAAAACTAATTACCGGAATAAAATGTTAAAATCAATAATTATTCTATTGTTAATTTCAACAAATTTTTTTGCAAACGGAAAACCAACCGCAAATGATAAAAAAATTATTGAGCTAAGTTTAAATTATCAATTTGATGAAGCTGATAAATTGTTAAACGAACTTTTGCAAAACTCAAATAATTTAAAATATCACTATCTTTATTTAAATGTGGAATTGGTAAAAATTATTAAAGCTACAGATGAAGCACCAGTTAAGAATAGACAAAAAGTTAAAGAATCATTAAATGAAGAAATGATTAAATATTCCGAGAAAATAATTTCGCAATATGAAGACAAAGATTTAACAATTGATGAAAAATTTTATTTGGGAAGTATTTATGGATTATTGGGAAGATTTTATGGAGTAAATAAATCATGGATGTCTGCATTCAGTAATGGTAAAGAAGGAAAAAATATTTTGGAAGAAATAATTGAAACAGATCCAAATTATACAGACGCATATTTACTTTTGGGAATGATGAATTATTATGCTGATAGATTAAGTGGAGTTACAAAATTAATTACAAGCGTTTTAGGTTTATCAGGAGATAGAAAAACCGGTTTAGAATATCTGCACAAAGTTGATAAGAACGGTGTTTTAACGAATTGGCAAGCTACAATGATTTTAATAGAATTATATTCTCGGTTAGAGAATAATAGATTTGCTGCAATTCCATTACTTGAAAAAATGAATAAGAAATTTCCAAATAATTCTCACTTTGCAAATTGGTATTCTTATGAACTAATGAATTCAAGCAATCTTAAAGAAGTAGAGAAATTAATTGAGTCTGATAAATCAAATATTATTTATGATGTTGTTAAAGCACAATATTATCATTTATCGGGGAATTATGGAAAATCTAATGATATATTAAATTCACTTTTCCATAACGAAAGTAAAATATTTCCGTGGATAATTGAGTATTCAAAATTGATGCGGGTTGTAAATTATAAAATGTTGAATGATGAAAAAATGGAGAAAAAATATAAACAAGAATTAAAAGATGAATTCAAAGAGTATTATGAAAAAATATTTGATAAAAATGAACTTGGAAAAAATTTATTAAAATTGAGAGAATTAGTTTTAGTTAAAGATTATGCTAATGCAAATCAAGTAAAAGAAAATTTTCTAAATATTAAATTAACCAATTCACAATTGGCTTTTCTTGAATATTACAACGGTGTGGAAAATTATAATAAAGGAAAAATTCAAGATGCAGAAAAGAATTTTATAAAATCTAAATCACTTGATGATAAAATATTTGGTAATGACATTAATGAATATCTAATTCACATTTACAAAACAACAAATGCAAATAAAAATAATGTGGAAAAATTAATTGATGAGTTAGAAGATTTGGATGATGAAAGATTGGAATTAAGCATTGAAGAATTAGAGGAAAAATATGATTTGTAAAAATATTAAATCTTAATCAACCTTTTTAATTTTTCCTTAAACGAATAAATAATAATGCAGAAGCAATTCCAGAAACAAAAGTAAATGTCCATAAAATTTGTGAGCCATAAATTTCATAAATTTTTGTTCCGCTCCAAGGTGCAATAGTAAACGCCAAACTAAACATCATTTGATAAAATCCCATATATTCTCCTCGTCTATTTTCCGGAGAAATTTCTGTTGCAAAAGATGCAGCTGCGGGAAAGAAAATCATTTCGCCAAAAGTCCAAATAATAATTGTGATAATTAATCCATAAATATCATTTGTAAAAGCCATTCCACCAAAGCCAATAGCCGTAAGTATGGAACCCAAAGTTAACCCTTTCCAATCTTCCCACTTACTCATTAATGAATTTAAAGGAACTTCAACAAAAATTATAATTACTGTGTTTATTGCTGTTAATAATCCAAAAGTTGCAGTTGTAAATTTTAACTGCTCAACAACAAATAATGGCATTGAACTAAAGTGCTGAAGAAAAACCATAAAAACGGGTAATGCAGCAATCAGGAAATACATAAATTGAAAATCCATCCAAACTTTTTTCTTATCAGAATTAAATTTATTATTTTCTTCTTCAATGCTAATCTTAGGTTTAAAATCCCATTTGGCAAAAATTAAAAATATTCCCGCCGCTATTGAAGTTATTCCATCTACAAAAAAAAGCAAATGAAAATCGATTGAACTTAAAAGTCCGCCAATTACCGGTCCAATACTCATACCTAAATTAATTGTTAAACGATAAAGTGCGTAAGCTGGTTTTCTCTGTTCAACCGTAACTTCATTTGAAATAAATGCCATTCCGGCTGGACGAAATGCTTCCGAAACTATTGCTAAAATTACACTTGTAATGCTAATTAAAACATAATTATCAAAAATTGAATAGATGAAAAACAAAATTCCGGAAAATAAAAGGGAAAATTTCATCATTGTAATCGGACCTAATTTATCGCTTAATTTTCCGGAGAAAGGCGCGGAAATAAGTGCACCAATTCCGTAAAAAGTTATTACCAATCCAGCTTTTCCCGGTGTTACACCAATTTCTTGAGTTAAGTAAAGTGCAAGAAACGGAAAAACCATTGTGCCGGATCTGTTAATCAATGTTACTGCACAAATTAGCCAAATATTTTTGGGTAAACCGTTAAGACTTTTCCAGAGATTCATTTAATAGATTTCTAAAAGTGAGTAATAATTTTAAAGAAATTATTTATTAAATAAAAAATTAAGATGTTAAAATCATTAATGTTCATATTCACTGAAAATTCTAATGTTTAAAAACTCCATGTAACATTTTCATAAAATTATTCGTCATAATTGTTGTAATTAAAAATCGATTAATAATTTCAGTTTTGTTTTCATTAACAAGCCCATGACAACTTTTTACAATTTATTACACGTAAATGACAATGAAATATTTTAAGATAATTATGTTTTATTTAACGGTTTTTAAGAAACATTAAAAAATTACCATTAAAAACTTGGATTCAATTATATGAAAATATTCAATCACGCTTACATTATAATAATTTTTGAAATTTTAATTTTTGCTAAAATGCAAGCTCAACCAATTCCAGAAAGTGCAAAACCGGAATTAAATATTTTTAAAATTGATAAAAATTTTGAAATTAATGGAAAACTAGATAACCCGGTTTGGCTTCAAGCAGATCCAATAGAAATAAATTATGAATTTAACCCGGGTGATAATGCTCAAGCAAAAGAAAGAACAATTGTGAAAGCACTTTATGATGAAGAATTTTTATACTTTGGTTTTAAATGTTATGATTCAAATCCGGAAGAAATAAGAGCAAATTTATCGGAACGAGATAAAATATTTTCTGATGATTATGTAATTTTATTAATTGATACATATGGAGATGCGCAAAAAGGTTATGAAATTGCAGTAAATCCTTTGGGAATTCAAGGTGATCTTCTCGCAACTTTTAATAACGAAGATATAAATTTTAATATGATTTACTACACGGCTGCAGAAAAAAATGATTCGGGCTGGACGGCAGAAATGGCAATTCCATTTAGCAGTCTTGCGTTTGATGAAACCAAAGATCCTATTTGGGGTTTCAATGTAGTTAGAACAATTCCAAGAGAAAGCAGAACCCAAAATTCATGGGTACCAATTAATAAAAACATTCCCGGATTTCTATCACAATCCGGTGTTATAAGAGGATTGAAAAATCTATCAACAAATTCTTATGTTGAGTTACTGCCTTATCTAATTGGACAAAATAACGGAAGCATTGTTGATTATGATAATCCAAATTCTAATTTTAAATATAATTCAATTGAAGGAAGAATTGGCGGAGGAATTAAATATTCACCAAATTCAAACTTAGCAATTGAAGCAGTTTTAAATCCCGATTTTAGTCAAATTGAAGCTGATGCTGATCAAATAAGCGTGAACACAACTTTTGCTCTAAATTATGAAGAGAAAAGACCTTTCTTTTTAACTGGAAATGAATTGCTTCCACAACCGATTTATTATTCCAGATCAATCAATAATCCATTAGCGGCAACAAGAGCAACGGGAAAAAGTGGAGCGTTTTCATATTTATATCTTGGTGCATATGATAGAAATACTGTTTTTGTTGTTCCGGGAGAAGAAGAAAGTAATACTGCATCAACTAATAAAAAATCCTTTGCAAATATTGGAAGAATAAGATATGATTTTGGTGATGAAGATTATATTGGTGCAAAAATTCTTACTAGAAATATGACTGAAAGTCATAATTATGTTGGAGGAATTGATTGGAATTTTAAATTTTGGAATAATTGGATTTTTGAAGGTCAAGCGTATTTATCTCAAACGAAAGAACTTAATGATTCTACTTTTATTGAAGCTGAACGAAATTTTGGAAATTCTCAATACACAGCTAAATTAAATGGAGAAAAATATTCCGGAAATGTAATTCACTTTTTTCTTTCACGTTCAGAAAAATTGTATTATTTCAATTTCGAATCAAATCATATAAATCCAACTTTTCAAACTTACAATGGTTTGCTTAATGTTAGCTCATTCAGAGAGCAAAAAATGTATCACTCATATAAAATTTATCCCGATAGTTCATTCTTTGATCGAATTGATATAAGTCTAAATTCAAATTTACAGCATAATTATGATGGAATAATTAAACAAGTTAGAATTACTCCTTCGATCAATTTAAATATGAAAGGGCAAACATATTTTTACATTCAGTATCATGTAATTAAAGATGAAAAATTTAACGGGAAGAATTTTAAAAATACTAACGATGTGTATTTTGAGTTGAATACAAAACCATTAAAAGAAATTTCTTTTGGAATTTACGGAACATTTGGAAAATATATTTACAGATCGGATGAACCCACAATTGGAGTTGGGCATAATCTTGGCGGATATTTAACAATAAAACCAACATCAAATTTAAATATTAATTTAAGTTACGATCGTGCAAGACTTTCTGATAGAAATTCCGATGAACTTTTTTATGATGGAAATATTTATAGAGCAGTTGCAATTTATCAATTTTCAACAGAAGCCTTTTTCAGAACAATTTTTCAATATAATTCATTCAATAAATCGTTTAAATTTTATCCATTGTTCAGTTACCAAATCGGAGCATTTACAACTTTTTATGCCGGTGCAACAAGCAATTATAAAAACTACAAACAAGAATATGGAATTATAAATACCGATCAGCAATATTTTATAAAATTGCAATATTTGGTTAGTTTATAAAATTTTCTCAAAACTCCTTATTATAGTTATATATAATCTCATGAATCGAATGCCATCTCAAAAGATGGCATTTTTATATAAATTTTGTTGTAAATATTTCTTCGATAAAAATTATTTTATTAAAAAATTATTTTCATAACTTGACTTTAAATAAATAAAATTTAAGTTACTATTTATAAAAATAAAACAAAGTATTGTGAGAATATTTTTTCTATTTAGTTTAGTATTTTTTTTCTTAATTACATATCTATTTTATGGATGGTTTTATACTTCATTATTACCAATACTAATAATTGTTATTAAAATTGATGATAAATTAGGAATTTCTAAAAACTTAAAATTAACGGATTATCAATCGTTCGAATGTTTCTTTAAATATAAATTTAAAAGTATAAATTTCATTAAAAAAGTTTGCATTGTAATTTGGCTTTTTATAATTATTGAATTTGGAACTTATTTTTTACTTAATGATCAAAATTCTGAAAAAGAAAATAATGTGAAAACATTTTCTGGGATAATTTATGATCAAAATGGAGAACCTATAGATAGTGTAATAGTATTTTTACCTGAATACAATAAATTTGATACAACAGATAATTTTGGGAAATATGAATTTAAAGTGCAAGGTAATAAAGAAATTACGATAAATATAAATGCTAAAAAGAAAGGCTATTATACATATGATTCTGATGGAACTTTGGGAAATCGTTCTTATAACTTTATTTTAAAGAAGAATAAGTAATGATGAATTACTTATATATAATAGTTGTTTTTCTTGTTACAAATATTTATGGCCAAAATGACAGATGGTTACTTGGAAGACTTGTTACTGAACAAAATAATGTAAAAACACCAATTAATAATACAATTGTAACAATTTTAACAACTGGAGACAAAGATAAAACAGATGAAAATGGAAAATTTCGAATTAAACTTAAAGAGTCATTATCGCCTGGTGATAATATATCAATTACAGTTGAAAAGAAAGGATGGGCTATATTATATCCATTAAGTGGTAAAACCTACATACCTAAAAACTTAGAAATTGATTTAATAGAAATTTTAATTCTACCAATTGAGTCCAAAAAATTTTTTTCTCATGATCATCTTGAAAAGCTAATATTGAATCTTATGGCAAATAATCAAAAAACTGTTGATATTAAAGAATTGCCCCAAAAAAATAATTTGCCCGATAACATAAAAGAATGGGCTGAATATTATCACCTTACCGTTGAAGATGTAAACCAGAAAATCGAAGAATGGACAAAAGAACTTGAAAAAAATAAAGAAGATGACTATAAACTAGGACTTGCTGCATTTGTGAAAGGTAATTATAATAAGGCAGGAAATTATTTTCATAATTCTGCAATTAACAAAGTCGAAATTTTAAATAAACTTAATGAAAAGGAAAATAAAATAATTGATGAAATTATTCGAGACTTCCAAAAAGCTGGGGAATCTTATTCTGAAATTCAAAACTATAAACAAGCAATAATTGCTTATGAAAATGCTCTTAAATATATTGATAAAAATTTAAAACATGAGATCTGGATTGAGTTAATGATGGATAGAGCTTTTTCTTTAACTCAACAAATCCTCAAAAATAGTGGCCCAGATCTATTAAAAAGTATCAATTCGACAATTGAAATTTATGATTCTATTTTAAGTACACATAAAGAAAAGGATATAGATAGTGCATTAATTTTAAGAAGTAAAAGCGCTATTTTTCTCCAAAAAGCAAATTTTCAAAAAGGGAATAAATCTATTGCAAATTATAAGACCGGATTGAAACTCCTCAAAGAGTCTCAAAAAATTTATCAAAAAGAAAATAACAAATATGGTATGGGTGCAGTAAGTACAAATATCATGTTTGCTCTTGGACATTTAGCTTTAAGTTCAAATATTGATTCGATTTTTTATTTTTTTTTCAAAGGTTTAAAATTTGGTAAAGAGGCACTAAAAGGTTTAGATAATTCTGATTGGGAAATAACAGTACCCAAAATTAACATTGCAGTGATTAATTTATACACACGAAGTTTAACTAACGAGGATCCATTTAAAAGAACTTTATCAACGACTTTAAGAGATAGTCAACAGCTTAATGTTATTCAAAAAAGCTGGTTGCCAATATTAAAAAGACTAGAATCATTGATTTATTTTGATTCATTACAAACTTATTTAATAAAGAATCCAATATCCTCCGATATTGATATACTAAATGAAGCAATTATAAGGTTAATTAAAGAGGAAAGACAAAGAGAACTTTCAAATGCAAGAAATAATTTCGCATACGCTTTAGTCCAAAAAAGTTTTTCTTTAAACTATCCAGCAAACAATAATATTCTGCAAAAAGCAATTGATACTTTACAAATGAATTTTTCTTACCTAACTAATGAAACTTATCCACAAGATTGGGCCAGAACAAAATTAACAATTGGAATAATAAAAATTATTTGTTCACAAATTCAAGAAAAATCCGAATCAAAGAATTCTCTTCAGGAAGCAATTACAATTTTCGATGAGGTTTTTGAAATTTTTGAAGAAGATTATTTTCCAAACGGGTTCGCAGAAACGCAGATCTATCAAGGAATTGCATATAAAAAGTTAGCTTTGCTTGAAGATGAAATAAATAGAATGTTATATCTTTCGGTTGCCTTAAAATCATTATCAGCAGCTAGCCGTGTTTTTACACAAGAATTTAATCCTCTTAAATGGTTGGAGATTCAATATAATCTTTCAGAAGTATATTTTTTATTTGGAGATAATAATAAGTCTCAGGACATTATTAATGAAACGCAGAAAGTTTTGTTTCCTTAAAAATTGTTTTCACAAAGCTAGCTTAACACTTCTATTGGGTTAAACAACATTTTACTGTTACAAACATATAATATTTGATAATGATACAACATTTATAAAAGATCTCATCTTTAAAATGATTTTTTGGTTTATTAAACTTTTATTTCCCATTTTTATTTTAAACATCACAACCTTTTCTTAAGAACAAAGTCTAAATATTTAGTAAACAAGAAAAATAATGCAAGACGATAATCAGCTTATATCCAGAGCGCAAAAAGGTGATAACATTGCTTTTGAACAGCTTGTAATGAAATACGATCGCATCGTTTTAAATATTGCATACGGATATAGAAATAGTAAAGAAGATGCTCAAGATATTTATCAAGAGGTATTTTTAAGAGTTTATAAAGGTTTGAAAAATTTTCAATCGAGAAGTCAATTTTCAACTTGGCTTTATAGAATTACTGTTAACGTTTGCATTGAATATAAAAGAAAAATTAAAAATTATGAAATGCAATCTCTGAATAAATATGATGAAGAAAATGATAATAATTTTTCGTTTGAATCTAATTTGGATAGTGGTGAAAGAATTGACAAATACTCAATTGATAACGAGCAAAATAATATTATAAAATCTGAAATTGATAAATTACCAAAACAGCTTAAAATGGCTTTCACCTTAAAATATTATCAAGGAATGAAGATTAAAGAAATATCAGAAATTATGAATTGCAGCGAAGGAACTATAAAAGGTTACTTGTTTACATCATCAAAAAAATTAAGAGAAAAATTAAAACCAATTTTAGAAATGTAATTTTTTGGTTGAATTATGAATCATGAAAAATATAAAGAATTATTAGAATTAAATATTCTTGGCGAACTTAATAAAAGTGATCAAATTGATATAGAAAATCATTTGTTGGAATGTAACGAATGTTTTGAAGAATATTCTCAAATAAAAAAATTCCATTCCAAAATAGTTTATGAAAATATTGATTTTCCGAATGAATCTGATTTGCAAAATGCAAGATTTAATTTATTCAAAACAATAAATGAAAAAGAAAGTAATCAATCTTTAACGGAAAAAATTGCACAAATTTTAAATCAAATATTTTATAAAAAATATTCAATTACATTCGCAAGTTTAGCTCTGATTTTAGTCGGATTGTTAATTGGTTATTTGGTTTTTAATAAATCTGATTTCACAAAAAATAAATTTGCGCAAAATGAAATTGATTTGGATGAAATTGAAAATATAAAAATTGCAAATGTTAATTTACCGGAAAAATTTTCAACCAATTACGAATTTGAAATTATAAATAAGAACGGAAAACAAATTTCGTATAAAGGAAATTTAAACGACGAAGCAATTCAAAAACTTCTTGCAAAAGCATTTAAAGAAACAGAAAATCCCGGCTTTAAAATTAAAACTGCAAATTCCGTTGTTGAATTTATGCCGAAAAATTTTAATCCCGATGGAAAAATTAAAAACGCATTTATCAATTCTGTAAAAACTGATAAAAATCCGGGTGTGCGAAAAACGGCAATTAAAGCATTAATAAATTTTCCATTTGATAACGAAATTAGAGACGCACTTATTTATACTTTGGAAAACGACAGCAATGCGGCAAATAGAATGGATGCAATAAATATTTTATTGGAAATAAATTTTAAGTCTAATAATGTTGATCAAAATATTCGGAAAAAATTAGAAGAAAGAATTTCTTTAGAAGACAATGAAGTTATAAAATTTAAAACAGCAAATTTATTACGAGGAGGAAACTAAAATGAAAATAAGTATGATTAAAATCTTATCATTTTTATTAATTGTGAATGGTTTAATATTTTCTCAAAACAAACAACCTTTGGTAAAAACTTTTTCAGCAACTGATGGTGAGAATTTGGATATAAGTATTGATCCCGGAAATATTGATATTCAAACTTGGGAAAAGAATGAAGTTAATATTGAAGTAGTTTCAAAAAAGAAATACGAAATTGAAAATATTATTTCTGAGAAAGTTGGAAAAACAATAAAATTTCATTTGGAATTGGAAGACGGCTGGAATAATAATGTAACTGTAAAAGTTAAAACTCCATCCAACTTTAATTTTAAACTAAACACAACCGGTGGAAATATAAATATTGAAAATGCGATTACTGGAAAATTATCGGCAGAAACAGATGGTGGAAATATAAATTTCAACAATGTAAAAGGTGAAGTTTCCGTAAATACTTCCGGAGGAAATATAAATGGTAAAGATGTTGAAGGCGATGTAAATCTTCATACAAACGGTGGAAATATTTCATTGGGTAATGTGAAAAGTGGAAAATCAAATATAGATACTTATGGAGGTAATATCAGCGTTGGAAATGTAACTTCTGATCTATTTGCAAAAACACAAGGTGGAAATATTAGCATTGGTGATGTTGGTGGTAACGCAAATGTTTTTACTTATGGTGGACATATAAAAATGGATAAAGTTACCGGTTCTGCAACAATGGAAACTTACGGCGGACATTTAACTTTACAGAGTGCATCCGGAAAAGTTGTAGCAAAAACAATGGGCGGACATATTAATTTGGAAAACATAACCGGAAGCATTGAAGCATCAACCGAAGGCGGACATGTTAATGCTGAGTTGGATCCTAAATCAAATACTAATTCATCATTAAGAACTTCTGGCGGAAATATGGAATTAAAAGTTCCGGCTTCAGCAAAAACAACAATTGAAGTTTTTATTGAAACCGATGAATTTGAAAAGGATGAAGTTGAAGAAATTTTACAATCCGATTTTCCCTCAGCAAAATTTAATGCAGATGGTGATGATGGTAAAATAAATGCAACATATAATCTTAACGGCGGTGGTTCAAAAATATCATTAAAATGCATCGGCGGAAATGTTAGTATTAAAAAGTGGAATAAATAATTTAATAAATCGTAGCCGCAAACTTCAACTTTGCATTATTTTGCAATAAATAAAGATGCGGCTACAATTATCTCCAATCAAAATAACATTATGAATTTTGGTATAATCACTTAAATAAGGTATATTGTTACGGTTTTTAAATTCTTATCAAAAATTAATCCTACATTCATTGATATTTAAGCTTCATTAAAAACTTCTTTACACACATTTAATTGAAAATATTTAAGAGGGAAGAATGAACATTTTTATTGGCAATTTAGATTTTGACGTTACAGAAGAAAACTTGAATAGCGAATTTTCAAAATATGGAAAAGTAGCTTCAGCTAAAATTATTAAAGATTTGTTTACGCAAAAATCTAAAGGATTTGGTTTTGTTGAAATGAAAGATAATGCCGAAGCAAAAGCTGCAATTAAGGAATTGAATACTGCTAAATTATTGAGTAAAAATATTGTTGTGAACGAAGCAAGACCGGAAAGAAATAAAAGAAAATTTAACAATAGATAAATATTCTTTAACAAAGTAAATTGATTTTATTAGAAGCAGATTACGAATAAAAATAGTCTGCTTCTTATTTTTTAAATCATGAAAAATTTTCAAATTCAATATCAGACTAAAATTAATGAAAATTATTTTGCCAGAATTTCAATTGGAATTGAAAAATATTCTCCCAAATAATAAGGCCAAAGTAATAGTGCTAAAACACCTTTCCAAAAGGTAAGTTTCAAAAAACCCAAAGTGAAAAGCCAGCCAACAAACCACAAACCACCGCAAATACTATTATTTACAACTTTAACTTTTGAGTCAGTCATTTTAATTTTCCCCTAAATTAATTTGTACCAAAAAGTAATTTAAAATCTTTTTCTTTTGCCGAATTATACCAATCAGCGGGAATTACATTCCAATTTAAATTTTCAATCGGGTTAACAATTTTTTGATTTTCAATCCATTGCATCATATAAAATCTTAAATCTTTTTCTGTTGAATTTATAATTCTAGTAGTTAATTCATCTTTGGGAATTTTTGCACCATTTACTAAATGTCCGCCGCCGCCATTGCCTCTGTAACTATTTATTGCAACTTTATATTTTTTGTTTTCATCAAAAATCTTTCCGTTAGAAAAAGATTTTACTTTAATTCTTTCACCAAAATTTTTAGAAACATCAACTAAATATTCAATTCCTTCTGCGGAATCAAAATTATAATATCTATTTTTCAATAAAGTAGTATTGCTGCGTTTTGAGAAAATTAAATTTCCATTTTCATCTTTTTCAAACAACAATAAATTATCTTTTTTATCTTTCATTGTGTTAAACCAAATTCCGTAAGAAAATTCCAAATAATCTTTTATTTCTTTTCCAGTTAATTCCATTGTGTACAAAAGATTTTCATATCTGTAAAGATCAAACATATCTTTTACATAAACTTTTCCCGAATCAATCTGTGAATAAATTGAAAGCGGCGCAGTGAAAGAAATATCAGCATTCGTAAGCTCAATCTGGATTTTATGGATTAAATCGACAAATGCAGAATTTCCGAAAACAGAATTTTTTGCAGAAACCGTTTTTGTAAAAGTTCCTATTTCTCTTGATACAAAATCTTTTACCAATTTAAATTCTTCAGAAAATTTTTGCATAAATTCTTCATTGGCTTTTAAATCCGAAGAATTAATAATTTTTCCGGAAATATTTTTTCCCCATTTTTTTGATTGTTTATCAAAATCCAATGAAATGTTTGCTTCACAAAAACTGTTTGATCTTGCCGAAGGTCCCAAAATTAAAACCGAATCTCCGGCAGAATTTAAAACTTTAAAATTCCATTCATGATGATCATGACCAACAAAAACAATATCAAAACCAGGAACTTGTTCTGCAACCAATTGAGAAGCATTTTCGTTTCGTGGAGTTTCTGCAGTTTGATTATCATAAGTAAAATCAACACCAGAATGGAAAAGTCCAATTATTAAATCCGGGTTCTCTTTTTTATTAATTATTGGGATCCATTTTTTTGCAGTTAAAATCATATCTTCAAATTCAATTCCTGACCAAATATTTTTTGGCAGCCAATTTGGAATACCCGGAGTTATCAATCCCAAAACAGCAATTTTAACATTTTGATTTTCATCTACTTTTGCATTTAAAATTTTATAAGGTGGAAAATAGGGCTCGTCAGTTAAAGTGTTTATTGCATTTGCTGCAAGCCAAGGAAAATTTAATTCATCATTAAATTTATCATATACAGCATGACCAGTTTCAATATCGTGATTTCCAACCGAACCGGCATCATATTTCATAAAATTCATCACATTTGCTAATAAATGTGTTTCGTTAGTTTTAACAAAATTGTAATAATAAACCGAAGGATCGCCTTGAAGAATATCACCATTATCTAAAAGAAAAGTTTCATGATTCTTATTTTCCCTTTCACTTTTTAAGTAAGAATAAATCTGAGCTAACGAAGAATTAGATGTTTTATTTTCCGTGAAATCATACGGAAAAATTGCTCCATGAACATCACTTGTTTGTATAAACTTTAAATTTAATGTTTGTGCATTGTTTGAAATAAACGTTAGGAAAAATAAAACCATAAAAAGGAATTTATTTGTTTTTTGAAACCTCATATTAACATCCTAAAAATTATAATTGCTTTGTTGAATTTAGTAAATGTAAAAAGAAGTATTTATAAAAATAAAATCAATTTAAAAAATTATTTTTAACAAATTGTTAAGAAAATCCGAAAGATTTGAAGTAAAAAGTTTTGTTTACTTGGGAGGTTACAAAAAAAGCTCCCTAAAAGGGAGCTTTGGGATTAAAATTTTGTAATGTTTTATTTTACAACTTTTACGTCTGCAGCTTGCGGACCTTTTTCACCATTGGTAACAACAAATTCAACTTTGTCATTTTCTTTTAAAGTTTTGTAGCCATCGCCAATAATTGCTTTAAAATGAACGAAAACATCTTCGCCATTTTCTTGTGAAATAAAACCATAACCTTTTGAACTATTGAACCATTTTACGGTTCCTTTTGTACGCTCTGCCATCAAACAGATTCTCCTAAATTAATTAAAAATAAATTGACAGAGCTTTGAAAAGACTTTGAATATTTAAACTGATGTAATTCGGTTTTTCTGAAAACTACTTTTAAAGATACTGTCATTTGATACAAAACTATAGAAAGAAAATTGCTAAATCAAATAGATTAATTACTTTTTTTACAATAAATAATTTTTAAAAAAGAAATAATTTAACTGAAAAATTATAATTATGAAAAAATTCCTTTTAGAGGAACAGATAAAATAGTTTCTTCCTTTAAATTTTCGTTTTTCAAAATATCATTTATTGCGTAAAGTGCTGAACTTGCTGAAGCTTCCATAAGCATTGCGGGAATAGGAAGTTTTATCCAGTCTCCGGTTAGATAAAGATTATCAATTACGTTTTTTGGTTCCGGTCTGTTTTTATGCAAGTTTGTGTGGAACGCTGTAAAGTCTTTTTTAATCTGAATATTTTCAAACAATATTTTCGAAGATTTTAATTCCGGAAAATATTCAAAGAATTCTGTAAGAAATTGTTCTCTAACTTTTAATTCGTCAAAATCATCTGGCAAAGCATATGAGTGAAGTTCATAAATCCCACCATTGTTTTGAGCAGCCCATTCAGCACTTTCTTTTTCCATGTTGTGATAAAAAGTGACCGAATCTAGAATTTTCAAAGCATCGGTAAATATAAAAAACGGAAGATTATCACCGATTTTTTTATCCATCCATAATCTTAAAACCGCGTAACGTTGAGATTTCTTTTGATTCATGATTTGATTGTAAAAATCAGTATATCCATATTTTATAAATTCAGAATTGGAAAAAATTTTTTTTGTTCCGGGTATATCAGTTCCCAATATTAAATAATCGAATTCTTCATTTGTAACAATAAATTTATTATCAACTTTTTGAATAGCGAGAAATGGTGAATTCATTAGAACCTCGCCACCGTTATTTTCAATAAATACTTTTGCTGGATTTAAAATTGTTGATTGAAAATCATCATTTAAAACATCATAAATTAATCCGTGATTATTGCTTAAAAAATAAAAGTGAAAACTTTTTATTAACTCAGCCATAGATATATATTGAGGTTCTGCAAAAAATGCGCGGGAAAAAGTTGTGAACATCAATCTCATTTCATTTGGCAAATTTATTTCATCTGAGTATTCTTTAAATGAAATATGATCAAACTTCTCGAATGTTTTATCTTTATTGTAAGTTAATAATGAAATTAGTTTAGCAAATTTCGGATTTTTAAAAATATCTTTGAATGAATAAATTCCGGATTTCCTCATTGAAAGAATGTTTAGAATAGGAGTTTTGTCAATATTCTTAAAACTAAAATCTCCATACTTTTTTGTTTTAATTAAATAATCATCAATAGGGATAAGGTGTTTAAAGGAATCTAGTTTTTTAAGAATTTCTCTTAAATTATAGTATTGTCTAAAAAAAGCATGAAATCCGTGTTCTACATTTGGTTCAAAATTATCATTAAATTTTACTTTCCAGCTACCGATTTTTCCACCAAGAAAATTATCTCTTTCAAATAATTTTACTTTAAATCCTCTTTCGCTCAATAAAATAGCTGATGTTAAGCCGGCAATTCCGCTTCCGATAACAGCAGCTTTTTTCTCTGTTGATAATTTTTGTGGTAAATTTTCATTTACTTGATTTACTACAACTTTGTAGTTGTTTAGTTTTTTCTTTACAAGACTTTCAATTATGCTCATTTCAAAATTTATTTATATGCTATGAATGTGTGTAATATTGGTTTTCGCCAGCTTGGCATTGGTAATCTCTTTGTATTTTTAAATCCAACATTTTTCAAAATTTGAAGAAAAATTTTTGGCGAGGGAAATGTTAAAACACTTTTTACTAAATATTTATAAATTTTTGAAGAACCACTTAATAAGGTTGAAATAGGAATAATTATAGAGTACCCCAAAAACATCCAGTAAATTTTTGAAAATAAATTATCGTTTAAAGAATATTCATGAAATGCTATTACTCCATTTGGCTTTAACATTCTTTTTAAGTTGGTTAAACATTTTTCATAATCCGGCATATTTCTAATTCCGTAAGCCATAAAAATTGCATCAAAAGTTTCGTTCGGATAATTTAATTCCATTACATCTTCTAAGGAGAATTTTACATTTTTGTTTTGAATTTTTCTTACTGCCATTTCCAGCATTATTTTTGAATTATCAATTCCTAAAATTTTCCCTTGGGGCAATACCGATAAACATGCCGTTGTAGATTTTCCGGTTCCGCAGCAAAGATCAGCTATATATTCATTACCCTTTAAATTCATTCTTTCGGCACTTAGATTTAAATCTTTTTGGTAACCTTGACTTAATTTAGTTGCAATATCATACTGCTTTGCAATACTGTTAAATTCAAGCGGAACAGATTTTTTATTCTCTAATAATTCCAAACTTTCCAAAATTAAATTTCCTCATTAAGTTTTCTTCGCCAAAATTTTCTAAACGCTAGGGAAACTTCATCACCTTTTACACTTACTTCATGAAGATTTTCTTTTGTCTTATCTAAAATCCCTTTCTGTGATTTTAGCAAAGCAATATCTTCGTTAACAATTTTATCTGATTTTCGTGCCATAAACCATTTTCCAAATGCGGGGAAAAATCCGAAAATATTTTTCCATAATGTAATTTGCATCATACTGATTTTGTTTTCATCTACTTGCATAAAATGTTCAAGAATTAAAAGTGTACGGTTTTTAAATCTTGCTTCTAATCGAGAAATATTAGGATAATAAAATCTGTAATAAACTTCTAACTCAGACTCTTTTCCAAAATACATTTTCTCAGAAACGTTTGCTGTATTTGAGCGAAAATATTTTCCTTCAATTCCGTCATCTAGAATATTAATTCTAAACTCCGCAGGAAATTCTTTTATTTGTCCAAGTAAATGTTTGATAGAATCTTTGTGTGTGTATTTTATATGATAAGGATCAATCAAACTTTCCGCAGCGGCTTCCAAATCGGCTTCAAATACATGTTCTTTATATGTGAAATCCCAATCATTCATTTCTAAAATATTTGGAGGATTTATTATTTTTGATTTTTCTTCATCACCAATAAAAACCCAAACCCAATTATTGAATTCTTTGATAGGATATTTTTTAATTACTGCTTTGGGAGGAATTTTAGTTCCGGGCAATTGAGAAGGAATTAAAACGCAAGATCCGTTGCAATCAAATTCCCAGCCATGATAACCGCATACAACATTATTTTTATTTAAATATCCAAGAGATAATTTAACATTTCTGTGACAACATCTATCTTCAAGTGCAACTGCTTTACCATTTTTTGTGCGATAAATTATTATATCTTCATCAAGAATTTTTTTTGAAATTATTTTGTTTGATAAATCTTTTGATGGACAAATTAAATACCATTTATTTTTAAGCATATTTTTCTCAAATTATTTGTAGCCTCAGACTTTAGTCTGAAGTTTAATAGATTCCATAAAACAACATTCGGGAATAACAAAAATTCTTTAACTAAAATAGAACTTGTAAAGTAATTTTAATATTACTTGGTTTTTTTTCTCATTGCAAAATAATTCGCACTTATTTGCTTTTCAAAAATTGTTGTAGATAATATTATTAACGCATACCCGAACAAAAAATCTTCAATAGGAATTGTAAAAACTCTAAATCCTAATTGATAGATTTCGTTATAAGTTACAATCGGTCTCCAAGTCAAATATCCGTTAAATATAAAAGTGAATACCGAAACAATAGAAATATAAATCCAGAATAATTTTCTTCTAAACAATTTTGCTCCATATGTTTTATCAATAAAAAATGAAGCGATTAAAATTGCTAATGAAATTGCTGTATATTCTTTATCAAATACTATAGCTATAAAAATTAGTAAAAGATTGAAGACAGATATTACCGAGGTGAAGATTTTTTGTTCAAAGATTTTCACATTATCAAAATCTTGCAGATAATTTGTGTTAGAGAATCTTTTCAACATTTCCCAAGTAAATAAACACGCAAAAGGAACTGTTAAAAAAAACAAAATTTCTTCAATCGGCAATTCAAAAATTCTAATTCCCAAAGTATAATTTTCCGCAAAATACCAATGACGATTTGTAACAAGAATATCCCAAATAATAAACGGAATTGCAGAAATTAAAATGGAAATTAATGCTTGCTTCCAATAATTTAAAAAGTAAAATTTCTTTAATGATCCGAAGAATAGTGGTCCAGACAAAACAATTATGTTAAATATTAAATACTCGTATTTCACAATTTAAGTAAGCTTAATGATTTTTATTTCCCAAAAAGATTTAAGAAACAAATATATTTTATAAAAGTTAGAAATTCTTACACGCTTGCTCATTAACTGTTTTACATCCAACCTTTTAATTTTTTTGAACAACATTAAATAGTAAAGATAAGCAGAATAAACTCCAAGCTTTACTCCAATTGGAAGTTTCAAAATTCCCTTTAACGCTTCATGGAATTCTTCTTCAATTTCAAATTCCAGACTTTTTTTATTAGTGTTGTTAATTAACATTTCATGATGAACATCCGGTAAATAAATTCTTTTGCGATCGGTTAAATCACTGTTTATGTCTCGCAGAAAATTTACTTTTTGAAATGCAGAACCAAGCATTTTAGCAGAATGCACAAGTTCATTATATTTTATGCTTTCTCCGTTGCAGAAAACTTTTAAACACATTAAACCAACAACTTCTGCAGAGCCGTAAATGTATAAATCATAACTTTTTCGTTCGTAAGAAGTTTCATCCAAATCCATTTCCATACTAAGCAGAAAAGCATCAATTAAATCATTTCCAATATTATACTTTCTCGCAACTTTTTGAAATGAATGAATAATTGGGTTTGTTGAAACTCCCGATTTTATAGAATCATATGTGTCTTCTTTAAATTTATCTAAAAGTTGTTTTTTATCAGCATGATGAAAAGTATCAACAATTTCATCTGCAACACGCACCCATCCGTAAATTGAATAAATCGGTTCGCGGTATTTTGGATCAAATGCTTTAATTCCCCAACTGAAAGAAGTGCTGTAAGCTTCCGTTAACTTCTTACTAATTTTTGCACATGTATTTTCATAATGATTGAATGTCATTGTTTATCCTTTCAGTTACTAATTTTGAACTAATCACTACCATTGGCAAGCCAGTGCCGGGAGTGGTTGATGCGCCAACGTAGTATAAATTTGAAAAGTGTTCGTCTTTATTTTTTGGTCTAAATGCTCCAACTTGGTTCAGATCATGAGCTAATCCTAATCCGCTTCCTCTGTAAAGATTAAACATTTGTTCCCAATCTTTTGGAGTTTTTATTGTTTTGGAAATTATATTTTCTTTCAGATTAAAATTTGTCCGTTTCGAAATATCATCAATAATATTTTCTGCTAAATCTTCGGCATCATTCCAATTATCTTTAAAGCGCAAATCGGGAACTGGACAAAGTATAAATAAATTTTCACATCCTTCCGGAGCGCAAGTTTCATCGGACTTTGAAGCTGCATTTACATAATAATAAGGTTTTTTAGGACTAACTGAAGACGTAAAAATCGTATCTGCGTAATCCTTAAAATTACTCCCTAAAAAATAATTGTGATGAATCAATCCCGGAATTTTTCCTTTAACACCTAAATAAATTGTGAAAGGTGAAAGTGTCCAATGCATACTGTCTAATTTCTTTTCATCGAATTCTTTTCTCTTTAAAATTTTTCCTCTGAAAGAGGCAGCATCAGAATTACTTACAAAAATATCCGCATTCCATCGTTTACCAGTTTGATCAATAACTTCTGCAAGTTTTCCGTTACTGTTTCCAATTCCCACAATTTCGGTATTGCAGATTATTTCAACCCCACGTTTTTTTAAAATATCCACAATGGATTTTATAACTGAATACATTCCCCCATGAATGCTCCAGTAACCATTGTGGCGCATTTCTGTATAACTTAACAAAGAATATATTGATGGCGTTTGGAAAGGTGTTGAACCTAAGAAAAAAGCAACCAAAGAAAAAATAATTTTAATTTCTTCCGATGAAAAATTTTTGTCAAGCTCATCCCACATTGTTCTAAATAAGTATGGAATATGCTTAAAAGGAACTTTTGACATCTTATAAAAATAATCCAACATTCCTTTGTAATTTGATTGAACAACTTGAAGTTCAGTATCGTGAAAAAACTCACCAGCACGATTCAAATATTTATTTAATTTTTCTGCAAGATTCGGTTCAACATTTTTAAATTCTTCTTCTAACCGTTTTAAATTCTTTAAAATTTTATAAGGCTGAATTCTGTTTTCAAAATAAACTTGATAAATTGGATCAAGTTCTTTCATCTGTAAAGGATTGGAAACTTCCGCATCTTTGAATAAATTATCGAATTCATATGTCATACTCATAAAAGATGGACCAAGATCAAATGTAAATCCATCTTTTTCTAAAATATTTAATCTTCCACCGGGAGTTGAATATTTTTCAATAATTGTAATTTTATTACTGGGATTTTTGGAAAGCCGCAATGCAGTTGAAAGACCCCCCAAGCCAGCACCAATTATTATAATTTTTTTCATATCAATTTTTAACTGTTGAATTTTGAATCTAAGTAATTTCTTCTAAATAAAAATATTTTCTCAATATTTTTTCTTACGTAAAATTTATTTATTACATTTTTTAATGGTGAAATAAATAAATCATATTCAATTATATCTATCATCTTTGTTTTTCCATCAACTTCTTCAAAAAAATGTGTGTGAATCCATTTTTTATATGGACCAAATGTTTGCTCATCAACAAAAGCTTTATTTGGTTCATACTTGGTTATCAAAGTTTTCCAAGGAAATTTAAAAAAACCTAATTTAATTGTATAAATAAATTCAGCACCGACTTTCATTATCAAAGGTTTCTTAGTTACAATTTTGAATTTTAAAAATTCCGGAGTAATTGTTTCTAAATTTTCCGGATTTTCAAAAAACGGAAAAATTTCCCCAGTTGTTTTATTGAATATTTGAGTTTGACTAAATTTGAACATCTTAAATAATTGTTTGTCAAAAAATAGACAAATGTCTAATATTTGTCAAGATAAATTTGAATTATTTTATTTATTTGAACAAATAAGTTGACAATTATTAGACAGTTTTGTATTTTTAATCATGGAAAATATAGTAAAGTACCCAATTAGAGCTGTTGCAGATTTAACCGGTTTAACAGAACATGTAATCAGAATTTGGGAAAAAAGATATAAATTAGTTATACCCAACAGAACTGATACAAACCGCCGACTTTATTCTAAAGAGGATGTTGAAAAATTATCCTTACTTGCTAAAGCTTCAAAAAGTGGTTATTCAATTGGAGTAATTTCCAATTATTCAATTGATCAATTAAAAGAATTGTTTGGTGAGAAAATTACAGAGAAGAAAGTTGAAGAATTAAATACAAACGAAAAAACAATTCAGCAGACCATTAATAATTGTATAACTTTTATAAAATCTTTAGATAAAAAATCTTTTGAGCAAGAACTTTATTCTGCGCAAATTAATTTCACTCAACCAATTTTAATAGAAAAAATTATAACTCCTTTAATTGAACAAATTGGTGATTTGTGGAAATCCGGCGAAATAAGAATTATGCACGAGCATATTTCTACAACAATAATTCGCAAATTTTTAACACAAATAATTGATTCAAATTTAGTTGATACAAATGCACCCAAAATATTAATTGCAACGCCAAAAGGTCAGCACCATGAACTTGGCGCATTAATTGTTGGAGTTGTTGCATCATCAGACGGTTGGGATGTAACTTATATTGGTCCGGATTTACCCGGCGAAGAAATTGCTGCAGCAATTGAAAAAATTCATCCCAAAATTGTTGCAATCAGCATTGTTTATCCTTCCGATGATATAATGCTTGATAAAGAAATGGTAAAAATTAGCAAGCTGTTGATTAACGGAACACAAGTAATTGCCGGTGGCAGAAGCGTTCATTCCTATGAAAATATTTTAAAAAAAATGAACGCAAAAATAATTGTTAATTTAAATGAATTTAGAAATCATCTTTCACTTGTTCGTAAATAGAATTCCATTATAAAGGAAAATCTATGAATATCAGTACAATGTTCTTAACTATCAGCTCATTTTTAGGATTGTTTAATGAAAATAGTGAAAACTCTCCTAATATTTCAAATATTATTGTTAAAGATATTAACAAAATAGAAGTGAAACTTTCCGATTACAAAGGAAAAGTTTTGCTTATTGTAAATGTGGCAAGTAAATGCGGATTTACAAATCAATATGAGGGATTGCAAAAAATTTATCAAAAATATAAAGATCAAGGATTTGAAATTTTGGGATTTCCATGTAATGATTTCGGCGGACAAGAACCCGGAACAAATAAAGAAATTCAAGAATTTTGTTCACTGAATTTTAATGTAACTTTTCCAATGTTTGATAAAGTAAAAGTTTTGGGAAATGATAAATCACCTTTGTTTGAAGTTTTAACAAATAATTCCCAAACCGGAAAATCTGATATAAAATGGAATTTTGAAAAATTCATTATTGATAAAGAAGGAAATGTCGTTGATAGATTTAGAAGTATTACAACTCCGGAGAGTGAAAAAATTACTTCGCTTATTGAGCAAGAATTAGCAAAATAAATAAGGAATATATTTTAATTAAAACAAATTTTGCTGATCTGCATTTCCGAATTTTTCAATGTAATTTTTTACATCAAATTTTCTTTTGCATCCGTTAAAATTCATATATCGAATTTTTCCGAAAACATTTCTTTCGTTCCATGCCCTATCATGTATGCCGCCAATTGACCAAGCTAAACCCACATAACCGTTTGGATCTCGCCCGTCTAATTCATATTTATCATTTAAGTAAATTCCAATTTCCAAAGCTTCCTTGGGAGATTTTGTCCATTCCAAAATTTTCTTTGCCCAATACATTCTCATATAACCGTGCATTTTGCCGGTTGTAACCATTTCTATTTGAGCAGAATTCCAAAGTTCATCATGGGTTTTTGCAAATTCAAATTCTTCCAAAGTATAAATAAATTCACGTTTATCATTTCTGTGTTCATTCAAAGTTAATTTTGCCCAATCGTGAAATCCATCAAAGTTATCATAATTTTTATTGTAGAAACAAAAATTATCCGCAAGTTCTCTTCGTACAATTAATTCTTCTAAATATGATGAAACGGAAATATTATTTTGATCAAAACTATTTAGTATTAATGCAATTCTTTGAGCTGAAATTTGTCCAAAATGTAAATAAGGAGAAATGTTAGAAAGTCCATCTGAATTAGGATTGTTACGATCTTCATTATAATTCTGCAATTTTACCTCAATAAATTTTTGAAGAATATTATTTGCATAATTTTCACCCGGGATAAATTTATTAACCGGCTCTACATCAAAATTTATTTTTAAATATTTATACAATTTATCCCAATCAATTTTATTTTGAATAAAATTATTTTTACTAAATTTTTCTAATTTCGGAAATTCATCTAAATATTCCGGAAGTAATTTTTTTATTTTTGGGCGAATTGTATAAGCGGCAAATTCTAATTTGCTTGAAGTTTTCCAAACCGGAATTATATTGTGTGCATCAACTTCGTAAAAGGGAATAGTAATTTTCTGCGAAACTTTTTCTTTCCAATTGTTAATAATTTTTAATGGATTAAAATCTGTAATAAGCAAGCCGGCATTGTGTGTTGCAACAAATTTTGGAATTTCTTCTTCGGGTTTTCCGGTTGTTACAAAAAAATTAATATTAAAGTTAGTTAAATTTTTCTCGACTTCTTTCAATCCTTCTAACATAAAATAATATTGACGGTAAGTGGCTTGAAGAAATTCTGTTACCAAATTAAAAACAACAATTAATTTTTCATTTTTCTCTTTTGCTTTTTCGTAAGCATAAATTAAAGCCCAATTATCGTTTACTCGTTGTTCGCGCTGCATCCAATATACAATTGGACCTTTCTCAATTTCACCACTCTTCAAACATCTTATTCTATTTATATTCATTGATAGTTAAAAAGTAAAAGTCAAAAGTCAAAAAAATTTTTAGCTAAAATTCTAAACTAATTCCAATTGATGGAAGAATTCCGATTTCTGATTGTTTATCAATTTCCATTTTTGCGTAATTCCATTTTACATTACTTTCATTTTTTTGATTGTAAACATTTTGAATATCAATGTATGCAATTAAATTCAATCCGGTAAAATCCCATCTTCTATCAACACGCAAATCTAAACTATGGGAAGCGTCTAATCGTGCTGTTAAATAATCTAGAATATTTTGTGTTCCATCAAAATTATACGGTGTGTAAGGATTTCCCGAAGCATATCTGAATTTCATTGAAGCTTCCCAATTTTCATTGAAAATATATCCGGCACTTAAACTTACAATCCATGTTTGATCATATTGTCCGGTTCTTTCAATATTATCAAGTCCTGTAAATTTATTTTGGCTATATGTTACACTTAAAATTCCGTAATGATTATTGGATGCAGATTTTTTCTGCATGGAAAATTCCAATCCTCTTGAAAATCCATTTCCTTTACTTGTAAGTGGTTCTAATCCATAAGTTGAGAAATTATCATCGGCACCGGGATAACCGGCTCCGGTATTTGCTAAAACCAAGTAGTTTCTTAATTCACTTGTAGGATATTTTGAATAATCTTTATAAAATGCTTCTAATTTTACTTGTGTATGTTCAGTTAACAAATGAGAAAGTCCCAAAATGTACTGGTTAACTTGAATTGGTTCAAGTGATTTATTCTCATTTAAGGTTAACCAAATATAAGAAGGACTTTGTCTGTAAATCCCGGTACTAAAATTAATTTTAGTTAAGGTGTTTAAATCATATGCAAGTGAAAGTCTTGGACTAACTGTAATTTTTGTATCAATTGCATTAAAGTAATTTGCTCTAAGACCAAAATTAAATCTGAAACTGTTGAAATAATAAGCGCTGTACAACGCATAAATTCCAGCTTTGTAATAATTTTCATTAACATTTGCTGATGTGATTGGAAGAGTTTCGCCAAAAGTTGTTACAAATTTTGAAGGAAATAAAATATCGCTATTGAAATTTATTAATTTACCGGAAACACCAAAATTCAATTCGGAAGCTTTCGCAATTTTAAAAACAATATCGCCTTTTAATTCATGTTCTGCTTCTTTGGATTTATTCAAAAAGATTGGGTTTAGTAAAGTATCATTTTGAAAACCATCATAACTTATATAATTTCTACTCAGAGTTAAATTATAAAATCCTTTTTCAAATAAATGTCTGAATGAAACTCCGGTTACATATTGATTTTGATCATTACCTAAAATTCTGGAATTATCATAAATATCCTCAGAATTATTATTATTAAATTTCACTCTATCTAAAGCACCAACAAATAAATAAGAAAATTTATTTGATTTATCTATATCATAAGTATATTTTGCAAGCAAATCATAATATTCTGGAACAAAATTAAAACCAGCTGCATTGAAAATAAAATCCAAATAACTTCTTCTAACTGAAAAAATGAAATTACTTTTTTCAGTTACCGGTCCTTCAAGATTAAACCCAAATTGTGAAGCCGAAACCAAAGCTTTTCCTCCTATATGATCTTTCCTTGCTTCGCGCAAATCAATTTTTAAAACAGAAGAAAGTTTATCGCCATAATTGACTTGAAATCCACCAGTTGAAAATGTTGTTTCATTTACATAATCCAAATTAACAAAACTAAGTGGCCCGCCAGTTGCACCTTGGTTTCCAAAATGATTAATATTTGGGATTACAAATCCATCTACTACATAAAGATTTTCTGATGGAGCGCCGCCTCTTACAACCAAATCATTCCTTCCGGCACTTTGTTTTGCAACACCCGGCAAAATTGAAAGAGCGCGCACAACGTCTTCGAATCCACCCGGAGCTCTTCTAATTTCTTCGTAGCTAAATTTTTTCACACTGTTAACTTCAATTGGAGTATTTTCAAAAAAATTAGAAGTAACAGTTACTCCTTCTAATTCAATTACAGATTCACTTAATTGAAAATCCAAAAATGCAGGTTTTGCTGAGTTGACAATTATATCGGATTTGGTAATTGAATTGTAACCGATAAAACTAACTTTTACTTTGTAATTTCCTACGGGTACATTTGAAATTTTGAATTCACCGTTTATATCAGTAGATGAACCAAAATTTGTACCTTCAACAATTACATTAACTCCAGGTAATGATTCCTTCGTTACGATGTCAATTACTTTTCCGGAAATAATCCCAGTCGATTGTGCTATCATAAATTTCGATATAAAAAAAAGTAAAATGCCAACCAATGTCTTAATTTTCATTAATTTCTCAAATTTTTATTGACAATTTAGGAAATTGTCTAATTTTTGTCAAGATTTTTGTGAAATAGTATAACATTTGTCTAAATATTTTTAGCTGATACTTTATGTGTATACAATAATATTTATTCCAATAATTGAATAAATTCGAAAGAAATCATAAAATAATTGGATATTTTGCTAAATAATTTCTTAATTATCTGTGAAAGTTGTATTTTTAACAAATCAATTTTACAAACTAACACACCATTTTCAATACTATTTGATGCAAAAACCTAAAAGAATTTCCTTAATCCTAGAAGATGGCTCAAGTTATAACGGATTTTCTTTTGGATATGAAGCATCAACTTCCGGAGAAGTTGTTTTTAATACTGCCATGACCGGCTACCCAGAAAGTCTTACGGATCCTTCATATTACGGACAAATCTTAATTTCAACATATCCACTTATTGGAAATTATGGTGTTCCGGATGATAAATTCGAAAATGGAATTCCCGACATTTTTGAATCTGATAAAATTCAAGTAAAAGGATTTGTAATTTCGGATTATTCTTTTGAATACAGCCACTGGAATGCTAAAAAAAGTTTATCGCAATGGTTAATTGAAAATAAAATTCCCGGCATTTTTGGAGTTGACACAAGAGCTTTGACCAAAAAGTTGAGAGAAAAAGGATCAATGCTTGGCAAATTAGTTTTTGAAAATGAAGATATTGAATTTGTTGATCCAAATGTTGAAAATCTTGTTGATAAAGTTAGTGTAAAAGAAAAAGTAATATATGGCAACGGAAAGAAAAAAATTGTTTTAGTTGATATGGGTGTGAAAAATAATATTGTAAGATGTTTGCTAAAACGAGACACTACCGTTGTTAAAGTCCCGTGGAATTTTGATTTTACAAATGAAGAATATGATGGAGTTGTTTTATCAAATGGTCCAGGTGATCCAACTTTTTGCGAAGAAACTGTTAATAACTTGAAAAACGCAATTAAAATTGAAAAGCCAATTTTTGGAATTTGTATGGGAAACCAGCTTTTATCGTTAGCTGCGGGCGGTTCAATTTATAAATTGAAATACGGGCATCGAAGTCATAACCAGCCGGTTTTACAAGTTGGAACAAATAAATGTTTTATAACTTCGCAAAATCATGGGTTTGCTGTTGATGATTCTCATTTAGATGAAGGTTGGGAACCATATTTTGTAAATTTGAATGATGATACATGTGAAGGAATTAGACATAAAAATAAGCCATTTTTTTCAACTCAGTTTCACCCCGAAGCATCTAGCGGTCCAACGGATACTGAGTTTTTATTTGATGAATTTTTAAATTTAATAAATAAATAATTTTAGCTATACTGATTTTTTTCAGCATCGTAGATTCCGGATCAAGTTCGGAATAACAGAATAAAAAGTTTGATAAATGAATAAAGAAATTAAAAAAGTTTTGATATTAGGTTCCGGTGCTCTAAAAATTGGAGAAGCCGGAGAATTCGATTATTCCGGATCGCAAGCATTAAAAGCTTTGCGTGAAGAAAATATTGAAACAGTTTTAATCAATCCAAATATTGCTACAGTTCAAACATCAGAAAATATTGCAGATAAAGTTTATTTTCTTCCGGTTACGCCATATTTTGTTGAGCAAGTAATTGCAAAAGAAAAACCGGATGGAGTTTTACTTTCGTTCGGCGGACAAACGGCACTAAATTGCGGAATTGAACTTTTTAAAACAAACGTTTTTGAAAAATATAATTTAAAAGTTCTTGGAACTCCAATTAAAGCAATAATGGATACTGAAGATCGAGAACTATTTGCAAACACACTTAAGAAAATTAATATTAAAACTCCTAAAAGTGTTGCAGTTACTTCTGTTGAAGATGCATTAAAAGCAGCCGATGATTTAGGATTTCCAATAATTGTTAGAGCCGCTTATACATTAGGCGGACAAGGAAGCGGATTCTGTGTAAATGCAGAAGAGTTAGAAATTTTATCATCAAAAGCTCTTTCGTATTCTGATCAAATTTTAGTTGAAGAATCTTTAAAAGGTTGGAAAGAAGTTGAATACGAAGTTGTGCGAGATTGTTACAACAATTGCATCACAGTTTGTAATATGGAAAATTTTGATCCGCTTGGAATTCATACCGGCGAAAGTATTGTGGTTGCGCCTTCTCAAACTTTAACAAATACCGAATATCATAAACTTCGTGAAATTGCAATAAAATTAATTCAACATATCGGAATTGTTGGTGAATGTAATGTTCAATATGCGCTCGATCCATTTTCAGAAGATTATAGAGTTATCGAAGTTAATGCGAGATTATCTCGTTCCAGTGCATTGGCAAGCAAAGCAACTGGATATCCGCTTGCATTTGTTGCGGCAAAATTGGCTTTGGGTTATGGACTTTATGAATTAAAAAATTCAGTAACTAAAACCACATCTGCATTTTTTGAACCTGCATTAGATTATATCGTCTGCAAAATTCCTCGATGGGATTTAAATAAATTTCATGGAGTTTCCAATCAAATTGGAAGCAGTATGAAAAGTGTCGGTGAAGTAATGGCAATCGGCAAAACCTTTGAAGAAGCAATTCAAAAAGGGTTGAGAATGATTGGACAAGGAATGCATGGATTTGTTGGGAATAAAGATATTCCCACATCAGATATTAAAGATATGTTGCTTAATCCCACCGATATGAGAATATTTGTAATTGCTCAAGCGTTTAAGGAAGGATTAACAGTTGATGAAATTTATGAACTGTCTAAAATTGACAAATGGTTTTTGGTAAAACTTAAAAATATTTATGATTATAAATATGAATTGCATAAATATAATTCGTTAGAAGAATTACCAGACCAATTATTAATTGATGCAAAAAAATTAGGATTCTCAGATTTTCAAATCGGCAAATTTGTACTTAAAAGCGAAATTAAAGAAATTGAACAAGATATTTTGCAAGTTAGAAATTATAGATTAAGTAAAGGCATTAAACCTTTTGTTAAACAAATTGATACTCTTGCAGCTGAATATCCGGCACACACAAATTATCTTTATTTAACTTACAGCGGAATTGAACACGATATAAATTTTATAAATGATAATAAATCAGTTGTTGTTTTGGGTTCCGGAGCCTATAGAATTGGAAGCAGTGTTGAATTTGATTGGTGCGGAGTAAATGCTTTAAACACAATTAAGAAAGAAAATTTTAGATCAATAATGATAAATTATAACCCGGAAACAGTCAGTACGGATTATGATATTTGTGATCGTCTTTACTTTGATGAATTAACTCTGGAAAGAGTTTTAGATATTGTTGATTTGGAAAATCCAAAAGGTGTAATTGTTTCAACCGGCGGGCAAATTCCAAATAATTTGGCAATGCGATTGCACAAATCAAATGTTAACATTTTGGGAACTTCTCCGCTTTCAATTGATAGAGCGGAAAACCGACATAAATTTTCACAAATGTTGGATGATTTAAAAATCGATCAGCCGAGATGGAGAGAATTAACTTCAACAACCGAAATAAGAAATTTTATTTCTGAAGTAAATTATCCAGTTTTAGTTCGTCCTTCATATGTGCTTTCCGGTGCTGCAATGAATGTTGTTTCTAACGAAAATGAATTGGATCATTTTTTACAACTGGCAACGGAGGTTTCTAAACAATATCCGGTTGTTGTTTCCGAGTTTATTGAAAATGCAAAAGAAATAGAAATTGATGCAGTTGCTGATAAGGGCGAAATGGTTCTTTATGCAATTAGCGAGCATATTGAATTCGCCGGAGTTCATTCTGGTGATGCAACAATGGTTTTTCCACCGCAGAAAATTTATTTTGAAACTGTGAGAAGAATAAAAACTATTTCTAGAAAAATTGCTTCAGAATTAAATATTTCCGGTCCATTCAATATTCAGTTTCTTGCAAAAGATAATGATGTAAAAGTTATTGAATGTAATTTACGTGCTTCAAGAAGTTTGCCGTTTGTATCAAAAGTTTTAAAAGTAAATTTTGTTGAATTGGCAACTGATATTATGCTCCAAGCAAAATATATTAAACCAAATAAATCTTTGTTTGAGCTTGATTATATTGGAATAAAAGCGCCTCAATTTTCATTCTCACGTTTGAGTAAAGCTGATCCTATCCTTGGCGTTGATATGGCTTCAACCGGAGAAGTTGGTTGTATTGGGGATGATTTTTATGATGCACTTTTAAAATCTATGCTTTCGGTCGGATATAAAATTCCAAAGAAAAATATTTTACTTTCTACCGGTCCGGTCCAATCAAAAGCTGAACTTTTAGAAAGCTGTAAATTATTAATTGAAAATGATTATAATTTATTTGCTACAAGGGGAACTCATAAATTCTTAAAAGATAATAATGTTGAATCTCAACTTTTATATTGGCCAGATGAAAATCAAAGCCCAAATACACTTGAATATTTGAAAAAAAGAAAAATTGATTTGGTGATAAACATTCCCAAAAATTTGTCTAAATCAGAATTAGATAATGATTACTCAATTAGAAGAAGTGCAATTGATTTTAATATTCCGCTTATAACCAATACACGATTGGCTCAAGCTTTTATTACAGCATTTTGTAAAAAAGATTTGGAAGACATTTCCATCAAACATTGGAATGAACACTAAAAAAAATCAAAAGTAAAAAGTAAAAAAGTTATAAAGTAGGATAAATATAAATTCCCACTCCAATCAAAAATCCAATAAAAAATAATACTGATGTAATATTTTTTAATCCGAAAAAATAAATTTGCTGAAGTGATCTAAAAAACCAGAAGAAAGAAATCAATCTTAAAATTGAATTGCCAAGTTGAGTTGTAACTAATTCTTTTGCGTAAAAAAATGATAAAAATGCAAAAATTATAAAAACAAAAGTTATAGATAGATTTAAAATCTGCAAAATATTTCCGTTTACAAAATTCATTCGTTTTAATTCTTTATTCCATTTGAAAATTTTCCAAAATAATAAATGAAAAGTTGCAAAAGCTAAATTGTAAAATCCGCCGATTAAAATAATTGTGTTTTCCATATTTTACTTTTTATTTTTTTCGACAAATATTGTTTCTAATTTTTCGTAAATCCATGTGGGAATTAAAGGAATCAATCTTGTTAAAATTACCAACTGCCAAGGGAATTGAATCATTCTTTTTTCTTTTTCTATTCCGTTAATTATAATTTTTGCTGCATTATCCACACTCATCATAAACGGCATTTTAAATTCATTTTTATCTGTCATTGGAGTTTTTACAAAACCCGGACGAACTGTTAATACTTTCACATTATATTTATTTAATTCCGTTCTCAAGCCTTCAAGATAAATTGTTGCAGCAGCTTTGCTTGCTGAGTAAAATCCGCTTTTGGAATATCCTTTGGAATCTGCAAGACTTGAAACTCCGACAATAATTCCATTTTTTCTTTTAATAAATTCCGGCAAAATTTGTTCAACCCAATAAATAATTCCAAAAATATTTGCGCCAAAAATTTTTTCTGCAGCTTCTGAATTATATTCTTCAACCGGCATTCTTACTGAATATCCGGCGTTTAAAATTGCAACATCAATTTTCCCAAATTTTTCTAAAATTTTTTGATAAGTAATTTTAACATCATCTTTTTTACTTACATCACATTTTAAAATTTTGAGATTTTCATTTTCCGAAAAATTTTCTTTCAGCAAATTTTCTCTTCTTGCAACCAAAACAAGTTTAACATTTTTCTTAACAATTAATTGATGAGCAATTTCTTTTCCAATTCCGGTAGAAGCGCCGGTTAATAAAACTACTTTGTTTTCAAAATTCATAATTGAGTATTTTTTTTGATTTGTAAATTTAAGAATTTTAGTAAATACAAAACTTATGTAGGCTAGTGGAAATCAATAAATTAATTTTTTCGATTTGAATCAATAATTAAATAAAAAGGATTCAAGCCTTATTTCCAAATGTTATAAGAAATTATTTGAAGAATTAAAACTTTACAAGTAAAGCTTTTTTCATTATCTTAGCAAAAATTATTCCAAATTTTAATATGATTGATTTCGAAAATATTGATAATGTTTTAGTAAGCAGAGAAATTCTAAAAACTCAGTTTACTTGCAATTTAGAAGTTTGCAAAGGCGCATGCTGTACTATGAAAAGTGAATACGGTGCTCCTTTAAAGAAAGAGGAAATTGCCGAAATTGATGAAATTTTGGATATTGTTAAAACATATTTACCCTCAAAAAATATTAAAGAAATTGAAAAAAATGGATTTTGGGAAGAAAAACACAATGAATTTATGACACGAAGTGTTGGGAAAAAAGATTGCGTTTTTGTTTTTTACGAAGGTGATGTTGCAAAATGTTCAATTGAAAAAGCTTATTATGATGGAAAAGTAAAATTTATTAAACCAATTTCTTGTCATTTATTTCCAATTAGAGTTGCAGATTTTGGCGGAGACGTTTTAAAATATGAAAAATACGATGTATGTGATCCAGCATTAGAAAAAGGAAAAAAAACTAAATTATCAATTTTGGAATTTTGCGAAAAACCAATTAAAAGGGCATATAATTCTGAATTTTTCAATAAACTAAAGATTCTTAACGGAAAATAATTATGTTATCATTGCAGCAAAAACTTTCACTACAGCAAAAATTATCACCTCAGCAAATTCAATATCAAAAATTATTGCAGTTAAATACGTTAGCGTTGGAACAAAGAATTAAAACCGAGTTGGAATTAAATCCAATTTTGGAAGAAACTTTGGAAGATGAAATTGAGTTAACACAAGAGCAAGAAGAAAATTCCAGCGATGATGAAAATCAAGAAGATGAAATTGAGTTAAACAAAGATGATGAATTTGATGTTGAAGATTATATGAATGACGGTGATTTGGATAATGATAGAATTAATAAAAGTCCGGATGATGAAGATAACCGACCGATTGCTCCCGCAAAAGTTTCGCAAACCGAAAAATTGTTAGATCAATTACATATTTTAAATTTGCCGGAAGAGCAAATTATTTTAGGCGAAGTAATAATAGGAAGCCTTTCCAAAGATGGATATTTTAGAGAAGATTTAAATAAAATTGTTGAAGATTTAAAACTTTTTGAACACGTTGAAGTATGTTTGGAAGATGCAGAAAAAGTTTTGAAAATGATTCAACTTTTTGATCCGATTGGAATTGCCGCAAGAGATTTGCAAGAATGTTTGTTAATTCAAATTAGAAATTCTTCTTACGATCCGTATTATTCATATTTAGCAGAAAAAATTCTGAGCGAAAATTATACAGATTTTGTTAACAAAAGATTTGATGCAATTCAAACAAAAATGAATTTAACAAGAGAAACGTTAAAATCTACTTTAGATTTAATTCACAAATTAAATCCTAAGCCCGGTGCAAGCGCACTTGAATCAGAGGAAGCAAATCAAATTACTCCAGATTTTATTATAGAAAAAGTTGATGATGATTATGTAATTACTTTAAATGATAAAAGTATGCCTTCGGTAACAATCAGCTCTACATATTTAGAAATGATTGACGGAAAAAAAAGAAAAAGAAAAGTAACTCCGCGTGAAAAAGAAACACATCAATTTTTACGTGAAAAGTTTGAATCTGCAAAATGGTTTATCGCTTCAATTCAGCAGAGAAGAGAAACTTTAATGAAAATTATGCGCTCAATTTTCGAAAAACAATATGCATTTTTTGAAGGCGGACCAAAATTTTTGCGACCGATGATTTACAAAGATATTGCCGATGAAATTATGATGGATATTTCTACAATTTCAAGAGTTGTAAACGGAAAATATGTTCAAAGTCCGGTTGGAATTCATGAACTAAAATATTTCTTCAGCGAGGGACTTTCTACAGATGACGGCGATGAAGTTTCTAACAAACATATTAGAATTTTAATAAAAGAAATTTGTGATTCTGAGCCAAAAGGCAAACCTCATAGTGATGAAAAAATTGCAAAAATTCTTGTTGATAAAGGAATTCATATTGCAAGAAGAACGGTTGCAAAATATCGCGAGCAATTACAAATTCCGGTTGCACGATTAAGAAAAGAATTGAGATAAAAAATTAGAATAATTGAAAAAAAGTTATCATTGCGGGGAGTTTTTTTCCGAAGCAATCATTTTTATCTTAGGATTGATTCACATCAAATAAGAATTGGCGTTTGCAATGACAAGGCAAAGGTTTTGAAAATTTTTTTATGAATTACATTTTTGATGTTCTGATTATAATTTTTCTTTTCTCTCTTTTTGCAATTTCACACTCCATATTAGCAGCATTTGATGTTAAGAAAAAAATTACCGAAAAAGTTGGAAACAAAATTGCTTTCTATAGATTTTTTTACAATATAACTTCAGTAATATTTTTTGTTGCAATTTATTACATTTCACCAAAACCCAACGTAAAAATTTACGACTTACAATTTCCGTACGATCTCATTATTTTTACAATTCAATTTATTGGAATTATTGGATTATTTTGGACTTCATCTTTTCTTAATTTGAAAGAATTTATTGGCATAAATCAAATTAAAAGATATTTCCAAAATAATTACACAACAGAAAATTTAGATGAAAATCATGAACTTATTATAGAAGGTCCGTTTAAGTTTTCGCGTCATCCAATTTATTTTTTTACAATAATTGTTTTAGGTTTTCGATCAACAATGGATTTATTTTACTTAATATTTTTCATAAGTATGGTAATTTATTTTTATATCGGATCTGAATATGAAGAAAAAAACTTAGAAAAACGTTATGGAGATTCGTATCTAAATTATAAATCAAAAGTTCCTAAAATATTTCCAAATCCATTTAAAAATTAATTCTAAAATTCCTTTATGAAAAAAAATCTGCTAATAATCATTTTCATTTCATTTACTTTAAATATTTATTCGCAAAAACAAGAAGAAATATTAGCAAAAGTTGGTGATAAAATTATAACAGCAGAAGAATTTAAATACCGTTTTGAATTTACTCCGCAGATAAAAAGAAAAAATTCAGAAAAAGGAATTCAGAAAGCTAAAGAAGAATTGTTATACACATTAATTGCAGAAAAACTTTTAGCAATTGAAGCGGAAAAAATTGGTTACGATTCAACTGCTTCAATGAAGATGAATTACATCCCAATGGAAAAAATGCATGTTAGAGATGCATTGTATAAAAAAGAAATTAAAAATAAAGTTTTGCTGAATAAAGAAAAATTTGAACAAGGAATTTCTCTTGCAAATAAAAAATATTTTGTTGATTACATTTATACACAAAGTAAAGATGCAATTGATATTGCTTACAATGAATTAAAAGATTCTAAAAATTATGATTCGACTGCCGCACTTTTGAAGAATGTGGAATTTGTTAATGAACCTTACGAAGTTACTTACGGCAAAATGGCAATTGAACCGGAAACTGCTATATTCTCGCTTGAACTAAATCAATTTACTGCTCCGCAGCAATCACCGGAAGGTTGGTACATTTTTAGACTGATAAATAAATCCACTGCAAATTATAAATCTTTTGAAGATAAAGTTACACTTGTTGAAAAAACAGTAAAAAATAGAAATGAAGATTCTCTTTATGATTCATTTCTTTATAATTATTTAAAAGATAAAAAAGTTACAACTGACGGAAACCTTTTCTGGTATTTGGTTGATTCGCTGCAACCTTTGGTAGAATCCGTAAAAATAAAAAACAAAATTGCTGAAAATGAAAAAATTCAAATAAGCGATGATGATTTTATAAAATTTAGAAATTCGCTCAACCCAGATTCACTTAACAAAATTTTCATAAAGTTTGAAAAAAATCCGCTTACTCTAAATGATTTTTTGGATGAATTTATGTTTGAAGGATTTTATACATTTTCCTCTGAAATAAATTACATAGCTGAACATTTGAACCAAAGAGTAAAACGCAATATTGAAATGGAATTGTTAACGCGCTATGGATATGAATTAGGATTAGAAAATTTAAATGAAGTAAAATCTGATACAGAAATTTGGAAGAATAATTATCTGGCAACTTTATATAGAAAAGATTTAGTACTGGAAACAAAGAATAATTTTAAACAAGAAAATTTTACATTGCAAAATGATTCTGTTTTTGTGGAAACAAAATTTAAAATTATTGAAATACTTACTGATAGTTTAGAGATTATTCAACAAGCTTTAACAATTGCTGATGATACAAATGAATTAAAAAAGTTTACAGAAATTCACACGCAAAGAGATTCTGTTAAAAATAAAGGTGGAGAGTTTGAATATTTTTCTCAATCAGAATTTGGTGAAATTGGAAAAATTGTTTCCACAATGGAAATTGGCGATGTTTACGGTCCGCTTCAAATCGAAGGAAAATACTCTCTTTTTAAATTGACTGATAAAAATGAAATTAAGATTGAAAACTCAAATGCTGATATTTCAAAAAATAATAGAGAAAATATTTTATACAAAAAAGCTTTGGAAAATTTAGAAAATAAAACAGTTGAGCTAGCAGAAAAATATGGAATTTCCGTAAATGAAAAACTGCTGAATTCTTTGAAATTAAATAATGTTCAAATGATGGTTGTAAGATATATGGGTTTTGGCGGATCAATATTAGCATTTCCGTATGTTTCACCTTTCTATAATTGGAAAGAAAAATTGGAACAAAAACAGAAAGAACCATTATAAAGTAAATCACTTTTATATTTATTTTGTAGCCGTAGACTTTGGTCTGCGGAAATATTGAAAATAAACACTGGCTAAAATCAGCGACTACATGGTAAAAATTGGAGAAAAAATTGGAAAGAAAAATTAGATCAACAACAGTTCTAGGCGTAATTCATAATGGAGTTGCGGCACTTGGTGGAGACGGACAAGTAACACTCGGCAATACAGTTATGAAACACAATTCCATGAAAATAAGAAAATTATTAGATGGAAAAGTTTTAGTAGGATTTGCTGGCTCAGCTGCAGATGCATTTACACTTCTTGGAAAATTTGAAGAGAAATTAGATCAGTACAGAGGAAATGTTGAACGCGCAGTTGTTGAATTGGCGAAAGATTGGAGAACCGATAAATATTTAAGAAAACTCGAGGCTTTACTTGCGGTGGTTTCTGCAGATAAAACTTTTGTAGTTTCCGGAACCGGAGATGTAATTGAACCGGATGATAAAATAATTGCAATAGGTTCGGGTGGAATGTACGCTTTATCAGCTGCTAAAATGCTGGTTAAGTATAGTAGTCTTTCTGCAGATGAAATTGTGAAAGAAGCATTAAAAGTTGCCTCGGAAATTTGCATTTACACCAACGATAAAATTAATGTTGAAACTATAGGGAAATAAATAGTGAAAAAAGAAAAATTGAAAAATTTGACACCGTCACAAATAGTAAATGAACTTAACAAATATATAATTGGACAAGATGATGCAAAACGCGCTGTTGCAATTGCATTAAGAAACAGATGGAGAAGACAGCAAGTAGGCGAAGGACTTAAAGAGGAAATTATGCCGAATAATATTATTCTTATTGGTCCAACCGGAGTGGGAAAAACAGAAATTGCAAGAAGATTGGCAAAACTTACCGGTGCTCCGTTTTACAAAGTTGAAGCTTCAAAATTTACTGAAGTTGGTTACGTTGGAAGAGATGTTGAATCAATGATCAGAGATTTAACTGAGCTTGCTGTAAATATGGTTAAAGCTGAACAAACCGAATTGGTTCAAGAAAAGGCAAATAATTTAACAGAAGAAAAAATTTTGGATTTACTAATTCCTCCAGTAAAAACAACTGTTAAAACAAACAATGAAATTGAAAATGGTGAAAATGAAGAAATAATTCGTAATGAAAAAACAAGAGAATGGATGCGTGAGAAATTAAAGAAAGGAGAACTTGATGATAAACTTATTGAGTTTGATACAACGACCGCTGCTGTGGGAATGCAAGTTGTCGGTCCATTTGGTATGGATGATATGGGAATGAATATTCAAGAAATAATTGGCAGCATGCTTCCTAAAAAGAAAAAGAAAAGAAAAACTACAATTAAAGAAGCAAGAAAAGTAATTGCTCAAGAAGAAGCTCAAAAATTAATTGATATGGATAATGTGCAAAAAGAAGCTGTTAGAAGAGTTGAAGAAACCGGAATAATTTTTCTTGATGAAATTGATAAAATTGCCGGAAATAAAGGTTCGCATAGTGGTCCGGATGTTTCCAGAGAAGGTGTTCAGAGAGATCTTCTTCCAATTGTTGAAGGTTCAACGGTTAACACAAAATACGGTCCGGTAAAAACAGATCACATTTTATTTTTAGCTTCCGGTGCGTTTCATGTATCAAAACCATCTGATTTAATTCCGGAATTACAAGGAAGATTTCCAATTCGTGTCGAACTAAAAAGTTTAACCGAAGCAGATTTTATTAAAATACTTACAATTCCGCAAAACGCATTGCTAAAACAATACGCTGCACTTTTAGAAACTGAAAATGTGGAAATTGTTTTTGAAGATTCCGCAATTAAAGAAATTGCTAAAACCGCTACAATAGTAAATGAAGAAGTTGAAAATATTGGTGCACGCAGACTTCATACAATTTTAACAACTTTACTTGAAGATATTTTATTTGATGTTCCCGATAAAATGCCGGAAGGAAAAGTTTCTATTTCCGGAGAAATGGTAAATGAAAAACTTGATAAGATTGTTAAGAATAGAGATTTGAGCAAGTATATTCTATAATTTTTTCTTGCATTATTTACAATTCCAAAACTAATAAATTTAATGCCGGTTTTATCCGGCATTCTTAAATACTTGCCATTGCCAAAAAAGTTAATATTAGAAATGTTGGCAACAATGAGAATAAATATAATATGATCAAAAGTAAAAATTTAAGTGATGATTTAAGAATTGATTGCTGATAAAAATTAATTAATGAAAAAAATAGATAGATTAGAATTAGAAGGAAGAGACCAAAAATTATATACGTGTTAGGAATGAAAACCGAAATTATTAGTACAATAAATATAAATGTATGAATGTGAAGTGAGAAAACCAGATGCTCAATATAAAGTATTTTCTTTCTAACATATAATAGTTTTAGGAATAATGCAAAAAGAGGGAGCAAAATAAACATTACTTTCGGAATTTGATTTACAAATTCCTTCCAAAATATAGCCGAACTTTCTTTACCAAAACTTGCTAAGTATTTTGATTTATTATTGAAATATCTAACAAGTGCATTATTATTTTCTTTGTCTTTACCAATTGAAAATTTGAAGCCCGGACCTTCAACAACAACTTCTTTTTTATTTTTTGTTGAGTCAATTGAATAAGAAATCTCAGTATTTAGTCCCTTATCAATCCTTTTAGTAAGTAAATCTGTTGAATCCACAATTGATTCATTAACAATAGTTGAATCTTTTGGATTATTACTAAATTTATTATAATCCATTTTTGTATTAAAAGAAACAAGAAAAAAGAATACAAAGGTTGTGAATATATATAATCGTAAAGGTAAAATATAACTGACTCTTTTTCCATTTAGATACTCTCTAGTTAAATGTCCTGGTTTTATAATCAGTGGAATTAAGCTTCTGAAAAATTTCGAATCGAATGTAAAATAATCACCTAAGAAATCATTAGTTAACTGTTTGAATGTTAATTTTTTATCAGTGTTCAATTGTCCGCAGTTAGGACAATAGTTTGCAAAATCAATATCTTTGTGGCAATTCAAGCAGTGCTTAGATTTATTTAACTTCATATTCAAATCAAATTATTGTATGAATTTATAAATTAGAATAAAATTTTTTCTATTGCATCAGAAATATTTTTAATAGGGATTAAATTTATATTTGTCTTACTTTTTATTGATTTGATATTATTATTAGGCACAATTACATTTTCAAATCCCAATTTTTCTGCCTCTTGAATTCTTTTTTCAATATGACTAATGCTTCTTATTTCTCCGCCTAAACCAACTTCGCCTAGAACAACCAAATTACTTTTTACTGCTTGATTTTTAAGACTGGAAACAACTGCAGCACAGACCGCTAAATCAATTGCTGGTTCATCAATCTTTAATCCGCCGGCAATATTTAAAAATACATTTTGAGTAGAGAGTTTTAATCCAGCTCGTTTTTCTAAAACAGCTAATAAAATAGAAAGTCGGCGGTAATCAAATCCCGTTGTAACTCGTTGCGGATTTCCAAAATTTGTTGGTGTTACTAACGCTTGAACTTCTAATAAAACCGGGCGTGATCCTTCTATACTTGCTGTAACACAAGCACCGGTTATATTTTCATTTCTTTCGCTAAGAAAAATTTGACTTGGATTTTTTACTTCTGTTAAACCATCTTCGTGCATTTCAAAAATTCCGATTTCATTTGTATTTCCAAATCTGTTTTTCTGTGCACGTAAAATTCTATATGAATAATTTTTCTCTCCTTCAAATTGCAAAACCGTATCAACAATATGTTCTAAAACTTTTGGTCCAGCAATAAATCCTTCTTTAGTTACATGTCCAATTAATAGAACTGAAAAATTTAAAGTTTTCGCAAGCTGCATTAAATAATTAGTGCATTCTCTAATTTGAGTAACAGTTCCGGGTGCATTATCATATTCAGGTTTGAATGTTGTTTGAATTGAATCAATTATTACAACTTCAGGTTTTAGTTTATCAATTGCAGAAGTAATTACATCAAGATTTGTTTCCGATAGAATAAAAATATTCTCTTCATTCACTTTTAATCTTTTAGCGCGAAGATTAATTTGCTTTACAGATTCTTCTCCAGTTACATAAAGTACTTTTGCACTAATTGATGAAGCCGCTTGCATAACAAGTGTTGATTTTCCAATTCCCGGATCTCCACCGATTAAAACCACTGAACCAATAATTAATCCGCCGCCAAGAACTCTATCAAATTCATCTAAGTTTGTTTTTATACGAATATCTTCTTGAGAATTTATTTCACTCAATTTAAAAATATTTTCTTCACTAACTTTTTGTTTTGATTTTTTTGATTTTGTTTCAACAAATTCTTCAGAGAATGAATTCCATTCTTCGCAATTGGGACATTTTCCAAGCCAGCGTAGTGATTCATATCCGCAATTTGTGCAAATATATTTTATCGTTTGTTTTGACATTTATTTAAAATTCTGTTCGGTGAATAAAATCCTTAATAATTTTATCATCGGAATTTAATAACTGATCCGGTGTTCCTGTAAAATAAATTTTACCTTCATGAACCATTGCAATTTCATCTGCAACATTTTTTACACTGAACATATCATGAGTAACAACAATTGACGTTACGTTTAATTGGTCGGCTAAATTTTTAATAAGTTCATCAATCGAATCCGACATTATTGGATCAAGTCCGGTTGTTGGTTCATCATATAAAATATATTCCGGTTCAGTAATCAAAGCTCGTGCAAGTCCAACTCTTTTTTTCATTCCGCCAGAAAGTTCCGATGGTTTTAAATTTGTTGTATTTGGCAGATTTACCAATTCCAGCATTTTATCAATTTTAACGTCTAATTCTTTTTTAGATATTTTATATTCGTTTTCAATTATTGGTAAAGCAATATTTTCGCCAACTGTCATCGAATCAAAAAGTGCAGCACCTTGAAATAAATACCCGAATTTTCTTCTTATGCTATATAGTTCCTTTTCATTATTGGGATCAACAATTTTACCACCGACTTTTACAAATCCTTCATCCGGGAAAATTAATCCTACAATGTGTTTTAGCAAAACACTTTTTCCGCTTCCGCTTTTGCCAATAATTACACTGGTTTCACCTTCATCAATTGTTAAATTAATTCCATTTAAAACTTTTTTATCACTAAAAGATTTATGTAGATTTTTTATTTCAATCATTATTGATTATTAGTAAAGTTTATGGTTCAAATATAAAAATAACATAACACATTTTTATATTTTGTGTTAAATAAAAATCGGCTAATAAATAACCGATTTTATTTTTTTAGTTAAATCTGGAAATTAGATTTTTACAAAGGAGTTAATTTTTTTATTTCTAATAAATTCTTTTCGCATATATTCGGAATCGCTAACCTTAAATGTGGAAACCAAATTTAAAAGGACTTCGGAATTTTTTAGTAATTCTGTAATTGATTGAGAAATTTGATGAATTGCTTGTGAGTTTTCATTTGAAACTGTGGAAATTCCATTAATGTTTCTTCCTATTTGTTCGGCTGTTGTGGAGAGTTCTTCATTTGCAGTTGCTACTTGATTTATTTGTTCTTTTACATTTTCAACATTTGTTGTTATTTCTGCTAAAAGTTTTTCAAGTTCAAGAATATTTCGCATACCATCATTTACAACATTTTTAGAATTCACCATTTCCGAATTTGCTAATTGTGCATCATTTTGAACTTCTTTAATTGTTGTTGCAATTTCTTTTGTTGCCGATGCTGTACGCTCTGCCAATTTTTTAACTTCATCAGCTACAACAGCAAAACCGCGACCTTGTTCGCCAGCCCGTGCAGCTTCAATTGCGGCATTAAGAGCCAATAAATTAGTTTGTTCGGCAATTTCATTTATAACTTTTGCAATATTTCCAATTTGACTTGTTCTATTTGCTAATGATGTTATTGTTGCGGAGGTTATTTCATTTGTATCAACAATTTTTTGCATTTTAAGTTTGGATTGTTTTACTTTTTCTAATCCCGTTTGTACATGATTACTAGATTTCGTTGACGATTCAAAAGCATTTGTTGAATTATGGGAAGTTTCCAAAATTGTCTTTGTCATTTGTTCAACCGCAGTTGCTATTTCTTCAGCTTGGCTGCTTTGTTCTTGAGCACCAGCCGACATTTGTTCCATCGATGCAGAAATATCATTTGTAGAAGATGTGTTATAATTTGCCGATTCTTTTACTTTAACTAATATCGAGCTTATATTTTTAATTACTGAATTAAAACCACCGAAAAGTTTTCCAATATCATCGTTATTATTTTGGATTTCCAATGAAGTTGTTAAATCACCTTTAGAAACATTATCCATTGCACTTAACATAATTGCGGCACTTTTTGATAAATACTCAGATTTCTCTTCAGATTCTTTTTGAGATAATCTAGCGGAATTTGCTGCTTCTTCCGCTTCTTTAGATTTTTGGTTAATCTGATCTATTGAAGCCTTGATATTTTTACTCATTATATTGAAATTACTTGCAAGTTTTCCAACTTCATCATTGGAAGATATTTTTACTTCAATATTTGTTTGTCCGTTTGCAAGTTGTTCAGCAGCAATGGCTAAATCCTTAATAGGTCTTGAAATTTTAATACTACTAAATATTACAAGAATTGAAGAAACAATAGTAAGAATTCCAAATATTAAAAAAATTCTTTCTGTAATATTTGCAATTTTTTCATCCACATCATCAACATAAAGTCCGGCACCAATTATCCAATTCCAATCTTTAAAATATTTTACATAAGAAATTTTCGGAACTGGTTTTTCAAAACCCGGTTTTGGCCAATAATAATCTACGTATCCATCACCTTCTCGTTTACAAATTTTCGCCATTTCATTAAATAGATAAATTCCATTTGGATCTTTTAAATCTCTTAAAGATTTTCCATTTAATTCCGGCTTGAAAGGATGCATAATCATATTTGGATAATCATCATTTATCCAGAAATAATTATCTTCACCAAATCTTATATCTTTTATTTGATGGATTGCTTCTTTCTGAGCATCTTGAAATGTTATTTTATTTTCTTTGTAATCTTTTTCTAGATTTGAAATAATACCATATGCAACTTCAACGGCTTGTTTAATATTTTCTCTTTTGTCTTCAAGCATTGTCTGTTTAAAATTTGGTAAAATTTCTAGGAAAAGAAAAAATGTAAAAGGAATTATTGCGATTGAAGAAAGTGTTAAAATTTTTGTAAGAATATTCCAATTCTTAATTTTGAGTTTATCCATTTCCCCCCCCTTTAAAACTCTTATTAAAATAATCGTTATATTTTACTTAAAATTGAGTGAATTGGATCATTTATGAAGATGAAAATATACAAAACTGCCGAAACTTATTATTTCAGCAGTTTTGCGGAGAGTTAATTACTTTATTATTTTCTTCTTTATTATTTTTTTACCTTTATTCTCGCTTTCCATTTTTTCCAAATATTTTTCTGCATCTTCACCAATATAAGTTTCAACTTTTTCTTCACCATTTTCAAATGTTTTTACCGTTACTTTTTTAACACCATTTTCCATTTCTACATTTACATTTTTTTCGATTCTATTTTTTACTTTATCACCTTTTTCTACCCAAATTGACATTGAATCTGAATCTTCATTAATATCAATTTTCAAGTTTTCTTCTTCCATGCTTTCCAAGTATTCATCAGCATCTTTTCCTTTGTAAGTTTCAACTTTTTCTTCACCGTTTTCTTTAGTTGTAACAGTAACCGTTTTTTCACCGTTTTCATCATCGACTTTTACTTTTATTGTTTTTCTATTTTCAATTATATCAAAATCCCCATCATCATTTTTAAACATCATCATTTTGTGACCCTTACCTTTATGTTTAATTACTTTTTCTTCTCCATCCTCAGATTTCCAAATTAAAATATCTTCATCATCCAAGCCTTCAAAATCTTCAGTTAAAATTTCATCATCTTCAGATATTATTTTTATACGTTTTTTCATTTCTTGCAATTTCATTCTTTGCAATAATTTTTCAGCTTCTTTACCTTCAAAAACTACATCACCATTCTCTGTTGAGATAACAATTTTTTTTGCTTCTTTAATATTTTTTAATTTTTCTTTAAGATTTTTTTCTTGAGCTGATAAAAATGTCATTGTGATAAATATTATCAAAATTGTGATAATCGATTTAGTTTTCATTTTCACTCCTTTTGTTTATGTTATAAAAACTTCTGATGTGAAAATAAAATTTAATTTATTTTGATAATGTTAAAAGATTCTTAAATTTTGTTAAAAAATGTTAAAATCATGCAATTGATAATAGTTAACAATAATTTTACAGCATGAAAGAAAAATCGTTAAAAATAATTATTGCCTTTATAACCTTTGCTGTTATTGGATTAATTGCAATTCAATTTTATTGGATCAATCTTGCTCTGAAACTTGAAGAAGAAAAATTTAACAAAAATGTGGGAAATGCTTTGAGCGATTTGGTAAAATCAATTGAAGATAGAGAAGCGGCAAAAGTTTTAGTTAGAACAATTTCTCCTAAAAAATTAAATAAAACATATATTGATAAAAGAGTAGAAAAAAAAATAAAGCAAAAAGAATTTATTAAAAATAATGTAATGGTTTTTAACACAAATGATAGTAACGTTTTATCAATTAATGTTTCCGGGAAAAATGATTCGGATTTTACAACTATGAAAGTTGTGAAAAATATTGAGCACAAAGGAGACAGTACAATCCAAGAAACAATTGTGTGGAATGAAAATCTTGATACTTTAATACATAAAAAAACCAAAATTATTGAAAATGTTTTTGATGAGCTTGTGTTTGTGGAAAAATCTGATAATATTTTAAAAAGAATTGATGAGTCCAAAATTGATTCTCTATTAAACGATGAGCTAATAAAATATGGCATAAAAAGCAATTATGGTTTTGGAGTAATAAATAACGACAGCATAATTTTATCGAAAAATATTTTTGATAAAAATGATATTCTTAAATCAAATTACAGAATCAAACTTTTCCCAAATGATTTTATTAAAAGTCAGAATTTTCTTGTGATCGATTTTAAAAACCGTAATGTATTTTTATTCAAATCAATTTGGTGGATACTTTTAATCTCAGTAATTCTTACGTTTTTAATTATTATTCTATTTTATTTAACAATTAAAATGTTGATACGACAAAAGAAAATAACAGAAGTAAAAAATGATTTATTAAATAATATTACTCACGAATTTAAAACTCCAATATCCACAATTAGCTTGGCGGCTGATGTAATAAATGAAGAACCGGATATTGATACAAAAAAATATTCTGCAATAATTAAAAATGAATCGCAGCGACTAACAAATATGGTGGAAACAATTTTATCATCCGCAGAATTGGAAAACAGCAAGTTTGAACTAAACAAAACAAATGAAGATATTCACAAAATAATTTTTGAAGTTAGTGAAAAATATGAATTACCAATTGACAAAAAATTTGGAAAAATTATTTATGATTTAAAGGCAACCGATACAAATTTATCAGTTGATAAACTTCAAATCACAAACGCAATAAGCAACTTAATTGATAATGCAATAAAATATAATGTTGGAAATCCCGAAATTAAAATTTCTACAATGAACAGCAATTCAACTTTTGAAATTGTAATTGAGGATAATGGAATTGGGATTGATAAAAAATATCATAATAAAATTTTTGATACTTTTTATAGAATTCCTACCGGAAATATTCACGACGTAAAAGGTAATGGAATTGGACTAAGCACAGTAAAAAAAATAATTGAAGCTCATTTAGGAAAAATAATTCTTGAAAGTGAAAAAAATAAGGGATCCAAATTTATAATTAATTTGCCAAAAATAAATTGATGAAAAAGTATAAAATATTATTAGTTGAAGACGATATAAACTTGGGAAATATTTTGAGTGAATATTTATCACTAAAAAAATATGAAGTTGAACTTTACAAAAATGGTGAAGAGGGTATTGAAGCATTTAAGAAAATCAAATTTAACTTATGCATTTTAGATGTTATGATGCCGAGAAAAGATGGATTTACACTCGCAAAAGAAATTAGAGCAATAAATAAAAATATTCCGGTAATATTTTTAACTGCAAAATCAATGTTGAAAGATAAAATTGAAGGCTTCAATATTGGAGCAGATGATTATATTACAAAACCGTTTAATACTGAAGAATTAATTTTAAGAATTAATGCAGTGTTAAGAAGATCAATAAATTTGTCAAATACTGATGAAGTTTATCAAATAGGAAAATACTTATTTGATTATCAAAAGAGATTATTGAGTTTAAAAAGTAATTCAGTTTCTCTAACTTCAAAAGAAAATGAACTATTAAAATTACTTTGTGAAAATGTTAATCAAACTGTGGAAAGGGAAAGAGCACTCCCGTTAATTTGGAGAAATGATAATTATTTTACTTCTCGCAGTATGGATGTTTACATTACAAAATTGAGAAATTATCTAAAGGAAGATGAATCATTAGAAATTGTTAATGTTCACGGAATAGGTTTTAAATTGGTAATTAATTCATAACTTTAATAAGATGCTATCTTTTGAAAAGAAAGTATCTTTATATTAAATACTAATGGATTAGCATTTCGTAAATTAAACTTTCATTGAAAATTTGTTAACAATATTTTTATAAGGAAAATGAAGAAAAATTACCGCACAAATTCGTCCAACTATAAAAGCTATCATTGAAGATGTAATTCCGGTTAAATCAAATATTTTTATTGAAACAAAAAGTGTGACAATTATTATTGTAACTTCAATAATTGTTGCAAATGTAATAGGTGTTGTATTTTTAGAAGCAACCAGTAGTGCACGCTGCAAAGTTATAAAAACAGTAAAAGCCGGCATTATTGAAATAATTATTGTTGGAATTTTTGTAAATGCTGTGAGATCATTTGATAAACCGGAGATTGTGCTAAACCAAAATTGAGAAATAGGAGTTATTGAAATTGTAATTAATCCAAGCGCTAAAAAGAATGCTAACTTTTTTGCAAAAATAATTATTGATGAATAGTGTTCACCTTTTTCTCCAATTAAAGCAATTACAACTTCTTGATAAGATAATCCTAAACTTCTGAAAATGAACACCAAAGAATTTATTACGGGAAGAACTGCGAGAGATTCCAAAGACATTCGACTTTGACCAATAAAAAATGTAACCATCGGATGAACACCCAATCCAATAAAAGATGTTAACGCAAGTGGATAATAAAAATTAAATATTCCTTTGTATGATAATTTTTCTTCGGAAATAAAATTGTCATTTTTAATTTTTACTAAAATATTATTCGACATAAATCTGCTAGCAATTGCTTCGGAAACAACTGCAACGGATAGCGAAAAAGTTCCGACAATTGCGCCTTCCAAATTTGTAAAATTATATAACAATATTGCCGATAAAGACATCATCATCAATCTTATAACGGTGCCGAAAGCAACTCGTTTTGTGAGATTATTTCTAATCATTATTCCTTGGTAAAATCGGCGATAACCAATTGCTCCGGGCCAAGGCAATAAAATAAAAAATGCTTTGTATGTTAATTTGGCAACTTCAGAATCAAGAGAAATTAAATCAATTGCGATAAAATTAAAAAATGAAGGAATTAAAATTATCAACATGAAAATTGTAATTATTCCGCTTACAAAGAAATTAAAATTTCTTAATTTTTTAAATGATGCAAAGTCTTTAACCAATGCAGTGGAAGCACTCATCATCATAATTACCGGAGCTTCGATAATTAATGCGAATGAAAATGCAACTCCATAAGCTGCTAAATTATATTTGGGAGCAACTAGTCTTGCAATTATTGCGGCAAGAAATGGACCTTCCAACGACATCATAAGCCAAGTTGCTGCAAGTGGAAGCCAAAAAAATAATATTTTTCTTTGAGTTAGAAACTGCAAAGTTTTTCCAAACTAAATTATGACTCTAAAGATATTGGTAATCTTAATTAATCACAGAATATATTTTAATAAATAAGAGAATATTTAAAGGTTAGTTGAAATTTGTGGATTTGTTATAGTATTTAAAATGATATTCGGCAAATTTTGATTTTTAACTTTTCATTTACTTCTAATCCAATCTTTTTCTGAATCGTAGAGAACTCAAGAGCAAAATTAAAATTCCCATTAAAAATAAAATTGCAGTTTCTTGCCAAAGGTCGGCTATTCCAATTCCTTTTAAAACAACGCCGCGAAGAATTGTAATAAAATATCTTAGAGGAATTAAATAACTAATGTATTGCAAAATTTTAGGCATGTTTTCAATTGGAAATGCAAATCCGGAAAGATAAACCATGGGCATCATTATTCCAAATATTGCTATCATCATAGCTTGCTGTTGAGTTTTTGAAATTGTTGATACAAAAAGTCCCAAACCCAAAGTGGAAAGAATATAAAAGAATGATGCAACAAGCAAAAAAGTTACACTTCCTCTAACCGGAATTCCAAACAAAATATTCATCATTGTAATAACAAGGATTACTGAAATAAATCCCATTATTGTAAATGGTACAAGTTTTCCGATAATTAATTGATAAGGTTTTATTGGAGTAACAATTATTTGTTCAAGAGTTCCAATTTCTTTTTCCTTAACAACCGCAAGCGATGTTAAAATTAATGTAATTATACTTAATAGTAATCCAACAATAGCCGGGACCATAAAATATCTTGTTTTCAAATAAGGATTATACCAAGTTCTAACTTCTGCGGAAATTTGTCCAACCGGTAAAACTTTCATTCCTTTTTTTTCTCTGTAATCCATTATAATATTTTGAGAATATTCGGAAATTATTTTTGTTATATATCCCGCAGCAATTGAAGCTGTATTTCCATCGGAACCATCAAATATTGCTTGAAGTTTTACGGTTTCATTTCTATTAATGTTTTTAGAAAAATTATTGGGAATAACAAATCCCACAAGAACTTTTGCTTTGTTAACTTGTTCAGTTAGTTCCTCATAATTTTCTGCGTAATAGTCGATTGAAAAAAATCCGGAACTTTCAAATCGCTCAATAAAATTGCGGCTTTCTTCAGTTTTATCTTTATCTAAAAACAAAATATGAACATTGTTTACATCCATAGTTGCGGCATATCCTAAAAATATAAGCTGGATAATTGGTGCAACTAAAACAATTCCAAACATTTTTGGATCGCGTTTAAATTGAGAGAATTCTTTTTTGATAATATTTAAAATGATATTCATTATGAATTTTCCTTTTTCAAATAAATTTTACTTGAAAGAGAAAGTAGAATTCCCGCAAACATTAATAAATACAAAATCTGATCCCAAATTGCTTCAATGCCAACACCACGCAAAATAATCGCTCTTAGAATTTGAATAAAGAATTTTGCCGGAGTAATGTTTGTAATTATTTGAATAAAAGGCGGCATGCTTTCAATGGGAAAAATAAAACCGGATAAAATTACAGAAGGCAATAGCGAAACCATTGTAGCAATTGTAAATGCAATTTGTTGAGAATCTGAAATTGTGGAAATAAAAATTCCAATACTTGTTGATGTGAATAAAAATATAATAGTTGTAAATGCTAATAGAAAATAATTGCCTTTAATTTCTACGTTAAAAAGTAAATAACCAAATATCAAAATAAATACTGCGTTGAACAATGCAACAATAATGTAAGGAAAAGTCTTACCTAATAGCAGCTCAATAATATTAATCGGCGAAACATTAATTTGCTCAATAGTTCCGCGTTCTTTTTCACGAACTAAAGAAAGTGAAACACTAACTACTGCAACAATTACAAGTATCATTGCAATCAATCCGGGAATTAAAAATCTTGTTGTTTGAAGATCTTTATTAAACCAAAATATTGGATGAAAATCAAAAGGCATATAAGATTTTAATCCTTTTTGAGAAAGAATGTAGTTTGTTTTTTGTGAATTAAAATTTGCTGTTGCGCCATTGACATAATTCTGAATTATTGTTGCAGTATTTCCATCAACTCCATCAGTAAGAAATTGAACTTTTACATTTTCTTTTGAATAGAATTTTTGTGAAAAATTTTTGGGAATGATTAAAACACATTGTGCAATTTTTTTATCAAGAACATCTTTAACTTCGTTATCGCTATTTATGAAATGTGATATTTGAAAATAATTAGATGAAATTAATGAGTTATAAAATTCTCTGCTTAGTTCAGTATTGTTCTGATCATAAACTGCGAGCTTAATGTTTTTCACATCAAAATTTACTGCGTAACCAAAAACCACCAATAAAAATATGGGGAAGAGAAGGAGAATTGATAACATTCGTATATCTCTGAAAAGATGTTTAAATTCTTTTTTAGTGATTGCAAAAATTCTTCTTATGCTCACTTCTTATCCTTTTCCAGCAAGTGTATAAACACATCTTCTAAAGTTGGAACTATTTTCTCAACTTTCTCAATTTTTATTTGAGGCAACTTTTTTAATTCATTATAAATCAGACTTTCATTTGTAAAATTTTCATTCATTATTAAGTGAATTGAATTTCCGAAAATCGAAGTTTCATCAACAAAATTGGATTTATCAAAAATCTCCATTGCATCAACAACATTATTACATTTAATTTCATAAATTGGATTTTGTAGGTACTTAGTTTTCAAAACTTTGGAATTGCCTTCTGCTATTAGGTTTCCGGCGTTTATCAAAATTATGTTTCCGCAGTATTCCGCTTCTTCCAAATAATGAGTTGTTACTAAAACCGTAATTCCTTCTCCGGAAAGTTCGTTTATTAATTCCCAAAAAGATCTACGTGAAATTGGATCAACACCGCTAGTTGGTTCATCAAGAAAAACTATTTTAGGTTTATGAATTACAGCCGTACCCAATGCCAATCGCTGTTTTATTCCTCCAGGAAGTGAGCCGGTTAAAATATTTTCTTTACCTATTAAATTTGCAGTATTTAAAATCCATTGCATTCTGTTAGTTAATTCTTTGCCTTCTAAACCATAAACACCGCCAAAGAATTTTATATTTTCTTCAATTGTTAAATCGTTATAAAGAGAAAATCTTTGCGACATATACCCAATATTTTTCTTAACCAAATCAGCTTGAGTTTTAATACTGTATCCACCGATAAGCGCATCACCGCTTGTTTGCTCAAGTAATCCGCAAAGCATTTTTATAGTTGTAGATTTTCCCGCACCGTTTGCACCGAGAAATCCAAATATTTCACCTTCTTTTACTTTGAATGAAATATTGTTCACAGCAATAAACTTGCCGAAAGTTTTATTTAAGTTATTTACTTCTATTGAAAACATTTTTGTGATAAGTAGAAAGTAGTAAGAACAAAAGGCTAACTACTAACTCCTAACTCCTTTTTAATAGATTTTTTTCCCAACAACTTTATCTAATTTAATTTTTGCTAATTCGTAGTCAATTAAAGAATTTAACAGTTCAGTTTTTGCCGAATAAAGAGAAGTTTCTGCATCAATCAAATCCGTTGAACTAACTAACTGCACTAAATATTTATCATTTGTAATTCTATAATTTTCTTCTGTTTGTTCTAATGTTAATTTATTTAGTTCAACTTTTTTTATTGCCGATTGAAATTGCAAGAATGCGTTGTAAACTTCAATTTCAATTGCATCTTCAATTTGTGCTTTAGTTGTTTCCAATTGAATTAAATTACTTTCCGCTTGCTGAGATTGCGAAGAATTGTAACCCCAATTCCAAATGTCCCAGCTAAGCGAAATTCCTACATCCCAAGTATCATCAAACTGATCTTTCTGCGGAAAAATTCTTTGGTTTGGTCTGCTGTAATAAAAATCAGAAATTAAAAATATTGAAGGATACCATCCGGATTTGCTTGCTGTTAATTGTTCTTTACCGGCTGATAATTTTTTTGATAATGATTGAATTTCAAGTCGATTTGATTTTGCTTCGTCTAATAAATTATTTAAATCCAAATTTATTTCTCTAAAAATAATTTCATCAGTTTTAATTTCTATTTTATCTGATAAATCATTTCCAATTGTTTTGTTTAATAATGCTTTTGCAATTTCAAGAGAATTCTCAGCTTCAATTTTCTTTAATTCAACGGTAGATTTTTGAACTTCTAATTTCAATAAATCATTTTTTGTGATTAAATCATTTTCTAAAAAATTACGCGAATCATTTATATGAGATTCTAAGCTCTTTAAATTTTCTTCAAGAATTTTATTTGCATTATCAATTTTGTAAACATTCCAAAATGCTGAAATTATTTTAAATGTTTCTTCATTTATTTCTTTCGAATATTCCAATTCGGAAGATTCTAAATTATAATTTGCGGCAGAATTTAACGAGGACAACTTAAAGCCCGTGAATATTGGCTGCTGCAATGATAGTTTGAAATTATATGAATTTAAAATTGCATCTTGAATTCTAATTGGATTTGGTAAAAACGACATAGAAATTTCAAAAGGAGGAACATCGCTCAATCGCATATAGGATGCATTAAATTTTAACTGCGGAAATCTTTGCGAATTAATTTCATTAACTTTTGCTGAAGCTGAAAGTAATTTTGCATCAGAAATTTTTAATGTTTTACTGTTTTGAATTCCTAATTGAATAATTTCTTGCAGAGAATATGAATCAGTCTGCGCAAGTAAATTAAAAGATGAAATTAAGATTGTAATAAAAATTATATTTTTCATTTTGAGCTCAATAAATTTTCATTGTTTACTAAATGAATAAAAACATTCTCCAAAGATGGAATGTTTGTTCTGTGATCAGTTATTTTAAAATTATTTTCAGTCAACAATTTTTCTAACTTTTTATAATCCTCATCGTCATTATTAACAATTGTATTTATTCTATCACCAAAAAGTTGTACATCCATTCCCAAATTATCTTTGATTAATTTTGCTGCAATTCGTACATCATCGCAAACAATTTCAACCACTTTTTTATTTATTGATTCTTTAACATTTTGAGGAGAATCCAGCGCAATTATTTTGCCATTGTTCATTAGTGCAACTCTATTGCAACGTTCGGCTTCGTCTAAATAAGGTGTTGACATAAAAATTGTGATTTCTTCTTTAAGCAAATTAGAAAGTATTTTCCAAAAATCTCTCCGTGAAACCGGGTCAACTCCAGTTGTTGGTTCATCTAAAAATAATATTTTAGGTTTGTGAATTAAGCTGCAAGCCAATGCCAGTTTTTGCTTCATCCCTCCGGAAAGTCTTCCAGCTTGACGATTTCGAAAATCTATCAATCGAGTAAATTCCAAAAGTTCGTTTCTTCTGTTTTTATAATTTTTAACGTTATGAATTTCTGCGAAAAATTCTATGTTTTCATCAATTGTTAAATCTTCGTACAAACTAAATTTTTGCGATAGGTAACCAATATTATTTTGAATTTCTTTTTTGTTTTTCTGAATATCTAAATTCAACAATGAAATATTTCCATTATCCGATTTTAATAATCCGCATAATGTTCTTATTGTTGTTGTTTTTCCGGCACCATCCGGACCAACCAAACCAAACATTTCTCCTTTGTTAACAGAAAATGAAATATTGTTAACGGCGTTTATTGTTCCGTAGGATTTACTGAAAGAGGATATGTTTATAATTGTACTCATTTCAATTACATGATTCCAAGATTGCAAAATATCAAGATTACAAAATTCATGTTATTATTCAGATTTAGTTAAATATTTAATAAAATTTGCTAATTGCGTAATAATATCAATTGAAAGATTATAGCATTCAGAAAATTCATCTTTCGAAATGTAGTTTAGATCAGAAGCAATGTATAATAAGCTTCTAACTTCTCCGGCTGATCCTTTTGAATAAATTAGAAATCGAATAAATTCTTTATTATTATCTCTTTCAAAACCTTCGGCAATATTATTCATAATAGAAACAGCTGCTCTTTGAATTTGATCTTTCAATCCAAAATCTTTTTTAAAACTATCATTTGAAGTCAATTTATAAATTCTGTTTATAAACTCTCTTGAACTTTGCCACACTTTCAAATCTTCAAATTGTTTTATTTTCATTTCTGTCTCTTTTAATTTTGAAATCTTGCAATCTTGTTAATTTTGCAATTTTATTTCCGCATCCGCGGGCATTCCGCTTTTTAATTCAAAATTTGGATTATTAATTTCTACTTTAACTTTGTAAACCAACTTTGTTCGTTCATCCGGCGTTTGAATATTTTTTGGTGTAAACTCAGATTCCGGAGAAATATAAACTACTTTTCCAGAAAAAGTTTTATCGTCATAAGCATCAATAAAAACATCTACTTTTTGGTTTAGCTTAACTTTTGGTAATTCCAATTCATTTACATAAATATCCAAATTCACTTTTTCTAAATCTGCTATTTTCAAAATTGATGACATTGGTGCAACAGTTTCACCTTTCTCATAAAATTGTTCTACAACAAATCCATTTATTGGAGAAACTACATAACAATCATTTATATTCTTCTGAATTATTTTTTCATTCGCAATTGCTTGATTTAATGAAGCTTCAGTACGCTTTAATTCTTCGGGTCTAGCAATATTTTTAATTTTACTTAAATTTTCTTTTGCTGCAGAATATTGTGATTTTACAATTTCAAATTTCGTTTCAATATCTTCAAATTGTTTTTTAGTTATTGAATTTGATTCAAGTAAACTTTGCATTCTTGCTTTATCTTTTTCTGCTTGGTTCAAACTAATTTCTGCTTGATTGAACATAGACTGCGCTTGAAGAATATCTTCTTTGCGCGAACCATTTTTTAATAACTGAAATTGAGCTTCAGCACTTTGTCGTAAAGCCGAAGCTTGCAAAAGCTGTAGTTGGAGAGTTTCGTTATCTATTTTTAAAATAGTATCACCTATATTTACTTTTGTTCCCTCATCAAAATAAATTTCCAAAATTTCACCGGAAACTTTTGCGCTAAGCGTTACAAATGTTGCTTCAATTGTTCCGGTAGCTTTAATTAAATTTTCATCACTGTTATCACCACAGCTTATAATTAGAATTGAAAATAGAAGAGGAATGAGTAATTCTACTTTTTTCATAATTTATTTTCCTTCTCAATTTTTTTATAAATTTTTTTTCCACTTTCTGTTAAAATTCCGTTAATAAGCATTCCAAAAGTAATTTCAAATGCTTGACTAATTGATAGATTATGATTTATTAAAAAAGCCGGATTAATTATTTTTTGCATTGAGGCAAGAATTACGTGAACCATTATTTCACTTGGATAATCAACAATGTAGCCTTCTTTTTTCCCTTGTTCAAAAATATTTTTCCAGATTTTTTCAATATTACGAGTTCTAAATTCATCAATATTTTGCCACAAATCCGGACGAAAACTTTTTAAATCATCCATCATTTTATTATTAATTTTCAAAGAAAGTTCAGCAAATAAATTTGTTAATTTTTTAATTTTCAATATTGAGTTGCAATCACTTTTTATTATATCTTCTATTTTCTTTTGTACAAGTGATTGGAAAAACTTTACGGCTGCATCCACAAGAATTTCTTTTGAAGCGAAATATTTGTAAATAGTTTTTTTACTCATCCTCAATCCGCTTGCAATTTCATCCATTGTGATTTTGTAAAATCCATCAGATAGAAATTTATCTTTTGAGAATGAAACTATTTTTTCTTTTTCTTCCATAACCTATAGAAACTATTATTGTATTTTTAGTTTCCAATATAATACATGGAAACTATTTTGTCAATAGTAGTTTCCAAAGTTTTTGATTTAAATCAATTTTTTTTTCATACAGATGCTTTCTGGAATATTTTCATAAGGAGGGAAATTTGGAATTTGCTCGTATCCCATATTTTGATAGAGTTTAATTGCTTCCGGTTGATTATTTCCGGTTTCCAAAATTGCAAATTTGTAACTTAATTCAGCTGCCCATTTTTCTAATTCATTTAGAATTTTTCTTCCATAACCTTTTGATCTGTTTGATTTTAAGACAAACATTCTTTTAACTTCTATTGTACTATTTTCCACATTTTCCCGAAATGCACCGCAAGCAGTTGGAATATTGTCTACATATATTATTACGATTTTAACATTCTTATCTAATAAATTATGTGGTGCAAATTTTATTTCCTGATCAATATATCTTTCTCTAAGTTCAGAATTTAGCAGTTCAAATAATATTTTAAAGTCTGGATTATCTGCTGTTGTTCGTATAATATTTATCATGTAAAGAAAATTTAATTTTGTAAAATATTTAACGCCACTTAAATGATTTATTATCAATTGCGCGCATTGTTGCTAAAATTCCATCAAGATGATCATATTCATGTTGTAACAATTCGGATAAATCATTTTGTAGACTAAGTTCAACAATATTCCAATTATCATCAAGAAATCTAATTTTACATTCTTTATGTCTTTTTACTTTCACTAATAAATTTGGAAAACTCATACAATCATCCCAAAGTTCAAACATCTCATCACTTAAATAAGTAAATTCGGGATTTATTATAACAGTCGGTTTATCAATATTCATATATATTAATCTTTTCATTATGCCAATCTGTGGAGCGGCAATTGCTCTTCCGAAATTATATTTTACACGAATTTCCGACATAACATTGTGAAGTTCATCAACCCAAAATTTTACTAAATGCAATTCTGATTTTTCTATCGGCAAAGAAATTTCATATAACTTTGGATTTCCTAATAATAATAAATCATTTAAGTGTTTCATGATTTATAAAATTATTCTAATTCCAGAATTTCAATTTTTCTGAATTCCGTTGGATGACTTTCTGCTTGAAGCGCAATATATCCTTCACTCAACATTAGATTATTATCCTTAGGAATTATTTTTTGAGCATCCGGATCGCTCGGATCTAATTGCGGTTTTTCATATTCCATAACCAATTTACCATTTACAAAATGTTTAATATTTCCGTTTCCATGAACTTCAACTTCCATCGTTATCCATTGATCACCATGATAAGTTGCGGAATTTGAACCGGTGCAATGGTTTGTTATTAAATTTTTCTTCATTACAATATTAGTTCCTGGAGTACAAACATTTCCAGTTGATCTTTCGTCAACTCCGTTTCCACCAAGCATTTGTGCTTCAATAGAAACCGGAAAATTTTGATTTTTACTCATGCTTTCCGGAGATTGGCAATGAAGCATAATTCCATTATTTCTAATTGCCCATTCTGGTCCGCCAGCAACTTGGCTACCTACAAATCTGTATTCAACACGAATTATATAATTTGAGAATTTTTTATTGAAAAAAATATGTCCGAATTTGTTATCAAAATTTTGGTATTCATTATAAGAAACTTTTAAAATTCCATCTTTTACTTGAAATGTATTTTTATAATTATCATTTAACTCATGTCCGGCAAATTTAATTTTCCATCCGGATAAATCTTTACCGTTAAATAAACTTATCCAATTATCAGAATCATTCTTACTTGAAGAGCATGAGTTTACTGTTACAAATAAAATAAGAATAAAAATATTAAAACTATTTGTTAAAATTTTTTTTGATATTGAAATCATTTTATTTCTCCAAATTTTAATGATAATTCTTTTAATTTTTGCCACTCATCTTTAAGAACGCTATAGTAAATTGAATCGCGTCTTCTATTATTTGTCATTAACATATGACTTCTTAAAATTCCTTCTTCAACTGCGCCAATTCTTTTTAATGCAATTCTTGCATGAACATTTAAAACATCAGTTTTAAATTCAACACGAGTAAGATTTAATTCTTCAAAACAATATTTCAGCATAAGAAATTTTACTTGATCATTTATTGTTTTTCCTTGAAACTCTTTTGAAATCCACGTCCAGCCAATTTCAATTCTTAAATCTCTTTGAGAAAAGTTTCCAAAACTTGTTGAGCCAATTATTCTATTTTCTGGTTTGTAAATTATTGTAAATGGTATGCGAGTTTTGTTTTGTAAATCATTTACGGCAGTTTCGACCCAATTTTTTAATTCTTCTAAATTTGATAAATCGCTTGCAAAGTAATACCAAAGTTTTTGTTCATTCGTAATTTCTTTAAAACTGTAAAAATCAACCGATTTTATTGGTCGAAGTAAAACATTAGAATTTTCTAAAACTATATTATAATTAAGCATAATATTTTCTTATAATTTTTATCACTAAAAAATAGTTATAATTTTTGCAGATAAATAAATTATTTTTCAATTACATTTTTTGATAAAAATAAAATTTACGTCTTTAGAATATCAATGTTTGAGAATTCTCCCACAATAAAAAATATATTGCGCGCATTTAAATCAAGAAATTATAGATTATTTTTTGGCGGACAAGGAATTTCTCTAATTGGTACATGGATGCAGCAAATTGCTCTTGGTTGGCTTGTTTACAGATTAACAGATTCTCCATTTTTATTAGGATTGGTAAGTTTCTCGGCACAAGTTCCAACATTTATTTTTGCTTCGTTTGCCGGAGTTTTTGCCGATCGATATAATAAACATTCCATAATTTTATCAACACAAATTTTAGCTTTAATTCAAGCTGCCATTTTGGCTTTTTTAACACTAACAAATATTATTCAAATTTGGCATATAATTTTTCTTGCAATTTTTAACGGATTGATAAATGCATTCGATATGCCAACGCGACAATCTTTTGTAATTGATTTAGTTGAACACAGAGATGATTTACCAAACGCAATTGCACTTAATTCATCAATGTTTAATGCCTCAAGATTGATTGGACCAACTGTTGCTGGATTTATTATCTCATCTTTTGGCGAAGGGATTTGTTTTTTAATAAATGCGATAAGCTATTTTGCGGTTATTATAGCATTAATGTTGATGAAATTTGAAAATATAGAAAAACAAATTTCAGATAAGAAATTATTAAAAGGAATTAAGGAAGGATTTGTTTACGCATTCAATTTTATTCCAATTAGAACTTTGTTATTGCTGATTGCAGTTTTGAGTTTAATTGGAATGCCTTACACAGTTTTAATGCCCATTTTTGCCAAAGATATTTTACAAGGAAACGCTAGTACTTTAGGATTTTTATTTGGAGCAATCGGCATAGGAGCTTTTATTGGTGCAATTTATTTAGCTTCGCGTAAAACTGTTTTGGGATTAGGAAAAATTATTGTTATTGCTACAACAGTTTTTTCATTTGGGTTAATATTTTTTTCACAATCGAGATCATTATATTTTTCAATTCCATTAATGATATTTATCGGCTGGGGAATGATGACGCAGATGGCTTCCGCAAATACATTATTGCAAACAATTGTTGATGAAGATAAACGCGGAAGAATTATGAGTCTGTATGTTATGTCATTTATGGGAACTGCTCCGCTTGGAAGCTTGCTTGCAGGAACTCTAGCTGGAAAAATTGGTGCATCAAATACTGTTTTGTTAATGGGAATTATAAGTTTAATTACGGCATTTTGGTTTTACAGAAAATTACCTCATATAAGAAAATTTACAAAACCAATTTATATTAAATTGGGAATTATTCCAGAAGTCTCAAAAGGTCTACAATCGGCAACGCAATTAAATATTCCTCCTAATAAATAATTAATATTTATTCTTTTTGCGGAGTTTTCAAAATCTTAAGAAAAAATTTTACCGTAAAAAAAATAATTACTGCCCAAGCTGATAACATCATAATTAAAGCGGAAGTACTCATTTTTCATTTACTCCATTTCTTAGTAATTTCTTTTTCTTCCAAGATTTGTGAACCATAAATGCAATTGCCGCAAATGTTAACATCAACAAAACTCTTGTAAAATCTTGTACAAAAATTCTTGTCGGTAATCCATTAATAAACCATTTTGTATTTTCTGCACCAACGTGAAATATTACACCAATTACACTATCCGGGGCAAATTGCCAGCCGTTGCCGGAAAATAAATTTGAAATTGCTATTGACCAATCCACATTTGGTTTTATTGCAGCACCAATAAAAATTATTGAAATAAAAACGGGAGTTACGTATTTAATTAGGAATTTAAAAATATTAGGAATTGCTATATCTGCACCCCGTGTAATTTCTGCCCAACCTTTGTCAATTCCAAAAACGTAAGCAAAAACTATTGATTCTAAAAGTGCGAAAACAACAAGTGAAAATGTTCCCGTCCAAAAATCAAATTCATCAAACGAACCGCCGGGATATAGCCAAACACAAATAAATCCCAAAGTGAAAATTGCCAAACCGGTTAAGATTGCTCCTTTCTCACGTGGAATTTTAAATTCATCATTGAAGAAAGCCAAAATTGGCTGACCCATTGCAAGAGAAGAAGTTATTCCGGCAAAAAATAATAATCCAAACCACATTGCACCGGCAATTGGTGCAAACCATCCCCAATTATTAAATAAAGTTGGTAATGTTAAAAATCCTAATGCAAAACCACTACCGCCAGCTGTAGATGCTTGCACAACTTGAAGCCCAAGATAAGCTGTTGCAATTGGAATTAATAACGATCCGCCTAAAACTACTTCTACAAATTCATTCATCCATCCGGCAGATGAAGCATTAAGTGCAATATCTTGCTTTTCTTTAACGTAAGCTGAATAGCAGTGAATTGAACCCATGCCAACAGAAAGCGTGAAAAATATTTGACCCGCAGCAGCAAGCCAAGTTGTAGGATTAAACAATCCGCTGAAATTTGGTTCCCAAACAAAATTTAATCCTACCAAAGGATCTTGAATAACACCCGGATCGGTTGTATCAAGTGTTAATCCTTTAATAACTAAAATAACTCCAAATAAAATTAATAATGGCATTCCAATTTTTGCAGCTACTTCAATTCCTTTTGCCAAGCCGCGAGAAAGAATCCAAACATTTAAAAGAAGGGTAACAACAAAAAAGAAGAAAGCTTCATATGGTAATGCAAAAATGCTCGATTCATGAACACCTAAAAAACTTGGGAAAAAATCTGTGGGTTTCACATCAAAAAAAGTTCCGGTAATTGAATGAAATACATAAGCTAAAGTCCAAGATTCAATATAAGTGTAGTAAGCAGCTATTGTTAAATTGGAAAATAAACCAAACACGCCGATATATTTTAAGAATTTAGATTTTCCCATAACGTCGAACATTCCGGGTGTTGAGTGATGTCCGTACTTTCCACCGTGTCTTCCAATTGACCATTCAATATAAAGTAATGGCAAACCCATTACGACAAAAGAGATTAAATACGGAATAATAAAAGCGCCACCGCCGTTTTGTGATGCTTGTGCCGGAAATCTTAAAAAATTTCCCAATCCAACTGCATTACCGGCCATTGCTAAAACTAAGCCGACTCGCGATCCCCAAGATTCTTTGGTATGTGACATAATTCTCTAAATTTATTTTCGGATAATTAAATTAAAAAAGTATATTCTACTTTTTTTATAAAGTTAACCAAATATTTTTTTAAAATCGAAATTTAATTTCCTACTAGATGATTATTCAAAAATTAACTCTATTTTATCAGTCTTCAATCTTGAATTAAGCCAATTTGTTATTCTTCTTTTCGAATCATTAGAAAGCTTTGATTTATTCTTTACTTTAAGGATAACAAAGTGACTATTTACAGAATCCGTTTTCTCTATTCTATGTATAGGTGTTTCAAAATATGAGCATGATATAATTTCCGGAAAAATTGAATTAATTTCTGAAAGTAAAACTTTTCCTAATTTCGATTTATTGTTTAGCGTATCTAAGAATTTTTGATTCTGAATAATTGTATTATTTAATCTATTAATTTCAGTTTTTAACTGTTCAACCTCGGTAGCGTTTTTATCAAATTGATTTATTGAAAATCCTTGTTGAAAATTAATTTCTGCATCATTTAATTTAAAATCCTTAGCTTTTTCCGCAATTATTTTCTTTGTGTTTTCATTTAAAAGATTACCGCCATAGATTAATTTTATTGATTTTCTTTCCGGAATAATTTCATTTTTTAACAAATAACTTCCTTCAAAAACTCCAATATTTTGAATGTATCTATTTGCATTATCAGTAAATCTTTCATTCTGAACCAATTTATATCCAAAATAAATACTTGGAATTATGATTAGAGTGGTAATTATTGAAATCCATCTGTTAACTTTAACCATATGAATTTCTTCTACAATAGTGCGGATAGGGAATTTTAGTATTCGTGAAATTAAAACAGATGAAAGCGCAATAAAAACTGTATTTATGGTAAATAAATAAAACGCTCCGAAAAAATAATTAAATTGACCGGAAGCAAGTCCATAACCAGCAGTACATAACGGAGGCATTAAAGCTGTAGCAATTGCAACACCGGGGATTACATTTCCTTTTTGTTTGCTGCTGATGGCAACAATTCCGGCTAAACCGCCAAATAATGCAATTAGTACATCATAAATTGTTGGACTTGTTCGCGCAAGCAATTCTGAATGTGCGCTATATATTGGACTTATTGTAAAATATAATGTTGATGCAAGTAAGCTTACAACTACTGCAAAAGTAAAATTTTTAATTGCTTGACGAAGCAATGGAAAATTATAAGTTGCAATGCTATAACCCATTCCATTTATTGGTCCCATTAAAGGAGAAATTAACATTGCTCCAATTATTACAGCCGTTGAATTAACATTTAAACCAACAGAAGCAATAACTATTGCGAAAACCAAAATCCATAAATTTGTTCCTTTAAAGACAATATCTTTCTCAATTGCTTTGTGAATTATTTCAAAATCATCAATCTCTTTTTCAAGATTAATATGAGTTAAAAATTTTCTAAGTAATTTAAATTTATTCATTTTTTTTCTTCAATTAATTTCTACCAATTTTTAGATTTCTTTAATTCCGTAATATGTGCAAGATGATGTTTGCAATGCCATGCATAGATAGATAAGTTTTCATCTAACTTTATTTCTTTTTGGCTTTGTGGATGATAAAAACATTTGTTCCAATCATTTTCTGAAAAAGAGTTTAATAATGCAGTCCATCTTTCATGAATTCCTTCAATCATCTTTAAAGCTGAACTAATAGGAAAATTTTTACTATCTTCCAACTTAGCCCATCGATCTTCCAAATAAGGTTTTATAGTTGGTGTATCTTCAGTTAATGCTAATTTAAATCTAATCAAACTATTCATATGACTATCAGCGCAATGATTAACAACTTGTCTGATTGTCCAACCATCCGGTCTGTATTGAGTGTTAAGTTGTTCATCACTTAAATTTTCAACTTCATTTTTTAGTTGATTAGGAAAATTTTTAATTAGATCAATAAATTCATTTCTCATTTCGGAAGTTATAATTTCCGGTTTTGTAAATCTGCCAATAGGATATTTAAGTTTTTCTAAATCCATTTACTTTTCCAATGTTAATTTTTCCAAAATTTTCACTTTTTCTTTTTTCTGATACCAATCATTTGCGACAAAAATTATTTCTTCAACTTCAAATTTTCCAAATTCATGATTTCTATATTTTTCTAAAATTTGTAGAAATTTTTCTTTATGTTGAATTTCATTTCGAAATCTTATAACTGTTGAGTGTGCAGTTTGTATTGCGTATCGTTTATCTAAAGATTGCTCAAGATTTGTTAAAGCAAACTCTTTTCTCAAATTTTTTCTCAAAATATTTAAATTATTACTTGATGGAAATCCTTGAACCATAATTGCAGATTGAGTTGCTGTAATTCCTTTAAAATCTATTGAGAAATTTTTAATATTTGTTAAACTTTTTTTTATGACTCTTAAATATTCTTCAATTTTTATTTTTTCCAAACTAAAATTTTGATAACAAGAAATTAAAGACATTACAGTTATGTGAATATCAGAATTTCTGTAATAATATTGCTCCGGTTCAATGATTTTCAATTCACTTAAAAATTGTTGAATATTTTGTTTAACGATTTCCGGCGGAACAATAACAAGAGTAATTCCATATCTATTATCAGCTTTGGAGAAAAGTTGATTATCAACTTCTACATTTGAGAATTTTAGTTTGTTTACAAAATCAGAAAAGAGATTGTTATAATGTTCGGTTAATTTCAAATTTCACCTAAAAAAAATCAACTAAATATAAAATAAATTTTTAATAACATTTATTCTAAAAAAGTTTTATGTTATCAACCAATTTTCAATCTTACAAAAAATTAATATGGAAACATCAAATAAAAGTAAATTATCACAAGTATTAAATACAACTGTTCTTGTTTCTGCGCTTGGATATTTTGTTGATATTTATGATTTAATACTTTTCGGAATTGTTCGTGTTCCAAGCTTAACAGAATTGGGTTATGCCGGAGAAGGTTTAATTAAAAACGGTGTTTTTCTTTTAAATATGCAAATGACTGGAATGTTAATAGGCGGAATTTTTTGGGGAATTTACGGTGATAAAAAGGGAAGACTTTCGGTTTTATTCGGATCAATTTTTCTTTACTCAATTGCAAATATTGCAAATGCTTTTGTTACAAATATTGAAATGTATGCTTTCTTAAGATTGCTTGCTGGAATTGGATTAGCTGGAGAACTAGGAGCTGCAGTAACATTAATTAGTGAAATTCTTCCCAAAGAATTACGTGGTTACGGAACTGCTATTGTTGCTACAATCGGAGTTAGCGGTGCAATTGGCGCTGCAATTGTTGCGGAAATTTTTACTTGGCAAACTTCATATATAATCGGCGGAATTCTTGGATTGATTTTATTAGTTATGCGAATTAAAATGTTTGAATCCGGAATGTATAAAACAATTAAAGATTCTAATGTTTCAAAAGGAAATTTCATTAAACTTTTTACTTCAAAAGAAAGATTTTTAAGGTACTTAAATTGCATTTTAATTGGATTGCCGATTTGGTACGTTGTTGGTGTGCTTATAACTTTTTCGCCGGAGTTTGGAAAAGTTCTTGGAGCAAAAGATAATATTTCTGCTGGACAAGCAATTATGTTTACTTACATCGGATTAATTTTTGGAGATTTTGCAAGCGGATTTTTAAGTCAGTATTTAAAGAGCAGAAAAAAAATTATTATAATGTTTATTACACTTACATTTGTTTTTATTTTGGTTTATTTATTTTCTTCAAATTTTACATCAACATATTTTTATGGATTATGTGTTGCTCTCGGTATTGCAATTGGATATTGGGCAGTTTTTGTAACAATTGCATCGGAACAATTTGGAACAAATATCAGATCAACTGTAACAACAACGGTTCCCAATTTTATTCGCGGGTCGGTTGTTCCAATAACATTTTTGTTTGAATTTTTACGCGGATCTTTCGGAATGATTTACAGCGCATTAATTGTTGGAATTTTGAGCGTAATTATTGCAATTGTTTCTGCATATCATTTAAAAGAAACTTTTGGCAATGATCTTAATTATGTGGAAGATATTTAATAAATATTTTTGGCGAATGTAATATTTACACCCGCCAATTTATTTCATTCTTATTTCCTAACAATATGAAAATTAAATTCCGGAGTTCCCAAAGCTCCCCATAATCTTATCCAAATTGGAAGAAGCATTTCAGTTCCGCGAGCTGTAGTAATATCACCTAAATCAATAATATTTGAATCTTTCCATCCAAATGAAATCAACAATTTCATAACCTCTTCTTTTGCAGATTTATCGTTTCCGCTTAAAAATAAATTATGATCGCCGGAAATTATTGAGGGATTTACCATCAAATATGCATTTAAAGTATTTAGTGTTTTTACAACTTTTGAATTGGGTAACATTTTCTGAATTTGCTCTCCCAATGAATCAGTATTGCAGATTGTTAATGTTGGCGGCATTCCTTTGGAAAAATCTAGCGGATTTGAAATATCGATTAAAATTTTGCCTGATAAATTTTCTTCACCGCAAAGTTTTAATGCATCTAAAGTTCCAGAGCCGTTTGCAGCATTTATAATTAATTCTCCTGATTTTGCGGCGGTAGAATAACTTTCCAATTTTGCTGTGTTATTAATTTTGATCCATTCTGAAAAAGGAGGTCTTCCGAAATTATCCTTATTTGTTTTTGATAAAGTGTTATTAATATCCCTTGTTCCAATAAAAACTTCATGACCAAGTTCTATTAATTTTTCTGAAATTACTTGTCCTACAACTCCAGTTCCTAAAACTGTTATTTTCATTTTATTTCCCTTTCGTTTACTATAAAAATGATAGTAGCTAATCTAAGTATAGTTTATTATTTTTGCAATAACTGTCAATTTTAACAGTAGGAAAAAAATGATAATAAAAGGAAAAGAATTTGTTATTAATGTTGAAGGACAAATATTTCATTGTGCAATGGATTTAACAATGAAATATATTGGCGGAAAATGGAAGACAATTGTTTTGTGGTATTTAAAAAATAAAACTTACCGATTTGGGGAATTGAAAAAGCAAATTCCGGATATAACTGAAAAAATGTTGAGCTTACAGTTAAAATCTCTAGAAGAAGATGGTTTAATAAAAAGAGAAGTTTTTGCTGAAGTTCCTTTGCGTGTTGAATATTCTTTAACGGAATTTGGAAAAACACTAGTTCCAATTTTAAATGAAATATCAAAATGGGGAAGAAATTTAGGTGAAACAAAAGGAAAAATTGTAGAAGCTAAACCGTAAATAATAGAAAATTTATTTTTTTATAAATTCTACAATTGATTCAATTAATCCATCCTTTAAAGGTAATTCCGGATTTGAATAAGTCTGCATATTTTTCTGTAAATCCATTTCACTTTCCTTTAAAACGTGATTCATCCCATCAATAATTATTAATTCGGAATTTGGATTTGCTTTATGCAAAAAATTAGCATCTTCTTCTTTTACTTGTAAATCCGTTGTTCCTTGCAAAATTAAAATTGGGATTTTTAGTTTTGCGATTTCTTCTTGCGGATTATACTTAAACCAAGAAATTAAATAGGATTGAATGCTTGGTCGAAAAAGTGCATAATAATTTTGATCAACACTTTCAATCGTTTCACCTTTTTCTAATTTATCTAAATAACTTAAAGAAGTTTCATAAAAATCTTTAGGTTGAATTGCCAATTGTTTTCTTAAAATTAAATTTGCTGATTCTCCGGCTCCGGCAATTGAAATAAATTTATCTACATTTGTGTTTTGAGATGCAATCATTCCAAGCAAAGAACCTTCGCTATGACCAATAGCAATTATTTTATTGAACGAACTATCATTATTTAAAAAGTCAATCCAACTTTTTACATCATTAACATAATCATCAAAAATTAATTTACTTTCATCAAAATTATTGATAATACTTTTTCCTATTGCTCTTTTATCATAACGCAAAGATGCAATTCCATTTTCCTCCAATGCATACGCAAGCATTTTTAAAGAATTATTTTTCATCATTGAATTATTTCCGTCTCTATCTGTTGGTCCAGAACCGGCAATAATTAACGCAACCGGAATATCGTTAGTTTTGTAGGGAAAAAGTAAACTTCCTTCAATATTACAATTTGTAGTTTCAAGAATTACAATTTTTTCATTTTGAGCAAATAGAATTGAGAATTGAACAAGAATAAATAAAAATAAAATTTTCATATTTCGTAATCCTAAACTAACTTTTTAATTTATTGTAACCTTTCTCATCAAAACTTTGAAGTTTTTCTATCCACATTTCCTCAAGAATTTTTAATTCTTCAACATAGATTTTTGCTTCATTTTCTTTTGGTTCTAAAATATCAACAACATCAAAAGAGAAATTCACACTTCCAAAAATTTTGTAATCTTCTTGTAAACTTTTATTTGGATGTGAATTATTATCCAACTGAAACTTACAGCTATTAATTTTTCCTTTAACGTTTAATCCATAATCAATAAAAATTTTTTTGTTTATCAAATTCTCCACTTTAAAAATTCCCATTGCCGGAGGATTTTGTAAATATTTTTTTTTAAGTTCCTTTTTATCCAAGTTGATTTCCACAAAAATTAATCCCAAACATATTTCCAGCTTTTATCTGATTGGCGTTTCCAAATTGTAGTATAAATTCCATTGTATTCGGTTGTTGAACTATCGCTAGAAATTATCCAAACATATTTTCCGTATGAATATGCAAGATTACCGCAATCAGAAACATCAATAAAATCTGGCTTCCAATTCACTTTTGCATTTTTATATAATTCTTTCCCGTAGAAATTTTTAATATTTTCTTTGCCGGAAATTAAAGAATCATTTCCTCTTTTAATTACTGCTTTTTCATCTGCAAAAAATTCAAAAGCTTCTTCAATACTTTTTTCTTTACACATTATTTCAAACAGTTTTTCAGTTTCAACGATTTCGTTTTTAACTTTTTCTTTATCTATTGGTTTGCTACAAGCAAATGTTGTTAAAGCAATTATTAATAAAAATATAATTTTCATTTTTCCTCCAATTAAATTATTCTATTTTTTCAAATTGTTTGGATTCAGTGCTGTAATTAAAAATTTCACCAGTTTCTATAATATAATACCAGCCTAATATTTTCAATTCATTTTTCTTAAATCTTTCTTTAATAAACGGATAAGTTAAAAGATGTTTCATTTGCTCAACAATATTTAATTGTTCGGTCATCCATTCTCTTTTTGCATGATCAGAATGAATTTCGGGAATATTATTAATTTTTTGTTTAACTAAATTGGAAAGCTCTAGCCATTTTTTTGTATTTGGGATTTCTGAAAATTGTTGTTCATCAAAAAACAATGCATTGCATCCGCCGCAGTTTGAGTGACCGCAAATCAAAATATTTTCTACATTCAAAATTTTTATTGCATATTCTATAGCAGATGTTGTTGCTGCAAATTCTTGTGATACTCTGTAATAGGGAACAATATTCGCAATATTTCTAATTACAAATAATTCTCCCGGTAAAGTTTTGGTAATTAAATTTGGAACAAGTCGGGAATCTGAGCAGCCAATAAAAAGTGTGTGGGGATTTTGTTTTTTACCAAGTTCAGCAAACAAATCTTTGTGTTCTAAAAAATCATTTGAATTAAATTCTTTAACACCATCAAAAAGGTTTTCCATAAATTTTCTTCTTTTTTAGAAAAATATTTCTTTTTAACTATTATTACAATTCATTATTTATCAAATAATTTTGAAGCAACTCAAAATATTTTGCAGCATGAAAAGCATCAGCTAATCCATGATGAGCATGGACAGAAACCGGAAGCATAAGTTTGCTGTTTTGTTCATACATTTTTCCAAAACACAATTTTGGAACACTATCATTCATTTTATAATTTCTTGCATGCGATAAAGCTGAAAATTTAATCCACGGAAGCGGTGAATAATGAATAACATCTAATCTTTTTGAATTTTCAGTTAAACGTAAACCGCTGGAGTTTTGAACGTTTTGAATTTCTTGCTTGAGATAATTATTGAAAATATTAAAATCGGAATTGAATGGTATGAATGAAAATCCAAAGGTTTCATCTGCTCTTGCTATTGTTGATGTTGCGTGAATTTCATCATACAAAACGATTTCATTATTTACAATTCTGGTTCTTAATTCTGTAACTTGATTTACTGATAGAATGGATTTGTGTAAATAATAAGCAAAAAATGAAATTTTATTTTCTTTGCAAAATTTATATGCATTAGTGCATTCAATTTCTGTTACAATTCCGAAAAAAGGTTCTTCAAATTGCGAAAAAAAATTATAATGTTCCTTTCTTTTCCAATTGTCTTTATTTATTATTTTCATAAAATTAAAGCTTTGTTATTAACTCAATTTGAGATAATGCAGAAATTATTGCACTTTCAACACGTAAAATACTTTTGCTTAATAGAAACTTTTTGAAACCCAAACTTTGCATAAAATTAATTTCAAAATCATTCCAACCGCCTTCCGGACCAATAGCAACAACAATATTATTAATATTGCTGAAATCAAATTTCAATAAATTATTTTCAGAATTAGGATGTGCTAATAATTTTGTATCATAATTATTTGAATGAAATTCATCTTCAAAAAATATTTTAAATCTATTATGAAATGAAACATTGGGAAGAAAAATTTGCTTACCTTGACTTAATCCTTCAACTAAATATTTTGTATAATTTTCTTCAAATAAAAGTGGTGAATGAAAATAACTTTTTTCAACTTTTTCAGATTTAATGAAAAATAAATTTCTAACTCCCACTGTTGCAGAAATTGCTAAAACTTTCTTTAAAGTTTGTGGTCGGGGTAAAGCACAAATTAAATCAATATTTAATTTAGTTTTTTCTGTATCGAATAAATCTATAATTTCGAGTTCTAATTTTTTCTCATCTAAGTAAACTATCCTAGCTTTTCCGAGTTGAACATTTAACAATCCTATTTCAAGAATATCACCGATTTCAGATTTTAAAATATTTTTAACATGTATAAATCGCTCATCACAAATGCGGTATAGATTATTACTTAATTTGTCTTTTTCAGAAAGAATTAAAATATTCATTTAATAATTTTGAAACTATTTATTTTGGGAAAGCTCAAATAATTTATTTACTGTCTGCCAATTTCTTGTAGTTGCAATAACATTTAATTTTTTCTCAAAAAAATTATTATTCATTTTTGCATTTCCGTAATTGTTTGGAGAATAAAAGAAAATTATTTTATTTAATAAAAAAAATTCTTCCGGTGGAAAGCTGATTTCTTTCAGTTTTTCTAAATATTCTTTTTCGGGTTCTGAAAAAAGAAAAGTTATATAATTCCTTTCCTTATCTTTTTTTTGTTTGATGAAAGGATTATTATCCAAAACGAATTTAAATTCCTCTGGAGTTTTGACAATTATTTCAACATCAAAATTATATTGAGTTTTAATTTTGTTTGAGATTAATTTTGCAAGTTTTTTTACATCATTACTCTTTGAATTAAAAATTACATTTCCACTTTGAATATATGTTTGTACTTTTTCATATTTTAATTCTTCTAAAATTATTTTTAAGTCAGCCATTTTAATTTTTTTCTGACCACTTACGTTAATTCCGCGCAGCAAAGCAATGTAGGTTTGCATTATTTTCCAAAAAAATTAATGATAAAAAATTCCAAATTACTTTAATCAAATTAAAATACAAAAAATCAGAAATGAAAATTGTTAATGAGAATTAATTTCTTTTAAATGTTTTGAAAATTACTTTTTGATAATTATTTAATTTTTTGAATTATGTTATTTGACATTTAATTTATCTCATTTCCATTCATTAGTTTTAGCAATGTTTTCATCGGAACCGAATAAAACAAGAATATCATCTGATTTAATTACATAGTTTGGATCTGGAATAATTAGTTTCGGTGTTTCCGTGTTTTCATCAAACAAAGATTTTTTTTGCTTGATCATTAAAACTTCTAAACCATATTTGTTTCTCAAACGCAGTTCAGCTAAAGTGCTTCCAATAAATGTAGAATTTACATTGCACTCAACAATAGAAAATCCTTCAGCGACTTTTGAAACGTGAGTTTTATCAATTGATTTAATTTCGTTTGCAAATCCTTCCGCTAAATTATGTTTTAAACTTTCTTGGTTATAAGCAGAAATCACATCTTGTCGCCAAATAGTTCCAATTGCTTTTAGAGAATCTTTTACCGAAACAACGGGTAATTGATCAACATTACTACTTCCGAATAATTTTAGAATATGATCAAGATCATCATTTTTAAAAACTGTTAGAACTTCAGATTTTGCAATATCGCTGGCAACTAATGTATCTCGTATTTGTTCGTACTCTGTGATTATTGGTCGAAGTTCATTTTCTGTTATTGTACCGACTAATTTTCCATTCTTATTAATTGTGTAGAAAGTTGCATGAGGACTTTCGATTAGTAAACTAATCAATTTTGAAATTGAAGTATTTTCGGGAATTAATAAAATATCATCGCGCATTATATCTTCAACAAAAATTGATTTTAAAATGTTAGTTTCTTTTCCACTTGAAATTCTGTAACCTTCACGCTCAAGATGTTTAATATGAATTGAGCCCTTCAATATTATTTGAACAATTGTTGTACTAATTATTACCCCTAGCATTAAAGGTAAAATAAAAGTATGATTTTTTGTCATTTCAAAAATTATTAGAATTGCAGAAATTGGAATTGTGTTTATTCCGCCAAGAACAGCTCCCATTCCCACTAAAACATAAGCCGTAGTATCAAGCTGCATTCCAAAAAATTGATTTAATGCAAATGAGAATAAAAATCCCAGACAAGCGCCAATAAATAAAGACGGAGCAAAGATTCCACCAAAACCACCGGAATATAAAATTATTGGAACTAAAATAAATTTGAGAATGAGAAGAATTAATACAACTTGCCAAATTTCGTTTGAAGCAAGAATGCTATTAATTGTATTGTAACCTATACCTAAAATTCCATTGAAATAATATCCAGCAAAGCCCATAGCCAAGCCCACAAAGGCCATAACCACCCATCTTGGAAATGTGTGAAGAATTTTATTATTTAAAAGTTTATCAATAAATTCTGAATATCTAATAAACAGTAATGAAAAAAATCCGGATAGAATTCCCAAAATTGCATATAAATAAAAATCAGAATATGATCCAATTGAAATTTCACCAAAAAGAAAAGTTGGTTGGTTGCCTAAAATAATTCTTGAAATTGAACTTGCAGTTACAGATGCTAAAACCAAAGCAGAAAAAGTTTGAGTTTGAAAATCATTTAACAAAATAATTTCTAGCGCAAAAAATATTCCACCAAGAGGAGAATTGAAAACTGCAGCAATAGCAGCTCCGGCTCCAGCAGCAGTAAAAATTCTTCTGCGAGAATCAGACATTCCAATAATATTTCCTATTTTGCTAGAAATTCCTCCTCCTAATTGCGCAGTAGGACCTTCCGGACCAAGTGTATTTCCGGAACCAATGCAAATTACTGGAGCAAAAAAATGAAATAACGTTATTCGAAATGGTGTATATCCACCTCTTAGCGATACTGCTTTTATAACTTCGGAAACGCCTTTTCTTTTTGCAATGTTCGGTGCAAAATATGTCATTATACTTAAAATAAATAAACCAATTGCAGGTATTAAATAAGAAAAGCTTTCTGTGTTTGAATTAAAAAATAATTCTGTTGTCCATCCAATTGATTTATGGAAAAACACCGCTGCAATTCCCGCCATTGCTCCAATAAAAATTGCATAAATGCTGAACAAAGCATATTCTGGTATTGGAAGTTTGTTGAGAAATTTTTGAATGGAAAATTTAAATTTAAGTAAACTTTGAAGATTATTTATTTCTAACATTTTGATTGCTAACATTATTTAATTTAATAAATAAATATTTTTATTTTAATTCCCAATAACAAGCAATACATTTTTTATGTGAATTATTTTGTTAATTCAATTTAAAATTACGTCCAATGATTTTTGAAATGATTTTCATAAATCATTTGTTTAACTTTTAATTTTACATAACATTGTTATAATTATGAATTTCCCAATTACAAATGATTCTGTTGTATTTGCAATATTGCTAATAATTCTTGCATTTGTATTTACAACTTCAAAAAGTAAAAAAAATTTTTGGGTAAAATTTTACAAGTATATTCCATCGCTACTGTTATGTTACTTTATTCCGGGGATATTGAATTCAATAGGAATAATTTCTGCGGAAGATTCACAACTTTATAAAATGTCTTCGAGATATTTACTTCCAACAAGTTTAGTTCTTTTAACTTTAGGAATTGATTTTAATGGAATTTTAAAATTAGGTCCAAAGGCAATAATAATGATGCTTGCGGGAACATTTGGTGTAATTTTAGGAGGACCAATTTCCGTATTTTTGGTTTCAACTTTTTTCCCGGATTTTATTATTCAAGATGGTTCATTGGCTACTTGGAGAGGACTTTCCACAATTGCCGGAAGTTGGATTGGCGGTGGGGCAAATCAAACAGCAATGAAAGAAATTTTTAATGTTGACGATTCTGTGTTTTCTGCAATTATTGCTATTGATGTTTTAACTTATAGTGTTTGGTTTGCAGTACTGTTGTACGGAGTAGGAATTTCTGAAAAGCTAGATAAATTTTTAAAAGTAGATTTAAAGTCAATTGAAGCTATTAAAAAGGGAATTGATAAAAATCATTCTGATAAATTTGATTTTTCAGATACACCAATCATGATGAAAATTCTTGCGGTGGGATTTGGTGTAACCGGACTTTCACAACTTCTTGCAGATATAATTACTCCGTTTTTTCAAAATAATTTTCCGGAGCTGGCAAAGTTTAGCTTAACATCAAATTTTTTCTGGTTAATTGTTTTGGCAACCACGGGCGGATTAGTTTTAAGTTTTACCAAATTTAGAAATTTAGAAAATCATGGTGCATCAAAAGTTGGAAATTTATTTCTTTATATTCTAATTGCAACCATTGGAATGGAAATGAATATATTAGGATTTTTTCAAAATGCTCAACTTTTATTAATTACTTCAATTTGGATTTCATTCCATGCAGTATTTATGTTAATCGTTGGCAGAATTATTAAAGCTCCGTTTTTCTTTTTAGCTGTTGGAAGTCAAGCTAATATTGGTGGAGCAGCTTCTGCCCCAATTATTGCTGCAGCATTTCATCCGTCGCTGGCAAGTGTGGGTGTTTTGCTTGCTGTTCTTGGATATGCTCTTGGAACATATGGGGCTTGGCTTTGCGCTATTTTAATGTCTCTAATTTAATTAAGGTAAAAAATGTATTTTAGAATAATATTTATCAGTTTTTTCTTTTCATCTGCAATTATACTTCCACAAGAAGTAAAGTTTAACGGAGAGTTTAAACAAGGAAATTTAATATTTGGAAAAACCGAAAATGTGAAAGAAATTACAATCGATTCTGTAAAAATTGCTTTTGACGAAAATGGAAATTTTGTTTTAGGATTTGATAGAGATGATTCAGTTGAGCATGTATTAATATTCAAATTTGAAAATAAAACAATTATAAAAAAAATTACTCCTCAAAAGGAAAAATATAATATTCAAAAAATCAATGGAATGAAACAAAAATATGTTGAAGCACCAAATGAAGAATTACCAAGAATTGAAAAGGAAAGAGAAATATCGAAAGCAGCAAGAGAAAAAGTTGGAAGTGTGAAAGATGCATTATATTTAGGAGGATTTATAAAACCAATTAGCAACGCAAGAATATCAAGTGTATTTGGAAGTCAAAGAATATTAAATGGCGTGCCGAAAAATATTCACAACGGAATTGATTTTGCATCACCGACTGGTACTCCGGTTAAAGCAATGGCAGATGGAGTAGTTCATCTTTCTGCTGATAATTTTTATTATAGCGGAAATTATATTTTGTTGGATCACGGACTAGGGTTAAACTCATTTTATCTACATTTAAGTAAAAGTTTTGTTAAAGAAGGACAGTTAGTTAAAAAAGGTGAGATAATTGGAGAAGTTGGAACAACTGGTAGATCAACCGGTGCGCATTTGCATTGGGGAGTTCAATGGTTTGATAAACGAGTTGATCCAAATTCAATTTTTAGTTTTAAAGAGGAAAATTAAAATGAGGCTTCTGATATTTTATGTAAATTCTTTTTTGTTTGAAACTCATCACAAAGGTTTAGATTCTGCCGATGATATTGAGATTAAGGATAAAATAGAAAATGCAATATTAGGATTTATTCATGTCGAAGAAAAAGATGAAATAAATAGTTCAGATGTTGAAACAAAATTAATTAAAAATCTAAAGTGGGCAGCAAGAAAAAACGAAACAAATAAAATTATTTTGCACTCATTTAATCATTTATCGGAAAGCAGTGCTAATCCGGATTTTACAAAACAAATTTTTGAAAATGCAGAATTGAGATTAAAAAATTCCGAATATGAAACTTATCAAACTCCATTTGGATATTTTCTTAATATTCAATTAGATGCACCGGGAAAACCGCTTACAAGAATATTTAAAGAATTTTAGAAAATTAATAGAACGCAGATGACACTGATCTATTAAGATTTCCGCAGTTAAAAAAATATTATTTCATATTACTATTTTTTAATCAAATAAATCTCAGTCTGAGGTTTAGATAAATATTCAATACCTTCTTCCTTAATCCAAACAATTTCTTCCATAGTTGCAATTCCATAATTCTTAATTGGCAACCTCGGTTCAATTGTAAAAACGTTTCCTTTCTCTAACGGAAGAAAAGGTAAATTTCCATATCTTTCCCATTTAGGTCCCATCATTGCGCCGCCATCGTGGGCAACTCTTCCCACTTGATGTCCCAATCCATGCGGATATTCTTCATATCCATTTTCAACAATATAACTGCGTGCAATATTATCAATTTCCCAAGCAAGTTTTCCGGGTTTCATTGCTTCACCGGATTTTATAATAGCATTTTTAATTACATTAAATCCGTGTAAAACTTCTTCCGGCGCTTCTGTTTCTCCATCTTTTAAAACGTACCAAGTTCTCTGAAGATCAGAACAATATCCATTTTTCTTTATTCCAAAATCCATATTAATAACATGACCTTTTTCAATTTTTTTATTGGTTGGTCCAGAATGAGCTCCGGCTGTATCTGGTCCGGTAAATACTGCGGGACAATGTTCTTCATCCCAAGCAAATTCAAATCCGCGATCTTTAACTTTTTGTCGTACAAAATTTGCAACATCTTTTTCCGTCTTTCCCGGTTCAAGAAAATTTGTAACTTCATCAAAAATTATTAATGTTTCCTTAATTGCATCTTTAATAAAATCAACTTCTACTTGTGATTTTCTTCCTCGTAATGCTGCTACAATTTCTTCGGAAGAAACAAATTTTTCAACGTAATGAGTATCTTTTAATAAATCCAGTAATTCTAAGTATACTCCGTGAGTTAAACCATCTGCCATAGAAGAATTGCGCGAGAAATTTAATGCAATTTTGTTTGGATTATACTTATCTAAAACTTTTATCAAATCTGATTTTACAGATTTTAAATACGGTATAATATTTTTAAATGTTCCGACAGTTTTCATATTTGCTTCTTCAAGCGAACCAATAATTGCTGTAGTATCTCCATCTTTTGTAATAATAAATGCCGAATGCCAAGTTGCGCCAGTTCCAACAATCATTTCCATCATCGGATCTTTTATATTTCCGGTTTCACGTACAAAAGTCATCCACATATCAATATTTTTTTCTTTTAAAATTTCTGCGGCTTGTTTTTGTTTTTCGATTATTAATTGATCAGCCATTTTAATTCTCCGTTAATTTTTATATCAAACAAATATGATAATTATTTTCACTTACAAATTTTATTATTGAAATAAACATATTTATCTTCCTACAAATTTCTTTAATATTTTCGGTTCAGAAGTGCTAAAAATAATTTCATTACATTTTGAACATATAAATTTCACTGATTTTGGTTTAGCACTTAATCCCAATATTGTGAAAAGAAACCATCCCCATTTTGAATATTCGCTTTCGTGAATAACGATAGGATGATTTATATCATGTCCGCATTTACAAACTTTGTTCATAAAAATTTTTCCTTCAACGGAAAATAATGAAATGATTTAAGATTTAGTAGAATATTTAGGTAATTCCTATATTTGCACTTTAGTAATTAGAAATGAGTTTATTGTGAAAATTAAAACTGCAATAATTGATTTGTATAACGGCGAAGAAAATCAAGGGATGAGATGTATTCAAGATATTTTGAAAGAAACTGATAAAAATAATGTTAATGTTGATTTAGAATATAAAATTTATGAATCGCGAAATAAAAATGAAGTTCCAAATTTAGAATATGATATTTACATTTCTTCCGGCGGACCCGGCGATCCTTTCGATGGGGAGGGCACAAAATGGGAAAAGAAATACTTTAATTTGATGGATAAAATTTGGGCGAATAACCAAAATAATTCCAACGAAAAAAAATACATTTTTTTTATATGTCATTCATTCCAAATTATGGCGCGATATTTTAAATTTGGCGATGTGATACCGAGAAACTCTAAATCATTTGGAATTTTACCAATTCATAAAACTGAAATTGGCAGAATGGATAATATTCTAAAAGGTTTGCCGGAAATTTTTTTTGGTGCGGATTTTAGAAGTTATCAAGTTGTAAATCCCAATAAAAATGTTTTTAGAGAATTTGGTGCAAAATTAATTGCATTAGAAAAAATTCGTCCACATATTGAACTTGAACGTGCGATGATGGCTGTAAGAATTTCTAATGAAATTGTTGGAACACAGTTTCATCCCGAAGCTGATATTGTGAGTATGCGGCATCATTTTGGCAAACGAGAAAGGCAACAGCAAGTTATTGATGAATATGGCGAAAAAAAATTGCAAGATATGGTGGAACATTTAGAAAATCCGGATAATATTATTTTAACAAGAAATACAGTCCTTCCTAATTTCTTAAATGATGCAATAAAAAATTTAATTTAACCGATTGTGTGAATAAAATTATATGAAGTAAAAATCAATTATTTAATCAAAAAAAATAGAACACAGATTTAACTAATAAATTATGATTTACACAGATTTTTATTTGACTAATTGTTTTTTTACTTCCTCATGCCAATTTTCAATCTCTAACTCTAGCAACGGATTTGTTAAAATTCATTTAGATTTTCTTAGAAAATAACTTCGGATCATTATGATCTTTCTCAAATCCGATTTTTGTAAGATATTTTTTGTGGGCTTGAACTTCAGTTTCTGCGATTAATAATTTGTATCCTTTTTTTTCAAAATGATTTGACTGAGCAAAATATATAAATTTGGCATTCTTTAAATCTCTGTAATCAGGAATTGCATAATCCAGTTCGATTAAAATTTTCTGTTCATTAATTTCTTTATATGCAAATAATCCAACTGGAATTAGGTTTCGCAAAATAAAAAAACTTTTATCTTCATTAATTTTAGTTATTAAAAAATTTGGGAAAAACTTTTTTATATCGTTTGAATAAAATTGAAAAAATTTAGTTAACAATGAATCGTGAGAATTATTGATCGGCAAAAGTGTAAAATATTCCTTCTTTCTTTTCATTTCAAAAATGTAATAAATATCTACAAGTGTTATAAAAGTGTTGAGAATAAAAACGGGAATTGCTCCAACTAATAATCCGTAAGTTGCAAAAGTTGCTGCGCCAATTAAATTAATGATTCGCAGATAAAAAATATTTTTCATCATTAGTGAAATTGCAACTAATACAGAGCCGACGTAGCCAATAATTTCAATGTAATTCATAATTTATTTTTTTTTGATTTTCTAAATGGCAAAAAATTGTTTAATGATAGTAATTTTAATATTACTATTTTTCTTTACATTATAAAATAATAATTCCGAAAAGGAGTTAAAAGTTACAAACCAAAATTATATTTTATTTCCATGAATATTTATTTAGAAATATTATTGCTTTTTTCAGCCGGAGTTATTACAAGTTTTATAAATGTTATGGCTGGCGGAGGATCAACTTTGACTTTACCGATCTTAATATTTTTAGGACTCGATGCACCGGTTGCAAATGGTACAAACCGTTTGGGAATTCTATCGCAAAGTATTTTTGGTGCACTTTCATTTCACAATCAAAAAGTAAGTCAAATTAAATTAAGCGTAAAATTAAGTTTACTTACTTTACCCGGCGCAATTGTTGGAGCTTTCTATTCTACAAAAATTGAAAATGAATTGTTTGAAAAAATTCTTGGGATAGTAATGATTGGAATTGTTGTTACAATGCTTATTCCAAACTCAAAAGTTATTTTGAAAGATAAAATTTTGGAAAAACTTCCTTGGGCAATTTACCCTTTAATGTTTGCATTAGGTTTTTATGGAGGATTTATTCAAGTGGGGATTGGATTTTTATTAATGTTAACACTTCACAATATTCTAAAATTAAATTTAGTTTATGTTAATTATCATAAAGTCTTAATTGTTTTGATTTATACAATTCCTGCATTATTAATTTTTATTTTTACTGATAACATAAATTGGTTATATGGAATTAGTCTTTCGGCTGGAAGCGGAATTGGAGCTTGGTGGGCTGCAAAAGTTGCTGTAAAAAAAGGTGAAAAAATTATTAAAATAATTTTAATTGTTGCAATTATAATTATGTCTTTTGAATTATTAGTTGGGTTTTAGAAAATATGAATGATAAAAAACATTGGTATGATGGAATTTTTTACGATAAAATTATTGCCCCAAACCAAGATAAAATGTTTGAGCAAATTAAAAGAATTGTTGGTAAAGACAATTCAGTATTAGATATTGGATGCGGAACTGGAAGATTGGCTTTTCAACTTTCTAATCATTGTAGAAAAATTGTTGGTATTGATTTATCATCAAAAAATATTTCTGTTGCAAATTCTAATCACAATGGAAATTATAAAAATGTTGAATTTGTACATGGAGATATAGAAAAAATTAGCAGAAGAGTTTCCGAAAAATTTGATTTTGCAATTCTTACTTACGTTATTCATGAAATGCAGGAAAATGAAAGATTGGGATTATTATCCGCAATTAAAAAAATTTCAAATAAAATAATAATTGGTGATTATATAACTCCTACACCAAATTCATTTTGGGGAAAGTTAAATGTTGTTGTTGAATATTTAGCCGGAAAAGATCATTACAATAATTTTAAAAACTATGTAAAAAATGGTGGATTAGATTATTTAGCTAAAGAAGTAAATTTGAAAAAGATTTCTGAAATTAAAAACCAACCTCAGACATCTCATCTTGTTGTTTTGGAATAATTAATTTTAATTATACATATTTATTCACAGCTTTTGTTAATCTATCCATAATGGCAGCACCAAGTCCGATATTTTTAATAGGTTCCACAACAATTAAATCCAAATTTAGATTTTCTAATTCATGCAAAAAAGAAAATAAGTTTGCAGCTGCTTCGTGTAAATCTGAATTTTTTGATAGAATTTTTGAAACTTTAAACCTTTCACTATTCTTGATTTTATGAAAGAATATTGCACCAATATTTTTATTTGAGGAATTCTTAATTAATTCGTCATCATAAAAGTAAATTGGAATATTTGGAGCATAATGAATTTTTAATTGTCCCGGCGAATTTGGAAATACAGCAAGGGAATTAGGTTTATCCAATTTGCCAATTATTTCTTCAATGCTTTCTTTTGCAATTCCACCATGACGTAATAAAAATTGCGAATCATCATTTACTTCAATTATTGTTGATTCAACTCCGATTTCACAATTTCCGCCATCTAAAATTATATCAACTTTATTTCCTAATTGTTTTACAACGTGCTCGGCTTTTGTTGGACTCAGTTTACTAAAACTGTTTGCACTTGGCGCTGCTATTGGTTTTCCGAGTTTTTCAATTAATTCCAAAGCAATTTTATTATTTGGCATTCTTACTGCAACGGTTTCCAATCCGGATGTTACAATGTACGGAACAATATCTTTTTTTTTCAAAACTAATGTTAGAGGTCCGGGCCAAAATTTATCAATTATTTTGGAAATCTTTTCGCTCGAAAATTCAGCAATTTCATGTAACATTTTTATTGAAGAAACATGAAGTATTAACGGATTAAAAGAGGGGCGCTGTTTTACTTCAAAAATTTTTGATACTGCTAAACTATTCAAACCATCTGCACCCAAGCCGTAAACCGTTTCTGTAGGAAATGCTACAAGTCCGCCGGATTTTAATATTTCCGCAGATAAATTAATATTTTCTGAAGTTGCTTCTAAAAGTTTCATAAATAATTTATTTTAATACCCAATAATAAGAAAAGAATAGTACAAATTAATTATGAGGTTTTTGTGGTGTTATCTCAAAGTGAGATTTTAGAACTTACAAATTTTTGCAAAATGTTAACGGATGTGAGTGGTAAAAATATTCGTAAATATTTTAGAAGCAATATAAATATTGAAACTAAATCGGATGATTCTCCGGTTACAATTGCTGATAAATCAACAGAAGAAAAATTGCGGGAATTAATCATGAAAGAATTTCCATCATATGGAATTTTAGGTGAGGAATTTGGTCAATACAATAAAGAAGCGGAATACCAATGGCTATTGGATCCAATTGATGGAACAAAAAGTTTTATATGCGGAACTGTAACTTTTGGAACTCTTATTTCCTTGACTAAAAATGGTAAACCGGTAATTGGAGTTTTTCATCAACCAATACTTAATGAATTTTTAATTGGTGATAACTCGCAAACATTTCTAAATGATAATTTAGTAAAAGTAAAAGATGTAAATAAAATTGAAGATGCTGTGCTTCTTACAACCGATCATTTGGCAGTTGAGGAATTTCAGAATTTACCAAAATTTGAGCAACTTATGCGGAAAGTAAAACTATATCGCCAATGGGGAGATTGCTATGGATATTATTTGGTTGCTTCCGGTTTTGCGCAAATAATGATTGATCCAATAATGAATGTGTGGGATACAATGGCTTTAATTCCAATTATAAAGGGTGCTGGCGGAATAATTACAGATTACCAAGGTAAAAATGCCGAAGAAGGAGAAAGCATTATTGCCGCAACTCCAAATATTCATAAAGAAGTAATTTCTATTTTAAATTAGAGTTTATAAAAAATGAAAAAATCAATTTTAATTTTATTTGGAATAATTTTAATGATAAATCAAAATTTTGGACAATCTGAAAATATTTTGGAAAAATTAATTAATGATAATTATGAAAAATTATTACCGGCAATAGAAAATTTAGAAAAGTATGAAATCCAAATAATATATACGCAGATTGATAAAAACGATAATGGTGAAATTTCTCTTAACACTTTTTCATTTAATGAAAATCCGCAAAAATATTTTTATCCCGCAAGTACCGTAAAATTTCCCGCAGCAATTTTGGCATTAGAAAAATTGAATGATTTAAATATTTCCGGCGTTAATAAATTCACACATTTATCAATAGATAGCATTTATAAAAATCAAGTTTCGTTCGATAAAAATTTTAAAGATGAATGCGGTTATCCGAATATTGCAAATTATATTAAGAAAATATTTTTAGTTAGTGATAATGAAGCATTCAACAGATTGTATGATTTTCTCGGACAAAAAGAAATTAATGAACGTTTGCAAAATAGGGGATTTGCTAATACTAAAATTGTTCACAGATTGGAAGTTGCAAGAACCGAAGAACAAAATAAGCAAACTAATCCAATTAATTTTTATGATGAAAATAATAATGTGATTTATCAACAACCGGCAAAGTTTGAAGGAACAAATAATCAATTAAATTTAACCGAAATGAAAAAGGGAATTGGTTATTATTCAAATGATATTTTAATAAATGAACCAAAAGATTTTTCGCAGAATAATTTTTTTGGATTGAGAGATCAGCATAATTTGATGATTAGAATTACTTATCCGGAACTATTTAACAAAGAAGAAAGATTTAACTTAAACAAAGATGATTATAAATTTTTAAATAAATATATGTGTATGCTTCCCAGAGAAAGTGAATGTCCGAAGTATGATTCTACCGAATATTATGATGGATATGTAAAGTTTTTAATGTTTGGCGATTCAAAAAATCCAATTCCAAATAATATTAAAATTCATAGCAAAAGCGGATTAGCTTACGGATATTTAATTGATAACGCCTTTATTCAAGATAAAGAAAATAAAATTGAGTTTTTCTTATCAGCTGTAATTCATGTTAATGAAGATCAAATTTACAATGATGATAAATATGAATACGATGAAATTGGTTTGCCTTTTCTTGCAAATCTTGGAAAAATAATTTATGAATTTAAAAAGGGAAGAAAGTAAATTATTTAAGAAATAAAATTGCAACACCAACTACTGCAACAACAGCTCCAAGAATTGAGATAAAAGACAATTTTTCCTTAAAATAATATCGTACAATTGGCAACATCAATATTGGTACGGTTGACATAAGTGTTGCGGCAATTCCAATTTTTGTATGTGAAATTGCAATCAAGCTAAAAGTTATTCCTAAAAATGGACCAATCAATGAACCGATAATTATAAATTTAAGAGCTTCTTTTTTTTCTTTCAGAATTGAAAAACTTGTTCTTCTGCTTTTAAAAATTAAACCAATAAAATACATTAAAAAAATTGATGGAAGCATTCTATAAAAAGTTGCTACAAAACTATTTATTTCACCTAACTGAAATGCTTGTTTTGCAAAAATTAAATTTATTGCTTGCCCAACTGCACCTAAAAATGCAAACAAATATCCAATATTATTTTTTTTATAATCACCAGAAGGTTGTTCTGATCTTTTTAGCACAACTAAAGAAATTCCAAAAATAGTAATTACAATTCCAATAATTCCCCAAAAGGATAAAGATTCATCTAAATAAAGATATGCGGCAAATGAAGCCACGGCGGGAGAAAGAGTCATAATTAACATGCTCAATCTTGCACCAATATATTGATATGATTTGAATAAAAATCCATCGCCAAATACCAATCCGATAATTCCGCTTAATCCTAATAAATAAATTTGCTCAAAAGTAATTTGGAAGTTTAAGTTAAAAATTAAAATTGTAATTATGAGAAAAAGTGTTGCCATCAATAATCTGGTAATGTTTACGACAAATGAGCCGACAATTTTTGTAGCTTCTGAAAAAGCAATTGCTGTTCCCGACCAAAGAAATGCTGTAATTAATGCTGAAATTTCACCAATGAATTGCATATTTGACTTATAAAATTTAATCCAATTTATTTGTAACTAAAAACTCACTTAATTATAAAAATTTTATTTTCGATAATAAATTGTTTGGAATCACAATTTACTTATGTAATTCCTTTTTATTTGATAGAATAATTTACTGAGAAAAAATAATGGAAACTATTTTATACTTTTCGTTAATTATTGCGTTTCTTGTTGGAACATTTATTTTTGTTGTAAGAAGTATGTCAAATTACATTAAAAATAATTGAAACAAATTACACAACATTCCTAAGAGTTCTTAAACCATTTCGATTGAAACAATTTCATTATTTTGAACATAAAAAAAGCGCCTAAAATTAGACGCTTTTATAAACCAATTCAAATAAATTTATTTGTAATTAATTGCTGCTAAACCCGGATAAATTGCTGTAGAATCTAATTCTTCTTCAATTCTTAACAACTGATTGTATTTTGCAATTCTATCACTTCTGCTTGCGGAACCGGTTTTAATTTGACCGGCATTGGTAGCAACGGCAATATCAGCAATAGTTGTATCTTCTGTTTCACCTGAACGATGGCTGATTACATTTGTGTAACCGGCACGTTTTGCCATTTCAATTGCATCTAAAGTCTCTGTTAAAGTTCCAATTTGATTTACTTTAATCAAAATTGAGTTTGCAATTCCTTCCCCAATTCCTTTAGATAATTTTTGTGTGTTTGTTACAAATAAATCGTCACCAACTAATTGAATTTTTTTGCCTAAAGCATCGGTTAAATTTTTCCAGCCTTTCCAATCATTTTCATCTAAACCATCTTCAATTGAAACGATAGGATAATTCTTAACTAACTTTTCATAAATTTTAATCATTTCATCGGAAGTTTTTTCTGATTTATCTGATTTGAAGAATACATATTTGTTTTTCTTTTTATCATACATTTCACTTGATGCAACATCCAAAGCAAGACTAATTTCTTTTCCAGGTTTGTAACCGGCTTTTGTAATTGATTCAAGAATTAAATCTAAAGTTTGTTCATTTGATTTTAAGTTTGGAGCAAATCCACCTTCATCGCCAACAGATGTTGAGTAACCGTTTTTCTTTAATACAGATTTTAAAGAATGAAAAGTTTCGGTTCCCATTCTTAAAGCTTCAGCAAAACTTGTAGCTCCGTGAGGCATAATCATAAATTCTTGGAAATCAACAGTGTTGTCAGCGTGCGAGCCGCCATTTAGAATGTTCATCATAGGTACTGGAAGGACTCTTGCACTTGTTCCACCGATATATCTGTAAAGTGGTAATTCCAAAGCTTCTGCTGCAGCTTTTGCACAAGCAAGTGAAACTCCCAAAATTGCATTTGCACCTAATTTAGATTTGTTTGGTGTTCCATCCAATTCAATTAAAAAATTATCTATCGCAACTTGATCAGCGGCATCAAAATCAATTAACAAATCAGCAATAATATCATTTACATTACTAACTGCTTTTTGAACTCCTTTTCCTAAATATCTTTTTTTCTTAACATCACGCAATTCAACTGCTTCGTGTTCACCGGTTGACGCACCGCTTGGAACTGCAGCACGACCAATAATTCCTGAATCCAATAGTACTTCAACTTCTACGGTTGGATTGCCTCTGGAATCTAAAATTTCTCTACCTAAAATATCAATGATTGTTGTCATTATTAAAACTCCTAAAATGAATGTAATAGTTAATTTTATAATTGTAAAACTATCTAAAAAGAAAGGCAATTACAATTTTGATACATTAAGAAATTGTAAATTTGATAACAAAAGGATTATTATTATTTTTTGTATTAGGAAAGTAAACATATAAAGCCCCGGTAGCTCAGTAGGATAGAGCGACAGTTTCCTAAACTGCAGGTCGGAGGTTCAAATCCTCTCCGGGGTACAATAAAAAAGCCTCATTTCTGAGGCTTAATTTTTTTGCTTTTATATTATTTTTAAGAATTAACCCATTCTTTTTGCTTTGTTTCATCAACTCTTGAATAATATTTAGAATGGTTATATTTATTGTAGGATCTATAACCACTATTGTAATCAAAATTATTTAGAACAGTTCCAATAAATGATTTTTGTCCGTGAGATGTTAATTGATTTGTTGCTTCAATTAACCAATCAACTTCAGTTTTTTCGGCAAATACAACCAAAATACTCATATCAACAATATGAGATAGAATTTCTGCATCTGTAATTGTCATTACCGGAGGAGAGTCAATTACAACAATATCAAATTTTGATTTTAGAAATTCGATAAATTCTTTCATTTGGTCAGAACCTAAAATTTCAGAAGGATTGGTTGGTATTGTACCGGCTGCAATATAGAATAAATTCTCAAAATCAGTTTTTCTCAAAATATCATCATATGATGCTTGTTTGAATAAATAATTTGTAAACCCGGGGGATTTCAATCCGCCAAAAACTTCATTAACTCTTGGAATTCTTAAATCGCAATCTAAAATAATTGTTTTCTTATTTGATTGAGCAAAACTTGCAGCTAAATTTGTTGCAACAGTTGTTTTACCTTCTTGCGGAGCTGAAGAAGTAATTAAAATGCTTTTAGCGCCTTCTGTAATTTTACTAAATTGAATACGAGTTCTTAATGATCTATAAGATTCACCAGCAGCTGCTTCAGTACTTCCACCAACCAAAATTTCTGCATTCTTCTGAGTCTTATCAATTTTTCTTTCAAATTTTGGAATCCATGCTAAAACATTTGTAGATTCTTTTTCAATATCTTCCGGAGTTTTTACAGTTTTATCAAAATAACTTTTTAAGAATACGTAAGTAAATGCAACACCAAAACCAAGAATTAAACCCATAATTGCTAATAATGGTCGGTTTGGTTTTGCCGGACCACCAGGTACTCGGGCATCACTCATTATTAAAACATTGCCCGGTGTAGATTGTTCATTTATAAGTGCTTCTTGATATTTAGCTTCAAGAACTGTATATAATTTTTCTAGTGATTGTCTTTTTCTTTCAAGTCTTGCAAAGTCTAAAGTTTTACTTGGTAATTCATTAAATTTTTTATCATAGGAAGCAACAACTGAATTTAAGGAACTATATCTTGCTTTCAGTCCTTCATATTTTAATTCAGCTTGAAACAATTCTTGGGTAATTTCCTTAAGTTCGGTAGGAGTTGAGGATAGAACTTTGTCTTGATATTCACCATGAATTTTTTTCAATCTAGAATTTAAATTCGATAATTTTTGATCATAACTATCAATAAGTGAGGAATTATTTGTACCAGAATTTGATCCAGATAATGCCTTTGTTTTTTGAATTTCCACAGCTGCAATTTCATTTCTCAAACCTTCTATTTCAGGTTCAACCGATTTTGATTCTACCCAACCGGATAATGTTTTATTTCTTGCATGATACTCATCTTTTAACCTAGCTAAATTTTCTTTTGCCATACTCATTTCAATTTGAAGACGACTTTGATCAGCTTCGAATTCAGAAGTCGTTCTAATTAAATTAAGCGCTTGTTCACCTAATTCAACTCCGCCGCCTTGAGCTTGGTAAACTCTTAGATCATCTTCAGCAACTGCTAATTCCTCAAACTTTTCATCTCTCTGTAGCGCTAAAAATTCTTTAACCTTTGTTAATTGTTTACGACTATCTCTGAGGTTAAAATCACGATAAACATTTGCATAGGCATTTGCAATTATTGCTGTTTCCTTTGGTGAACCAGATTCAACATTAATCTGAATAAAATCCAAGCTTGGAACTTGTTCTATGGTTACATTTTCTGATAAAAGAGCAGCTAATGATCTATCGGAACGCACTTGAGTTTTTGTATTTTCAAAAATACCGGAACTTTTATTTACTGCTAAATCAAATACTTCGGAGTTTCCAATTTGTTTAAATGAATCGATAACCACCCTTGCAACTTCTTCTCTAATTGATCTATTTTTCATTACTTCAATTTCATTTGCTATATATCTATCAGTACTTGAGGAACCAAGTGCAGCCTGAAGCGGATCCGATAAGATATTTTTATTCTGAGGTTCAGAAATTTTTAAAACTGTTGTACTCGTATAAATATCGGGCGCAGAAATTGCGTAAATGAGAATAATTGAAAATATTACTAAACTGATAGTTAGAATCAAAACCAAATTTGATTTCAACATATTTAGATAATTTACTGATGCGCTTTTGTTTTTCGAATTCGAGTTAAAATTTTTAACTTTTTCCACTAATTTATATCCTTTATTTTAATCTTAATATTAAAAGCCATAGGGAAATTACAGCAGAAAAAATGCTTAAACCAACTTGAAACCAATTTTTAAAGTATAATCTTGGAGAACCTGGAACAACTAGTAAATCTCCGCCTTGTAATTTTGGTAATTTTCTGCTTTGCACTTCTAAATTATCTGCCCAAAGTAAATCATTAAAATTGAACGAAAACAGATGTTGAGTTGAATCTTCCATAACTCTGTAAAGCCGTAAATCTTCAAGATCAGAATCGTCTGTTGGTCCACCAGCATAAGATAATAAATCACTAGCAGTTGTATATACTGGTATTTGATATCTTCCGGGATATTTTACAAATCCCCAAACAGAAACACTCATATTTACAGCTTCAGGATCAGAGTAATCATAAAATCCACCTTGTCTTTGCGAAGTTACTCCTGTGTATTGTGTACCAAGACGTACATCATTTTCGTTTTGAGCAAACAAACCATATGCCATAAAAAACAGCATTATAATTGTTAATTTTCTTTTCATTATTATAAACTTCCTCTTTTTGGGTCTTATTGAAATATTAACAATTTGATGTTAATATCGAAAAAAAAAACATTTTTTAAATATATGTTTCGGAAAATTATTTTCCGCCTCTGGAAAATAACATAACAGGAATAGTTTTAAGAATTAATTGAATATCCAGCCAAGGTGACATATTATTAACATAATACAAATCAAGAACTACAGAATCTCTAAATGATACAGAACTTCTTCCCCAAACTTGCCAAACTCCTGTGCATCCTGGCAATACATTAACTCTTCTTTTCTGCCAAGTATCGTAATTATCAAACTCATACGGTAAGCTTGGGCGCGGTCCTACTAAACTCATTTCACCTTTAATTACGTTAATTAACTGCGGTAATTCATCCAAAGATAATTTTCTTATAATTTTTCCAATCCAAGTAACTCTTTTTTCATTAACAATTTTTGTATCGCCGTTTTGAGAACCATTATTTTTTATAAATTCAATCATCTGGCGTTTTCTTTCTTCTTCGCCCTTTTCATCAACCGTCATTGAACGAAATTTGTAAAACTTAAATGGTTGTCCTCCTTGACCAATTCTATCTTGTTTAAAAAATACTGGACCTTTGGAGGAAAGTTTAATCAATAATGCAATTATTATAAATATTGGCGAAAGTATTGCTACTCCAATTAATGATAGTATTAAATCAACAATTCTTTTAAGCTTAAGAGTTAAGTTATTGCTATAATGAGGAGAAACTCCAAGAACCGGAATTCCCGCATATTTTTCTGTGGAAACTTTTTTCGTTACAATATCAAAAAGTTCTGAAGTCAATTTAACAGTTACATGTAAAGAATTACATAAATCCAAAATCTCAAGAAGTCTTTCATAATTTATATCGTCAATCGCAATAATAATTTCATCAATTGTGAATTCATTATTTATTCGCTTTAAATCTTCAATTGTTCCTAAGACCTCTATGCCATTTAATTTTTTATCAGGTACTTCATGATTAACAACAAACCCTAGAACATTAATTCCTTCAGGATTCTCAAACAATAATTTTGTAGCTAATAATTTGCCGGTTGTTCCATCACCAACAATAATTACATTACTGTTAAATTGTTGTTTATACTTAAGAAAAATTCTTCTTCCGACTTCTACTCTAAAAATATAAAGAGTTGGAACAACAATTAGCACAAACATGAAAATAATTAATCTTGAATCTAAAACTTCAGAAGATTTTACGAGGTGCGAAATTACAACAACATTTAGAGTTCCGTAGTAAAGTGATTTGATTATTGCAGTAAGATGAGCGGAACGATTAAAAATTATGTTAATTCTGTAAAGATTATTTACTTGAAAGATGAAAATAAAAAATGCTGCTGCAATAAAAAAAAGTGATAAAATTGGGAAAGAAATTCTGACAAAGTTTATTAAATCAAGATTTTTATCATATCTAACAACATATGCGGAAATGACAAATGCGATTGAAATAATTATCAAATCGAATAATGCAAAATAGAATTTATATTTCGGAACTTTTGTCATAGTAAATGATTAAATCGCTTAGTACTAAATATAAAAATTATTAATAATTTATTAAATGTATTTATTACTGTCAAACTCAAAACTTAAAATTATATTTGCAAATAAAAAGAAAATTTCAAGTTTTTGATGATATAACTCACAAACAATTAAATTTTATGGACATATTAGTACATTTTTTCAATGTTTTTTATAGAATTGTCTTTTTTTAACCAAAAGGAATCTAATTTAGATTTGTTGGATATTCTTAAAAAATCTTTTCCTAAAATTTTCGTTACAATCCCAATTGGTGCAATTATAATATAAAATAAAATAGTTAAAATTATTCTTGATACAAACCAGCCAAGAATTAAAGCAAAAATCATCCAATATTTATAAACTTTTGATAATTTTTTAGGATTTGTAATTCCTAATACAAAAAGCAATATACCTATAATTGAAATTATTGTTAAAAAAATATTTGGGGTGATTTTCCAAGTAAAATATAGTCCAATAATTAGTAAAATTGATCCGATTGTAATTCCAAATTTCTTTAATGATTTTTCACTAAAGTCAATTTGTTCAAGTTCATATTTTGTATCTTTAATCAAGCTCATACGTATCTTTCCAATTAATTGTATCAATAAATTTTGGTTGATTTTGCTTATCCAAAATAAAATTTCCCAATACTAAATAATCCATTTCAGTACGCATAAAACATTTATATGCATCAAGCGGGGATTCAACTATCGGTTCACCTCTTACATTAAACGATGTGTTAATTATTACTGGGCATCCAGTTTTTTCGAAGAAGTTTTTTATTAATGAATGATATCTTGGATTATCATCTTTATTCACCGATTGAATTCTTGCGGAATAATCAATATGAGTAACAGCCGGAATTTCCGAACGAACAATATTTAATTTATCAATGCCGAATAATTTCTGTTCATCTTCTGTCATTAAATTTTGCTTTTCTTTTTTTACATCTGCGACTAAAAGCATGTACGGACTTTCTCTATCAATTTCAAACCAATTGCTAATTTCTTCGGCTAAAACCGATGGTGCAAATGGACGAAAACTTTCTCTGTATTTAATTTTTAAATTCATTTTTTTCTGCATATTGGGAGAACGTGCATCTCCAATTATAGAGCGGTTCCCAAGAGCTCGCGGACCAAATTCCATTTTGCCTTGAAACCATCCGACAACTTTTTCATCTATCAAATAATTGCTAACATTATTAAACAATATTTCATCAGAAACAAAACTGTATGGAATGTTTTTCTCATCAAGAAAAGATTTTATTTCTACGGTAGAATATTCTGTTCCAAAATAAGAACCCCCTTGAATTGATCTGGTGGATTTCACTTTGGGATTTTTTAAATAATCATGATAAACCAAAAGTGCTGAACCCAAAGCTCCGCCGGCATCTCCGGCAGCCGGTTGAATCCAAATATCTTCAAAAATATTTTCTCTTAATAAAATTCCGTTGGCAACACAGTTTAATGCAACTCCGCCAGCTAAACATAAATATTTTTCGCCGGTAACTTTTTTTATGTGTTTTGCCATTCTTGACATTATTTCTTCTGTTACAACTTGAACTGATTTTGCCAAATCCATTTCACGTTGAGTCAATTGAGATTCTGATTTTCTTGCCGAACCATCAAACAAATCAGCAAATTTTTTGTTTGTCATTTTTAATCCGGTTGGATAATCAAAATAATCCATATTCATTGTAAATGAGCCGTCATCTTTCAAATCAATTATATTATCATAAATTTTCTGTACATATTTCGGCTCTCCGTAAGGAGCTAAACCCATAACTTTGTATTCGCCGGAATTTACTTTGAATCCTGTAAAATATGTAAATGCGGAATAAAGCAATCCGATTGAATGCGGAAAATGCTGCTCTGCTAAAATTTCAATTTTATTATCATTACCAATTCCGTAAGAAGAAGTTGCCCATTCGCCAACGCCATCAATTGTTAAAAATGCAGCTCGCGAAAATGGAGATGGATAAAATGCCGATGCAGCATGAGATTCGTGATGTTCCGGGAAAAGAATCTTGCCATCGAAATTCAACTCTTTTTTAATTAAATCGGGAATCCACAATTTTTGTTTTAACCATAAAGGCATTGCAGTAATAAAAGATTTTAAACCTTTCCCTGGAAATGCTAAATAAGTTTCTAAAAGCCGATTAAATTTTAGCAAAGGTTTATCATAAAAAGCAACAAAATCTAATTGGTTACTTTTAATTTTTGCGGATTTTAAACAAAACTCAATTGCGTGTTTGGGAAAATTATAATCATGCTTTTTGCGTGTAAATCTTTCTTCTTGAGCTGCGGCAATAATTTTTCCATCTTGAATTAAACAAGCTGCTGAATCATGATAATAAGCGGAAATACCTAGAATATACATGTTTTTATAAAGTTTGAAATTTTGTATTAATAAAAAGAAATATAAAAATAATTTGGGTGTAAAGTTGAGGAATATATTAGTTTATATAGTAACAATCTCAAATATTATTTACTTTCGTTTACTGGAAATTTATAAACTTTTAACAATCCGTCAATACCTTGATAAGCTAAATTTGATTTATATTTTTCATAAAAATTAATTTTACCTAACCAATTTTCCGGAAATACAACAAACCAAATTGTCTGTGTTCTATTTTCGATAAAATTTATCAAATCTTCATTTTTATAAATTAATTTTGCTTCGCTCCATCTTTCTTTAGTGCCTTTTTCCGCACTTAAAATACTAAATGCTTCATGATTAAAATCAACATTAAAATAATCTACTCGCGGTAAATAATATTCCAGACTATTTTCGTTTACCATAATTATATCATCTCTCTTGGCATTTTTTGCAACAAATTTTACGGGATTTTCAATATCCCATCTTCTGTATAAATGTTTTTTTATTCTTGAATTGTAAATTAGTCGGTAATTTACATCTGCTTTATCAATGTTTATTAAATGGTAAAATTCAAAATCTTTTGATAATCCGAATGCGGAAAAAACAATTATGGGAAAAACTAAATTTGCCAATAAAAGTTTTCTTGAAAATATTATTTCGGAAAATTTTTGAACGGAAAAAACAACAAGAATAATTAGTAGCGGAACTGCAAAAAAAGTATAACGAGTTTCATCATATTCCAAAGTCGGAACAGTTGCCAATAAGCTTACAAAAATCAAAGAAGCGAATAAAAATTTTATCTCAAAATATTTTTTCAGTTTTGTGATAAGCAATAAAATCAATAAGATGCCGAATATTATTGAAAAAATTGTAATGATTGGAATAGTTCGTAAGTAATTTAAAATTGTGTAATAATTATCAGGGAAATTAAAAAACGCAACAATTAATCTTTTGCTGATTCCGCCAATTGTATAAGAAGAAAAATCATTGAAAAGTACGAACCAATTTTTTGTTAATAATCCAAACGAAAACCAATAAAATGTATTAATCGCAAAAAGTGAAAATAGATAAATGTTGAATTTTTTATTTTTGAAATCATATTCCAGCAAATTCCAGAAAGCCAATAAAATAAAGCTCAAAATGAATAATCCGAATAAATTTAATGTTGCAAAAATTGTTAAAAGAACTAATGAGAAAATCGACCAGAATTTTTTTTCTGATAAAAATTTTACTAATTGTATGAAAATGTAAATATTAATTGAAACCAAAATTATTGTAAGAATTGACGTTAAAAAATTATCAAATGCAAATGGAAACAGAGTTTGTGGTATTTTAATTGGAGATTGTTTTGTGGCTTCTCTAACAAAATCAACTAATTGCGGAGGAAGTGTAGGAGGAGAATTAAAAGTTCTGAATCCGAACATATTAAAAAATGTTGATGCAAAAAATGTTAAAACTGCAGAAATAAAATATTTTAGATCAAATTTTTTGTGAACAACAAACGGAACAAAATTAAAAACGGCAATAAAAATACTTCCTTCATAAACAAGTAAAGAAATTACAGAAAGTAAAATCATCCATTTGAAATTTTTGAAACTTTTGTTATGAAAATCAACTAATGCAAAATAAATGTACAACATAAAAATTGCTTGAAACGGAGTGTACATTCGGGCAAATCTAGCAAACTCAATTTCCCAAACAGAAAATGAAAATATTATAATTACCACTAATGCAGTTAATTTATTTCCAATTTTTTTTGTAATAAAATAAAGTGGTGGAATTGTTAATAGATTTGCAGCGACTGAAAAAATTCTTCCGGCAAGTTCTGCTTTAACGCCAAAGTTTAATAAAAGAGCAATTAAATATTGAACTAAAACTCCGCGCGAATAATAACCGCCGCTTGGAAATTGAGGTAAACCGTATTCCAAAATAAATTCGGAAGATTTAATAATATAATATTCATCTAAAGCTAAAGTAAATTTACCTAAATCATCAAATCGTATTAAAGTTCCAAGCGAGACCGAAATCCCAATAATTATCCAAAAGAAGTATTTAGAGTTTGATTTAAGATTTTCTATTTTTATCATAAATTGCAAAGATGAAGACTAATTATTCTTTTCCAACTTATCATTTTTGAATGAATAAACATCTTCTACAATGTAATCTTTTATATCTTTGGCGTGAGTAAATATTATTAGCTCTCCAACTAAACCGATTGCAAAAGCTAATATTCCAAACACAATTAAAAGTATACTGACTAATACAATTGGTCTATCTGCTAATGCAACATCAAAAAACATTCTTTGAATAAATAAAATGAACCCTAATAATAAACCTAAACTGAAAATAATTAGTCCAGAAGAACCAAAAAATCTTATTGGTTTTTTTGTGAATTTAATTAAGAAAAACAATGATAAAAGTTCCAATCCTCTTTGTGTGTAACTTTGGAGCGGATATAATTTTTGTCTGTAATCAACTTTATGCTGTTTAACTTTTATTTCCTTAACCTTATAACCTAAACGCCAAGCCCACAATGGTAAAAATCTATCTTGATCACCATACATATAAATGTTTTCAAGAATTTCTCTTTTGAATAATCTTACATTACATTTCAAGTCATGAAATTGAGTCCCGACAAACGATTTTACAATTTTATTAAAAACCTTTGATTGAAAATTATTTAGAAAACTATCAATTCTTGGATATCTCCAGCCAACAACCATATCACAGTCCTTAATATTTTCTATCATTTTAGGAATTTCATCGGCTTCAACTTGTTGGAATGAGGGAAGTGTAATTATTAAATTTCCTTCAGAAGCTTCAAATCCAGCTTGCAAAGATGTTGCATCACCAAACCATCTACCAAGTTTTATAACTTTAATATTTTGATTTTTTTCTGCAATTGATTTTACTTCATTTAATACACCGGGCATATTACCATCAATAACAAAAACGAATTCATAATTTAGATTGGTTTTATCTAAATTTTCCTTATACTGATCAAAAAGAGGTTTGATATTATCAAACTCATATTTTTGATAGTAAACAATAATAGCTGATAAATCATACTTTCTATTCATTAAAACTCCAAATTAAGCTTTGCTTATTTTTAGCTTATACATTTTTTCTATTTTTAAATTTCCACTTCTATAAATTAAATGACAAATGATTCCTAAAAATCCAAGAGTGAATGATAAAATTCCAAATAATGCTGTTGAACCCAAAAGCACTACCAAAGGATAACCCGGATTAAAAAACCAAGTAGTAATTGAAACACCAAAAAAAATTGTAAATAATAAACCGGAAATTAATGCCGGAAATCCAAAACCAAACAACGGTTTATTAAATGATGAAAAAACTGTTTTGAGTGCAATTAAATCTAAGATAACTTTATAAATTCTGGATAATCCATATTTTGAAGAACCAAATTTTCTTGCGTGATGTTTTACGGGAATTTGCGTAAACGAAGCTCCCGTTAATGCATTTATAACAGGCAATAATCTGTGCATTTCTGAATACATAGGAAATTTATTTATTGTTTCTGCTTTGTAGGAACGAATTGCACAACCGTTATCTCTAACCGGAATTCCTGTTACATTTCTTACCAAGGAATTCGCAATTTTTGATGGAAGCAATCGTGTAAATTGACTGTCTTGACGGTGTTCGCGCCAACCAAGACAAATATCATTTCCTTCGCCAAGTTTTTCCATCATTCTTCCAATATCCGATGGATCATTTTGTAAATCACCATCCATTGTAACAATATAATTTCCAACTGCGTTTTGAAATCCGGCATGCAAACCGGTAGTTTGTCCATAATTTTTTTTAAGTTTAACAACTTTTAATCTTGAATCTGATTTAGCAATTTCAACCATTTTATATAAAGTATTATCCTTGCTTCCATCATCAACCAAAATTAGTTCATATGAATAAGGAAGATTTGACATTGATTCAGTTACAGCATCATAAAGAGGCTTAATTGAATCTTCTTCATTATAAAAGGGAATAACTATTGATAAATCCATTAAAAGTTAACTTTGTTGAGAAATAATTGAGTTTCATAAACTATACCAAAAAAATAGCAATATTTGGCTCAAAAAAATACAAAATCTTTACCAGATAGTATCATTTTTGAATTTACAATGAAATTTTTATCAAAATGAGATATATGATTGGATATTATCGATAGATATTTATTTTTCTTTATTTAAGTAAAATGCAAAATTATACTGTAATTAAGTTTTTGATTTTTCAACTTTTCACTTAATCAGATTCATTTTTTTGATTTGGGAAAAGTTACCATCAATATTTAGTTGATATATGTAAGTACCACTGGCAAGATTAGATCCATCAATATTGATTTCATGTATTCCGGCACTTAGTTCTGCATCCAATACAGATAATACTCTTTCTCCCAATATATTGTATACATCAAGTCTTGCATTTCCCGTTTCTTTCATCTTCACTTGCACTTTTGTACTCAGGTTAAACGGATTCGGGTAATTCTGACTTATTCCATATTCTTCCGGTATTACTTCTTCTTCTCCAACTTCTGATGTTCCATCTACTCCATATACTTCCATCTCCCATATATCACACCAGCTGTTTCCCTCACTTCCCGTTACTACTATTGTTATGTATCTTGTCTTTACACTTCCTAATTCATGTTCCGACCAGTAACTTCCGCTTTCTGTTGTTTCTTTCTTTATTAGTTCCTTATTACTGTATTCTCCTCTGTAAAATTCACAATCATAGGTTATCCCTTCATCTGATCCATATCCACTTATCTTTATTGTTTCTACTTCTTTCTCTTCGCCCAAATCCAATGTAACCCATTGCGGAAATCCTTCCACTGCCCATCTTCCATCTGATGACGAACTATATTCTCCTCCATTACTCTCCGGGCTTATTCCATCATACAGCATTTTATCCGTAAACTTTTCTCCGCTTATTGCCGATGCTTCCGATCCTATGATGTTTATCTTTTCTATTTCTTTTGTTTCTTCTTCCTCTTCTTCATTTCCGCCTAACAAAGAAAATATACTTACATGGCTTTCCGGGTTTGTGATATTCTCGAAGTATCTGAACTTCCTTCAACATATTTCAATCTTAGGCTTGATAAATCCAAACTTTGATTTATACTTAATGCACATTGATAGCTTGTTAACTCGAATGATTCGCCTACATTCTCTATATATACATCCGCACTTACACTACTATCTCCATCTATTCTATAATTCTCCAAACTCATTTTGTAAATCTGTGATGCAAAAATATTTCCGGAGAAAAGAAAAATACTTAGAACATTAAATAAGTAAAATTTTAGTTTTTTATTTATATAAAAATTGGTAAGTTTGTACCGCATTACAAATACTCCCATTCCTTTTGTTAATGCATTTGGGGTTAACAAGTTGCCGCTTGTTAGCCCTTTTTATTTATTGAAACTATTTACATTTTGTAATTTCCAATCTTGTTTTCCAACATATTGCCAATTATGATGCCAAAGTGATATTGATCACAAAAATCATCAATTAGTGCTGAAAATCAATATGAATATGAATGTGTCTCAATTTGTGATATTAGAAGTAGAGCAAAAGTCAAAATTGTGTAATTGTTTTGGGACAGACTATTTGCATAGAGAAACCAAGAAGGATTAAATCGAATTTTATTTCTGTTTTTTCGCACAGAAAATTTTGATGAATGAAAATTTGATTAAAATCACAGAGATAAAAATAAAATTTAATAAATTAACATTTTAATAATTAGCTATAGTAAATGCTTATTTATCTTACATATTTACAAATAAACTCTCACTATGTTCATGGATATAATTATGGACTCGGCTATATTTCTGCCGTTTTAAAGAATAACGGATTTAATGTAAAATATTTTCCAATTTGGGATTTTAATGATCTCGAAAAATTCTTTAATAATATAGTAGATGATAATCCAGCAATAATTGGTTTTTCTGCAACAAGCTCGCAATTTCCTTATCTAAAAGAAATAGCAAAAAAAATCAAAACTTTTTCTAATTCATTTTTAATTTGCGGTGGTGCGCATACAACATTACAGCCTGAATCAATAACTCAAATTCCCGAGCTTGATGCTATTTCAATAGGTGAAGGTGAATATGCAATGCTGGATTTGGCAAACACAATTCAGAATAAAACAGATTTTACTCAAATTAAAAATCTTTGGGTTAGATATAAAAATGAAATTATTAAAAATCCTGTTAGACCACTTATTGAAAATTTAAATTCTTTACCATTTCCAGATAAAGAATCACTAGATTATCAAAAAATTCTTGATATAAGCAATGGAAATAACAGATTTATTTTCAGCAGAGGGTGCACATTTAAATGTTCATATTGTTCAAACGAAGCACTTTCTTCAGTTTATCCAAATAAAAATAAATATTATAGATTTATGGATCCGGAACTTGCAATTGAACAAATAAAAATAGATCAAGCAAAATTTAATTTTAATAAAATCACTTTTGATGATGATACAATTTCCTTAAACAAAAAATGGTTTTTCACTTTTTTTGAAATGTATAAGAAAAATTTTTCATATCCGTTTAGATGTAACTTAAGGATTGAAACCGTAAATGAAGATATAATAAAATTATTAAAAGAAGCCGGTGCAAAAAATATTGGTATTGGGCTTGAGCATGGTAATGAAGAATTTAGAAGAAAAGTTTTAAATAGAAAAATGACGAATGAGCAAATTAAAAACGTTTTTAATTTGGTGAATAAGTATAAAATCTCTCACGATGATTTTATTATGGTTGGATTTCCGGAAGAAAATAGAAAATTATTCTTTGATACAGTAAAATTAGCAAGAGAAGTCGGAGCCAAAGGAAAGCCATCAATTTTTCAGCCTTATCCCTCAACTGATTTAGCAAATGTTTGTGAAACGAATAATTGGTTGCCTGATAAAGAAATATATAAAGAACGCTATGAAGCAGTAATAGATTTTCCGGAATTTAAAAAAGAAGACATACAATTAAGTTCTGAAATTTTTCAGTTTTTAGTAAAATATAAATTCCTTCCATTGTTAAATGTAAAAATTTATTTAAGGATTTTACTACACTTCAGTAAAGTTCAAAATTCTACAATTCATTTTGCAAAACGAATTAGAAATAAAATGAAAAATTATTTAAATAAATTTTCTGAGAAAAAGAAAAAATCTGCTTTGGGAACTTCTATATTCGATTTTAAAAATTCTGAAAATATATCGAACATATAACTTGAAAAAAGTATTAAATTCAATATCTTATTTATCTAAAAATTCAACAATTCAATACAGATTTAAGGAAAATGGAAAATAAATGATTGAAAAAATTTCAGTAATAATTCCGGTTTATAATACAAAAAAATATGTTAAAGCATGTGTTGATTCAATTCTTGAACAAAAAGAGTTTGTACAAGAAATAATTTTGATAAATGATGGATCAACAGATGGTTCCAGAGAATATTTGGAAGAAATATATTCGGAAAATCCGTTAATAAAAATTCATCACACAAAAAATCAAAGACAAGGTCCCGCACGTAATTTTGGGACACAAATTTCAACCGGAGAATTTATTTATTATTTTGATTCCGATGATATACTTAAACCGGGATTGTTTAAAAGATTTAACGAAATTCTAACAGAACATCCCGATTTGGAAATTTTTGCATTTTCAGCAACTCCGCTTATTGATGAAGATTATAAATTAAGTGAAACAGAAAAAAATAGAATAAAAAACACAACAGTATACTCGCGAAAAACAAATGCTGTTTGTAAAACCGGCGAAGATGCGTTTAATATCTTATATCCGATAAGTTCGTTTTCACCACTACCGTATTTGTATATTTTCAAAAAAACAATTGTGATTGAAAATAATATTAAATACAGATCAATTAGGTTTGAAGACGAAGAATTTGCATTTCAATTATTTCTGCACGCAAAAAAAACTATAATTAAAGACGAAAGTTATTGCGATAGAAGAATTAGAGAAGGCTCAACAATGGAACTTGATAGATGCTTTGCAGATATTTTTGGATATATTCAAACAAACGAAACCCTGGAAAAATTAAAAAATTTGAGCAGGCTTAAAGAAGAAACTAGGCAAAATATTGATAAAAAAATTATAAATCTTGCCAAAGCAATGATAATTATGAAAACCGCCAGCAATTTGCATTTTTCTGCTGATGAAAAATCAACTTATAAAAATGCACTAAACACTCTAAAGAAAAAGAATAGCGAACTTGCAAAATTTTATTATACATATCCGGCAGAATACAAATTACGAATGTTGAAAAAGAAAATTTTAGGTTAAAAAAATCAGCAGAATTTTATTAAAATAATGCTGATTTTCAAAAAGTTCTATAAGCCAATCAAAGAGCAAGATAAGTACAAGATAGTGCCAATTACAAGTTAACCCTTTTTCACAATTTTTATTTTATTAAAATCATTTTCTTTGTTTCAACAAATTTACCAGCTTGAATTTTATAAAAGTAAATTCCGCTTGAAAGATTAGTACCATCAAAAACTACTTCATAATTACCGGGAGATTTATTTTCATTTACGAGCGTAGAAATTTCTTTTCCTAAAACATCATAAACAATTAGTTTCACTTTCGACGTTTCACTTTTCACGCTTGACGGAATAGAATATTTAATTGTTGTAGTTGGGTTAAATGGGTTGGGGTAGTTTTGGTAAAGAGTGAAATTAGATATTAATTTTTTATCAACATTTTTAACATTGGTAATTTCATCATTAGACTTTAAAATTGTTCCGCTATCACCAACAGCCCAGCATGTTTGACCATCGAATGAGTACAGATTGTTAATTTTACAATAAATACTCCCGAAAAATTGTAAATCCCATGTTACTCCACCATCAGAACTTTTTGAAATAGTAATAGGGTCAGCATCCCAGCTTTCACCATCAACACTTCCTAACAACCACCCAATTTCATTATTATAAAAATGTATCTTCTCAAAAATGATAGAATAATATAGAACATTTTTTCTATAGAGTATTGAAAATTTTTTATCTTGATCAAATTTATAAATTCCGCATTCTTTATAACCTTCGTTTCCAAAAATTATATAAATCCCATATATATTTAGATTATTTAAAACAATTATATCAGAAGGCGTTGCAGGTATGCCAGACAATTGCCATGTAAAACCTCCATCTGATGTTAATAAAAGTTCTTTATAGAATCCATTAAATTCATAGATAAAATCTAAATAACCTGTACTGTCGTTTATAAAGGCAAATTTATATATTCCATTTGGGTAAATATAAGATCCATCCGGTTTCTTTAATGAATCAAATGAAAATATTTTGAGATTATCGGTACCAAATTCGTCTATTTTATATATGTTTGAGTGTAGATAATCATTGTTATTCTCATGAGAAATATAAAAAATGAAACCGTTCTGAAAAGTCAACTTTTTAATATTTCTGATTTCAGAATTAGAGTAAACAGAACCCCAATTTACTCCGCCATCATTTGTACTAAAAATCTCATTATTTTTATAGGCAAAACCTTTTTTATCATCAATGAAAATCACATCTAGTAAATTTTTTTCGGAAAATTCCGATTTTATATCCCAAGTTATTCCGCCATTGTTTGTAACTAATAATGTGGAATTACCCCAAATTATTCCATTCAAACTGTCAAGAAAATTAATATTGGTTAGATTATAATTTGTATTTGATTGAATATACTTCCATTTATTTTCTCCTATTATTGTAAAGTAATGGTACTTTCCATAACTTGAAAGATCGGGTTTAATATGGAATGTATTTGAATCGCTAGAATCATAAATTTTTAATTGGCAAAATATGGAAGGAGTATTGGGTACTATCCATTCAAAAAGTCCATTTTCAGCTTTGTAATTTTCTATTATTAACTTCCATGTTTTGCCAGCATCTGTTGTGTATTCAATATTTATGTTTTCAATACCGTTGCTGGTCCATGATATTATTTCAGTTGATCCAACTTTAAGTCTAAGATTATAATCAGAATAATCAGAAAATATAACGGATTGCGCATTTATGGAATGTAAAAAATAAAAATTAGTTAGGACTAACAAATATAAAATTTTCATAAAACTTCCATTAAAGTTAATATTAAAGAAAAGATTATTACTTAAAATTATTTAAGCAAAATCATTTTTTTAGTTTTAACAAAATCACCGGTTTTTAGTTGATAATAATAAACTCCCGCAGCAAAATTAGAAGCATTAAAATTCACTTCATAATTACCGGGGGATTTGTTTTCGTTGACTAAAGTTTCAATCTCCTTACCCAAAACATCATAAATAATTAGTTTTACGTTTGACTTTTCACTTTGCACGCTTGACGGAATAGAATATTTAATTGTTGTAGTTGGGTTAAAAGGATTTGGGTAGTTTTGAAATAGTTCATAATGATCAATTATTGGCATTACATCGGTTTCATAAAAACCAAATTGATTATCATTGTTAATTTCTACTTTGGAAAGCATATTAGTCGAAGCAGATTGAAAAACATTAATAGTTTTTGTAATACCACTACCAGAAAAAATAAGCTGACCTATTCTGTCTTTACCGGTATTGTTAGCTAAGTAACGTACAGTAATAGTCCCGTTACCGGTAAGAGATTTAGGAGATTTACTAATCCATCCACCAACAGAACCGGTATTATCTTTAACGGTCCAAGTAATATTAGAATTAACATTAACAGTAGTAGAACCGGCATCTCTTCCTAAGGATAAAGTTTCAGGAATATTTATATAATTACCAGTTTCACCGCCCGAAGAAGGTTTACCATTTTGAGTAATGGAAATAGTTTTAGAAATACCACCGCCTGAAACAGTAATAATAGCATTTCTTGGAGAAGAGTTAGTGTTTTCAGAAAAACTAGCGGTAATAGTTCCATTATTATTTCCAGAAGAAGGAGAAACTGTTAACCAACTGGAATTGCTTTCTGCTTTCCAACTTACATTTGATGTAATTGTGAAATTGGTATTTCCAGAAATAGCAGAAACAGTTTGGGTGGAAGTATTTACCGAAAGTGAATTGATACTTGGTACAGAGGTCGAAGCAGATTGAAAAACGTTAATAGTTTTTGTAATACCACTACCAGAAAAAATAAGCTGACCTATTCTGTCTTTACCAGTATTGTTAGCTAAGTAACGTACAGTAATAGTCCCGTTACCGGTAAGAGATTTAGGAGATTTACTAATCCATCCACCAACAGAACCGGTATTATCTTTAACGGTCCAAGTAATATTAGAATTAACATTAACAGTAGTAGAACCGGCATCTCTTCCTAAGGATAAAGTTTCAGGAATATTTATATAATTACCAGTTTCACCGCCCGAAGAAGGTTTACCATTTTGAGTAATGGAAATAGTTTTAGAAATACCACCGCCTGAAACAGTAATAATAGCATTTCTTGGAGAAGAGTTAGTGTTTTCAGAAAAACTAGCGGTAATAGTTCCATTATTATTTCCAGAAGAAGGAGAAACTGTTAACCAACTGGAATTGCTTTCTGCTTTCCAACTTACATTTGATGTAATTGTGAAATTGGTATTTCCAGAAATAGCAGAAACAGTTTGGGTGGAAGTATTTACCGAAAGTGAATTGATACTTGGTACAGAGGTCAAAGCAGATTGAAAAACGTTTTCAGTAAGTAAATGATATAAATATAGGTGTCCAAATCCTACATACCATAAATAATTTTTGTTACTAATAAAATCTAGATGTTCAGTAAAATATGATTTCTCGTAATCTCCAGTTGACTCTACATTATTCGGATGAATGGAAAAATGATATATTCCATTTTTTGAAATAACATTGTTAAATGTTTTTTTTAGAATATTTATGTCAGAAATACCTGAGACTCCCATATTTACTGGCCCAACTTCATAAACTACACCTACTCTGTTATACATATTAAAATCTTTATTCCAATTTGAAAAATCAATTTCATTTTCAAGAACCGTACGACATACTATGTAATTATTTGCCCCTGCTAATAAATCAATATTTTTTCCCCATGTTCCAAAAGGATAGACGTAAGAATAAACATATTCAAGATTGCCGTTTTTATATGTTAATGGTAAATTCAAATTATTTATTATATCATTTTTTGAATTTACAACTTCATAGTAATTATCTGCATAAGGGTAAATGTGTGACGAACTATGAGAATTAATTTCAATTTTTCCCAAATCAATTTCCTTTTGTAAATTTATCCATTCTGATTTACTTAATCTACTTGTAATAACGGCACAAGATAGCCATAGATTTCTTTCTCTAAAAAGTTTAAATGCTTTGTTAAAACCTGCCGAGGCACCTGAATAATCATCTGCAGTAGTGACTACTACAGCATTTCGATTATCGTAATATCTAGATGTGCCGAGGTACTTTATTCTTAAAATATTGTTCTGATTGTCACAAATTTTAATAAAAATTGAATCAGAGTAATTTTGAAAATTAACGGATACAAAAGCAATATTATTTTTATAGTCAAATCTAACAGCTTCAATTCCATTAAAAAAATCATTCGATTTTTTCACTTCTAATCTAAACCAATTTTCCAAAGATGTATTTTTCTTATAAACAATTAAATTAGAACTGTTTGCAGGTATTTTTATTTCATATGTAATGGGATAATTGCATCCATAATTTAGATGGATATTGGGACTAATTGTGAAAAGAATAATTTCCGAAGATTCTTGAGAAGGAAATATTAGAGAAGTATATATATAAATTAGGTAAAACAACACAAATTTATTACTAACTAATTTTCGCATATCAAAATAGTCTCCAGAAATTTTTAGAAAAATTGTTAATTTTATATTGTAAAGTATCTTATTTCATAAGTACCATTTTCTTAGTTTTAACAAAATCACCGGTTTTTAGTTGATAATAATAAACTCCCGCAGCAAAATTAGAAGCATTAAAATTCACTTCATAATTACCGGGGGATTTGTTTTCGTTGACTAAAGTTTCAATCTCCTTACCCAAAACATCATAAATAATTAGTTTTACGTTTGACTTTTCACTTTGCACGCTTGACGGAATAGAATATTTAATTGTTGTAGTTGGGTTAAAAGGATTTGGGTAGTTTTGAAATAGTTCATAATGATCAATTATTGGCATTACATCGGTTTCATAAAAACCAAATTGATTATCATTGTTAATTTCTACTTTGGAAAGCATATTAGTCGAAGCAGATTGAAAAACATTAATAGTTTTGTAATACCACTACCAGAAAAAATAAGCTGACCTATTCTGTCTTTACCGGTATTGTTAGCTAAGTAACGTACAGTAATAGTCCCGTTACCGGTAAGAGATTTAGGAGATTTACTAATCCATCCACCAACAGAACCGGTATTATCTTTAACGGTCCAAGTAATATTAGAATTAACATTAACAGTAGTAGAACCGGCATCTCTTCCTAAGGATAAAGTTTCAGGAATATTTATATAATTACCAGTTTCACCGCCCGAAGAAGGTTTACCATTTTGAGTAATGGAAATAGTTTTAGAAATACCACCGCCTGAAACAGTAATAATAGCATTTCTTGGAGAAGAGTTAGTGTTTTCAGAAAAACTAGCGGTAATAGTTCCATTATTATTTCCAGAAGAAGGAGAAACTGTTAACCAACTGGAATTGCTTTCTGCTTTCCAACTTACATTTGATGTAATTGTGAAATTGGTATTTCCAGAAATAGCAGAAACAGTTTGGGTGGAAGTATTTACCGAAAGTGAATTGATACTTGGTACAGAGGTCGAAGCAGATTGAAAAACGTTAATAGTTTTTGTAATACCACTATCAGAAAAATAAGCTGACCTATTCTGTCTTTACCAGTATTGTTAGCTAAGTAACGTACAGTAATAGTCCCGTTACCGGTAAGAGATTTAGGAGATTTACTAATCCATCCACCAACAGAACCGGTATTATCTTTAACGGTCCAAGTAATATTAGAATTAACATTAACAGTAGTAGAACCGGCATCTCTTCCTAAGGATAAAGTTTCAGGAATATTTATATAATTACCAGTTTCACCGCCCGAAGAAGGTTTACCATTTTGAGTAATGGAAATAGTTTTAGAAATACCACCGCCTGAAACAGTAATAATAGCATTTCTTGGAGAAGAGTTAGTGTTTTCAGAAAAACTAGCGGTAATAGTTCCATTATTATTTCCAGAAGAAGGAGAAACTGTTAACCAACTGGAATTGCTTTCTGCTTTCCAACTTACATTTGATGTAATGCTAAAACTTGTACTTTTGCTAGTAGCTTCTAAAATATCTGAATTTTTACTAAGTTCAATTTCTGGGAGATTTATATTCTCTTTACTCATTTTCATTCCACAAATTTTAGTAGTTCCGGAACTAAAATTTGTACTTCTAATTGTAACATTTATTAAAGAAATATTTTCTGGAATAATTAAGGATGTATTGCCATTAGTTGAATTTTGGAGAGTATATTTTGTCCATATAGAACTTTCAGCAGGGATTTTGAAAATTTGGTTGTTAGAACCAACTTGAAAGTCAATTTCAATAAAATTTCCAGTAGCTCCTTTGGTCCATAACTCAAATGAATTCTTTCCTTTTTCAAGTCCAGCAAGATCAATAATTTTCGCTATTGTACCTTTCTTATTTATTGCCAAAGACAAGTTTTCATCTTGAGATATTCCATCTGTCATATCTATATAAGAATCAGTAAACTTTTCAAAACCATCGGGAAGATTGTTTTTGTCCTTATCAATATTTAAACTTGGAAATATGTTTTCGTTTGGGTTCGGAATTTGATTATATAAAACATCAGCCCATTGAGAATATGTTCTTATTGGGATATCGTTTTCGATACACCATTGAATTAATTTTTCAGTACGTTCAAGAAAGCCGCTCCAACCGCCAAGCAATTCTCTAAAGTGACTATGCCCGATAACAACATGATGTTTAGCAATTCTGTTAGCAATAAAATTTTTACATTTTTCTAATGACCATATATCTTCTCTGAAATCACCAAAATTCATTCCGTATTGCTTATCCTTATTCGGATCAAATTCATTAAATACTTTTAAACTTGGATTTGAAAACACACCAGCAGCTTTATAAGCTAAAGAAGTTTGGCATCCTTCTTTAATTTCTTCTCTATATACATGGGGGAAATAACCACCTGGTTGTATCCAAGTATATGGACGAATTAAATTATAATGTTCTGCCAATCTTAATGATTCTTTCATTAAGGCATTTAATGCTTGTGGGGTTAAATGTACGTCATTAATATCAAGATTATAAAACTTTAAATTTTTAGTAATACCTAAATTTTCATCATTTCTCCAAAATCCACGTATTTGCACTTTATAATTATCAATCCAGCCGGTATTTTCGTCAATAAAAACTAATTTATCTAATGTTGGAAAATAGAGATAACAATCTGTTTTTTTAAATTCTTTGAATTGTCCAATATTACTAATGATATAATTACCATTTATATCAACATAACCGGTTCTTTCATAATTTGCTTTTGCATAATCCTCTGTTATTTTAACATAAGATAGTTCAATTTTATTATCTTTAATATTTGCAACTCCAGGATGATTTTTATAAAAATCTGAACCAAGGATTGTGTGAAAATAATTTGTTCTATGAAATGGTGTATGATCCATCATTTCATGACCATTGGATTGAATGGTTTTTATTTTACTAATGTAGTCTGATGTGATTTCCTGCATTGCTAAATTTAGTGCAAAAGTAAATTCTTTATCGTATTTATCAAAAACTTCTGCATATTCTAAATACATATTTATTGGTTGGTTATCATCTGTTCTAAAACAGATCCCTCCTTGTTTAGAAACACTTTGACTTTTAATGTCAATAAATAGAATTAGAATAAAGATAAGCAATGAGTCTAAAAGTAAATTTTTCATCTCCTTTCCCAATTGATAAACTATTATAAAAAAGTTATTAAAAACTAAAAAATGTATTAAATAACAAACAATAATTTATTTTAATATAGATTTATTTATCAATATATAAATGATATCTTTAAGAGATTTTATAAAAAATTAAATATAAAAAATTTTAAATATTAATTGTCTTTATAAATTGAAAAAAAATAGTTTCTTAAACAATATGTGAGATAAATCAAGCAAATTAAAATTCATTAGATAAATTTTAATAAATGAAAATTAATAAGATAAATCTATATTAAAATCTTAATAATTTTAGTATTATAGTCCAATTTTAATGAAATTTGAAAATAATAGAATTTTTTTGATATATTTTATTTTGTTGTATATGATATAATAATACTATTCTTTTGTTAATTTGCTCTATTATAAAGTTTATTTTAAAATCAGACGTTACTGAGCAAAAGATGTTTTTAAATATTTCTCTAATTCATTGGTAAAATATTCTTTAATTTAATATGAAAAATAGAGATTTATTAAACTTTGAATTTAATTTACATAATCTTGATAAAATTACAATTATCCAAAAATATTTGAATTTTAGCTTAAGTATTAAAAAGATATGACAGAGATTAGAAAAAATATTAGGCTTGGTATTTTTTATACCGGACTTTCAAGATACAGCGATATTGTTGTTAGTATTTTTATTGGTGCAACACTAGCAAGATTGTTAACTCCGGAAGAATTTGGAATAGTTGCAATAGTAAGTGTTTTTACTAATTTTTTTAATCTTCTTAGCAGTTTTGGAATTGGAGCGGCAATTGTCCAAAATCAGAATCTAAATGATGAAGACATTTCTTCAATTTTTTCCTTTTCAATAATATTTGGTTTTATATTAGCAGCAATTTTCTTTTTCTCTGCTCCTTTTATTGCAGATTTTTATAATGAGCCGGTCTTAATTAATTTATCACGGTTAATGGCAATAGCTATTCTGTTTAATTCTTTAAAGATCGTACCAAGTGCGTTAAACTCTAAGAAATTGCGATTTAAAGAATTAGGAATCGTAAGTGTTGTTGTTCACATAATAACAGGCATTATTGCTATTATACTTGCTTATGCAGGTTTTAGTTATTATTCATTAATTATAAATAGTATTTTATCCGGATTTTTAACTTTTTCTGCATTTTTTTATTTGGCACCGGTAATTCCAACATTAAAAATTAAAATAGACTCAATTAAAAAAATTCTAAAATTTTCAACATTTCAATTTTTATTTCATTTCATAAATTACTTTGCAGGAAATACGGATAATTTACTGATAGGAAAATATTTTAATGTTTCAGCTCTTGGTTTCTACGAAAAAGCTTATAAACTAATGCTAATGCCTGTTCAAAATTTAACTCACGTTATAACTCCAGTGCTGCACCCGGTTTTATCAAAATACCAAGATGATAAATCAGTTATCTATGAAGCATATTATAAGATTGTAAAGTTACTTGCAATAATTGGATTTCCTCTATCTATTTTCTTGTATTTTAATTCTAGAGAAATAATTAATATTTTTTACGGTTCGCAATGGGATCTAAGTATTCCGGTATTTCAATTATTAGCACTTGCTGTAGGTATTCAGATTTTATTAGCAACCAGCGGTTCAATTTTTCAGGCAACCAATAGAACAGATTTATTATTTTATTCCGGATTAATAAGCACAATTTTTGTTGTTGTTGGAATTCTTCTCGGAATATTTATTGGTAAAGATTTAATTTATATTGGTTATGGAATTTTAACAGCTTTTTCAATTAACTTTTTCCAAGCATTCTATTTACTTGTTAAAATATCTTTACAGAAATCCTTTACAAAATTTTTAAATGTGTTAGTTTTTCCACTATTTCTAAGTGCAGTTTTAGCCGCAATTCTTTTTAGTTTTTCCTACTACTTTTTTATAGAAAACGTATTTTTTTCCATAATTATTAAATCGATAATTAGTATAGTCACTTGGGGAATTTTGCTATATATGTCTAAAGAAAATTTCCACTTTGTTTTAGATCATGTTAAAAAAATGATGAAGAAATAAAATTATGAAAACTAGTTTTAAAGAATTAAAGTATTTAATTTATACTGATTTGATTACATCATTTTTTAGCAAGATTATAATTTATTAAAGTTTAAATTTATCTATAAACTTTCTTTTTGATGGATTGAATTAAAATATCTTTATGGCTTTCACATCTTATGAGATTTAATATTTTTAAAAAATGCTTTTCTGGTACAAACAAAGATTGAATAGAAAATTTTGTTAATTTATTTACTATTCTCTGATTAAAAGGGAATAAAGAATTAAAAAATGAATCTTTTCGTGTTTCACAAAATTTTGCCCAATTTTCTTGTAAAACATTATCATTAGTTATTTCTGTTGAAAGAGTTTCAATTAAATTAACAAAGTTTGTTTTTTCATTTCTTTCCATAACATCAACTTTGAAATTTTCCCAACATTGTTTGTAAGGGTAAATATTATAAATTATTTTATCTTGAATTAAATCCAAACCTACAACATACCCATGATGATTTGAAAAATTTTCTTCTGTTGAAGGAAAAATAAAATTTCCTGTACTATAATAAATTGGCTTTCCATTGTATACTTCATAGCCTTGCGGTACATGAGGATGGTGGGCAATTAGTGCGTCGGCACCTAAATCAATAAGATATCTATATAATTTTTTTATTCTCGGACTTGGGTAATTGTACTGCTCATGACCTCCATGAGAAATAACGATAACATAATCGACTTTCCCTTTTACATTAGATATTTGATAAAATAGGTTTATTAAATCCAAACTATTACTGCCAATAATTTTATCATCTAAAGAAATTGTGTTGAACTCATTTTCGGCAAAATTAATTACTGCAATTTTTTGATCATTTTTTTCTAAAATTAGTGGTTTTGTTATTTCATCTAAACTTTTACCGGCTCCAACTGTTTTAATTCCATTTTGATTGCAAATATTAATTGTTTCGGTTAATCCAATTTCTCCAAAATCATAAATATGATTATTTGCCAAAGTGACAACATTAATATTCGAAAGTTTTAAAATTTCAATAACCTCTTTAGGATTTTTAATTGCAGGTCCGGTTTTAAATATTTCGTTTTCTGAATTTGTTATCGGAGCTTCAAGATTTCCAATAACAAAATCAAATTCACTTAGTGTTTTTAATATTGTTGAATTTCTATAATCATTAAGAAAAACATCTAAATCCAATTTTGTTTTCTCAACATAATTTGCAACAATATCGCCCAAGACCGCAATTTTCATAAAACACCTTAACTATTATGATTTTTAAGAATTTAATGTTATAAAAAATTTATACAAATTAAATGTATTTTAAATCAACTTTAAAGAAAAATAATATGTATACTTTCATTTTATAAAAATACTTCATAACTTATTTTTCATTAAGATATACAGAAAGGGGGTCTTAATTGAATTGGCGAAAAAGTATTTCATATCCAATTATAAGTAAATTGCAAGGTAGTTCGGAATTATCTCACTTAAGTGATTTGATAATTAGTCAATTTTATTCAAAGAGCTTAATTGAGGAAGTTCAAAATGAAAAATTTAAAAATTTGATTTTAAATGCTTCACAAAATGTACCTTACTATAAAAAACTATTTAAAGAACATGGAAATTTATCGAGTGTAAAAAATCTTAATGATTTAAGTCAAATCCCTATTTTACACCGAAAAAGTATTCAAGAAAATTATCGCCATTTTTTTTCAGATAAATTAAATGGTAATGAATTTATTGAAACTTCTTCTGGAGGTTCTACGGGAAATCCGGTTAAATTAATTTATTCAAAAGACACATTTTACCGCAGAAGTGCAGCAGCAAAACGACACGATAGCTGGGCAAATTTTGAATTTGGAGATAAGCAGGCTATAATTTGGGGTGCACGTAGAGATTTTAAAAAACTAAATCTTAAATCTAAAATATTGAATTATCTTACAAACAATATTTTAATTTTTGATAGTTCTTCAATAAGTGATAATGAACTCGAACAATTTTTACATACTTTAAATAAATTCAAACCTAAAAATATACTTGGGTATGCACAAAGTCTTGTTTATGTTGCAGACTATATAAATTCTACCAACTTTAAATTATATCCCCCAAATTCTATTATTTCATCAGCAGAACTATTAACAAGTAATGATAAAGAAAAAATTGAAAATGCATTTAATGCAAAAGTTTTTAACAGATACGGCGCAAGAGAAACAAGCGTTATAGCATCTGAATGTGAGTTTCATAACATGCATGTAAGAGATGAAGATATTATTCTAGAAATTGTACGAGAAGACGGAAGCAAATGCGATATTGGCGAAGAAGGAGAAATATTAATTACTGATTTAATAAATCATGCTTTTCCTGTTATAAGATATAAAATTGGAGATACGGCAGTTAGAACAAAAGAAAATTGTCCATGCGGAAGAAACCTTTCTACAATTAAAATTTCTTCGGGTAGAATTACCGATTTTATTTTAACTCCATTGAATAAAAAAGTAAGCGGAGTTGCGGCAATCGGTTATTTATGTGCAAATATTGAGGGATTAGCAAAAGTTCAGTTTCATCAAAAAGAAGTGGGAACGGTTTTGGTTAATATTGTACCCAATAAAAAATTTGATTTTGGGATACTTCCGCACTTGAATGAAAGTATAAAAAAATTCCTTGATAATATTGAAACGAAGATTGAAATTGTTGACGAGATAAATACAACTTCTTCGGGAAAATTTAGGCCGGTAATTAATGAAATACTAAATAAAAATTGAGTATTTTTGCATTGTCAAAAAAATTGGTTAATAATGCTAATTGGTATATACAATTTTAAATATCCAGATTATCAGATAAGAAGAAACGAAATATATAAAAGAATTTTAAGTTACAATGAAATAGAATTTATAGAATTGGATATTGATGATATTGATTTTTGGAATAAAATAAAAACCGTAGATTTATTTTTATTCAGATGGGCACATATTGATGATCATCATGAGCTTGCAAATACAATTTTGCCAATAATTGAAAACGGATTAAAAATTCATGTTTTTCCGGATTTAAATACTTGCTGGCATTTTGATGATAAAGTAAAACAATTTTATTTACTTAAAGCACATAAATTTCCAATAATAGATAGTTATGTTTTTTGGGAAAAAGAAAGCGCTCTAAAGTGGGCTGAATCTGCTGAATATCCGGTTGTCTTTAAACTAAAAAAAGGTGCCGGATCAACTAATGTGCTACTTTTATCAAACTATAAAGATTCTAAGAAAATAATTAAACAAATTTTTGGAAAAGGAGTACCAGCTTCCGGATTAAAACATAAAGGCAACATTAAATATAAGAGCATTGAGAATTTTTTTAGAGTTAAAATTGATAAATACATATTAAATAAATTAAGAAAAATTCAACCTAACACTTGGCAAATTGGAAAAAATTATATTTTATTTCAAAAATTTTTGGCAAATAATAAATTTGATACCAGAGTTACTACAATAGGCAATAGAGCTTTTGCATTCAGACGTTTTGTAAGAGATGATGATTTCAGAGCATCGGGAAGCGGGAAAATTGATTTTAATAGAAATGAAATAGATTTACGTTTAATTCAATTGGCATTAAAAATTTCTACCAAATTAAAATTCCAATCAATGGCATATGATTTTCTTTATAATGAAAAGGGAGAACCGGAAATCTGTGAAATTTCATACACATTTGTTGATTCAGTAATTTACAATTGCGAAGGTTTTTGGGATGAAAATATGATTTGGCATGAAGGACATTATTGGCCTCAATATTTACAGTTAAAGGATTTATTACAATTAGAAAATCTAAAGCAACCAGAAATTATTGATATTAAAAGCTGATTATAAAGTAATTATATTAATTTTTAAATATTTTTCTAACCTTTACTATTTAATTTAAGTATTCAAAAAATATTTATATATTTTGCCTCGTTCAAAACAGTTTTGTGATTCAAATCATATTCTAATCGTAAATCTTTCATAATTTTCACATATTCATTTAAATAAAATAAATTACATAATATTATTTTTGATAAAAATAAAATTTATTATTTAATTTTAAACAGTTAAAAACATATTTAATATTCTTAAGGAAAGGAAAATGCTAGTCGGAATTTATAAAACCACATTTCCAAGCTATCAAATAAAAAGAAATAAACTGTATAAAGAAATTTTAGACTACAACAATATTCCATACATTGATTTAGATATAGCCCAAAAAGACTTTTGGGAAAAAGTTAAAAATGTTGATTTATTTTTGTATAGATTTTCACATTCCGATGACGATCATCAACTTACAAAGGCCATTTTACCGGTTGTAGAAAATTATTTAAATGTTAAATGCTTCCCAAATTTTAATACAAGCTGGCATTTTGATGATAAAATTAGAGAATATTATTTACTAAAAACTCTTGGTTATCCTATGATTGATACTTGGATATTTTGGGATGAAGAGAATGCTGTAAACTGGGCAAAAAATGCTCAGTATCCGGTTGTTTTCAAACTTAAAAAAGGAGCCGGATCGACAAATGTTATTTTAATTAAAGAAAAAAGCGAAGCATTAAAATTAATCCGCATAATGTTTAATAAGGGAATTTTGCCAAAGTTTGGACTTCCATTTAAAGGAAAAGTAAAATTTAAAAATTTGGAAAGTTATTTTAGAAACAAAGCAGACCAATTATTTCTAAATAATTTACGTGGCATAAAGCCGTTTATTTGGCAGAAAGAAAAAAATTATGTGCTTTTTCAAAAGTTTTTACCAAATAATAGTTTTGATACTCGTGTAAATATTATAGGAAATAAAGCATTTGCATGCAGAAGATTTACAAGGCAAAATGATTTCAGAGCTTCGGGAAGCGGAAATTGGGATTTAAATAAAGACAATATTGATTTAAGGTGTGTTGAAACTGCATTTAAAATTTCTAAAGAATTAAAATTTCAGTCAATGGCTTATGACTTTTTGATGGATGAAAACGGTAATCCGCAAGTATGTGAAATGTCTTGGACATTCCCGGATGATATGGAACAAGGTTATTGGGATGAAAATTTAAATTGGCATAACTTTAAATTTTTACCTCCATATTTTCATTTAGTGCATGCTCTGGGAATGGAATATTTGAAATATCCGGAACACATTAATGAACCAGTTTTAGTCTCAAAATAATTTGATGAAATTTATGAACAGCATTCCGGAAATTACGAGTTGTTTGAAATCCGCTAAGAATTAAAAAGATTCCCGTCCACTTGCCAATAGATTACGGGAATCATATTTCAATTATTTCAGAGTTATCGAAAATTTAATTTTTCATAAGTGGCAAAATATAATTATGCTAATTTGAAACGTTTGTTCTCTTTAATATATTTTTATTTATCAAAGAATAATCTAAAACGTTTACAATTCCGTTCATATCCAAATCACCTTGATGATAAGCCCTTGATGGAATATTGTTAGCAACAATACCAAAATCTAAATTATTTATAACTCCGTTTGCATCAGTATCACCGGCTATCATTCCATATTTACCATTCTTTAATAACGTTAAAGCATTTATACCATATGCAGAATTAGCAGAACCGGTAAAATCATAATTAACATTTATTCCATTTTGTATCTGAACCTTTTCTGAGCTAACAATATTAAGGTGATTTCTATGCTTTATTGCAATATAATAATCACCGTTAATGATATCTGTAAAAAATAATTGTGCACCGTCGGTATTATATACAGAGCCATCGTTTCCTAATACGGCAGCTTTTGTATATTTAACTGAATTTAAATTATCTCGCAATTCAACAATCAGCCAGTCAACAAAAATAGTTTTCATATCCGATATTTTTTCGTTACCGTTAAAATTCCAAGGGTTAACATTATACGGCTGGCTATTAGGAAGCAGTTTGTATTCATTTAGTGCACTATTCAATTTATTCGGAAGAATAGCTGCTTCTAAAAGAACTTTCAATCCAGTTTTTAAATTTGTTTGTTCTGATGTATTTACTGTACTAATAAATATCGTAGAGGTATTGGAATTCAACCATAAATTTGAGTGGTCTTTTGTGTTATAAACCTCACAAATAAATTTTGAATTTGCATCTTCCGTACTTAAATTTTTAATTGTCAGTGTGTTTGTTGTTGCTCCGGAGTATTTATCGCCATCTTTAATTTTACTTTCTGTTTCGTTTACATATGGGCTTTTCCACCATTGATAGCCGATTGGGTCATCACAGGTTGCATTTATGTTAATACTAACTGTTTCGTTTAGATTTGCATTAATATTTTGCGGGTGGCTAATAATAACCGGTGAAGAATTTACAGGATTTGGAATTACATTGGCTGCATCTGATACACCCATAGCTCCAATATCATTTGTTGTTCTAAAATTCCCTAAAATATCATAAGCAAAACTTCTTCCGGTTGGATCTTCACCAATTTTATGTGATTCTGACCAGTAAGTAGATTTTACAGTAAAATTATCACCAATAGTATTAAATGGTTTTCCTTGGTTATATGCAGTTCCACCATTTTTAATACGTAAGTCTGGAATGGACGTTCCATTAATCCCAATATTAAAAACAAACAAAGTTTGATTTGAATTATTCCAAATGTTTTCTTTAGGAATAAAATAAAGTTCGTTTTCAATTTTGGCTGATTCGTTTGAACTATACTCAAAAAAAGCAGCTTTATTTGAACTCAAAGTTGGAATATTATCTTTCGTTGTTCCACCTTGATTTGTGTAAATATTAAAACCTAAATAAAGATCGTCTTCCCTCCATCTGCCAGTGTAACGAGCTGAAGGGCTAGTAAAATCTATAATATTATTTAACATAACATGAGGTGATTGCGAATTTGCTTGAGTTATCATTAAACCATTATCATCAGTTAAATGGCTTTGTGAACCACAATCTAAAATCGTATTATTGATAAAATAGGAAATTAAATTTGTGTAATATTCACTATGATAGTTATAAGCTCTTCCAATGATTTGATTTGAACAATTATAAAAAACATTATTATGAATCCAAAAATTACCATAACCTAACCCACTAATAACATAATCAGGTGCGCCTAAAAAATCAGGTTTTCCATCAGAATTAAAATCATCTGCATATTCTGATTTCATACCATTTGAATAGATTTCCAAACCCGATCCTAAGTATATAGGATGATCTTTGCTATTATTTGTAGAAACCACATCGGGAACAATACCATTTATTCTATGATATTCAGTAGATTCACCGTAAGTATAATTCGCTTTACCAAATCTATTAAGATCATGTACATAATTATACCTAAATATTAAACCCAAACTACCTAATGAAATTTCATTATCAGATGTTCCATAATTATCCCAAAGTTTCCCAACAGACCCGTGTTTTACCCCACCTCTATAAATTCTCTCATCCAAATTATGATGGATTTCATTATATTCAAAAATAATCCGAGAATAACCCATAAATGCAGCCATTTCAAAATGGTGTATATTATTGTGGTGAACATTAACGGTATAAGCGCAGTCCCACACATCTTCTGGGCTTTTACCATTTCCGAATGTAGCCCTTTGTATTGCTTGAGCACCATCATTTACTTTTGAATCAATTCGCCACAGGTCGAAAATTTCGTTGTAACTAACTTCAAAATTTAATGGTCTATTCCAGAAAATTCCTGCTCCACCGAAACCACTTATTTTATTCTGTGTGATACTTACATTTGATGATGTTTTTGAAGTTTGTTTAATACCATATGACCATTTTCGATGAGCATTTTTTCCACCTATAATTTCACAATTTTTTATTGTTAATTCATTTTGTGAAAAAATTACTGCATTTTCTGCTTCCTTAAAACCAAAAATTTTAAGATTATCAAGTGTAACGTTTTGCGAATTTACATTAATTGTGGCTTCATTTGATGTGTTTCCGTTTGCATCACCTAAAATAGCTTTTTCATTACCATATGAGTTATAAGTAACGCCTTGTTTACAAATTAAAACTGCATCAGAAAATTGTTGTCCACCTTTAAAACTAACTATATCACCGAACTTGAGATTTTTTGAATTTATTTCTTTAATTGTAGAAAAATTGCCCGAACCATCATTACTAACAAAGTAATTTGTTTGAGCATAAAGATTTGTTGAATATATTAAAAAGAAAGAAAAAATTATTTTTTTCATCATTATTACCTTTTATTTAGCTCTTATAATTATCGGTGAAGAAATCACTATGTTTATATGACAATTAATATGCCAATTTTCAATTTTACTATATTTGGTTTTATTAATAAAAAATTTTATGTTAGGTGAATAAGGAAAGATATTTATTTTAATATATACTTTAATATATTATTAAATTTTTGAAAAACATATTCCTCCAATTACAATGATAAGCGCAATTAAATTTTATAGAATAGCAAACTATTTGTTTAGGAAAAAGATACCTATTCTACCTAATATTTTTCAATATATAATTTTTTACCTATACAATTCATATATACCATTTAAAGCTGAAATTGGTTTGGGTTCAGATTTTGGTTATGGAGCAATTGGAGTTGTATTACATGAAAGATGTAAAATTGGAAATAACGTTATGATAGGAACAAATGTCACTATTGGTGGAAGGTCAGGAAAATTTGATGTTCCTACTATTGGAAATAACGTTTATATTGCAACCGGAGCCAAAGTTTTAGGCGCTATAAATGTAGGAAATAATGTTATAATAGGGGCAAATGCAGTTGTAATTTATGATATTCCGGATAACACAGTGGTTGCTGGTGTACCTGCAAGAATAATTAAACAAAATAACACACAAAAATGAAAAAGAACTCAATCTATTATCTTTTTCTTCTAATTAAAAAAATAAGAATTTTTTTCCATAATAAGTTTGAAATACATGTAAAGTTTACTGAGTGGCAAAACTTTGAAGATGTTAAAATTATCTTATGGCAACATTTTTTAAAAAACTTAGTTATTGAAGAAAACGGAGCATATTTTCAGACTAGGGTGAGAAATAAAAATTTTCCTATGGTTCTAAGTCAAGCTAGAGCAATTTTAATTTTAAGTATGAAGGGAGTAAATTCAAGGTTTGAAAATAATTATTTGGTACAAAAGCTAAGTGATTATTTACTTGGGATGAGGATGCAAAATGGTTTATTTAATTTTAATCAAGTTTCATGGGATTTACAAGACGAGGGAATAGCTTCTGTTTGGTCAACACTTGCTTTAGTAAAGGCATTTGAAAAAACAAATATTATTAAATATTTAAATGCTGCAATCTCAACTTGTGAAGCAATGTATTCGAATTTATACTCCCCTAAAACGAGTTTATTACATACAGCTGGAGAAAATATTTGGTGCTTAAATTCTGCATCAACATTTGCTAACGCATGTGCAATTTTATTAGAACATCATTATTCTGACAAAATAAAAGAAGCAATGATTGATTCAATAAATCTATGTATTGAAAAATTAGCTGAAGACGGGCATTACCCTTATAATGAAAGGAGACAAGGAACTTATTTATTACTTTATCACCCAATCGTGATGATTACCTTAAAAAATTGTTTAAAATCTAAATACATTGACAATAATTTAGCAGAAAGAATAAATCAAGCAAATAAAAAAAGCCGAAAAATTTCTTCTATCTTGTTTTGATAAATCAGGTAGGTTATTTGAACCAGAGATCAAACATTATTTCCAGTATATAATTACTAATATTACATCATTGGTTGCCCTTAAAAATTCAGTTTCGATTTCAGAACAAAAAAATCTGATAAAAAATATTATTGCTTTTTTTAGCGATAGTGATTTTCATTTATGTAAAGATGAAAATAATTTACTTTTTAACAGCGATTTGTATTCTGTGAAAGATGTTCTTGCTATTGAACTTTTATATTGGATTTCTATCTATCAAAGTGAGGAACAATATAATATTTAATTCCCTCAAATTAATTTTCAAACCCTTCTCATAAAAAAATGTTTTATTTTAGTACATTATTTTGATTATAATTAGTATTAATATGATATGGTTGTATCAACTTATATCATAATGATACGATGATAATCAATCTAAACCTAAAAATTGCTTGATTTAAGCTATTTTTTAAATATTAAATTTTTTATTATCGGCATAGTAATTGCCTTTAATATAAACTCGATAAAGTATTTAATAACTTATTGTGACTAAATTGGCGAAGCTGTATCAAAAAAGTAAATATTATTTCATATTAGTAAGTTTTAATCCAAAGGACTAATTTAAAATTTTTTGTTCAATTATCATTCAAATATAATATTTAATAAAGTTATATTCTTTTTAAGTTTTAATTAATACTTTCAACAATATTAAAATGATTATAGAAAAATAAAAATTAAGCAACTTAAAGAGGTTAATTCTAAATTAAAAACACAAATACTAAGTATGTATTCCAAATAACTGATTATTGTAGCTAGATTTTATTCATGCCATCAAATGAAGTTTTAAGAAAAATGATTGGTCAAATTAATTTTTTGTATAATAATTGTTAATAATTATAGGGAAATCAATGAGTACTTCAACTTTTCTGGTTACCGGCGGGGCTGGTTTCATAGGTTCAAATCTAACTAAAAAACTTCTGGAATTGGGCCATAATGTAAAAGTAATTGATAATTTTTCAACGGGTAAGAGAATAAATTTAGAAAAAATAAAGGATGATATTGAACTTATTGAAGGCGATATTAGAAGTTACCATACTGTGATGAAAGCTGTTGAAGGAGCAGATTATATATTGCATCAAGCTGCATTGCCAAGTGTTCCAAGATCAATAAATGACCCGATAACTTCTAATGAAGTTAATGTTTTAGGAACTCTTAATATTTTAGAAGCAGCAAAAGAAAGTAATGTAAAAAGGTTAGTTTTTGCAAGTTCATCCTCTGTTTACGGTGATAATCCAAAGTTACCCAAGATTGAAGATATGATGGTTAATCCGCTTTCTCCTTATGCAGTTTCAAAATTGGCGGCAGAAAAATACTGCAGAGTATTTTCAAAAATCTACGGATTTGAAACAATTGCCTTAAGGTATTTTAATGTTTTCGGTCCAAATCAAGATCCAACATCACAATACTCGGCTGTTATACCAAAATTTATTACAGCAATAAAAAACGATAAAAGACCAGTAATTTATGGCGATGGATTACAATCCAGAGATTTTACATTTATTGAAAATGTAGTTGATGCAAATATTAAAGCGGCATTTGCCGAGTGTGAAACCGGAATTGCAATGAATTGCGCTTGCGGCGAACAGACTGTACTAAAGGACGTAGCAATAAAAATAAGCAGTTATCTAAATAAAAATATCGAACCCGAATTCCTTAATAATAGAGCCGGAGATATTAAACATTCATTGGCAGATATTTCGCTTATAAAGGAAAAAATCGGGTTTACCCCAATTGTTAATTTTAATGAAGGATTAAATAAAACAATTGATTTTTTTATGAATAATAACTGAGAATAAAATTAATGTACAGCAGAAAAAAAATATTGGTCACCGGTGCAGCCGGATTTGTAGGATTTCATTTATCTAAGTCTTTACTTGATGAAAAAGTTGATATAATCGGCATAGATAATTTGAACGATTACTATGATGTTAATCTAAAGATTGCAAGATTAGCAAAATTACAAGATTACAAGAATTTTGAATTTGAAAAGATAGATTTGATTGAAAAAGAAAAAATATCTGAATTGTTTGAGAAAGAAAAATTTGATTATGTTGTTCATTTAGCCGCTCAAGCCGGAGTTAGATATTCCATTGAAAATCCATACGCATATATTGAAAGCAATATTTTAGGTTTCTTAAATATTTTGGAAGCATGCAGAAATTTTCCGGTTAAACATTTAGTATATGCTTCATCCAGTTCTGTATATGGAGCTAATATTAAACAGCCTTTTTCTGAAAATGATAACGTGGATCATCCTGTTTCACTTTACGCGGCAACCAAAAAAAGCAACGAATTGATGGCTCATACTTATGCAGATTTGTATAAAATTGCCTCTACCGGATTAAGGTTTTTTACAGTATATGGTCCTTGGGGAAGACCAGATATGGCATATTTTTCTTTCACAAAAAATATTATTGAAGGTAAGCAAATTAATGTATTTAACAACGGCATTTTGGAAAGAGATTTTACATTTATTGACGATATTGTTGAAGGAATAAAAAAAATAATTGAAGTATCTCCAACTTCTGATGAAAATTGGGATAGATATAAATCAAGCCCCTCAGATAGTTTTGCGCCGTATAGAGTATACAATATTGGGAATAATCAACCGGTTAAACTAATGGATTTTATTACCATACTTGAAGAACATATTGGAAAAAAAGCAAAAATAAACTTTTTACCAATGCAGCAGGGTGATGTGCTTTCCACTTATGCGGATATTGATTTATTAAAAAATGTAATTGGCTATAATCCTAATACGCCAATTTCAAAAGGTTTAAAGAAGTTTGTTGATTGGTACAAAGAATTTTATTTAAATAAGTAATTTAATTTTAATTCTCCTAACGCAAGGTAAAATTAATGAATTCAAACAAACAGAAAATTAAAGTACTTTATCATTATATGAGAGGAGCAGCAGCCGGAGGTTCCGATACATGTTTGTATTTACTTGTTAAATATTTAGATAAATCAAAGTTTGAGCCTATAGTTTTATTTAGGGATGAAAGCATTTTAATTGAAGATTTACGAAAACAAAAAATAAACCTCATAAACTTTTCGCAGAGTATTAAAACAAAGCTGTATTTACAATTAAAAAAAAATGCAGAAGTTTCAGTAAAAAATGAAAATCCAGACAAAAGTTTAAAAAATGAACTGGTTAAATCATCCAGAACATCTTCATTAATAAAAAATATTAAACACATAATAAAAAGATTTCCTGAAACAATACATTATGCGAAATTATTATTGAAGAATAAAATTGATATAGTTCATACTAATCATGACATAACAAGTGATCACCCTATGATTTTAGCAGGACTACTAACCAAAAAAAAAATAATATGTCATAATAGAGGTCTATATATACCAATGGATATAGATGTTTATTTATCAAAACGTGTTGAAAAAATAATTTGCATGTCTGATTTTTCGAAAAGTGTTTATGTTAATAACGGGGTAAATGGAAATAAATGCAAAACTATTTATGACGGCATTGATACTTCTTTTTATAAACCAAGCTCAATTGAAAATAATAAGTTTATGATAAGCTGTATTGGTCGCTTGGAAATTTGGAAAGGACAGCACATTTTAATTGATGCTGCGGAAAAAATTGTTAAAGAGATACCGGATATTGAAATATTGCTAATTGGAGCCGGAGATTTTGAAAGCGAATTGAAACGCAGAGTTAATAATAAAGGATTGGAAAAAAACATTTTGTTTACCGGGCACATTACAAATGTTAAAGACTATATTGAAAAATCCAGCTTAATTGTTCATACATCAATAGTGCCCGAACCGTTTGGAATGGTAATAATAGAGGCAATGGCACTTGAAAAAGTTGTTATTGCAACAAACTTTGGTGGACCCGTAGAAATTATTGAAAATGGTGTTGATGGAATTCTTGTACCGCCGGAAAATCCGGAAGTATTAGCGGATGAAATAATTAAATTATCGAAAAATACTGATTTAAGAAATACTTTAAGTAAACAGGCAAGAATTAAAGTTTTAGAGAAATTTGATGTAGTTCAATATGCAAAAAAAATTGAAAACGTATATCAACAATATCTACAAAAATAAACCACAATATTAATTATTTTTTTAATTACTAAAACTAATTTTACTTTATGAAATTTTTATATTTTAGTTTAGAATTACCAGCACTTTTGAATGATTCCAGAGAATTTGTAGGCGGAGCCGCTGTGCAATGGAAATCTTGGATAAGTGGTATTACTGGAGCTGGTCATAGATTTGGTCTACTTACTTGGAAAGGTGCAAATAGTTTCGTAAAGAAAAAAGATAACCTAGATATTGTAGAGTCAATTGATCCTAAGCGTGGTATTAAAAATTTAAGGTTATTTTATCCACAATTTTTTCAACTTTTTAAAGCAATTAAATCATACAAACCTGACTTTGTGATTCAAAGTTCTGCAACAGCATATACAGGAATATTAATGCTTGTTTCAAAAATTTTAGGAATTCCATTCATTCATAGAATTGCTTCAGATGTTCATGTTGATAATCGTCTTAGCACCCTTATTAGTTCAAAGGAAATTCATTTATATAAATTTGGAGTAAAATATTCAGATATTATTTTAACGCAAAATAATTATCAATATAAAGAATTGAAAAAAAAATATCCTGAAAAAAATATTACTATTATTCATAATCCTTATGCAAATGATTATTCTGATAAACCATTACCTAGAGCTAATAGACAATATATTGCTTGGGTAGGCAATTTTAGAAGGATTAAAAATGTAATGTCATTAGCTGATGTTGCCGAAAAATTAGATTTTATCGATTTTAAAATTGCTGGTGTAGAATCTATTGCTGATAAAGAGACACAAGAAGCTGTTAAAAAATTAAAAAATCTTAAAAATGTCGAATTTGTTGGTTATTTAACTAGAACAGAATTAAAAACATTTCTTTCAAAAGCTATTGCTGTGTTAAATACATCATTTACTGAGGGATTTTCAAATACTTTTCTTGAGGCATGGAGTTTGGGTGTCCCAGTAATTACAACAAAAAATGTTAATCCTGATGAACTTATTGAAAAATATAATTTAGGTTTTGTTGCAGATTCATATTCCTATTTACCTGAATTAGTAAAAAAAATAAATGACCTTGAATTCAATTTATACAATGAAATGAGCATAAGATGTGTTGATTATGTAAAAACCAATCATGATCCAAAATTTTTGGCTGATAAGTTAGTTGAATACTTAAAATCTTTAATAAAATAAAAACTCTTAAAAATGGAAATAATTTTACTTTTTGGTGCTATTATAGTTTTAGCATTATTTTTATTTATTTTAATTGAACAACCATATTATTTGGTTTCTGTTTTCGTATTTATGTATTTATATGGCTTCAATTTTGAATTACCGGGACCATTAGATTTAAGGGGATTTCTTTCGCTAATATTATTTTTAAGAATTATAATATTTGATAATAATAACTTAAATTTAATTAGACAAAATATAAGTAATAAATTCATCGTTATAATATTATTTTTCACTCTTTATGTTATTATAAATCAATATTTCAATGGTGGTACACTTTTTAAAATCTTAAGGATTCAAATTCTTAATTTAGTGGCTTTTTTTATTGGTTTTACAACAGTATTAAATGGAAAATACAAACAGACAATTCTCTTTGCTATTTTAATTTCAGGACTATTTAGTACAATAGATTTAATTTACAGTTATTTTTTGAGAAGTAGTTTATTCATATATAAGGTAATTGAATATAATTTTCTTACACCTGTAAAATACAATCATAATTTTTTTGGAGAAATTTGCGGAGAAGCTATAATTACTGCATTTGTTTTGATTGTATTCAAATCTAAAAACAAGTTAGTAATGTTGTTTTTACTTTCTTTTTTTCTTTTGGGTCTAATTATATCTACATCAAGAATGTCATTTGTTTCCAGTTTAGTTACAATTCTAATAATAATCGTAACTCAAAAATCTTTAAAACTTAACCTCAAGAAAATTTTTATCTCAGGATTCCTTGGAATATTGCTTTTAACAATTGTAGCAATAACATACTCTTTTGTTCTAAAAGAAATGAATATCAAATCTACGTTTTCTAAACAATTATATTACAGATTGGTAGAAGAACCAGTTAGTATCTTTGATGAAGACAAGGTAATTTTTGGATGGAATGAAAACATTAAAAAAGGCTCAATGAAATGGCGATTTGAAAAATTCTTTACTGACATGACTAAGTTTTTTAAACAAAATACATCGAAAGTTTTATTTGGTTTTGGAATTGGCGGTTATTCAAAAATTGGAGAAATAACTTATACTGGAGGCAAAGATGCTTTCCAGTATTCTGCTCATAATTTCTATACAAATACAATTGCTGAAATTGGACTAATTGGACTTCTATTTTTCATATTTTTCTTCATACTACTTATTATAAATATTTTAAAACTTGTTAGGGAAAATTCAATTCCAATACCATTAGTATATATTTTGATTTATATGTTCATCTATACTTTAGGAGGAGATCCTAATCTTCTTGAAAAATATGCTTTTCTATTATACGGTGGGGTTATTGCAGAATATTTAATTGGAAAAAATGAAGAAGTAAAAAATTATCACCATGAAGATAATAATTAACATTTATTAACATTTAAAATAAATTAAATATTTAACCAATGCACATAATTTGGCTTACTCCGGAATTCCCAAGCAATAAGGATAATACTAAGGGTGTATATATATTTAGAACCGTAGCTGAACTATCAAAATATTATCAAATTACAATTGTAAGTTTATATCCGGCGGCTCCCCCAATATTTGAAATGTTAAGATATCCTAAGGATTGGATGCGAATATATAATGATTGGAAAAAAAATTACACCGAAATAGATAACCCCAATTCCCAATATTCCGCATTAAAAATAATTTACCTAAGATATTTCAGGTTACCGCGTTCATATTTTCATAATATTGAAGGATGGTTTGCATATTTTCAATTAAAAAAACAGTTGCCGCAATTAGTAAAAAAAGATTCAATTTTACATGCTAACTGGATATTTCCTGCTGGAACTCTTGCAAGTATAATTTCTAAGAAATTTAAAATACCTTTCCTAATTTCTTTAATGGGTAGTGATATTAATCGATTAGTTGAAGGGACTGTTTTTTGGAAAAGTGCAAAAAAACTGCTCCTTAATGCAAATAAAGTTACAGCTGTAACAAATGAATTATTTGAAGCATGTACCAAAAAAAATATTAACATAAAACCCGATAACAAAATTCAAATTGATAATATTTATGAATCTGAAATATTTAAGATTTTTGATAAAAATGAAATTAGAAATGAAATATCAATTAACCGAAGTGAAAAGATAATATTTTTTGCCGGAGGATTAGTTCCGGTAAAAAATGTTGATGTTTTAATTTGTGCGTTTGAAAATATTTGTAAAAAATTAACACATATTAAGTTAATAATAGCTGGAAGTGGTTCCGAAGAAGGATTGTTAAAAAGACTAGTACAAACAAAGAATTTAAACGATAAAATAAAATTTGTTGGAAATTTAAATACCGGAAATTTGGTAAAGTATTATAATGCAGCCGATGTTTTTTGTCTCCCAAGTAAAAATGAAGGTCTGCCAAATGTTATTGTGGAATCTTTTTTTTGCGGAACACCGGTTGTTGCTTCAAGGGTTGGAGGAATACCAACAATTGTTCAAAATGAATTAAATGGCTTTTTAGCAGAACCAAATTCAGTTGATGATTTAACTTTAAAACTTGAAAAATCTATTTTAATTAATTGGAACCGAGAAGAAATTAGAAATAGTATTTCTCATCTAATGCCGGAAAAAGTGTTAATTAAATACAAAATTTTGTATGAAAGTATAATAGGAATTTGATGAACAAAAATATTTTAATGCTGCTTGATAATGCGTTTAATCCGGACTTACGAGTTCAAAAAGAAATTAATACTTTAATTCAACTTGGGTTTAATATTGATTTATATTGCTGGGACCAAGAAGGAAAACTTTCGGAAAATGAAAGTCATGAGAAATTTAATATACATAGAATTAAAGTAATTACACAAAAACAGCAAGGAATAAGAAAGATAATTGACTTATTTAAATTTATTTTAATTGTTTCAAAAATTATTAACAAAAGAAAAAATTTCGACTTTATTTACGCACATGATTTTTTAATGCTTCCCTTGGGCGTATATCTTAAACTGAAGAATAATAAGCCTTTAATTTATGATGCACATGAAATTTATCACTTAATGGAATGGGAAAAATATCCATCAGTTATAAGAAGTTTGATCTTTTTCACCGAAAAAATATTACTAAAATTTATTAATGAATTAATTGTTGTTAACAAAAAACGAAAAGAATTTTACGATAGATATTTACCGAATAAAGAAATACACATTATTGGAAATTGGTATGACACGTATATTGGTGAAAAAGAAAGTCTAAAAAAGGAGTTTTCTATTCCGGAAGATGGAATATTATTAAGTTATTTTGGAGTAATAAATTTTGATGAAAGACCGATTAATTTAATTATCGAAACAATTAAAGAAAAAAAGAACGTTTATTTTTTTATTGCCGGAGTTGGCAAACACGAAAACGAAATTAAAGAAATTGCTGAAAAGAATAAAAATATAATTTATTTAGGCTGGCAGAAAAATATAAGAAAGTATTTAGCTGATATAGATTTTATAATTTATTACCTAAACGATAAAAGAAAATATTTTGAATATACTGCCCCGAATACTTTATATATGGCGCTATCTCATTGTATTCCACTAATTACGAATGTTCCGGGGGAATCTGAAGAATTAATATCAAGAGATAATATTGGGTATTTTATAAAAAATATTGACGAATTAAAAAACAAAATTAATTTTAATTTAGAATCTGAAGAATATTTAGCAAAAAAAGAGAGCATTTTAAAAATTCAGAAAAAGTTCGAATGGTTAGAAAACAAAAAAGTTTATAAGGAAATTTTTAAAAGATTAGGTCTAAAAGAAAACATTTAATTATATTTTGATAAGGTTATTAAAATAAAGTATTTTTATACACCCATTGATGATAATTTTTGTAAATGACAAATAAACGTGCCTGCATAATATCAAAATTCTTGTATGAAAATGATACAAGACTTCAGCAACAAGTTTCTATTCTTAGTCAAAACAACTTTTCTGTTGAAGTTATTTGTCAGCTTGAGGAAAAGAGAAATATTAGTATTAAGAAAAATGTTAGAGTTTATGGAGTTTCTACACCTGGCGCAAAAGATACTATTCTTGAATATATCGGAAATACGATTAGATTCGCATTACCGGCTTTTTATTATCTTCAAAAACTTAATTTCTCAAAAAAGTTTGATATTATTATTGTTCACACTCTGCCGGAATTATTAGTATTTATAACAATTTTTCAAAAAATATTCGGCACAAAAGTTATCCTAGATATTAGAGATACTTCTGTTGAACTTTTCGATTCCAAATGGAGTCATGAAAACAGAAAACTATTACGAAAATTAGTTGTTTTTTTTGCTAATCTCTCTTGCTCTATTGCTGATAAAATTCTTGTTGCCAGTCCCGGATTTAAGGAAAAATTATTAGAAAGAAATATACCTAAAGAAAAAATAACAGTAGTTTTTAACTCGGCAGATACAAATATTTTTAGATTTGATTCGCAAAGGATATATCAAAAAATTGAAAAAGATTTAAAAATAATATATCATGGATCTATTGCTGAAAGATTTGGAATTGATATAGCAGTTGAATCTATGAAGTATATTACTGAAAAAATACCAAATGCAATTTTAAACATTTACGGCTTTTATGATAAAGCTTTTAAAGTTAGAATTAAAGAATTAATAGGTAAACTTAAATTAGAAAATAATGTTTTTTTGAATGATAGAGAAAGTTTAGAAAATATTTATTTAAAGATTAAAGAATCTGATATTGGGATAGTACCATATATAAATGATTTTTTTATGCAGTTAGCTTTTTCTACAAAATTATTTGAATATGTAGCATCTGGAATTCCGGTTGTAACATCGAGATTAAAACCGGCAGAATCAGTCTTTAATGATGAAAGTTTGTTTTTTGTTGCTGCGAGAGATTCCCGAGAGCTTGCTGATATGGTTATTTATATTTCTCAACATCCGGATTTACGTGAAAAACAAGTTAAAAATGCTTATGAAGATTATGCTAAAATTTCTTCCGAAATAATGAATAAAAGATTTTTGGATGTTCTTAATGGAATTTCCAACTAGTTAATTCATTTTTCAATCAAATCAAAAATCTTAATTACCAACTTAAGTTTAATAATGAAATCAAATATTTTAATCGATGCCCATATTCATATCCATGAATGTTTTGATTTGAATACTTTTTTTAATTCTGCAAAATCAAATTTTCAAAATCAAGCGAATAAAATTGATTGTGAAAATTTTAAGTCCGTACTTTGTTTAACAGAATCGCACAAAGCAAATTATTTTGCAAATCTTTTTGATAAAGCTGAAAAGAATGAGAAGATAGGTAACTGGGAAATTTTAAAAACTCAGAATCAAAATTCAATAATTCTTAGGGATAAAGTAAATTTTGAGATTTACTTAATTGCCGGTCGACAAATTGTAACTAAAGAAAATTTAGAAGTTTTGGCATTAGGCTTAAATGAAGATCCGAATGATGGAAATCTTATTGAAGAAGTAATAAAATTTGTAAATGGAAAAAATGCTATTCCGGTTATTCCTTGGGGGGTTGGAAAATGGATGGGAAATCGTAAGCAAATTGTTGAAAAATTAGTGTTGCAAAACAATACATTTCCTATTTATTTGGGTGATAATGGAAATCGCCCATTTTTTTGGAGTAAACCGGAAATTTTTAATGAAGCTTTTAAAAACGGAATTATAAATATTCCCGGTAGCGATTCTCTTCCATTTTTAAATGAAGTGAAAAAACCCGGTAGTTTTGGTTTTATTATCGATGGAAATTTAGATAAGGAAAAACCATTCGATAGTATTTATGAAAAAATAATTTCTTCCAAAATTCAGTTTAAAACATTTGGAAAATTAGAATCGGTTTATAATTTTATTAAAAATCAAATTTCAATGCAGATTGTTAAACGAAATAGAAAATAAATGAAAACTTTAGTAATTGCACCTCAGCCGTTTTTCTCTCCGCGCGGAACACCGTTTTCTGTTTATTACAGAACAATGATAAGCTCAGAACTTGGCGTAAAAATGGATTTTCTCACTTACGGCGAAGGTCAAGATGTTGATATTCCAAATGTAAATATCATAAGAATTCCCAGATTTAAAATGTTGGGAAATGTAAAATTAGGTCCATCACCACTAAAATTATTTTTGGATATTTTCATCATTTTAAAAATGCTTCAGCTTTTTATCACAAAAAAATATGATGTTGTTCACGCACATGAAGAAGCTGTATTTTTTGCATGGTTTTTCAAGCCAATATTTAAGTATAAATTAATTTACGATATGCACTCGAGTCTGCCGCAGCAGCTTACAAATTTTCAATTTACTACTTCTAAATTTTTGATAAATACTTTCAAAACTCTGGAAGATAAATGTTTGCATAGCGCCGATGCAATTATTACTATTTGTCCCGATTTAAGAGATTACGTTAATACGATAATCACAAAAAAAGAAAAACATTTTTTAATTGAAAATTCAATCTTCGAACCCGTGAAACAAAAAAATAATCAACAAAAAATTACAGAAGCTGAGTTGGATTTTAAAGTTGAAGATATTGTAAAAAGTGATGAACAGCTTTTAGTGTATGCGGGAACACTTGAGAAATATCAAGGAATTGATATTCTTGTAAAATCGATGAAAGATGTTATCGAAAAAAATAATAAAGTAAAGTTAATTATTGCCGGCGGAACTAAAGAACAAGTCGATGAGTTTTCGAAATTAGCAAATGAATTTGGCGTAAGTAATTTTATAAAATTTACCGGAAGAGTTGCTCAAAAATATGCAAAAGAATTTTCTGCAAAGGCAGATATTTTACTTTCACCGAGAAGTGACGGAACTAATACTCCTCTTAAAATATACGAACAATTAGCTTCGGGAAAACCGCTTGTTGCTACCAGAATTTACTCACATACTCAAGTATTGACTGATGATGTTTCATTTTTAGTTGAACCAAATCCGCAAGAAATGGCAAAAGGAATTTTGGCTGCAATAAATGATAAAGAATTATCAAAACGAAAAGCTGATAATGCATTAATGCTATATGAGAAAGAATATTCGCGAACTGTTTATACATCTAAACTTAAAAAATTATTGGAGACTTTATAAATGTGCGGTATTGCCGGCGTTGTTTCATTTCAATCTAACCCGACAATTTCTAACGAAATGTTGAAAACTATGGTTGATACTTTGTATCACCGCGGACCTGATGAATCCGGCATGGCAATTCACGGTAATGCAGCTTTGGGAATGCGCCGTTTATCTATTATAGATTTGAGCGGTGGTAGTCAGCCGATTTATAATGAAGATAAAAGTATTTGGACGGTTTTCAATGGAGAGATTTATAATTTTCCGGAATTAAAAAGTGAATTAACAAGTAAAGGTCACGTATTTAAAACTAATTCCGATACTGAAGTAATTGTTCACGGATATGAAGAATGGGGAAATGACTTTCCCAAACATTTAAATGGAATGTTTGCAATTGCAATGCATGATCAGAAAAAAAATAAATTTTTTCTTGTTCGTGATCATATCGGTATTAAGCCGGTTTACTATTCATTTAATAATAAACGTATTGTATTCGGTTCAGAAATTAAAGCAATTTTAGAAACCAAACTTGTTGAAAAAGAATTGGATATGAATGCACTCGGAGAATTTCTTTCGTGGGAATATATTCCGGGTGAATCAACTTTATTAAAATCTGTAAAAAAATTAGAACCGGGCAAATTTTTAGAAATAGATATTTCTAATCCCAAATGTAATCCTCAAGAATATTGGGATGTTCCGTTTCACAGCAATTCTCAAAATTTAAGCGAAGCAGAATGGATTGAGAAAATAGATTGGCAGATTAAGAAATCAACAAAAATGCAGATGATAAGCGATGTACCGCTTGGCGCGTTTCTTTCCGGCGGTGTTGATTCTTCTTTAATTGTCGCATCCATGGGAAATGCACAAACATTCAGCATTGGCTTTGATGATCCGACATATAATGAATTAAATTGGGCGCGAAAAGTTGCAGATCATCTTGGCGTTGATCATAAAGATGAAATTATAAAACCCGATGTTTTGGATTTGTTCAATCATCTTATGCAATTTATGGATGATCCGATCGGTGATTTTTCCATTTTCCCAACTTATTTAGTTTCACGACTTGCGCGAAAGCACGTAACGGTAAGCTTAAGCGGCGATGGCGGCGATGAACTTTTCGGCGGATATGAAACTTATCTTGCAAATCATAAAGCAAATCAGTTTGAAAAAATTCCTTCTTTTTTACGAAAAGGATTAATTGAGCCTGTTATAAATTCTATAAATCCTACAGCTAAGAAAAAAGGATTGATAAATAAATCGAAAAGATTTGTTGAAGGATTGCAGTACGAGAATGAACTTTCTCATGCCCGCTGGCGCTTGTTTATCGGCGATGCTGTAAAACAAAGTTTGTTTACAAAAGATTCCTTAAATAAAATAAATGTAAATTCTGCAGATCATATTGTGAAATTATTTAATAAAGCCGGCGATAGAGGTGAGCTTAATAGAAGTTTGTATGTTGATGTAAAAAGTTATTTGGTTGATAATATTTTAACCAAAGTTGATAGAATGTCGATGGCAGTTTCACTAGAAGCACGTGTTCCGTATCTTGATCCAGATGTTGTTGATTTAGCATTTCAAGTTCCGGAAAAATTTAAAACAAATTCGACCGAAACAAAAATTATACTTAAAAAAGTTGCGGCTCAACATGTTCCAAGCGAATGTATTTACAGACCCAAAGAAGGATTTTCAATTCCGATAAAAAATTGGCTGAACAATGAATTTAAACCTTTGATGGATAATTTACTTGATGAAGGCAAAATTAAATCAGATGGAATTTTTAATCCAATAATGATTAAGAATTTGAAAAGTGAACATAATTCCGGAATTGCAAATCACAGCCATATTTTATGGGCTTTAATTGTTTTCCATGATTGGAAAAACAGATGGTTAGATTCAAACTAATATAAAATAGATTTAAAATGACAAAAATTATTAGAGATATTAATTCCGCAAAAAACAAAAATTATGATATGATCATAATCGGCGGAGGATTTTACGGTGTAATGCTCGCATATGAATCGGCGTGCAGAGGTTTGAAAACATTATTGCTTGAAAAAAACGATTTTGGTTCAGCAACAAGTTTTAACAGTTTAAGAATTGTTCACGGCGGATTGAGATATTTGCAGTCTTTAGATTTGCACAGATTTAAAGAATCCGTTGGCGAAAGAAAATGGTTTTTGAAAAACTTCCCGAATTTAACAAAACCAATTTCATGCTTAATGCCATTGTACAACAAGGGTTTGCAAAGAAATTCAATCATGTGGGCTGCACTAAATTTAAATGATATTTTATCTATCAATCGAAATAACGAAGTTGGTGAAAAAAATAGTTTACTCAACGGAAAAATAATTTCATCAAAAAAAGTAAAAGATATTTTTCCGATGGTTGATACAAAAGAATTAAAAGGCGGCGCAGTTTGGAATGACGGCGCAATGGATGATTCTCAACTTGTAATTTTAGAAATTCTTAAAACTGCTGTGGATAATGGCTGTACTGCTTTAAATTATTTTGAAGTTAAAAGTATTGTTAAAGAAGATAATAAAGTTAAAGGTGTAATTGCAGTTGATGAAAAATCAAATTCGGAAGTTGAGTTTAATTCATCAATTATAATAAATTCAACCGGACCTTGGAGCAGAGAATTAGCAAAATCTTTCCATAAAGATTTTGAAGATTTGTTTAAATATTCAATAGCATGGAATATATTGTTTGATGTTGATGCTTTATCGGAAAGCGCACTTGCAATTACTCCGCCAAAAGATAATGCAAAAGCATATTTTTTGCGCCCATGGAAAGGTAAATTATTTGCCGGTACAACTCACCAAACTTGGGATGGAGTTGAAACTAATCCAATTCCTACAGAAGAATCAATAAACAATTTTATTGAAGATTTGAATTTGTCAATTCCCAATTTGAATTTAACAAAAGATAAAATTCTGCAAATTTATTCTGGATTGCTTCCAGCAAAAAAACAAGGTTCAAATGAAATTGCAGTAAGAGAAATTATTCTTAATCATGCGGAACAAGGCGGACCGCAAGGATTATATAGTTTATCCGGAGTTAAATTAACAACTTCACGATTAGTTGCAGAGAAAGTTTTAAATAAAATTTTCGAAAATAAAAATATTGGAAAAAGAAAAAGTATTAAGTTCAGTTCTAAATCAAATAAAGAATACGGAGTTTTTGAATGGGATTGGAATTTAGAAGATAAAGAAGTTAGAGAAATTATTAAATCCAAATTTGAAAATGAATCGGTTGTTCATTTGCAAGATTTGCTATTACGTCGATCGACATTAGGTGATAATCCAATTAATGCTTTAAAATACGCAGAAGAAATTTGTAATATTTTAGGCTGGGATAAAGAAAAAACAGAAAATGAAATTGAAGATTTGAAGAATTATTATACGAAAAGAGGATTAGTAATTTCCGAAAAAGAAGGAGTTTTGGTTTAATGAAAGCTTTGGTAACGGGTGCAAATGGATTTACAAGTTCGTACATGGTAAAAAATTTATTAAAAAATGGATATCAAGTAAAAGGTTTGGTGAGAAAATCCAGCAACTTGGAATTGTTGGATGGTTTGAATATTGAATTAGCTTATGTTGATTTAGCTAAAGATGAAATTAACGATAATATTATGAAAGATGTAGACGTGGTTTATCACATTGGTGCAGCATATAGAACTGAAGGTGTTCCGCAAAAATATTTTTGGGATGTAAATGTTGAAGGCACAAAAAAATTATTAGTTGCAGCAAAAAAAGCCGGAGTTAAAAAATTTGTTCATTGCAGTACGGTTGGAGTTCAAGGTGATATAAAAAATCCACCCGCAAAAGAAACACATCCGGATAATCCGGGAGATTATTATCAAGAATCAAAATTAGACGGTGAAAAATTAGCATTAAAATTTTTCAAAGAAGAAGGACTTGCGGGAACAGTCGTTCGTCCGGTGGGAATTTATGGTCCCGGAGATACAAGATTTCTTAAACTTTTCAAAACAATCAGCAATGGTAAATTTAAAATGATTGGAAACGGAAATGTTCTTTATCATTTAACATTTGTTGAAGATTTAGTTGAAGGATTTAGATTAGCCGGCGAAAGTGAAAAAGCAAACAATGAAATTTTTACAATTGGTGGGAACGGATATTTAACATTAAATGAGTTAGTAGAAAAAATTGCAAAGATTTTAAACAAGCCGTTATCGAAAATTAAAATTCCCGTTTTTCCGGTTTGGGTTGCCGGAGCTTTATGCGAATTTATTTGTAAACCATTTGGAATATCACCCCCAATATTTAGAAGAAGAATAGATTTCTTTGTTAAGGACCGAGCATTCGATATTACAAAAGCTAAAACTATTCTTAACTATAATCCGCAAATAACTTTGGAAGAAGGTTTAACCAGAACAGCAAATTGGTATAAAGAAAAGAAATTGATATAAAGTTTTTTGAAATAAAAGGAGCAAAATAAAGAATGAAAAGAGTTACAGTGTTAGGAAATTTTTCCGGAAGAAATGCAGGCGATAATGCAATCCTTGGAAATTTATTGGATGATATTACTGAAAAATATTCCGATATAAAATTTTTAGTACCAACTTGGAGTGTTGATTTTGTTAATAAACATTTTGGTCATCATAACATAGAAGCAATGGGATTAAAGCCCTGGAATATGGCTTTCAAAATATTAGGTTATCCAACTTATAAATCAATGATTGATACAGATTTAATTTTAATAACAGATAATATTTTGTTTGATAGAAAATATTTTAATCCGCTTTTCAATTATTTATCAACAATTGCATTGTTTGCTCCGTCAGCAAAAAAAAGGAAAATTCCAATTCTACCATACAATGCAAGTTTAGGACCAATAACTACGGATCGTGGCAGAGTTGCAATGCAAAAAATATTGGATGCTAGTCCTTATTTAAGTGTTAGAGATCAGCAATCCAAAGATATGCTTGATAACAACAAATTAAAATATACAAAGATAATAGATGGTGCTGATTGTGCAATAAACACAAAAAATATTCATGAATCAAAAATTAATGAAATTGCTCAAAAAGAAGGATTATTCAAAAATCCAAATGGAACTTTGAGCTTTAACATAAATGCATATATTGATTCTTGGCAAAAGATCATGCATGGGGGAGAAGAATTTGGAAGAGAAAAATTTGTTGAATTAATAGCTAAAACTCTTGATTCAATAATTGAAGAAATGAAGTTAGATATTATGTTCACAGTAACACAAGTTATGGATATAACAATTGCTAACGAAGTTTTGGCAAAAGTTAAAAACAGAAATAAAATTACAGTAATTGCAAATGCAAAATATACATATCAAGAAATTACAAGTTTATTAAGCAAATGCGGATTGCATGTTGGAATGCGAACTCATTCTTTAATTCTTTCATCGGCAGCATTAACACCAATGATAACAATTAATGCTTATCCAAAATCCGGCGGATATGTAAAAACAATTGGTCAAGGGGATTGGATAATTGATTTTGAAGATATGAATTATGAAAATCTGATGAGAATTATTAAAGACGGCTGGAATAAACGAGTTGAAACAAAAGAAAATATGATTCCGCTAGTAAGAAGAGAACAGCAAAAAGCAAAGGATGTTGTGAATTTGGTTGGTGAGTTACTTAAAATTAAATAGGGAAAATTAGATGCAAGATTCAAATCCTAATTTTGTTGATGGAAATTCTTTAAAGAAAATTGATAAGAAGAAATTAAGCATCGCATTTACAAATAAAAATCTTTGCACAAGAAGCGGAACATGTGTAGGTGCATGTCCCGAAAAAGCTTTAGTAATTGGAAAAGATTTTTATCCGGAAATTAACGAAGATTTATGTACATCTTGTGGAATTTGTGCAGATATTTGTCCCGGTGAAAAAGTTAACTTTAAAGAATTAACAGAGATTACTTTCGGACATTCAAATGATGCTGATACTTTTGATGGCGAAGTAATAAAAACTGTAGTTGGATATTCCAGTGATAATAGAATTAGAGGTGGTGGTGCTGGCGGTGGCGTAATTACCGGTTTACTTTGGGATTTACTAAAAAGAAAAGTTGTAGACGGGTGTATTGTAACAAGAATGAATCCAAATAAACCATATTACGGTGAAGTATATATTGCTAGAACATATGAAGAATTATTGGAAAGTCAGCAATCAAAATATATTGTAATTCCCGTCAATGAAGTATTTAAGGAAATAAGAGATTTGCCCGGAAAGTATGCAATGGCAGCTTTACCTTGTCAAATACATGGTATAAGATTAATGGAAAAAATTAAAGATCCAGTTGTTCAAAAAATAGAATTGGTAATTGGTTTATTTTGTGCAGCAGCTATGGAACCATTTGTTGCTTTAGAAATGATGGAAATGAAAAATGTTGATCCAAATGATATTACGACATTTAATTTTAGAGAAGGCTCTTGGCCTGGACATATAAGAGCAACGTTAAAATCAGGTGAAAAAGTTAATATGCATTATTCAAATTTTAAAGATGGTGCAATTAATTACATGACACAATTATACAGTCCGTTTAGATGCCAAACATGTATTGATGGATCTTCGGAATTTTCTGATATTTCCGTCAGCGATGCATGGACAAGAGACGAAACCGGAAAATATATTTTTGAATCTCAATCCAAAATGTTGATTAGAACTGAAAAAGGTTTAAGAGCATTAAACAATGCGGTTGCAGCTGGTTCTTTGGTTGTTGAAGATGTAACAAAAAATAAAAATTATCAAACGCATAAATTGCATAGACGCAAAAAAGGTCTTAAAACTCCGTTACGTGTCGAAAGATTAAAAGCTAAAGGAATTCCGGTTCCAATTTATGATAGAGCAGTTCCTAAACCTACATTGCGTGAAAGTTTTGAAGAAAGATTGGAAACATTTGTAATGATGTGTGGACATCATAGAATTATTAGATATCCTTTATACAAATTTCTAACATCCAAATGGGGCGTTCCTTTCATAAAATTAAGACAATATAATAAAAGTAAAAAATATAGAAGAAAATAGAGTATGGAAGTCCAACAAAAAGAAGAACATAATTTAAATTTTCACTCATTTATTGATGATAAAAAAACTTCTCGGTTAGGAAAATACCAAGATATTGTTATTGGTAATAGGAACATTATCGATTTATTTTTATATGAATTATTTACTTTTTTATTTGCGAATATGTTCGGTTTGTTGGGGTTATTATTCCGACAATTAACATATCCAAAACTTTTTAAAAAGTTAGGTAAAAAAACCACAATTGGAAATAGTGTAAGTTTTAAACAAGCAAAGAAAATATCAATAGAAAAAGGGTGTATTATCGATGATTTGGTTAACCTAAGTGTAAGAGGTTCAGAAACATCAGCAATAAAAATTAATGAAAAAAATTTTGTTGGAAGGGCAACTGAAATTAAAGTAAGAGAAGGCGAAATTAAAATAGATAGTTTTTCGAGTATTGGAAGCAATTGCAGAATTTCTATTGCAAACGGAAATATTGAAATTGGGAAGTATGTTTTTATTGCAGCATACTGCTACATTGGTGGTGGAAATCATAAAACAGATAGAATTGATATTCCAATTGCTCATCAAGGTTTTGATAGTAAGGGTGGTGTGTACATTGGGGATGATGTTTGGATTGGCGCAAATAGTGTAATTGCTGATGGTGTAAAAATTGGAAAAGGATCAATAATTGGCGCTTGTTCATTTGTAAATAAAGATGTACCGGAATATTCAATTGTATTTGGAATTCCCGCAAAAGTTCATAAATCAAGAATTTAATTTTTAGATGAAAAAATTTATCACTTCCACTTTCAGAATAGTTTTTACACTTTTTCTAATTTATTTTGCATTATACAAAGCGGGTATTTTAAATTCCGAAGGAAGAGAAAAATTTGTTAATCTTTTAAAAAATGTAAACTTTTTTTATGTTTTTGCAGCTTTGTTTATAACCTTTCTATTAAATTTATCAAGTGCAATTAAATGGAAAATGCTTTTAGATTCGCGAAGTATTAAAGTTTCATTATCGCGGATTTATGCATATTACAATATTGGTAAATTTTTTAATTTAATATTGCCAACAAGTATGGGCGGAGATGTTGTTAGAATTTTTCAACTAGGAAAATTTACCGGTAAAAAACACACAGCAGCTGCTTCGGTAATAGTTGAAAGATTTACTGGATTAGTTACTTTAATTATATTTGCAATAATTGCAGTTATAGTTAATATACAAAAATTTAATCATGATTGGTTAACTATTTCTTTGGGAATTGGAGCAATTGGACTAACTTTTGTTGCTTGGTTGGTTATAAGCGAAAATTCATATAAATTATTGATAAAATTTTTTGGTGAAAAAAATAAATTTATAAATAAATTTATTAGCAAAATCGATAAACTTAGAAAACCAGTGTTAGAATACAAAAATGATAAAAATGCAATAATTTGGGCGATGGTTAATTCTGTATTATTTCAACTACTTGCTATTTTAAATGTTTGGTTAAGTTCATTAGCATTTAGTAATGAAATTGATTTAATTACTTGTTTTGTAGCCGTACCGGTAATTATGTTTATTATGAATATTCCATTTTCTATTGGCGGAATTGGTTTAATGGAATTTGGATATGTCTTTACTTTTTCGTTATTTTCTATATCACCTTCTTTATCGCTTTCCACAGCTTTGTTAATTAGAGCAAAGGGTATAATAGATGCAATTGTTGGTGGAATATTAAATATTTTTATAAATAAAAATGGTTCAGTTGTAGAAGAAATACAAAACTCAAAAATTAATATCTAAAGGCTATCTTGACAAGCAAATTGAAACAATTTAAATTCCTATTTTTAATTTTACTTTTTCAGATTTTAAGTTATTATCATGCCCAAAACGTTAATTTAATATCTCCAAATGGAAATGAAATTTTGTACCCTGATTCAAGATATAGTATTACTTGGAATTCAAATGATGTCAAGTCTTTATCATTATATTATACCTTTGATGATGCAACTTGGACAAAAATTGATCATAAGATAAATTCCGTTTTAAGATCATATAGTTGGAAAGTTCCTCAAATAAATAAGCCTATAAAAATCAAAATTTCTGCTGATGAAAACGAAGAAATTTTTGATATTTCAGACAATTTTGTTTTTGTTAACAACGACTTACATAATAATATTTTTTCATTTCAAAAAAAGACAATTGATCCAGTAAGAATACTACCGCTCGGGAACTCAATCACTTTTGACAACAGAAGTAAAGATACAAGAGTTGTAGAAGATAAAATTGGTTATAGATTTCCGTTATTTAATTTGCTACACAATAAAGGATATTCTTTTGAGTTTATTGGAAGTGAACATGCAGGTTCCAACTTTTTTTCAAATGATGAAAATGCCGGATTTCCTGGAATAAGATCTTCTGAATTAGCTAATTTATTAATTACCGGAAGAAGATATCAACCTTTTTACTCAATTGACCAACAAATTACTCCAGGTCCATATTTAGAAACATATAATCCAAATATTATTTTAATTCATATTGGAACAAACAATAATGATAATCCTGTTGATGGTACAATTCCGGATTATATGGAACAAATTCTGGATGAAATTGATCGTTATGAGCAAGATAATGATGTTGATGTAATTGTAATATTGGCAAGAATTATTGATCGTGTACCAAATGAGAATTATGTAACCGCATTGAATAATAATGTGGTTGAAATGGCATTAGATAGAGTAAACAATCCCCTAAATAACGCATATCCTGATAGAATAATTGTTGTGGATATGGAAAGTGGTGCCGATATTGATTATGTAATAGATTCTATGGGAACAATTGGAAATGGAATCTTTGGTGATATGAACGATGCGTTACATCCAAACGACAAAGGATATCAAAAAATGGCCAATGTATGGTTTGAAGCATTAGATTCAATACTTGATACTCCAATTATTATAAATAAACAACCATCAACAAAATTTGTTATAGAAGGTGAAACCGTAGAATTTATAATATCTGCTACCAGCTTAACACCTATTACTTATCAGTGGAAAAAAAATGGAATTGATTTAGTTGGAGAAAATGATTCGATACTTATCCTAGAAAATGTTAAAGATGATTTAAATAACTCAGTATATACTTGTCAAGTTACATCTTGGGGTAAGTCAATTGAATCGAACCAAGGTTTATTAATTGTAACCAATTCTAATTCGAGAGTTTCTTCAAATATTCTAACTTTTTACGAATTTAATGAAGGTACTGGGAAATTAGTGCATGATAGAGTTACAGAAAATTTACCATTAAATCTGGAAATTAATTCAATCGGAAGTTATGAATGGTTTTATAATTCACTCAAAATTTCTGAAAGTACAATTATTCAATCTGAAAATAAACCTAAAAAACTTTATGATTCTTTAATTAATTCAAATGAAATAACCGTTGAACTTTGGTTAAAACCAGAAAGCACTATTCAAAATGGTCCAGCTAGGATTATTACATTTTCGCCAAGTAGGTTTGAAAGAAATTTCGGGCTTTTACAGAATGGAAATAGATATGAATTTAGACTAAGGACAAGTTCAACAGACAACAATGGAATTCCCTCGTTAATTTCTAACGCTGAAACAGTAACAACAAATTTGACTCATTTTCTATACACATTTTCAGACAATGATACTGCAAAAATGTATATAAATGGTGTTCTTCAAAAAGAAATGCATTTAAGTGGCGTGTTTAATAATTGGGATTCAACGTATTTGTTTGGGATAGCTAATGAGTTTAATGATAGTAAACCATGGTTAGGCACATATTATTTAATTGCAATTTATAATCGTGCATTAAATGAAAATGAAATTCAGCATAATTTTTCTAAAGGAGTTTCACACTTCACAAATATTAATGCACCAACAAATCTTATTGTTGAAGTAAATCAACAAGAGAAAATTAATTTAACATGGGTTGATAATTCTTCAAATGAAATAGGGTATAAAATTCTCAGAAAAGAAAGCTATCAACAAAATTTTGAATTTATTGATTCTGTTTTATCAAATGTATCTGTATATACGGATAATAGCGCTGAAGAAGGTAAAAAATACAGTTATTGTGTTGTTGCATTTAATAATTTTGGAATAAGCGAATCTTCAAACATTAGTGGTATTTTTAAGAAATTGAATAATCCAACTGATCTTACAGCAATTATAAATGATCAAAATTTTGTTGAATTAAGTTGGCAAGATCAATCTCAATCAGAATTGGGTTTTATTATAGAAAGTAAACCAGCAATTCAAGATTCAAATTATAAAGTTATTGGAACTGTTAATTCTAATACAGTAAATTATATTGATACTGTACCAAAGTTTATTTCTCCGTATTATTATAGAGTTTATGCATTTACAAATGATACTATTTCACAATATAGTAACGAATATCTTATAAATGTTGTTGATGTTAAATCTGATAAAGTAGAATTTTCCACGGATTATGAACTTTTTCAGAATTTTCCAAATCCATTCAATCCTACCACAAATATTACATATAATCTTTTAGAAGAATCAACTGTTAAGTTGGAATTATATGACATACTTGGACAAAAAGTATTCGAGTTAGTAAATGAAGTTCAGAAACAAGGAAAATATGAATTTTTATTTAATGCATCAAATCTAAGTTCAGGGACTTACTTATACAAACTTAATGCAACTTCTACATCTACTGGCAAGGTTTTTGAAGACTTCAGGAAGTTAATTTTAATCAAATAAGTTAAAAACACATTCCAATTAAAGTTCGATTAAAAATAGACGATTATTATATATTGATATGTATTATTATGAGAAATGTAATATCTTTATAATACATTTTTAAATTGATTGAAAGTTTAACTAATAAATAAAGAAATAATTTTTTTAACAAACCTAGGAGAGAGTTAATGAAAAAAGTTGTAATATTTTTAATGATAATTTTTTTTACGGGAGTTGAAGCAATATTTTCTCAAATTCCGGTAGTTTCTTCACCAAATAATCAACAAGTTATTGAGGGAGAAACAGCTTCTTTTTCAATATCTGTTATTGGTGGTTTGGCACCATTTACATATCAATGGCAAGCTACATTTGATCAGAATGCTGCAAATTTTGCAAATATACCTGGTGCTACAAATTTATCATATACAACATCACCAACTACTTTGTCAATGGATGGTGGTTGGTATAGATGTGCTGTAACTAACGATTCCGGAACAACTTATTCAAATTATGCTGTTTTATTTGTTGATCCAATTGTTAGTCCAACAATAACATCACATCCAATGAATCAGAATATTTTCATTGGAGAAACAGCAACATTTAGTGTAACAGCTTCCGGAACACCTCCATTGCAATATCAATGGTATGCAAACAATGTTTTGATTCCCGGAGCAACATCTTCAAGTTACACTACAGAGCCAATTAATGATATTGCATTTAATGGAACGACTATTTACTGTAAAGTAACAAATAATGGTGGTACCGCCCAAAGTAATTCAGCTACCTTAAGTGTATCTTATGAAAATTCAAGAATAACTAACGGTCTACAAGTACTTTACAACTTTAAAGAAGGCTCAGGTGATATTGTTTATGACGAATCAGGAGTTGGTACACCTTTGAATCTGACAATTAGTAATCCGACAAATGTTGTATGGACAGAAAAAGGTTTAAATGTTTATACAGAAAATAGAATAAAATCATCAACAATTGCTACAAAAGTAACAAATGCTTGTGTTGCTTCCAACGAAATGACTTTTGAAGCTTGGTTTATACCTTCAAATATGGTACAAAGAAGTGTGTATGCAAGAATTATGACAATGACAAACACAAGTAAATCAACATCGAATATTAAATTAGATCAATTTGGAACAAATTATAATTTTCATGTAAGAACAACATCCACAGGTTTAAATGGTGAAGAAATTACAAACACAGAGAATGATCAAGAATTAATTCATTATGTCGCGACAAAGGACGTTTCCGGAAATGTTAATATTTACATAAATGGAACTAAAGTTGTTACTGAAGTAGTATCTGGTAGTTTTTCGAACTGGGATCCAAGTTATTATCTTTATTTGGGGAGTGATGCAGAAAATAATGTTTATTGGCAAGGTACTTTTTATTTAACTGCAATTTATAGCAAAGCCCTAAACCAATCAGAAATTAATCAAAATTATTTTTATGGTGTAGATTATGATAATTTCCCGTTGATAACTTCACAGCCTCAGGATGCGATTCTCAAACCCACAGGTCAAACGGCAACTTTTTCTGTTACGGCAATAGGAAACGCACCATTAACATATCAATGGTATAGAAATAACTCTGCTTTATCAGGTGCAACAAGTTCTTCTTATACTACACCGGTTTTAACACTTGGATTTAATAATAACACTTATAAATGTATTATTACAGGACCTGATGGTTCAGTAGAAAGTAATTCAGCTCTTTTAACTGTAGCTGAACCAAATTCAAGAATAACTCAAGATATAATTGCTCAATATACTTTTACCGAAGGTGCAGGTTCTATTATTCATGATGTTTCTGGAGTTGGTACCCCAATTGACTTAGTAATTAGTACTCCGGAAGCTGTTAATTGGATTCAAAATGGTCTGGAAATAAATTCGGAAGCAAATATTCTATCAGCTAATGCTGCCTCAAAAATTTATGATATGTGTACAACAACTAATCAATTAACAATTGAAACTTGGATTAAACCAGCAAACACTACACAAAATTATCCATCAAGAATAGTAACTTATTCGCAAGATGGTTCTGCAAGAAATGTTTCACTTTCTCAAGAAGCAGATCAATATTCCGGCAGGTTAAGAACTTCAAATACAACAGTAAATGCTTCACCTTTTGTTGTTTCAACTAATTCACCTGTGGAAGCAAAACCTCAGCATGTAGTATATGTATTTAGAGAAGATGGTGTTGCAATAATTTTTGTAAATGGTATTGAAAAAGTTAGAAAAACAATTGGCGGAGATTTTTCAACTTGGTCCAATTCTTTCAGATTAGGTATTGCAAATGAAGTAATTGATTCAAGGCCTTGGCTTGGTACATTTAATTATTTAGCAATTTTTAATCGACGCTTAACCTCTGAGGAGGTTTTACATAATTACAATACTGGACCATTTGGGGTTGAAGTTGGGGTAAACGCACCTTCTGAATTATTAGCTTCAGCTACAGAAGTTGGCAAAGTTACATTAAATTGGGTTGATAACGCTTCAAATGAAGATAAATATATAGTTGAAAGAAGTGAAGTCTTGCCACCAGTTTGGGCAGAAATTTCTATAGTTGAAAAGAACTCAACCAGCTATACTGATATTAGTATATTGGAAGGAAAGAACTATACCTACAGAGTCAAAGTTTCAAATTCTTTCTTAGGGATTGATACAATTTACAGTAATGAGTCTTCAGTAATTTCTTTAATAAAAAATCCAAATAGTTTAGTTGGAAAAGCTGACCAACTCGGTCAAATAAATCTTACTTGGAAAGATAATTCAAACGGTGAATCAGGATTTATTATTGAAAGGGCCATGGGTGAAGAAGAACCTTTTGTTTATACTGAAATCGGAACTGTTGGACCAAATATTACAACTTATGATGATTTCGGAATTGAAGAAGGTGTGATTTATGCATATAGAATAAAAGCATATACAGAGTATATAACATCAGCTGCAAGTAATGTTATGAGTATTAGAAGCAAAGCTTCATTTATCGAAGCGCCGACTGATTTATCAATAGAATTGAATTCTAGCGGTCACCCAATATTAAGTTGGTTTGATAATGCATTTAATGAAAATGGATATATTATTGAAAGAAGAATTGCAATTGTTGGATCAAATTTTGTAACTGTCGATTCTGTTGATATTGATGTAACTACTTATACAGATAGTAATGTTAATGATAGTACTTCTTATGTATATAGGGTTTTTGCATTTAATGATGAATATATTTCGGATAAGAGTTCTGAAGTAATTATCGATGTATTAGTTGGTGTTGATGAGATAAATAATTTACCAGATGAATTTTGTTTATTACAAAATTATCCCAATCCGTTTAACCCATCAACAACATTTGCATTTATGCTTCCAGAAGCATCAAATGTTTCATTAGTTATTTATAATCTCATTGGGCAGAAAATTAAAATTGTTACTGAAAGAAATTTTTCTGCAGGCAGACAGGAAATAAATTTTAATGCAAGTGATCTTACTTCTGGAATATACTTATATTCGTTAAAAGCAATTTCCAATTCCGGTGAAAAGTTTGTACAAACAAAGAAATTTATATTATTAAAGTAACTTAATAGTTAAAGAATCCGGTTTTAAACCGGATTCTTTTTAATAAGGAAAAAATGCGCAATTTAAAAGTTATACTTTTTTTTATTTCAAGTGTATTAATTTTTCTTTCGTGTCAGAATCAAGATGTAATTAAAGAAAGAATCCCGTATAAGGAAGAAATAAATTCCAAAATAAACCGTGGAATTGTTGTATTTGCAAAAAATGAAACTATAAATTTTATCAGTTGGCGGAAATTAGTTAATGATGTTGAAAACCAAACCTATTTTTTATGGAGAAAAACATCTGAATCTGAAGATGAAATAAGTAAAATTGCAGAGTTAAGTTCAACATTTTTTTATGATAGTATAAATACTAGTAAAAATGTTTATTATGGAATTTCAACATCGATGAACGAAGTACCAACTTCATTCGAAAGGGCTAATATAAGAGATACAAATAATTATGATGCTCTAATATTTAATTTAGATGTTGATTATAAACAGGTCCACGTTGTTACTGGTGATTTAAATGGTGATGGAGAATTAGAATTATTAATAGACTATTCTAAAATGCCAGCAGTTGATCCTTTTGAGAAAGCTTGGCAAATATCTACTGATTCCTATCACTTAATCGCATTCACAAAATATGGCGAAAAGCTTTGGGAAAAGGATTTAGGCTTTGGTATTGAAGCCGGAAAAAATTATTCGCCAATAATTTTGTGGGATTTAGATGGAGATAGTAAAAGTGAAGTAATTTTAAAGACAAACAAATCATCAGATCCAAGAGATTATAGCAAAGAATATTTATCTATACTTAACGGAGAAAATGGAAAATTAATTAGAGAAACAAGATGGCCAAATCCAGCATCGGAAAATTATAACAGTAATAGTAGAAATTACTTGGCAATTGCTCACATAGATGGTGTTAATCCATCCATAATAGTTGGAAGAGGATTATATTTTACTCAGATTATTTGTGAATATGATTTATTCTTAAATAAAAAATGGGAAAGAATCTTAGGTAAAGATATTCCACAAAAATTTGAAAATAAATATTTACAAAAAATATGGAAGTTATTTTTCAATGATGAATCAAGGGGTTCTCACAGTTTACCTATAGCTGATGTTGATGAAAATGGAACTGAAGAAATTTTTTGGGGTGAACATGTTATAACCAGTAATGGTGAAGACTTATGGAAAGTTGAAGAAAAAATTCCGTACTCAGGTCATTTAGATATTGTTTTTCCTGCAGATTTAATAAAAGAAAAACCTGGTTTAGAAACTTATTATTGTAGAGAGGGCTGGGGAGGAAAAATGGATAATATAGGTATGCATGTAGTTGATAAAAATGGTAAAATAATTTGGGCAAATTGGGGTTACACACATATAGATGGCGGATGGGCGGCTAAGGTAATTCCAAATTCAAAAGCAACGCAATTTTTTGCTTATGATGTTCAACAAAAAAATTGGAAACCTGGTGAACATTCATTCCAAGATCCAAATCAAATATTATTTGATATAAACGGAAAAAAAATATCAAATCATGATACTTCTTGGATCGGAAGTTTTACTATAGATTGGGAAGGGGACGGAATAAAAGAAATTTGTACAAAAGATGGTGAATTAAAAAGGTACAATGATGAATTAATTTTATTGTTAAAAAAAGGGATTTTATGGGCTGGTGATTTATGGGGAGATCACAGAGAAGAAATAGTTTATGCTCCACAAGATAGGAGAGTTTATATTATTTTCAATACATCAAAGTTAAATAATAAACCTCAGATTACTAAATTAGCTGATAGACAATATAAAAACGATTTGTCAAGAACATCCATGGCATTTAATGTTATTCCAACAGAGTGTGGTTATATTCCTACAAAAACAAATAAGAAAAAATGAGTTAAAATGTATGAATAATAATGTAGAAAATATTGATAATATCATAATAAAAATAAAGAGAAGTTTACGTACATATTTTAGTTCAAAAAATGAGGAAAAAATTGCCTTTTTTTTGATTTTTCTTGGGATCGTTTTTAGATTATCTCAATTTTTATTTAATCGTTCTCTTTGGCCGGATGAATCATCTTTAGCATTAAATATAGTTGAAAGAGACTATTTAGAATTTTTGAAACCTCTAGATTATCATCAAGGGGCACCTTTTGGTTTTTTAATTATTGTTAAATTTTTTATAAATACATTTGGAAACACGGATTTAATTTTAAGATTATTTCCTTTTATTACTTCAATAGTAGGTCTCTTTTTATTTTATAAAGTGGCAAAATACAACTTAACGAATAGAGCAACCATAATTGCCCTTGGATTGTTTACTTTTTCTGATCCATTAATATACTATGCATCAGAAATTAAACAATACTCAAATGATGTTACAGCAATGTTATTAGTTTTATTGGCAGCTTACAAAGTAATTGAGAAAAATAAATTAGGAAGTTATTTTGTTTTTGCATTTACCGGAGCAATTCTTTTATGGTTTTCACATCCTACAATGTTTATGCTTGCTGGTTCCGGTATTGCTTTAGGTATTTTTTATTTAACTAATGGCGAAAAAAAATCACTTAAAACACTAGTATTTACAGTAGGTTTTTGGTTATTGAGCTTCGCATTTTTCTACTTGGTTTCTCTTAAATATCTTGCTCATGATACGTATATGGAAGGATTTTGGCAATTGTCATTTTTCCCCAGAAATCCTTTTTCTAGTAAAATAGATTTCATTAGTTGGTATTTAGAAAGACCATTTAAAATTTTTGAACATCCTGTTGGTCTATATTTTACTGGTTTAGGAGTAATAACCTTCATTTTAGGTTCTTTAGAGTTCTATAAATCAAGGAAGTTAAAATTCACAATTATTATTTTTCCTTTAATAGTTACAATTGCAGCATCATTTATGAGAAAATATCCTTTTAATCACAGACTAATATTGTTTTTAGTTCCAATCTTTTTAATGATGATTGCTAATGGAGTTTCACTTTTATTTGACAAAAAATATATCAGTTCAAAAAATCTTGGTATACTAGTTTTATTTCTTCTATTTCTTCATCCAGTGATAAACAGTTTTAGAAAATTAAATACTCCAAGAACAAGAGATGAAATAAAACTTGCTATTGAATTCTTAAAAGAAAATAGAAAAAAAGGTGACACGATTTATCTTTACAATTTAGCTGAAACAGGTTTTAAATATTATTCAAAACAATATGGTTTTTCCGAAGAAGAATATATTGTTGGACATTACTATAAAGGTAAATGGGATGATGCAGAAAAGTATTTAGGGACAAAAAGATTTTGGATATTTTTTACTCATATTTCCCCTTATCACCCACATGCCAAAGAATTCTACTTGTCATTTTTAAAGGAAAATGGAAAAGAGTTAAAATCATTTTCTGCTGATGGAGCATCAGTTTACTTATATGATTTAAGTCAAAAAAATAGTCAACAAAACAAATAATTTTTCTTATTGAGGTAGAATGAAATCAGATCAATTAGTACTTAATACTAAATTTACTATTGTGATGCCGTGCTATAATGAAGAAAGAACGTTAGAAAAAAGTGTGGCAAGAGTAAGAGATATTGCCGACGAAAACCTAAAACTTGAAATAATAATTGTTGATGATTGTTCTAAAGATAATAGTTACAATATTGCAAGCAATTTAGCAACAAAATATTCGGATGTTAAAGTTGTAAAACATGAAAAGAACCAAGGTAAAGGAGCTGCTTTAAGAACGGGTTTCAAATATGCAACTGGAGAATTCGTAGCAGTTCAAGATGCAGATCTTGAATATGATCCAATGGATTTGAGGAAATTATTGGTCCCTCTAATAAATGGAGATGCTGATGTTGTTTTAGGCTCAAGGTTTTTATCTGGTGGTACACATAGGGTTTTATACTTCTGGCATTCTTTGGGTAATAAATTTCTTACAATGCTATCTAATATGTTTTCTGATTTAAATCTTAGTGATATGGAAACATGCTATAAGGTATTTAAGCGTGATGTAATTCAGAGTATTAATATTGAAGAAAATAGATTTGGTTTTGAACCGGAAATTGTTGCAAAAATAGCTCAAAGAAGGTTAAGAATTTTTGAAATGGGCATATCATATTATGGAAGGACTTACGAAGAAGGGAAAAAAATTGGCGCAAAAGATGGGTTTAGAGCCCTATATTGTATTTTTAGGTACAATGCTAATAAGGCTCCTGTTCCAATTCAATTCCTTTTTTATTTACTAATTGGCGGCACAGCAGCGTTAGTAAATTTATTTGTGTTTTTGGCTTTATTTAATTCAAACTTTTTGATTGAATTATCTGCTCCAATTGCATTTGTTCTTGCTGCAGCTGTTAACTATTATTTAAGTATAAAACTGTTATTTAGACATAAAGCAAAATGGAATGCTCCTACAGAATTATTAATGTATGTATTATTAGTAATTGTTGCTGGGTTATTTGATTTATATCTGACAAAATTTTTATTGAATATGAGTTTTAGCCCAGGTATTTCAAAACTAATTGCGACGGGAATAGGTTTTTTAATAAACTTTCTTGGTAGAAAATATATTGTATTTCCGGAAAAACCAAGTGGTCCATGGAAACCACAACAAATGGAAGTATAAACTTGTTATCCATCTCAGAAAGGATATTGACTATTATTTTGTATTTTTTTTAAATGTCATGAAAAAAATTAAATATATAATAATTATCGTTTTTATTTTACTTTTAAATATTGATTTTAATTCGAAATCAACTGTAAATTTTAAAAAAAGTAAAAATTCGGAAATTTATCCTCTTTCAACAATTTATTACAATGATGCAGAAACCAATAATTTAGAAACAAATTACAACTTATATTCCAACCCAACTTTAAATAACAATCTAATTTTTGAAAATTCTTTTATAAAAAGGAAATTATCTTCTCATAAAATATTTTTAAAGGACTTTAGAAGTATTAAGTTCTTAATGTCTTCCCAATTTTTATAATCAACTTCAAAAAGTTTACAAAAATAAATAATAGATAATTATTAATAAATATCTTATAACTTATAACTTATAACTTATAACTTGTAAAAAGGCAAATTATGAAAAACTTTAATAAAATCTTTATAATCTTGGTTTTTGTTCTAAACTTGGGAACTTTAGTTTTAGGTCAAACACAACGTGTTACAGATGACTTGCAAGTTCTGTACGATTTTTCAGAAACTTCCGGAACAACTGTAAATGACATTTCAAATGTTGGAGCGCCGTTAAATTTAGCTATAACAAATAGTAATCTTGTTACTTGGAAAAATCCTGGATTAAAAATAAATGGTGATATAAATGTAAAATCTTCTGTAGCTGCAACAAAAGTAATAAGCGCATGCAAAACAACAAATGAAGTTACATATGAAGCTTGGTTTATACCTCAAGATACAACAAGAGATGTTGTTTCAAGAATGCTAACTTTGACAAATAACAACATACATACAACAAATCTTAAATTTTGGCAATTAAAAAATGATTTTGGATTTCACTGCAGAACTTCAACATCGCCAGAAAATGGATATGAGTGGAAAATTTTTAATTTTGATGTAAAATTAACCCATTTTGTTTTTACACATAGAGCTGACGGTGTTATAAAATTATATTGGAATAACGAAATTGTTGCTCAAGATACAGTAACTGGAGATTTTTCTACATGGGATGATTCGTATTTTCTTTTTATAGGAAGTGACTACGGAACCTTTAGATATTGGTTGGGCACATTTTTTTTAAATGCTATATATAGTAAAGCTTTGACAGATGAACAAGTTGAACAGAATTACTTAGCCGGTCTTCAAGAATATGATTATCAAAATATCACAATAAATGATATTACAACAAGTAATCTTATAGGCGATGCTTACAATTCCGGAAAATATGGTGGACATGGAGTTATGTTTGCTGATGTGGATAATGATCAAGATCCAGATATGTACATTACTATGAATAATAGTGCTGCAATGGCTGATTTATTTTTTGAGAACAACGGCAGCGGAGTATTTACCGAAAAAGGTGTTGAAAGAGGAATTGACAATTTTGATACAAAAGGAAGCCATGGATGGGTTTGGGCTGATTTAGATAATGACGGAGATTATGATGGATGGAATGGATCCTATACAAAAAATATTCCATATATGAACAAAAATGATCAACTAGGTTATTTTGTTGATAAATTTAGTTTAAGTGGAATTGAAGATATAAATATGTCAACAAGAGGTGTTGCTGCCTTTGATTTTGATAATGATGGAGATTTAGATTTATTTGGAAATAGTTGGTATGCAACAAGTGAAGAAAATGAATTCTATAGAAACGACGGTGATTTCATATTTACAAGAATTGATAATGGACTGAGAGCAAAACGAGGAGACCAAGGCGTATGTGATGGAGATATAGATAATGATGGTGACATGGATTTGGTACTATGTGTATATCAAGGGAATTTAGATGGACGATGCGTTGAAATTATGGAAAACATTAATGGACAGTTTGTAAAATTAGAAAATACAGGTTTAGACTTATGTAATGCAAGTTATGATGGTGTTACTTTGTGGGACTTGGATAGTGATGGATTACTTGATATAGTTAGTGGTGAAAAAATATTTAAGAATAATGGAAATAAAACTTTTACGGAAGTCTCATATATTCCACAAGGAAGTACATATATTTATATGAGAGGTATAGCAGACTTAAATAATGATGGTTTTTGGGATTTAATTGTTCCTGGTGTTGGTACAGCTTTCATTAACAAAGGTGATATGACATTTCAAGAAATAAATTATAGTGTTGGTACAGTTAATGATCCTAGAACAGTTTCATTTGCTGATATAGATAATGATGGTGATGTGGATTTTGCATTGGGCCAGAAAAGAATATACAATAGGCTTTATAGAAATGATTATGGTGGTACAAACAAGTATTTAAAAGTTAAGCTAAAAACTGCAGACGGACAAATTGGTGCTTTTGGTGCAAAAGTATATTTATATTCAATAAATGGTGATTCTCTAATTAGTTTCAGACAAGCGCATAGCAATCAAGGATATCTATCTCAAGATGATCCTGTGTTACATTTTGGATGTGGACAGAGAGATCAAGTAAAATTAGTTGTTGTTTTTTTAAGTGGTCATTCCATAGAATATATCGTAAATACAAATCAAATAATAAGTATAAATGATTTTTATCCCGACATTACTCCGCCAGCAACTCCAATTTTACTTTCAACTTCTATAATTGGTGATGGTATAAAGTTAACATGGAAGAAAAACAACGAACAAGATTTAATGAATTACAATATATATCGTTCTTTAGATTCTACATTTACAAATGATTCCACAAATACATTTTTAGTGTCTACTATAGATACATTTTATACTGACTTTTCTCTTGAATATGGTAATAAGTATTTTTATGGAATTTCTGCAATCGATTCAACGGGAAATGAAAGCGAATTAAGTGAATTATTATCTGCTAGAGTAATTGATATAACATCTCCTTCAAAACCTAATGGATTTTCATTAGAAAAAGTAGATAATAAAGTTAAATTATTTTGGGATAAGAATAGCGAAAATGATATTCAACACTATATTATATATAGATCGTTTGAAAATAATTTCAATCCAGATACGATGAGTACATTCACTTACTCAACAACTGATACATTTTTTGTTGATTCAGATGTAAATTATAATGCGACTATTTATTATATTATTGCTGCGGTTGATATCCACGATAATACAAGTGAATTTAGTAATATTATCAGTGTAATTGTTACTGATTTAGATGAAATCTCTCAAATTCCTTTAACATTCGAACTTTATCAAAATTATCCAAATCCATTTAATCCTAGTACGATGATTAAGTTTAGTATAAAAGAAGAATCATTTGTAAATCTAAGTATTTTTAATATCCTTGGAGAAAATGTAAAGGTACTTTTAAACAAAAAAATGCGTTCCGGATTTTATGAAATGTCATTTAATGCATTAGATTTGAAAAGTGGCATTTATTTTTACAAGTTATCTACTGAAAATTTTACAGATATTAAAAAGATGATTTTACTTAAATAAAATATAAAATAAACTAAATTAACATAAAGGGTGTGAAAATTAAATATTTTCACACCCTTTTTATTTTATCAAATTCTATTCTTTGTAATAAAAATTCCTTTTTTCAATTTAAAAATGTTATATTAACTCAGCAACTTCGATAAAAATGTAAATATTTTTGTTATATAAAAAATTTTTTAAAATGTTGTGATATTAATCACAGCTTTTAAAAATAAAATAAATTTTTACCTTGTAACTTAAATCTTGTTTTTACTAAATTGGATTTAAATTTTGCAATAGTTTAAGGTACTAATAGTTTTTAAGAAATCCATTCGGATACCTCAGTTTTGCCACCTATTTCAATTGTAAAGTTGTATAATTTTTATTTATAAAAAAGGAGTTAAAATGGTAGTCAATCTAAAATCAAAAATTCGTTATATAAGTGTTCTAATTGTTTTATTTCTTCATACAATTTCTGCACAAACAACAGTTTTTGAAGATCCATTAACTGGGGGAACTTCTTATGGTACAGCGGTTGGTGGTTCATTTACATCAGAGGGATATAAACCTGGGGTTGGTACAGGTCATATTTTATATAAATTACCTTATCAAGTTCCAAATGGTTATATGGAATTTGAAATTAAAGGTTTTTCTGCTTCTGCGATTCAAGATGCTGAAGGAGATGCAGATAATGGAATTTTTGCTATGTACGATGGCCGAGGTATTTCAGAACCTATTCAATATTTCAACGACTTTAAAACAAATTTCTTTAGATGGAATTTCCATTATAGGCAGAATAGGGGAGCATATAAAAGTGTTTTACAATGCGCTGCTCCAACATCAAATAGACTTAATGCTTCAGTAGCGGTATTTGGTGTGAACAGTTCAGGCCTAATTGCAAAAGATTGGGGTGAAGAGCCAACAGGTAGTAATTATTCAACAAATACAACATCATGGTATAAAATTAGAGCTACTTGGCACAATAAAGAATTTTCAGTTTCAATCAATGGAACTGTTGTTTGGCAAGTAGAGGGACCATATGATTATGCACCAATAGATCATAAAATTTGGCTTGGTAGCGCACCAGGACATACTGATAAATACGTCAATTCTGTACCTGGTGTAGTTTATAGAAATCTTAAAGTTGTTACTTATGGTGGTTCAACAACTCCTGTTAACAGTTTAAGTATTAGTCCTTCAACACAGAATGTTGGATCAAGTGCTGGAAGTACAAATATTGCGGTTAGTTCAAATGTTAGCTGGAATGTTAGTGATGATGCTAGCTGGTTAACCATTGCTCCTACATCAGGAAGTAATAACGGAAATTTAAGTGCTTCATTTACAGCAAATACAGGTTCAAGTTCCAGAACAGCAACCGTAACAGTTTCAGGTGGTGGAATAACTAGAACTGCTACTATTACTCAGTCTGGCACATCAACAACTCCTGTTAACAGTTTAAGTATTAGTCCTTCAACACAGAATGTTGGATCAAGTGCTGGAAGTACAAATATTGCGGTTAGTTCAAATGTTAGCTGGAATGTTAGTGATGATGCTAGCTGGTTAACCATTGCTCCTACATCAGGAAGTAATAACGGAAATTTAAGTGCTTCATTTACAGCAAATACAGGTTCAAGTTCCAGAACAGCAACTGTAACAGTTTCAGGTGGTGGAATAACAAGAACTGCTACTATTACTCAGTCTGGTACAGGTGGTTCTACAGGTGGAAGTTTTATAAATGTTCCAGTTTCCTTAAATATTCCAAGTGATGCTGGCTCAATAGAAGTTAATGTTGAATCAAATATTGCTTGGACAGTTAAAGACAACACTGGAAGTCAAGGCAGCTGGATAACAAAAACTCCAAAGAATGGTACAGGAAATGGATCAGTTACAATGAAATATAAAGTAAATACTTCGGCTACTTCACGTACCGGAAATTTGATATTTTCAGGTGGGGGTATTACTAAGAGTATTTTAGTAACACAAGCTGGAACAGGTAGTAATAGTGGTGGAGGAAGCGGAAATTATATAGATGTTCCTTCTACAATAAATATTTCTGGTTCAGCAGGTTCATTTAACGTAAATGTAAGTTCAAATATTACCTGGTCAGTTAAGGATAATACAGGAATTGTTGGTGGATGGATTAGTAAATCGCCTAAAAACGGAACTGGTAATGGAGTGGTCACAGTTAGAGTTCATGCAAATTTAACTGGAAAATCAAGAAGTGGGAATTTAATTTTTTCTGGTGAAGGAATTACTAAAACAATTACTATAAATCAGTCTGCAAGTGGTGTTTTAGCTAAATCAAATGGTGAAACACCAGAAGCCGATTTCAGTAACTTAGTTTTAGAAGAAGTAAAAGAAATACCAAATAAATTTTCCGTTGGCAATTATCCTAATCCTTTTAACCCAACCACAACAATACAATTTTCATTACCTGTTGCTGGTTACACTGAATTAGCAGTATATAATTCTTTGGGACAAATTGTTGAACAATTAATATCTGAGTACAAAACAGAAGGAACTTATAATGTAACTTTTAATGCTTCAAAGCTTTCTTCAGGAATTTATTTTTACACAATACGTTCAGGTAAGTTCGTTAAAACTAGTAAAATGATTTTACTTGAATAGATAGGTTTCACATGACAAATAAAAAACCCACTTATGGTGGGTTTTTTTATATCTTTTGAAAAGATTAATTTTTTGTAAAAATTATCAGATTATAATTTCAGTACTATCAAACTCTTACTTTGACCTGCGTTTTGTACACTTACAAATTTATATTTAATTATTATTTTTAAAATGTGATTTTTAGCAATTTATTTCTTATTTACTCCATTTTATTTACATTTAACAAAATTTGAATACAATAAAATATTCACTACTAATAGTTTGTAACATTTTTAGGGAAACATATATGAAAAAGGTATTACATTTTATAATCTTTATTTTTTTAATTAATAATAGTCATTTTTCTCAAACAACTATTTTTGAAGATCCTTTAATTGGTGGTACATCTCATGGCACATTAGTAGGAGGTTCTTTTACTTCAGAAGGTTATAAACCTGGTAAAGGCACGGGACATATTCTTTATAAACTACCATATGAAGTTCCCAATGGCTATTTAGAATTTCAGATTAAAGGTTTTACCGCCGCGGCAATTGAAGATCCAGAAGGTGATGCGGACAATGGTTTTTTTGGAATGTATGATGGTCGGGGAATTACAGAGCCAATAATGTATTTCGATGATTTCAAAACGAATTTTTTCAGATGGAATTTTCATTATAGACAAAATAAAAATGCATTCAAATCCGTAATTCAATGTTCAGCACCTACACCAGAAAGACTAAATGCAACAAAGGCTGTTTTTGGTTATGATAGCGAGGGATTAATTGCAAAGGATTGGGGAGAAGAACCTACAGGTATTAATTATATTACAAATTCAACAACATGGTATACTGTTAAAGCAGAATGGAAAAATAAAAAGTTTACCATTAGTATAAATGGTACCGCTGTTTGGTCGGTTACTGATGGCATTTATGATTATGTTCCAAAAGATCATAAAATTTGGTTAGGTAGTGCTCCTGGAGTAGGTGATAAATATACAAACTCAGTTCCTGGTTTAACCTATCGTAATTTAAAAGTTGTAACATATGGTACAGTTGTTGCTCCTGATACTTTAAATATTTCTCCACAAAATCAAAATGTAAGTTTTTCATCCGGACAGGTTGATTTTATAATTGAATCTAATGTTAATTGGTCAGTAAGTGAAAATTCTGATTGGATATCAAGTTCTGTTGTTTCAGGTATTGATAACGGTTCATTTACAATAAATTATCTTGAAAATAATTTAGAGATTGATAGAGAGGCAATAATTACTGTAAGTGGAGGAAATATAACACGTAATATTAAAATAACTCAGGTTGGTAAACCTGCAAGTTATTTAGAACTATTATCACCAGATTCGATAAATGTGGATTTTCATAGTGGAGATTTTATTTTAAACATTGAATCTAACACAAATTGGTCACTATCAAGTAATGTTGATTGGATAACAATTTCACCGTCTGATAGTTTTGGAAATGCTTCAATTGCAATTTCGTATCTAAAAAACAATAGTAATGCTGAAAGAATTGCTATAATTACTTTGAGCAATGATGTAATTATACGAACACTTAAAATTAAACAGACAGGAGCAGATTTTTACATCAGTATTAATCCTTCATTTTGGGAAGTTTCTAATAAAGCAGGCTCAGTAAGTTTTTATATTGAATCAAATCAAACTTGGACAATAAATAATAGCAACAATTGGATTGTACCTTCTATCAGTGGGGCAGATGGGGATGCATCTATTCTTATTAATTTTCATGTAAATACGGATACAAGTAAAAGAGTTGGAACAATTTACATTGTAAGTGAAAATATTCAAGATTCTTTAAAAATAATTCAAAATGGAGCATCTCCAGTTGAAATCATTGGAACAAGTAACCCAATAAATGGCGGGACAATTGTAGGAGCCGGAATTTATGGAGAGGGTGCACAAGCAAATATCAAAGCTATTGCTAATGATGGATGGAAATTTGATAATTGGACGGATAACAGTATAGTTATAAGTTCAGATTCTGTTTTGACATTTAAAGTTAGTGTTCAGAAAGAAATTGTAGCAAATTTTAGTCCGTTAACAGATATTGATTTTGACAAAATTCCAGAAGAATATGGATTATTCCAAAACTATCCCAATCCATTTAATCCATCTACATCAATAAGTTTTAGTCTGCCGGAAAATTCTAAAGTTGTTTTAAATGTTTATAATTTATTAGGTCAAAAATTATTAGAAATAAGTAATAAAAATTATAATGCCGGTAATCATTCAATAAATTTTGATGGAAAAGATTTAGCAAGCGGAATTTATTTATATTCAATTCAAGCAGTTGGTATAAGTGGTAAGAATTATCAAAATACAAGAAAAATGATTTTGATGAAATAAATTTTTTCTTAGAAGGGTGATTATAAAATCATCCTTCTAATTTTATATCAATACAATCCCTTGATAAATGAGATAAACGGCAATTCCCAAAAGAAATATTCCTAAAGTTTTTATCAATCCGTTAAGCCATTCAATTTTTAATTTCTCTTTGTGTTTTATCAAAAACTTTGAGAGAAAGTAAAACCAAATAAAACTTCCTACGCCAACCATAGTTGCATAAGTTAAACTTAAAACCAATTTGGGTAAAGATTCTTGTTCAACATCTATTGAATTTTCATTTGGTATAAAATTATACTTTTCTAAATTTTCTAATTTCTTCCCGGTAATTTCTTCAATTGAAACTACATTATCATACATCAACATATCTAAGCCGCCGGTGTTTAATCCAATTGAAGATGCAAATGAAAGCAAAAGAAATGAAGATGTGAACCATCCAAGAAATAAGGAAGGATTTGTTAAATTTAATAACAAACCGGTTCTTAATCCTCCGGATGATTCTATATTTTTTTCTGAATTTTTGGTTTTTCTAAGTTCTTCAATTTTTAGTTCGGTTCTAAAAATTTTTATAGCAACATAAACTAAAAAAACAGATCCAACTATTAAAATAATTGGAATTGCAGAATTATAATAATTGTATAAAGATGTAAATCCGTAAACGGCAATAAAAACATAAAGAAATTCTACAACTGCGCCGCCGAAAGCTAAACGCAAGCAATATCTAAATTTATTGTTTAATGCGTTGGATGTAACTAAAATACTTATTGGACCAGCAATTGGAACCGAAAAAAAGAAACCGGCAAATAAACCCAATCCAATAATTACTAATAAACTTTCGGTCATTACTTTTTTAAAATTAATGATATTAAAAATTTAATTTAGCAAATCAATTTGTGAATACAAAAAGTAAAATTTTGCGAAAGTTGTTTTCTTAATTTTTCGATTTTAAATACTTTTTTGGATATTCAAATAAAACTAATTTCCCGGTTTTGCCTTCTATATTCTTCCATGAATTTAAATCAAAATCAATTTTAACAAATCCGCTTGTCGGAATATTATCAATAATTTTATCTGATAAGTAATTTGAGACTTGCGTAAAAGTTGGATTGTGCCCGAAAATCATAATTGATTCTATATTATCATCAACAGTATAAACTATCCTCATAATATCAGAAACTACTGCATGATATATTTTTTCGTCTTTAATTATTTTTTGCAAATCGAAATTCAGAGATTGGGCAATAACTTCTGCGGTTGAAATTGCTCTCTGCGCCGGACTCGAAAATACAATTTGCGGTGTTGAAATTAATTTTGATAAAATATTACCCATAAATGGAGCATCACGTAAACCCCTTTCGTTCAATGGTCTTTCAAAATCAGAAAGTAATCTATTTTCCCAGCTTGATTTGGAATGCCGCATTAAATAAAGTGTTTTCAAATATTTTTCCGCATTTAATTTTCAGTAAATTTTTTATATTCTGAATATAATTTTTTCAGATTATTCTGCTTCTTCTCTTCAAATATTTCCCATGCCGCTTTTGTATGAAATTTTGTTTGAATAACAAAATCCATATTTTTTTTCATCCATTCAATTTCAGAATAAACTTTGTTTCTTCTGCTTGCAATTTCAATTCGTAACAATTTACTTTTTTCAAAAAAAGAATCGGAGCCAACATTACAAACATCTGCATCGCAAATTATTTCTTCTAATAAATTTTTTGGATTGTGCGGAAGAGCAGTAACTTTTATACAATTTGTAATAATTTCAATTTCTGTTTCAGCAATATTTTTTGAAAGTAAATAATCTACAGCAAAATCCGCACTTAATTCTTCGTGTCCTTCCCAAGTATTAAAATGTCCAACATCGTGAAACCAAGCTGCAGCAATAATTAAATTGGTTTCATCTTGTTTTAGATTTGATAAATCCGAAATTCTTTTTACAGCTTCAACAACTTCTAAAATATGGTTTAAATTATGATAAACATTTTCCGGAGGATTATTTTTATCATAATAATTTTTTATGTAATTCTCTATTTCTAAAATATTAATCAAAGTTCGTATGGCTTCAAATTATATTTTAATTATTTATTTTTCACTTATGAAAAATTTGTTGAACGAAACAAAAATACTAAATAAAATTTTATTTAGGTTAAATCAATATTGAGAATTTTTGGCAATTATGCGAAATAAAATCCGTTCCCTTATATATTTCTTTTTTATAATTCTTGCATTTTTTACAAGTAATATTTTTTTTGCACAAGAAATTAAATGGGAAAATCTTTCACTTGGTCCAAATTTATCTTATTTAATATTTACAGAAGATTTAGGAAATAATTGGCAAAATTCTCCAGCTATCGGAGGTTCAGCTACTTATAAGATTCATGCAAATCTATATGCAATTGGCGAAGGTTATATATCTAAAATTAATTCTTGTGAAAAAAGTTTTCCGGACATAATTTATTTAGGAATTCTCGGCGGTATTAAACATTCAACAAATATTACTGAAAATATTTCTGTAATTTTTTCCAGCGGAATTCAGAGTAATACTTTTGAGTTTGAGGATGAAGCTGAAAATAAACTTGAAGACAATACAAGCGAATCAGAATTTGGCATATTTATCGGAACGGGGATTAGCTCAAATTTACTTTACAAAATTCCAATTGATATTAATTTTCGTTACCAATCAATTTTTTCAAAACCAGTTACAATTAAAATAATTTCTATAAGTATATCGGTTTTTGTTTTGTGAGAAAAATCGACAAAAATATTGTTATAATTATTTTATACTTGCATTGCGGTCTTATTAATTTTGCTCAAGAAAATAATTTTGTTTATCAAAAAATTTCAATTGATAAATTCTCTTTAAGAAACTCAAATTTTTTTAACTCAAATATTTTCTATAATAATTATGGTGCTAATAGATTTTCAGCGAATCCAGCTTTTTCAGTTTTAGATAATTTTAATTCACTTAGTACAAAAATTATTTTAAATGAGCTTCCTATCAACATTTCTCTACTTGGTTATAATTCATTGGATTTTTTACCAATTGATATTTTAACAAATGAAATTTCCGAAAGTAATTTTGCTTCGGATAATTCAATTAAAATATTTAGTAAAAAAATTGCGGATAGTTTAGAAATTAATGTAAGAAGTTTTTTAGGCGGAGAAACTGGTGATCCATTAATTCATATTTTTACGCGACCTGAAATATCTCATACAAATAAAAATAAAATTATTCCTTCTGCAGCATTTAGTCTGGCAAATTCAATTGATAAAATTAACTTCAGAATTTCCGCAGGATATTTTGGATTTTTTTCAACCGGATCTATAAATGATCAAATTATGTTTAATAAAAGTAATTATTATTTCGGAAAACAAAATAAGCAGTTTTTAGCCGGAAGTGAAATAAACTATAATATTAGTGAAACAAAAAACATTGAGTTTAAATTTAATTTTATCAGTTATTACGGTTGGGATATTCCGCCGTTTATAAATTCATTTATTCATTTTGAAAATTATTTTCATAGAGCGCAATTATCATTCAATAATATAATTGAAGATTTTACATTCACTTTTAAAAAAGATGGTCAGTTAGTTTATTTCAATAAAACAGAAAAAGAAAATGAAATTGGCGCTTTAGAAAGTGATATTTCTTTTTACGCAAATTGGTTGAAAAGTTTTAACAAAGATTTTATAAAAATTTCTGCTGAGCTAAATAATATTTCGACACAAAATACTAAAACCAATTCTGAAAATATTTTTGAGAAATATCTTAATAAAGAAATAAATAAGTTTATTGCAAATTTTGATTTCAACTACTTTTCTAATATTAGTGATAATTTTAATAGTGATTTGAAAATTATTTATACAAATCACTATTTGCGTTCATCAATATCGTTCAATTCAAAATTAGGATTTAGAGTAAATGCTAATAATAATATTTTCCTACAATTTAGTTCATTCGTAAATTATCCTAAGGAAATTGAGTTATACGGAAATTATTCAAAAGAGTTCACGAGTTTTGAAAATCAAATGATTATGTTATCAAAAATTAATTCAAATGAAAAGTTAACTTATGAAAGAAGAATAAATTTGGGATTAAAATATGTGAGTGATCTTTCTGAGAATTTCCGTTTTGAAATTTTTCCGTTAATTGAATTTGTGAAAGATCCAATTGAAATGAAAAGTAATAATGCTGATAGAGATTATTTTACAAATGAATTAATATTGAATGGAAATTATCTGAATGGAAAAGATAAAAGTGCAATAAGTATTTTTGGTAATTTAAATTACTTGGTTTCTGATAACACTGAAATTAATTATGAATATAAATTTACGGATAATACCGAAATATTATTTTCTCCCAAACACAAATCAAGATTAGAAATTGATTATAGCTTACCAATATTGGGGTTCTTTAAATTAAATTGGATTTATCAATCATCAACAAGATGGAAAAATTTTGATATTTCAGAAAATGATTTGTGTAAGATTGATGGATTTTCAACAATAAATTTTTATTACTCTTTAGAATTAAGGAAATTTTATTTTGTTGAAAGTTTGAATTTAATTTTCGGATTAGAAAATTTATTTGATGAAGATGTTAAATATTTACCAAATGGAAATTTGTTCAATCGTTTAATAAAATTTTCATTTAGTGCTGAATTTTAATAAAATAATTTTTTGCAGATAGCTAAACTATAAGCCGGATAAGGTTTTCACGTCATTAACAATTTCATTAATTATAATTTTACTTCCAATATAATTTTTTCTTAAAATCCCATTTTGATCAATCAATTGAATTCTATCTGTATGAACATAGTAAAAAGTTTTTAATCCGTTTTCATAAATTGTAGAATCTGATTTAATAATTACCATTCCAACTTCTTTCATTAATGAATCAACAGTTTGTTTTGAACTTGTTAAGAAATTCCAATTGTCTAAATTTAAATCTCTAACTTTTGCAAAACTTTTTAATACAGAGGGTTTATCAACATCCGGATCAAAACTTATTGAAACAAATTCCACATTAGAAATTTTTTGTTTATTTAATTCTTCTTGAATTAAGCGCATATTGTTTGTGGTAAGCGGACAAACATCAACACAATTTGAAAATATATAACCCACAACAGAAATTTTTCCCTTTACCAATTTTGGGAACTCAACTTGAATACTATCTTGATTTAAAAAAATAAAATTATGTGTAGTTAAATCTTCTAATTCCTCTAAATCTGCTTTACAGCCAATAAATATTTGAGTAAAAAGAATTGCGGTAAAAATTAATATTTTATTCATTAGTTAATTTTTATTTAATTGTTCTTCGGTCGGTTCACAATATTCTGCATTTTGCAAAGCATCGTTTGTTAATTTTGGACTTATGTAATCAATATTTAAATTCAATCCTCTTAGTATAAAAATAATTGCAAGAATAATAGCAAAAACCGGAATTAACTTATTCATTTTTCGTTTAATATTTATGCTTATAAATTTTCCAACCAAAGCAGTTCCAAGCATTATTGGAGTTGTGCCTAAGCCAAAAAGTGCCATAAATATTGCGCCGGATAAAGCATTACCAGTAGTAATTGCGCCAGCTAATCCAACATAAACAAATCCACATGGAAGAAATCCGTTAAGAATTCCAAAGATAAATAATTCTTGAGGCGAGCCGGTTTTTGTTAATCTCTTAAATGAACTTTTTACAAAATTGCTTAGAATTTGGTAAGGATATGTTAAAGATAATTTTCCTTTGAATTTACTTGGCATTAAATAATATAGTAAAATTGAAACACCGATTGCAATTGTTACAAATTGTTGAAATCCTACAAAAGTAATTCCTCTTCCGAAAAAACCAAACACGGCACCGAAAAATGTATATGTAATAATTCTGCCAAAATTATATAAAACTCTGCTGAGGATTAAAATTGAATTAGAAGAATTTCCGGTTGGTAACGCTAATACAATTGGTCCGCACATTCCAACGCAATGAAAGCTACCTAAAAAGCCTATTAAAAAACCGCCTAAAACTTCTGGTCCCATAAAGAATTTAAATGTTCAGTGTAAAAGTAACTTGATTATAGATTAATTGGAACGTAAAAAATTAATTTAATTTTACAGCCAAACACCATTTATTAAATAATATTTAACTGGAAAAAATGTTACCAATAAAACGTAAACAGAAATAAAAAAAAGTGACCAATTATATCTATTTAAATTTATATCCAAAAAATATTTTAAAACAAAAATCGAAATTCCAAAGAATGTTCCAAGAAATAAAAATGCATAAAGAAAATAACCAATGAAATTATAATCTTTTTGTAAAATACAGAAAGGGCAATGATGTGTTGGAAGTTCGTATATGTAAGTACCAAAAAAACTTGTAAGTGTAATTAAAGAAAATATTAAGAAAAATAAATTGGTAATTCCAATAAATCTTAATTTTTTTTTCAATGTGAAATAAAGTAGAGTAAAAAACGAAAAATAGAAAATTGGAACTGAAATATAATTAGGTATGTTAGTAATTTGACCAACAACTGAACTTGTTTCTTCATTAAAAACAGTACTGCAGCAGCTTACAATTTTTTGCAGATTTATATCAAAGAAATATAAAATTTGTACAATTAATTCTGATAAAAAGAAAAAATAGATAAATAAAAAATATTTGAATTTACTTTTCGTAAAAGGAAAATTTTCGTCTTCCATATCTTTATTATTTACTAAAATCCAAAATCCGAAAAGGTAAATATTAATGAGTTTTACAATTAAAAGATAAATTCCATAATCAGATGAAGTTGTTACTCCAACTGCACACATTGCTCCAGGAATGATGTTTGATAATTTATCAAGTGTGTAAATAAAAAATATTATTGAAATGATTTTTAGATATAATGAAAATTTGATTATGTAAGAGGCAAGATAACTTTGCTTTTCTAAATTATATTGAGTTGAAGTAGTTTCACTTAAATTGAAATTCTTAAATATTTTGTATGAAATAATTGCTGCAATAGAGTTAAAAATTAGAAGTAAAAAATCAATTACAAATAAAACAATTACTTCCGGAGAAATTAAAATACTCATCTAATTTCACCCAAATGAATATCAATAATTTTATCAACGAAATTTAAATTGTAAAAAATTGGATCGTGACTTGCCAAAAGAATTGTAATTCCTTTTGATTTTAGATTTTGAATAATTTCAATAAAATTCTGAGAAAGTTTTGCATCTAAATTTGCAGTAGGTTCATCTGCTAGAATAATTTTCGGATGATTTATTAATGCTCTTGCAATTGCAACTCTTTGCTGTTCACCTCCGGATAATTTTTTAACCAAAACATTTTTTTTATCAAGCAGAGAAAAATCACTTAATAAATTTTCAACTCTTTGTTCAATTTCAGATTTACTTAATTTACTTGGAATTAGAGGAATTATTATGTTATCAAAAGCAGTTAAATCAGAAATTAAATTAAACTTTTGAAAAATAAATCCAATTTTTTCTTGTCGCAACAAAGATGAGAATTTATCCGGAAGTTTTGCAATTGATTTTTTATCAACAATAACTTCGCCGCTTGTTGGTTTTATCAATCCGCCAATTATTGATAAAATAGTACTTTTCCCGCTTCCGCTTGCTCCGCGTAAAAGTGCAAATTCATTTTCACTAATCTTGAAAGAAATATTTTTTATCGCATAATGTTCATCAATTTTACCGGAGTTAAAAATTTTATTTATGTTAATTAATTCAATCAACGTAAAACCTCATCTGCATCTATTATCGCAGCACGCCAAGACGGAATTAAAGTTGCCAAAATATAAACCGGAACAGTTAATATAAAAATTAAGAATAGAACATTAAAATCAATTGTTGGCAAAAGTTGAAATTGCGGTTTTAAATTACTTACGCCTGTAAATAAATTTCTTAATAATGGAGCTTGCAAATTGAAAACATAGAACAGCGCTAAACCGGTTCCTAAAAAAAATGAAAAAATGGAAATTAAAATTCCTTCAAGAAATTTCATTTGTAAAATATTTTCTGTCTGCCATCCAACTGCTTTAAGAATTCCAATTTCTCTTTGATCTTCCTTGCTCAAGCCGCTTGCTTTATCATAAATTAAAATGAAGAAAGAAACAAAAGCTGTTAAAAATAGTGCTAAAAATATTCCGGTTTTATAATCAAAAATATTTTGATATGAAGATTCGATATCATTACGACTGACAATTCTGCAATCGGGAAACATATTTTGAAGTTTTTGTTTTACAATTTCAGTTTCACTTGGATTTGGAATTTGAACAACAATATCCGTGGATAAATTTTCAGAAATACCAAATATCTCCCGCACATAATTTTGCGGCATTAATATTACATCATTTGTTTCTAAATTTGATTCACTTTTAAATGTGCCAAGAATTATTGATTCTAATTTTCCGCCGGTAACTTTATCAAAAACAAAATAATTTTTATAAAAATTTTTCTCAAGGAGTTTGTTTATTCCTTCTCCGGTAATTATAAAAGCTGTATTAGTTGAATCAATTTTACTTGAATAAAAATTAATTATATCATTATAATGAGTTTTGTAATACTGCAAATCAAAATCAATTCCCACAAGTGTGAAGTTTACATTTTCATTTTTAAAATAATAATAACCCCAAATTCTTTCTTGAACATTTGAAATACCGGCAATATCAATAATATCGTAAATTCTGTCGGTCGGTATTAAGGTTTGTCTTCCTCCACTCATTTTCTGAATAATTAATTCCGGTAATTCATTCACGCAAATTTCCAATACTTTTTTTATTGAAGAAGAAATTGATAATACCGAGACAAGTAAAAAAACAAGAAAAGTAAAAACAAAAATTACAGCAATTTTTTTTACAAAATTTCTTTGTAAAGATTTTATCGTAAATTCTATTAATTTAATATTCATTGTTGGATTTGTAATTCCGAATTGTTTGGCAAATGAATATTATAAATAAATGAAGAAGGGTAATATTCCAATAAATTTCCGTCATCTGGAACAATTGAAAAAATATTTGTGATTGAACGATGTCTAATCCAAATTGCTTCAGTTGATAAAGCTAAATCCGGAAGCTGAACTAAGTTTACGGATTTTCTTTTTATGTGAAATAATTTTGATTTTTGTTCTGAATAATATCCGTAATAAATTATTTCGAAAATTGAAATTGTAATTACTAAAACAAAAATGAATAAAAATTTTGTTGTTGATTTATTCATCTAATTTGTAAACAATATCTTTTGTAATTTCATTAAAATTATTGATTAATTTTCCGCCATGATCTTTTAAAAATTCCTTTGCACTTTTTTCAGTACTAAATGGAATTAGTTCGTTGCCCATTGGTCCAAGCACATCGCTATTAATTACATATAAAGATTTTTTGCCATTTATTTTTGTTTGCGAGTAATAATCGGTAACGTAAATATTTTCGATTATCAATTTTTCTTTAGTCCACTTTTCAGGTTCAAAATAAAATTTCATAAGATCTTTAACGCCATCGAAATATAATTTTTTTTCAATCATTTCAATAACTGCAGCCCACTTTGGATATTTGTAAACAAACATTCCACAAACCGGACATTTGGCATTCTGAGGAACATCAATTTTTACGGATTCGCTTTCTTTATCATTTCTTTTTGATTTTACATCCCACAAATAAAGAGCAATTATTTGAAGATTTTGCTCATCAATTTCTTTGCAAATATTTTTTTTCTTAATGTGAGCTTTTAACTCAGCTATGTTTGCAAAATTTTTAAAATCAATATTTTTATCACAAAGATCTTCAAATAATTTTTCACCTTTTGGATAAACTTTCATCTCTTTTCTTTTAATCAACATAGATGTTTCTTCGGATAATTGCTTTTCAACTATTTCCGTTACAGATTTGAAATCAATAATATTTTTTCCATTAAACTTTTTGCTGAATTCTTCAGCATCATTTTTTGTGGAAAAAGCAATTTTACTTACCGGCGACATTGTCCCTTGAACGTCACTACCAACAACGTAAAAAGCGTCTTTTACATTTATCATTTTTTCAGTTTTTGCATCTACAACTAAAATATTTTTTATATGATTTTTATGATTTGGTTTATCTGTACACAAACAATGGAGTGAGCAATACTGATTTATATTTCCATCGTTTTGTTCAATTGCATGATTTGTTTTATAGAACATTTTTAAATTCATTCCGCAAACCGAACACCAATCTTTTGCTTCACCTTTTTGCAAAATTTTCGCATTTTGAGTCTGAGCATTTTTAACGAAATTATTTTCTTGAGCAATTATAGATGTTGAAATTACGAATAATGTAAAAATGATTTTTATCATTCAATCACCTTTGTAATCTTTGGTTTATCGTAAAATTAATAAAAGTTATGCAAAATGTTTTCAAAGCAGAAAATGTTTTTTTAGGGGAATGAAATTAAATTGAGATTATGATTTTATTGAATCATAATAATTTCATCACTCAAATATGAAATAGAATCTGCAATCCAATCAACTTTAATTTTCCACATTCCGGAAATTAATTTTTCTGTTGGAATAGTTTGCGTAAAATTAGAATCAATTTTTATTGGAATGGTTAAATCCAAATTTCTTTCAGAAGGTCTGTATAAAAAAATATTTCCGCCAATATTTTTGTAATTAAGATTATTTGGAAACTGAAGTTGAATATTATTTTCCACAATGGAAATTTTCAGATTTTCTTTAAGTTCATTAGTTCTTTTTACTTTTTCCATTGTTTCATTGTATTGAACTTCAGCTTCGTAATAATCGTCTCTAACCAAATTCACATCTTGATTAAAAGAAAAATAAATTAACCAAATTGATAATAGCATAAAAACAATTATTGAAATTGTTATTCCAACACCCCAGCTGATTTTCATGTTTTCTTTCCTAGGAATTACTTCTTAATCTAAAAAATATTTACGAAAAATGATTTATTTATTCTCCAATTTTTGTCCAGCAACTTTTCCTAAAAATGATGTTTTAATTACATCAATAATTTTACCGTTAGCTTTTACTGCAATTTCTATTGGAGTGTTTAATGATTTAATACTTTCTTTTGGAATAATTACGAAAAATTTACCTTCAGAAACTCCTTGCGGCTGTGTGGTAATATCGCCAGCAACTAATTTAACTTCACCCGGCATATTATTTAATTCCAAAGTTGCCGGTAAAGTGTTAAATGTTTTGTTAATAATTTTTACATCATATAAATTACTTAATTTATCTCCAGGTTGTTCCTGAGCCATTAAACCGGCAGTTCTAACTATTGATAATTCAAAATCAGATCTTGTTGATAATAAAAATGTAATAAATGAAAACAGCAGAATTAAGACAATTGTATATCCAATTGCTTTTGGGGTGAAAATTTTTCTATCTCCGGTTTCAATTTCATTTTTTGAGGCATATCGGATAAGACCTTCCGGACGTTTAACTTTTACCATTACCTCATCACAAGCATCAATACAAGCTGTACAATTTATACATTCTAATTGAGTACCATTTCTAATATCAATTCCGGTTGGACAAACATCAACACACAAATGACAGTCAATACAATCGCCAAGATTTTGTTCTTCATCTTTCTTAATTTTCCCTCTTGGTTCCCCTCGTTTATAATCATAATGAATTACAATCGAGTTTGGATCAAGCATAACTCCTTGCAATCTGCCGTATGGACAAATCATTGTGCAAACTTGCTCTCTGAAATAAGCACCCATAAAATAAGTTGCACCCGTAAATAAAATCATTGCAATAAATCTTCCTAAAACATCCGGAATTGGTTTACTTGCTAATTCTACTAATGCATCAATTCCTATTACCCAAGCGAGTAAAGCATTTGCAATTAAAAATGCAAGTATGAAAAATATTCCTTGTTTTAAAGCTTTCTTAAAAATCTTTTCACCATTCCATGATTGCTTATTTAATGCTTTTTGTTTATTTGCATCGCCTTCAATTAGGTATTCAACTTTTCTGAAAACCATTTCCATAAAAATTGTTTGCGGGCATATCCATCCGCAGAAAATCCTCCCGTAAACAACTGTAAAAAGGAATATTGAAATAATTAATCCAATAATTGTAAGAACAAAAAGATGAAAATCATGCGGACCAAATGCAATTCCAAATAAAATAAATTTTCTTCCTAAAATATCCAGCAACATTAACGGATGTCCATTTACTTTTATTAATGGAACAAAAAACAAAACCGCTAAAAGTATTATTGCAACAATTACTCTATACTTATGAAAATTTCCGGAAGGTTTTTTGGGATAAATCCAAATTCGCTTGCCTTCTTCTGTAACAGTTGCTAAATGATCTCTGAATTCTTCTTTGTTTGGGGTTTGGTTTGAAGTGTTCATAGCTTAAAGTTTTTTTAGAGTATAAAATATTTTTCAATTAAAACTTACAAAATATTTTCATCTAATAAAAAACCCCAGTAAATAAAAATCATCTGCTGGGGTTTGAAATAAATATATAGTTTATCCTTAATAAGTGTACAGTGTACCTTCGGCTGCTTTCTGATTTGCCGGATTTGTTCCTCTTAAAGTCAAAATATAACTTGCAACTTCCTGCATTTGGTTTGGATCAAGCTGGGTTTGCCAGCTAATCATTCCTTTTGCCGGAACTCCGTATTTAATAGTTTTAAACAAATCATTTATCTTATTTCCATGAATCCAATAATCATCAGTAAAATTAGGCCCAACTAAACCTTCACCATTTTGACCATGACAAGCAGCGCAATTTTTGACAAAAATATCTTTTCCGTTTGCTAATGCCGCAACATCATTTGTTACGGTAACATTATCCTCATTTAAGAGTTTACCGGATTTATTTAATATTTCTCTTTCCATTGCGGCAACTTCAACTTCGGCAGTAAATTCATCTTCTTGAACATTACCGGAGCCAAGTATATGATAATCAACCATGTAAATTGTTGCCCATATAATTGATCCGTAAAATATAGCCATAAACCATGGCGGAATTTTATTATTCAATTCTTTTATTCCATCAAAATCATGATCTAATAGAAGTTTTTGTTCATCATTAATACTTGGTCTTTGGTTTAAAAGATGCATAAGTTTTTTAAAGCCGGATTCTTCTGCCTTATCACCTTTTTCAGAGTAAACTAAAACTAGCCACATTATTACAGCAACTAAAAAAGCTGTAACTGCTACCATGATTTTTATTATTGACTCAAGCTCGTTTCCGGTTTCTGTTGCAGTTTGAGCAATTAACGGTGAGCTTAAAATGAATAACAAAAACAGAGCAGCAAACGTTTTAAATTTTTTAATCAATTTCATTTTTGTTCTCTTTATTATTTGAAAAATTATCATTATCTAAAGGGATATTTTCTAATTCTGTAATATAATTTTTGTCTCTTGTGTAAATCCAAATTACAGCTCCGATAAATACACAAAAAAACAAAATCAATGTTATTACAGGATATATTCCTACATTTTCAATTGAGCTTAAATAATTAGAAAATTTCATTTGTTCACCTATTTATTCTGAGCAACCTCAGCTTTGATATCCGTTCCTAATCTCTGAAGATAAGCTATTAAAGCAATTATTTCTTTATCAGGATCAACAACTATTCCGTTATCCAATAAATCATTAGAAATTGTTTGAGCTTGTTGAGTTAATTCTGCTCTTGCTTGTGATTCATAACCCTCGGCATAAGGAACTCCCAAAGTTCTCATAGCAGAAATTTTTGCTTCAAGATTTGAATCATCTAATTTATTTTCTAAAAGCCATGGATAAGGCGGCATTAATGAGCCAGGCGACATTGATCGTGGATTTTCCATATGTAAATAATGCCACATGTTTGAATATTTTCCACCAATTCTGTGCAAATCCGGACCAGTCCTTTTTGATCCCCATAAGAATGGATGATCGTAAACGAACTCACCGGCTTTTGAGTATTCGCCATATCTTTCAACTTCAGATCTAAAAGGTCTTACCAATTGTGAATGACAGCTATTGCAAGCTTCTTTAATATAAACGTCTCTTCCTTCCAATTCTAAAGGAGAATATGGTTTAACAGATGCAATTGTTGGAATGTTTGATTTAATTAAATAAGTTGGAACAATTTCAATAATTCCTCCAATAATAATTGCAACAAACGCAAGAACGGTAAATAAAACAGCTTTTGATTCAATATATCTGTGAATCATACCATATTTTAGTTTTTCTGTCATTGGTCCGCGTGGTGCAGCTTCAGCGGCTTCGTTTGCTTCAAACGAACCTTGTTTCATTGTTTTAACTAAATTGTAAACCGCTATCAATAATCCAGTAAGATATAAAGCTCCACCAATTGAACGCATTATATACATTGGAACAATTTGTAAAACAGTTTCTAAGAAGTTTGGATATTTTAATAAGCCGAGCGGAGTAAATTCTTTCCACATCAATGATTGCGTAATACCAGCCCACCACATTGGAATAACCCAAACTACAATTCCTAAAGTTCCGATCCAGAAATGTGCATTGGCTAATTTTTTAGAATATAATTCTGTTTTCCACATTTTTGGAACAAGCCAGTATAACATTCCAAAAGTCATAAATCCGTTCCACCCTAATGTACCAACATGAACGTGTGCAGGAATCCAATCTGTAAAATGTGCTAATGCATTTACATTTTTTAATGATAACATTGGTCCTTCAAAAGTTGACATACCGTAAGCAGTAACGCCAACAACAAAGAATTTTAAAACCGGATTATCTCTAACTCGATCCCACGCTCCTCTTAACGTTAATAAACCATTCAACATTCCACCCCAAGATGGCATCCATAACATAATCGAAAAAACTGTTCCAAGTGATTGTGCCCAGTTTGGTACTGCTGAGTATAAAAGATGATGAGGTCCAGCCCAAATGTAAATAAATATTAAAGTCCAGAAATGTAATATTGAAAGTTTATAAGAAAATATTGGTCTGTTTACAGCTTTCGGTAAATAATAATACATCAATCCTAAAAATGGTGTAGTTAAGAAAAATGCAACTGCATTGTGACCATACCACCATTGAACTAATGCATCTTGAATTCCCGCATAAACAGGATAACTTTTCAAGAATGTAACCGGAAGTTCTATTGAGTTCCCGATATGTAAAACAGCAACAGTTACAAATGTTGAAATGTAAAACCAAGCTGCAACATAAATATGTTTTTCTCTTCGCTTTATCAAAGTTCCAATCATATTAACACCAAAAACAACCCAAACTAAAGCAATCAAAATATCAATTGGCCATTCTAATTCTGCATATTCTTTAGAAGTTGTAATTCCGGAAACTAAAGTTACTGCGGCAAGAACTATTATTAATTGCCATCCCCAGAAATTAATTTTACTCAGAATATCACTAAACATTCTGGCTTTTGTAATTCTTTGTAAAGAATAATAAACTCCCGTAAAAATTGCATTACCGACAAATGCAAAAATTGCGGCATTTGTATGCAATGGTCTTAGACGACCAAAAGTTGTGTATGATATACCAAAGTTTAATTCGGGGACGTATAGTAGAATTGCAATCCACAATCCAGCTAGAAGACCAACAACTCCCCAAACAACTGTGGCAACCAAAAACAGTTTAACTATTTGATTGTCATAGTTGAATTTTTCAACATTCATAAAAGAGGCTCCTTATATGGTTAATTAGTAAATCTATTTTTTGTTAGAAACTTCCGTTAAAAAATGTAAAATTATGAATTTTGAAATATCTCAATTCTATTTTAGAATGTTTTTTTTATCCTATTGTTAACAGATTTAAAACCACACTAAAAAAAATTTAAGAAGTTTCTATTACTTATCAGCATCTTTTGTCTTTTCTTTTTCATTCTTACTTACCTCACTATCAAATAAAATTCTAACGGATGGAGTATAATTATCATCATACTGACCCGTTTTTACTGACCATATATATGCTGCTAAAAACATAATTGCCACAAACGAACTGAATGCTATTAAAACAAATATTACATTCATTAAAGTAAATTTCTCCTTTTTGCCATTAAATTTGTTGTTAAAGTTGCAAAAACAACAACGGAAATTGAACTTAAAGGCATTAAAATTGCTGAAATTACTGGGGATAAAGTTCCTTGAACTGCAAAACTTAAACCAATTATATTGTAGAAAAAGGAAATTATAAAACTTAAAATAATAATATTTTTGCTGGTTTTAGAAAATTTTATAAAATCGTTTAATTTACTAAATGATTTTGAATCTAATATCCCATCGCAAGCGGGAGAAAAATTATTAACATTTTCTGCAATTGAAATTCCAACATTACTTTTCTTTAAGGCACCGGCATCATTTAATCCATCCCCAATCATTAAAACTTGTTCATCATTTTTCTGTAATTTTTCTATATAAGTTAGTTTGTCAAACGGAGATTGTTTAAATAGCATTTCCGTATTTGGATTAAAAAATTCGGTAAGCAATTTTTTTTCACTATCATTATCGCCAGATAGAATTGATAATTTGTATTCATTTTGAAGTGCTGAAATTACTTCTTTCAAATTTTGTCTGTATGAATTTGAAATTGTAAAAAATCCCTTTGTCTTATCATCAAAAGCTAAGTACACTTTTGTACTTAAATTATTTTCATCTTTATCAGAAAATTCATTTACGTAAACTCTTGATCCAATTTGGACTTTTATACCTTGAATATTTGCAGAAATTCCTTGTCCCGGAATTTCTTTATAATCTGAAATTTTAAACAATTCTGCTTCGGGAAAAATTCTAAAAATATTTTTACTTAAAGGATGAGAAGAATTATGTACAAGAGATTTTACTAATTTAATTTCGAATTCCGATAAATTATCACCAACAAATTCAACTTTTGCATTTTGAGTTTCTGTAATTGTTCCGGTTTTATCAAAAACAATTGAAGTAATTTTTGATAATTTTTCTATCACCAAAGTACTTTTTATATAAAATTTATTTCTTCCGAAAATTCTTAAACTATTTCCGAGTGTGAACGGAGTTGATAAAGCAAGCGCACACGGACATGCAATTATTAACACAGCAGTTAGTGAATTAAATGCCAAACTTTTATCAATCGAGAACCAATAAAATGCGGCAGATGCGGCAATGAGAATAATTACAAAAGTAAAATATTTGCTAACTACATTAACAAATGCATCAATTTTACTTTCATCTTCTTTGTGAAAAGTTTTGTTATTCCAAAGCTGAGTTAAATAACTTTGCGAAACTTCTTTAATAATTTCAACTTCAATTGCGCCGCCGACTTGTCTTCCACCCGCATAAATTAAATCGCCATTAATTTTCTCAACCGGATTTGATTCGCCGGTTACAAAGCTATAATCAATAAATGCGGTTCCATTTATTAACACAGAATCAGCGGGAATTAATTCTCCATTCTTTATAATTATTCTGTCTTTAACTTCTAATTTTTCAACGGGTTTTGTTGTTTCAATTTTATTTTTCAAAATTGTTACGGCAATTGGGAAGTACGATTTGTAATTTCTTTCAAAATTTAAAGCGGCGTAAGTTTTACTCTGAAACATTTTTCCAACAATCATAAAGAAAACAAGTGCAGTCATCGAATCTAAATATCCGGCGCCGGTTTGTGTAAAAATTTCGTAAAGGCTTCTTAAGAAAAGGACTAAAATTCCAATAGAAATTGGCACATCAATATTTACTATTTTTTTTCTTAAACCTTTAAATGCAGAAATAAAATAATCGCTAGCGCTGTAGAAAAATACCGGAAGTGAAAATAAAACATTCAAATAACTGAAAACCGGTTTTACATCATCCGTTGTTATTTCATTCAAAGATAAATATTCCGGAAAACTAAAAAGCATAATATTTCCAGCGGCAAATCCGGCAACGCCTATTTTATACCATAGTTTTTTATTTATAATTGCAGATTTTTCAACTTCTTTTTCGGCAAGATTTAAATCGGGTTCATAACCAATAGAATCAAGGAGAAAAACGATATTTTTAAGATTTGTTTTTGATTCTTCAAATTTTATGGAAACAATTTTCTTTAAAAAGTTTGCTTCAGAATGTATAATTCCCGAATCCATTTTGTATAAATTTTCCAAAATCCAAATACAAGAACTGCAATGAACTTGAGGAATGCTGAAGGTTATTGTAGTAATTTTTCCGTCGGTAAAATCAATAAGTTTTTCTTTTAAATCTGCGTCATTAAGAAAATCAAAATTTTTCTTAATATCATTCTTTTTTGTTAAACCGGGATTTTCATCAAGAGTATAATAGGTGCAGAGATTGTTGGCATCTAAAAGTTCATAAACCGTTTTACATCCGTTGCAGCAAAAAATTTTATCGCCGATTTTAATTTCATCATCTGCGCATTCTTCACCGCAATGAAAACATAATAGTTTTTCAGATATGCTAATTTCTTCTTGAACCTTCACTTTCTTTTTATTTTTGGATGAATATAATTGATGGGATAAAAGATAATTATTTTTTGGCAAATAAGAACTAAAAAAAAAGACAATTTGTATTTAATTTTAGATGTCTTTATCGGATTTTAGAAAATGTTACAAATCTTTCTCGATTTCTCACATTTTTAAAATCCTGAAATTATGGTATTCTGGTCTGAAAATATTTTTATAAAATTATTTTTTTCTTCTCAATTTTTTTCTCTGCGGTGCAGAATCATCGACCCAAACTTTTTTAGGTTTTCTATCTCTAAATGATTTTGATTCATCATTCGATTTTCTAAAATCACTTCGAGATTCATTACGCGGTTTACGAGAATCACTTTTTGATTCACTTCTTTTTTTTCTAAATTCACCGCTTGCTTCTTCTTTTGGCTTTCTAAAATTGTTTGTATCTTCTCGTTTTCTTCTAAATTGACTATTTAAATCTTCTCTTTTTCTCTTAAAATTTCCGCGTGTTTCTTCTTTCGGTTTGCCATAATCTTTTCTTGGTTCGTCTTCAAATTTATTAAAATCTCTTTTAGAATTATTTCGAGGTTTTCTATCACTAAATGATCTAGAATCGTCTCTGTATTTTCTAAAATTTTCTCTTGGTTTTCTATTATCATCATTTTTAGGTGATGAAATTTCCAAATTAATTTTTCTTCCTCTAAAATCTTTTCCGGAAGTGTTTTTAATCAAAATATTTTCAAAAGCTTTTTCTGTTTCGAAAAATGAAAATGTTTCCTTAATCTGAATTTCACCGATTTCAATTTCTTTATTGCCGGAATTATCTTTTACAATTCCAATAATATCCGTTGGCTTTAAACTATCTTTTTTACCAAGATTGATAAAAAATCTGCTCATTTCACTATTTGATTTATTAGTTCTGCCTTCACCAAATTTTCTATCGGGTTTATTTAAATCAGGAAGATTTTTGTAATATTCAACAAATCTGTTAAACTCAACAGAAACAAATTTTTTAATAAGTTCTTCTCTATCAAGCCACTCAAGTTTGTTAATAATTTGAGGAAGAAATTCGTCAATCTGAGTATGGTCAACTGTAACTTTTTCCATTCTATCAATTAAATGGAAAAGCTGCTTTTCGCAGATTTCTTTTCCCAATGGAACTTCAGAAATTTCAAACTTTTTACCAAGCTGTTTTTCAATCATGCCAATTTTATGCTTTTCCTTTAAATTTGCAATAACGATTGAACTTCCGGATTTTCCAGCACGACCGGTTCTACCGCTTCTGTGTGTGTAGATTTCTAATTCATCCGGCAGATTGTAATTTATAACATGAGTTAAATCATCAACATCTAAACCGCGAGCGGCAACATCTGTAGCAACAAGCAATTTTAAATGTTTAATTCGGAATTTATTCATCACAATATCACGCTGGGCTTGTGATAAATCGCCGTGAAGCGAATCTGCATTATATCCGTCTTGAATTAATTTATCTGCAATTTCCTGCGTTTCATTTCTGGTTCTGCAAAAAACAATTCCATAAACTTCTGGATGAAAATCCACAATTCTTTTTAAAGCTAAATATCTATCACGCGATTGTACAAAATAAATTTTGTGAGTAATATTTTCCGCGCCAATATTTTTTCTTCCAATAGTTATTTCTTCAGCTTCAGTCATATATTTTTTCGAAAGCTGAAAAACTTCATCCGGCATTGTTGCAGAAAAAAGTAATGTATTTCTTGTTTTGGGAGTTTGATTTATTATTGCATCAAGTTCTTCTCTAAATCCCATATTTAACATTTCATCGGCTTCATCCAAAACCAATGTTTCAACTTTTGATAAATCAACAACATTTCTATTTATTAAATCTACAAGTCTTCCCGGTGTAGCAGAAACAATATGAACTCCGCTTTTTATTGCTGAAATTTGTTTTTCAATACTTGATCCGCCAAACACCGCTGCAATTTTTACATTTCCGGAATTTTTGGAATAATCTTTTAAATCATCTGCAATTTGCAAACATAATTCTCTGGTTGGACTTAAAATTAAATGTTGAATTTTACTTGGTTTTCCTTTCGATTTTTGAATAATCGGAATTCCGAAAGCTGCAGTTTTACCGGTTCCGGTTTGAGCAAGAACAACCAGATCTTTTGCATTATTTTCAATTAAATATGGTATTACTTCTTCTTGCACCGGCATTGGAGTTTTAAATCCCAACTCTTCTAATGCATTTACAATATTATTTTCTACGCCTAATTCAATAAATGACTTCATATAAATTTTCAAAACTCCTAAATTTTTTTAAATCAACTATAAAGGTAACGAATATATAATTAGGATTTATAAATATTTGGATAAATGATTTATTTTATTTACACTTGCAGCCATTAAAATGTATCTGAAAGTTATTCTAAAGTAACTTCTGAAAAATTAAAATTATTGTCATGCTGAACTTGTTTCAGCATCTAAAAGATTAGATCCCGAAATAAATTCGGGATGACAAGCAAAAAGATCTAACACAAAAAAATTTTTTTTCAGATGTTTTTCTAAGCTAAAATTCATTTAATCTGCTGAAATTAGTTTTATCAATCCAAGTACTAATTTAGAATTTTCAGTATTTTTCAATTCCAATAAAAAAGGTATTATTTGAAAAAGTTAAGAAACATAGCAATTATTGCTCACGTTGATCATGGCAAAACTACTTTGGTTGATCAATTATTAAAACAAGGAAACGTATTTAGAAAAAACCAAGTTGTGCAAGCTCAATTTTTGGATTCCAATGATTTGGAGCGCGAAAGGGGAATTACAATTCTCGCAAAAAATATTAGCATTCCTTATAAAGATGTAAAAATTAATTTAATTGATACTCCCGGTCACTCTGATTTTGGCGGTGAAGTTGAACGAGTTTTAAAAATGGCAGACGGAGTTTTGCTTTTGGTTGATTCTTTTGAAGGACCAATGCCGCAAACAAGATTTGTTCTTGAGAAAGCTTTGCATCTACATTTAAAACCAATTGTTGTAATTAATAAAATTGATAGACCAGATAATCGTCCGGCAGAAGTTCTAGATGAAATATACGACTTATTTATTGATTTGGATGCCGATGAAAATCAGCTTGATTTTCCGGTAATATATGCAAGTGGAAGAGACGGATGGTGCGTTAAAGATTTAAAAGATGAAAGAAAAGATTTGGTTCCACTTCTTGATACAATTGTTGAAAAAATTCCCCAGCCAATTTTTGATAATGGCTCAGTTCAAATGCAAGTTACAACTTTGGATTATAATGATTATGTCGGAAGAATTGGAATAGGCAGAGTTTTTAGAGGAATTCTAAAAAAAGGTGATTCCTTAAGTATTATTAAACGAAATGGAACAATTCATAAAATTTCGATAAAGCAATTATTTTTATTTGAAGGTTTGGAACGAAAAGAAGTTGAAGAAGTTTTAGCCGGAGATATTTGTGCAGTAGTTGGAATTGAAGATATTGATATTGGCGATACAATTGCGGATAGTGAAAATCCCGAACCACTTCCAATAATTTCTATTGATGAACCAACAATTAGTATGAACTTTACGGTAAATACTTCTCCATTTTACGGAAAAGAAGGGAAATATGTAACCTCTAGACATTTGCACGAACGACTGCAAAAAGAACTTCAGCAAAATGTAGCATTACAAGTTCATGAAACCGGTTCTCCGGATACATTAAAAGTTAGTGGAAGAGGAATTTTACATCTCTCGATATTAATTGAAAATATGAGAAGAGAAGGTTACGAATTAGCAATTGGTCCGCCAAAAGTTATTTATAAAGAAATTGATACAAAAAAAGCAGAGCCAATAGAAATATTAGTTATTGACGTTCCAAATGAAACAGCGGGAAAAGTTATTGAACTTGTTGGACAAAAACGCGGCGAGCTTATAAAAATGGAGCAAAAAGGAAGTTTAACAAAACTAGAATTTCATATTCCTTCAAGAGGATTAATGGGATTAAGAAATAAAGTTTTAACCGTAACTTCCGGCGAAGGAATTATGCATCATAGATTTTATCAATATGAATATTTTAAAGGTTCTATTGCACACAGACAAAACGGGGTTTTAATTTCAATGCATGAAGGACAAGCTACGGCTTACGCAATTGATTCTTTGCAAGACAGAGGCAAATTTTTTATTGATCCGGGCGATGTTGTCTATCAAGGCCAAATTGTTGGCGAATACAATAAAGATAATGATATTGAAGTTCATGTACAGCGCGGAAAAAAATTAACAAATATGCGAGCTTCCGGTTCAGATAAGGCTGCAAAAATTGCTCCTTCAATAAAATTTACTTTGGAAGAAGCGCTTGAATATATTAAGGATGATGAATTGGTTGAAGTAACTCCCAAATCAATTAGGATGAGAAAATTATATCTTGATACAAACGAAAGAAAAAGATTTAACTTAAAGAAAATTTGATTTTGTTTTTTGTTTTTAAGATTAGGTGAAAAAATTTTGATTTGAAATTTGCCTCTATTTGTTATTGTGATCTTGGTTCAGAATCTTTTAAAATTTAATTTGATTAAGAATCTGAAATAATCCGATTGTTAACGGACAGTTTGACAAATTATTAAAATATGGCATCTTTAATAACGAATCTTTTCTTATTAATAATTTGTAAAAAAAGATAAATCTCCGGAACCTTCTCTAACAATTTCAACGGTATCTCCGCTTAAATCAATAATGCTGGAAGGAACTCCATTTAATGCACCCATTGAAAGCATTAAATCAACACTTGTGTTAAAAATTGTTTTAATTTCCAAAGGATCGTAAATTAATTCACCTTTTCTGGTAGTTGCGCTTGTGCTGATAATTGGATTTCCTAATTCTTGAGCCAAAGATCTTGCAATGTTATTATCCGGTACACGAATTCCAACCGTTTTTCTTTTCGTCCATAATAATTTTGGAACTTCTTTTGATGCTTGTAAAACAAATGTGTAAGGACCGGGAATTAATTTCTTCATCGCTCTATATGCAAAATCAGAAACTTTAGCATATTTGGAAATATCTTTCAAATCGGAACATAGAAAACTAAATAGTTTTGTTTCGGTTTCATTTTTAATTGAGTAAATTCTTTCAACGGCTTCTTTGTTAAAAATATCGCAGCCCAAACCATAAACTGTATCGGTTGGATAAATTATTACTCCGCCTTCTTTCAAAACTTCAACCGCTTTGTTTAAATATCTTTGCTGCGGATTAACTGGATGTAATTCGTAAAATTCCATATTTCCCCCAATTCCCCAAAAGAATAAAATAACTTTTACTAAGCTAAATCTTATAAAAAATAATTCAAAAACCAATTTGAATAATTAAGTTAAATTGGGAAAAATATTGTTGTAATTTATTTTTTGTCTTTCTCATAATCATAATCTTAATCTTCTTAAAAATAATTTTTATTGTTCAGCTTTTGAGATTCCTTGATAAAATTAGCTTTATAATTCAAAATTATGCTTCAAAAATCTTGATTAAGATTAAGAAAAAGATTAGGATTATGAGTTGGAAGAACTTTATTAGAAAAATTAAATAAATAAGTATATTTACAGTTCAAAAATTCAGATTTGGAAAATAGATGAGTAAAGAACTTGCTGTTGTTGCAGTTAGCGGAGGATTAGATAGTTGTGTAACTACTGCAATTGCAAATCAATATTATGAATTAGCATTAGTGCATATAAATTACGGACAAAAAACAGAATCCAAAGAATTGCAATCATTTCATAAAATTGCAGATTATTTTAAAGTCAGCAAAAAATTAGTCATAGATTTTACGCATTTTCAGAAAATCGGCGGATCTTCTCTTACCGATAAAACAATGGAAATTACTCGTGCAAATTTAAATAATACGGAAGTTCCTACTTCTTACGTTCCATTTAGAAATGCGAATATATTATCTGCTTGTGTAAGCTGGGCAGAAATTATTGGTGCAAAAAGAATTTTTATTGGTGCAGTTTATGAAGATTCATCCGGATATCCGGATTGCCGACCGGAATTTTTTCAATCATTTGAGCAAACTGCAAATTTGGGAACAAAACCGGAAACTCAAATTAAAATTGAAACGCCAATTATTCATTTAACAAAAAAAGAAATAATAAAATTAGGATTGGATCTGAAAGCTCCATTACAACTAACATGGTCATGTTACAGTAACGATGAAGAAGCTTGCGGTATTTGTGATAGCTGTGCATTACGTTTGCGGGGTTTCCAAAGTTTAAATATTGTTGATCCAATTCCATACAAAGAAATTCCAAATTATAAAGAAAACTAAGGGAAAGTAAATGCAGAACAAAAGAAAAATTTTAGAAACATTTGAAAATGAATATCAAGATAGAGATTATATGATTGAACATACTGCGCCGGAGTTTACGTCTGTTTGTCCTAAAACCGGACAGCCGGATTTCGCAACTATCGTTCTTGAATATATTCCAAATAAACTTTGCATAGAATTAAAATCATATAAATTTTATCTCAACTCATTTAGAAATGACGGAATTTATTTTGAAAGCGTAACTAACAGAATTTTAGATGATTTAGTTACAGTTTGTAAACCAAGATATATGAAGATCAGAGCCGAGTTTAATACCCGCGGGGGAATTTCATCTGTAATTGAAGTTGAGTACGAAAAAGAAGAAGAAATAAGTAGTCTCAATTAAAATTTTTTGTGAAAACAAATTTTTCAAATATTGAATTTTACAGCACTCAATGTATTTTTTTTGGCAGAGTAAAATTTTGTCTTGCTCTGCTTCTTCCAAATCTAACATTTTTTAAACAAAGAAAACTTCTGTTATACAAATACATGGCAATGCTATAGCTTAACTTAATTTATGTAAAAATCTAAAACAATTTTTAATAATAAGGAGTTTACAATGATTAAGAAAAAAATTACAAAACGAAGCTGGGCAGAACCGTTCAAAATTAAAGTTGTTGAACCTTTAAAAATGACAACAAGAGCAGAGCGAGAAAAAGCTATAAAAGAAGCCGGGTACAATACTTTTCTTTTAAAATCTGAAGATGTGTATATTGATCTTTTGACTGATAGCGGAACAAATGCAATGAGTGATAATCAGTGGGCTGGAATGATGATTGGTGATGAAGCTTATGCCGGAAGTAAAAACTTTTATCACTTGTGGGATAATATTAAAAAGTATTACGGATTTCCTTACTTTGTCCCAACGCATCAAGGAAGAGCCGCTGAACATATGATTTCTAAAATATTAATTACGCCGGGTGATTACATTCCGGGCAATATGTATTTTACAACAACAAGACTTCACCAAGAATTAGCCGGCGCAACTTTTGTTGATGTTATTATTGATGAAGCACATGATCCCGATAATGAACATTTATTTAAAGGAAATATTGATATTCAAAAATTAGAAGATTTGATAAAAAAAGTCGGTGCAAAAAAAATTCCTTATGTAAGTATGGCTGGACCAGTAAATATGGCTGGCGGTCAACCTTTTTCAATGCAAAACTTAAAAGAAGTAAAAAAAGTTTGCGATAAACATGGGATACAACTTTGGTTTGATGCAACTCGCGCAACAGAAAATGCATATTTTATTCAAGAAAGAGAGAAAGGCTATAAATCAAAAACAATTGCACAAATATTCTTAGAAATGTGTTCTTATTTTGAAGGAGTTTGGGTAAGTGCGAAAAAAGATTTAATGGTAAATATCGGCGGAATAATTGCTACCAAAAATAAAAAAGTATACGAAGAAGCAAGAAATATGGTTGTAATTTATGAAGGCTTACACACTTATGGTGGTCTTGCCGGAAGAGATATGGAAGCTATGGCAATTGGAATTGAAGAAATGTTGGATTATAATAATATTCATGCAAGAATTGGACAAATAAGATATTTCGGAGATCAGCTTGCTCAGTATGGAGTTCCGTTTGTTCAACCAATCGGTGGACATGCGATATTTTTGAATGCTAAAAAATTTCTTCCTCATGTAAAACAAGATCAGTATCCGGCGCAAACATTAGCTGCAGAAATTTATATTGATTCCGGTGTTAGAACAATGGAAAGAGGAATTGTTTCAGCGGGAAGAAATAAAGAAACCGGTGAAAATAATTATCCTAAATTGGAATTGGTAAGATGTACATTTCCACGCAGAGTTTATACTCAAGCTCACATTGATGTTACGGTTGAATCAATTGCAAGCGTTTTTCAAAATAGAAAATCTGTGAAAGGATTAAAAATGGTTTATGAACCAAAGTATTTAAGATTCTTTCAAGCAAGATTTAAAAAATTATAGAAAATAATTTTTGATATAATTAAATCTCGCAAGCTTAACATAAATAGTTTGCGGGATTTTTTTTTTGTATAATTATCAGTCAAAAAAATAAACAAAATGTAAAACTTATTTTCTCATGAAATAATTTTTTAATGTATGGAAAATTTTCGAGAACAATTTTTAACCGATAGAAACCGACTATTTAATGATGAAGAATTAATAAAAAATTCATATAAATTTTGCGTCCGTTACAGTTTATTAGTCGAAGAATATATTATAAAAATTATAAAACCCCAATCAGTTGATTGCGTTATGGTTGCTGCCGGCGGCTTTAGCAGACGCGAATTATCTCCTTATTCGGATATTGATTTAATGTTTATCATACAGAAAGTTGAAACCCATGAACAAAACATTAGAGATGCAGTTACAAAACTTTGGGATGCGGGAATTGAAGTTTCACATACAGTAAGAACTTTTGGCGATATTCAAAAATTTATGAACGAGGATCTTCATGCATTTACACAATTTTTTGAAACACGGTTTTTAATCGGCAATAAATTATTATATGATGAATGGAATAGAAAAGTTTTTGAAATAATTGAAAAGACAGACGAGAAACAGTTAATTTTTGATCTTTTTGACGATGTTGAATTACGTTACAAAAAATATGGAAGTTCACCAAAAGTTTTAGAACCAAATGTAAAATTTACCGGCGGCGGATTGCGCGATATTCATTGCGTTGAATGGATGTACTCGATTAAAAACAATATTCTACTTTCTAATCAAGATGAAATAACTCACACCGAAATTTTTCTCAAAACAATTTTAGAAAACGGAACAATAAATAGAAAAGCATATAAAAGATTATTTGATAGTTACCAAACTATATTGAATGCTAGAAATCATCTTCATCTTGTTGAAGGAAGAAAAAATGACCGATTAGAATTTGAACAGCAAGAACAAATTGCTAATAGATTAGGATATAAAAAAAGTGACTGGAAAGAATTTATGTACAGTTACTTTAGGGCTACTACAATTCTTAATCGTTTTTCAAAAACTATGATGAAGAGATATAAGCATTCTTATGCAACTGCAATTTCAAATTTTTTATCAATTGATCTTGATGATGATTTTGAAATAAAAGGAAATATTTTACTCTTTAAAGGAGACAGAATTTTAAATATTTCGGAAATTATGCGTGCATTTTATTATCGTGCAGTTCATGATGCAATTTTTGAATTGAATCTCCGTTCTTTAGTTATTGAAAGTATTCATTTAATTGAAGAAACGCAAACTCCGGAAGTTACTTCATCGGTTTTCTTTAGAGAATTATTAAAACTTCCGGCAAATGTTGCTAAAACATTATCTTCAATGAATGAGTTCAGTTTTTTGGATGTTGTATTACCCGAATTCAAAAGTTTAAATGGGTTTTTCCAGCCCGGAGTTTATCATTGCTATACTGCCGATGAACATACACTTGTTGCAATGCAGAACATCGAAAATTTAGCAAATGAAGACAATCATATTGCAAAAATTTATAAATCCGTTCAATCAAAAGATTTATTATATCTTGCAACTCTTTTACATGATATTGGAAAACCAATAAGTGTTTCCGGTCATGAAATTATCGGTGCAGAAATAGCCAATAGCATTATGCAGAATTTAGGTTACGGACAAAATGAAATTTTATTTGTTCAATTTTTAATTCGTCATCATCTTACAATGGAACAAGTTTCTTTCAGAAGAGATTTAAATGATCCGGCAACACTTGATAATTTTATTTCGATATTTCCTACAATAAAATCACTTGATTATTTATACATTTTAACTTACGCAGATTTATCTGCCGTAAATCCGCAAGTCTGGACAAAATGGAAAGCTGATCTTTTGCATGAATTATATTTGAAAGCGAAATCAATGCTTATGGAACAGCTTTCCGGTGAAGAGTTAATGAGCGCAAGATCATTCCAACTTGTTAATGATAATTACAATGATAACGCAGTAATGGCTGAACATCTTGATCAAGTTGATGATTTAGGTTATGTTTTCCATTTTTCGGAAGATGAAATAAATCAGCATATTGAAGAAATTGAAAAAGGTTCAAAGGTTGCAGTATTTTTTAAAGAAAGCGAAAATTTTACTAACATCACAATTCTTACAAAAGATTCTGATGCTTTACTGGCAAGGCTTTGCGGTGCTTTAGCAATTAATGATTTGAATATTCACGATGCAAGAATATTTACACGAAAAGATGCAATTGTGATTGATAGCTTTAGTGTTTCGGATTTTAGAACTAATTCCATTGTTGATAATTCTCGATATCAAAAAATAGAAAAAGATGTAAAAGCTGCTATCCTCAATGAGTTGAAAATTGATAAAGAATTTGAACGAGTAAAACAAAAATGGAAAAGAATACTTAGTGCTGCAACTACACAAACAAAAAATATTTTTATTGATTTTGAAAATCAGCATAACTTTTCAATTATTGAAGTACATTCGCCAGATAAAATCGGTTTGCTTTATACAATTACAAATAAACTTGCAGAACTTGGATTGGCAGTTTCATTTGCAAAAATTGTAACAAAGCTTGATGGAATTATTGATGTTTTTTATGTTCTAAAAAATAACGGACAAAAATTAAGAAAGAGTGAATTTGAATTTATTAGGTCTGAATTAATTACTGAAATAAAGGGATTATAAATTTTAATGAATTTTATGAACAAGACAAATCCAATTGGAGTTTTTGATTCCGGCATTGGAGGATTAACAGTTGTAAAAAGTGTAAACTCATTTTTACCAAGTGAAAAAATAATTTACTTTGGCGATACAGCTCGTGTGCCATATGGATCCAAATCTAATACTACAATTATAGAATATTCAATTCAAGATGCACAATTTTTAGCAAAAAAAAATGTTAAATTAATTATTGTTGCATGCAATACAGCTTCTTCGGTAGCTCTTGATGAACTTAGAAATAAATTTGATGTTCCAATAATTGGAATGATAAATCCCGGAGCAAAAGTGGCAATTAAAGAAACAAAGAATAATAAAATTGGAGTTATTGGAACAGAAACAACTGTTTCAAATCAAGCATATTCAAAAGTGATAAAAAATATAAATCCCGAAATTGAAGTAATTGAAAAAGCTTGTCCGCTATTTGTACCGCTTGCAGAAGAAGGTTGGATAAATCATCCGGCAACAAAATTAATAGCTCAAGAATATTTAGCTGATTTGAAAAAGGCGAAAATTGATACTTTGATTTTGGGATGTACACATTACCCGATTTTGAAAGATGTGATTCAAGAAGTGATTGGCAAAAATGTAAAATTAATTGATTCCGGTTCTGCTGCTTCAGTAGAAGTAAATGAATATTTAGAAGGCAGAGGAATTAAAAATTACCAGCATAATATCGGCAAACATGAATTCTATGTTAGTGATGTTCCAAAAAAATTTAACGAAATTGCAAGTAGATTTTTAGGTAAAGAATTGGAACATCTTGAAAAAGTTGATCTTGAAGAAATTATAAATGTTTGATTCTAAATTTTCTCAATATGTGAAAATAAAGAAGCCATCATTTTAAACGATGGCTTCTCTTTTAAATTACCAAAAATTCCAAAGGCATTATTTAATTTTATTCTGATAAAAATGAACTCCGCTTATAGTTTTAGCATCAACAATTTTTCCGGAAGAAATCATTTCATTTATTTCATCTAAAGTAAATTCATAAATTTCCATACCTTGTTCACCTTCATCTCTATTATGATTTCCCTCTTTTAAATTTTCAGCTAAATAAATGTAAAGTATTTCATTGCAAAACCCGGGAGAAGTATAAATTTTTCCAAGAGGTAAAATTGAATCTGCAGAATAACCAGTTTCCTCTGTAAGTTCACGTGTTGCACAAACAAAAGGATCTTCACCTTTTTCTAATTTTCCAGCAGGAAGTTCAAACATCCATTCTCCAAAAGGATAGCGGTATTGTTTAACTAAAATTATCTTTTTGTTTTCTAAAACGGGAACAACAACAGCTCCGCCATTGTGAATAATTACTTCTCTTATTCCCAAATTTCCGGAAGTATATTCTATTTGATCAACTTTAATATCAAATACTATTCCGTTAAAAACGGTATCAGATTTTTTGAGAATAAAATTCATATATGACTTTTCAATATTTATTGAATAAAATTAAAATTATTTATTTATCATAAAACGGAACTAACTCACTTCCAAGATATTTTATAACGGCAGTTATCACACCTAAATCATCCAAGTAACCAATTAATGGAGAAATATCCGGAATTGTATCTATCGGTATAATAAAATAAACTAATGCTCCGACTACAATTGTTTTTCTATACCATGGAATTTGTTTATCTCGAAAGTAATTAAACAATGCTTTAATATCCTTTGTGAAAGAAATCTTTTTCCCAATTCTCTCTACTTTCTCCCAAAGATTTTCTTCAATAAATTCTTTTCCATGAAGATATTTTTCATGCGAAGAATAATCATCGCCAATATCATTTAATGAATTTTCCATATATTCGTGTTCTTCAAGTTCGCTGATATCCGGATTTTTAATATAATCTTTCATTTCTTTTCCATTCAATAAAAATTATTTTTTGTTTTCGTTTAACCAATCATAAATTGTATTCCACCACAATTTTGCATTTTGAGGTTTTGTTACAAAATGATATTCATCAGGGAAATATAAAAATCTACTTTTTACACCAACTCTTTGCAAAGAAGTAAATAATTCCATTGCTTGTCCTATTGGAACTCTAAAATCATATTCGCCGTGAATTACAAGCATTGGAGTTTTGAAGTTTTGCAAATAATTATGCGGCGACCATTTTTTATATAGCTCTCTATTTTCCCAAGGTGTTCCACCGTTTTCCCATTCCGGAAACCAAAGTTCTTCAGTTGTTCCATACATACTTTCTAAATTAAAAACACCGGCATGACAAATCAATGCATTAAATCTGTTGGTATGACCCGCAATCCAATTTATCATATATCCACCGTAAGATGCTCCTGCTGCAAATATATTTTGAGAATCAATAAAATCATAATTGTTAATTGCATAATCTAAAGAATTCATTAAATCAGTATAAACTTTTCCGCCCCAATCTTGTGAAATTTCATCAGTGAATTTTTGTCCGTAGCCAAAACTGCCTCTGGGATTTGTAGCTACTACAACATAACCTTGAGCTGCAAACATTTGTGTATTCCATCTATAATGAAAATCGTCAGTCCAATGTCCTTGAGGTCCGCCGTGGATTAAAAACATTAATGGATATTTTATATTTGGATTAAAAAATGGCGGTTTAACCAATATTGATTGGACTTTTGCATCTTCAGCACCTTCTGCCCAAAAAGTTTCAATAGGAATCATTTCAATTTTTGAAAGAAGTTCCGCATTAATATTTGTGATTTGTTTTAAATTTTTACCATTTATATCAATTGAAAAAATTTCATACGGCAAATTTGATTTTTGATTTTTAAAAAATATTTTATCACCATTTGGTGAAAGTGTGATTGTTGAAACATCTACTTTTTCAGCAATTGTAAATAATTCCTTTGTTGAAATATCAATTCTATAAATAGAATTATAAATTGTATTGGCGGCAGTGAAATAAATAAATTTTGCATCATGCGACCAAATAATTTCTCCAGCTGATAAATCAATTGAAGAAGTTAAATCAATTTCAATATTCAAATTTCTATTGTATAAAATTATTCTTTGTTTATCAGATTCAAATCCAGCTCGCTCCATTGAGCAAAAAGCGATATATTTCCCATCGGGAGAATAAATTGGCTGATTATCATTACCTAAACTATTAGAAATTTTTTTATATGGAGTTGATTCGTTGTCTTTTATATCAGCCAAATTTAAAATAAAAATATCATTATTTGTACTTGTTGCAAGAAAATTACTTTCATTCATTGTGAATGCAATTTCATTTCCATCCGGTGAAAATGAATAATCATTTGCACTTCCTAAAGCAATTGGAGGAACATCAAATCTCAAATCTTGATTTAAATCTATATAATTTCCTTCACCAATTTTGTGCAAAAACAAATGATTGTATTTCGGTCCGCGCCAGTCGTTCCAATGTCTGTACATTAATTCTGTGAATATTTCTGCTTTAATTTTGCTATTTGCTCTTTCAACATCTTTAGCTTTGTTGCATGATTGATTTTTACAATCCGCATAAACTTGTGAAGAAAAAATAATTTGATTTTTGGAAGGAGCAAATTTTACACCGCTAACACCGGAATAAAAATCTGTAACTTTTGATCTTAAAGTATCATTTATTTTTTGTGAAAATAATTGATCTCCGAGATTGTAGAAAACTTTATCTTTTATTATTTGCGGCGACGAAACGCTTTTATCAATATTTACAAATTCATTTAACTCGGTTCCATCAGAATTTACAATCCATAAATTTGATTTACCTTTATTTTCTTGCATGTTATAAGTAGTAACATCAAATATTATTTTCTTACCATCTTCAGATACTGTGAACGAACCAATTCTTTTCATATTCCATAAATCATCAACAGATAATGCATGTTTATCCTGTGCAAATAAGTGAAAGTTAATTAGTAGAATGTTAACTAGTAAAATTATTTTTTTCATATAAATACTCTGTTTGATACTTAAAGGTTTACAAAATAATGATTTCAAATTTATAAATGAAAGTCAAAATTATTACTCAAATCAATTTTTCATTCTGCCACATTTGTTCAAAAGTTTCTCTTTCTCTAATAACGAAAAATTTATCATCATCTACTAAAACTTCTGCGGCTCTTCTTCTTGCATTATAGTTAGATGACATTACCATTCCATAAGCTCCACAAGACATTACGGCAATTAAATCATTTTTATCACATTTTGAAATATTTCTATTCTTTGCTAAAAAATCTCCACTTTCGCAAACGGGACCAACAACATCTGCAATTATATCTTCATTATTTTTAATCTCAATCGGTTGAATGTGATGATAAGCCTTATAAATACTTGGTCGAAGCAAATCTGTCATTGCAGAATCGACGACAATAAAATTTTTATCTAAATTTGTTTTTGTGTAAAGAACTTTTGATAGAAGAATTCCGCCATTTGCAGTTAAAGCTCTTCCCGGCTCAAAAAATATTTCACAATCTGTTTGCTTTAAAATCGGCACAATTTCATTTGCTAAATCATCAATAGAAAATAAATTTTCATCATTATATTTAACTCCGTATCCACCGCCAATATCAATGTGTTTAATATTGATTCCAAATTCCTTTAAAGAATTTACTAAATTGATTATTTTTTTAACCGCATCAATATATGGCTGAATAGTTGTAATTTGAGAACCGATATGCATATCAATTCCCAAAAGTTTAACATTGGAAAGTTTGCTCACTTCAATAAAAATTTTTATTGCTAAAGTTTCATCAATACCAAATTTATTTTCTGCTAATCCGGTAGAAATATACGGATGCGTTGCCGGATCAACATTTGGATTTACTCTAATTGCCAAAGGAGCAATTTTATTTAAACTTTTTGCAATTTCATTTATTCGATTTATTTCTTGGATTGATTCCGCTTTTAGTAATAAAATTTCATTTTCTAAAGCCAATTGAATTTCTTCATCAGTTTTACCAACGCCGGACATTATCATTTCTTTTGGAGAAACTCCCGCAGCTGAAGCTCTGTAAAATTCACCAGCTGAGTTTACATCAATTCCAGCCCCAAGCTGATTGAATAATCTGATAACATTTATATTATAATTTGCTTTTGTTGCATAAAATATTTTATGAGAAATTTCTTTGAACGAATTATTGAAAGATTTGTAACTATCCATAAAAAATTTTTTGCTGTAAATAAATGTTGGAGTTCCAATTTCAGAAGATATTTCTCCAAGATTTAAGTTTTCACAAAAAAGTTTATCGTTCTTATAAGTAAAATACTCAGATTCAAAATAATTCATTATGTATTCCAGATTTTAAAAATTTGTAATCAAAATATCTCAAAAAGTGAACACAAATAGAAGCAATTTACTTGCTAATCTTGATAAACCCTAAGCTTTTTAATAGCTTTCTACTTCTTTTATAAAATATTGTTGATTAAAAATGAAATATCCACATCAAGAAGTTGAAAAAAAATGGCAGAAGTTTTGGGAAGATAATAAGATATTTAAAACTGATCTTTCCGATTTAGAAAAAAAATTATATACACTTGTAATGTTTATTTATCCTTCAGGTTCAAAAACTCATATTGGACATTGGTATAATTATGCTCCCACAGATTCTTGGGCACGTTTTAAAAAATTAAGAGGAAACAATGTTTTTGAACCGATGGGATATGATGCATTTGGATTGCCCGCAGAAAATTATGCGATAAAAACCGGAGTACATCCACAAGATTCTACATTTAAAAATATAAGTGATATTAGAGAACAATTGAAAACAATGGGCTGTATGTATGATTGGGATGCAGAATTAATGACGTGTGTTCCAGAATATTACAAATGGAATCAATGGTTATTTCTGAAATTATTTGAAAAAGATTTAGCTTATAGAAAAAAAGCACCAGTTAATTGGTGTCCTTCTTGCCAAACAGTTTTGGCAAATGAACAAGTTCAAAATGATGGAACATGTGAACGTTGCGGAACTATTGTTGAACAGAAAAATTTAACACAATGGTTTTTCAAAATTACCGATTATGCGGAAGATCTTCTTTCCGGACTTGATAATATTGAATGGCCGGAAAAAACCAAAACTATGCAGCGAAATTGGATTGGTAAAAGTATTGGTGCAGAAATTAAATTTAAAATTGATAATTCAGATGATGAATTTATTGTATTTACAACCAGACCGGATACTTTGTTTGGAGCAACATACATGGTGCTTTCTCCAGAACATCCATTAGTTGGAAAAATTACGATTGACAAACAAAAGAGTGAAGTATTTGATTATCAAGAAAAAGTTAAAAATTTATCTGAGATTGATAGAACATCAACAGTTAAAGAAAAAACCGGTGCATTCACTGGTGCATTTGCAATCAATCCGGCAAATAATAAAAAAATTCCAATTTGGATTGCAGATTATGTTTTAATGACATACGGAACCGGAGCAATAATGGCAGTGCCGGGACAAGATGAAAGAGATTGGGAATTTGCAGAAAAATTTAATTTGCCAATTATTAGAACTGTTCAACCTAAAGCTGGATTTGATGGAAAAGCTTTTACAGAAGATGGTCCGGCAATTAATAGTGAGTTTCTGAATGGATTAAATGTTAAAGAAGCTAAACAAAAAATGATTGATTGGCTTGTAGAAAATAATTTAGGAAAAGCAAAAGTTAATTATAGATTAAGAGATTGGTTAATATCACGACAAAGATATTGGGGAACACCAATTCCAATTATTCATTGTGAGAATTGCGGTGAAGTGCCGGTACCGATTGAAGATCTTCCGGTTAAGCTTCCATATGAAGTTGACTTTAAACACGATGGCGGTTCGCCGCTTGCTGGGAATTCAGATTTTGTAAATGCAATATGTCCTAATTGTAAAGCTCCGGCTAAACGTGAAGTTGATACAATGGATACTTTTGTTGATTCATCATGGTATTATTTACGTTATCTCAATCCCAAAATAAGCGATAAAATTTTTGATAATGATTTAGCTGATAAATGGACTCCGGTTGATACTTATGTAGGTGGTGCTGAACATGCAACAATGCATTTACTTTACGCAAGATTCATTCACAAATTTTTACGTGATTTGAAATTGATCAATAGTGATGAGCCTTTCCAAAGATTGATACATCAAGGCACAATTACAAATCAAGGTGCTAAAATGTCTAAATCAAAAGGAAATGTAGTTGATCCTGGAATTTTTACTAGCGAATATGGTTCAGATGTTTTCAGAATGTACTTAATGTTTATGGGTCCATATGATTTAGGCGGAGATTGGAGTGATAAAGGAATTGTTGGTGTTGACCGTTTTGTGCAAAGATCTTTTACACTTTTTCAAAATAATGAAAATGTGATGAAAGAAAATCCCTCCAAAGAAATTTATTTAATGAGTGATTTATCGGATGCTGAAAAAAATGTTTACAGAAAAGTTAATCAAACTTTAGATAAATATGATGGTGAATTAGAAAATTTTAGATTTAATGTTGCAGTTGCGTCTTTAATGGAATTATTAAACGAACTTATAAAATCACTACCAAATTGCAGGAAAGATTTAATTACTTATTCATTAGAAAGATTTGTGTATTTGCTTGCGCCGATTGCTCCTCATTTGGGTGAAGAATGTTGGCAGCTTTTAGGAAATGAATATTCAATTTATAAATTTAAACATGATTTTAAAGTAGATAAAAGTGCTTTAATTGTTGATGAAGTTACAGTTGTTGTGCAAGTTAATGGAAAAATTAGAGCTAAATTAGATTTCCCAGTTGACACTGAAGAATCAACAGTTAAAAATATTGCATTAAATGATGAAAATGTAAAAGCTCACACTGATGGGAAAATTATTGTTAAAGAAATTTACATCAAAAATAAAATCTATAATATTGTAGTTAAATAATAATAAATAAATATTTAATAATTGTCATGCCGCTTTGATTTTTAATATCGATATTTCAATTAACAAAATTCACAGATTCCGGAATTAACTTCGTTAATCCGGAATGACATTTTTTTGAAAATTTTTTGAAGGAAATATGTTAGACATAAAATTAATTAGAGAAAATCCCGAGTTTGTTAACAAAGGTTTGGAAAGTAAAAACGTTAAAAATGGAATTGATGAAATTATTTTGCTTGATTCATCTAGAAGAGAAAAACTGCAAAAAGTTGAAGATCTAAAAGCAAAAAGAAATTCTGCATCTCAAGAAATTGGTAAACTGAAAAAAGCTGGTCTAAATGCAGAAGCAATTATGGCAGAGATGAAGCAAGTCGGTGATGATATTAAAAAGTTAGATGATGAGTTAAAAGAAATAAATGATAATCTTCATGACAAAATGATTAGATTGCCAAACTTGCCACATTCATCATCCCCAATTGGTAAAAGTGCAGAAGATAACGTTGAAGCAAGACAATGGCTACCGGAAGGATTTGAAAAATCACCGGTTGAAAAACCATTAAATCATTTGGAGCTTGGAAGCAAACTTGGAATTTTAGATTTTGAGCGCGGCGCAAAAATTTCCGGTTCGGGATTTCCGGTTTATGTTGGCAAAGGTGCAACTTTAGAAAGAGCACTTATTAATTTTATGCTCGATTATCATCTTGAACATCATGGATATAAAGAAATATTTCCACCGTTTATGGTTAATGCTGAATCAATGTTTGGCACCGGACAATTACCGAAAATGCAAGAGGATATGTATTATGCCGAAAGAGACGATTTATATTTAGTTCCAACTGCAGAAGTTCCGGTTACAAATTTACATAGAGATGAAATTTTAAATGAAGATCAGCTTCCAATTAATTACGTTGCTTATTCAGCATGTTTCAGAAGAGAAGCCGGAAGTTACGGAAAAGAATCAAAAGGATTTTTAAGAGTTCATCAATTCAATAAAGTTGAAATGGTTAAAATTGTAAATCCGGAAGGCTCTTATGATCATTTAGAAAAATTAGTTTCCGATGCTGAAGATATTTTAAAGGAATTAAAAGTTCCATATAGAATTTTAATGTTGTGCAGCGGTGATTTAAGCTTTGCCGCATCAAAATGTTATGATATTGAAACTTGGTCGCCGGCGGAAAATAAATGGCTTGAAGCTTCTTCGTGCAGTAACTTTGAATCGTTCCAAGCAAGAAGAGCTAATATTAAATTCAGAAAAAAAGATGACAAAAAACCGGAATTTGTTCATACTTTAAATGGTTCGGGATTGGCTACAAGCAGATTAATGGTTTCAATTCTGGAAAATAATCAAACACCGGAAGGAAAAATTATTGTTCCAAAAGTTTTGCAGAAATATACTGGGTTTAATATAATCGGATAAAATTTCCAACTTAATAAATCTTTTCAAAGATGCGATCTTTTTAAAAGATTGCATCTTTAAAAATAATTTTCTGAATTTTGTCTTCTTTAAATCTCATCTTCTTAAAATGGGTATTCTCAAATTTTGTTCGGAAGATTCAATCAAAATATTTAATCTGCTTTTTTGTGTCTCTTCTCTTTTAGCGCTCATTACCCAATAAATTGTTATATGTTTTGCGGAAGGTGGAAGTTTACTAAAGTATTCCCAAGCAATTTTATTTTTCTTAATTTCATTTTCAAATTCTTTAGAAAGTTTTACATTTTTTCTTTCGTAAGAATATACTTTTGATTTTTCTACAGTCTTTTTATCAAAAGCTTCAAATCCTTTTTTATGAACCAATCCAAGTTTTGATAATCTTTCAAACTTATCAATATTTATTGCACTCCAATTACTTTTAGGATTTCGTGGAGTAAATCTATTGTAATAACTTTCCTCATTTATTGATCTTCGAATCCCGTCAATCCAGCCGAAACAAATTGCGACATCAACAGATTCAGACCAAGTAACAGTTGGCTTTTTAGTTTGAACTTTATAAAACCCCAACAATAATTCTTTTTCTGTTTCATGATTTTTTTCAAACCATTTTCTTAATTCCGCAGCATTTCTAAAGAACAAAATATTATTATTCATACAATACCTTTTGAAACAAAATTATTGAATTGGATTTATAAAAGTTATTCATTTTAAATTTTAATAATGAAAAAACTTCATTTAAAGATATTTTTCATTTTATTGATTTTTTCCCAAAATCAATTTGCTCAAGATTCCCTAAAATTTCTCCGAATTAATTTGATTGATTCAATAAATAATTCACTTCAAAATAATTTATCTTTCGAAAGTTTTGAATTAGAAACAAATAAAAATTCTATTTGTGTTGATAGTTTAAAAAATATAAAGGAATTATTCATGCACTTTAAAATGATGAGTGAATTTGATCCAAATTTAAGTTTAGCAAATCAAATGATAGAACATAATCAGCATAAAGAATTCATAATGAAATCGATTTCCGAATTTTATAAAAATCAACCAAATTATAATTTGGGTGAAGTTGGTAAATACTTAGGTTTAGTACAAAAATATTCTGCATTTTTACTTTTGTTTTTATCACTATGAACAAAAATTAATTTTGAAAACTGATTTTGTAAATTCCAAATAACAAACTTCAAATTTCAAATTCTAAAAACAAATTTTCAAACCAGTATTAAAAAGAAATATTTTTTGCTAAAGTTGAAGTTGTTGATTTCTTATTTCTGAATTGTAATTTGTTTGTGAATTGAGTTTTGTTTTTTGGATATTATTATGGAAGTTCTATAATAAATTTTACCAAACGTCTCATTATTTTTTATGATAAATTATACTTTGAAATTTTTATTGATATGAAAGTACTTTATGAAATCACTTTTAACGTTAAACAAATATTTTCTAAAATATAAATTCACACTTTTGCTGGGAATAATTTTCATATTACTTTCTAATGCAGCTCAAGTTTATATTCCAATTTTACTTAAGGAAAGTATTGATGCACTCCAGAAAAATATTAGTCATGATTTAATTTTAAAATATTCATTACTTATCGTTGGAACAGCAATTCTCGGTGGCATTTTTAGATTTTTAATTCGCACAACAATAATATTGGTTTCGCGTAAAATTGAATATGATTTGAGAAGTGATTTTTGGGCGCATATTCAAAAACTTCCAACAAGATTTTTTCAAAATAATTCAACCGGAAGCATTATGGCACATGCAACAAACGATATTAGTGCCGTAAGAATGTATATTGGTCCAGCAGTTATGTACACATTGGATAACGTTTCAAAATTTTTAATTGTTATTGTTCTGATGTTAAGTTTGAACACGTGGCTTACAATTTATGCGTTGATCCCGCTTCCGATTCTTTCATTTTTTGTTTATAAACTGAGCAAAAAAATTCATTTAAAATTTACAAGGATTCAGGAAAAGTTTAGCGAACTTACCGCAAAAGCACAAGAAAGTTTTTCCGGAATTAGAGTTGTAAAATCTTACGTTAGAGAAAAAGATGAATTAAAACAATTCACAAAATTGAGCAGCGAATATTTGCATAGAAATATGGATCAAGTAAAAATTCAAGCTTTCTTTATGCCGATTTTATTTCTCATTTCGGGAATTTCTATTATTGTAGTAATATGGCTTGGCGGCTCTATGGTTATTGATGGAAAACTTACTTTAGGTGAAATAGTTGCATTTGTTGCATATCTAAGTTTGCTGATTTGGCCGGTAATTGCATTTGGCTGGGTTACAAACTTAATTCAACAAGCCGCAGCAAGTATGAAAAGATTATTGAAAATATTTAATGAAATTGATGATGTAAAAGATTCGGAAATCAAAAATGAAATTTCTGAAATTAATGGAGAAATTGAATTTAGAAATGTTTCTTTCAAATATGGAAATCAATTACCGGAAGTTTTAAAAAATATTAGTATAAAAATTCCGGTTGGAAGTTCACTTGCAATTATTGGTCATACCGGAAGCGGGAAAACAAGTTTAATAAATTTAATTCCAAGATTGTTTGATACGACAAACGGTGAAATTTTAATTGATGGAATTAACATAAAAAATATTTCTCGAAATATTTTAAGAAAAAGTATTGGAATGGTTTCGCAAGAAACATTTTTATTCTCTGATACTTTGTTTAATAATATTGCATATGGAGTTGAAAATCCTCAGCTGGAATTTATAAATCAAATTGCTGAAATATCTCAACTCAAAAAAGATATTGATACATTTTCCAAAGGTTACGAAACAATTCTTGGAGAAAGAGGAATTACTCTTTCCGGCGGACAAAAGCAAAGAACAAGCTTATCAAGGGCTTTAGCGATCAATCCCAAAATATTAATTCTTGATGATTCATTTTCAGCGGTTGATACAAATACCGAAGAAGAAATTCTTAGCAAATTAAAAAATTATATGAATGGAAGAACAAGCATAATTATTAGTCATAGAATTTCAACAGTAAAAAATGCAGATAAAATTATTGTGTTACAGAATGGTGAAATTGTTGAAAAAGGAACTCATGATGAATTAGTTAAATTAGATGGAATTTATGCCGATCTAAATAATAAACAGTTACTTGAAGAAGAATTGAAAGAAATTGAATAATGAGTAAAGAAGAAGAAGTTGATGAAATAAAAGGGAAAGCATACGATTCGAAATTAATGAAACGTTTGCTGGCTTATGCAAAGCCGTATAAAAAGTATATTGTTGCCGGAATTCTTCTAAATATTCTTGTTGCTGGACTTGGTCCAGTTCGTCCATATTTAACAAAAATTGCAATTGATGATTCAATTGTTCATAAAGATTATCATGGACTTTTATTAATAATTTTAGTGTTATTTGCATCGTTAATATTTCAAGCGGCAATTCAATATGCACTAACGTATTTCACACAATTAATGGGACAAAAAATAATTTTTGATTTACGTGTGAAATTATTTGAACATATTCAAAAACTATCATTAAAATATTTTGATAAAACTCCTATTGGGAAAATTGTTACAAGAGTTACAAATGATGTTGAAGCTTTGAATGAATTATTTTCTTCCGGAATTGTAACTGTATTCAGTGATGTGTTTACGATTATTTGGATTTTCGGATTTATGTTTTTCATGTCGTGGGAACTTGCGCTTATTACACTTTCTGTATTACCAATATTATTTTATGCAACATTTTTATTCAGAAAAAAAGTTAGAGATGCGTACAGAAAAGAGAGAAAGCAATTATCAAAATTAAATTCTTATATGCAGGAACACATAACTGGAATGAATGTTGTCCAAATTTTCAATAGGGAAAAAGAGGAGTTTAAAAAATTTCTTTCAATCAATTCCGATTACAAAAATGCAATTATAAAATCAATTTATTACTATGCAGTTTTTTTTCCGACTGTAGAAATACTTAGTTCAATTTCTATTGCTTTAATCATTTGGTACGGCGGTGGAAGTGTAATTCAAAGCACAATGACAATTGGAATTTTATTTGCATTTATTCAATATACTGAAATGTTCTTCAGACCAATACGCGATCTTTCGGAAAAATATAATATTATGCAAACAGCAATGGCTGCATCGGAAAGAATTTTTGAAGTTTTAGATGATAAAACAATAATTGAAAATCCGGAAAATCCTAAAATCATCAATAAATTCAAGGGTGAAGTTGAATTTAAAAATGTAACTTTTGCTTACAACAGTGATGAAAATGTATTAAAAAATGTTTCGTTCAAAATTAATCCCGGTGAAACTGTTGCAATTGTTGGTGCAACCGGTGCCGGAAAGACAAGTATTATAAGTCTGCTTACAAGATTTTACGATATTGAAAAAGGTGAAATATTAATTGATGGAATTAACATCAAAGATTTAAGTAAACACGAATTAAGAAAAAAAATATCAGTTGTTTTGCAAGACGTATATCTTTTTTCCGGTGATATAAAATCAAATATCGGATTAAACTCAGAAGATATTTCCGATCAAGAAATTGAAAAAGCCGCACATATAGTTGGTGCAGATAAATTTATTGAAAAACTTCCTCAGAAATATAATCAAGAAGTGAAAGAAAAAGGCTCGTCGCTTAGTGTTGGACAAAAACAACTAATTTCATTTGCCCGAGCTTTAGCTTATGATCCACAAATTTTAATTTTAGATGAAGCAACATCAAGCGTTGATACTGAAACAGAAATTCTTATAAAAAATGCAATTGAAAAATTATTAGTCGGTAGAACATCAATAGTAATTGCACATCGACTTTCAACAATTCAAAACGCTGATAAAATAATTGTTATGCATAAAGGTGAAATTCGTGAAATGGGAACTCACCAAAATTTACTTTCACAAAAAGGAATTTACTATAAATTGTATCAGCTTCAGTACAAAGAACAAGAGCTGAAAGAATTTTCTTAAAAGGAGAATTTATGGCAATTAATTTTATGACGTTAACAAGACATATTTACGAGGGAGAAAAAAGGCATCCCGGCGCAACCGGTGAACTTTCTGATTTGCTGCACGAACTTTCTTTAGCCGCTAAAGTAATTTCTTTAGAAGTAAACAAAGCCGGTTTGGTTGATATAATTGGTTTTGCCGGGCATAATAATATTCATGGAGAAAAAGTAAAGAAATTAGATATTTTTGCTCACGAAACTTTGTTTAAAGCTATGGATCACGGCGGACACCTTTGTGTAATGGCTTCAGAGGAGGAAGAGGATATTTTACATATTCCCGATTATCACAGCAAGGGAAAATATGTTTTACTTTTTGATCCGCTTGACGGTTCTTCAAATATTGATGTTAACGTGAGTATTGGAACAATTTTTTCAATTTATAAAAGAGTTACTATAGATGATGGTTCGGGCGGAACATTGGAAGATTGCTTACAGCCAGGATTGAAGCAAGTTGCAGCTGGCTATATTGTTTATGGTTCAAGCACAATTTTCGTCTATACGGTTGGAGATGGAGTTCACGGTTTTACACTTGATCCAGCTTTCGGTGAATTTTTACTTTCCCACAGAAATATTAAAATTCCCGAGAAAGCAAATATTTACAGCATCAATGAAGGAAATTATAAATACTGGCATCCGGGTTTGAAGAAATATATTAAATATATTCAAGATGCTGATAATAGAGGACGAAAGCCATATTCCGCAAGATATATTGGATCAATGGTTGCGGATATTCATCGAAATATGTTATATGGTGGAATTTTTATTTATCCGGCTGATAATTTAAATCCAGATGGAAAATTAAGATTAATGTATGAATGTAATCCTATGGCTTTTATTATTGAACAAGCCGGCGGAAGAGCAATTGACGGATCAAGAAGAATTTTAGAAATTCAGCCAACAAATTTACATCAGCGTGTTCCAATTTATATAGGAAGCAAAGATGCAGTTGATAAAGCTGAGGAATTTTTAAAAGCTGAAAATCAATAAATTATTATATTGATGCTAATTTTTCTTCAATTAATTTTGCAAGTTCAACTTTGTTAATACCTTTTAACGTAAGTTTATTATTTCTTACGGTTATAAATGGTTCATCACCTTGCCCTTTCAAATAATTAAGCAATGCAAATGAAAGTCGGTTTCTATCATTCATTATAGGAATGTACTGCTCAAGAGAATCTACTAAACTATATACTTTTTTTTCCATCGAATCTTCTGAAAAAAGTTTAACTTTTGGCGGAGGTAATGTTGACATTTAATTTTCCTAATTTCTTCAAAATTATACTGAAAAATATAGATAAATAAATAATATCACAATATCTGTTTAGCAAGCTTAAATCTAATTGCTTAAATTTCTTTCAACAAAAATTGTTTACTGTGAATTTAGGTAAAATTAATAAAATCTTAATAATTAGATTAAGCTCTCTCGGCGATATATTATTAACTTCGCCATTAATTCGTTCGCTTAATAATCAATTTCCAAATTTGAAAATAGATTTTTTATTGCGTGAAGAATATAAAGATGCAGTAATTTTTAATCCAAATCTCAATTCAGTAATTTCATTAAACAGAAAAGATAATTCATTAACAGTCATTTCGAGGGAATTTTTAACTGCGAAATCAAAAAATAAAGTCGTAAATCTTTCTTCTCAAAATTATGATTTGGTAATTGATCTTCAGAATAATTTAAGAAGCAGAAAATTATCTAAAGGAATTTCTAAAGAAATTTTGAGATTTAAAAAACCATCGATTGAGAAATTTTTATTGGTAAAATTTAAATGGAATCTTTTTAAAGAAATAATTCCAATTCCGGTTAGATATGCAAATACAATTCCCAATTTTAACTTAGATGAAAAAGGTTTGGAAATTTTTATTGGGAAAAGTGAACAAATTAAAATTGATGAAAATATAATTGGTTTTTGTCCAGGTTCCCGACATAAAACAAAAATGTGGAAAGAAGAATATTTTGTAGAATTGGGAAATATGTTTTCCAATTTCGAAAAAACAATTTTACTTTTTGGCGGAAAAGATGATAAGGAAATTTGCGAAAAAATATCTAATAAAATTCCTAATTCAGTAAACTTATCAAACGATGATGAATTATTGAAAACTGCTGAAGTAATGAAAAAATGTAAAGTTGTAATTTGTAATGATTCCGGTTTAATGCATTTGGCATTGGCTGTAAATATTCCAGTAATTGCAATTTTTGGTTCAACTGTTAAAGAATTTGGTTTTGCACCTTATAAAGGAAAAAGTTTAGTTTTGGAAAATAATTCGTTATCTTGTAGACCATGCAGTCATATTGGGTTGGCGGAATGTCCGCAAAAACATTTTAAATGCATGCTTGATATAACTCCGCAATTTGTATTTCAAAAAACTTCGGAATTTATAAAAAATATATGAAAACATTTTGGTTTTACTTTTACAACTTTCTCATTCTGCCGTTTTTAAAAATTTCATTATACTTCTTAAGTTTGTTCAATAAAAAAATTAGAGAAGGAATAAAAGGAAGGCATCGACTTTTTGAAAAATTAATAATTAACTTGACCGAAATTGACCGAAGCAAAAAAATCATTTGGATTCATTCTTCATCGATGGGTGAGTTTGAACAAGCAAAACCAATAATTGAAAAAATAAAAAGTACATCAAATGTAAATATTTTAGTAACTTTTTTTTCTCCCTCCGGATATAATAATTCTTTAAAATATCCTCATTCAGATATTATTTCTTACATCCCTTTTGATTCGTTCAGCAATGCAAAAAGATTTGTAAGTTTAGTAAAACCTTCCGCAGTATTATTTATGAGATATGATTTCTGGCCTAATTTTATTTGGGTTTTAAGCAAATATAAAGTTGCAACTTTTATTGTTGATGCAACAATGAGTAAAACTTCAAAAAGAAAATTACCCGTGGCAATTAGTTTTCATAAAGTTTTATTTAAAGATTTTTTGAAAATTCTTACAATTAGTGAAAAGGATAAACAAAATTTTATTGAATTTAATATTCCCGAAGAAAAATTAGCTGTTGTTGGTGATACAAGATTTGACCGAGTTTATCAAAAAAGTATTAATGCAAAAAGTAAGGATTTGTTCAGACTAGATATTTTTAAAGGCAAAAAAGTTATCGCGTTAGGAAGTTCCTGGGAATCGGACGAAGAAGTAATATTTCCGGCAATATTAAAATTGTTAAAGTATGATAAAAATGTTGTCACAATTGTTGTTCCGCATGAACCTTCCATACAACGACTTGAAGCTTTAGAATACACTTTTAGAGAAATTCCAACAATAAGATTTTCATATAAAAATAATTATAAAGATGAATCAATAATTTTGGTTGATTCTATCGGAGTTTTGCTAACACTTTATCGTTATGCAGATTTAGCTTATGTTGGCGGAAGTTTTAAACAAGGAATTCACAATGTTTTAGAACCCGCTGTTTATGGAATTCCCGTAATTTTTGGTCCAAAAAATAAGAATAGTCAAGAAGCAAGAAAAATGTTAAAACTCGGTTGTGGAATTGAAATTAAAGATAGAATTGAAGCTTATAAAGTTTTTAGAGAATTACTAATTAATGATGAAAAAAGAAAAAATATTGGTGAAATTTCAAAAAATTATGTCGAAAAAAATATTGGCGCAACTGAAAAAATTATTTATGAATTAATAAAAGTGAACATTGTTAAGAGTCAAAAACAATCAATGTAGTGATTGATTAAAATCACCCGAATTTTTTAATCAACTTTCTTTTCTATATTTTTAATGTTCTTAAATTTTGTTTTTATTGGGGAACATTACAATGAAAATCGGTATTCGCAGAGAAACACAATATCCATCGGAAAGAAGATCACCACTTACACCGGATCATGTAAAAAAATTAACTGAAGAGAATTGTGAAATTTATGTTGAACCAGCTGAGCAGCGTATTTTCACGTCGAATGACTATTTAAATTCCGGAGCAAAAATTTCAAACGATTTATCAAACTGCGATATAATTTTCGGAGTAAAAGAAGTTCCCGTTCAAGATTTAATTTCAGATAAAACATACGTTTTCTTTTCTCACACAATTAAAGCGCAAACCTATAACATGGCAATGCTTAAAGCAATTTTGGAAAAAAATATTACTTTAATTGATTATGAACTTGTAAAAAATGAAAAAGGTTTTAGACAAATATTTTTTGGGAATTATGCCGGATATGCCGGAATGATAAATTCACTTTGGCTCTTAGGCCAAAGATTTTTGCTCGAAGGAATTGAAACTCCGCTTTCAAAAATTAAACAAGCACTAAATTATGAAAATCTGAAAAGTGCCGAAGAAGCAATAAAATCAATAGGAAAAGAAATCTCAGAAATTGGTTTGCCTCAAGAAATTACTCCTTTAATCACCGGATTTTCCGGTTATGGAAATGTTTCAAAAGGTGCACAAAATGTTTTTAATCTGCTTCCGGTTGTTGAAATAAAACCGAATGAATTGGAAAATTTTATTAAAAATAAGGAATTCTCGAATAAGGTAGTTTACAAAGTTGAATTCAGAGAAAAAGATATGTACAAACATATTTCACAAAATGAATTTAATTTTGAACACTTTGTAAAAAATCCAAATGAATATGAAAGTATTTTTTCAAAATATATTCCAAACTTAACTTTGCTGATCAACGGAATTTATTGGGAAAATAAATTTCCCAAACATGTTACAAAAAAGTTTATGAAGGAATTATATAAATCTGAAAAAAATCATAAACTAAAAGTAATTGGTGATATAAGCTGCGATATTGAAGGCTCAATAGAAATTACAGTGAAAAATACTGATTCAAAAAATCCAACTTTTGTTTATGAACCGCTGACTAATAATGTTATAGACGGAATTGAAGGAAACGGTCCGGTAGTTTTAGCTGTTGATAAACTTCCGGCAGAATTGCCAATAGAATCATCCCAATTTTTTGGGAATTCACTTTTGCCTTTTGTAAAAAATATTGCAAACACAGATTATTCAAAATGTTATAATGAATTAGAAATTTCAAAAGAAATTAAAAATGCAATAATTGCACACAAAGGAAAGCTTACACCGCAATTTGAATATCTTTACAAATATTTATCATAAAATTGAATTTGTAATAAAATCTATATTCTATAGGTTTACTAAATAAAAAAAGTTTTTTACAAATTTGCTTAAATTTTCTCTAAGGTTTTACCATGAAAAAAGTTCTTATTCTCGGTGCAGGACAAAGCGCACCTTTTCTAATTCAATATCTTCTTACAGAAGCAGAAAAAAATAATTGGTTTGTTACAGTTTGTGATCGTGATGTAAAACTTGCTGAAAGATCTGTAAATAATCATCCAAACGGAAATGCAATTGATTTTGATGTAAACGATGAAATTCAAAGAGAAAATCAAATTAAAAATTGTGATATTGTTGTAAATTTTTTAGCTCCGATGTTTCAATTTTTAATTGCAACCGAATGTGTGAAATTTAAAAAACATATGGTTACCGCTTCATATGAAAATCCAAAAGTTGCTGAATTGAATAGTGCAGCAGTGGAAAATGATATACTGATATTGAACGAAATGGGTTTAGATCCCGGAATTGATAATATGTCGGCAATGAAAATTTTAACCGCGATTAGAGAAAAAGATGGCGAAATAAAAAGTTTTATTTCGTACGGAAGTGCATTACCGGCTCCGGAAGTAAAATCAAATCCGCTAAATTATTGTATTACTTGGAATCCGGCAAATGTTGTAACAGCCGGAGAAGCCGGTGCTCAATATTTAGAAAATGGTAAAATGAAAATTCTTCCTTATCATCAAGTATTTAATAGAACTTGGAATGTTGAAATTGAAAATCTGGGAAAATTCGAAGCTTATCCAAACAGAGATTCATTACTCTATCAAAAAGTTTTTAAACTTGAAAATTCTCAAACGGTAATTAGAGGAACATTGAGAAATCCCGGTTGGGCTGAAACTTGGATTCAGTTAATTAAATTAGGATTAACACAAGGAACTTTATTATTACCAGAAGTTGAAAATTTATCTTATAGAGATTTTACCGAAATGTATTTACCTCAAAATATTTCCGGAACAAATTTGGAATTAAAAATTGCAAATTATTTGGGTATCAATCCAACCGGAATTATTATGAAAAATTTGGAATTTCTTGGTCTTTTCAGCAATGAAAAAATTGGTAGCAATTTTAAAAATTCAGTTGAATTAATGACTGAATTAATCAAACGAAAATTACCTTTACCAAAAGGTGAAAGAGATATGGTTATTCTTCATCATGAAATTGAAGCTGAATATCCAAATAATAAAAAAGAAAAAATAATTTCTACATTGGTTGATTATGGTGATCCAAAAAATAATATGACTGCGATTGCAAAAACTGTAGGAGCTCCAGCGGCTATTGCCGTTAAATTACTTTTACAAAATGAATTAAAATTGAAAGGATGTCATATTCCAACTCACCCAGAAATTTATCCAAAAATTTTGAATGAATTAAAAATGTTAAATTTAGAATTTTGTGAAAAAAGATTTGAAATAAATTAAAAGCGCAAAACTAATTTTAATTTACAAAAGTGATTAAATCAAAGCGTATTAAGCAACGTTACGTTTTTGTTCAATAAAAGAAATTAATTCATTAAAATTATTTTTTTCTTCGTCAGTTAATTTATTTTGTACAGTTTCAAAAGCAATTTTTAACCATCGAGTGTTTAATAATTTTACAACATCAGGAAGTTCCACTTGTTTATCTGATTCAAGTTCTTGATTGCTTTCATCAATACTTAAAATTAATCCGGATAAATAAACGGTTGATTTTATATTAAGAATATTTTCAATTTTATTATTGTTTGCAATTGAAATTAAATTATCATAAAGTTCTTCATTATTTATTGCAATTGCAATTGCCGCTTCACCGGCTTTGATCATTTCACTTCTTTTTTGAAAAAGTTTCAAATCGGAATCTGTTGCAATATCTAAAAGTTCATTTATTGCATTTTGCTTTTTATTTGGATTTTCTTCAGCATATCTTATAAGATTTTCAATGGCAACATCAACAGTGTGAGTTAAAGAGTTTTTTGCTTTTTGAACTATCTCAGAATTTGTACCAACTCCACCTTTTGCTTCTTTAGCAACTTCTTTAATTCTTCCTTCACTAATTAATTGATCAAGTTCTTGGAATGTAATTTGTTTTATGTGAACACCAATTTCTTTCCAGCCACGGGCTCTAAGTTTTTGTTTTTTGTGTTCTTTCTTTTCATCAATAAAATCAATAACAGATTGATCTTTTATAATCACCGGAATATCATTGTAAGCAAATTTTTCTAAAACTTGTGCGTAGAATTGTTTCTTAACTTTAAATGAAACTAAAACATCTTCACCAATTTTACCGGTTTTATATTTCATTGCGGTAAAATCTTTGTTCTTGTCCTTTAAAAAATCTAGAATAGATTTAATAATAGATTGGTCTTTTTCCTTAATTAAAATTGTAATTGTTTTTATGTTATCATCTGAATTAAAGAACATTGATTCCGCCTTAATTTCTATAAAGAATTCATTTCTGATGTTGACAGTACCTTTGTTAAATCAAGCAAAATTATTAAGCGATCTTCTAATTTCCCAATTGCTGTTATGTAATCTGAATCTACGCCTGTAACAATTTCCGGAGGAGCTTCGGTAATACTTTTTGGAATTCTTAATACTTCTTTCACTTCATCAACAATAAATCCAATAGTCTTATCTTCAATTTCAACAACAATTATTCTTGTTTCGGAATTGTACTCTTTTACCTGTAAGCCAAGTCTTGATCTTAAATTTAAAACTGGAATTATTCTTCCTCTAAGATTTACAACTCCTTCAACAAAATTTGGAGTGTTTGGTACAACAGTTAATTCCATCATTTTATTAATTTCTTGAACTCGTAGAATATCAACTCCAAATTCAGCGTCTCCAATTTTAAAGCTTACAAGCTGCAGCAATTCGTCGGTTATTATTGTTGTATTTGCTGTTTTTTCCATTTTAAATCCCCAATTAATTTTTCAAATATTTCTTAATGAACTTCAGCGTGTTCATATATTTTATGATGCTTCTTTAATGCAAATTTTTCATTATACGAATGCTGCTTTTTAATTTTGAATTTGCTAATCAATTCTTGCAAATTTCCGGTCATATTGTTTAAATCATCGGCAGCTCTTGCAGTTTGTTGAATTCCCAATAAAGTTTCGGAAATAACATTATTTACGGCTTCTATATTTTTTGCAATTTGTCCGGATGTTAAAGACTGTTCTTCGCTTGCAGTTGCAACTTGATTAATTTCATCTACAACATTATTTGTTGTGTTTACAATATCTAAAATTGCTTTTCCAGCACTTTCCGCTAAACTAATTCCGGATTCAACTTCTTTATTTCCATCATTTATTGATTTAACAACAGTTGTTGTTGCTGTTTGAATTTGTTGAATCATTGAAGCAATTTCTTCTGTAGATTTTGAAGTTCTTTCTGCTAATTTTCTAACTTCATCGGCAACTACTGCAAAACCTCTTCCGTGCTCGCCGGCTCTTGCTGCTTCTATTGCGGCATTAAGGGCAAGTAAATTTGTCTGATCAGCAATTTCATCAATTACTTTTATTATTTCACCAATTTTATCGCTGTCTTTTCCTAATCCAACAACTTTTGATGAAGCTTGTGAAACTATGTTTGCAATTTGTCCCATTGCATTTACTGCTTTGCTAACAACATCGCTTCCTTCTTGAGCTAAGAATCCAGCATTTCTTGCAGATTCAGCTGCGGTAGAAGTGTTCTTGGTTGTTTCTGTAACTGTTTTAATCATTTCATCAACTGCAGATGTAATATCATTTGTTTGTCGGCTTTGCTCTTCCGAAGCAGCAGCCATTTCTTCAATTGCCGCAGCAATTTGTGTACTTGCATTTATTGTTGAATTTACTGCTTCATTTAAATGTTCAATCATTTGATGAATATTGCTTACAGAATTATTAAAACCGGTAAATAATCTACCCATAAGTTCGGTTTCGTTATCAACTTTTAATTGTTCAGTTAAATCACCTTTTGAGAATTTATCCATCGCTCCCAAAAGTTCAGAAGCTTTTTCTTCAATTTCTTTCTTTTCTCTAATAAGTGTCTGGGTATACTTTCTTAAAAGTGAATCAGCTTCATTTAATCTTATAGAAAACGATCCTTTTAAACCTTTAGTTAAAACGGGTCTAAAATATTTTTTCTGGGAAACATAGTTTATTGAAGTCAACAATTCTTTAACCAAAGCTTCAAATTGATCTGTTGCATCATTCAAATCCCAGCAGATTTTTCCGAATTCATCTTTTTGTTTAATATTTGTAATTCTTTCCGAAAGATTTCCGTTCCGTAGATATCTAATTTGCTGTTCAATAACCGAAACCGTATTAACGATATAATTAATGATTTGATTAGCAATTAAAAGCAGAACTACCGAAAGTACAACTAAACTTCCCCAAAAAATTATTGAAATAATTGGTGATGTAGATTTTAATTCTTCAATTTTTTCAGTGGAATATTCTTGATTTCCTTTTACAACTTGTTCATAATAATTGCATAAAGCATCACTTTTATGATTCAATTCATTAAATCTGAATAATAAAACTATAGTTGATAAAATCATCAGCGCACCAATTATAAATGCGCGGTTATAAATCATACTTTTTACGGAAGTAAACTTATAAACTGAAAATAAATTCTTCATAGGTTTTGCCTTCATCTTTTAACATTTTATTGAGTAATTTTTCTGAAGCTAATAATCCTTCTTTTGAACCAAATTTTTTTTCTTCCGAAAGTAATTGACCATAAATTTTTTTTACTTTTTCTAATTTTTTTGCATCTGGTTTTCTTCTTACTGAATAATATCCTTGAATTAATCCTCTATCATCAATAACCGGTGTAACATTTGCATCAACCCAATAATATGAACCGTCTTTTGCCATGTTTTTTACATAAGCATTAATTTCCTTTTTCTCTTGAAGTGTATCCCACAACAATTTAAAAATACATCTTGGCATATCTGGGTGACGTACAATATTATGTTGTTGTCCAAGCAATTCTTGTTCTTCATATTTTGCGAATTCCATAAAAATACGGTTACAATAATTAATTACACCTTTTGTATCAGTTTTAGAGACAATAAAATCATCATCTCGCATTAACATCTCTACTTCAGTTGGTTGAATTTTTGGTCGCATTTCAACTCCATTAGGCAATCGTTTGTGTAAATTTTCGAATTTTTTATAATGACATTTTTCTAAATAAAATTATCGCAACAAAAATTGCATAGTTTAGAAATTTTTAGTCCGATTTGCTAAAATTGCGCAGATTTGGAATTATTTGAAGTATCTTGATAAAACATAAATTAGAATTAAACGAAATAAAAATATTTATTATGTAAATCCTTATTTGAATATAACAAGGCTTTAAATTATCTTTATACACTAAATTATACTATTAGGTCTGTTTTGAATCCATTCAAAAATATTGAACTACTAATAAAATTTAATAAAATCAATTTGCACTTAGGAGGTAATTAATGAGCTGGCTTTTGGAACGCTTAAATTCTTCCATTGGAAAAAAAATTATTATGGCAATTACGGGATTATCGCTTTTATTTTTTCTCGTTGTTCACCTCATTAATAATTTATTACTTTTCGCTGGACCAGAAATTTTTAACAGTAATGTTGAACAGCTTGAATCAATCAAACCATTGATAAGAATTGTTGAAATTATTTTGCTTGCAATTTTTGTTCTTCATATTTACAATGCATTAAAATTATATTTTGAAAATAAAAAAGCTAAACCGCATAAGTACGCAATTGATGCTTCATCTCAAAACAGCACTTTTTATTCAAGATATATGACAGTTTCTGGAATAATAATATTGGTTTTTCTCATAATTCATCTTGCAACATTTTGGAGAACATTTAATTTTGAAGCTCATCAGTTAAATGTAGAATTTCCATTTTATGTAATTGTTCAAGAAGCATTTGCAAATCCGATAATTTCAATTTTTTATTTTATCGTAATGATATTTTTAGGAATTCACTTAAATCATGCATTTCAAAGTGCGTTTCAAACATTCGGATTGCGACATACAAAATTCACATCAATGGTTGAAAGATTAGGAACTTTTATTGCAATCGTAATTACAATTGGTTTTGCATCAATTCCGGTATTTTTTTACATAGCTTCTCTGGGAGGTAAATAATGATAAAGTTAAATTCAAAAATTCCCGAAGGACATATTTCAGAAAAATGGACAAATCATAAGTTTAATATGAAACTTGTGAATCCCGCAAATAAAAGAAAATACGAAGTTATAGTTGTTGGAACCGGATTAGCCGGAGCATCTGCCGCTGCAACTTTAGGAGAATTAGGATATAAAGTTAAAACTTTTACTTATCATGATTCTTCGAGAAGAGCACACTCTATTGCTGCTCAAGGCGGAATTAATGCTGCAAAAAGTTATCAGAATGATGGAGACTCAATTTATAGATTATTTTATGATACCGTAAAAGGCGGAGATTTTCGTTCACGTGAAGCAAACGTTCATAGATTAGCTGAAGTTAGCAATGATATTATTGATCAATGTGTTGCACAAGGAGTTCCGTTTGCAAGAGAATATGGCGGAACTTTAGCAAATAGATCTTTCGGCGGTGCTCAAGTTTCAAGAACTTTTTATGCAAGAGGTGAAACGGGTCAGCAATTATTACTTGGGGCTTACAGCTCTTTAAATCGCCAAATTCATGACGGAAATGTTGAAATGTTTCACCGCAGAGAAATGTTGGATATAGTAATTGTTGATGGAAAAGCAAAAGGAATAGTAGTAAGAAATTTAATTTCCGGAGAAATAGAAAGTTATTCTGCACAAGCAGTAATTTTGGCAACCGGCGGATATTCAAATGTTTTCTTCCTTTCAACAAGTGCAATGAATTGCAATGCAACAGCAATTTGGCGCGCACATAAAAAAGGCGCACTTTTTGCAAATCCATGTTTTACACAAATTCATCCAACTGCATTGCCGCTTCATGGAGAAGGACAATCAAAATTAGTTTTGATGAGTGAAAGTTTGAGAAATGACGGTAGAGTTTGGGTTCCAAAAAAAGTTGGAGAAAATAGAAGTCCGGATAATATTCCGGAAGACGAAAGAGATTATTATCTTGAAAGAAGATATCCTTCATTTGGAAATTTAGCACCGAGAGATGTTTCTTCAAGAAGTGCAAAATACGTTTGCGATGAAGGAAGAGGAGTTAATGGCGGACGTTCTGTTTATTTAGATTTTGCAGATGCAATTAAACGAATTGGAATTGATAAAGTTAAAGAAAAATACGGCAATCTTTTTGAAATGTACGAAAATATTACCGGAGAAAATCCTTATAAAGTGCCAATGCAAATTTATCCAGCACCTCATTACACAATGGGCGGGCTTTGGGTTGATTATAATTTAATGAGTACAATTGACGGATTATTTATTCTCGGCGAAGCTAATTTTTCTGATCACGGCGCAAACCGACTTGGCGCAAGTGCTTTGATGCAAGGTTTGGCTGATGGTTATTTTGTAATTCCATATACTTTAAGCAATTATTTTGCAAGTGAAAAACCAGAAAAAGTATCTTCAGAAAAAAGTGAATTTAAAGAAGTTGAAAAGAAAGTTAAAGATGAAATAAGTAAACTTCTTTCAATAAATGGAAAGCAAACCGTTGATGATATTCACAGAAAATTAGGTGAATTATTAATTGCAGATGTCGGAATGTCTAGAGAAAAACCAAAATTAGAAAAAGTAATAAAATCAATTAGTGATTTAAGAGAAGAATTTTGGAAAGATGTAAAAGTTGTTGGAAAAGGTGAAGATTTAAATCAAACTTTGGAAAGAGCCGGGAGAGTTGCAGATTTTCTTGAACTTGGGGAATTAATGGCAATTGATTCTTTAGACAGAAATGAATCATGTGGTGCTCATTTTAGAGAAGAATATCAAACCGAAGACGGCGAAGCTGTAAGAAACGATGAAGAATATGCATACGTTGCCGCTTGGGAATATGAAAATGCCGGAAAGTGGAATCTTCACAAAGAAGAATTAAATTTTGAATATGTTAAATTAGCTACAAGGAGTTACAAATAATGTCACATTCGAATATTAATTTAACATTAAAAATTTGGCGTCAACAAACAGAAAACTCAAAGGGAAATTTTGAAGAATTTAAAGTTTCAGTTTCACCTCATGCATCAATTTTGGAAATGTTAGATGATCTAAATAATCGTTTAGAAAAAGAAGGAAAAATTCCTGTTGCATTTGAGAGTGATTGCCGTGAAGGAATTTGCGGAACTTGCGGATTAGTGGTTAATGGACATCCGCATGGACCATTACCCAAAACTGCAACATGCCAGTTGCATATGAGAAATTTTAAAGATGGTGATACTGTTTTCATTGAACCGTTTAGAGCAAATGCATTTAAAATAATTAGAGATTTAATTGTTGATAGAAGCGGTTTTGATAAAATTCAGCAAGCTGGAGGTTATACTTCATTCAATACTGGAAGTGCTCCAGATGCAAATGCAATTTTAATATCTAAAGAAATAGCTTCTTTAGCATTAGATGCAGCCGAGTGTATCGGATGCGGAGCTTGCGTTGCAGCTTGTAAAAATTCTTCTGCAATGTTATTTGTCGGTGCAAAAGTTTCTCAATTTGCTTTGCTTCCTCAAGGACAGCCGGAAAGATATGAAAGAGTTGAAGCAATGGTTGCGGCAATGGATGAAGCCGGATTTGGAAGCTGTACAAATACTTACGCTTGCGAAGCCGAATGTCCCAAAGGAATTTCCGTATCAAATATTGCAAGAATGAATAGAGATTTTATTAAATCAATTTTTGTTTAGGTTTACAAAATTTCAAATTTGGGGGAATTAAAAAATTAGATTTTAATATTCTTTGAAAGAATTTTAAAAAAGTGATATAAGTCACAATTGGTATATTATTATATTTATAATATTCTTTTAATTAAAAATTAATTAATCTATTTGATAAAATTCAAGAAAATGAAATAAAATATGAACAATATTGTACTATCTGTGGCTGCTCCAAAAGGGGGAGTAGGAAAAACTACTACAGCAGTCAATATTGCAGTAGCACTTTCACTTCAAAATAAAAAAACATTACTTTTTGATGCAGATCCAAGCGGTTATGCAAGTTCTTCTTTTGGATATGACGAAGATAAAATTTTTGGTAATGTTTTGGATTTATACAAAAAAACAAAATCCGTTAATTCGGTAATTCATAAAACCGAACTTCAACATTTGGAAATTATTCCTTTTGCTAAAATTAATTATGATGAGGAAGTTGTTTTTAACGGATTAACAGCTGATAGAACAGTTCTCAAAACTGCCGTTGATCAAGTAAAACATAAATATGATTATGTAATAATTGATTGCCCACCTTTTCTTTACGGCTCAACAATAAATAGTTTAATTGCTTCCGATTATTTAATAATTCCAGTAAAGTCATCCAAATTTTCTTTAGAAGCTGTTGATAAAATGATGAACTTTGTAAACGAAATTAAAAAATTTGAAAATCCTAAACTTCAAGTGGATGGTTTACTTTTAACTATGTATGAAATAAATACGCGTGCTGCTTTTAATGCAAAAAAAGAATTATTTGAAAAGTATCCGAATTTAGTTTTTAAAACTACAATTCCTAAGAATACCGAAGTAGCCGAATCAACATTTTATAATAAACCGATTATTTTATTTAATGAAGAATCCAAAGCTTCAAAATCTTATATTAAATTAGCTGAAGAATTAATTGAAAAACACGAAACTCTTCATTTAATGGGAATTGCAGGATTTGATCATTTGGATTTTTTGGATGATCATATCCATGAAAATGGAAGTGAAAATCAGCAAATTTCTACTTTTAACTAAAACTTTAATTAAGAAAAATTCTTCTATCAATTAAAGAAGTTTCAGAATTTAATTTCTTAAGAGTTTTATTTTGTCTTTCTAATAATGTAACTCTCGATTCAAGATTTTTCAAACTTAGAGAAAGATCTTTATTTCTTTCATTCATAACTTTAGCAATTTTTTCCATTGTAGTTTCAATGTTAAAAGGTTTTAAGATATAATCCTTAACGCCTAAAGCTAAAATTTTGTTTAATGAGGTTTTTTCATTTACTGCGGAGATTACAATTACCGGAATATTTCTGTGCATTTTCCTTTGTCGTAATTCTTTAAGAAAATCATAACCATCCATATTGGGCATCATATAATCAAGAAGTATAAAATCTGGTTTACTGATAGGAACAAGTTTTAAAGCTTCAATTCCATCTTTTGCAGTATAAACATTGCAGTAAAATTTTCTTTTAAGAATATTCTTAAGTAAAATTTGAGTTCCGCTATTGTCTTCTACTAATAATACGTTAAACATTTTATACTCCGCAATAATAAAATTTAATAAATTCTTAATCCTATTTCAAAAATTGGAAGCGAAAATTAATCAAAATAATTTATCCTTTTATATCAAATAAAATCAAAAAAATAATTTTGATTATTTGCCTCAATCTTTATTTGAAAATAATAGAAAAACGAAATGCTGTATTGTGTTTCAGCACACATTGAAGAAGTAAAAATTAAATTTCTATGTGTTAGATTAATGCAGTGGCTTTAATAGATTAAAATATTATAATAAAAAAAATATATCTACAATAAAATCTGAAATTTTATTTTAGTAAAAATGAAAATTCATAATCTAACAAAAATCTATTTTTACCAAACATAAAATTTTAATGTAACCCCTTTTTTCTTTGTTATCTGTCTTCTATTTCTTTTGTTGGAAATTCAATTCACTTACAAAAATTGTATTTCAAATTGAGTCATTATGATTTAGAAATCTCAAAAATTTTTTATTAAAATGGACAAAAAGTATGTTTTATTACGTAAACATAAATTGACAAACTTCAATTTTATGCTAAATTTTAAATATTTATTGATAAAAAACATTCAAAAATTACCACGATTTCGAAAAGATTTCAGGTAAAAAATTAAGATTCCTTGGTATAGTTATTGCAAGAAATTCAGCCAATATGATAATTAACAAACTAATAAAACCGGCAAGTTTCATAGTTAACAAAGGGGAGTATTAATAATGGAGCTATCTTACGAAACTTCTTTATCTGCTTATATTTTATTGCAAGAAGTAGAGAAGGAACTTAACATCAAAGAAACACCAGAAGAGAGTAGAAGAAACGGCAATTTCAAAAAAATTCTCATGAGGTGTAATAAAGTAATTGAAAAAAGATACACAAACGAAGAGCAGCAAATAAAATTAAAAACTTATATAGAAAATATTTTTTTCCAAAGTTAAACATAACTAAAAAAGGCAATGTCTAATTGAAAAAACAAAACTTGAAAGCAAATTAATTATGGATAGTTATTTTAATAATTTTACGAATATTAAAAATTTGGAAAATTCGCATTCAAATTTTACATCTGGAATTCCGGCTTCAAAGGAAAATAACGAATTCTTTTCAATTATTTCTCATAATATTAAAAATCCGTTTACAACATTGTTAGGGTTTTCCGATTTGCTTTTTGAAGATTATGAACAACTTGATGATGAAGAACGGAAATTTTACTTAAACGAAATTATAAAATCCGCACATTTCACAAATAAATATTTGGAAAGATTTTTTGAGTGGATTTACTACAAAACTGGAAAAGTAAAAATTGAAATTGTTGATTTGAATTTGAATGAACAAATTAAAAGTTCAATTCAGTTAATTTCTAGAAAATTTCAAAATAATAATATTAAGTTTAATTACAATTCTCAGATTTTTGTTAAAGCAGATACAGAATCTCTCAATAAAACTATTTATTACATTTTGGAAAATTCAATTTTACATTCCGGAAGCAATGAAAATATTTTAATAAATTGTGAAATTGATGAATTGAACGAAATTACAAATATTAAAATTAAGGATTTTGGAATCGGAATTTCAGAAGAGCAAATGTCAAAGATTTTCAAAGTTAATGAAGATATTACTTTAAATTCAGCAAATAGAATAAAAGGTACCGGTTTGGGATTAATTTTAGCTGATTTATTAGTAAAAATTAATAATGGAAATATTTCGTTAAAAAGTAAATTAAATGAAGGTGTAGAAGCAATTATTTCACTTCCGCTTTCAAAAGTAATTTAATTTTTTCAGAAAATGTCGATAATCAATTTACGGTTGTTCTGAAAAATTATTAACTCAGGAGACTTAATGACCAACATCACTCTTGAAGAAGCAAACAGAATTGCCTCTAAATATTTTAAGTTGTTAATTGATCGTCATACTGCACAAGGTTTTTCCGCGCAAATTGTGGAAAAAAAGGAAGATAAAAGTGCATCAAACTTTTATTTGGAGTTTTGTAATGCGGAAAAATTAAGGAAAAGCTACAAAATTGTAGCAACACAATAACAACTTCATATTTAAATTCGAAAGGGTAAAAGAAATTTTACCCTTTTTTATTTTAGCAATCTTGATATCACATCGCAAATTTTATATATTATCTAATAAAAATTATCAACTAAGAATAATTTCAAATGGAAACACAAGAAAAAATAAATTCATTTATTGATAAATGTAGAACTAATGCATTAAGTGTTACTCCCCAAAGATTGGCAATTTACAAAGCATTAATAAATGATAAAAGCCACCCAAAACCGGAAACTGTGCACAAAAATATTTTAGGTGAATTTCCAACAATTTCTCTCGCAACAGTTTATAAAACTTTGGAGACTTTTGAGCAAAAAGGAATTATTTCTGTTGTTACACCTTTGCATGAAACAGTTCGTTATGAAGCAGAAATTGAAAATCATCATCATGTTGTTTGCGTAAAATGTAAAAAAATTATTGATGTTTCTGATCCGGAATTAAATAATCTCAAATTACCGGATATTGTATCTGAACATAGTTTTATTAATTATAATATTCAATTTAATATTATTTGCAGCGATTGCAGAAATTAGAGAATCAATAATAATTATTATCTAATAATAATTTGAATCCTTTTAGAAATTTCTTCATCATATAGTTAAAATTAATTTAATCACTTGCAAAATAAGGAGTTACAAAATGGAAGAAACACAAGTATTTAGTTTGCCAAGACTTAATGAACCAGCACCGGATTTTAATGCAAAAACAACTCACGGAATGATAAAATTATCAGATTTAAAAGGAAAATGGGTTGTACTATTTTCACATCCCGCAGATTTTACACCGGTTTGTACAACGGAATTTTTGGCTTTCGCACGAAAAAATGAAGATTTCAAAAAATTAAACACACAAGTAATTGGTTTAAGTATTGATAGCATTTACTCACATTTGGCTTGGGTAAAAAATATTAAAGACAATTTTGATGTAGAAATTCCTTTCCCTATTATTGACGATTTAAATATGAAAGTTGCAAAAGCTTATGGAATGATTCATCCCGGAGCTTCCGATACTTCGGCAGTTCGTGCAGTATTTATAATTGATGCAGAAGGAATTTTGAGATCGATGATATATTATCCTTTAACTAACGGAAGAAGTATTGATGAAATTTTTAGAATTGTTGAAGCTTTGCAGACAAGTCAGAAATTTGGAGTTGCAACCCCGGAAAATTGGAAACCGGGAGAAAAAGTAATTGTTCCTCCACCCCAAACACAAGAAGCTCAAGCAAAACGTAAAGACGAAGGTTACGAATACACAGATTGGTATTTCAGTAAAAAATCTTTGTAAAAATTTATGCCATATTGAAAAATGTGGTATTTTTTTAATTAAATATAATAATTATTATTATCTAAAATAAATTATTTGAAAGGAAAATGTAATGAAAGAATTAGTAAAACAACTCAATCAAAATTTGGCAGATGTTCAAGTTTTGTATGTAAAACTTCACAATTATCATTGGAATGTTAAAGGTCCGCACTTTTTTGGAATTCACAAACAAACCGAAGAATATTATGATTATTTTGCCGGTGTTTATGATGATGTTGCAGAAAGAATTTTACAAATTGGCGGAAAACCATTAACAACTTTAAAAGGTTATTTAGAAATAGCAAAAATTACTGAAGAAAATAAATCAGAATTTTCTGCAAATGAAGTAATAAATATCTTAATAAATGATTTTGAATATTTAAAAAGCGAGTTTAAGAAAACTTCAGACATTGCCGCTAGCAAAAATGATTTAACGACTCAAGCTTTAGTTGATGAAAATGTTGCTTGGTTAGAAAAATCTTTGTGGATGTTAAACGCAAGTAAGTAAAAACGTGAAAACGTAAAACGAAAAAAGTGAGACTAGGAAAATAAAAACAATATTGATCTTTGTTTTCATTTTAAAAAACTTTAAAAAGATGCCATCTTTTTAAAAGATGGCATCTTTGAATTATAGTTATGGAAATTGAAATAACATTTTAAAGAAAAATCCTTTTTCCCCCGAAACATTTTATGGACTGACAAACATTTTGTCATCTTGAAAAAGTGATCCGTTTGCTAACGGAGACTGAGAGATCTCAGAATTAATTTATGAAATCTCTCTTCCGGTAAAAATCATCGGAAATGACAAATATTGGCTTTTTTAATTTTTTTCATTTCAACATCTCAACATTTTCTAACTTTTTCCATTCTATATTAATTTTGATATATTTAAACCGTAAATACAAAAGGTGTAAAATGGATTCAGTTTTAGGAAAAATTGGTCAAAAAGAAATTATAAAAAGTTCTGTGTTTGATATAATGGCATTAGCGTTTATCTATTTGGTGCCGGCACTTTCTCACTTAACAGCTTTGCCCATCTACTTTATTGAGCCAATGCGGTTGATGTTAATTTTATCAATTGCTCATACTTCAAAAAAGAATGCTTACATAATTGCTTCAACTTTACCTATTTTCTCTTTTGTAATTTCTGCTCATCCGCATTTAATTAAAACATTTTTAATTACCGGCGAATTATTACTAAATGTTTGGCTTTTCTTTTTCTTAACAGAAAAAATTAAAAATAAATTTGCATCAATGATTTTAAGTATCGGATTAAGTAAAATGGCATATTATGCAGTAAAATTTGGATTGCTAAGTTTGTTATTTATTGATGGAAGTTTAATTTCAACACCGATATTAATTCAAATAGTTACAACTTTTATTTTTAGCGGATATGTTTTTTTGATGAAAAAATAGAATATAAATTTTACTTTTTCTAAAAATCAATTTTCAAAAAATCATTTATTGTGCAAATGTATATCCCTTTGCGGAAATGGAATTTCGATATTATTTGCATCAAATTGTAACTTAATATTTTCAGTAACTTCAGAAAGAACATCCCAATAATCATCTGTTTTACACCAAGGTCTAACTGCAATATTTACACTACTTTCAGCTAAAGCTTTAACAAAAATATCCGGCTTTGGTTCTTTTAAAACTTTTGGATTGTTGCTTAAAATTTCATCAATAATATTCTTAGCTTTTTTAATATCTGATTTGTAACCAATTCCGAAAACCATATCAACTCTGCGAGTTTCATTAAAAGTGAAATTTACAATATTATCCGAAGTTAATTTTGAGTTTGGAACAAATAGTAATTTGTTATCTATTGAAATTAATTTTGTAACAAAAATTCCAATTTCTTTCACAGTTCCTTCACCGCCGCCGCCTTGAATATAATCGCCGACTTTAATTGGTCGAAATATAATTAACATAATTCCAGATGCTAAATTGGAAAGTGAACCTTGTAATGCCAAACCGACTGCAAGTCCCGCAGCACCAAGCACTGCAACAAACGATGTAGTTTCAATTCCTAATTTATTTACGGCGGCAATAGCAACAAAAGTTATTAAAATAATTCTAACTAAAGAAGTAAAGAATTTTAGTAAAGTTATATCAACATTTGATTTAGCTAAAAATTTATTGAATATTTTCGAAATTATTTTCGCAAGCCAAATCCCAATTATTAGAATTAAAATTGCGCTTAAAATTTTAAATCCATATTCAACCGAGTATTTTTCTAGTATAGATAAAATGTTTTTCATTCTTTAAATATTTGTTTATTGATAAATATAAAGATAGTAAATGAATCTAAAAATTGTAATACGTTGGTTAATTAAAAAACTCCATCAATTTTGTTTCCACAATTTTTACATTTTCAAAATACATAATCAAATATTATTTTTATTCTAAAAATATCTTGCAACTTGGAATATAAAATTTTATCTTCCAAGTTAAGATTACAAATTAAAATATAATTATTTATATTATAGTAAAAATATGGATATAAAGAATTTCAAAGCCGGAAATTTAAAGAAACAATACGAATACTTTAGTTTTTCCCCGAATTTTGTGAATAAAGAATGGATAATCTCGGATCCGGAGATAAATAGCTTATTAGGAGAAGCAAATAGAAAAATTGGAGAATTAAACGCATTTTCTCAACTTATCCCAGATGTTGATTTTTTTATTATGATGCATATTACAAAAGAAGCAACAAAATCCAGTAAAATAGAAGGCACACAAACCAGTATTGAAGAAGCTTTTATAAAAGAAGAAAATATAAAGCCAGAAAGGCGTAATGATTATAAAGAAGTACAGAACTATGTATCAGCAATGAATTATGCAATTAAGGAACTAATAAAACTTCCACTTTCAAATAGATTGCTAAGAAAAAGTCATGAAATACTTTTAACAAGTGTTCGAGGTGAAAAGAAAACACCGGGAGAATTTAGAAGAAGTCAAAATTGGATTGGAGCAACTCTTAAAGATGCAATATTTATTCCCCCAACTGCCGAGGAAGTTCCAGAACTAATGAGCGATTTAGAAAAGTTTTTAAACAATAATTCTATTAATGTTCCACATTTAATAAAAATTGCCATTGGTCACTATCAGTTTGAAACAATTCATCCTTTTTTGGATGGTAATGGAAGACTTGGAAGACTTTTAATAACATTATATTTGGTAAGTAATAATATTTTATTAAAACCAACTTTATACTTATCAGATTTTTTCGAAAAAAATAAAGCTTACTATTATGACAATCTAACAATTGCTAGAACCAATAATAATATTTCACAATGGATAAAGTTTTTCTTAGCTGGTGTTATTGAAACGTCAAAAAGTTCTATTGCTACGTTTAATAATATAATTAAGCTTAAACAAAAATTAGAAAATGAAGTTTTATTAAAAATGGGGAAAAAGCAAATTAAAGCAAAAATACTTTTAGATGAATTATATAAAAATCCAATAGTTGATAGTTTAAAAGTTATTAATGTGCTTAAAGTTACTCCTACAACAGCAAATAATTTAATAAAAGAATTTGAAAAATTTGGTGTATTGGTAGAATTAACCGGTTTTAAAAGAAATCGTCTTTATATTTTTGATGAATATGTTAAGATATTTCAAAAATAATTTTTTTGAAACGAAATTAGTTTAATTAAAAACTCCATCAATTTTGTTTCCACAATTTTTACATTTTCCATTTTGCATATTAATTTCTAAAACCGAATGCCAATCTCTAATTATTAACGACTCTTTACAATTTGGGCAATATGTTGTTTGTCCTTCTATATTATGTACATTTCCGACGTAGCAAAAATTAATTCCTTCATTAATTGCAATATTTCTTGCCATTTCTAAAGTAGAAAATGGGGTTCTAATTTTATTTCTCATTTTAAAATCCGGATGAAATGCCGTAAAATGAAGCGGAACATTTTCACCTAAATTTGTAACAATCCAATTGCACATTTTATTAATTTCTTCCGGCGAATCATTTTCATCCGGAATTAATAAAGTAGTAATTTCTAACCAAACATCAGTTTCGTTTTTAATCCAAATTAAAGTATCTAAAATATCATTCAAATGAGAGAAAGTTAATTTATGATAAAAAGTTTCAGTAAATGCTTTTAAATCAACATTTGCAGCATCAATAAATTTATAAACTTCTTTGCGTGCGTTTTTATCAATGTATCCAGCGGTTACCATTACATTTTTAATATTTTCCTGACGAGCAATTCTGGAAATATCAATTACATATTCACCAAAAATTGTCGGATCATTATATGTATAAGCAATTGATGGAGTTTTATATTTTTTTGCAAGATTAACAACTTCTTCCGGAGTTGCCGAAAGTGAATTTATTTCATCTAATTTTGATTTACTGATTGACCAATTTTGACAAAACTTGCAGCCCAAATTACAGCCGGCAGTTCCAAAACTCAAAACTTTTGTTCTGGGTAAAAAATGTGAAAGTGGTTTTTTTTCAATTGGATCAATTGCAAATCCGGTTGGTCTTCCGTAACCAATAGAATAAAGCTTATTATCAATATTTTCCCTTATGTAGCAAAAACCTTTTTGCCCATTTCCAATTGTGCAGTAGCGCGGACATAGTGTGCAGAGTATTTTTCCGTTAGATTGAAGCTCCCACCATTTTGCTAATTTAAATTCCATTTCTTACTTTTTCTTTTATTACTAAAGTAAGATTATATTATTAATCTACAACTAAAAATCGCACCCAATTTTTTCTGTTTATTTCATCAATCGGAGCTCCGGCTGTAAAAACAACAACATCGCCGGTTGTAACTATTTCATCTTTTATCAAAATTTCCAATGCACTTTTGATATAAAAATCTTCATTCATTATATCTTTTAAAAAGTAGGGTTTTATACCTTTATGTAGATTCAAGTGGTTAAGCGTGTCAAAAGAATCCGAGAAAGCGAAAATATGTGCATCAGGATTATATTTTGAAAGTATGTTTGCCTTTCGACCTTGATGTGTAAATACCACCAGCGCTTTTGCATTTACTTGATTTGCAATTTCAACAAAAGCTTTTCCCGTTGCATCAAAAATATTATCAGCTTTATTCCTGGGATTCTCGAACTTAACTTTTGTCTTAAATTGACTTTGAGATTCTGTTGACATTAAAATGCTTTTCATCGTTTTAATTGTTTGTCGCGGATATTTACCAACAGCTGTTTCGCCACTAAGCATTACTACATCTGTTCCATCCAAAACTGCATTCGCAACATCGGAGGCTTCTGCTCTTGTGGGAATTGGATTTGTAATCATTGATTCCAACATTTGAGTTGCAGTAATTACAAGTTTGCCAACTGAATTACATCTTCCAATAATATTTTTCTGAATTATCGGAACCAACTGCGGAGCTAATTCAACACCAAGATCACCTCTTGCAACCATAATTCCATCAGAAGCTTCAAGTATTGCTTCAAAATTTTCTACAGCTTCCGGTTTTTCAATTTTTGCAATAATTGGTTTATTGTAACCTTTGCTTTTCATCCAATTTTTTAGTTCATAAATATCTTCTGCATATCTCACAAATGATAAAGCAACATAATCTACTCTGTGTTTGAATGCAAACTCCATATTTTTTTTATCTGTTTCTGTAAAAGATGGTGTGCTTAAAACCATTCCCGGTAAATTCATTCCTTTTTTGGGTTTGAGTTTTCCACCTTCAAGAATTTTGCAGACTACCGACCTTTCTTTTTTACTGATAACTTCCAACTTTATTAATCCATCATCAATTAAGATTTGATTACCAATCTTTGCATCAACAATTAATTCTTGATATGATGATGAAACGATATTTTCATTTCCTAAGATAGTATCAATTGTGATTTCAATATTATTACCGGTTAGAATTTCAATTTCATCTTTTTCCAAATTGCCGATTCTAATTTTAGGTCCTTGCAAATCTTGAAGAATCGGAATTGGCATTTTGCTTGTTTCGCATACTTCATGAATTTTGTTAAATAAATCCGTAAAATAATTTTCATCTCCATGAGAGAAATTCATTCTAAACGCATTAACTCCTTCATCAATAAGTCCAAGAAGCATTTCTTTACTGTCAGATGCTGGACCAATTGTTGCTAAAATTTTTGTTTTTACAAATCTAGTATTCAATTTATCCCTTTTACTTTAGATGTGTTAGTTCCATTATTTTCTTTCTCTTTTTGATTTTGTTGCTGCGGACGAGTTCTGTGTTTCATTTCAGTTAAACATTTTTCAACTTTACCAAAAACAGTATTAGATTGATATTTTCCGTTCTTCATTTGCTTTCCGGCTTTAACTCCGGTTAGTAATTCAATTGCTTCTTCAACAGTTTGAATTGAATAAATTGAAAAATTTTTATTTCTAACTTCATCAATAATTTCATCTTTCAACATAAGATCTTTTACGTTTTGATGAGGAATTATTACTCCGTGAGTTTTATCTAAACCTCTCGATTTGCAAACATCAAAATAGCCTTCAATTTTTTCATTAACTCCACCAATTGGCTGAATATCACCTTTTTGATTTATTGATCCGGTAATTGCAAAATTTTGTTTAATAGGAATTTCGGCAATGCTGGAAAGAAGGGCACAAACTTCAGTAACCGAAGCGCTGTCTCCGTCAATCATTCCGTAGCCTTGTTCAAAGACCAAACTTGCAGTAAATGAAAGCGGTAAACGTTTTCCAAATTTTTCTCTAAAATACCCGGTGATTATTAAAACACCTTTATTATGTGTACTTCCGCTAAGCCCAGCTTCGCGTTCAACATTTATAATATTTCCGTTTCCAAGTCCGACTGATGCAGTAATTCGTGTAGGCTTTCCGAATGAAAAATAACTTCCGCCGTAAACTGCAAGCCCGTTTATTTGTCCAACTCTTGAGCCATGTGTATCAATCAAAATAGTCTTTTGGTCAATCATTTCTTTCATTTTGGAATCGTACATTGCATGCCGTTCAACGGAAGAATCATACGCTTTTAAAATGTGAATTGAAGTTACAATTTTTTCTCCAACATCTTTTGCCCAAAAATTTGCTTCACGAGCAAGATCAGCAATATATGCGAATCTTGTTGTTAATTTTGTTTGATCTCCGGCATATCTTGCACCGTATTCAATAATTTTTCCAATTGCAGATTTATCAAACTCCAATAATTTTTCTTGCGTAACAAGTTTTTTTACAACTTTAGCATATTCAATCAAAGCACTTTCTGTACGATTCATTTCATAATCAAACTCGGCTTTAATTTTGAAAACTTTATTAAAATCATCTTCATAATTTGAAAGTAGAGAATAAGAATAATTATTTCCTATCATTATAACTTTGCAATTTATTTCAATTGGTTCTGGATTTAAAGTGCTTGAAGTAATTTGATACACGCTTGATAAATCTTGAATTTCTAATTTTCCGTATAGCAAAACACGTTTTAAGGTTTTCCAAACTCCCGGTTCTTGAATTGCATCAATTGCATTAATTACTAAATAACCTCCGTTAGCTCTAAGTATTGAACCGGATTTAATATTTGTAAAATCTGATTGCCAAACTCCCGAGCCGTCATTTACTTTTTCAATTGCACCAAACAAATTATTGTAAGTTGGAGAAGTTTCTATTACAACGGGAATTTCTTTTACATTAGAATTATCAAGAATTAAGTTTACTTGGTAAGCCAATAAATTTTCTGCATTTTCAACTTCACTATTATTTTTTTGTTGAGGTGGAATTTTGAAAATATCTAAATCTTCTAAAATATTTTCCGTTACTTTGGCAAAATATTTTTGTGCTTTTTTCGATTTATATTTTTCACGCAATTCATCAAAAGTTGCGGAAATTAAATTCTTCACAGCGTTAGATTCAAGTTCACTTAATTGAGTTTGAAAATTTTGAGTGAGTTTTAAACTTTCCTTAAATACAATGTACAACTCATCTTGATGTGCTGTATACTTTTTTACAATTTGCTGAGCTTCTTTCTGACTAATTTTATTAGCTTGCACAAGTTCGCTAAGTTGCTGAACATAAACTGGTTGATTTTCAATTACTGCAAATATTTCCGGACGTGTTACTTCTTCAACTTTAATTTGGCCGAGTGTTAGATTATCTTTTCTTAATTTCTTTTCAAAATTGCTAACTAAAGTTTGTTGAGATTTTCCATAATCGGTTGCCAATTTTTTTCTTTCTGATAAAAATGGCTCGCGTTCTAAAATCTGCGGAATATTATCATGAAGAAGTTTAATAGATTTTTTCATATCATTTTTAAACATTCTTCCTTGTCCAGCTGGAAAAATCAGTAAAGTTGGATGATCAGAATCTCTAAAATTATTTACATAAACGTAATCGTTTAATTTTACATTTTTTTTTGGCAGAAATTCTTTTAATAAATTTTTTATAGTTGTCTGTTTGCCCGTTCCTGAAAGACCGGTAATAAAAATATTATATCCGGGACTTTCAATATCGATTCCAATTTTTAAAGCTTTAATTGCTCTTGCTTGGCCCACAATTCCTTCAATTGGAGTAATGCTGTCGGTTGTATCAAATTTAAAACAATTAGGATCGCAAGTTAATTTAAGCTGTTCTGGATTTAATGGTTGGTATTTTGGTGCCTTGTGAAGTTTCATAAATATGCCAACAATAAATGAATAATTTATTTATTAAAATATAACCAAAAAGTTTATTTCAATTTATAGTAAATTTGATTTGCTAAAATTTCCAATTAATCAATTCCCGCATTTATTTGTGAGGAAGGGTAAATTCCATTTAAACATTATGACAGAAAATTTTTTATCAGAATTATCCGAATTAAATATTTTTAGAAATTTCATTTCAGAAATTCACCGGAAAAAAGAAAATCAAAATATCATTTATACTTCACCTCTATCCGGCTCATCAAAATCAATCGCAATTTCTCTGCTAAGTAAAAAAGAAAAACAGATTCTTGTTCTTTTACCTTCGCGGCAATTGGTTAATGAAGTAAATGTTGAATTAACAATTTTAGGATTATCCGAAAAAATTATTGCTATTGATGAAATTGAAATAGAAACCATTCAAGAAAAATTAACTGCAATAAAAAATAAAGATTCATTTTTAATAATTGCCACCTATGATATTCTGAAAATAAAACTTCCTTCAATAGAAATAATAGAAAAAAGTACAACCAAAATAGAAATCGGTTCTGAAATTACATACGATGAATTAGTAGAATATTTAAATTCAATAAATTACAACAGCGAAAAAGCTGTTGTTGATCCCGGAAGTTTTTCTGTTAGAGGATCAATAATTGATTTTTGGTCATACAGTGAAGAACATCCGTGTAGACTTGAGTATGATGGAGATTTTTTAGAATCAATAAGATTGTTTGATCCGGAAAGTCAACGTTCATCAAATAAAGTTGAAAGCATTACGCTAGCTTCATTTTTAGATAATCAAAATTCATCATATACTAATAATATTTTTAATTATCTAAACTCGCCAATAGTATTTGCAAATATTTATGATTTGGAAAATTTAAATAATGAAGAGAAAGAGAAAAATGAAATATACGAGAATGATTTAGATGAAGAATTAAAATCGGAACTGCTTGAAAATAACAAATCACAAATTGTAAAATATGATTTCAATTATGATGAGCAAATTTCTCTGGAAAAATTATTTGATGAAAAAGTTTTTTGGATTGTTGAAGATTTATTTGGTAGCAAAGAAAATAATATTAAATTAAAATTAAAACATGCACCGGTTATAAATTCAAATTTTACTTTGTTGTTTAAAACACTTCAAGATTTTGCTGATCAGAATTATAAAATATTCATAACAGCAGAAAATGAAATTCAAGGAAGAAGATTGTTTGAGCTTTTATCAAGTTTCAACGAAGAGCTGAAACGCTTGCTGGAATTGGAAATTGTTAAAATTAAAGTGTTTGCAATTAAAGAGGGATTTCTAATATCCGATGAAAGAATTTTAATTTTAACGGATTACGAAACATTTAATAAACCATACCGAACAAAAATTTCTAAGAAACAAATACTTAAAAAATCGCGGATAAAAGAATTTGCATCATTAAAAATTGGTGATTTTATTGTTCATGAAAATTTTGGAATTGGGAAATACGTCGGATTAGAAACGATAAAAATCGGTATGGTAGAACAAGAAACAATAAAAATATTATATGCAGAAGGTGGAGTAGTTTATTTAAATATGAATTATTTATCGCTGGTAAAAAAATATTCTTCCGGTGATAAAATTCCTCCTAAGCTTACTACACTTGGAAGTGGTGAGTGGCGCGCAACAAAGAAAAAAGTAAAAACAAAAATTAAAGAAGCTGCAAGAGATTTAATAAAATTATATGCACAAAGAAAAGCTGCACAAGGTTTTGCTTTTTCAAGTGATACAGTTTGGCAAAGAGAATTGGAAGCATCATTTTTATATGAGCCAACTCCGGATCAAGCAAAAGTTACAGACGAAGTAAAATATGATATGGAGCAAGAAAATCCGATGGATCGACTCGTTTGCGGTGATGTGGGATTTGGTAAAACCGAAGTTGCAATTCGTGCAGCATTTAAAGCTGTTAGCGATGGAAAACAAGTTGGAATGTTGGTTCCCACAACAATTTTAGCAGAGCAACACTATAATACTTTTAAAGATCGGCTTTCACAATTTCCGGTTAAAGTAGCAGTACTTTCAAGGTTTGCAAGTAAAACAAAACAAACAGAAATTATTAAAGAACTTGCTGAAGGAAAAGTTGATATTGTAATTGGCACACACCGGCTTTTATCAAAAGATATTAAATTCAACAATTTGGGATTATTGATAATTGATGAAGAACATCGTTTTGGTGTAATGGCAAAAGAGAAGCTTCGTCAAATTAGAGTTAATGTTGATACTCTAACTTTAACCGCAACACCAATTCCCAGAACATTAAATTTATCTTTGCTTGGAGCACGCGATTTATCAATAATTGCAACGCCTCCGCCAAATCGCCAACCAATTTATACTAAAGTAGAAACCTTTGATATAGTAAAAATTAGAGAATGGATTTTGGACGAATTAAAAAGAAAAGGTCAAATTTATTTTGTTCACGATCGTGTTCAATCGATTGAAAAAATTGCGCAGTATTTACACAAGCATATTCCACAAATAAAAATTTTAGTTGCACACGGGCAATTAAAACCGGCTCAGCTTGAGAGTGTAATTTACAGCTTTATGAATAAAGAAGCTGATGTTTTAATTTCTACAAAAATAATTGAAAGCGGATTGGACATTCCAAATGTAAATACAATTATAATAAATCGTGCAGATAGATTTGGTTTGGCAGAACTTCATCAATTGCGCGGAAGAGTTGGAAGATCAGACCGACAAGCATATAGTTATTTTCTAGTTCCGTCTTTAAATACTTTAAATCAAAAAGCAGTAAGAAGATTGCAAGCTATTGAAGAATCAACAGAACTTGGCGGCGGATTTAATTTGGCAATGCGTGATTTAGAAATTCGTGGGGCTGGAAATTTATTGGGAACTGAGCAATCCGGAACAATTGATACAGTTGGTTTTGATTTGTATGTGAAATTACTTGATGAAGCTGTTTCAGAATTAAAAGAAAATGAATTTAAAGATGTTTTCAAAAATCTTCCTAAACATCAGCAAAGATCGGAGCCAACTATCGATACATATTTTGAAATCGGAATTCCGAAATCATTTATGCCGGATCAGTCAGATAGACTAAGTTTTTATCAAGCGTTGTTTTCTATGATTAAAATTGATGAACTTGATGAAATTAAAGATGAACTTCAAGATAAATTTGGAAAATTTCCGGTAATTGTTGAAAGATTAATTTTGACTGCAATTTTAAGATTCTATGCTTCATTCGCTCAGTTTGAAAGAATTATAATTACCCGAAAAAAAGTAACCATGATTTTACCCAAAGGTGATAACGAAGATTTTTATAAAAATAAATTTACAACTTTAATGGAATTCATAGTTTCCGAATACACGAAATCAATAAAGTTAGTTCAAAATAATGATGCTATGAAATTGGAAATGGAAAATAATTTTAATACTGCAGAAGAAATGTTAACATCAATAATTTCATTTATGAAAAAGTTGATGCTTATTTATAAAATTGATATCTAAAACCGAACTTAAAAATGTAAAATTCGTCTTAAGTAAAAAGTTAAATTAAAATGAATGAAAATTATAAAAACCCTAGCGAAAAAAAATTATACGAAACATTAAAAAATGATATTTCGGAAGGCGGCTTTAGTACAAATATTTCTAAAGATTATTCTGAACTAAAAGAATTTTTTCTTACAGATGAAAGAAAAAAACAGCTTACCGGAATGGGAAAATTTAAAGGATTTTTCTACATGCTCGGTTGGATGTTGAAAGATCTTTTGCTAAAATTAAATCCAACTAGAAGATTACTTTTAATTCTTGGAATTGTATTTCTTGTTTCAGCTGGTAATTTTGGACTTAATGGAAACAATGTAAATTTTTCTTACGACACAAGTGTTTTGGGCGGAATAATAATATTATTTATTTTGATGCTAGAGCTTAAAGATAAACTTTTAGCAAAGGATGAACTCAATGCTGGAAAATCTGTGCAAGTTGCGTTAATGTCGGATAAAAATCCAAAAGTTGCTGGATGGAAAATTTGGTTATTTACAGAGCCCGCAAATGATGTTGGCGGTGATCTTGTTGATTTTGTAAAAACCGGTGAAAGTAAATATGGAATTACACTTGCAGATGTTTCCGGAAAAGGTTTAGCTGCTGCATTGCTTATGTCTAAACTTCAAACAATAGTTAGAGCTTTTGCTCCGGATATGACAAATCTTTCTGAATTTGGCGAAAAGATTAATAAAGTTTTTCATAAAGATATTTTGCCAAATAGTTTTGCTTCAATGGTTTATTGTTCAATTCAAGAAAACTCAAGTAATTTGGAAATCTTTAATGCGGGACATTTACCGCCGGTAATTCTTAAAGAAAATGAAATTGAAATATTGCCAAAAGGCAATGTAGCATTGGGTTTATCAAACTCTGCAAAATTTACGACACAAAATATAAATTTAGAATCTGGAAATAGTTTAATAATATTTTCTGATGGAGTTACAGAAGCAAGAAATTTTAACGGAACATTTTTCGGCACGGAAAGAATTTATAAAATATTAAAAATTTCTAGTCAACTTTCACCTCAGCAAGTGGGGGAAAGATTATTACAAAACGTTAAAACATTTATAGCTAATGAAAAAAAACATGATGATCTTTCTATTGTAATATTGAAAAGAAGTGAATAAAAGTGTAAATTAAAGTTGAAAATTTAATTAAAATTAAACAATAGTATATCTTTTGTTTTCTTTTATTAGTATTTATTTTAATAATTTTAGATACTTTTTAGAAACTAATATTTTTATATCATGGGTATAATTTTAAGAGAAAGAAAATTAAAGAGTAGAAAAACTAGTTTTTATTTAGAGTATAATTTAAATGGTAAGAAAAAGTTTGAATTCTTAAAAATTGATCTTGGAGAGAAAAATAGCAAATATAAAGAGGAAAGAAAACTAGCAGAAGCAATAAGAGACCAAAGAAAGTTAGATTACTTTTATTCTAGCAATAATTTACCAAATAAAAGTAAAACCAAGATAAATCTTGTAGAATATTATTTAAAAAATCTACAATTGAAACCACCAGACAGACCATCATGGACAAACTCATATCTAAAACTTAAGCAATTTACTAATGGCAAAATTAGATTTAATCAGGTGACAGTTGAGTGGTTGGAAGAATATAAAAATTATTTATTATCAAAGGTTTCTCAAAATACAGCTCATCATTATTTTGCAAATTTGTCAACTGTGTTTAATCAAGCTGTGAAGGATGGAATAATTGATAATAATATATTGAAAAGAGTAAATCATATACCAAAGAAAGATGTTAAAAGAGAATTTTTACTTGATGATGATATAAAGAAATTAATTAAAACTGATTGCAAAGTTCCTGAAACTAAAAGGGCATTTTTATTTTCTTGTTATACTGGACTAAGGTTTTCAGATGTGAAAAATTTGACATGGGGTAATATAAAAAATGATCAGATTGAGTTTAGACAAATTAAAACTAATAATGTTGAGTATTTGCCACTTCACAAAGATGCAAAAAAACTTTTATTTGAGAATTCATCAAACAATATTATTCCAATACCAATGATGAAAGTGTTTAATCTCCCATCAAAGTCATATCAAAATTCTATAATTAAAAAATGGGTGAAATCAGCAGGAATTAATAAAAACATTTCTTTTCATTCAGCAAGGCATACATTTGCCACATTAGCATTGACATATGGAGCAAATATTTATACAGTCAGTAAGTTATTAGGTCATAAAGATATTATGACAACTCAAATTTATGCTAAGATAATAGATAAAAAGAAAATACAAGCTGTTGATGCTATTCCTAATTTTTTGTAAAAAATTTATAAATGAAAAAAACTTTGAAAAATAATGATAATGATTTAATAAAGAAATTAATTGAATACACTCAATTATTGATTGATATTGATATTGTGAAATTGAAATGTAAACCAGATTATTTTAATTTTATTACAAAAAATATTACATTAAAAAACAGATTGAATAATGCTGCTCATGAATTTATTGAAAATGATGAGACATTTGTTATTTCAGAGACTTTACTTTTAGAAATTGTTAAGTTTGAAAAGAATGAGATAAAGAAAGAGTATGAATTATTCAAAAGTATAATAGATAATAATCAAAGTATAGATCAGAATAATTTTAACATAGAAACAAGAAAAATAGTTTGGATTTCAAAATTAGAAAAACTAAATAGTTTTTTCAATATTTTAATTGATAAAGATTTAATAGAAAAATGTTCATCAAAGAACTTTATAAATCATTTTCAAATTTCAAATGGTAGTCAATTAGAAAATAAAAAAAATATAAAAAGTAATTTTATTATATGGAAATCATCACAGAGATTGCTTGTTGTATTATTTGAAATGCTTTCAATTAAAAATTTTATCAAAGAAAATTTTTTTGACCAGGACAATAAAGGATATGTAATATTAACAGAAAATTTTATTGACATTAATAAAAAAAAATATTCTAACGCAAGACTGAGTATAGCAAGTACTCAAAATAAGCTTCATTCAGAGAAAATCAACACATTAGCAAATGATATAATTTCCCTTCTATCAAATAATTAGTAATAACTTAAGACTAATTGAAATCAGCATTTTGAACCACAAAATTGTTGTTAAGATTTTTTAATAACATTGGAGTTTAAAATGGCTAACAATAAAAATGATACTTTGTTTTTAACTTTCAAACAAGCTGTTTCTTACTTAGATATTTCAGAATCATATCTTTATAAGTTAACCCATCAAAAACAGATTTCATATTTCAAACCTGGAGGCAAATTAATTTATTTTGTAAAAAGTGATTTAGATGCATGGGCATTAAGTAATAAAATTAGTTCACAAAATGAGTTAGCAGATAGAGCACTATCTTATATCACTAATGAAAAATGGAGGAAAAAATGATTGATACAATAGGTTTATACATAATAACCCCAATAGATAAATTTATTGATGAGATTCCATTTACTTCAGAATTGAAGGAAGACATAAAAAATAATTGCTATTGGTTAAAAAATTTAAAAATTAGTGGAAATGAATATTGTACATATGTGAAGGGAAGTTTGACCAGATTTCACTTGGACACAAATTTTAAAAGTCTTTCAACAGCTGGATTAATAAAAGCATTAGATAATCTACAGTCAGCACTAAATAAACACGCAGCAGATTTGAATATTTATAGAATTGATATTGCTAAAAATTTTAATGTAAAAAAAAATATTCAAAGCTATTTGTCTGGATTGAACTCACTTAAATTTTTTAGAAGAGATACTATTGGAGAAACACTTTATTTCAGAAATAACTCAAGTGAATTATGTTTTTATGACAAATTAAAAGAAATAAAAGAAAAAAAAGAAAATGTTGAAATAAATGATAATTATAGTGTATTAAGATATGAACTCAGATTTATGAAAGGTCTAAAACAAAGTTTAAAACTTAAAGGGGAAAAAATTACAGTTGAAAATTTATATGAAAAAGAATTTCTTGATTTGTTAATAGATCATTATCAACATATATTTATGAGAATTAAAAAAATGCCAACTGATAATATAAATATAGAACTTAGTAAAATACCTTTAGTTACACCTAAAATTCTTAAATCATATCTTGCTTCAGTAGGTTTAGAAAAAATTGGTGTCTCTGAAATAATCAAACATTTTAATTTAGATGCTTACACTTCACAGCAAAAATACCACTTGAAAAATTGTTTATTAAATTTAAATAACTATTTGAAAATTGATATAACAAGAAGTGATTATCAAGAACTTGAAAAGGGTATAAAAAAAAGAGTCAAAAAAACTAAGCTAGATATTGAAGAGTACTTTTTAAAACATTACTCTTAATATACTAATAGTCATTTAAATTGTATTATATATTAAGCTATGGGTTGTGTGTAATTCAGATGTGGTGAAGTATTCAGATGATACATCTGTTAAATCATTATCTAAATATTGTATAAAATTATTTATTTAAATAACTCTATATATGGATTAAAATTATTTTTTATTCTTTATTAAATAATGGAAATAGTTGGTAAATCAATTGGTAATTATTGTATTAGTATTAAATTGCTACAGCAAATCAACAATACACACAATTGTTTCTATTTAATGCTAGTATTTAAAAATTCATTAATTTATGAATTCTTTTGTTTAATGTAACTCTACTTCTATCAATTCATAATCAATTTTTGTTTTTAAGTGTGCTCAAATAGACTTTTTTTATAAAAACATAGATAAAAGATGGCAGTTATAATTCCTTGTCTAAAATGAAATTTATTGGGGATTTTTGTTTCAAATTTTTATTTAAAATAATAGAAAAAAAATTGAATAAAATTGTTTTTAATCCAGACTGATAGGCAAATTGTATTTTAAGTAAATATTAATCTATAGTTTTCAATAAGTGTGTGTGTGGGGGGATTATTAAAAAATATAAAATATTTTTTTTGATAGTTTTTTTCAAATTTCAGCACACACAAAAAAAATATAAAAAAAACAGTTGCAATTTAAAGAATTTTTGAATAGGCTAATGATAGATCACCTCTTTCTATATATGATTTTGCTTCAGGAACATTGTTTAATTGGCCATGTGTATATCTAACTTCACTTCTAAATATTATTTCCATCTTTGTTTGTTTATTGATAAGTTTTGTAAATATATTTAATTGAGATTTATTAACACTATAATTCACTTCATTTAATTCTAATATAACATTGAATTCACTATTAGAAGGTACCTTGTAAATTTCCAAATTAGAATTTGTTGTTTTTGCATAATAATAACCATGCTCCTCAATTCTAAAAAATCTTTTTAGAAGTTTAGAGTCATAATATTTTTTTTTTAGAATCAACTTAATAATATTTTCACCAGCTGCTTTTGAACATTTAGATTTAGCATCTATGTATTTTTCATTTTTACTAATATTTTTATTAATGAATTTTGAGAACACATGTTCTCTTATGTTTCCATCTGTTTGATTATGGAATGATTTATATGTTAAACTGGAAAAATTAGGAATAGTTTTTTCATATGGGCTTCCTCCAACATATTCAAATTTATATTTCAATTCATCATTTTTATTAAGACTAAGCTCTGAACTATATCTAGGACATTTATAATTAAAATTTGTTTTTATAAGATGATCTTTAATTAAATCTCTAGTAGTATTAAACCAATTATCTAATTCAGTAGAAGCAAAATCTTCAAATGCATGTAACTGACCTCTACAATATTTTTCTTCTCCAATAAGTAAGTTGATTAACTTATATAATCCCATATTCTCAATTATAAAGCTATGTTCTTTTAGTGAAAATCTATTATCATCAATTATGATATCAACTACAGAATCACTTTGTGTTTCTGTGCCTGTCCAACAAATTTTAGGATTAGCTTTTATACTAAAAATTTCTTTTATTTTTTCACCCAATTTTAATCCATTCAGAATAGTATCCAATTCCTGTGGATTGAATGAAATATCATTTTTAGCAATGTTAGAAATAGTAAGATGGTTAGTATTAGAAATATTTTTAATAGATTCAAAAAAATAATTGGGTTTAATAGTATCAATTGGTTTGTTATTATAGAAAGAAAAGCCTACACTAAGTTCTCTTAAGTTAGTAAGAACATCACCCATTTAACACCATTATATTTTTTAATAATTAACAATTTAATTAAAAATTTAATAATATCCACATGGATTAAATTCTATTAAGATAAAGAATAGGAGAAATGAATTTACTATATTTCTAAAATGAATTTCTAAGGCTTTAATGAATAGCAAAAAATATAATAGAAAAGGAACCAAGACTAGTTCATTTGGATCATCTGGAAGAATTAATCATGATTCTAGCTCATTTTATAGTAGTAAAATATTTGAAAATGTGATGAATGATAAAATTCAATATGTTGAAAACAAGATTGATCCAAAGTTTTTAAATAATATTTTTTGCAATTCAAGTGTGAAAATGAATGAGTTACCAGATAATAGTGTTCATCTAATGGTTACTTCACCACCCTATAATGTTCAAAAAGAATATGAAAGTGATTTATCACTTGAAGAATATTTCCATTTGGTAAAAAGTGTAATGACTGAAGTTTATAGAGTCCTGGTTCCAGGTGGTAGGGCATGTATAAATATAGCAAATGTTGGTAGAAAACCTTATATACCATTACATAGTTATCTCATAAAAGATATGATTGAGATTGGCTATTTGATGAGGGGAGAAATTATATGGGACAAGGGGGCAAGTGGTGGTGTTTCAACAGCATGGGGAAGTTGGTTATCAGCCTCTAATCCTGTTCTAAGAGATAAGCATGAATATATTTTAATTTTTTCAAAAGATACATTTTCACTTAAATCAAATAAAAAAAAGAGTACAATTGATAAAAAAAGTTTTTTAGAAAATACATTAAGTATATGGACATTTCCAACAGTTTCAGCAAAAAAAGTTGGTCATCCAGCTCCATTCCCTATTGAATTACCTAAAAGATTAATTCAACTTTTTACTTTTCAAGAAGATATTGTTTTGGATCCATTTTGTGGAAGTGGTACAACTTGTATTTCAGCATTAAAGGAAAATAGGAACTTCATTGGTTATGATATAAAACAAGAGTATGTTGATCTTTCTTTGAAGAATATAAAAAATATTTTTGAGAACAAAAATCAAGAAAATTTAGTATTTAAATAAATTATTTGTAATAGATGAAATAATGTATTGTAAAGTCTATATTCAATTGATATTTCCAACTCAAATAGATTGTTTTGATAATAAGTGAAAATAACTTGGAATATTAACCCAATAAATTTAATCATAAGGAAATAGAAAGGGTTAATATAAAATTTTAATTTTAAGATTTTTAAAAGAAACACTATTAATTAACAATTATCATATCTTATATTTTAAGAATTCTCAAAATAAAATATATAAATAGTAACTATTTAGTAACTAAAACCAAACAGATCCATTTTAACTAATTATTATAAAACAAGTTATAAATTATAAATACGATTATCTTTCTATTGTAATTTTGAAGAAGGATTAAAAAATTTTTCTAGTAAAACGTAAAATTTGAAAACATATAAATCAAAAATTATAGTAAAATTTTAACTTCTTTAAAAAATATTTTACTTAGTACAAAAGAAAAAATATTTCGTTTAAATTCTATTCAAATAAGACTTTATAAAAATTTGATAAAATAAGATAATTTGTATAATTTCATCTAATTCAATTAGGTGAAAAATGAAAAATATAATTTTATCAATTGTATTATTTTTAACCAATATTTTATTTTCTCAAACATCACATAATCCTCAATACCAATCGTATCTTGCACATATTTCAGCGGCAAATTCTTCGCTTAGGTTGAATGAAAAATCCGAAGCTAAAAAATGGATTGAAAATTCACCAAGAGAATTTCGTGGTTGGGAATGGAATTATCTTAAAAATAAATTAGAACAAAGCACAGCAATTTTGGATTTGAAAGAAATTACGCCGACAAAAATATCATTAAATAAAAATGGAAAGTTAATAATATTTGGTGATCTCGAAGGAAAAATTCATATCCGCAATTCTGAAAATTTTGAGCAAGAAAAAATTATTGAAGGACATTTAAACACAATATACTCCGCAAAATTTTTTGATAATGATGAAAAAATAATTTCATGCTCACGAGATACAACAATAAGAATATGGGATTTTAATTCCGGCAAAGAATTATGGAAAACGAAAACCGGCGGTTTGGGGCTTGCTGATGTTGATGTTTCACCGGATGGAAAAACTATTGCGTATTGCTCTTGGTATTTTAATCAAAAAGGAGTAAGGGGATTTATTCAAATATATGATTTGGAAAAGAAAGAAAGAATATGGCATAAAGAATTTAATACACATCCGCTTGTTTCAATAAAATTCTCGCCGGATGGAAAAAAGTTTGCAGTCGGAAGTTGGGAATGGCAAGTTGGTGTTTGGGATTTGAATGATCTATCCATAAATAAAATATTTGATTTCAATGATGTGAAAACTTATTCCGCTATTGATGATATTGCGTTCAGTCCCGATAGTAAATTAATTGCAGCAGCAACAAAAAACACTTCACCAAGAGTTTGGGAAATTGAAAGTGGAAAATTAATACAAGAATTGCGCGGACATTTAAAACCGGTTTATACAATTTCATTTAATAACAATGGAGATAAAATTTACACAGCTGGTGATGAAGGTGTTATTATGTTTTGGGATCTAAATTCCGGAAATCATTTAAATACAATGTTTGGTCACGAAGGAAAAATACATTCGCTAAATATTTCAGAAAATGGGAATGAAATTTTTACTGCATCAAAGGATAATACAATTAGAAAATGGAAAACTAATACTGGGTTGGAATTTACTAACCCAGAAGGAAGAAATAATTCTGCAACATACGCCGTTGATATTTCCAAAAATGAAAAATTATTAGCAATGAACGGACCAGATTCATTATTAAGTATTTGGAATATTGAAAGCGGCGAATTTCTAAAAAACATAAATGGAATAAATTCTGATTTATTGAATGATGTTTCACTCAATAACGACGGTACTTTAGCAGCTGTGTGCAATTGGAATAATTCCGTTAAAATTTATAAAACCGATACAGGTGAATTATTCAAAAATTTTCAAGGATCAAATGGTGGAAGTGCAAAAATAGAATTTTCTCCGAATGGGAAAATTGTTGCAATTATTTCAACAGAAAAAGCAATTGTTTTGTGGGATGTTGAAACCGGAAATTTGGTAAAAAAACTTTTATTGGAATCTCGACCATTCTCATTAAAATTTAGTAGTGATGGGAAAATAATTTCTGCAGGTGAATCAAATGGAAAAATTACTTTATGGAATTCCGAAAAATTAGAAAAGATTATGGAAATCCAAGCGCATAAAGGTCAACCGAATGATTTAATATTTTCAAAAAATGATGAAATTATTTTCAGCGCTGGTGAAGATGGAATTGTAAAAATGTGGGCAGTAAAATCCGGTAAACTATTAAAAGAATTTGAAGGACATCAGCAAAGAGTTTTTAGTTTAGATATTACTCCGGATGAAAAAAGACTGGCAACTGGTTCCGCAGATTTAACCGCAAGAATATGGGATATTGAAACCGGTGAATCAATTTTAATTTTGTCTGATTTTTCAAATCCAATTTACAATATTTTATTTTATCAAAATGGGAATAAATTGTTGGTAAATTCTTCTGGGGTAGAAATTAAAATTCTTGATGCCAAGTAAATATTTTTTAAAATAAATTGAGATATCTTCAGCTTTAATTGGACAACAAATCTTGTTTTAATCGAAATATTTTGTTAGGTTAAATTAAGCACTCCACAAAAATCACCGCTTAAAAATTTATTAAACTAAAAGAAAGAGGTGTTTATGAAAATTCAAAAACTAAAGAAGTTTTTGTTTTATGGGTTTATTACATTTATATCAATTTCAATAAATGCACAAGAAATGGTCAAAGATCAACTTTTCTTAATTCATGAAGAAATAGCCAAAGTTGAAAAGTTTGATCAATATGAGGAATCATCAAAAGAATGGTTAAAATTTATGACGGAAGTTGGACTTGATATTCCTCAAATTCACGTTTCTCAAAGAGATGATTTTCATTATTATTATTTAATTCCAATTGCTAATTACGCTGAAATTGATAAAATTCATGATAAATTTATGTCAGCTTATGAAAAAATAGATAAGCAAAAAGCCTCTGATTTTGAAACAAAAAATTCTGAAAGTATTGAGACGTATAAACAGTTTGTTGCAAATTGGTCGGCTGATCTTTCGTATATTCCCAAAACTCCACACGTTAAACAAGACGAGGGGAAATTTATGCATTGGATGTTTTTTAATTATAGACTTGGGAAACAAAAGGAAGTAAAATCAATTTTAAAAGAATGGAAACAGCTTTACGAAAAAAATAATCTTTCTTTTGCATATGATGTTTGGACAATAGATATGGGAGAAAATGCAAATATGATTGTAATAAATGAACTTTATAAAGATGGTGCAGATTATTACAATAGTATGAAAGAAATAAGCAGTAAAATAAAAGCAGATGAAGAAAAACTTTGGGCAAAATTTGCTCCGTTAATTCTTAATATAGAAAATAAATACGGAAGTTTAAGACCAGATTTGAGTTATACAAAAAAATAAATTCTATTAAAAAAATAAAAAAGCCGTGAAATTATCACGGCTCAATTTTTAGAAATTGGGGGAATTTAATTAAAATTATTTTTTACCAAAAAGCCCGCCTAATAAATCCATACCTTTACTTAATATATCGCCTTCTGGAACTTTTCCATCTGGAGTTAATTTATCAACAGCTTGCGGTAATAAATTAGTTAATTGAGAAAGTACTGAACTTTGATCAATTCCTAATTTTGATGCAATATCTTTTACTTGATCAGAGCCAAGAGCGTTTTGCAATTGATCTGCAGAAATAGCTTTGTTTTCGCCAGTGCTTACCCAAGAACCAATAATATCACCCAATCCTTTTGAAGCAAATTGGCTTACCAATCCACTTAAACCGCCTTTCTGTCCGCCAATTAAATTCATGACAATCGACATGAGATCATTTTTATCTCCACCGCCGAGAACTGATTTTAGCATATCCATATTTTATTCCTTTTTTTTGTGTGAAAAAAATTGTGTTGTAATATATAAATTTATTTGAAACTTCACATATCAATTTTATAAAAGTTAAAGAATTTAAGAATTTTTTGATAAAAATATATTTTAAATAAATCGAATTATTTTACGATCTATATCTTAATAATGTTTCAAGATTAATTTGGTGTTGCATATGCAACCAAAACTCAATTTTTATAAGCATCTTTCTTGAAAATACATGAAAACTTCTGTAAATTGTTATATAATAATAATTTATTTGATAAAATTTTGATTGTACTTTAAGGAAAATTAAAATAAGATAAAATAACTTTTAACAAGTTTAGAAAATAATAAGGAAATTGTAAATGGATTCCACAAAAAGAGATAGTATTGAAGATTTAAATGAGATAGAAACTCGTGAATGGTTAGAATCCCTTGAATTTGTTTTACAAAATGGTGGACCTGAAAGAGTTAAACAACTTCTACATGACTTGGATACTTATGCACATCAAGCTGGTGTTGAGCTTCCTTTCACGGCAAATACACCATATATAAATACAATACCTAAAGAAAATGAACCCAAATTTCCCGGTGGACGTGAAATTGAAAGACGAATAAAAAGTTTAATTCGTTGGAATGCAATGGCAATGGTGGTTAGAGCAAATAAAATTGATCCTGGAATTGGCGGACACATTTCAACATATGCTTCAGCAGCTACTCTTTATGAAATTGGGTTTAATCATTTTTTTAAGGGAAAAGATAATAATAATCAAGGTGATCAAATTTATTTTCAAGGTCATGCAGCTCCTGGAATTTATGCAAGAGCTTATTTGGAAGGAAGATTGGATGCAAAGAAATTACATAATTTTAGACATGAATTAAAACCCGGCGGTGGACTTTCATCTTATCCTCACCCAAGATTAATGCCGGATTTTTGGGAATTCCCAACTGTTTCAATGGGTTTGGGTCCAATTATGGCAATTTATCAAGCAAGATTTAATAAATATTTAGAAAATCGTGGATTAAAAACTCCATCAGAATCAAAAGTTTGGGCATTTTTAGGTGATGGTGAAACCGATGAACCGGAAGCTTTGGGTGCTATTTCTTTAGCTTCACGAGAAAAACTTGATAATCTAATTTTTGTAATTAATTGTAATTTGCAAAGATTAGATGGTCCCGTTAGGGGGAATGCAAAAATTATTCAAGAATTGGAAGCCGTATTTAGAGGTGCTGGATGGAATGTTATAAAAGTAATTTGGGGAAGCGATTGGGATCCGTTATTGGAAGCTGATAAAACCGGACTTTTAACAAAAAGGATGAATGAAATTATTGATGGCGAATCTCAAAAATATATTGTTGAAGGTGGTTCTTACATTCGGGAACATTTCTTTGGGAAATATCCCGAGCTTTTAGAACTAGTAAAACATTATACAGATGAAGATCTTGCTAAAATGAAAAGAGGCGGTCATGATCCTGAAAAAGTCTATGCCGCTTTTAAATCTGCAGTAAATACCAAAGATAGACCAACTGTAATTTTAGCAAAGACCGTTAAAGGTTATGGTTTGGGAGAAGCTGGCGAAGGAAAAAATATTACTCATTCTCAGAAAAAATTAAATGAAGATGAACTGAAAGAATTTAGAAGCAGATTTGGAATTCCAATGTCTGATGAAGAAGTAATAAATGCTCCATTTTACCGACCAGAAGAAGACAGTCCAGAAATTCTCTATCTCAAAAAACGTCGACAAGAATTAAACGGTTATGTTCCAAAAAGAATTGTAAGAAACCAAAAAATAAAAACACCTTCCGAAGAATTGTTTAAGGAATTTCACCTCGGAACGGAAGGAAGAGAAGTTTCCACAACTATGGTTTATGTAAGGATTTTAACAAAACTGTTGAAAGATAAAGAAATAGGTAAACTTATTGTTCCGATTGTTCCGGATGAAGCAAGAACATTTGGAATGGAAGCCTTATTTAGACAAGTAGGAATTTACTCAACACGCGGACAACTTTATGAACCGGTTGATAAAGATAGTTTGCTTTATTATAAAGAAGCAGTAAACGGACAAATTTTGGAAGAAGGAATTACCGAAGCCGGATCAATGTCATCTTTCATTGCTGCCGGAACAGCTTATGTAACTCATGGCATAAATATGATTCCTTTCTTCACATTCTATTCAATGTTTGGATTTCAGAGAATTGGAGATTTTGCTTGGGCTGCAGCAGATATGCAATGTAAAGGATTCTTAATTGGAGGAACCGCCGGAAGAACAACTTTAGCCGGTGAAGGTTTGCAGCATCAAGATGGGCACAGCCATGTATTTGCACATTCAATTCCAACCGTTAAAGCTTATGATCCAACTTTTGCTTATGAACTTGCTGTTATTATTCGTGATGGAATTTATAGAATGTATGAGCTTCAAGATGATTGCTATTATTATATTACTGTAATGAATGAAAATTATTCAATGCCCACAATGCCGGAAGGTGTTGAAGAAGGAATTATTAATGGAATGTATAAATTCAAAACTTCCGATAAGAAATCAAAATTAAAAGTAAATCTTTTGGGAAGTGGATCAATTCTAAATGAAGCAATTAAAGCTCAAGAAATTTTAGAAAAAGATTACAATGTTTCTGCTAATGTTTGGAGTGTTACAAGCGCTAAAAATTTACATTATGATGCTTTAGAAATCGAAAGATGGAATCGCATGAATCCACTTGAAACAAAAAAGAAAAATTATATTCAACAAATTACGGAAGGTGAAGAAGGAATATTTATTTCAGCTTCAGATTATTCACAAATTTTAACTGATTCAATTTCAAAATGGTTTCCAAATAAATTTACATCTTTAGGAACACTTGGATTTGGAAGAAGCGAAAATAGAGAAGCATTAAGAAATTTCTTTGAAGTTGATGCAAAGCATATTGTTTATACAACTTTATATTCACTTTTTGAAGATGGAAAAATCAATAAAGAAATAATCATTAAAGCTGTTTCTGATTTGAAAATCGATTTACAAAAAAGTAATCCAATAAAATCATAACTTAAAAATTTAGAGTAAAAAATGGCACTTGAATTTAAATTACCCGCACTGGGCGAAAATATTGAAAAAGCCGATATTGTAAAAGTTTTGGTTTCGGTTGGAGATAAAGTTGAAGTAGATCAAATTTTATTAGAAATTGAAACCGATAAAGCAACTGTGGAAATTCCAGCGGAAATTTCCGGAATTGTTAAAAGTGTAAATGTTAAAGACGGCGATACTGTTAAAGTTGGGGAAGTAATTTTTACTTTTGATCAAGGTGAAAATGTAATTTTGGAAAATGAGAAAAATATTCCAGCAAAAAATGTTGAGTTGGAAAAATCAGAAAATAAAACAGAAAAAGTTATTGAACCAAAATCTGAAAAAATTGAATTCGGTAAAAGTCAATCCAGCATTATTGAATTTAAATTACCAGAACTTGGAGAAAATATAACTTCTGCGGATATTACAAAAGTTTTAGTATCAGTTGGTGATAAAGTTGAAAAAGATCAAATACTTTTTGAAATTGAAACCGATAAAGCAACTGTGGAAATTCCCTCTGAGTTTAGCGGAATTATAAAAGAAGTAAAAGTTAAATCGGGTGAAAAAGCAAAAGTTGGTGAAATAGTTATAATAGTGGAAATTGGTGAAATTCAAAAAGTTGAGAAACTAATAAATGTTGAAGAAAATAAAATAGTAGAAACAAAAATTGAAAAACCATTTGAGCAAAAAGTAGAAATTCCGGTTCAAACAAAATCTGCTTTCTCTGATACAAATATCAAAAAAGAATTTCCGAATAAAATTGCAGCAGCAGCGCCATCAGTAAGAAGATTTTCAAGAGAAATTGGAATTGATATAAATGAAGTAAACGGAAGCGGACCCGGCGGAAGAATTTCTGAGGAAGATGTTAAAAAGTTTGCAAAATCATTTAATGAAAAAATAAGAAGCGGTGTTGCGGGAGTTACAGTCGGATTGAAACGAGAAACACTTCCCGATTTTTCTAAGTGGGGAAGTACAAGAAAAGAACCAATGAGTAATGTTCGAAAGAAAACAGCGGAACATCTTTCATACGCATGGGCAACAATTCCGCATGTAACACAATTTGATAAAGCTGATATTACTGATTTGGAAAATTTACGAAAACAATTTTCAAAGAAAGCTGAATCAGGTGGAGGAAAATTAACTGTTACAGCGATTTTGCTTAAAGTAATTGCATCAGCATTAAAAGTTTTTCCTCAATTTAATGCTAGTGTTGATATTGACAATAAAGAAATTATCTATAAAGATTATTATAATATTGGCGTAGCTGTTGATACCGAAAAAGGTTTAATTGTTCCCGTAATAAAAAATGTTGATAAGAAAAATATTATTCAACTTGCTATTGAGTTAAATGAAATTTCTGTAAAAGCACGCGATAAAAAAGTTACGATTGAAGATATGCAAGGCGGAAGTTTTACAATAAGTAATTTAGGAGGAATTGGTGGAACATTATTTACTCCAATCGTAAATTCACCGGAAGTTGCAATTCTTGGTGTTTCCAGAGGAAATTACGAACCCGTTTATAAAGATGGAAATTTTGTTCCAAGATTTATGCTGCCTCTTTCTTTGTCGTATGATCATAGAATTATTGATGGCGCTGATGGCGCTAGGTTTATTAGATGGATTGTTAATGCTTTAGAGCAGCCATTTTTACTAAGTTTGGAAGGATAATACACTTTGTCATTCCCGCGATATCGGGAATCCATAAAAATAAAATAGATTCCCGATAAAAACATTCGGGAATGATAGTAATTAAATTTTGGAGTTTTGAATGAGCAGTAAAACACAACTTGCGATAATTGGCGCTGGACCCGGCGGATATACAGCTGCATTTCTTGCAGCAGATTTAGGAATGCAAGTAACATTAATTGATCCGAGAAAAAATCCCGGTGGAACTTGTTTATATGTTGGATGTATTCCATCTAAAGCATATCTGCATGTTGCAAAATTATTGAATGAAACTAAAGAAGCTTATAAATGGGGAGTAACTTTTGAAGAACCCAAAATCGATATTGATAAAATCCGCAAATTTAAAGAAGATGTAGTTTTTCAAAATACATCGGGAACTGGACAATTAGTTAAACAGAGAAAAATAAATTACATTCAAGGAAAAGCAAGTTTTGTAAATTCATCAACATTATCAATAGAAAAAGTTGATGGTGGAATAGAGGAATTAACTTTTGAAAAAGCTATACTTGCAACAGGGTCAATTCCAGCAAAAATTCCGGGACTTTCAATTGATTCTCCAAAAGTTATGGATTCAACCGATGCGCTTGAACTTCAAGAAATTCCCAATAAATTACTAGTTGTTGGAGGTGGTGTAATTGGAATGGAGCTCGGCTCAGTTTACGCAAGTTTGGGAAGTAAAGTTACAGTTGTAGAATTGCTGCCATCATTATTGCCCGGAGCTGATAAAGATTTAGTAAATGTTTTTCAAAAAAGTATTGAACCAAAGTTTGAAAAAATCTTAACTAAAACAAAAGTTGCAAAGTTGGAAGATGCCGGAAATGTTCTTAAAGTAAAATTAGTTGATGAAAATTTAGTAGAAACAGAATTAGAATTTGACAAAGCCCTTATTTCTATTGGTCGAACTCCGGTAACAAAAAATTTGGGAATTGAGAATACAAAAGTAAAAGTTAACGAACGCGGATTTGTTCAAGTTAATGAAAAATTGCAAACTGATGATTCTAACATTTTTGCAATTGGCGATATTGTAAAAGGTCCAATGCTTGCGCATAAAGCCTCTGCAGAAGGAAAAGTTGCTGTGGAAGCAATTGCCGGGCACAAAGTTGCATTTGAACCTGCTGCCATTCCCGGAGTTGTTTATACTGATCCTGAAGTTGCTTGGGCTGGATTAACAGAAACTGAAGCAAAAGAAAAAGGAATTAAAGTAGAAGTTACAAGATTTCCTTGGGCTGCGAGCGGAAGAGCCAGAACAATGGATAGAAGTGACGGTTTAACCAAATTAATTATTGATCCTGAAACAACGAGAATTTTGGGAGTTGGAATTGTTGGTCCCGGAGCAGGAGAATTAATTGCTGAAGGAACTTTAGCAATAGAAATGGCTGCAATAGCAAAAGATTTATCACTTACAATTCACGCACATCCAACTTTATCTGAAACAATGATGGAAAGTGCGGAAGTATTTTTTGGGGAAGCAACACATTTGTATAGACCGAAAAGAAAGTGATGAAGTGAAAAGTCAGAAGTTTAAGATCAAAACAAAAAATCAAAACTTAAAAATTAATTAGGTTTGTAAGATTATTTACTATATTTTTATCATGTACGGCAGTAACTTTAGAAGTAAATCTGGGATTCCAGATATTTGTAGATGTAGAAGTAGATTCAATTCATAAACTTCCCCTGTAAAATTTTAGAGCCCTGTCATAAACAAAAATCATTAATTTATTAAAAAGGAGCATCTGTCATGGCAGAGCGAAAACAAGGATCTGTTAAATGGTTTAACAGTTCAAAAGGATTTGGATTTATTTCACAAAAAAATGGTGAAGATGTATTTGTACATTTTCAATCAATTATTGGCGATGGTTACAAATCTTTAAATGAAAACGATAAAGTTGAATTTACAATTACTCAAGGTGCAAAAGGCTTACAAGCATCTGATGTAAAAGTTATCAGATAAAACTTTTCAAATTAAAATCCCAGATTTTTTCTGGGATTTTTTTTCTCCATTCTTATGCTTACTCAATCAACTTATTAATTAGCTTACTAAATCTTTTCTACCTATATTGTTGCAATCTAATAGTGAAAGGAATTTATAATGAAATACACTATTGATTTTTTACCAGAGAAAAAAATCATTGGAATCAAAACTAAAGGAAGATTAAACTTTCAAATAATTGAGGAATATTCAAGAGAAGCTGTAAAAATTGCCCGAAAAAATAATTGTAATAAATTTATTTTTGATCATAGAGATACAACAATACAAGGGACAATATTAAATATTCACTCTACTGAAGATGAACTTCAGCAATTTGGATTTAAGAATTCCGATCATATTGCTATTGTTTTAACAAACCAAAAGAAAAAATTGAAAGTAATACAATCAACAAATAGAAATGATAGTTGGTGTATACTAAAATATTTTTTTAATGGACAAAATTCTGAAGCCATAAATTGGCTTTCTTTTATTAATTGATAAATCATATTTGACAAATCTTTTAATAGTGCAATAAATGTTTTTGTAAAAATTAGGATGGAGATGTTATGAGTAAAGGGCAAAATGCAAAAAAAGGTTCTAAGAAAGTTGCTACTAAATCAATGAAAGAAAAAAAAGCTGCCAAGAGAGATAAGAAAAATGAAAAAAGCAATCATGCAATAATTAAATAAAATTTACTTTAAGTTTTTTAAATTTAACATTGTATTTACTAAATAATTTTTAGGAATTAAAAAGTAATTTTCAAATCAAATTTTAATGTTTCCATAGCTAAGGGCGCTTTTGTATCAAAAGGCCAAAACATTTTTTCTTGTTTAAGTGTATAGAAAAAATATGATAATCCGTTTTTCATTAAAAAATTGAGTATTGGTGTTAACTTTGGTACAGCTTTAATAATTACACCTTGAGTTAAAAAATCAATTCCCGTTTGAGATAATAATTCAATTCCAAAACTGCCTAAATGTTTCCAGACTAAATATTGAGGAAATAGAATTTGAGTCTCATAATTTACACCAATATTCAGCATTGAACTAATTCTAATATCAATTCCCGCAGAATTTGTATTCCCAAATTTAATTTCGTTATCATATTTTTTAAGAATTTTATTTTCTTCTTCCCAAATTGTAATTTGCGTATTTGTTAAAATTCTTTCGCTTGGGTGATTGAATTTTGATTGGTTCCACACAAATGCTAAACTATAAGATGGTAAAATTTCAAAATTTGTTCCTAAACTATAACCATAGCCCTTTCTATAACCAATTCCAAACCGCCAAATATTTGTATTGATTTCTAAATTTTGCTTTTGCGTTTGGTTGTAATTCAAATAAGTTGAGAATAAAAAATTATCTTCAAATTCTAAAATTCTATAGTTACCGGCGGGTTTTAAATATCTTCTTCCAAGTTTGATTTCCGAAATTGAAATTGGATTAAAATCTGTTGTAAATTCTTTGTGTTTTAGTTCACCAAAACCATATGAAACTTCTATAAAATTTTTTGATCCGGAAAACCAGCTTCCGAAATTAAAATCATCTTGGGTTGATAAAGAATTTAAATTTTCTTGTGGAAAAATTATTTGTGAAGTAAAAACTATTAAAAGAAGAAATTTTGATTTAACTTTTCCAAACATAAAAAATCCCCAATGATTTTAAGAAAACCGTTGGGGAAAATTACAAATTTGGAAATTAAAAAATAGTGTAAAACTAATTTCTTGATTTTTTCTCTAATGTTCTAATTAATGTATCCATAAGAACATCATTTTGAACCGGTTTGGTTAGAAAAATATCAACTCCGGCATTATAAGCATTATCTTTATCGCGCTGAAATGCATGAGCCGATAATCCCACAACCGGTAAATTTTTATAATCATCCATTTGTCTAATTTCTTGTGTTAACTGCAAACCGTCTTTTTTTCCTCTTAAAGAAATATCCATCAAAATTATATCAAATTTGGATTTGTTTAGTTTTTCATAAAAAGTATCAGAAGAATCGCAAATTTCTAAATCAAATTTTCTTTTTAAAAATATTTGAAGAAATTTTTGATTTTCATAATCATCTTCAACAATTAATAACCTTGGTTTGCTTTGTAGTTCTTCACTCATTTTGGTACCACTTTTTATTTAATTATCGACAAATTTATACTATTTATTATGTTTTTAAAAATTTGTCAGAAAAAGTTTATCTCATTTTTACTATCGGATAAAATAAATAACTTTTTAGAGAAATTTTAAGGAACAAAATTATGCTGTACTTGAGCGATGGCAGAATCCATAACAAAAATATTAAATTAAACGCAATTATGAAAATAATTAAGAATATTTTGTTAAAATATCTGATTTTTTGTTAAGTATTATTGAACTTTAAATTTTTCTTAATAAAAATGTAATAATTAAAAGGTGATATTTACTTTAATAAAATCATTTTTCCGGTTTCATTATATTTACCAAATGTTAGTTGCATAAAGTAAATTCCACTTGGTAAATTATTCGCATTAAAATAAATTTCATGATTTCCAGCACTTTGCTTTTTGTTAACTAAAGTTTTAACAACTTTACCCAACGAATCAAAAATTCTTAATTGTACTGGTGAATTTATTTTATCTTCGTTTGGAATTGTATAAGAAATTTTTGTTTCCGGATTAAATGGATTTGGATAATTTTGATAAAGTTTAAATTGAAATGGAACATTTATTTTTTGATCAATATTTGTTAATGATAATTCATTGTAATTTATAGATTCTGCTTGATAAACATTTTTTGATGATGAACTTTGCAAATATGCAATGATTTTTAATTCATCTGCATTCCACAAATTATCTAAATTAAAAGTCGCAGAAATTTCTTGTGTTTCATTTAAAGTAATATTCACTGGATTTCCATTAATATCTGATATTTTTCTCATAACGTTTTTGTGATTACTAATTCCATTATTACCTTGATAATTTACATTTTCAACTACAATAAAATTTAGCACCAAATCATTTTCAACAACATCAGCCGTTTTTGTAATTTTTGCATTAATTGAAAATTCAGTTTCAGTATAATTTCCGGATAATAAAATATTAAAACTACCTTCTTCAGATACTAAATTATCAAAAGTGCTTGCCCAATTACCGTAACTATTTGACACATGTTTCCCATTAAAAAAAGCTTGAGGAGTTGATGAAAAATTCCCGTATAAATTATTTTTTGCCGAAGCATCTTCTGTATTATCTTGATAAAGTTTATCTGTTGAATAAGGGAAAATCATATGATAATATATAAATTCAATTTTTGAACCATTGCTTGATTGAAGATAATTATCAATTGCAGAATGTGCCGGTGGACAAAGCGGGCAATGTGAATTTGTAAAAATTTCTACAAGAACTTTTCTTTCACTTGAAAATACTTTTGCAGAAATAAAAAAAAGCAAAATTAAAATTACATTTATCTTTTTCATAATTACCTTTCTAAAGTTATAAATTTGTTTGAAGTGTAAATCTTAATCCTTTAAACGGAAGCAAGTATCTGCAAATTCCGTTTGTGCAAACTTGACCGCCTCTTTCTCTTCCGTATGAAATTGTTAGCAAATTTGAGCCAGAAATTCTATATCCAATTTCACCTACAAACCAATTTTTTCTTCCGGAAACATCAAAATTATTGTTTGTAAATTCATATCTAAATGCTGCGGAAGTTTTTGTAAAAATAGAAGTCAGTATTGAAATAAAATGATTGTTAAAAGTTTCTTGCCCGGAATTGTAATTATCATTTACATTTTCAAATTCATATTGAAGAATTGCAGAAAAATTTTCCGAGAAAGTTTTTTGAATTTGCAGCGGTAAAACTATTGATTTTATTGAGTGACTTCCATTTAATCCCGTAAAATAATTATAAATTGTTTTTTCTCTTGAAGCAATTCCAAATCTTAAAATTGTAGATAAGTCAATATAATATTCACCTTCAGCAAAAATTTCTAAATATGGCGAATAATGTTTTATATTCGTCGGCAGAAAATCGAGTTCTCTTTTTTGTTTTTCAAAAACAAAATTTGCATTATCAAAAAAGTATGAATTATGTCGGCTGGAAAAGCTAATATTTAAATTAAAATTCAAATCTTCATTTGCAGAATAATTTGCATCTACTTGAAAACCAACTTCATCGTTAAAATCAACATCGTGCAATGCGCGGGAAAGAAAATAATAACTGTGTTCTTTCATAACAATCGGTGGATTTTGAAATGGTAAAAATTTTGAAGTTCTTGTAACATCATTTTGAAGAAAAGGATTTTGTTTATCGAAATTATAATTTTTGTAATCTATTGTAATTCCAAATGATTCATCTGCAAATGAAACTGAAGAATAAATTCCATTTCCCTCAAATGATTTTTTTAGTACAGAAGTGTTCGTCCACTTATTTGCTACTGAAAAATAAAAATTAAAATGTGTGTTATTAAATTCCATATAAATTTCGGGTAATTCTGAAACTGAATTTAAATTAGAATTATCATTTTGCGGAATAGTTGCTTCCGAACTAATAAATGATGCCCCAAATTTTAATTCATCTAAAAAATTATATTCCAAATTTCCTCCGCGCAAATTGTAATTTTCAAATCGGGTAACTGTTACAGAATCTCTAAATTCAATTTCTCCCGCAATTAACGAAGCTTTAAAATTATCAAATTTATAATTTGCTTTTATTCCGTCAAGCCAAGTATCGTAAGCTAATCCGCGGTTTTCAAACAAATTTAAAACCAATCCGCGCCCGAAAAGTTCAGTTGAATTTCCAATTCTAAAATTTAAATTATCACCATTGTATTCAATAAATCTTCGTTTAATTCCTTTAAAGTTTTCTCCAATTTCCGGGGGTTCGTCATATAAAAATCTTAAACCAATATTAAAATTATTTGGAAGAGATAATCTGAAATCTGTTAAATTTTCCAAATATTGAAATTTATTTGACAAAGTTCCAATTTCTTGATTACCATTTCCATACCGTAATAAATTTGATAAACTTGGCTGAATTTGTCCATTTGAAATTAGTGTGAATAAATAAAAGAACGATACAAAAAGAAATTTTACCAATTAATTCTCCAATAATTTAATAATCTCTTTTTCAAGTTTAATTTCATCGCCGGGCAAATAGCCAATGTGGGAATAGACAATTTCGCCATTTTTGTTAAATAAAACTGTTAACGGAATTGATTGACCATTAAATTTTTGAAAAATTTCTTGATTTGGATCAAGCACAATAGGGAATGAAACTTTGTGTGTAGCAACAAAAGATTTTACTTTTGCCAAACTTCTTGGCGAATCTTGATTTATTCCAATTATATTAAAACCTTTACTTTTATATTTTTCGAAATAATCTTCAAGATATTTCATTTCAGTTCTGCAAGGCTTGCACCACAAAGCCCAAAAACTTATAAGTGTTGGTGAGTCTTTTAAAATTTCAGAAAATTTTATGTTTTTATTTTCTAAAGTTTGGGCAGTAAAATCAATTTTGTTTTGCGCAAAAATTATTTCTGAACAAAAAATTAAACCAAGTATAGCAAATTTTATTTTCATATAAATCTAAAATTATTGGACAAAATATCTTTTAATCAATATGCAAAAAAAAATGGCAAAAGAAAAAGTCAATTATTAAGAATCATTTTAATAAATGTGAAAGAAGTTCTGATTTAACTATTTTAGAAATCAAATATTTAGAAGATTATAATGATAAAAGTAATTTTAAAACCGGCTCGAGAAAAATCACTTTTAAGGAAACATCCTTGGGTTTTTTCCGGAGCAATTGAAAAAGTTTTGGGAAATCCGCGAAACGGTGAAACTGTTGAAGTTTTTTCATCAAAAAATATTTGGTTGGGAAGAGGAGCTTTTTCAATTCAATCGCAAATTAGAGTTAGAATATGGACTTTTGATGAATCCGAAATTATTGATCGAAAATTTTTTGAATCAAAAATTAAATCCTCGTTTAATTTAAGAAATTCAATAATTGAAAAAAATACAAATTCGTTTAGAATAGTAAATTCAGAATCTGATAATTTGCCGGGAATAATTTTAGATAAATATTCTGAATTTTTAGTCTTACAATTTTTATCTGCCGGAGCAGAATTTTGGAAAAGTGAAATTATTGAAGCGGTAAAAAATGTAATTCCAACAAAAGGAATTTTTGAAAGATCAGATGTTGATGTTCGTAAAAAAGAGGGACTAGAATCTAAAATTGGAAATTTATTTGGCGAAGAACCTCCGGAATTAATTGAAATGTTAGAAAATGGAATTAAGATTTTTGTCGATGTTAAAAAGGGACATAAAACCGGTTTTTATTTAGATCAAAGAGATAACAGAAAAATAATTTCAGAATTTACCAAAGAAAAAAATGTTCTGAATTGTTTTTCATATTCCGGAGGATTTAGTCTTTATGCACTAATAACCGGGGCAAATTCAGTTACAAATATTGATTCGTCCTCTGATGCCTTGAAATTATTGTTGAAGAATATTGAGTTAAATAATTTTTCTAAAGAAAAAATTAAAAATGTAGAAGGAGATGTTTTCAAAATATTGAGAAAATATCGTGATGAAAACAATTTATTTGATTTGATAATTCTTGATCCGCCTAAATTTATTGAGTCCAAAGCAAATATTGATAAGGCGAGCAGAGGATATAAAGATATTAATATGCTTGCGTTTAAAATCTTAAATCAAGGTGGAGTTCTTTTTACGTTTTCTTGTTCGGGATTAATGGAAAGAGAATTGTTTCAAAAAATTGTTTCTGATGCTGCAATTGATGCGGGAAGAAATGTAAAAATTATTAAATGGCTTACGCAATCTGAAGATCATCCTGTTGCTTCAAATTTTCCGGAAGGATTATATTTGAAAGGATTGATTTGTTATGCTGAATAAATAAAAAGCATCTCAAAAATCTCAAACAACAAGTACGAAATAACAAATAAATTCCAAATTCAAAAAAATAAAATTCCAAAATTAAATTTTGATCTTTTGAATTTTGGCTCTTGGAGATTATTTATAATTTGTTTTTTACGATTTGAAGTTTTTAGAACTTCATAAATCTTATGGTTTAAATAAACCCGCTTCATTTACACCAATTAAACCGGCGGAATAAGTTCTATCATCAACTTGTAATAATCGTTTTTCCATTTTTGCTGTCATCAATTTAAACTTGCGGATTTTATCTAATTTTTGTGCAATCAATTCCATTGTGTTATCATCAGTCCGCCAATTATATTTATCAAAAATTTTCAAATTTAACGGAACCGTGTAACCACGTAAAGTTTTTTCTTTTGCAGTATTGTAATATTGTTCAAAATATGAAAGAACTAATTCCCGTAATGTTTTATAAATTGGTTCACGAAATCTTAATCCAACAAAATTTGATTTTGCAATTGCTCCCCAATGATTATCAATTTTAAATAAAGCAAGAATGTGATCATCATCTCTTTTGTTTGGCAGCATATCTAAAATTATTGGTTGAAATCCGATTTGACTCAATGCTGATGCGGCGAAAACGGCTCCATCAAAACAATGCCCGACTTTTTCATTAAAAACTCTCAAGGGACATCTATAAATTGAATCGGAACTGTATTTTACAGAATCTAAGAATAATTGAATTTTTTCAATTGAATTTAATTTTAAGAAAATCTTTCTTATTTCAGATTCCAAAGAATTTAACAGAGAGGAATTATTTTTCATTTAATACGAATAATAGTTTATAATTATTTTAAAACTATCATTTTCTTAGTTTGAATAAAAGTCCCGGATTTTAATTGATACAAATAAATTCCACTTGATAATTGGTTTGCATCAAAATCAATTTTGTAATTTCCGGGTTTTTGTTTTTGATTAACTAAAGTTGCAACTTCTCTTCCTAAAATATCATACACAATTAATTTTACATTGTCATCCCGAACTTGATTTGGGATCTCAGAATTATTAAGATGCTGAAATGAATTCAGCATGACAGATTGCGGAATACTATATTCTATTGTTGTAGTTGGGTTAAATGGATTTGGGTAATTTTGTGAAAGAGAAAATGTTGTCGATAATTTTTTTTCATCATCAATATCAGTAATATTTTTATTGCTGTCCGCCGGAGTTGGAAAATTAATAAACTGCCAATTATTTGTTCCATCCGGAAATCTTCCAAAAGAAATATTGTTTGTCTGTTCTGAATAAGTCAGCGAATCAATAAACAAAGTATCATTATCAATTACTTGAACTAATGCAATTTCTTCACCATCTTTATCAAGTTTAAAATTTAAATGAAAAATTCCTTGTTCGGCTTGTTCATCTGCCCAAAGTATAATATGTTTTTTTGCGGGAATTATTGTTGCTTCTGTTGAATTGTACGAAATTTGGAATTTACAAAGATTATTAAAATTATCAGTAATATACATTCCGCCAATATTTATTGGGAAATCATTATTGTTAAAAATTTCTATCCAGTCGTCAAATTCATTGAATTCATCTTTATTAAAATTATCATTGCTTGTTAAAAATTCGTTAATAAAAATATTGCTAAGCAGATTTGAGTTATTAGATTTTCCAGGCGATCCACCAACGCTGTTGCTGCTTTTCCAATTTTTCGAAACCATATTTTCATATGAAATATTTTGCAATTCCAGTGAAGGTCCTTTCCCATTTGGTTCTTGAGGCCACCAATATTTATTGTCATAATTTACAAAATCAATAATGTTATCGTAATTATCAAAAAGTGAAATATTGCCAAGAAAATTTTTCAAATTTCCATTATGCCATTGGAATACTTTATAATTATTTCCTTCATATACATTTTTATTTTTTGCAACTATTAAATATTCACCGGAAGCAATAGTTGCATTTTCAAAAGTGAAATTTATATCTCCGGAAAATTTAAAGTTATTTAAATTTACAGAAGATTTTCCTCTGTTATAAATTTCCACAAATTTAAAATCTTCTCCATTTGCCGGGTTGTAATGAATTTCATTTAAAATTAAATTTGTTTGTTTAAATTGATCAAACGGATATGCGCCAATATCTGAAATGCTTCCGTCAATATCATAAGGTGAATTTGGATCACCGGAATTTATTGCCGGAGAATTTATTGATAAAAATAAATTATTAATAAATTTTGGTTCAGCTTTAAATTATTTATTCCGGTTAATTCTTCCGTATTTGAAAGAGAATAAGAAATATTTATGTTGGATAATTCATCAATTAAAATTGCTGAAGTTTTGCTATCGGCAAGAATGCAATTAATAACATCAGCATTTCCTCCGCCTTCACCAATATTTTTTTCGAAACATGCAACAGCATACTGATTTCCGTAAAATGTATTATTTAAACTATATCCGTATGAATTATGATCTTTTATTCCAATTCCCATTCCGCAATTTGCAATTACATTTCTTTTAATTATTCCGGATGAACTGTTTCCTATCGATACGCCTTTATCATTTACATTAAAAATTATATTGTTCTCAATTAAAATATTTTTTGCACCTTCGCCCAAATCAATTGCATCGCTGTTAAAGCCGTAAATATTATAAATTTTATTATTTCTAATTATTCCCGAATTTATTTCATCATAATCAATTCCATCAGAATCAAATTGATCATTCCCGATAAGTTCACAATTTTCAACAAGCGCAAAATTTGCTTTTTTGATATTTATTAAATCTCCCGAATATTCAGTATTGAGTTTAGAATTTTTTATTGTAATATTGCCGTATTGAGAAAAAATTGGAGCTTGAACATTTTCAACAGTTATTCCTTCTAGATAAACATTAGAATTATAAGTAGATATAGCAGCTCTATCTCTTGAATTATCAAATCCTTTTGTTGCTCCAATAATTTTAAGATTCTTAATAATTGATGAATCGGTTGAATTAACAATACACAAAGCACCCCAATTATTTGAAGATTCGTTAGTTTTTATAATAACTGGGTTTTCTTCAGTTCCGTTAATTAATAAACAACCATTTAGTAAAATTTTGGAATTTTCCGGCATTAAAATCTCTGCACCACTTTCTATTGTTAGTGTAACATTTGAATCTACTTTAATATTTCCTAATGCATAATAAGGAGAATTTGTAAAACTCAATGTGGTATTAGATGAAATTACATTTGGAATTGTGTTAATTGAAATTGGTTCAAATTGTGCAGATATGTTTAGTGAATCTTCGACAATTGGAAAAATTAATGGATTTTGATTTTCTAATTCTTGAGCAACACCAATCCATTTTACAAATTTAAGTCCAACATCTGGAACAGCTTTTAATTCAATCGGAATATCCTTGAAATAAATATTTGTTGAACTTTTGTAAACTGTTTCAACAGAATTAATTAAGACATTTCCCAAGTTTTCATTTTCAAAATTGATTGTAACAATTGACAAACCCGATAAATTAAAAAAATCAATTATTTGCTGGCGCTGATGGAATTGACGATTCTCTCCAAATTCTTTCATTACATTTATATTACTTTGCCATTCAGATAAACTTTGAATTGGATTTCCGTAATAGTATTCGCCGTTTCTCCATCGACTAATATGCTTTGGCATTTCTGGAGCAATTGCATTTCTGAGCTTATCAATATTTGAAAGAATTGTATCTTGGTGAAATATTGAATTTAAATAACTTGAAAATCTTTGAATGAATATTGTTTTAAAATCATTATTTGTAAGAAGTTTTCTAAAAATTAAAGTTGACCACATCGGAGGAGTGAATTCATTATTAATTTTTGTTGAAGTTGCTAATTTTAAAGAATTATTTGCATAACCGATTGAACGCTGATTCGGCATTCCAAAGCCAAAATCAAGATCGTGCAATATCCATCGCCATTTAGCGCCGTCTTTTTTCTCACGCCACATTCTCATATTTTGTTCGGGCCAAAAAACATTATCAAAAAATATTTCGCTTATTTGATAATTTATATATTCATCAATATCCATCCAGTTCGTAACAGTGTTATAATTTTCCTCAATTGTTAAATCGGAATTTTCAATAAATGAATAAAATGAATTATAATTATCTGCATCGCCTTCCATAACTTCGGGAATTGAATTACCGTTATATTCTAGCAAATCTATGTTTTCCGGGTTTACATTGTGAAGTGCAAATAAATAATTATTATCAATTTTTTCTCTGATATTATAAATTCCCCAATAGTTTCCGTTAATAAAAACCAGCGAAGGTTGGTAAGCTTGGCAGTCAATATCAATTTTATTTATCACTAAACTGTGCTGAAGTGCATCTCTAAAAAATGTTGAACGATTATCCGGCACACCAGCATTTCTTAAATAAATGGAATTAAAAATTGTGTAATTTCTTTCACTAAAAAATTTGTAATCAATTTCATCAAAACCGAATCTGTTATCAGCAGAAATTGTAAATGATTTTTGCGGATAGAATAAAGAAGCTTGTCCCGTTAATCTTAATCCGGCATTTAAACTTATTCCCAAATTTCCATTTGGCTCAATTAAATCAATACTAATAGGAATTTCTCTTTCTTTGAAATTATTAGAATAAATTCCAAATGAATTATCAAATAAAATACTTGGTTCTGTTGATAACGAAATTACCGGAATAGAAAAATTTTCATTTACAAAATATGATTTGGTAATTATTTTACTTGGAAGTTTATTTTCTTCGAAAACTCTTACTTTCAAAACTGAATTTTTATCAATTAAAATTGGGCTTATATAAGTCTCGGAATTGCTCGTTGGACTTGAACCATCCAAAGTAAATTTTATTAACGAATTTGTATTGGTTGAAGTGATTGAAACATTTTGTGGTGAATTATAATTTCCGCTTTCTAACGAAATGTTTGGTTCAGCAGAATAATTTGTATTTAATATTCCTTCAGTAATATTCGAAGCCTTTGGTGTCGGCTCACCAAAATAAAACCAGTTGGATGAACCATCGGGTTTTCTTCCCATTGAAATATCTTGCAACTGTAAATTATATGAAACTGAATCGACAAGAATTGTATCTGGGGAGAAAAATCCTATTTCTTCCGATGATCTGCTTAAACTAAAATTTAAATGATAATATTTTGTTGTAAAATAATCATAAGGATAATAATCTCGTCTGAAAGTTTGTCCGGGATAATTATCAAATCCATCTGCCCAAAATCTTAAAAAACCTTTTGCATTAATGATTGTTCCGGAAGGAATTTCCCATTTAGTTGGATTATTAAAATTATCGGTTAAATAAAATCCGGAAATGTCAACATCAAAAATTTCATCATTATAAATTTCAATCCAATCTGAATAGTCGTCAAAGTCAACAATATCCGCATCAACAGAAACATTCGATGCAAGAATTTCGTTAATAAATATTTTAGGATTTTGCTGAGTTAAATTTTTATTTGTAAATACAAATAGAATAATAAGAAAGTATTTAAATATAATTTTCATCAATTTGTTTCTTTCACTTAAGCAATAACATTTTTCTAGTTTGAAGGAATGAATCGTATTTTATTCGGTAATAATAAACTCCACTTGAAAGATTACTCCCATCAAATTGAATTTTGTAATTACCGGGTTTTTGAATTTCATTAACAAGTGTTTTAATTTCTCTGCCTAAAATATCATAGATCTTTAATGATATTTTACTAAGACTAAAGTCTGAGACTATATCTGACATTTCACTTTTCATATTTGTTGGAATGCTGTATTCTATATTTGTAATTGGATTAAACGGATTTGGATAATTTTGGTGTAATATTAGATTTTGCGGAACTGATTTTTTTTCATCAACAGAAGTTAAAATTGAATCTTTAGATTTTAACAACAAGCCATAATTTCCAGAAATCCAAATATTTTTATCCTTAATTTCAACATCGTACAATTCACCAATTTGATTATCTAAAACTAATTTTAGATTTTTTCCGCCATCAGAAGTTTTGAAAATTACACCATTATATTCAGAATCATTTCCAATAAAAATTCCATTTTCAGAATCAGTAAAAACGATATCATTAATTTTATAATTGAAGTTGTTCATTTTATTCCAAGAATTTCCGCCATCCGTTGTTGAAAATAATGAGTATTGGTATTCTTGTGAATTATAAAATCCTCCGGAAATCCATCCGTTTAATTCATCTTTAAAAAGTACTTTTTCCAGAGGAATATAAATATCTGTTTTAATTTCTTTCCAACCAAATTGTGGGGTGTATTTTATAATTTGTCCGCTTTCGCCTACAGCCCAAACGATTGAATCAATAATGCTAATAGAAGTTAGCCTCTTGTAAATATCATTTAAACTCGGAGAAATAAAAACAGTTTGCCAAGTTTTGCAGCCGTCATTTGTTTCAATAATAATTGAACCATATGATAAAGAATCACTATAGTTTCCAACAACCCAGCCTTTGTTTTCATTGAACATTGCAAAATCATATGCAAAAATATTATGCTCTTTAAAATCTGTTTCAAAAGAAATTATATCAGAAAAGTTATTTCCTCTGTCTATCGTTTTAAAAATATTTGTAATGTTTCCCCAGTCACCGGTTTTTGTTAGGACATATGAAATGTTTTCATTTATAAAATCTGCTTTAATAATTCTTGTTGGAATTTCGGAAATAATTTCCCACGATTTACCGCCGTCAGTTGTAGAAAAGACTTGTCCATACGAATCTAAAACATGAAAACCGTCAACCTCATATCCGCCAAATGCAATACCGTGTAATGAATCTGTAAAATTAATTTGAGTAAATGGACAAGAATATTTTTGCATGTACCAATTAATTCCGTTATCCAAACTTTTAAAAACAGTAATATAATAACCAAGACTTCCAATAATTATTCCTTCACCAATGGAATTAAAATAAATATCACTTAAAGAAAACTGTGGAAATATATTTTCATTATTGTAAAAATGGAATTTTGGATTTTGGGAATTCCAAGTTATACCTCCATCAAAACTTTTGAGATAAGTAATTTCATAATTTCTTCCTTGCCAAGTAGTTCCGTAAAATGTTTGATCATCAATAAATCTTAAATTGTTAAAACTAATTGAATCAGATTTAAATATTTGGTCCCAACTTTTACCGGAGTTAATAGTTTTGAAAATTACATTATTTGATGAATCATCAAGAGCCGTAAAAATTCCGGTTGAATCACTAATAAAAAGAATTTCGTTTATATTGCTTAAATCTTTAAATTGTTGTAAGTTCCAAGATGTTCCACCGTCTTCAGTTTTTAGCAATGCCGGTTCATAATTAATATTGTTGTAAAAACTTACAAAGCCAAGATTTGAAGAAAGAAATTTGATATTGCGATATTCACCAATAAATCCTTGCGGTGTAATTTCATCCCAAGTTTCGCCTCCATCATTTGAAGAAATTATTTTGTTGTAACTTGTCCCATAAATATTATTTTCGTCCAATGTTTGTAAGGAGTTTAAGCCGTACCAATTTTCGTATGGTTCTTCAAATTGTGTTTCCCAAGTAATTCCACCATTTTCAGTTTTTTGAATTATTAATTTTGTTGCTATATTATTTGAACAAACTATCCAGCCAATATTTTTATTTATAAAACTGAATTGATTTATGCTTAAATCCGGATTGATTTGCAGTTCTTCCCAAGAATTTCCAGCATCTAAAGTTCTTAAAATTGTAGATGGATATAAAAGTGTGAAACCAATATTATCATTTACAAATTGCAATCGGGTTGGATAATTGCCTTTAATTCCTTCATTCAGTTTTTGCCATTGGGGAAATGTATAAGAAAATGAGATAAATATTAGTAGTAAAATTTGTTTAAGTGTTTTCATACGAGTTTAATTTTATTTGAGAATTATCATTTTTTTTGTTTGAGAAAAATTACCGGATTTTAATTGGTAATAATAAACTCCACTTGGAAGATTTAATCCCTCAAATTGAATTTTATAATTTCCGGGCTTTTGAGTTTGGTTAACCAAGGTTGCAACTTCACTTCCCAAAATATCATACACAACTAGTTGTAGAGACGCAAAATTTTGCGTCTCTACGTTAGGAACAGAATATTCTATTGTTGTAGTTGGGTTAAACGGATTAGGATAATTTTGTGAAAGAGAAAAATTTGTTGGAATTATTTGAGATTGATCAGATTCAATTCCGACTAAAGTTGTGTCACCATAGATTTTACCATTTATAAAAGCAGCTTTTAATATCCAATATTCATCAAATCCATCAATTTTAGTACTGAAATGAGAAGTTTTTCCTATTCCGATTGATAAAGTGTAATTAGAAAAATATACACAATTAAATTCGAATGATTTGGTCTGTATTTTTTCAGATTCATCAAAGATACTTTCAAGAGATGTGGAAGTAAAATAAATGTCAGTTTCATATAATTCATTTTTATATTTAACAAAACTCTCAAAATTTTGATCCTTTTCTAAAGACAGATTTTCTAATAAAAATTCCTTTGTATTTTCAAATGACTCATCATATTTATAGATTTTTCCTTGAGCTGAATCAATTCTTTCAAAAGAGTATTCAACGAATCCACTATTTGTATTTGTTGCCATGATAGAGAAGTATTTTTTATCATTCATTAAAATTTCATCTTTAACTTCTCGGATAACAATATAATTACTTTCATTTGGATAATAATCAGAGTCATAATCTATTCTTTGCACATTATAAATCCACTTATTCCCAATTTGCAGAGGATAATAATCGAGAGGGTTTTCACCGTAAATTTTACCGTTAATATATGCACCTATATTTTTAAAAATTACAGGAACACTATAATTTGATAAATTTGTTGGACCAAAATTCTCTGCAATAGTTAAATGAAATGAAACAAGACCGTCAACATAATATGTTAAAGCATTTACACTATCTCCATATAAATAAAATTTTTCTTTAGTAATTAATTCAGACTTAGATAAAATTGAATGATGGATATCATATTTCTCATTTAAATTTGCATCATAATCATAAATTAAAGCTTCGGTAGAATCAAACTCGTTATAATAGTATATTCCATTATAATCGGATCTTACAAATTTTCCGGGTCCAAATTCTCGATTAAGAACGGCATATTTAATGCCGTTCGGCATTAGCGAATCTTTGACTACTTCAACAAAAAATGTATCCGTAACTATAAAATTATTAATTGGATCATTTATATTTTCAAGTTCAATTTGTTCATAAATCCATTTATTCCCAATTTGCATAGGATAATAATCGATAGGATTTTCATAGTTTTGTTGAGCAAAATTAATCTTGTATGAAATTATTAACATAAATGATATTAGTAAAATATTTTTCATTTTTTTCTCATGTTTAATTAATAATATTTACAAAAAACATGCCTTTATTATTATCGAAATTTCAAAAACTTCTTTCTAATTTTTTAAGTTTTTCACTATTAATTTCTTAATATAAATTAACATTTTCAGTTTATTGAAACTTTATCAAAAATCTGAAAAACTTTTCAATTCTTAAATACAAAAAACAGCACACAAATAATTTAGAATTGCCTCCCAACAGATTTTTGTGAAATGATAAATTCACAAAAAATAAATCTGTCATTTCTAAAAATTTATGTGCTGAAATTTTTATTTTACCAAAACCAATTTTAATGTTTTTACTTTACCCGCATGCTGCATAACAAAAAAGTAATTTCCACTTGCAACATATGAGTTATTATCATTTTCACCGTTCCAGAAAAATTCAAATTCTTTTGTTTCATTTATATTTGCTGAAGGTATAAAAGTTTTTACAACTTGCCCAAGTACATTATAGATTTTGAATGTAGCAGTTTCGGGATTTATTTTATTGCTCAATCTGATTTTAATTGTAGTTTGATTATTAAACGGATTTGGATAAGATGTAAAAAGTGTATCTGAATTAATTTCTTCTGTTTCTTCAACATCAACAACCCATTCACCATTACCATCATCAATAAATTGGTTTGGATCAGTTATATCAATTTCCATTCCCGGTTCTAAGCAAAGAAAAGCTGTGTATTTTGTAAGAACTTTTTTGTTAACGCTGAGATCAATTATTTCATAAATTTCTTGATTTGTTAAATTGCTGTAATAGTAATCATAATTTCCTTCAATTGTGCTTATAAATTTCCCCGCCCAAATTACATCAGAGATTGAATCTGCAATAATTGTATTTTTATCTGTAACTTCTTCAGAATTGGAGAAAGGAGTTCCATCATAAATTCCGTTAAATTCAATATTAAATGGAAATGTACCGATATACTTTCCGATTTGTAGAATTGGGGTATTTAGCGAAACCAAGTTATCATTTGTATTAAAATCAAATCTTCCGTAAGTAAAGCCATTATCCAACGCAGTATGAAGATCATAAGTAGAAAGAAGTGAATTAAGAGATGTAAATAAATTATTTATCATTGCATTAAAAGAATTTTGATAATCAGTGCTAAATAAATTTCCTCCGGTTAGTCTTGTTAAGTTTTGATAAAAATAAGAATTTCCCAAGTAATCAATTCCGCCATAGTAATACCAATTTGTATAATTCTCTTGGAAATTCCCAACATTGATTGGAAAAATCTCATTCATCATTTTCATTAAATCTTCAATTAAAGAATTTGCGACTTCAGCTTCACCAACATTATCAGAATTTGCGAGAAGAATAATTTGTCCCTCATTATTTTTCCCGTTGATAAATTGAATTCCATTTGAAAGAAGTGAAGGTAAATTACTATAATCCGAAAGTAAGTTTTGCGTTAAATTATTAAAAGTATTTTCAATAGAATTACTGTCGGCAGAAATCCAGTTTTCACTTATACGATTTATAGTTTTGTTTGATAAAATTAAATTGAATGAATCTTGCTCAGAAAAATATTGATGCAGCATTCTTTTAATTCCATTTAAAACATCGTTTTTTGTTGTTGAACTGTTTGAAATTTGATAATCAATAAGAATTACAGCTTTTTTGTTTTTCATTACTTCTTGCGGAACTGCGGGCAGAAACGCAAGCTGGTAAAGGTTTTCATCGGTTCCTTCAAATTTACTTAAATAAATTCCATTCTTAAAAGGTGCATCGATTGAAAAAGTTAAATTGGAATTTGAATAAATTTCATTTTTTACAAAATTCATGGAGAGATAATTTCCATTCGTTGAATCAATTACTTCAGAAAAAGATTTGTCTGCAAATTCTAAAACTTTGGGATTTTTCCAATCATCCGTAAGCTTTGCTTGCAAATCAAAATTTTCTAAAAGTATGTACGAACTATGAAGTAAATACGTCGGAATTTCAGCAGTTACATTTGCTGAATTCCAAATTGCTGGAACTAAAAATGTAAGTTTAACTTTTCTCGTTTCATCGCCAGCTAACGGAAAAACTCTAAGCTCATATTGATCATTATAATTTTTTACAAGAATTGAGGGGTCTTGTCTTCTTCCAACAATTTGTTCATAAATTTGTGAAGCTGTCCAGCGGTCAAGAATTTTTCCTTTAATAATTTCTCCATTGAACCAAAGCCATGAATCATGTACAATTGAATTTTGTGGAAGATTAAAATTGTAAATTATTTCAACTGTATCTTCATGTGTTAATCCTAAATTAATTGCAGAAAAAGTTAAGTATAAATTATACTCAAAATAAATTCCCTTTGGTTGAATTGAAAGAGTTGCTTCTTTAATTGTGCCTTGACCAACATACCAAGTTTGCGGATTGTTAATCCTTAATTCCGTATAAGCATATGTAAAATTGGAAAGAAAAAAAAACGCGATTAAAATTAGTTTAAATATTTTCATACACAGCCTCTTTATGTTTATTAAAAAGTTATTCTCAAATCCAATAGAAACCGTGCTTAGTTGTGTTTAAGTTTAACCTTGCACAGTTTCTATTTTAGGGGTTGGCTATAATTATTTTGTTTTAACTCATTAAAAAATTTTACAATTTTTGGCGAAACCTCATTTGTATCTAAATTAAAATTCTCTTCAATTATTAATAATTCAGAAAAGGAAATTCTAGCATCTAAAAATTTATTCAATGAATATTCTGAAATTCCCTTTATTAAATATGTTTCTGATTTTTCTTTGTTAGAAAGGTTTGAATTTTTCAAAATGATTTGAGCTTGCTCAATAGCTTTTTCATATTCACAATTTTGATAATATTTTTTCAAAAGAATTTTTGGTTCATCCGGTTCCAAAAGTGAATAAATTGAAACGGAAAGAATAAAAGTGAAGAATAAAAAATTTTTGAATTGATGCTTTTTCATACTTTATCTATTTAATATAAGTCATTTTTTTAGTCAGAATATTTTCACCGGCAATTAATCTGTAGAAATAAATACCGGAAGAAAGATTTTCTCCATTAAAGTTTATTGAATAATTGCCGGCAATTTTAAGTTCGTTAAGAATTGTTTTTACTTCATTACCAAGCATATCATAAATTATGATTTTCACATTTTGAGATTTTGGAACTGAATAATTTATATTTGTTGTTGGGTTAAAAGGATTGGGATAGTTTTGTTTAAGCAAAAAAGATTTTTGTAATGGGAAATTATTATTTATATCGGTTTTTATTCCATATTCAATTCCGTTAATATTTGCAAAAATTAAATTATATTCATATGAAATCGGTGTTACAATAGACTCAGAATATAATTTATTTGTTAATCCAAAATTTTTTGATAACTCAATATCATAAGATACTAATTCATTTGTAATGCATGCTTCTGTATAGATTCTGGTTTCTACAGAGTTTCCAAAGATTTCCTTTATATAAAAATCAGATAACTTGGAGCAATTATATTTTAATGTATCACCAATATTTATTTGCAAACTATCTACTAAAATATCTTTAATACTTTGATCATATTCATATATATTTCCTTTTAATGAATCAATTCTTAAAAAATATCTGCGAATAAAATCAGAATTTACTGTGCCCATTTTGCTTTCAGTAACTGTAAAGTAATTTCTATTATTTAAAAGAGTATCACCAATAATTTTTCTAAAACCAATCCAACTATAAATTTTCCCTTCATCACGCTGAGAAACTTCGTATTCCCAGTAATCACCAATATGGAGAGGATAATATTTTATTAATTCATCTATCGAATCTTGTTGTGAAAAAATATTATTTATAAAAAATATTATAATTAGTAATAATTTTGTTTTCATATGATTATTCCGTTCTTATAAACTTTGCTCAAATTAAATGCCAAGAAGTTAATTTATTATTCTACTGTTATGATAGAATTTTAGATTTCGATTTGAGTTTTGTGCGAAATTTTTTCGTTTAAACGAATATTTTTCGCAGGAATTATAATGTAAAATTGAAGGAAAATATTATACTATTTTGTTGATTTTGAAAATTTGTTAAAACTTTTTCGCTTCCAAGTTCATTAGAAAAAAACAAAATATCTATTTGCGAATAAAGCCAAATTGCGGCGTAAGTTCCGATTAATACATTTCTGATTTTATATGATTTATTGTATGCATCATATTTAATTTTTATTTGCTCTTGATTTGTTTGAGCTAGATAATTTTCTTCCTTTTTATTTGCGTCGAAAATAAAATATATCATTGAAGCTAAATTTACTGTGCTTATAGATGTTAAAATCCAACCTTTAGAATTCTCGTTTAAATGTAAATGTCCCAAACCCGGCATCAGTATTGACTTTGCCAGCGCAATGTTTATTTCATTTTTATTTTGTCGAGGAAAAATATTTTCGTCCGGTTGAATAATTTTTATTTGCTGAGGTTTATTTTTTTCTTCTAAAATATCTAGGAATTCTTTTTTTACTTCATCAAAAAAAGCGACAAGTTTTGGAGAATATTGCGAATTATTAAGCTCAAAATTTTCATCAAGTTTTAGGATTTCAATAAATGATTTTCGCGAATCTTCGGAATCATTCATAGAAAAATGTGATGCCGCTTTAAGTGTATAAATCTGTATTAAATCTTTTTTGGTGAATCTTTCTTTATCCAATAATAATGCTTCTGATTTTATAACAATTGTAGAGTATTCAAATGCTTCATAATGTTTTTGCAAATTAGAAATATCAAGGTTTACTTGAGAAAATATTTGCAAAGTTGAAAGAAATAGTAAAATGAATATTTGAATGAATTTCATATTATTTCAGCAAGAGCATTTTTTTGGTAAGAATATTTGATCCAAACCGCAATTGATAATAATAAACTCCGCTTGGAAGATTTGTTCCATCAAATTGAATTTGATAATTTCCAGGAGTTTTATTTTTGTTAACTAATGTTTCAATTTCTCTACCCAAAACATCATACACAATTAAATTTACGTTTTGGTTGTCATCCCGAACTTGTTTCGGGATCTTTTGATGCTGAAATGAATTCAGCATGACAGACGTTGATGGAACCGAATATTCAATTGTTGTTGTTGGGTTAAACGGATTTGGATAATTTTGAAATAAATTAATATTATTTTCTATTATTGATTCTTCCAAATCTGTAACAGCTGCAGAATATGTCCTTTCAATCGAATTTATAACTTTTCCATTTTCATCAAATCCACCTAAGATATAAATATAATCATCAAGTTTTGCTGTCATAAAATTATAACGAGCTTGTTGAATCGGTGCAGCTTGGGTTATATAATATTCATTTCCAAAATCGTAAAAAACTTCAACGGAATTTAATGTTTGTGAAGTTTCATTATATCCGCCGATAATTAAAATTTGATTCGGTTCGCTTCCAATTATTGCACGACCGCCAGCCCGCGGTTCTAAAAGTTTAACATCAAGTTTTGCGTAACTATGATCAACAATATTGTATTTATAAATATCTTGCGAAATTCCATTTATAACGCCGCCGAAAATAAATATATTATTTCCAATAACTTCCGACATTTGCTGTTCTGGAAAATCTTCATCCTTAAATAAAGTATCGATTTCATGTATAATTTTTGATTCATTTAAATTATACTCAATTAAATAAGCCATTGTATCGGAGCGGGTTCCGGGAAGCGGGTTTCCGCCGATAATGTAAAAATTATCACCAATAATATGTCCAGTAGAAAAAATTCTATTGAAATTAAAATTAAATTGCAAAGTATTTTCATTTGTAAAATCTGCTTCCCAATTTGAAATTCCGGAAATTGAAGAATCTTCAGAATTTACTCCGCCGAAGAAATAAATTTTATTATTATAATTTTCAACAACAAGTCCAAATCTTGCTGTTTTTATTGTATCCAAATCCCATTGATTTAAAAATAAATTATATCGCTGAATCCAATTTGTATAATTTTGTGTTGAATCAGAATATCCGCCGATAATAAAAATGTTTTCATTATTTTGCCAAATATCTCCACCGGCAACTGGTTTTGGCATTGTATTAAAAGTTTCCCAATAATCAAACTGAGAATATTGAATTGCAGAAAAAAAGAAAAATATTATTAAAAATTTTTTCATAATTAAAATTTCCAGACTGACCTAAATTTATAATTTATCAATTACCATACCATAAAAATTTATTGATAATTTTTCATATTAAACTTCATGCTCAATGTATCATTTTTTACAATTTTAATTTTTTGCTCAATTTCCGAAAACTGCGGGTTTTTAATTGTCAATTTATAATTTCCTTCAAACAGCTTAATCGGAAATTCAAGTGGAGTAACTCCTTTTTTTTCACCGTTTATAAAAATTTCTCCCCAAGGAAAAACTTGGCAATTAAAATATCCAAATAACGTATCTAAATTTATTTCTACAAAAGTAAGTTTGTTTGGAATAATTTTTATACTATCTGAAAATTTTGGATATTCCGGATGAACCAATGTTAGTAAGTAATTTCCGGATTTTGTATTAATATTATTTTCGAGCGGAGTTGTTTCTATAAATTTATTATTTAAATAAACTTTTGCCCAAGGATAACATTTTACATATAGCTCGCCAAAAATATTTTGAGCTGAATTTAAATTTTCTGATGAAATTATTTTATCAAAATTTTGAGGAATTAAATTTTCAGCATTTTCAATTTCCGATTTTTTTTGAGTATCAACTTTTGCAGATTTGGAGTTTTGTTGATTTATAAAATTTGTATCCGAAAAATTTTCTGATTTGAGATTATTATCTTTAGAATTTTTATCTTCAAAATTGTTCAATAAAAATTTCAACAAAATTATTAAACTAAAAATTCCTATAAAAATTAAAATTGGAATAAGAATTTTCTTTTCATACTTTTTTTCAATTTTGTTTGGGTACACATTTTGTACATTAAAAATTTCTAAAATATTTTTGCACGATTCAAATCTATTTTCTGGATTTGCGGCAAGCAATCCTTTAATAACTTTTCTAATTTCATCAGATAAAATCTCAAACTCTGATTGATAATTTTCTTCATTGAATGAAATTATATTATTAATCGTTTCGTTTGTGTTTTCGCCCAAAAATAAATTTTTACTGAGAAATAATTCTGCTGCTGTAATTCCCAAAGAAAACAAATCACTTTTATAAGTTAAAGATTCACCTTGAATTTGCTCGGGCGACATGTAAGCCGGAGTTCCAACAACAGAATATTTTTGTGTAACAAAATTATTTAACGCATCTTGTGCTAACCCGAAATCTGTCAATTTTACTTCGAGGTTTTCATTAATTAAAATATTTTCCGGTTTAATATCTCTGTGAATTACGTTTTTGGAATGTGCAAAATCCAGAGCTTTTACAATTTGCAGAAAAATATCTTTTTTATTTTCATCAGATAATTTTATAGAATTTAAAACTTCGCGAAGATTTTTACTTTCGAAATATTCAAACGAAATGTAGAAAAAGTTTTCAAACATTCCGAAATCGAAAACTTTTATAATGTTCGGATGTTCAAGCTGGGCAAGGATTTTAGCTTCTCTCTTAAATCTTTCAATAATTGAAGAATCCGGAATTGTTTCGGTATTTAAAATTTTTAAAAAGACCTTTTTTTCCAAAAAAATATGATTTGCCAAATAAACTGCTGAATGTTCATCTTTCTTGAAGCAGTTTAAAATCTCAAATTTCTTAAATAATATCTCATTTAAATTTTCTTTCATTCGGATTCACTATTAAATTCTTTCATTTTTAATTGAATCCATCTTACCGAAACATCAAGAGACTTTGCAGCTAAAGTTTTGTTCCCTTGAAATTCATTTAATCTATCAAGAAGAATTTTCATTTCAATTTCATGTAAAGTTCTTTTGTTAAAACTTTCGCTGCTTTCATTTTCCAATGCAATATGTTCATCATTAATTATTCCGTTAGATGTTAAAATTATTGCACGACTTAAAACATTTTGCAATTGTCTAACATTTCCAGGCCAAGAATATTTTTCTAATTTATTTATTGCATTTAAATTTAATTTGATATTTTTGTTTCCATTCTGCTCAATAAAATATTTTGCAAGAAGGGGAATATCTTCTTTTCTTTCTCTTAATGCCGGAACATAAATTGGAAAAACATTTAATCTGTAATACAAATCTTCGCGAAATTTTCCTTCTTCAACTAATTTTTTAAGATTTTTATTTGTCGCTGTTAAAATTCTAACATTTATTTTTTTAACTTTTGTATCGCCAAGTCGAATTATTTCTTTATTCTCAATAACGCGGAGCAACTTTGCTTGAAGCGCGCTTGAGATATCCGCAATTTCATCTAAGAAAAATGTTCCGTTATCGGCTATTTCGAAAAGCCCTTTTTTGTCTTTTATTGCGCCTGTAAATGCTCCCTTCACATAACCGAAAAGTTCACTTTCTAAAAGACTATCGGGAATTGATCCGCAGAATTGTGCTAAATAAGGAAAATCTTTTCGATGACTTAAATTATGAATTGCACGCGCTACCAAATCTTTACCAGAGCCGCTTTCGCCAAGAATTAGAACTGTTGCATCTGTATTTGCTACTTTATGAATTGTATTGGTTAATTCCTTAATTGGCTTGCTTTCTCCAATCATATCCGGAATATTTTCAAATGATTCCAATACATTTTTCAAGCGAATATTTTCATCAGCAAGATTTTCTATTTCAAAAATTTTATCAAAAGTTATTGATGCAAGATTTGAGAAAAATTGCAGAAACAATAAATTTTTATCCGTAAATTCTTTTCGGTCGGTTTGACTATCAACTAAAATTACTCCCCAAATATTTTCATTTTTTTTAATCGGAACTCCAAGAATAGAAGTTATTTTATGAAGTTGAACGCTCTCGAACTGTGTGAGTTTTGGGTTTGATTGAACATCATGATATAAAACAGGTTTATTTTTATTTACAACCTGCTGCATTACACTTGATGAAAAATTTGATAAATCAGAAATATTTTCTTTCTTCAAATTTCTTGCAGATACGATTGAAAATTTAAAAGTTTCCGAATCATATTTTGCAAATAAACCTCGTTCAGCATTTGTAACTTCAATCAAAATATCAATTATATTTTCTATCAAAGATTCTTCTTGAGATGCCGAATTTAAAGTTTGACTCAAATTATATAAAGCCTCGTATTGATCTTTTGTAAGATTTTTAAGCTCGCTTATATTTGGAAAATTTTTCTGCATAATTTATTCTACTATAAAACTTGAAGGTTTTGATCTTGTTCTATTTTCAAATTCATCAATTGCCCAAATTACCCAAAAGTATTCACCGCTTTGTAAATTTGCATTTGTCTGCAATTGTATTTCTTCAAAATTAACATCACTTTGCCAAATTAATCTTGGCGCTATCTCATCTGTATAAATTTCAATTAAATATCTAAAATCAAAACCGGGTTTAAATCTGTTCCAAGCCAGTATTGGATTTGGAGAATCTACCGTATCTTTTCCAAGCGGTGAAATTGCAGAAATTTCTTCTTTAATTATTCTTTTAATATTTGTTTTTCCTATTTCAAACTTTTTTGATTCAGCATCCATAACATTTAATTTAAACTCTTTACCAATTACAATATCTATCGATGTGATTTTCAAATCTTCCAATGTTATTGAATTTTCATAATATTTTTTTGTTGAGTTGTACAAAAGTTGTTTATTTATTTTCAGCTCAGAATTTTCGATAAATACAGAATCAACATCGTTTTCTTCATCATTAATTTTTAATTTAATTCCAATACTATAAATCTGCTGAGAAGGATATTTATTTTCTGTAATACTATAAAATTTAAGTTCAGAAATAATTGGAATTGCATTAAGGAAAATATTTTGCGAAATTTTTCTTTGATAATTAAAACTAACATAAATGGAATCTGTTGAGTAACCGGATTTTTCAATAATTAACCAACCGTCTTTTTGTTCAAGATTTTCAATTTTGAAATATCCATTTACATCAGAATTTGTAATTATTCCGCCGTTTTGCCAAAATATTTTTACATCTTTTATTGGTATTTGGGGAATTTTAACTGACTTAATAAAACCTTCGATTAAACTAATTTCATTATTTGGATTTTCAGGATCAAGTGGATTATTATGGGGCGCACTGCAAAAAGTTAGAAGTGATACAAAAATTATTATAATTAATATCGAAAAATTCTTTTGCATCGGATTTGAATTAAATTATTAATTCTTAAATTAAGAAAAAAATAGTTTTGATGTAATCAAAATATAGGAAAGTATTATTATCAAACTTTGGTCGGCATCACAAATTAAATTTATTTCATTAGTACCATTTTTTTCACAATTTCAGTTTTACCGGATTTTAATTTATAAAAATAAATTCCGCTTGGAAGATTTTCTGCATTAAAAGTTACTTTATAATTTCCCGGATATTTTTTTTCGTTAATTAATGTTTTAATTTTTTTTCCTAAAACATCAAACACATTTAATTGTAGAGAAGTTGCATTAAACGTTTCTACATTTGACATTTCACGTTTCTGCTGATAAGCAAGGTTTGACGAAACGTTATATTCAATAGTTGTTGTTGGGTTAAACGGATTTGGATAGTTTTGATATAAAATAAATTCATTCGGAATTTCTATTTTATCGTAATCAACTTTTGTAATAGGATTCAAATCCAATTTAAAAATTCCTCTTCCATGTGTTCCAATTGCTAAATAATTTTCCGTGGGATGAATTTTCATATCGTTTATAACAACAATTGGCAGATTATTTCCCAAAATTTCCCAATTATTCCCTTCATCGTAACTTACAAATACTCCAATATCATTTCCAAGATAAAGAATTTTTGGATTTATTTTATCAATTTCAAAAGCGTTAACTGGTGCATCTGGTAAGCCATTATTAATTTCTTGCCAGCTTTCGCCAAAGTTTTCACTTCTATAAACATGAGATTGCGGTTCTGCCCAACGCAAACCGGAAAAAGTTGCATAAACAATATTTTCTTTTGTTGGATGAACAGCAACTCTTGTAACCCATCTTTGCGGAAGATTATTAGAAATTTTTTCCCAAGTTATTCCGTAATTTTTTGTTACCCAAATATTCCCATCATCCGTACCAATGTAAATAACATTTGAGTCTGAAGGCGAAATGGCAATTGTAGAAATTGTACCAATTTTTTTATCTGAATTATAATCAGTCAATTTTTGGCTAATAGAATTCCAAGTTTCTGCGGAATTTATTGTTCTGTATATTTTATATGTTCCGTAATACAAAACATTAGAATTATTGGGATCTATAACAATCGGAGTTGACCAATTTGTTGGCTCACTCTGATTAATTCCATTCAACGCCAAATTAAAATTTTTTCCTCCATCAATACTTTTAAATAAATTTCCAAATTGCGATTCTGCAAAAATTATATTGGAATTATTTGGATCAACTATTGCATAAAATCCATCTCCGCCTAAAATTCTCTCCCAGTTAATTTCGTTTCCGGAATTTGTAATAATAGTTCCGTTATCTTGTGTTCCGCCCAAAAAAGTTTTAGGATTATTTTTATCCAAACCGATTTCATAAAATTGAGTTGTGGGAAGTTGAACCGGATTTGACCAAGTAATTCCGCCATCTTGAGAAATATTTATTCCACCGTCATTTCCGGAAATTATATAATCCGGATTATTTGGATGAAATGCCAAAGCATGATGATCAACATGAAGGAGAAAATCAATTCCATAACCGTAACTGAAATCCCAATTTACACCGCTGTTTGTTGATTTTAAAAGCGGCACATCTAAAACAAATATTGTTTCCGGAGTTTGCGGATGAACTCTAACTTGACCAAAATACCAGCCAAAATTTCCGCTTCCCGTAAAATCAGAATTTGTTTTTATCCAATTTTCTCCGCTATCAATCGATTTATAAATTCCGGTTAAAAAATTTCCATCGCTAAAAGTTGCATAAATAATTTGAGGATTTGATAGAGAAATGCTCAATCCAATTCTTCCGATATTTTCATTTGCTTCATTAGGCAAACCATTTTCGGTTCCAAATTTTCCCCAAGTTTTCCCGCCATTAATTGTTTTGTAAATTCCGCTAGTTGGTCCATAAAGATGAGTGTTCGAAATAAAAACTGGTCGCCTAACTCTTTCCCACATTGCCGCAAAAATTTCATCGGAATTAATTGGATTAATTACCAAATCAATTGCTCCGGTTGAATCAGAAACGAATAAAGATTTTTCCCAATTTACTCCCCCGTCTTCGCTTAGAAAAATTCCTCTTTGTGAATTTGGTGTAAAATAACTTCCAACTGCTGCAACCCAAATTTTTTGCGAATTATTTGGATCAACCAAAATTCTCCCAATTGAAACCGATGAATCCAATCCAATAAAGTTCCAAGTTTCTCCTGCATCAATAGATTTAAAAATACCTACACCGGGAAAATTATTATGTCCGCCGTTTGCTTCTCCAGTTCCAACATAAATTACATTGGGATTTTGCGGATCAATTCCAATGTCTCCTATTGATAAACACGGCTGATCATCAAAAATCGGGAACCAATTTATTCCCATATCTTCTGATTTAAAAACTCCGCCTGTTGCCGCTGCGGCATAAACTATATTTGGATTTTGCGGATTAAATTCAATATCAACAACTCTTCCACCAATATTTGTGGGACCAACAAATTCCCATTCTAAATTATTCTTTTTTTTTAGTCTTTGCTCTTCTCGTAAATTTTTAAATTGTGCTAATAATTCATTGTAAGCATTTTGTTTAAAATCATAATACGGAAAAGTTCTTTTTAACATTTCAAAATCAGCGGGGAAAAACTTTGTTTCTTGATTTTTTTTATTCGTAAATAATTGATTTCTAAATTCTTTTTGCCAAAAATTTGAAATGAAAAAATGGATTATTAAAAACGATATAACAAATAAATAAAATGTTTTTTTTGTCATCAGAAATTTTTAGAAAAATTTATAATTTTCTCGAATCCCAAATTGAACTTGTGCATCAAATTACTACAATTTATAAAGAAAATAAATGTATATAGTTTATAAAAGAATTTTACCGGTTTTAAGCGGTGCTATTTTAGGATATGCATATTATCATTTTATTGGATGTAATTCAGGCGGATGCCCAATTACAAGCAATCCATTTATTTCAACTGTTTATGGTGCGGCGGTAGGATTTTTAATTTCAATTCCTTCCAAAAAGAAAATTAAAGAAGAAAATGGTAACTAAAGAAATAGAAATTGAAGATTTGGTGAAACAAATTCCCGATGCGGTTGTTTATTTGATGGAAAAAGGAATTAGATGTTTAAGATGCGGTGAACCAATTTGGGGAACATTAGAAAATGCCGCAAAAGAAAAAGGTTTTTCTGATTCAGAAATTAGTAAATTTGTTTCCGATTTAAACAATCTTTCTGCAAAAAATAAAAATTAAATGATTTAGGAGAAGTGAATGAGCAATAACGAAAAAACTCAAAATACATCAAACAAAAAATTTGATTTTCAAAATCCCAAACACAGAAGCTATTTATATACCGGAATGTTTTTAGCTGCTGTTTTGTTTTTCTTTATTATTAACAACACAAATGGTGAATCCGAAGAAGGACCATATCCGCCGAATTATAATGTGGATACGTCAAATTTGGTAAATCTTTCAGATTACAAAGGAAAAGTTGTAATTATTGATTTTTGGGCAACTTGGTGTCCGCCATGTAGAAAAGGAATTCCGGATTTAATTCAAATTAAAAAAGAATTTAAAGATAAAGGCGTTGAAATTATTGGGATTTCTCTAGATACTTTTACAAGAGGCGGCGCAACAAAAAATGATGTTGTTCCTTTTATAAAAGAGTATGGAATTAATTATCCAATTTTAATTGGTGATATGAATGTTGCTCAACAATATGGCGGAATAAATTCAATTCCTACTTCATTTGTAGTTGATAAAGAAGGCTATATTGTTTCTTATTATCAAGGTTTGATTGAAAAAGCTCAATATGTTAACGATATAAATAAAGCATTGGCCAAAAGTTATGTTTCGGATAAAAAATATATTGCACCAGAATTTTCTTTACCAAAAGCAAAATAAGAAATAATCAAAATGAAATTTTTAATAACTCTCTTAATAACAACAATATTATTTTTTGTTTCATGCAAACAAGAAGATAAGTTTGATGAAAAAAAATATTCTGAAGAATTTAGAGGATATGCAAAAGAATATTTAGTCGGTTTAAAAACCGTTTTAATGAAAAATATGCACGAAGGCGGACCCTTAAAAGCTGTAACTGTCTGCTCAGATACTGCTGCGGATTTAACGAAATTATATTCAGAAACTATGAAACTGAAAGTTAAAAGAGTAAGTTATAAAAATAGAAATAGTGAAAATTATCCCGATGAATATGAGCAGAAGGGAATTGATGAGTTTATTAAATTATTGTCCGAAAATAATTTAAACGAGAAAACGGAAATCATTAAAAAAATTAATGTAAACGGTGAAGAATCAATTAGATATTTAAAACCAATTTTAATTGAAGCTCCGTGTTTAAATTGTCATGGAAATGAAAATGAAATTATTGCCGAAGTAAAAGATGTAATAAAGAAAAATTATCCGGATGATAAAGCAATTGGTTATAAAATTGGTGATTTAAGAGGCGCAATTTCCATTACACAAAAATTGTAAACTAAACTGAGTAAAAGTATTTTTTAATTTTCATAAAGAATTTAAAATTTATTTTTACTCAGTTTTTATTTTAAAACCTTTATTTCCTTTTTAACATTTCCCAATTTGTTGTAATTCAATAATTTTAGTTTCATCATATTTGTAATTTCAGCACCTTTTGTAATAAGCACAAATCCATTCTTATCAATAATATCAGCAGCAGCAACAACACCAGGTTCAACATCTTCAATAGTGGTAGAAACTAATTTTAAATTTTGATATATTCCGGCAATTGCTGCATCCAAAGCAATTAAAACATTTGGATCAAATTCATCTTCATTTTTTTTTAATTCATCATAAGCATCTTCAAAAGATAATCCAGTTGTTACATAACTATCAAATTTATTTAACACATAAAGAATTCTTGATGCAATCGGAAGTTTTTCTTCACAAACTTCATTTTTGTTTTCATTTTTAAATGGATGAAATTGGTAATAAATAGACTCGGTAATATTTTCCAAACGCGGAATATTTTTCAGAAAAGATTTTGCAATTTGTGGATGTTGATTAAAAATATTTTCAAGTTCAACTTCTAAATTCTCTCCTTTAAATTTTTTTTCCAATATTTCCGGCGGCATTGTTACAAGTCCAATTTGCGAAAGCAACGAGCTTACTTCAACTTCCCATTTATTTTCAATATTTAATAAACTTGAAATTTGCGGAATAAATTTTTGAAATCTTGAAACTCTGCTAAAAGCTACGGGATTTACGGTTGAGAGAATATCTATTAAAATTTTTATTGTACCTTTTAAAGTTTTTTCGAGTAATTCTTTCTCTGCATTGATTAAATTGAATTGTTTTACTCCATCATTTATTGAGGAAAGTAATTTATCAACAGAACAAGGTTTTGTTAATAATCTAAAAATATTTCCTTCATTAACGGCTTCCATTGTTGTTGATAAATCAGCAAAACCGGTTAACATAATTCTTACCGAATCCGGTGCAAAATCTTTAACAAGAGAAAGAAATTTATTTCCATTCATTTCTGGCATTTTATAATCAGAAACAACAACTGCAAATGGTCCCTCTTGTTTTAAAGTAGAAAGTGCTAATTTTCCGGAAGTTGATGTAAAAATTTCAAAGTGAGAACGTAAAGTTCTTCTATATCCGGCGAGCACATGTTCTTCATCATCAACAAGAAGTATTTTAGGATTCATGAGAAAATTCTCCATCTTCTTTGTCAAATTCCGAAATTATTTCATCAATATTTTGTTCATTCAAATCTTCAAAATTATATTTTTTATTTTTTGAAATTTTATTAGCAATGTAAATTGCTTTTGTGGGAGTAAATTGATCCGTTTCCATAAAAATATAAATGTTATGAAATGCAACTGCTTCAACAATTGAATTTGGCAAACCCCAAACTCCCAATAAATATGCGCCAATATTTGCATGCGAAGTTTTTGAGAAAAGTATATCTATTTCTTCGGTTGAATAATTACTTAATAGAATTAATTTACCAATTTCATGAAGCAATCCGCTTAAATATGAATCTTCAATATCCTCACTTGAAAACGATTTGAGTATTGCAATTCTTCTTGCCAATATTGCAACTTTGTTACAGTGTTCCCAAACGTCTTTAAATAATTTTGAATTTTGATTTTTATCTTCAAACATTTTAAAAAGTTTTATTGTTAACACCAATGTTTGAATCATTTTAATTCCTAAAAAGTTCAAAGCTTGTTTAATATTTGTAATATTATGTGGTAATCCGAAAAATGCAGAATTTGTAAGCTGAAGAATTTTTGCAGTTATTATAGGATCTTTATCAATTATATTTCCAATTTTATCAATTGAAGTATTTTGTGAATTAATTTCATTTTCAAGTTTAATATAAATTTCTGGCAAACTTGGCAAAGTGTCTAATCCATTAACAATTTTTTGTAATTCTTCATTATTCAATGTTTCTTTTAAGCGAATTAGTCTTTCAATTGTAGAAATTAAAATTTTTGGACTTGTTGGTTTTAAAAGTGATTGATGAACAATTTTAGAATTCTTTAGTGCTAATTCATCATTTGCGTAGCCGGAAAGTGTAATCCTAATTATACTTGGAAATTTTTCTTTTACTTCTTGCAAAAGTTGAGTGCCGTCCACTCTCGGCATTCTAATATCTGAAATAATAACATCAATAAAATTACTATTTAAAATATTTATTGCTTCGTTTCTTCCGTTTGCATAATAAAGTTTCCAGTCTTTTTTTAACGGGTACATCATTCTTCTAATTCCCGAAAGAACATTTTCATTATCATCAACGAATAATACACTTAGGTTCATTTCGAATTTACTTTCCTTATTAATCTTGAATAACCGGCAATCTGATTATAAAACTTGTTCCAATATTTTCTTCGGTTTCAACTTCAATACTGCCTTTATGTTTATTGACTATAATATCATAAGCTATTGATAATCCTTGTCCGGTACCTTTGCCTACTTCTTTAGTTGTAAAAAATGGTTCAAAAATCCTTTCTTTAATTTTTTTAGACATTCCAATTCCGTTATCTTTTACAATAATTTCTACAAATTCTGTTTTATTTATAGTTTTAATAATAATTTGCCCTTTAGCTGCATTTTCATTTTTTAATTTACTTTCTAAAGCGTGCGATGCATTTACAATAATATTAACAAAAACTTGGCCTAAATCTGAAGCATAACAAATTAGCGAGTTTATAGATTTATCAAAATCTGTAACCATTTCAGCGTAATATTTCCATTCATTTCTTGAAATAGTAATTGAATTTTGAAGCAACCTATGTAAATCTGTTGCAACTTTTTCTTTTGGTCCGGAATGTGAAAAATCACGCATAGCGCCAACTATTTTTGCAATTTTTTCTATTCCTTTAATTGATTGCTCAATTGCTGAAGGAATTTCATCTTTTAGAAATTCCAAATCAATATCTGTTAAAGCTGATTTTAACTCGTTTAAATCAGAATTATCGTTTTTTATTTTATTAATTATTTCAATAATTGGTTTTAAAGAATTTTGTGTTTCATTTAAGAAAAATAGATTATCATTAATAAATTGGGACGGAGTGTTTATTTCATGAGCAATTCCGGCAGCTAAGGTACCGATTGCTTCCATTTTTTGGAGATGCCTTATTTGTGCTTCATTTTTTCTAACTTCAGTTAAATCTCTAATTATTCCTTGAACAGCAATATTGTTATTCATTGTTATGTAACTTACAGATACTTCAACATCTTTTTCATTACCATTTTTTGAAATTATTCTAATTTCATATTTTGAAGGAACTTTTTCACCTCTGGCAACTTTCTTTTCTCTATCCAAAATTCTTATTTTGCTTTCTTCAGTTAAATAATCCAACATATTGAAGTTTTTTGAAAATAAATCACTTTCATCAATTTCTAATAATTCAAGAAATTTCTTATTTGCAATTTCAAATCTTCTATTAATTAAAAGATAAACTGCTTCATTTAACTTATCAATTAATGTTCTGTATTTAAATTCTGCTTCATGTAAAACTCTTAAAACTTCATTTTGTTCGGTAATATCTTCTAAAATAATTTCATAATATAAAGTTTTATTATTTTTATCTTTTATTGCCCAAGCACTTTGTCTCACATCAATTTTTGATTTATCTTTTTTTATAAGCGTATCTTCATAACCGTAAATGCGTTCTTCAATTCGTAATAATTTTAGGAATTTAAAGAAACCCGAATGTGATGAATATATTTCTAAGTATTTTGTTCCAACCAATTCTGTTTGTGAATAATAATTTAGCATTTTAACTAATGCCGGATTAGCCATAATGATTTTTCCATTATCATCTAATCTTAAAATTCCTAGTGTAGCATTTTCAATTAATTTATTAAATCTGTATTGACTTTCTTGAAGTTCCGTTTCAACTTGTTTTCGTTCCGTTAAATCTACAGTAATTCCATACGTTCCAATAATTTTGTTTTCTTTATTGAATAGAGGAAACTTTGAAGTTCTCCCCCAAGTTATTTTTCCGTTTTGGTGAATTTCAAAATGTTCCTTTCCGATAAATTGTTTTCCGGTTAACATAATATCTTTTTCTTCTTTAAGATAAATATCTGCAACTTTTTTCTCAAAAAAGTCTAAATCCGTTTTACCAATTATTTCACTTTCTTTTGTTAATCCAAGGAAATTAATCATCGTTTGGTTTACTTTCATAAACCGTGATTTTTCATCTTTCACATAAATTTGGTGAGGTAAAAAATCAAGAATTGTATTCAAAATATTGTTATTGCTTTTTAGAATTTCTAATTCGTTTTTAAGTGATTCAATTAATTTATCTTTTTCCGTAGTGCTCATTGATTTTGGATTTTCTCTCCAAATGCCGGTTAAATACCATTCTTTGTCAACTTCAGTTAATGAAATTGAAAGTATTGATTCAAATTCTCTACTATTTTTATCTTTTGTTATAAAACTTGATGAGGCTTTATAATCTTTACCGATTGTAATAATTGATTTGATGTAATTTTCAAAGACTGAAATTTTATCTTCCGGAAAAAGAAGTGATGAAATTGATTTATTTAAAACTTCATTTTCACTATATCCAAATAAATACTTTGCCGATTCATTCCAAAAAATTATTTCTAAATTTTGATTAAATGTTATAATTGCATCTTTTGTTGAATTAATAATTGCTTTAAACTTTGCTTCGTTATCTACAATTTTTTGTTCGGCGGCTTTTCTTTTTGTGATATCTTGTTTAATGGCAATAAAATTTGTAATGATTCCATCCGAATTTTTTACCGGTGTAATTGTCATTTCTTCAGTATAAAAACTTCCATCCTTTTTTTTGTTGATAATTTCACCGTGCCAAACATTTCCGGTAATTACTTTTTGCCAAAGTTCAAAGTAGAATTCATCTGAGTGATAACCGGATTTTAATACACTTGGATTGCAATTCAAAGCTTCTTCTTTTGTATAACCGGTTAACAAGGTAAAAGCTTTATTTACCCAAATAATTTTGCCATCAGAATTAGTGATAACAATTCCGTTTGCTGCAACTTCTAATGCGGTACTTTGTAATTTTGCAAGTTCATTTTGTAGCGAAGTTTCATCTTTTAATATATAATCAAAAGGTTTTGCTTCAATAGCCTTTTCAAAAATTAAACTATTTAATTCATTATTTTGAAATTTCTTTTCAGAATTTCCTTTCATTATTAACTCAAGTTTTAACAAATTATCGAAGAACAGAAAAATATTTAAAGTTCACAATGATCTATTAATATTAATTAGATAAGATTTTAAATAAGTTTTGCTTTAAGATTTGATTATTGATTTACAACTTTTTTATACTTAGGATTTGATATTTCGTAAAGGATTGCCGGAATTTGCTCAAACTCAGTAGATTTATTTAAGAAATAATCCGCACCTAATTTTAAAGCGGTGTTTCGATATTGTTCATTTGGATAATTTGTAACAATTAGAACTTTCATTTTTTTATTTTCTTTGCGGATATTTGCTAAAACATCTAATCCGTTTGCACCGGGAATTCTGATATCCAAGATTAAAATATCCGGCTTTGTGTGTTTAATTAATTGAAGACCTTCGATTGAATTGGAAGCCTCTGCAACAATAAATATATTACTTACAGAGGCAATAATATTTTTAAGGCGTGTTCTTAATAGTTCCGAATCGTCAACTATCATAAGCTTTTGCATTCACTAACCTCAAACTTAATTCGGAAAGTTTATCTGCTAACAAAGTAACAACAACTTTTTCTAAAAATAATAGGATTATTCTTATTGTAAGTGAATCAATTTTGATTAATGATGTAGGATATAAGCTTACAAAAAAATTAAACTAAACTATTCATAATGCAATATTTGGTAATTTCCGCATTATTCTTAAAATTCATTTTTGCTAAGATTCTTGATCTGTAAGTACTTATAGTTTTTATACTTAGACAAATTTCATCTGCAATTTCCGAAACAGTTTTTCCGCAAGCAATTAATCGCATTACTTCAAATTCTCTGTTTGATAGAATTTCTGTAGGATTATCACTTCTATTTTTTATTAAACCCATTGCAAGTTCTTGAGCCAATTCACTAGAAATATATTTCCCGCCTTTTATACTTGTAAGAATTGCATGCTTTAATTCATCCGGACTTGCAAATTTAGAAATATAACCGGAAGCTCCGGCTTTTAAAACTCTTTTTGCGTATTGATTTTCCGGATGAACACTTATGATTAAAATTGGAAGTTCCGGTTTAATTTGTTTTAAATAACTTAAAATTTCAAAACCACTTTTCCCTGGCATTGAAATATCTAAAAGCAGTAAATCATATTTATTTTTAAGCGCAAGATCAACTACTTGTGTACCATTTTCAGCTTCTGTAATTGATGCAATTTCATCAATTTGAGAAACGATTTGTTTTAATCCTTCTCTAACAACAGCATGATCATCTGCAATTAATATTTTCATTTTATAAGTTTTTTATTTTAATGTACTATTTTAATTTTGCAACAAAAAACTGAAATATTTACATTTATATATTTCTAAAACTCAATGAAAGAAGTTGTCATCTCGATCACGATTTTTTCTAGTGAGGTGAAATCTTTAAATAAAAATAATTTTTGTAAAATTCTATATTGATTTAAGATGCCTCATAAAAATTTTCGCAATGACAAGCAAATATTCATTTAACAATTATTTATCAAAAGAATAAATTAATTTATCGAATTTTTAATCTTTAAAAATTCCGCAAATCTTTCAAGTAATTCCCAAGAATAAATTCCAGAATCATAGCCATCTTTCCATGTAATACTAATTGCATAATTTCCCACACTTTTTATATCTGCAATTTCGTATTTCCCAGGTTTATCCGGACCAGCCGGCGGCGGCGGATAATGTTTCCAAAGTATAGTTTCGCCTTTATTTCCGGCATCGGGAGATTCATCACGTAAAAATTTTAATGGGAATTGAATTATATTATTGTCGTTCCATTCAACTAATAAAATATTTTGATCAATAAGTTTTATTTTCTTTGGTTTCATAATAAAATTATAAATACTTAAAATTCATAAAGTGCCTAAAATACTTAAAGTACTTTAGCACACTTTTTTTAGTTGTTTCCTAAAATAATTGGTAAACCATCCTTACCAGAACCAATTATAACAATTTTTGAATTTGATGAATTTGCTAATTTCTCCGTTGCTTCAATTCCTTTCCATTTTAAAAGATTTTCATTAATTCCATTGCTAACAATTGTTTGAAAATCCGCAATTCCCTTTGCTTCAATTCTTTTTCTATCTGCTTCTTGTTCTTCCTTTTGGAGAATAAAGGACATTCTCTGACTTTCTTGCTCAGCTTGCAATTTTTCTTCAATTGATTGTGTTAATCTTTCTGGCAATGCGACTTGTCGCAATGGAGCTTTTTCAATAATAATTCCTCTATCACCAACTAAATGCTGAAGTTCATTTACAATTTCGTCTTCCAATTGTTTACGTGATGCCGTATACAAAGCTTTAGCTTCATATTTTGCTGTTACACCTCGTGTAACAGATCTAAATTGCGGAACAAGAATTACATTCAAATAATCTCCGCCTTCAATTGATTTATAAATTTCATTCGTTTTGGATGGATCAAGGCGGAATTGTAGACTTAATTCCAAATTTACACTTAATCCCTCTTTTGAAGGAACAGTCATTGTTTCTTTAATTTCTTGAGTTTTAAAACTATATTTTATAATTCGGGCAACTGGATTTACAAGATTAACACCGGGTTTTAAAGTTTTATCACTTACAGTTCCAAGAAAATCTACAACTCCAACAGTACCGGCCGGAATTACAGTAAATATTTGAGCAAAAGCAAAAATTGCTGATGCAATTGCAATAATTAAAGTGATTGATGCCTCTTGAAATCTTTTATTCTTTTTTACACTTACATGAATTGCGAAGAAAACTACCGCAACTAAAACACCAAGTATGAAATACATTTTTCCTCCAAAGCTAACTAATTATTTTTTTTATCAATTTTTCTGGTTTTACTTTATTTGATGAAATTGTAATCGAATTTGTAATTCGTAATTTTGCTTCCTCTATTTTGACTTTTTTATTTGAAAACAGTTCCGCAATTTTTTCACCTTTGCTAATTTTATCACCAATTTTTGGATAAAATATTATTCCGGCGGTTGGATCAATTATATCTGTTTTCGTAATTCTACCCGCCCCTAATTCCAAAGATGCCATTCCTATTTGGTAATTATCTAATGATTTTAAATATCCGTTTTTTTCGGAATAAATTATTTCTGAGTATTTTGCTTTTGGATAACTTTCCGGTTTTTTTACATATTTTACATCGCCTTTCTGAAGTTTTACGATCTCAAGAAATTTATCAAAAGCTTTTCCATTCCTAATTAACTCTTCAGAAATTTCATAGCCCTCTTCAATTGATTTTGCTTTTCCGCCAAGATAAATCATTGCTCCAGAAAGATTGAGCGAAAGTTCATATAAACCGTTAACTTTTTCACCATGTAAAATTTTTACAGATTCAAAAACTTCGAGCCAATTACCAATATAATTTCCCAAAGGCTGATTCATATCTGTAATAAAAGCAATAACTTCTTTATCAAATGATTTTGCTGTATCAATTAATGAAGTAGCAAGTTTGTCTGCGTCTTTTAAAGTTTTCATAAAAGCGCCGCTTCCAGTTTTAACATCTAAAACTAAACCATCAATCCCTTCTGCTAATTTTTTACTCATTATACTTCCGGTAATAAGTGGAATTGATTCAACAGTTGCGGTAACATCGCGCAAAGCATAAATTAGCTTATCTGCCGGCGCAACATCTTTTGTTTGTCCAATTAAAACCGCTCCGCATTTTTGTAAAATACTTTGATATTGTGCCAGCGAAAGATTTGTATTAAATCCCGGAATTGTTTCCAACTTATCAAGTGTTCCACCGCTATGACCTAAACCTCTACCCGAAATCATTGGAACATTAACTCCCGCAGCAGCAGCAATTGGAGCTATTATTAGCGAGGTTTTATCGCCAACTCCGCCGGTAGAATGTTTATCAACTTTCTTCCCTTTAATGTGATTTAAGTTGATAACTTTTCCGCTATAAAGCATTGCTTTAGTTAAATGCGAAGTTTCATTTTCAGTAAATCCATTTAAAAATCCAGCCATTAAAAATGCTGAAAATTGATAATCAGGAATTAAATTTTTGCTATATGAAGAAATTAGGAAATTAATTTCGGCATAATTTAATTCTTCTTTATCGCGTTTCTTTTTAATTAAAGTTACAGTATTCATTTTTTTTATGAATTGATTTCTAAAAATTCTAAATGCAATATAAAATTTATCAATGTAAGATTGAAATTAAGAATCATTTTAGATATTATGAAATTATAAATCTATTTAATTAAATAAAAATTTTGAGGGAAATATGTTCGATCCAAATTATAAGTTTACTTGTGTTGATAGATTTTTAAAATATGTAAAATTTGATACTCAATCGGATGAAGAGTCTTCAACATTTCCAAGTGATCCCAAGCAGCTTGAACTTTCAAAATATCTTGTTGATGAATTAAAAGAAATTGGTTTAACCGATGCCCACATGGATGAAAATGGTTATGTAATTGCAACCCTAAAAAGTAATACAGAAAAAAATGTTCCGGTAATTGGATTTATTTCACATGTTGATACTTCACCGGCGGTAAGTGGGAAAGATGTAAATCCGCAAATTGTAAAAAATTATAATGGAAGCGATATTACTTTGTTAAATGGTAAAATTATCGATGTCGCGAACAATCCGGAACTAAAAGATATGTTGGGATTTGATATAATAACGACAGATGGAACAACACTTTTAGGCGCTGATGATAAAGCTGGTATTGCAGAAATTATGGATGCAATGAATTATTTAGTTCAACATCCGGAAATAAAACACGGAACAATAAAAATTTGTTTTACTCCGGATGAAGAAGTTGGTAGAGGAACGGAAAAATTTAATGTTGAAAAATTCGGTGCAAAATATGCTTACACAATTGACGGAGGAACGAGAGGAGAAATTGAAACAGAAACTTTTAGTGCAGATGCCGTAAACATTGAATTTATTGGGAAAAATGTTCATCCCGGCTATGCAAAAGGAAAGATGATCAATTCAGTAAAAATGGCTTCATACTTTTTAGAACTTTTACCAAAAGATAAACTATCTCCTGAAACGACAGAAAAAAGAGAAGGTTATGTTCATTGCACAACAATAAATGGGAATGAAGAAAAAACAGTTTTAAAATTTATCATTAGAGATTTTATTGATACAAAATTAAAAGAATATGAAAATTATCTTGAAGAATTAGTAAACAAAACCGTAGAAAAATTCCCCGGATCAAGCAGTAATTTTAAGGTAATTGAACAATACAGAAATATGAAAAATATTTTAGTTCAACATCCGGAAATTGAAGCTAATGCAATTGAAGCTTTAGAAAGGTTGGGAATTAAACCAATCCAGTCTCCAATTAGAGGTGGTACAGACGGATCACGGTTAAGTTTTATGGGTTTGCCGACGCCAAACATTTTTGCTGGCGGGCATAATTTCCATGCTGTAACCGAATATGTTGCAATTCAAGATATGGAAATGTCAACAAAAACTATTGTAGAAATATGTAAAATTTGGGAAGAAAAGGCATAACTAACTTTAGATTTCTTAAAAGGATATTTCATTTGTAATTTGAAATATCCTTTTATTTTTTGTTAGAAATAAAAATTTAAAAGTATATTTTCTGATACAAATAATTTCATTGGGGCATGAAATGGTAATTCTGCAAAATCACACAATTGCCGAAGTTCTTAAGGAATCAGTAAAAAAATATTCAAACAATATTGCACTTTCAAGCATAGATGGAAATGCGGTTTCGTTTCATGAACTGCAAAACAAAGTTCAGAAAATTTCTGACTTTCTTAGAGATCAAGGAATTGTAAGTGGAGACAGAGTTGCTATTTTAAGTGAGAATACTCCGAATTGGGCAATAACATATCTTGCAATTACATCAATGGGAGCAGTTGCAGTTCCCATAATGACTGAATTCCAATATGCTGATGTGCATCACATCTTAAGACATTCCGGAAGTAAGGCACTATTCATTTCAGCAAAACTATATGAAAAAGTTGAAGAATTTGATTCGGAAAGTTTATCAACATTTATTTTAATAGACGACTTCAGCATAATTCCACATAAAAAAACTTCTGATATAATTAGTGAAAAACTAAAAGAGGGCAAAAGAGAATTTGCAAAAATATTAGATGCTGCGTTAAAGTTTGTTGGTGTTAAAGATGAAAAAATAAATGAAGATGATTTAGCTGCGATTGTTTATACTTCAGGTACAACAGGACATTCAAAAGGTGTAATGTTAACACATAAAAATATTGTTTTCGATGCAGTTGCCACAACTGAATTTGTAGACATAAATGAAAAAGATAGAATGCTTTCTCAGCTTCCGCTTGCGCATACAATGGAATGTACTCTTGGATTGATTACACCAATGATGGTTGGAGCTTCAGTTTATTATTTAGAAAAACCTCCAACAGCTGCAATTCTTCTACCCGCATTGAAAAAAGTAAAACCAACAATTATGGTTTCTGTTCCGTTAATAATTGAAAAAATATATAAGATGAAAATTTTACCGGAAATTAATAAAAAAGCTGTAACAAGAAATTTGTATAAAATTCCAATGTTTAGAAAAAAAATTAATTCAATTGCCGGTAAGAAATTATTAGATACATTTGGCGGAAGTTTAAGAATGTTCTGCATCGGCGGTGCGGCATTAGCTTCCGATGTAGAAAAGTTTTTAGTCGAAGCAAAATTTCCATATGCAATGGGTTACGGCTTAACGGAAACTTCTCCGCTTGTTACGGGAACTGATAATTTTGGCGTTAGAATGGGCGCATCGGGAACTGTACTTTATGGAATGGAAATTAAAATTGTTGATCCCGATCCAACCACAAATGAAGGTGAAGTATTTATTAAAGGTCCGAATGTAATGAAAGGATATTACAAAGATCCGGAAAAAACTGCGGAAGTTTTAACGAAAGATGGTTGGTTTAAATCCGGTGATCTTGGTTATATTGATAAAGAAGGATATTTGTTTTTAAAGGGAAGATCGAAAAATGTAATAATAGGAAGTAACGGAAAAAATATTTATCCGGAAGAAATTGAATCTGTAATTAACGAAAATAATTATGTACTTGAATCTTTAGTTTATGAATCAGATAAAAAATTAATTGCAAGAATACATTTAAATTACGAAGAGCTTGATAGGGAATTTAATTTGCAGAATGTTAAAGAATCTGAAGCTAGAAAAAAAGTTGACGAATTGTTAAATGATATTTTGGTTAACGTAAACAAAAGAGTTTCAACATTTTCAAAATTAAATAAAATTATCCAGCAGCCGGAACCGTTTGAAAAAACACCGACTAAAAAAATAAAAAGATATCTATATAATTAATTATTTTCATTAGAATTCAAAGATTCAAAATATCTTCTGATTAAATCTTGGTAATCTTTTGAGTAACCTTCTTTGATTGCGTTAAGAAGTTCTTCTCGCAAAGCATCTTTTGCTTGTTGATTTGACAAAATTAATTTTTCCGGTGAATTTAAATTGAATATTTTTCCTTCTTTTGATTCTCTTCTTTCTTCATAATCCCTTTCATTTATTGAACGCTGTGCGTCTAAAAGTCGAGATAAAATTTTATCTTGTTTTTTAATCAATTCATCATCTAATTTTTGTGTATTCATTCCCGAAACAACTTCTTTCATTTCATGTAATACTGATTCCAAATTTGACGCAAGTTTTTTAGATTCACTCGATTCTTTTGCTTCTTTATTTAATTCTTGCAAAGATTTTTGAATTGCACTTTGCTGTTGAGCAAGTCTTTGAAGCTGAGCTCTTTGCTGCATTGATAATTGTCCTTGCTTCATCATTTGAGTTTGCTGATTTAATCCCATTTGTTGTTGTGCAAGTTGCTGTAATTGTTGCATTAGCGACATCATTCCGCCGCCTTGACCACCACCTTGCATCATATTTTGTAAAGAATTTTGCATAATGGATGCAGCTTCATTTAAATTTTTCATAGCTTCACTTTGCTCTTTAGATGAACCCATCCCATTTTTATTTTGTAATCCAGAAAGTGATTCATTCATATTTTTTTTTGCATCGCCGAGTGCTTTACCCATCTCAGGGCTAACGGCAAAAGTTTTTTGAGAAAGATTATCCAATTGTTTAAAAATATTATCAAGATTTTGCTGGAGCTCCATTTGGTTTTGCATAAAATTGGGATATTGTTCTTTTTGTGTATAAGAATTTTCAACTTTATTTTTTAAACTTTCTTGCTCTTTTGATAAATCAATAATATTATCAATGGCTTGCAACATTTTCTGCATTACCATTGATTGATTTTTCTGCTGCATTTGTTGCTGCATATTTTGTAAATCTTTTTTCATTGAATTCATGTTTTGAGAAAGCTGCTGTTGAAATTGCTTCGCATTTTCAAAATTTTGTTTTTGTATTTCTTCCAAAGATTTTTGTGAAATCTCTTCATTATTTTGTTCATCAAATTTTTTGTTTGCATCTTGCATTTGCTGCTGCGGAGTATTTTCAACTTCTTTCATTTTATTATTCAATTTTTGCAGTTCGTCTTTAAAAACTGAAATATTTTCATTTATATTTTTTTGTTCATTTGATAATTTATCCATTTCAGAATTTTCATTTTCCGAATTTTTATTTTCGGTTTCCTTTTGCAATTCATCCAAATTTTCTACAATATTTTGAGTTCGTTTAATTAATTCATCCAACTTTTGTTCAATCTGTATTTGCTTTAATAAATTTAGAGTTCTTTCTATACTTTTCTGAAAATCCTTTTCATGCATTGCTAAATTTTCTAAAGCATTTTGAACATTTTCTCTCATCATATCTTTCAATGAATTATTAAGATTTTCAAAAGCCTTTTTCAATTCTTCATTATTTAGTTCTTCGAACAAATCTTGCAGTTCTTCATACTTTTTCATGGTTTCTTCTGAAAGTAAATTATTTTGCGTCATTTCATTTTGCATTTCATTTAATTTACTTTTTACATCTTCAATTTTTTGTGTAACTTCTTCAAATTTATTTGCGGCTTGTTCAATCTTTTCTTTTTCATTCCAATCAATTTTATTTTCATTCTTTTTCAATTCATTACTAATTTCATTTAAATCAAGTTTTAATTCTTCGGCATCTTTTAAAGTTTTTGTCAATTCATCAATAGCATTTTCTTGAGTATTTTCAACTTCGGCAAAAAGTTCGTTTAAAGTTGGAACTCGAACTTTAAAGAAGTTACTTCGTGTTTGTTTGGGACCGGAAATATTATCATTGTCATAAACATCAATAAAAAAAGTTAGAATATTATTTTCTCGCAAACTCAGTTTGGTCAAATCCCAATTGAAGTAAAGTGATTGTTCCAGTTCAGTTTTATCAATTTGCAAATTAATTTTATTAAAAATATCATCTGAATTTTCTTGAGGAATTTCTGAAATTTTATAATTAAGTACACAATTTGAAAATCCGAAATCATCTTTAATAGCGTAATTAATATTTATCAAATTATTTTGTGGAAGTACAGAATTTTGTTCAGGTTTTGTAATTTCAATTTCGGGAAATTCATCCGGAATAATTTTTACAGAATAATAAATTGGATTTTCATTTTTATTTTGTGAAGAATCAATTATTTCAAAAAAATAATTAATATCATTTTTTACAATAAAATTTCCATTTAAATTGTTTTGTTCAATTGTTAAATTTTCTTTCAAGCTATCGTTAATAATTATTGCTGCATTTAATATTTCTTTCGAAGTTTTCAAACTGAAATTAATTTTTGATCCTTTTAAAACTTGTACATTTCCGTTATCATTTTGAATTATTTTGGGCAATCTAGAATATACCGGGGGAATAATTTCCAAAAATAAATTTGAAATTTGCGGAATTGATGAAACAAATATTTTATATAAATCTGTTTTGTAATTTTTATTTCCGGCAAAATAAGAAAAAGAATTTTTAACATTTCTAATTAATAAATAATACGTTTTGTTTGAGTCCAAATAAAGAGTTTGTGGAATAAACTCAGACTGCATTTGGTTTTTTGTAAACAATTCAATTGAGTTTGGAGCATTTCCTAAAGCACGGATTTTAATTTCAACATTTTCATTTTTTTGTATTTCAAAATTTCCGGGAAAAATTTCTAACGTAAATGAATTTGGTTTGATAAATGTTTTCTGAAAATTAATTAATCTACTTGTTGCGCTTCTAAAATTCTGATTTAAAAAAAGAAAAACCAAAAAGGTTAAAATTGGCAGGGTAATAATTTTGACAAAGTATTTTAATCCCGTGTAATCAATAACATTTGAGAAATTTAAATTTTTGACAGAATGAAAAGTATCAGCAAATGCTGCATCTTTTAGTTGAGATGAAAAATTAGCGTTTTCGTTTTTTAGTAATTGAATTGAATTTAAAAGTTTGTCCTTTACATTAGGAAATTTGGAACCAATTTCGTTTGATGCTGATTCTATTAGGGTTTGATCGGGTTTTCTAAAAACTCTAAGATATTTTATTATTTTAAAAATTATTGGAAAGAAAAAAATTGAACAAAGAAATATTCCAAAAATAGTTTTAAAAGTTGGATCGAAGAAAAAATAAATTTCTAAAAAATTTATTATCAAAAACAATAGCGTAATAATTCCAATAATTTTTAAAAACGAAATTGAAAAATCTCTTAGGAATAATAATTTTATATATTCTGAAATTTTTGAAATTAAGGAATTTATATTTGAATTTTTTGATGACATTTTCAATTTGTAAGTGCATAAATAATAATATTCGTCCCAAATTTTAATGCTTCTTCTCTTTTTTCCGGTGAATCATTATGTACATCGGGATTAGCCCAGCCATCACTTGGATTACTTTCCGCAGTATAATAAATAACCATTCGTTTTCCTAAAAACAATCCAAAACCTTTTGGTGCTTTATTATCATGTTCATGAGTTTTTGGCGGACCTTGCTCAAATTTGTAAAATGAATGATAAATTTCATGATCAAAAGGAAGTTCAACAAATTCGTTATTTGAGAAAACTTTTTTTAATTCTCTTTTAATTCCTTTATCCAAACCGTAATCATCATCAATATATAGAAATCCACCGCTACTTAAATATTCTCTTAAATTTTTTACACTTTTCTCAGTTAAAATTATATTTCCATGACCAGTTAAAAATAAAAACGGAAAACTAAAAATTTCATTTGATTCAATATCTACAAATTTGTAAACCGGATTCGTTTTAATATTTGTATTTTCCGAAACAAATTTTAGCAGATTTATTTCTGCAGAAGGATCGTTGTACCAATCACCACCACCGGAATATTTTACACGTGCAATTTCAAAATATGGAGAATTTTGCGCAATAAAATTTGTAAAAGTAAGAAAACTTAAGAAAAACAAAAATTCTTTCATTTTTAACATTTAAACATTTCTAAAAAACTTTAGTAAAATTTAACAATAATACTTCTTGCGGACACAATTTGTTTCCTATTTATTTGTGTGAGTTATATCACATTTAAGTAATATTTACACTTTTTTGTATTGCTTTAAGACAATTATTTGATAGGAATGTATCAAATAATTAGAAAAAACAAATTTTCATATAATTTTTTTCAGAAAATTAACAGAAAAAGTAAAATGAAATTTAATTATAGCTTAACTAAAGAAAACTTAAGTCGATTATTGAATATACTATTTTAAAACAAATAAATATGAAGATAGAAAAATGAAAAAGAACTATATTTTATTTGCACTCATTATAATATTATCTGCATTTATTATTAGCTGTGAAACAAAAAGTACTGATCCGGATGATAATGATGGAACAGATACAACTGATGTTGTTGTTCTTAAAGGACAAGTTGTTGCTGCTGAAACTGGCGATCCGTTAGCTGGCGCTATAATAAAAATCTCTGATGGAGCTACAGTTAAAGGTGCAACTACCGGTGCAGATGGAAAATTTACCGCAAATTATGAACTTGAATCAGATGCCGAATTAACAATTATAGCATTTAAAGCCGGATATTTTCAAGATACTACTTCAATATTTGCAATTGTAAATACTGATATAGAAGTTCCGCTTTTTCAATTACAAAGAGATGAAAGTGCTAATGTTGCCGGATATTCCGGAAAAGCAGCATCAATTTATCTTTATTCACAATCTGCTGAATTTGTTGGTGTAACTGCAAGCGGTGCACCAGAAAATATAGATATAGTTTTTGAAATTTCAGATTCAAGCGGAATAATAATTGGAGAAGATAATTCTATAGAAGTTAGTTTTAGATTTGGTTCTGCTCCAAACGGCGGAGAATATTTGTATCCATCATCAGTAATTAGTAATGCTTTAGGTAAAGCCGCTGTTTCTTTAAAAACCGGGACCAAAGCCGGTGTTGCCCAAATTATTGCAGAAGCAGTTGTTGATGGTAAACCAATTTCATCAAAACCGGTAAGTGTAACAATTCATGGTGGATTCCCGGATTTAGCACATTTTAGTATTGGTCCTGATAAATTAAACTATCCATATTTTTATAAGATAAATGAAGAAGCAAAAATTACTGTTCTAATTGGTGATAAATATTCAAATCCGGTTAGAGAAGGAACAGCAGTTTATTTTAATTCAGATGCAGCAGTTATAGCTGGTTCAGCACTTACAAACGAAATGGGTGTAGCAACAGTAAGTTTACTTTCCGGTTATCCAAAGCCAAATGATCCGGTTTATGGACCCGGATTTTTCTTTGTATATGCAAAAACTGTTAATGAAAATGAAGAAGAAATTTCTACACGAACAAGGATATTATTTTCCGGTATTCCAATTGTAACTTTAACTCCTTTAAATATTGATACGTTAGGAAATATTTCCGAAGTTGGAACAATAGATATTGCAAATGGAGGAATTCAATCATTTATGTATACAGTAACAGATGATATGGGACATCCACTTGCATCCGGAAATAATTACTCGGTTGAGGTCGCTACAGAAGGTGATGCAGAAGCTGCCGGTGATATTAATGTTTCCATGCCGGATACTCAAGAAGGAAATACTTCATTTTTCTTTGTAGTTCAAGATACAAAACCAGATGAATTAACACCCTCTGCAATAACAGTTATTGTTAATGTAAACGGTCCTAATGGAAGAGGAAGCGCATCTGCTCATGGAATTACTCGCTAATTAAATTATTCAATAATTAGTATAAAAAGTCCAGTAACAACTGGACTTTTATATTTTTAAACTTATCAATATTGAATAAGCATATTCATTTCCTTATTTTAGCAAACTTAATTTGATTAAAACTAGGGAAATAAATGGATTTTAAACTTCGCACACATACTTGTAATGATTTAAGAGAAAATAATATTGGAGATTCTGTTGTTTTAAACGGCTGGGTTGATAATCGCCGTGATTTAGGCGGGGTAATTTTTATAGATTTAAGAGATAGATATGGAATTACGCAAATTGTTTTTGAACCAACTTATAATAAAGATTCACATGAATTAGGCAAAGTTTTAAGAAGCGAATATGTAATTTCAATTGAAGGAAAAGTTAGAAAAAGACCAGCCGGAACGGAAAACTCGAATTTAGCTTCCGGAAATGTTGATGTAATGGTTGATAAATTAAAAATTTTAAACGAAGCAAAAACTCCACCATTTCCAATAAAAGATAATATTGATGTTTCCGAAGAATTAAGATTAAAGTATAGATATCTCGATTTAAGAAGAGCAAGAATGCAAAACAATCTTTTTATTCGACATAAATTCTATCAAATTGTAAGAAGATATTTTGATGAACAGAATTTTATTGAAGTTGAAACTCCGGTTTTGATGAAAAGTACTCCGGAAGGTGCTCGTGATTTTTTAGTCCCAAGCAGACTTCATAAAGGAAGTTTTTACGCTCTTCCACAATCTCCGCAAACGTATAAACAATTATTAATGGTTTCGGGATATGATAGATATTTTCAAATTGTAAAATGTTTTAGAGATGAAGATTTACGTGCAGATCGTCAGCCGGAATTTACTCAAATAGACGTTGAAATGTCTTTCATCAATGAAGAAACTATTTATCAAGTTGTTGAAGGATTAATGTCAAAATTGTATAAAGAAATTAAAGGAAAAGAACTTCCGCTTCCGCTTAAAAGATTAACCTATGAAGAAGCTCTAGAAAAATATGGAAGTGATAAACCAGATACTAGATTTGGAATGGAAATGATTACTTTAAATAAGGTTTTTACATCAACGGAATTTAAAGTCTTTAAAGATACATTGGATAATGGCGGAATAATTACTTCATTATTGGCAAAAGGATGCGGTGATTACACACGAAATCAATTGGATGTTTTAACTGAATTTGTAAAAAAATTAGGTGCCGGCGGTTTAATTTGGATGAGAGTAAAAGAAGAAGGTTTGGAAGCGCCAATTTCTAAATTTTTAACAGATACTGAGAAAAATAATATAATTTCAAATTTAAATGCAAAGGTTGGTGATTTAGTTTTAATTCTTTCCGGAACAAAACATAAAGCACTTCCCATTATGGGCAATTTGCGTTTAGAGATGGCAAAAAGATTGAATTTAAATCAAAATCAAAAAGAAGATGAATTAATATGGGTTACAAAATTTCCACTTTTCGAGTGGGATGATGAAACTCAAAGATTATATGCAATGCATCATCCATTTACTTCACCTCAATTAGAAGATGTTGAATATCTAGAAAGTAATCCACTAAAAGTTCATGCAAGAGCCTATGATTTAGTTATGAACGGAAATGAAATTGCTGGTGGAAGTATTAGAATTTATAACTCAGAATTACAAGCAAGAATGTTTAAAGCATTGGGAATTTCGGATGAAGAAGCGAAAGAGAAATTCGGATTTTTGATGAATGCATTTCAATACGGAGCGCCACCACATGGTGGGATAGCGTTTGGTTTAGATAGAATGGTAATGCTTTTTACCGAAGAAAATTCAATAAGAGATTTAATTGCATTTCCAAAAACAACAAGCGGTTTATCATTAATGGATGAAGCCCCCTCAAAAGTAAATGATGAACAACTAAGAGATTTACACATTAGGCTTAGAAAATAAATTTATTTATTTTATTTAAATGTGTTAATTTCATCAAGTTTACAAATATTATTTGATAAAGATCAAATTGAGAATATTTGATTTGAATTATATGATGAAATTGGTTACAATAACTCAATTTTTATCGATAATATTTGGCAAGAAACTTGATGATGTTCTATATGAAAATTTTATATAAATATTTTCTAGGGGGAAAATAGTGGGTCAACAACAACTTCTTTTAATACTACTTGGTATATTGGTAATTGGTGTAGCAATATTTGTAGGTGTAGAATTGTTTACATCAAATGCCATTGAACAAAAACGAAACGAAATTATTAATGAATGTACAATTCTTGCAAGTGAAGCCCAACTTTACTATAGAAAACCAAAAGTCTATGGAGGTGGTGGTAAATCTTTTGTGGGTTGGAAAATACCAAGAGAATATAACAAAACTGAAGCCGGATTTTTTGTTCAAGCAAGTGTTCAACCTGAAGAGGTAATAATTACCGGTACGGGAAATGAACTTGTAACTGCAACTGATTCTGTACAAATTCAAATGGTTGTTACAAGAGATGCCTTTCAAACAATAATTATTCACTAAATAAATGTTATTCTTACAGGTAATATTTACCTGTACCTTACAATCTTACTGTCCCAATTTGATATTATTGCTAATATTAACCAAAAATGACTCAATAATACACACATAATTGTGATCCAAATCACTTTTTTGTTGAAATTTTAACGGTTTTGCACTTGGCATAATAATTTCTAATCATTAACCAACATTCAAAATAAAACCATTAACAAACAAAAGGAGTTAAAAAAATGGGTCAACAGCAGTTATTATTAATCGTTCTAGGTGTTATCATCGTAGGTATTGCAGTAGTTGTAGGAATAAACGTTTTTACAGCTAGCAGCATGAACGCAAATAGAGATGCAGTAATTGCAGATCTAACAACATTAGCAGCAATGGCACAACAATTTTACAGAAAACCAGTTGCAATGGGCGGTGGCGGAAACACCTTTAATGGTGGTGATGGTTGGGAAATTCCTCCAACACTTAAAGTTACAGCAAATGGTTCATATACTGAAACAGTTGGAGCTCAATCTGTAACTTTAGTTGGTGTGGGTACCGAAATAGGTAACAATGAATCGGATTCTGTTCAAGTTACTATGATAATTGATAGAAATTCAATTACATCAACAACAATTGATAACTAAACTTTTTATAACAATTTTCGATTTTAGTATTGTTATTTGTAGTTCTTTTTTGAGGCTAATAGGACAAATGAGAAGTTTTATTAGCCTTCTTTATTAAAAATAATTAAAAAGAAATTATATGATAGAATTACGTTTTAATGCAGTAAAAGCAAATGGTCAAGCAATTTCAGGAACGATAAGTGCCGCAACATTTAACGCGGGCAAAAAGAAAATTCAAGAACTTGCTGAAAAACATGGATTAAAAACTAAATCAATTGAGAAAAAATCCACTTTTATTTTTAAAGTAAGAAAAGGAAGTGAAAAACCTTTTACCGGTGAACAAAAAGCATTTAATAAAGATGAAGTAACTCAAGCTTTGTCAAAACTTGGATATCAAGTAATTTCTGTAAATAAAAAACTTTTTGAAATGAATATGAAACCTCCGGCACAGGAGATTGTTTCATTTGTAAAAATTAGTGCAGAGTTATTAGATCAAAAATTGCCATACAGCGAAATTATGACTTTGCTACAAAATGATCTTGAAAATAAAACCTTAAGAGAAACTTTGAAGCAAATAAACAATGAGCTTAAAAAAGGTGCTGATAGTGAAGCCGTTTACTTAAAGTATGAAGGAGTTTTTGGGAAATTTACTGCCTATATGCTTGGGTTAGCATCAAAAAGTGGTAACATGACAGAGATTTATCGTGCTACTGCAAAATTTCTTGAACGTCAACAAGAATTTAAGAAAAACTTACGAAGCGCACTTATAACACCAATGATTACTTTATTTATTCTTTTTATTGCTGTGCTATTTTACGTTGGCTATATTTTTCCGGAAACAGCAAAATTGTTTTTAAAGTTTGATATTCCACTTCCTCCAATGACAGCAGCTACTTTAGATTTTAGCGATTTCATTTTATCAAATCCAATTTTACTAACAATAATAATTTTAGGTCCGCCAATAGCACTTTGGAGATTTTCAAAAACAGAAAAGGGAAAATTCTTTTTAGATAAATATATGCTGAAAATTCCAATAATGGGCTCTTTAATTCATAAAACAAATATTGAAGTATTTTGCCGTGTATTTTACACTTTATATACTGGTTCTGCAGATAGTATAGAACCAATTAGAATTGCAGCGGAAGCTACTGGAAATAGATACTTCGAAAGTCAAATTAAAAATGTCTCGATTCCACTGATGGTAAGTAAAGGTATCGGACTTACGGACGCATTAGAAGCGAGCGGCATTTTTACTCCAACTGCAATATCAAGATTTCACTCCGGGGAAGAAACCGGAACAATTAAAAATACTGCAAAGCAGTTAGCTAATTATTATGAAAGCGAAACAGTGTTTAGGTTAAAAAATGTAATTGAAATGATTCAAGTATTTATAGCAATGATAATAATGATTGTTATGATAGGCTTAACTTTAGTTTCGGCAGAAACGGCAACAATTAGTCCTAAACCACCAACAATGTAATTAATTGAAAGTTGATGAGCTGAGATGGTTGAAGAAAAATTAGAAATGACGGATAAAATTGGTTACCTTTTACTAAAGAAAGGGATAATCGATTTAGATATTCTTGAAAAAGCTCTTCAGATAAAAGATAAAGAATATGGAAATGCTAAGAGAAATTTAGGACAAATCTTAGTTCAAGAATTTGGATTTGATCATGATGTAGTTTTTAGAGAAATTGCAATCCTTTATGCGTTCAAAGAAATAATATTTAATCCTCTTGAATATACCGAAACGCACATAACGGAAATGCAGAAAATATTAGAAGATGCTGGTGAGGAAGTTAAAACTCAACTACTTGAACACAAAGTTCTACCTTATAAATTTGATGATAGAATAAGAGACAAACTCATTCTTGCAGCAATAGATCCAACAGATAGATCTCTCACAAAAATTGCATATAATCTTAAAGCAAAAAAATATGAACTTAATTTCATAAAGAAAAAAGATTATGAAAAACTCTCTGATTTATTAGTCCCTCGCGAAAATGAATTTCTTCAGATGATCGAATCTTCTGACGAAGTTATGCATGTAGATGTTGATGAAAGTTCAGTTTCTGAAGAACAGCTTGATTCCGAAATTAACAAAAGTGCGTTAGTAAACTTAGTTGAAGCTGCTTTGGTTGAAGGAGTTAGAAGAGGAGTAAGTGATATTCATATTTTTCCTAAAAGTGGAAAAAAAACAGAAATACATTTTAGAACCGACGGAAAATTACAGCTTTGGTATACGCAAGATAATACATTACCAGAAGCCGTAATGGCAGTTGTAAAAGACCGTGCTAAAGGTTTGGATAGATTTGAAAGAGAACGTGCACAAGACGGATTTATTCAAAGACAAATAGATAATGTAGTTATTCGTTATAGAGTTTCAGTTTTACCAATGGTTGGAACTGAATTAAAAAGTAAATTTGAAAGTATTGTAATAAGAATTTTAGATGACAGAAATGTTATCAAAGATTTGAGCAAACTTGGATTAGTAAATTATGCCAAGAAGGCATTTGAAAAAGCAATTAAACAACCGCAAGGAATGGTAATTTTAACTGGTCCTACGGGAAGTGGTAAAAGTACAACACTAATTGCAGCTTTATATCAAGTAATAAATCCTACAGTAAATGTTCTAACAGTTGAAGATCCGGTGGAATATGTTATTGAAGGAGCACGCCAATTAAAAATTGGTCACAAAATGAATTTTGAGCAAGCTATTAGGGCAATACTTCGTCATGACCCGGATATTGTTCTAGTTGGTGAAATGAGAGATAAAGAAACTGCGGAAACCGCAATCAAACTTGCGAATACTGGTCACTTAACTTTTTCAACTTTGCATACAAACGATGCACCAAGCGCCGTAGCGAGATTATTTAAAATGGGTGTTGAACCTTTCTTAATTGCTTATGCAATTAATATAATCGTAGCTCAGAGATTAATTAGAAGATTATGTGAAAACTGCAAAAGAAAAGTATCAGAACTTGATGAAGCTGAATTAGAATCGCATGGATTAAAAATTGAAGAATGGAAGAATTATGATGTGTATGAAGCTGTAGGTTGTGAAAAGTGCAATAAATCTGGTTACAAAGGAAGGTTAGCAATCCATGAAGCACTTTATTTTACAAAAGAAATTAGAGAAATAATTGTTAGATCCGGTAATGAAGTTGATGAAGAAGCAATTAGAGTTCAAGCAAAAAAAGACGGTACTTTTAACTTAAGAGAAAATGGTTTTGAAAAAGTAAAGTTAGGACTAACATCAATAAAAGAAGTAATAGCAGCAACAATGGAAGAATAAGTTAATAATCAAGAAATGAAATGATAAATCACGCATTAGAAATATTATCGAAATTCGCTAAATCAATTCCGGATGCTTACATTGGACTTGATAGAACCAATTATATTATTGAGAAATCTCAAGAATTAAGTATTAAGGATAAAGATCTACTAATCAAACTTATCAATCACATCTTAACAGTAATGGTTGATAGAGGCGCATCAGATATTGAAATAGGTGGTCCTGGCTCAGGAAATTATATTTGGTTCAGAATACAAGGAATTAAACAGCGTATTAAAGATTTACCAAATCTTAAGATTGATGAAGCTACATTACTTATTGCTGCATTTCTAAATAAAAATCAACATCGTCATTTAATGGTTAACAGAAATCTCGATTTTAGTTATTCATTCAGATATATTAAAGAAAATGTTAACGTAAGGTTTAGAGCCGATGCATATTATGATTTAGATAGTTTAACATTGAACATGCGTTCCATCTCAAGCAAATTAAGAACAATTCAAAGTTATGAATTTCATCCATATGCTTTGCAAGCAATGAGCATAAACTATATAAAATTTGGACTTTCACTTATTACCGGAATTACAGGTTCCGGAAAATCAACAACACTTGATGCTCTAATAGACATGCATAATCAAGGAACTCCATGTCAAATTATCACAATTGCATCACCAATAGAATTTGTTCACGCATCGAATCAATGTATTATAAAACATAGAGAAGTTGGAAGAGATGTACTTTCATTTAAAGATGGAGTTACTCAAGCATTAAGACAAGACCCGGACATTATAATTATTGGTGAAATGAGAGATCCAGATACAATACTTGCTGCGCTTGAAGTTGCCGATACAGGACACAAAGTTTTTTCAACATTACACACTTCTTCAGCAATTGAATCAATTGATAGAATTATAGCTGAAGTAAATCCGGTTGAGCAAGAAAGAGTAAGAATGAGACTTGCAGACGTTTTAGTTTCTGTGGTATCTCAAAAATTAATTCCAGGTTTAGAAGGAAAGTTAGTTCTTGCAAAAGAAATACTAATAGTTACACCAAGTGTAAAAGCAGCTATCAAAAATAATAATACAAGTGAAATTTATATGATGATGAACCAAGGTGGAAATCTTGGAATGATTACAATGGAACAAGATTTAATGCGATTATATCAGCAAAGAAAAATTTCTAAAGAAAATATGATAGCATTTGCAAATAACAAAACAAGAATGCAACAATTATTTAAAGCGGTATAAATTATGAAACCAATTGTATGTGTCTCTTCAGAGGGAAATGATACCAAGATTGTAGTTCTTTCTAAGGAAAAAGACAAAATAAAAGTTAAAAAAACTTTTTCCATGATTATGTCCGGTGGTCATGATTTTAAAGATCCACTTGGAAACAATAATGAACTTCAGATAATTAAAAGTGGTGATTCAGATATTTCCTTTGATAGCTTGAATGAAAGTGGTGGAAAATTAGCAGCTGTTGATAAAAATGATGTGAGCTTTGTAGCAAATTATTTTAATTCGGAAGAACTAAAAAATTCTGAATTTGTTTCAGTTGTTACAGATCCAATTGTAAACCACCATATTTTTACCGGAAATATTTCTAATAATAAGCAGAAAACAATCAATGCAATTATTGGAGATATTGCAAAACAAAAAAATATAACAGTTGCTGCAGATTCAATTGATTATATTAAAATTGATGATAACACTTTACACAGTGTATTTTTACGTGAAGATAATCCAAGTGTAAATTTTATTAATGCTTGGGCTGCTCATAACGGAAGAAGATTTTATAAAATAACTACAATTAAAAATTCAGAAACTGCACTTGCAAATTATGTAATAAAAACAAATAAATTTTTTGAAGAAGATTTTACACTTATAATAAATACTGGTCACGAATCAAGTAAACTCATTTTCTTAAAAGGAAGTAAACTTCATCACATTGGCTCTTCATTAGATATTGGTACACAAAATATTCATACGTATGATGTATATTTTTCGAAAATTCTTCTTGAAATGGAGAATGGTGGTATTCCAAGATTAGACAATGTTATTCTTTGCGGCGAAGATAAATCGGAAAATCTTGTATTATCTTTTTATGGAACATTCCCGGAAGCAAATGTAACTGAACTAAAATTTGAAAATTTAGACACATCTTCACTAAATGAAGAGCAGAATGAAAATTTAGCAGCATTCGCATTTCCTTTAGCAGCGGGAATTGAATTTTTTGAAACAAAAGGTAATAAGCAAGCCGGAATAAATTTCCTTCCGAAATATATAGTTGAGAATCAAAAAGCAATTCAATTTGGCTGGCATGCACTTTTAGTGTTCCCATTATTGTTTGCGGCAACATTCTTCTTCACATTTGAAACATTAGAGAATAACAAAAAAATTGCCGAACAAAAATTAGAAATAAATAGACTTAAAAAACTAAAAGCTCAAAACGAATTAATAATTGCTGAAATGGATCAGTTAACAACTAAAATAAGCAAATTTGATGAAACCCAATCTTTGTTAGATTCAGCTACGGCAGGAACAGAAATTTGGGGAAATATGCTTACAAATGTTTCTGATTTTATGGAACGAAGAAGAAATTTTTGGATTGCTGGACTAGAAACAAATGTAGATCAAACAGTTGCAATAAAGGGTTATACACTAAATAGAAGTGTTCTAACAGAATTTGCAGATGCAAACAATTCATCATTGTTAAATACTGTAACATATGAACCACTTCGTGAAGCAAAATCTTACGCGTACACATTAAAATTTAATATTAATAGTAACGTCGGAGCAGAAAAAAATGAACCGTAAAACATTTAGCACATTATTACTTGTTGCAATATTTGCAATTATTGCAATTACCGGCAGTGCATATACATATTACTTTCAAGGCAATGAAATTGAAGAAAATGAAAAGCAATTGAAAGATTTAAAAATCAATGCACAGAATACTGAAGAATTAGAAATGCAACTTACAGATTTGAAATTAAAAGTTGAAGAAATGGATTCAATTTTATCTTTAAGAAAATATGTTATTCCAACTAAAATTGCACAATCAAGTTTTTTTCAATTTGTTAATGATGTGAGTGCTGATTTTACGGAAAATTCTCATGTGAATGTTGAATATATCAGTTCCGGTGAGCAAGGAAGTTTTTCAACACATAATTATGTTTTGAAAGGAATTGCCGAATTCAATGATTTGTTCAAATTAGTTTATTCAATTGAACAAAGTAAAGAACTTAAAAAAATTACAAAAGGAAATTTGACGAACTTTGTTGAAGTTGATAAAGATGAAATACCACACTATTTAGTAACTTATTCTTTAGAAGCTATGGTTTATTATTCAGATAATGATATGTTTGCTTCAGCAAATTATGCTGAAAACAAATTAGAACCCAATCCTCTATATAATATTTTTTATCCTTTGATAAGAGAAGAAATTCCGCCGAACTCGGAAGGATTGCTTGATGTTCAAACTGCACAATTATTAGCATTGATACCGGATGGAGCTTATCTGGCTGACGCTTCTGGAACTACACACTTATTATGGGAAGGCGATAAAGTGTATCTTGGGTATTTAACCAAAATAGATTATACATCAAATGAAGTTAATTTTATTTTGAATAAAGGCGGAGTTATAGAAAATATTACCTTAACTCTCGAACAAAATGATCAAGAAAAAGACAAAAAAAATACGAGAAAATAAAATGAAAAAGCTAATATTATTCATAACTGCATTTTTAATTTCTTTACCAATCTTTGGTCAGAGAGAATTAGAAAAAACTCTTAGCGAATTTGTAAATCCGGATGAACTAGTTTCAATTTCTGAGTATACAAGTTTTGATAAGGCTATTGAAATTTTAAGTCAAATAAGTGAAAGAAAGACCGGTAAAAAAATAGTAAGTACTGCTGGTTTAGCTTCACCAATAGGCATTGAAATAAAAAATCTTCCTTACATGAAAGCATTAATTATTATTGTTCAATATAATAGCCTTCAATTTGAAGAAAAAGAAAGTGTAATCCTAATTTCAAAAAAAATTACTGAAGCCAAGAATTTAACGGAAGATAATTATGCTTCATTAAATTCTCGAGAAGTTAAAATATCTGCAATATTTTTTGAAGCAGATGTTAATGAGTTTAGAGAAAGAGGTATAAATTGGGAATGGTTAATGTCCAGTTCTGGAGTTGCTTTGGGAAGTAATTTAAGATCATTCACAGAAACTGTTAAAAATGAAAATAGCAGCAGTAGTAGCAGCACTGATCTTCCACCAGAATATTTAATAAATGGCTTACATGAATTTCAATCCGGTGATTGGTCCGGAACCGTTGAAGGCGTTTTTAAATTTTTCGAATCGGAAAATTTAGGTGAAGTAATTGCACGACCAAAAGTAACTGTTCGAGATAAAATGAAAGGGAAAATTCAAATTGGTTCTGATATTTCTATCAAACAAAAAGACTTTGCTGGAAATATAATTGACGTGTTTTTCTCTACAGGTACAATAATTGAAGTTACGCCATTTATCTATACTGAAGAAGACCAAGATTATATATTACTAAAAGTTAGTGCTGAAAGAAGTTCCGCTATACCCGGTGAAATTACAACTGAAATAAAGAAAACTTTAGTTGTTACTGATTTGATGATGTTACATGGTGAAGAAAAAGTTATTGGCGGATTATTCATCAATGAAGAAGTTAATGTTAGACAAGGAATTCCAATACTAAAAGATTTGCCATGGTGGGTTTTTGGAATTAGATATTTAACCGGTTATGACAAATTGACAGTAAATAAAAAAGAAGTTATAATTGTTCTCCAAGTTGAGTTAGTGCCAACATTAAAAGATAGAGTTGCACAAAAGAAAATGAATGTTATGGAAAGAGAAATTGTTGAAGATCATGAGTATCTTAAGAAATATAAAGTTAAAGCTTTTAGAAATGAAGATGATAAAAATGAAAATAAATTAAGTAACTAAAAATTGATATTGAGAAAAATTATTACCCAGTTGTGAAATTCGCAACTGGGTAAATTTTTATTAATAGCTCCTATATTCATGTAAATAAATTTTAAAATGAAAATAAATGCAAAGTTATTACTTCTAACATTTACGATTATTACTTTAGTTTCTGTCACTTCGGCATTTATTTATCATACGCTTACCAAAGAATTCCTACTCAAGCAACAGTCAAAAAACTTAATTAATTCTGCAAATAATTTCATTTTCACATTTCAACAAGTAATTGATGATATTGATACGGATTTTCAAAATAATTATTCAGAAGAGAAATTTTCTTTTACAAATTCAGAGATTGATTTCCTAATTACTGCACAAAATAAAAATGAAATTTCATCAAATAATTTCCATATTAAGCCAAACATTAAGGTTTATACTGATGTTAACTCCTTAAATCAATTTTTTGAATTAAATAGAAATGTAATTGTAAGACAAAAAAAAATAGAAAATGATTTAGTTTATTATGGTAAAGTCATAAACTCATATTTCCTAGGAAGTCTTGCTGAAAAAATTCGATCTGATATTGCGTATGTTGATAACGGGGTTGTTTCATTATTATCTAACAACTCAGATAATGAACAGTATCTTCCAAATTTGAGCAAAGCAGCTCGCGAACTTTATAATAAAAGTAATTTCGAATTATTACAAGAAGATGTGAACAATTCAGATTTATTTGTTACACATTATTCTCCCGCAGCTCAAAATGTTTTAGGAAATAAATTAGATTTTATTATTTTCTCTGCTTCTGATGAAGCTTCGACATTTAATAAAACAATGAATATTGTTACACTCATTATTGTTCTATCCGGAATATCTCTTACAATTGTTTTTCTATTTTTATTTACAACACGCTTTAGAAAACAACTTGATTATATTTCGAATAGTGTTGCACAAATTGCGAAAGGTAAGCTTGATGAAAGAGTTAAAATAATTTCAAAAGATGAAATTGGCAATTTAGGTTCTGCATTCAATAATATGTTGGAGGAAATTAAAAAAAGAGATGATGCTGAAAAAGAATACACAGAATTTATTTCTTTGATTAATAAGAAACCAACATTAAAGGAAATAAGCGAAGTTACAATTGAGAAAATAATTTTATCAACCGGAGTTGATATCGGTGGAATTTATTTACTCGAAAATAATTTACTTTCACCTTTAGCTATTTATGGAATTCCACATTTTAGTGATAAAGAAATTCATGAATCAAATTTTTATAAACGAGCAATTGATAATAAAGAAATTATAGAAATTGAGTTTGAAAATAATCACCCAGTTGTAAGAACCGGTTTAACAGAATTGAAAATTAATTATCTATATATTTTACCAATTTCTTACAATTATGAAGTTATTGCAATTTTAGAATTAGCCTCTGTAAATAAACCGCAAAATGATGTAAAGCAATATTATGAAAAGATTAAAGATCAATTATCAATTGGAATAGCAAACGGTAAGGCATTTAGCAAACTTCAAAATCTTGTTGATGAATTGCAGCAATTAAACAATGCTTATCAAAAACAAAATATAGAGATAACAGAGAAAAATAATGAACTTTTAGAATTACATAATAAATTTAAAAAAAATGCTGAGGAATTGGAAATTCAAAAAGAGAAAGCAATAGAATCAGCAAAACTTAAATCGCAATTTCTTGCAAACATGTCGCATGAGTTAAGAACTCCACAAAATTCTATTCTTGGATTAACAGAACTAATACTTAAAGACACAAACACAGATTCAAAAACCAAAGAAAGATTAAATGTAGTATTGCGCAATGGTAAAAAACTTTTAAATCTAGTTGAAAATATTTTGGAATTCTCAAAATTAGAATCCGGAAATATAATTGTTACAGAATCAGAAATTTTATTAAGTGAATTTATCAGCGAAGTGAAAAGTTTTATCTCGCCAATATTTTTGGAAAGAGAAATATCTTTTAACATTACTGTTCCAAATGACTATGATTATTTGCTGAAATCAGATATTAAAAAAATTGAACAGATAATTTATAATCTTGTAGGAAATGCTGCTAAATTTACTAAAGAAGGATTTGTAAATCTTAAAATTAAAATCGTAGATAAAGAATTAATAATTGAAGTTGAAGATAGCGGTCCGGGAATTTCTTATGAAGATAGAAAAATTATTTTTGAGGAATTTCGACAAGCTGATGCAAGCTTAAATAGAAAATATAGCGGTACTGGTTTGGGACTGGCAATCTGCAAAAAATATACAAATATTTTACATGGTGAAATTGACGTAATTTCGGAATTGGCAAAAGGTTCAACATTTACAGTAAGTTTACCAAATGTTGTGAAAGATATATTTGCAACCCAACTTGATATTAGAGAAATACAAAATAAAAAAATATTTAAAGCAGTTATAATTTCAGACGGCGAAGATTCAATCAAATTAATTGGTGATTACTTAAAATCCAACAATGTAATTGTTGAAATTCCCAATGTTGATGAATTCAATATAATCTCAATTGAAGAAAGTTTACCAAACGTAATAATTCTCGATGTTTTACTTAAAAACAGAAATGGCTGGCAGATTCTTCAAAAGTTGAAAGAGAATAAGTTTACGTCAAAAATTCCGATTGTAATTATAAATATGGATCAAGAAGCGAATTGCGGAATTGGATTTAATATTTATGAGTTTTGCAATAATGATTTTACTCGATTGAATATAATCAATATAATTGAAAATATTGAAAACAAACAAAGTATAAAATTTAGAAAAATTTTATTCGTTACAGATGAAATCAAATTTAATATACTTGAGGACGAACTAATTTCCGACGAATTAAAAATATTTCACAGTAATGATCATCATTCAATTTGCGATCAAATAAAAAAGTTTGAACCGGATTTAATTATGATCGATTTATTAAACAAAAAATTCGATTCATTTCTATTACTAAATGAAATTCAAGAAGATATCTATTCCAAAAATATTCCAGTAATTTCTTTTATTCAAAATTTAAATAACGAAAAAGAAATTCAAGAAATTAATAATAAACTTTTTGAAACAACTCTTATTGCACAGCATCATCCGTTAGATGTTTTAAAAATTATAAAAGACAGAATTGAATTGATTGATTCAACAGTTTTTCAATCAAATAAAAATGAAAAAATAGAATCAAAGTTAATCAGTGAAAATAATTCACATAAAAATTATAATGGATCATATAGCATTTTAATTGTTGATGATGATAAAGATGCAAGATTTACAATAGGTGAAATTGTGAAATCATTAGGATATAATCCAATATTTGCAACAGATGGATTTGAATGTTTAGAAATATTAAATAATGAAAAACCTGATATAGTTTTGCTGGATATTATGATGCCCAAAATGGACGGCTTTCAAACAATAAAAAAAATAAGAAATAATTCGATAACAAAATCACTAAAAGTATTTGCTTTAACAGCATATGCAATGTTAACAGATAGAGAAATAATTGAGAAAAACGGTTTCAACGGATTGTTTACAAAACCAATAAATACGGGACAATTAGAAAAAAGATTGAAAAATATTTTCAAATTAATTGCATGACAAAAATATTTAAAATACTTGTTGTTGATGATCAACCGGATAATGTTTTTCTCTTAGAGGACAGATTAAACAAAGAAGGTTTTAACGTAATAAGAGCTTATGATGGAAAATCTGCAATTAAAAAAGCAGAACTTGAAAAACCGGATTTAATTTTGCTTGATGTTATGATGCCGGATATAGATGGCTTTGAAGTTTGCAAATCCTTAAAACAAAATGAATTAACAAATACAATTCCGATTATTTTAGTAACTGCATTAAATTCTTCAATGGATATTGAAAATGGATTTGAAGCCGGTGCATTTGATTATATTAAAAAACCATTTAATAGAAGCGAACTTTTAGCAAGAGTAAAAGCTGCATTACGTTTTAACGAAACAAATAAATTATATATTGAATTAGAAAAAATTAATACATTTTCTACAACCGTAAAAAAAACAAATCATGAAATCAAACAACCACTAACTTTAATTAATTTATCAGTAACAGCTCTTAAAAGAGAAATTGAATCTGAAACTTTTAGTAAAAATTCGGCATTGAAAAGAGTTGAATTTATTGAAAATGCAGTAAAAGATATTTTGCATTTTATGGGAACAATGCTCAATATTAAAGAGCCGGAAGTTAAATTGTATTTGGATAATTTAAAGGCAAATCAATTTAAAATTGGTGAAGAAGAAATTGTAGAATCAGAGAATTCTCTCTAAAATATTTTGAACAGTTTCAAAACTATAAGGCTTCATTAAAACTTCCGAGATGAAATTTTCTTCTTTAAAATTTTCAACATCAGATCCCGATGTTAAAATAATCGGAATATTAGAATAAATTTGTTTTATATTTTTTATGCACTCAATTCCATCCATAATTGGCATATATCTATCAATAATTATTATATCCGGTTTATGATTATTTAACAAATCTAAAACTTCAATTCCGTTTTGTGCAGAATAAGTTTTTATATTCAACGAAGTAAGCAAATCCTTTAAAACCTCAAGCTGGAAAGGATCATCCTCACCAATAATAATTGTTTTGTTGTTAAAGGATTTAGAAAATTTTTCTGTTTTGTGAATTGGAAAAACAATTTTAAATAGTGTTCCTTTTCCTAAATTTGATTTAACGGAAATATTTCCGGAATATTCTTCAACTAATTCTTTAACTATTGAAAGTCCTAAACCGTGTTCAACAGAATTGTTTTTCTTTGATGAAAAACCATAATCGAAAATATGTTCTAAATCTTGTGGAGAAATTCCCGGACCATTATCACTAATTTCTAATTCAATTTTATTGGGATGAAGATCATTTAGTGAAATTAAAACTTTAGAATTGCAATCAGCTTCTTTAGAATTTTTTATTAAATTCAAAATTATGCGATTTATATTTACATAATTTGCAAGAATTAAATCATTCGTTGCATTGTTAACAAAAATTATTGAATCATTATTTCGCTCAATATTTACAAGCTCAATTGAGTTTTTAATAACTTTTGATAAACTTATTATTTCCTTAGATAAATTCTGTGAGCTGGAAATTTCTGACACTAAATCGGTTGCGAGAAATGTATTTTTTTTTATGATATCTAAAAGTTGTTCAACTCTATTTTTCGAATTAAAATTTTCATTAACTAGTTCTAAAGAATTTAAAATATTATTTAAAAGATTGTTTAAATCATGTTTTATTTTTAGCAGATCAGTTTTTGAATTGCTTTCGGAATTGAAAATATGCCGGTTGCTGCCATTCATTATTTTAAACTATACTTTTTAATTTTTGTGTAAAGCGTTTTCTGACTTATCCCAAGCATTCTTGCGGTGTTTTCTCTATTCCAACTATTCATTTTTAGAGCTTTCTGGATATGATATTTTTCAACATCTTCTAAGTTTAAAATTGAATTATCATTCAGATCTTCTATATTTGTTTTTACAGAAATTACCGGCAAGTTTAAGTCTTTTGTTTCAATTAAATTTCCTTCGGCAAAAATTATTGCTCTTTCAATCATATGTTCCAATTCTCTAACATTACCCGGAAATTCATAATTCTGAAGTGCAAATTTTGCTTCATTAGATAAAATTTTTGGCGAATTGATTGAGCATTTTTTTTTAAGGAAATATTCGGAAAGTAAAAGAATATCATTGTCACGTTCAACCAAAGGCGGAATTGTTAAAGTAATTACATTTAAGCGAAATAATAAATCTCTTCTGAATTTTTTTTCTTCTGCAAACTCCATTAAATTTCTATTTGTTGCTGCAATAATTCTAATGTTTGAAGAATGATTTGTAACTCCTCCAATTCTTCTAAATTCACCATTTTCCAAAAATCTTAAAATCTTTGGCTGAAGAGTTAAACTGAGTTCACCAATTTCATCTAGAAATAAAGTTCCGCCATCTGCAATTTCAACCAAACCCGGTTTAGAAGTTTTTGCATCTGTAAATGCGCCTTTTTCATATCCAAAAAGTTCACTTTCCATTAATTGATCTGGAAGCGAAGCGCAATTTATTGCAACCAGCGGTTTTTGATTTCTTAATGAATTTTGATGAATAAATTCTGCGAATAATTCCTTTCCAGTTCCAGTTTCACCTTCGAGTAATATATTTGAATCTGAATGAGCAGCACGCTCTGCCAAATGAATTACTTCTTTAATACTTTTACTATTACCAACAATATTTATACTGCTATACTTTTCGACTTTATTAACAAGAATTGTATTTTTCTCAAGCAATTCACGATGTTTTAAGGCGCGTTCTATTGTAATTAACAATTGTTGAAAATCATAAGGTTTGTTAAGAAAATCATATGCGCCAAGTTTCATGCACTCAATTGCGGTTCGCATATCAGATTGTGCAGTTAGGACAATTATTTGAAGGCGGGGTTTATTTTCGTTGGCAAATTTTAAAACCTTTTCACCGGAAATAAATTGCATTTCCAAATCAAGTAAAAGAATATCATAATCTTTTTCCTTTAATTTTTCGATTGCATATTTACCATCATAAACAATATCAACGGAAAAATTTTGATTGATTAATTCTTCCTTCAGCAAATAACACAGAGTTTCATCATCATCTGCAATTAAAATTTTATTATTTCTATTCATTCTTAATTATAAAAAGGTAGAAAATTACCTATTAATTTAATGGAAAATTTTAGACTGTAAAGACATTTCTTAATAAAGGAATATTTGTTAGTAGTATATTCGAAACCAAATAGGAAAATTTTACCGATTATTTTTTGATAAAAGTTTTAAAAAAATTGGAAATAAATAATAAATATTGGTAAATTTGCTGTCTTAAAATTTGGGCGCGTAGCTCAGTGGTAGAGCATCTGCCTTTTAAGCAGAGGGTCGGTGGTTCGAGACCACCCGCGCTCACTCCCCTAAACCCTTATGAGATAATATCTTATGAGGGTTTTGTTTTTTAAAGAATATTAACCGTAGTAGAAATCGTAGTAGTTTTAGAAAAATCTCTCATAAAACTTCACACAGAAATTAGCTTTTTTACCATAATTTATTCCATCTTTCGTTTTATCATTTTGTCAAAGTGACAATTTGACATTTAATTTTTAGGATATTTCTTCTCAATAATATATTTATCATTTTCCACAACTTTCCAACTTTCTCACAAATCAAATCAATCAACTAATCACAAACAAAAAAAGGAGTATAAGTATGTCAATGGCAATATTATTAGCAATATTCTTAGTTTTAGTTCAAGTAGCTAAAATATTTAACAAACATAATCTTGTAGACAAAACATTCAGTCTATTTGAAGATCCTAATTCTATATGCAATAGATGCGGTAGAGATGTATCGGTAGGATCTGGATTTTACAACAACAGGTTAAAGTATAACGATTCCATCGAGATCAGGAAATCAAAAGAAGCTAAATATCCTGAAGGGAATGATATATGTATTGAATGTTTAAGAGGATAAGCGAGGAAGTAGAAAAACCAAATCTTGATCCGCCGACGGTCAGTAGGTATTAAAAGCATTTCTATAAATCACATATCGACATCAATATCCTAGTAGTTATAAATATTCAGATAGGGGAGGTAAATGAAATCCATTGCGAGCTACCCTGGGTTCCTCAATTTGATTCGGAACATAGTGTAGAAGCAAATTGCAGCTACCCCTATGTTTTTCACAAGGGTTCGAACCATAGGTGTAGAACTCTGTGTGAGCCACCGGGGTGCACTATTGTAATTTTAAATCATAATTCAAATTATGCGAAAGCCAATGAAATTAATAGATAAAAATTAAAATTTTGTAAGTAATAATACTTACAGTACGTACTTATACGTATTTACAAAAAGATATTTTTCTCTTATATTATATTTAAGATTTAAGTTAAAAATATAAAATAATTGCTAATGTAGGTTAATTGGCGAAGCTTTTTTAAGTTCTATAAAATTATTAAAATAATTTTAAAAAAGTTAAGTATTTAAGATTTGTATTTTATATTAAAACAAAAATTCTTAATAATTGTAAGTTGATATTATGCAGAAAGTTATTTAAGTAAAATAATGATATTGAAGGAATGAAAAGCGGAAGAAAATTCCACATATCAGACCAAAATACAAGTTTGAATTTTGTTGTAACAGTTTATTTTATAACAAGTTATAAAAATTTTAAGTAGATATTAAAAAATACAAAAGCAGAAGAAATTGCTTGTTTAACTCTTTTCAATATGAGTTGGGCTATTCTGCTTAATATATAGTTAGCAGTAATGGCAGGACGACCCAACCGACAATAATAAATAATGCAAAAAACGACATTTAAAATATCAAAAATGGACTGCCCATCCGAAGAGCAAATGATACGGATGAAACTTGCCGACTTGAAGAACATCAACTCGTTGGACTTTGATATACCTAATAGACTGCTGACCGTTTTTCACACAGACAACCACGACCAAATTTTTCAGCGACTTGACAACTTAAAATATGACACTTCACTTATTGACAGCGTTTCGGCAGACAATTATTCTGTTACAACCGACAACACCGACCGAGAAAGAAAATTGCTTTGGCAAGTTTTAGCTATCAACTTTTTCTTTTTTGCACTTGAACTTACGACAGGTTTCGTTTCAAACTCAATGGGACTTGTTGCCGACAGTTTAGATATGCTTGCCGACAGTATTGTTTACGGACTTGCACTTTTCGCTGTTGGTGGGACAATGACACGAAAAAAGAACATTGCAAAATCAGCAGGTTATTTTCAGTTGACACTTGCCATTTTTGGTTTCATTGAAGTAATCAGACGATTTATTGGAACTGAAACAGTTCCTACATTTCAGACAATCATAATTATTTCAATTCTTGCACTTATTGGCAACGGACTTTGTTTGTATTTACTGCAAAAAAGCAAAAGCAGAGAAGCACATATGCAAGCGAGTATGATTTTTACATCTAATGACGTAGTTGTAAATTTAGGTGTAATTGTCGCAGGCGGACTTGTTTACTTGACAAACTCAAAATATCCCGACCTTATCGTTGGGACAATAGTATTTTTCATCGTTGGACAAGGAGCATTTAAAATTCTAAAACTATCAAAATGACGGAAGGACAAAAAACCACTACTGCTAACAGCGGTTTGGCAAAAGGCGGGGTTTCGTGCTTCGTAGAAACATTTGTGGTTTATCAAACATTTTTGCTTCGTATGAACCTTTGTGGTAAAAATCCCGCCCTTCGCCAAGCCGCAATCCGTTATGCAACATAAAATAATACTTAGGTAATGTATTAGAAAATATTAAAATAATTGGAACACAAAAATATTAGAATTGTTTAAGATTTTATTTGTTAAATAAAAAACATAATTATTCTTTATTTAATTTCTTAAACAAACATTCGGCGGATGAAATGAGAAAAGTAATATTTTTGCTTCTATTATTAAGTTTTATTAGTCTAATTAAAGTTTCTGCTCAAGAGATTGTTTCAAAAGGTATTGTTGGTGGACTTAATTTATCAAATTTATACGGCAATGATGTTAAAAATAATTCTATTCGTTTTGGCTATTCTTTGGGGGGATTTGTAACAATTAAATTAAATGATAAATTATCAATTCGTCCAGAAATTTATTATTGTTCAAAAGGTTATTTATCAGAATACAAAGATTATTCTTTGAGTGGAATTGATGAATACTCTGTAAATAACAAGATGACATTATCGTTAAATTACATTGAAATGCCAATTTTTATAGTTTATCCAATTATTAAAAATTTTAATATTTTTGCTGGCCCATATATTGACATTTTTATTAATGGTGAAACAGAAATAAATTCAAAAGGGTATTCAAAATTTAATAATGGAAATGAAGTTATTACAACAAATATCAATGAAGATGATACACATAAAATAAAATCCTCAATGATCAAAAGCCCGGGATTTGGTATAACTATTGGAGGAGAATATCTGTATAAACAATTTAGTTTTGGTGCTAGATATTCACTAGGTTTGTCAAAAACATTTGATGCAAGTAATACAAGTTTTAAGCATAGCAATATTCAATTAATGGTTGGTTTCTATTTCCCTTGAAAATAATTTTAAAATATAGTTGCATAACAAACAAATTAACCCGACTGCGTGCGCAGTCTGGCATTTGTTATAAAAATTAAATTTGAAAGTTCACTTAAAATTGTTGTTCAACATTGAAAGTAATTTTAAATAACCTAAAAACAGTTTTTGTAAAAACAATTTAAAAACTGTTTTAATAAATTTTGGCGGAAACAAATTAACTTAAGTTTGCAGTTTAGGGCAGCGGGTTATTTGTCACGCCGTTATACAACTTAAAAAATAGGTTCAAAATTGTGAAAAATTCTGTTTTACTAATCTTATTAATGATTTCAATATTTGGTTGTTCTTCAACATATTTAGTTCAAGGAGAAGATTCAGAAAATTATATTGAAAAAATCAACTATTTAACTAAATCTTATGTCCCATTAATTAAGTTGTCTGATGGAACGGAGTTTTATTCAAATTTAATTGAAGTAACAAAAGATTCACTTGTTATTAAAGGCTATAGATCCAAATCAATTCCATTAGAATTAGTTTCATCAATAGAATTAAGAGATTGGGTAAGAGGATTTTTTGATGGATTTTTCATGGGAATTCCAGTTAGTTTCGCATCTATCATAATTACAAATCAATTGATGGATGATTGTACAGAGATGTGTGGTCTTGCGGGAATAGCAGTGGGTGGAGCAACTTATGCCATAACTTTAATTGCCAATACAATTTGGAGTGGAAACAAAACATATATTTTTGTAAAAAATAACAATAATGAATTTATTCAAATAAAATAAAAAAGTTGTATAACCAACAAATCAACCCGACTGCGTGCGCAGTCTGGCATTTGGTGTAAAAATTAAATTTGAAAGTTCTTATAAAATTGCTATTCAACATTGAAAGTAAATTTAAATAACCAAAAAACAGTTTTTGTAAAAACAATTTAAAAACTGTTTTTATAAATTATGGCAGAAACGAATAAACTTAAAATTGTTGTTTTGGGCAGCGGGTTATTTGTCACGCCGTTATATTGCAATTTAAATAAACATGAAATTATTTTATTACATAGCAATTATTGCTAATATATTTTCAATTATTCTAACACTTCTTACTCAATCTCAAAAAATAAAAGATATTAGTCTGAGTATTTTTGATCCAGAAAAAGGATTAACTCCAAAAGGGATTATCTTTAGTAAATGGCTTTTGCTCAGTTATATTATCAGTTTTATAACTTGGATTTTATATTTTTTTACTATTATATAATATATTTTAAGGTTATTTATTAATGTATATTTTAACAAAAAAGATAAAACTATCTCAAACTTATTCTTAAATTATTTTATCTATAAATTTGGCTAAAATTCTAAAAATGTAAATCAATCCAATTAATTTTAATATATAAAAATAAAAAGCAATATAACCAACAAATCAACCCGACCGCCGTTCCGGCTTGGGTTTTGTACAAAATAAAAGCTAGAAAGTAATTTTAAGTATTTTGTTAAAGTGTAGTGCAATTTATAAAAGTGAGTCGCAAAGTTTGCAAAGAAAAGTTAAACTTTGCTTTTTAAATTAAATCAATCGTTATTTAATAAAATAGTTGTTTATGGCGTCGGGTTATTTGCTACGCCGTTATGTGGTTAAAAAATATGAAAAAAATTTATGTAATATTATTTACAATAGTATTAAGTGGATGTTATACTGAATTTGAAAAAAGGTCAAGAATCTTAGAAGAATTTGTTGAGATATCAGATTCCACAGTATTTTTTCCAAATCAAAATTTCTTTACAAAAGATTTTTCAATTAAAGATTTATATTGCAAATGGATTAATTCTAGAGAAGAAGAAAAGACAATAATAAAAATATATAGACCAGAAAATTATAAGGAATATAAACCAAGTAGATTTAGAGGTAAAATAAATTTTTATGAAAATGGAGAATGTGAATATACTATTTTAGAACCAAACGATGGGCATAGATATGTAAAATTAAGGTGGAGATTACTAAAAGAAAATCCAAATATAATTAATCTATATAATGAAAATGGAAATAGAGAAAATAGCCTAAGAATTGAGATATTAAAACCTGAATTATTAAAATTTGTTTGGGTAAATTAACAAAAACCACATAACCAACAAATGCCAATGACCACTAAGTAATCATTGGCGATAAATTAAAACCAAGTTGTTTGGCTTGTTTTTGTAAAAATTTAATTTTTTGTTCTTTGACTTTTTGTTGATAATCTTTAATGCCTTTTTCAACATACTCAATACCTTTAGTCATAATATTGTAGTAAAGAACAGCAATTTTTCTAGCAGTAGCTTTAATAGCAATAAGGGGTCCTTTTCTAGCTTTTATTCTATAATAAAAAGCGCCAAGAGCAATATGTTTACTATTAGTTAAAGCATAGGCAGCGTTTCTAAAAATTTGACCAGCTTTAGTGTGACCTTTTTTATTTCTGGTTTTATTTTTTTTACCCGAGGAGTGTTTACCAGGAGCAAGACAAAGCCAAGAAGTAAAATGTTTTTCAGTAGGCCATCTGGATAAGTCAGTTCCGGTTTCAGCAATAATCTCCAAAAGAGTTTTGTCAGTAAGACCGGTAATTTGGGAAGGATCATTACCACCGGTTAATTTCATTAGCATTAAGTGAAGGTCTTGAATTTGTGGAGCATTGTGTCTAACTCGTTTAGGGAGATTAAGTTTTTCTGGTACATGTTTGTCTTTAGTAATTAGCTCTAAAAGATTTTCAATTTTTTTATCACATAAGAATACTTTATCTAAATAAAACTGATAACCATCAAAAGCTTGTTCTAAGGCAAAAATGTAATCATTACGGTAATTACCTTTAAGGGAATTAATTACTAAATCATTTTTCTTTTTAATAATACTATTTTCACAAAGAGATGCTAATTTTATTGGATCTTTTTGACCGGAGATAATAGCTTTAATAATACGTAAACCGCTGGTGCCATTGATTTGACTAATAACATTGTGAAGTTTAATATTCATTGAATCAAAAGCTTTTTGTATATGTTGAATATGTTGAGTAGCTAAAGAGAGATGATCTTGACGTAAACGAGTATAGGTTCTAAGTTGACGAGTAATATCATCTGGGATAAAACAACGTCGAAGGAGACCATAGCTGTGAAGTTCTTGGAGCCATTGACAGTCTTGAACATCACTTTTTCTACCGGGGACATTTCGCATTGCTCTTCCATTAACAAGATGTACGTCAATGCCGGCTTGTTCAATCATATCATAGAGAGCGTACCAATAGACACCGGTGGCTTCCATAGCAACGGTAGTAATATTATTTTCAATAAGATACTCAATAGCTTTAATATAACTTTCAGTAAAAGTTGGGAAAGATAAAACCGGTTTGTTTTCAATGCCGATAAATATTTCAGTAGAACCAATATCAATACCGGCAGCAGTGTGATTGATTTTTCTGATATTTTTTTGTTTCATATGAACTCCAGTTAATTATTTAATTCCGTGTTCGAAGATGTAAAAAAGTAGGCTGCCAAGCGGGTTTTCCAGAAAAGAAGTATAACACCAATTATTGAATTACAAATCTTCGACAACAAGACTCAACCACGAGCATGAAAGCATCAATTAGCTGGACTATCATTTTTACACGGATTATCAACACAAAGGTCATTTGATTTTTGAATAAAGACAAGGTCTTTATGGCGAACTCAACCCGACCGCCGTTCCGGCTTGGGTTTTGTGCAAAATAATAGTTAGAAAGTAATTTCAAGTTATATGTTAATGTGAAGTAAAATTTAGAAAGTTTAAAAACAATGTTTGTTAAAAAAAGTTATGAGTATAGAAAAATTTTTTGGGCACATGGAAAAATAATTCTGGGAATATTTTAGAAATAAAATTTAACAATGAAAAATCTGTGCTAGTAACATTTATTTCTGGTAAAACAGGTTTACCAATAATTAGAGAATTTGCAAACAATGAACAATCAATCGATATGTTTGGTGAATTAGATCTTGAAGAATCTACATTAGAAATAGCAGTTTGTAATAGAAAAGAGGAATTTAGATTTTTAGTCTCATATGATTTGAATGAATTTGGAGATTTTTCTGGAGATGGTTTTCTTGCACCAAGTTTTAGTATTTCATTAAATAACAAACTAAGTGATAAATATTTTAAATATTTTGAACCTCTTGAGAATTATCATAAAGTAAAATAGTATCATTTCACCGTCAAATGATTCGATATTAAACATTTGTTCTCTCTATAATCTTTATAAACGTCATTGACCATTAACCCAATCAACAAGCGCATCCCTAGGTAACCCGTTATTCTGCATATGGGACTCTTTCCCATTTTCGATGCGAGCCCACCCCCCTCTACAATATAAAACAAAGTACAATTAACTAAATAAAATAAATAACTAATTCATTAAGACCAGTTCTGAAGGGAATAATTATCTCTTTGGGGCTGGTCTTTTTTCATTTTAAACCGCTATTAACGGAGAGGAGTATTTCTATGTCACATTTAATGAAGCAACCAGTTAATCTTGTTAAGTCCAACATCTCTCAAGGTGATTACAGAAGTCATTTTTTTGATCTATCTCAGTTTGGATTAAGTGAAGTAAAGTTCAATAGTCTGTTTTTTGATCAGAATAAGGAGTTAGTAGAATTAAGCCTATTAAGAGAAAATTTTTCATTTGCATATTTAAGAGAGGATAAACTTAGAACAATTGATGTTTATGACAGCAGGAATAGTAAGATTTCGTTTAATCAGTTTTTAGAGAAGTTCGGAATAAAAGTAAACTCAGGTAATTTATTTAAATCAGGCAAGTATTTTAGTAGGATATTCAGACCAGTTAAATATGGAAGTTTTTATAAAGGGTTAGATGTTTATGTAAACGAGGAGAAGAAGTATTCCGGCGCGATTACAGACGGTATTTCTCTGATATCTATTTCTTTGGCTAATTCTCTTGGATGGAAAGAAGCTAAGGTAAATATGTCAGGGCAGTTCACTTTGTTCTATAAAGACGGACTTGTAAAAGGGCATTGTGTTGTAAGCGATAAGATTAAATCCGATGTAGTAATTTACGGATCAGGAAATATTAAAAAAGATATTAGTTTATCCGGTGATCTTTGTTATGTAACGCTTGAGCCAGTTAAGTTGGGAAAGAGTCTTAGGCTTGATATCCAGTCCCTATTAAATCTATGGCATCTATTTGGAGCAGAACAATATCTTGAATGGGCATATTCAGGAATAGAGGAATATGTAAATATACTAAAGAGCGGAAGACTAAGTGAATGGCTGGATAACTTTGATGAAATAAGTGTTGAGGATTATAACAAGGAAAGTTGGATACTAAGAAAAGCAATTTGGCATAAGGTTGATTACAGGAAATTCCCGGGATTAGTAAGATTAGCTTGGGGCATGATGAGAAATTCAATACTGAGGTATGGAGAATCAGTTTCAGGAAATCCAGTTTTTAGAATACCAGTTCCAGGAGGAATGAGAGGATATTTAAGAATAGACTTAAGAAACCATGATGAGCTAGGAAACTTTCAGGTGCAGGTTAACAAGGGGGAAATAGAAATAGATGAATATGGAAATGTATGGTTCAGTGATATTGATATTGAAAAGAACTTAAAGATACTTGGCGGCGCGGATATGGATGATTCATTGGGAATTATTCCAATTGAAGAAGGGAAGTGTATTGTCTACAGAAACCCCAACCAATATGGTGAGTATCTAATTTGTGACTTAAAATCTTTTTGTGAAGTTAAAGAAAATATTCTAATTGGAGGATTGAATCAAAAGAAAGTCGAAATAAATAAAGTGGAACAAAAACTTGAAGAATATGGAAATAAATTACTTGATGGTATGTATTCAAAAAAAGCGTTCCAAGTGTTCCAACCGTTCCTAAATATTGAATACAGCACAAAAAACCTACTCAGAACCTACACGGGAATATCAAGAAACAGTTCAAATATCGGAGTTGCAGCAAATGCTGAGATGATAAGATCAGCAATAGGAATTGAGAACAATGAAGTTTTTGAAATGCTTACAAGAACTTATTCATGGAACTTAGAACGAATAATTGATAGCACCGTAAAAGATGGAGTTGCAAGTGATGAAGATATGAACTCTATTAGAAAAATGTATGAATTTATAATAACTAGCAAAATAGAGTTACCAAAATCAATAATCCACCGACTACCGTCGAAATTACAGGAGGAGGCAAAGATTACGAACGGGCATCTATTGGATCAGCTATTGGAAGCTATAAAAATACTAGTTGATAAAACAGATAAAGAAATTGTCGGGCGCGGTTCGGTGAAGAAGGGTAATCGTATTGAAGGTTGGATTGACAGATTGGATATTCCGGTGATTGAATTAGGGCTTTACAACTTAGGGAACAGAATGAAATTAGAATCACAGGTATTGATGAAAAACTATAACAAAGAAGTAGCCATTCTGATTGAGAAAACAAATAAACTTCCGAAGAATGAAAGAAATATTGTTCTCAAGGAGAGAATTGAATTTATACAGAAGAAGTTTTTACAGAAGCTTGAGAAATATTCAGAAAATGAAAGAAAGGAAATTATTTCGGCGATTTCGTATGAGATTTACAAATCCAAATCTGCAGTACATGACAGCATTTTATGGATAAACGGAACAGATGGAACACTTGGAACAGCTTTTCAGATGATACACATACTTTCAGAAATTGGAGAAGCGTACAAAGTTAAACAGAACGGATGTGTAAAAAGGGAAGTGGTCAAACCGGAAAATAAGGAAATATCCGAGGTGAGATTTTGGACGAAAGACAAAATTGATCTTAAAAAGATAAGCTCCACAACAGAGGTTTTAATTGAGAAGAATCAAGTTCTGATTGGAAAAACACTTCTAAATCTTGGTGATGAATGCAAGCTTAGAGACGGGATTTACTCGCTTCTAAATTTAGCTCCGCAGTTCAGCCCATCTAAAAACTCTTACCTCAATAACAGCTTTTCAGCAATGGTTTGTTAAGCTCCGCAGTACTTAAGAAATTAAATAAAACGTTTAATTCCTCATTTATTACTTACTTGTTTATAATAAATAAACTTAAATATTCTTTGATATATTGAATAATATATTTAAGTTTAATTTATCGTGATAAAGTAAGTTTACAAAACTAAATTAATCGAATTAATTTCCTAAAGTGGACTTCCCACAATAAATATAATTTAGTAATTAGTGGTAATTTAAAAAAACACTGAGAATTAAATGAACCTAATTGAAATTCAACTTGAAAATTGCTTTGGAATTGGAAAACTTGACCAAAATTTCGACTTTGGACATTTAAACAGCAATTCCATTCTTATATATGCACCAAATGGGACAATGAAAACCTCATTTGCAAAGACTTTAGACCTTATTGCAAAAAATGATACGAAATCAATGCCTTGTGACAAGGTCTATGACGATAGAATAACCTCATATATTATCAATGTAGATGGAAATGCCATTTCCAATGAATCAATTTTAGTTGTAAATGCAGAAGACGGCAGTTATGATTCTTCGAATAAAATTAGCTCGTTTATTGCGAGCCAAGATCTAAAGAAGAAATATGATGAAATTTATACGGATTTAGAAAAACAAAAAAGTGCATACATTAAAAAATTGAAACAAGTTTCTCAAAGTACGGACTGCGAAACTGAATTTGTTAATACTTATAGCCAAACTCCTAAAGATACTTTTTTTGAATTATTACTTACTATTTCAAAATCATTAGTTTCTAAACCTTACTTATATAAATTTAGGTATAATGATATTTTTGATAAAAAAGGTTACGTAAAAAAATTCTTAGAAAAGAATCAAAAACTTTTATCAGAGTATGTTACCAAATATGATGAATTATTAGCAAAATCCAAATTCTTCAAAAGCTCTGAAAATTCTTTCGGAACATATCAAGCAAACGAATTGCTTAAATCAATAGAAGACAATTCTTTTTTTGATGCAGGACATAAATTTACTTTAAATGATAATGCAGAAATTAAATCAGCAGATGAATTGAAGCAGTTACTCCAAAATGAAATCACAGCAATTGTAAATGATGAAAAACTAAAAAAATCTTTTGACCAAGTAGACAAATCAATTGGTGCAAATGTCGAATTAAGGACTTTCAAATCAGCAATTGAAAAGGACAATCTTCTACTTATTGAACTTGAAAAGTATGAAGCCTTTAGAAAAAAAATATGGCTAAATTATATTTCTTCATTAGCAACTGAAACTCAAGAACTTGCAACATTTTATGAAAGTAAAAAAGTGGACCTCGAAAAGATTATAAATGATGCAAAAAAAGAATTTGCAATTTGGGAAGAAATTATAAGAACTTTTAATGAGCGATTTTATGTTCCTTTTGAAATAAAACTAGTAAACCAAGAGGACGTTATTTTAAAAGAAGAAACCGCAAATCTTGAATTTGATTATATAGACTCAAGTGAAACTCCTGTAAGAAAAGACAAAAATTCGTTATTGTTGATTTTAAGCAAAGGAGAGCAACGAGCATTTTATATTCTTCAACTTCTATTTGATATTGAATCTCGCAAACAGCTTAACCAACCAACATTATTAATTTTAGATGACATTGCTGATTCATTTGATTATAAAAACAAGTACGCAATAATTGAATACTTAAAAGAATTGCATAACAATTCAATTTTTAGACTTTTAATTCTTACCCATAATTTCGACTTTTACAGAACAGTTGCTTCAAGACTTTCATTAAATTGGAATTCTGCATTTATGGCAACTAAAAATGATAATAGAGAGATTACCTTATCACAAGGACGATACAGAAAAGACGTTTTTAGCTATTTCAAACAACATATTACAGATCCTAAGATTTTTATTAGTATCATTCCATTTCTACGCAATATCATTGAATATACGGAAGATAGTGCTTGTGCAAATTATGCTTTATTAACTTCGTGTTTGCATATAAAAACCGACACTAGTTCAATTAGTTGTACCAATATTTTGACATTGATACATTATCACTTTCAATCAACTGCAAATCAAAATATTGCATTTGGAGCAAAACTTATAAAAGATTTGATTTATGAAACTGCGGACTCAATCGAAAACGAAAATCCAATAAATGAAATTTTGCTTGAAAACAAAATAACTTTATCCATTGCTATACGATTGAAAGCTGAAGAATATATGTTGGCAAAAATTCCTAATGTTGCAACACTAGTGATTACTTCAAACCAAACTTCAGAACTTTTGAAACATTATAAGCAATCCTCTACTGACCAGGCAATCATTTCCGTATTAGAGAGAGTAAATTTGATGACACCTGAAAATATTCATGTAAATGCATTTATGTATGAACCGTTGATTGATATTTCAGTTTTACATTTAGTTGGCTTGTACAAGAAAGTAAAGACATTAACTTAAAAAAACAACCGCTAACAATAGCTATACGTAATACGGGCAAAGTGCTGCTATTAAATTAAATACATTAAATAAACTAATAGGTAAGCGGAAAGTAAAGTGCCTTGAAATCCCGCACTACGTAAGCCTGAAACCGTCAAAAAACTTGCGATCATTTAAAAATTTAATATATAAATTTTATAAGATTTAGCCCTTCCGAAAAAGAAAGGCTTTTCATCTTAAAGCAATAATATAATCCATAAATAACATCCACGATCAAAGGGGAATTCCATGAAACAATGCATTAAAACAATCACTTGGAAATTTAAAGATACAAGTGAGACATACCCAGAATTAAAGGATAAGCAGGTTAAAATCACGTCCCCATCAACAATCTATGAAAACTTCAATTTTCTATTTTCAGGAGAAGTAAAAGAAAGGTTTGTAGTTTTTGGTTAAGCTCAAGTAATAAAGTTATTGGCTTTGAAGTTATATCAGAAGGTTTATTAAACAGCAGCCTAGTACATCCCAGGGAAGTATTTCGCGGCGCCATTGTAGCAACATGTGCAAATATAATTATAGCTCACAACCATCCATCAGGAAATTTGGAGCCATCAAGGGAAGATATAAATATTACTAAGAAATTAGTTGAAGCAGGCAAAATTGTAGACATTTCAGTTTTAGACCACGTTATATTCACGGATAATGGATTTACTTCATTAGTTGAAGAGAGAATTATATAGAATTTTAATAATGTGAGTATTAAAATAATCTTTGAAAAAAAGAATAATATATTTAAGTTTAATTTATAGTCATAAAGGAAGTTATAATACTGAAAAATTAGTCTTATTAATTTTATAGAAGTAAACCTCCCGCAATAAATATAATTTAGTAGATTACTTGCTGTATAACACTTAATTTGGTGGTTTATCTGCAGTAAACTTACAAATATGACTTAAATTTTATATAATTGCGTGTAATAATAAGTTGGCGGTAATATTAAAAAGAGACAGAGATGCTTGAAAATCAAGATGAAATAAGAACGATTGTTTATACTGTGACAGAAATTCTAAAAGCCGATAAACTTGAAGAATTGACTGACATTTTGAATAGTGCTCAAATAACTTTAGAGCAGACTGGATATGATAATTGGAATGGTGGAACTTATTTCTATACGCTTCATTTACTTGTTGATATTGGTACGTTTGTGAAAATTCGTGATAGAATTCAAAGTGTTGAATCCGACTTGCTTGAAAAATTCAGTATTGCCACAAGACATTATGAAAACGAAGGAATATCAAATATTACGATTGTTCCAAAAGCAAAACCTAAAATTGATTGGGCTAGACTTGGTGGAACTATTAGTAAAGAACAACTGATTCAAGATATAGGATTTCAGAAAAACACAATGATTTCTGTTGCTACTGGTGGACAAAGGATTCAAGATATAAACGACCAATATAAATCTAAATATATAGCAACCGACAAAGCACTGCAAAAATTGAATTTTAAAAATCCTAACCCACACAAGGACCTTTGGGAATGGTATGGTAAATGGAGTTCTACGTTTTCAAAATACAGCGAAAGGAGAACATATATTAATGAAATGTATAATTCTCTTATTCAAATGTTAGAGGAAAATGAAGAGCCAGATTTTATAAGTGTAACAGTTGACTTAACTGATTGGGAAAGAATAGAAAGGTCTGTAAACGAAATTAGGTTAAGACAAAACGAAGCAAAAACAGAGGAACAATTTCAAGTTGTTGGATTGTTAAGTAGGGAGACTATTATTACTTTAGCTCAAGCTGTATTTAGTAAAGACAAACACCCAATACTTGATGGAAAAGAGGTTAGTAAAACTGATGCAAAAAGAATGCTTGAAGCTTATATCGCTATTGAATTATCGGGTTCAAGTAACGAGATTCTGCGAAAGTATGCAAGAGCGACATTAGATTTAGCTAACGAATTAACACATAAACGGACGGCGAATAAAAAAGAAGCTTCTTTATGTGCGACAGCAACGATTTCTTTAATAAATTTGATTGGAACAATTGAAGGAAGAATATAAAATACTACCGCCAAACGTTGTGCGAAATGCTTAGGAGGGCTACCAGCAACCATGAGAACATACATGTGCGAAGAGACTGAAGAAAAAACTTGCCCATCTTGGATGCTCGCCGTCCATAGCTCGCAATTAGAATTAAGGGAAGAATAATGGCACCAAATAAAAATCTTCAAGATGCAAAAAAAAAGAAATTTGATGAATTCTACACACAAAGAGTAGATATAGAAAATGAAGTATCTCATTATTCAGAACACTTTATCAATAAAGTTGTATATTGTAATTGTGATGACCCCGTATCATCAGAATTTTGGAAATATTTCGTTCGGAACTTTAAACCATTTGGTTTGAAAAAAATTATGGCAACTCACTATGAGCCTGACGAGAAAAACTATGCTTATAAACTAGAGTTAACCGAGGATACAAATGGTGATGGTCGTATAGATATTAATGACGAACCAGTAATTACACAGATACCTTGTAATGGTGATTTCAGATCTGCCCATTGTATAGATTTATTAAGGGAATCTGATATTGTTGTTACCAATCCTCCATTCAGTCTCATTACAGAATATATACAGCAATTAATAGAATACGATAAAAAATTTTTAATTATAGCTCCATTTACTGCCATATCTCGTGAAGAGATTTTTGGTTTATTTCAAGAAAATAAAATATGGCTTGGGTATGGATTTGCTAATGGGAATGCTTTTTTTAGAATACCAAAGGAAGTAGCTAAAGACTATGCAAAAGGTGTTTATGATCCAGAAACAGGTCTTGTAAAATTTCGGAATTGTACTTGGATAACTAACATGGATATACCTAAACGACACGAGAAAATTGACCTTAGAGGGAATTATTTCAACCCAGAAAAATATTCAAAATATTATAATTATGATGGCGTTGATGTTCCAAAAGTAGCAGAAATTCCTTGTGATTACTATGGACACATGGGTGTCCCAATTACATTTATGAGTCAGTATAGTCCGGAGCAGTTTGAAATTATCGGAAGAGGCAATAGTGTTCCAAAGACAATTATACATAAAACAAATGGTGATAAAATTGATTTTATTGATGCTAAGACAAACAAGCTGATTTATAGTGTTCCATACACAGTGCCTGAACGAAAAGCAGGTAATTCATTGAGACTAGAGGAAAATGGGAAAGCAGGCTCAATACCATATAGCAGAATAATAATAAAAAGAGTTAAGGATTAAAAATGAAGATTAATATGATTAAATTGCCAATAAGAGATTTAGTAAAATCTTACAGTGAAGATGATGCTACAAGCAGAGTTCAAGGTTGGGGAGGTAATTTAGATGTTCGCCCTGAATACCAACGTGAATATGTATATGACGATAAGAAACGTGATGCTGTTATTAATACAATTTTAAAAGGTTTCCCACTAAATATTATGTATTTTGTAGATAGAAAGGATGGTTCATACGAAGTTTTAGATGGTCAACAAAGAATAATTTCAATTTGCAGATATGCTACAAATAAATATAGCGTTAAAATACCAGATGCAAAAGGAGAGTATAACACTGTCAATTTTCCCAATCTATTTGATGAGCAGTCAGAGGCTTTTCTAAGCTATGAACTGCAAGTTTATCTTTGCGAAGGTACTGAAAAAGAAAAGTTAGAGTGGTTTCAAATTATCAATATAGCAGGGGAAATGCTAGAAACACAAGAAATCCGAAACGCAATTTATCATAGTGCATGGTTATCAGATGCTAAGTCAGTATTTAGTCGTCGTAATTGTGCAGCTTATAAGAACCATGGTAAATATTTTGCTGGGGAATATATCAGACAGAAGTACCTTGAAACAGCAATATCTTGGAGTGCCGACGCATCAGGATTAACTGGTAAGGACCCCATTTCACAATACATGCAAAAACATAGAAATGATTCTAATGCAGACCAGTTATGGAAGTATATTGAGGATGTATTTAAGTGGGTGGAAAATAGTTTTGGCAACTATGACAAATCTATGAAGGGCATAAAATGGGGCATACTTTATAATAAACACAAGGATGACAATCTTGACTCTTCTACAATCAAGGAAAATATTTTAAAACTGATGGCCGATAAAGAAGTTCAAAAAAAATCTGGGATATATGAGTTCATTTTAACAGGAGATGAGAAATACTTAAGTCTTCGACAGTTTGATAATGATGAACGTGTGACAGTGTATAATCAACAAAAAGGTGTATGTCCCTTATGTGAAAAACAATATAAAATCACAGAAATGCATGCTGATCATATAAAACCATGGAGCAAAGGAGGAAAAACAGTTTTGGATAACTGTCAAATGCTTTGCACAACATGCAATATAAAAAAATCAAATAATTGAATTGAACATTTTAGCCGAAACACATGGAGGTGTTTCAGCTAAAGGACGGGCAAGTTTTTTAGGAGAAGAAGAAGGCACATGTATAAAGAAGCATTATCGTATGAAGACCACCTCCCAAGCACATCGCACAACAGCGGCTATATGAAGTTTTTGCGGAACGCAGTGGAGCAAAAATTTTGGTGGAGCGAAGCGGAACCATATAGCCGCGGCACGTTATAGGCTATGTTTTCAAAACTGAAACTAAATTAACAATGAAAGAAGAAATTATAAATTATAACAATAATCAGAGTGCTGAGGACAAAAAAATATGTGACGAGATAGCAAGTATTATTGACGACGAATTATTAGAAGCTGAAAGTAAAATTTGGCATTCGCATCCTGTTTGGTTTTTAGATCAAAATCCAATTGTCGGATATAGCAGACAAAAGCCTGGTATTAGATTAATGTTTTGGAGTGGAGCTGATTTTAAAGAACCTTCATTAAATATTAAAGGCGAGAAATTTAAAGACGCATCTATTTTCTTCAATAACGTTTCTGAAATTAATCCAACCCAACTAAAAAGCTGGTTAAACAAGTCTAGAGAAATTCAATGGGATTATAAAAACATTGTGAAAAGAAAAGGTAAATTAGAAAGATTAAAGTAAGTTAACACAGCCTCTAACAGTGGTTTACACTAATTGCTGGGCTTGCGCTTGCTATTTTTGCTTCGTGGAGAATAATCTGGTGGAAACAATTTTATCTTTCTTAGAAAAGTTGTAGTTTTGTATTGGTCAGTGACTGCAGCAGCATCTGGTGTAAGCCGCGACACGTTAAAAATTTACTAGCATTTAAACAATATCTAATATTTAAATCAATTTAGTTGTTGCCCTTCCCTTAAAGAAGGGCTTTCTCTTTTTAAACCAACCCACATTAACAATCACTAAACTAAAGGAGGCATCCGTATGTACACTCCGGCTCTATCTGAGGAGCTAATCAGAAAACTTTATCAACTTAAACAGATTGAAAAAAGACCAATGACTGTTTTAATAAATGAAGCAGTTGAGATGTATTTAAATAACAAAGTAAATAACAATAATATTCAAGGAGGTAAGTAGTGGAAACAGAAATTAATTTTATGGATGAGTTATTAGCAGAAGTAGAAATTAAAGAGGAGTTACAGTCTGAAGCATATTTTGATTTATTAATTAAAAAGATTTCAGGACTTGAATCTCAAATCAGCAGGAATTTCAAAATAGCAGAGGAGGAAGTTAAAATAATAAATGATTTCTATCTTAAGAAGAATAGTAAGATCAAGGAAGCCGTAGACGGAATCGCGCGTATTTTGGAAGAATATATTCGTGAAAAAAATCGTCTTGATCCCAATGTGAAAACAATATCATTCCCAAATGGTATTCTAAAACTTCACAAGAAGCCAGACCGAATAGAAATATCAGATCTTGATTTATTCTTAAAGTCCGCAACAAATGATATGCTTACCGTTGTACCGGAATCTATAAAACCCAATCTCACAAAGATTAAAGCATTGATGAAATACAGCGGAAGATCAATTCCAGGGATATCTAAAATAGCAGGAACAGAGGAATTTAAACTAACATTAAACAATAACAAGGAGGAAGAAGATGACAAAACGAATGAAGCTTGAGCTGGAAATAAACAAGCCGGTAACGATTGAACTTCTTTATGATGAACCGGTAACAGGAAGAAGTGAATTCGGAAATTATAATATGTACGCTGTTTCAGTAAACGGAAATGAATACAGTTATTTCGCGCCGGATGAGGTGCATAAAGAACTAAGTTATTTAAGAAAGGGAGCAAAGGCAACAATAACAAAAGTTGCTCAACAGAAAGGTTCTAAACTTGTAACTAAATGTATTGTAGATATATTTAACAGAGTTCCAAAATCAAATATTGTTTCAATTGGAGAAGCAATTAAAGATATTCTCCCGACAGAAGTTGAAGATGAGCCTGATGAATTCTTCCATATTATGAAACGTTCATATTCAGATGCTCTAAAGATAAATTCTGATTTAAACGGAATGGCTGACCCAGCTAAGATCGCAATAACCCTCTTTATCGCAAGAAGTAAAACCATCTAAAAAACATCAGTTTAGCACCTCAAAGTAAAAAAAAATATTAACCTCTAGTTTTTAAAATCATAAAATAGTGAGATAACTATATGAAAAATAATAATATAACTATTAGTAGTTTAGATAAAACTTTATCTACTAATAGATATTTGCATGTGTTACAGAATGTTACTATCTGTCCGTGGTGTTTTAATCAGACAAGGGTAAAAAATAATCTTGAAGAAAACAAATGTGAAGTATGTAAACGAACAATAACAGAAGGAGATTTAGAAAATGAACTCATTTAGAGAATTCCAGCTTGATGTATGGAAAGAAGAAGATTATATCCCTGTTAATTTCTATGAACAGGAACGGTTGAAAGAAATTCTAATAAATGAACTATTGGAATTAGTAAACCGATTTGATGGGGATGTAACAGTAAAAGTAAATCTAACAGCAAAGGGCAATGCCTAAGGAGATCAGGAATTATGAACAGAAATGAATTATTCGGTAAAATAAATAATCAGATATTGGAGAAGCTCAAGGAGAATGTAATCCCATGGAAGAAAACTTGGAAAGAAGGTATTCCGGCGAACTTCATAAGTAAGAGAAATTATCACGGAATAAACTTCTTAAGTTTATCGATGAATGATTTTGATAGTCCGTATTATCTTACATTTAACCAGTGCAAAGAAAGAGGCGGATCTGTATTAACAGGATCCAAAAGCCAAATGATTGTATATTGGAAAGTATTGGAATATAAGAATGAGGAGAGGGATGAGGATTTGGAAAGATATCCAGTTATAAGATATTCTAATGTATTTAACTTAAGTCAGACCTCGCTGATCAAGGAGAATAATGAAGCCCCCAGAATAATTGAATGTGAGCAGGTAATAGAAAAGATGAAAGATAAACCGGTTATTAAGCACAATATCAGAAGGTGTTATTACAATCCAAAGAAGGATTATATTTCACTTCCCAAGATGCAAGACTTCAACTCTACTGAGGAATATTACGCAACTTTATTCCATGAGGTTATTCATTGGAGCGGGCATTCTCAAAGGTTGAGCAGGGAAAGTCTAACTGTGAATGATAAAGATAAATATTCCTTTGAAGAACTGATTGCAGAAATTGGAAGCGCATATCTTTCAGCTCTATGCGGAATATCTCCAAAGGTGATTGATAATTCTGCAAGTTACATTGATGGATGGATTAAGTTGAGTGAGAAGCAAGAAAATCTATTCCCCCGAGCCGCCGCAGAAGCGAATAAAGCCGTATCATATATTTTGGGTGATTTTACAAATTTCAATGCTGATATTATAAATTAACCCCATCATTATTAACTCATCTCCATAACCCATAGATTTGATCAAATCGATTTTACAACCTTCAATCTTGAAAAACCCAATACCCATCGCCATATTAACATATTGATATTAAAGATGTAATTGAAGTTAGTTCTAATAGTTCTTTGTTTTTGTGTTGTATTAAACTTGGTGCAGAATAAATATTGCACCGAGTTTTAAAGTTCATATGTGTGCTGCAATAAAGGTTATTTATTGAGTGTAAACTTTGAAATCCTTCTAAAAATGAAGTTTTTAATATTAATATTCAATAACCAACAACAATGCAAAATTAGTACTTTAGCCAATAGAAATAGGCACTACAAAACCATTAAATCGATTTGACGATATTTACGGTTGACCTAAACACCATGCATGTGCATTTTTAAAGTATAAATTGTTCTTATTAAAATTGAATTCTTGTTACTTAAAAAACAAATATAATTTCTACTGTACGTTAATATTTAAATACGATTGGAAACATCATCGGCTTTTGTAATTGGTTTTGATCCTCATTTTATTGACTTAAAAGAAGTTTACACTTAGTGTATAAAATCTGCATAATAACTTTGAAATTGACACTTACAAATCGATTTGACCATTTCTTAGGTTGATTGTAATAAAAAATATTCTGATTTGATGAATTATTAGGTAACCCCACACTTGATTTCGCGATTATCGGATATTTTTTTTACTACTGCAATTTAAGATTCTAAAAACAAAAAAAGGAGACGGTGAAAATGGAATTGCAATTACTTTCATTAAAAGAATGCGCAAACAGAATGGGAGTTTCTCGACAGTCAGCTTGGCTTTATGTAATGTTCAATCGCTTAGAGGCTAAGAAAGTCGGTAAAATGTATGTAGTAGAAGAAAACAAATTAAATGATTTTATTAATAATAAAGAAGCGAAGAAAAATATTACTTAGTAAATCAGCAAACCTAATTAATTAACAACAACTCCCAGCTTTGTGGTTGGGAGAATTTAACAATCAAAATATAGGGAACAAAAAAATGCAAAATCTATTAATTACAAATGCGTTTTTAACCTTAATGGTAACATTCGGGTTAAACGTAAAAAATCCAACAGCGTTGGAGTTATTACCAATGGCTGAAATTATTAACAAAATAACTTATGATCAAGAGTTAAAAACATTAGTAGGAAAACTAAGAGAAATTAATGATCACGGAGAACGAGCAGAATTTAAAGCAAAAAATCTACCATATTTTACTTTAAACAAATTTAGTAATAAGAGATCAAAAGAAAACTTTATTTCAACACAAGCAATGGTTTTTGATATCGACCATCTTGAAAATGTAGAAGAAATCAAATCATATTTATCAAAGTGGAAATATACCAGTGCAGTGTTCATATCTCCCTCTGGTAACGGTCTGAAGCTCATTGTAAAGCTAAATAGACCCATTACAGCTAATAATGAGTATGAGAGAATTTATTTGAACCTAGTTAATCTCATTGAGAAAGAATTCAATGTAAATTTGGATCGCTCAACAAAAGATTCAGCAAGAGCTTGTTTCTTAAGCTTTGATCCGGCTATGTACATCAATGAATTAGCTGAAGCAATAAATATTGATGAAGGAGAATTTCTTAATAATTATGTATTGGTAAACACCCCCCCGCCAATAAATAAAAGAGATGAAATAAAAGAAATTCTTTGCGGTGTCGAAGAAGGCAGACGCCATTCCTCAATGATTAAGCTAATCGGAGCTTATATAAAACAAGGCTTAACCAAACCACAAATACTTCAATCACTTCAATCATGGAATCTTTTAAACCAACCACCGCTTGATGAATCTGAGTTAAATACGGAATTTGAAAGAGCCTATAAAAATTTTTCAAAGAATCAAAAACCTAAATTCAAAAAGTTTTGGTCTTATCATGAAAAAAAAGGAATCGTTATAGAAGAAAATGAATTTATAGATTTTTTGGAAGAGCAGGGATTTTACAAAATGAAATATGGATTTGACACTTACGAATTTGTGAAAATAGACGAGCACATAATTCAAAAAGTGTCAATAACAGAAATTCAAGAATACGTTAAATACTTTATCATAAATAATGTAGATGAAAATGATAAAGATGAATTATTAAACAAAATAGTTACAAAGACAAAAGAAATATTTTATAAACAAAAATTTAACTTTTTAACAACAATAAATCCGGAGATTATAAAAGATGAACAAAACAAAGCTTACCTCTTTTTTCAAGATGCATATTTTGAAATATCGGCAGATAATATTAAACGTAACCAATATAGTTCGGCAGATCAAAAATATGTATGGTCAGGAAATATTATTCGGCGCAATTGCGGGCTTTATAGGCTCGATTATATGCACAATAATTCTACATTTAATATGTTAATTAAAAATATAACAAGAAATGAGGAGCAATGGTATAATGCTTTAATAAGTTCGATTGGTTATCTACTTCATTCATATAAAAATCCGGCAAAAGCAAAAGCAATTATATTTTGTGATGAATCGATCCCCATTGGCAATGATGCCAATGGTGGAAGCGGCAAATCCCTCGTTTGCAGTTCTTTAAACTATTTAAGAAAAACAACAATATTTGACGGTAAGAATTATAACACAGAGTCAAGGTTTACATTTCAAAAAATTGAAACAGATACTAAAGTTGTAATTCTTGATGACGTTAGAAAAAAATTTGATTTTGAAAGTTTACTTTCAGCAATAACTTCTGATTTAGTTGTTGAAAGGAAATTCAAGGACCCAATCACAATACCATTTGAAGATGCGCCGAAGTTTGTTATAACAACAAACTATACCATCAACGGAAATGGAAATTCGTTTGACAGAAGAAAACATGAAATAGAATTTTCAAATTATTATCGTAAAGGATTTTCTCCCGATATGGAATTTGGACATCGTTTGTTTGATGAATGGAATGATGAACAGTGGGAAGAATTCTATATTACAATGATTGGTTATATCCAATTCTACTTAAAAAACGGACTGCAAACTTATTCTGTCAAAAATTTACCGGTTAGAAAAATAATAAATACAACAGGTCAGGACTTTTATGATTTTATGCTGAACTATGTAAAACTCGATGAAGAATATAATAAAGCAGAACTCGTTGAATCTTTCCGTTTGAAGTATCCTGATTGCTCCAAATGGACATCGCGATGGTTTTCGAGCTGCATAACAGTTTTTACCAACAATATGGAATATGAACTCTCAGAACGCCAGAGTAATGGAAACCGCTACATAATTATTACTAACCCAAATCAGAAAGAAGCCGCTATTGAAAATACGGATGATTCTGAAATTGATATAACTCAGATATTCTAAAAGTTGTGCACTGCTGTGCACTCCATCTGCACTGTATTGTGCACTGTAAAATCTTTGATTATAGATTAAAAACAAAGTAAAGTGCACAAGTGCAGAAGAATTACCATTATATCGCGGAGAATGTTTTAAGAAAATATATATAATTAATAATAGGAAAACTTGTGCACTTACGCACTGATTAGGTGAATTATGAAAAATAATGAATTAGAATTAATAACAATATCAAAAGCCGCCGGGCTAATGCACATCGGCAAAGAGCGGTTATACGCATTAATTAACGAAGGCAAAATCGGTTTTATTCTTCTGGGAAAGAAACGATTTATTCCATACACAGAAATTGTGAGATACATAAACGAAAGCATTCAATACACAAGCACCCCAACATCAGTATTTGAATTCAGTAATCATTCAGATGTTGCCGCAATGGATGAATTTAATACGGTTGAAATATTTAATAAAATAAAAGGAGAAATATTAGATGGCAAGCATTTATAAAAAGGATAATAAAATTTACATTTCCTGGTATGATACTTTTGAAAGTAAACCTAAAAGTAAAGCTCTTGGTTTAAAATACAACTCTGAGAATTTAAAGATTGCCGAGAGATTAAAAAAAGCATTTGAATTAGAACTGCAAAATAAAATAAATAAATTAAACCAAATCGGAATTGTAAAAGATAAACTAAGCATTGCTATTGAACATTTCTATAGAAATAATTCCAACAAAGCACCGGGTACTATTGATGAATATGATTGGTTCTTTGAAAAGTTAAATAAGAAATTTAATAAAGATGAGTCGTGCCTTCAGCTTACAAAATTAAGCTGTGAGGCATGGCTGACATCGTTTCGAACTTCAAATTATCAACAGAATACTTTATTTAAAATTAGCAAAGTCCTGAAGAAATTTCTGAACTTCCTGTTTGAATATAATTATGTTCCAATGTTCAAGTTAAACAAAGATGTCACATTTAAAAGAGCGGTCAAACCTATTATTGTTTTCTCAAGTGAAGATCTCAAAAAGTTAATTGATGGATTGAAAACAAAGAACTCGAATTTCAGAACGACTTTTAACCTGCTCATTTATACAGGATTGAGACCGTCGGACATTTATGAATTGAAAGTTAGTGATATTAATTTCACAGATAATATTTTATCATATTATTCTCCAAAGACAAATGAACATTTTATGGTTCCGATGCATCCTAATCTGATTCCGATTCTAAAGGAAAGAATTAGCGAAGTTAAGGAAGGGAAAATTCTTGAATACGAATCAATCAACAATATAGGTAAGGCATATCGAAGATATTTGACTAAGCAAAAGCTTCAGAACAAAGGTTACACTTTGAGAACATTCAGAAAGACGTTTATTACATTGGCTCATGCAAGCGGTATGGATTTAGCAACAGTGTCAAAACTTGCCGGACATAAGCAAATAAACACAACACAGAAATATTATAACCAACTTAATCTTACCAAACAAGCATTGGAATTGAACAAATTAGAATTTCCTACAAAGTAAATCCATTCAATAAAAAATAATTTATTGGTACCATAAATTTATTTGTCGAAGTGTCATTTTGTCGAAGTGTCAAAGAATTAATACTTGTATTGGGTTTCAGAATAAGTAACAATAAATCGTAGTAGAAATCGTAGTAGTTTGAATCTGAAATAAAACAATATGGATGAAAAAGATTTGAAAAATAGCTTAAAATCTCAATATTTGAAACTTAAGGGAGCCTTTTAAGCAGAGGGTCGGTGGTTCGAGACCACCCGCGCTCACTCCCCTAAACCCTTATGAGATAATATCTTATGAGGGTTTTGTTTTTTAAAGAAATATTTAAGGAAGAACTTTTGGAAGTACATTCCGAAATAATCTTTCCAAATTCTCTCATAAAATTCCACATAAAAATAAGCTGTTTTAACACAATTTATCCAAACTTCCCAACTTTCTCACAAATCAAATCAATCAACTAATCAGTAAAAATGGGGAAACGAAGAAGTAGAAAAAGAAAATCTTGATCCGCCGGCGATCAGGAAGTATTAAAAACATTTCTATAAATCATACATCGACATTAGCATCTTAGTAGTTGAAAATATTCAGATAGGGGAGGTAAATGAAATCCATTGCGAGCTACCCGTATGTTTCTCACAAGGGTTCGAACCATAGGTGTAGAACACTGTGTGAGCAACCCAGTTTATATGAAATTTTACTTTGTACGTACTTATACGTATTTACAAAAAGATATTTTTCTCTTATATTGTATTTTTGATTTAAGTTAAAATTATAAAATAATTGTTAATGTAGGTTAATTGGCGAAGCTTTTTTTAAGTTCTATAAAATTAGCATAATTGTTGATAAATAAAATTAAGTAATTAAGTTTTGTATGTAGTATTAAAACACAAATACTTAATAATTGTAAGTTAATATTATGCAGAAAGTTATTTAAGTAAAATAATGATATTGAAGGAATGAAAAGCGGAAGAAAATTCCGCATATCAGATCAAAATATAAGTTTGTATTTTGTTGTAAAAGTATATTTTATAACAAGTTATAAAAATTTTAAGTAGATATTAGAAAATACAAAAGCAGAAGAAATTGCTTGTTTAACTCTTTTCAATATGAGTTGGGCTATTCTGCTTAATATATAGTTATATGGCTAAAACAAATATGTCAAATAATATTTCTGAAGACATAAAAATATTTCTTGAAAAGGGATCAACTCAAATATTCCTAAAAGCTGCTCAAAATTTTGTAAGTTTACTTGAAAATGAAGAAATATCATTTCAAGATTTTATGAATTATGCTCATTCTTCATTATTAGAATTATATATATCTGGTTACCATTTAGAAGATATTTCCTTAAAATATTCTGATGCTGATAAAGAAATAAATAATAACATTAATATAGAATCAAAAAATCGAAACCTAATTTCTAATCTTAAAAAGGAAATCTTGTATTGGGAAGTTTTTGATCCAACTGATTCAAGGGAAGAAGATAAAACTGTTCTTGCTTCATTAGAAGATGATTTCGGGGACATTTACAAAGATCTGAAAAGAGAGTTGGAAAAAATAAAACTTAATTCCGATGAAGCAATAGAAGATGCTTTGTGGCAATTAAATTTTGGTTTTAAATATCATTGGGGAAATCATTGTATAGATGCAATGAGAGCACTCCATTATTTATGGTATGAAGGAAAAAAGTAATTTTAAATAATATAATTTCAAAACGCCATATAACCAGTGCTTCAACCCGACAGCGCTTTCGCATTCGGCTTTTTTATAATTTTAATGTTGGTCGTTCCGTTTCGGCAAACTTGTTCCAGGTGTTCTTACTAAATTAATTAACTTGCAAACCGTACTTGCAAAGAAAGATAAGTACGGTTTGCTTAATCATTGACAGTTGTAGTTTCATTCGGCAGTCTTGTTATGGGCTGCGGGTTAAGCACAACGCCGTTATGCACAAAAAAAAGTTAGAAATAGCTAAATATTATTGAAACATAAAAAAAATAATATTTGTAAAAAGTTTAATGAGAAATTAAAATGAGGTTTAAAATGAAAATAAATTATTCAATATTTATAATAATTGTTTTATCAACTTCAATATTTTCTCAAAATCAAGATAAAAATAATATTGACACATTGAAGAATAAAAGTGAGCAATTGCAAGACAATCAATTATCAAAGCAAAAAGTCGATCAATTATTAAATAAACTACTATTAGATGCTCAAAATAATAATAAACAAAATGAAGACTTTAAAATAATACCTCTACCTCCATCAGATTCATCAAAGAGTAAATTTAGTTTGTTGCCAAATTCGAAACCAGAAGACTTTAGAGTAAAACTACTTAATGAAAATATAAAATAAATAAATAAATAATTAATTTGAATAAATCTAAAATTGTGCATAACCAACAAATCAACCCGACCGCTTCGCTCGTTTGGGTCGAATTTGTAAAAATAAAGTTTGAAAGTAAGTTTAAGTATTTTGTAAAAGTGTAGTGCAATTTAGAAAAGTGAGTCGCAGTTTTTGTTGATGAAAATTAAAAACTGCTTTGTAAAATTAACCAATCGTTATTAAATAAAATTGTTGTATTGGGCGGACGGGTTATTTGCCACGCCGTTATACCACTAAAAAAAAACAAAAGAATGTTTGATAATATTCAAAATTTAGTGAAAGAAAGATTATCGTTTTTAGTAATTGAACATAATTTTAGTAAACCAAATTTCTATAATATTGCTTATGAAAATTACATTGAATATAAGAAAGAAAATTATTCAATAAATGTTGGGATTGGAGTAAATTCATTTGTTGGAATGGATATAAAAACTTATGAAAAGTCAGATTCAAAAAAATCATCAAGTTATTTTGCAATTAGAGAATTAATTTCAAATGATGAATACAAAAAAAATCTTGTTCAGATTGAAGAAATGGAATTACCTCAAGAATGTTTACCAGAAAAGAATTTAATTCATAATTTTGATTTTCAAATACAAAAATTGCAACAATTTGATAGAGAATTAAGATTAAATATAAAAATATTGCTTGAGAACGTAGAATTGTTAAATGGTGATTTAACTAAATTTTCAACAACATATAAATTAAAAAAGAAAATAATAGAGAAAATAAAATCAATATTTTAAAAGTGGTATAACAAACAAATCAACCCGACCGCCGTACTGGTTTGGGTTTTGTATAAAAATATAAATTGAAAATTGTTTTGTAATTTTTGCTAAAAGTGAACAATGTTCAAAAAGTTAAGTCGCAGTTTTTGCTAAAGGCAAAATAAAAACTGCTTTGTAAAATTAACCAATCGTTATTTTATAAAATTGTGTTTTAGGCAGCGGGTTATTTGTGCCGCCGTTATACGTATTATGAAAAAAGAAGAATTCACAATTCCAATAGAATTTGAAGGTTTATTAAAAACACTTTTTGGTCAAGCGAATTATCACGGAGCAACTGGACATTATAATATTACAAGATTAAAAAAAATATACTCATCAATTATTTCTTCTTTAAAAAGATCTATAAAAATAAATTTGGTCAACATTGACAATATTCATATAACTAAATTAGTTGAATTATGTGATAAAGCTATTTATACGATTAAGCAATCTGATAATATTGATCGAGTTAATGTTTCTGTAATTCTTTTTTTTACTGAATTATCATTTTTACTAATTGGTGATTTGCCAGAAAATTGGAATTGTCAAAAAACAATTAATGATAAATGTTGGAAATTAAATAAACATAGAAGTATATTTTATTTAAGTGATGAAATGCAAAAATCATTTACAATTTTAGATAATTTCAAAAATTTTTCAAATGAATTAAAACCTTTTTCTGAAAATGAAATGTGGGACAAATTAAATTATGAATTTGGAAATAATTATTCAAAATTTGTAAAGTGGTTTAAAATTGAATTTCCATTAGTATATATTAAAATATTGTAAAATACGTATAACAAACAAATGCCAATGACCACTAAGTAATCATTGGCGATAAATTAAAACCAAGTTGTTTGGCTTGTTTTTGTAAAAATTTAATTTTTTGTTCTTTGACTTTTTGTTGATAATCTTTAATGCCTTTTTCAACATACTCAATACCTTTAGTCATAATATTGTAGTAAAGAACAGCAATTTTTCTAGCAGTAGCTTTAATAGCAATAAGGGGTCCTTTTCTAGCTTTTATTCTATAATAAAAAGCGCCAAGAGCAATATGTTTACTATTAGTTAAAGCATAGGCAGCGTTTCTAAAAATTTGACCAGCTTTAGTGTGACCTTTTTTATTTCTGGTTTTATTTTTTTTACCCGAGGAGTGTTTACCAGGAGCAAGACAAAGCCAAGAAGTAAAATGTTTTTCAGTAGGCCATCTGGATAAGTCAGTTCCGGTTTCAGCAATAATCTCCAAAAGAGTTTTGTCAGTAAGACCGGTAATTTGGGAAGGATCATTACCACCGGTTAATTTCATTAGCATTAAGTGAAGGTCTTGAATTTGTGGAGCATTGTGTCTAACTCGTTTAGGGAGATTAAGTTTTTCTGGTACATGTTTGTCTTTAGTAATTAGCTCTAAAAGATTTTCAATTTTTTTATCACATAAGAATACTTTATCTAAATAAAACTGATAACCATCAAAAGCTTGTTCTAAGGCAAAAATGTAATCATTACGGTAATTACCTTTAAGGGAATTAATTACTAAATCATTTTTCTTTTTAATAATACTATTTTCACAAAGAGATGCTAATTTTATTGGATCTTTTTGACCGGAGATAATAGCTTTAATAATACGTAAACCGCTGGTGCCATTGATTTGACTAATAACATTGTGAAGTTTAATATTCATTGAATCAAAAGCTTTTTGTATATGTTGAATATGTTGAGTAGCTAAAGAGAGATGATCTTGACGTAAACGAGTATAGGTTCTAAGTTGACGAGTAATATCATCTGGGATAAAACAACGTCGAAGGAGACCATAGCTGTGAAGTTCTTGGAGCCATTGACAGTCTTGAACATCACTTTTTCTACCGGGGACATTTCGCATTGCTCTTCCATTAACAAGATGTACGTCAATGCCGGCTTGTTCAATCATATCATAGAGAGCGTACCAATAGACACCGGTGGCTTCCATAGCAACGGTAGTAATATTATTTTCAATAAGATACTCAATAGCTTTAATATAACTTTCAGTAAAAGTTGGGAAAGATAAAACCGGTTTGTTTTCAATGCCGATAAATATTTCAGTAGAACCAATATCAATACCGGCAGCAGTGTGATTGATTTTTCTGATATTTTTTTGTTTCATATGAACTCCAGTTAATTATTTAATTCCGTGTTCGAAGATGTAAAAAAGTAGGCTGCCAAGCGGGTTTTCCAGAAAAGAAGTATAACACCAATTATTGAATTACAAATCTTCGACAACAAGACTCAACCACGAGCATGAAAGCATCAATTAGCTGGACTATCATTTTTACACGGATTATCAACACAAAGGTCATTTGATTTTTGAATAAAGACAAGGTCTTTATGGCGAACTCAACCCGACCGCTCCGCTAATTTGGGCTTGGTTTGTAAACAGAAAATTTTGTTTCAATTTTAGTTATTTGTTTAAGTGAAGTGTAATTTAGAAAAGTAAGTCGCAGTTTTTTATAAAACCAAATTAAAAACTGCTCTTTAAAATAAATCATTCGATATTTAATAAAATTGTTGTTTAGGGCGGACGGGTTATTTGCCACGCCGTTAGGCATTTCCAATTGACTTTTAGAATAAGTTAAGTTTAGATACATTTTTATTATCAAATAATTTGGAGCTAAAAATGTTAAAATTTAATCATGTAATAATTGTTTTATTATTTTTGAATTCCGCTCTTCTATCACAAGAAAAATTATTTCAGATTGAATTAGGATTAAGTCAGTCTTGGTTTAATTATGAGTTAAATGTTAATAATGATTTTGATGCTGAGTTTAAACCGCAATTAACTTTTGGGATTAATTATCAAGTTTATTCATTATATGGTTTTTCTCTTACAGCTGGTTTAAGATATCATGATTTATTTAGATATTTGGATATGTCACCTTTTGGATTCGCAGAAGGAGAATTTTTTACTGTTGATAATTATATTTTATCTATTCCTTTTCAAGTTAAGTATAATGTTGATATTATTAATACAAATGCATTATTGAATATTCAGCCATCTTATATTTTTAAAAGTAAAATTAAATTTCCTAGTATTTCAGAAGAAATGACATCAGAAGAACGAGAGATTACAAATGAAATGAACCAAATTCAGTTTGCCATCGGATTAGGTTTAGAATATGTCGTATTAATATCCCAAGAAAAATTTGGGATTAAATCTGTCTATAATTTTGGATTAACTTCAATACCAAAAAATGGAGAGTTTACAAGAGATGGTGGCACTTATGAATGGATTGATTATAATACTTCTGAGCTAAATTTATTGCTAACATATTATTTGTAATTAAATTTTAAATAAATGCCTAACCACCAAATCAACCCGACTGCGTGCGCAGTCTGGCATTTATTGTAAAAATTAAATTTGAAAGTTCGTTTAAAATTGTTGTTTAATATTGAAAGTAAAATTAAATAACCAAAAAACAGTTTTTGTAAAAACAATTTAAAAACTGTTTTTATAAATTTTAGCGGAAACAAATTAACTTAAGTTTGCAGTTATTGGCAGCGGGTTATTTGCCACGCCGTTATATTGCAATTTAAATAAACATGAAATTATTTTATTACATAGCAATTATTGCTAATATATTTTCAATTATTCTAACACTTCTTACTCAATCTCAAAAAATAAAAGATATTAGTCTGAGTATTTTTGATCCAGAAAAAGGATTAACTCCAAAAGGGATTATCTTTAGTAAATGGCTTTTGCTCAGTTATATTATCAGTTTTATAACTTGGATTTTATATTTTTTTACTATTATATAATATATTTTTAAGGTTATTTATTAATGTATATTTTAACAAAAAAAGATAAAACTATCTCAAACTTATTCTTAAATTATTTTATCTATAAATTTGGCTAAAATTCTAAAAATGTAAATCAATCCAATTAATTTTAATATATAAAAATAAAAAGCAATATAACCAACAAATCAACCCGACCGCCGTTCCGGCTTGGGTTTTGTGCAAAATAAAAGTTAGAAAGTAATTTTAAATTTTTTGTTAAAGTGAAGTCAATTCAGAAAGTTTAAAAACAATGTTTGTAAGAAAAAGTTAAACATTGTTTTGTAAAAATATAAATTCGTTATTTAATAAAATTGTTGTTTTGGGCGGACGGGTTATTTGCCACGCCGTTATAAAGCTTGAGAAAAATATGAATAAAATATACAATTATAATCTTGTTAACACATTTAGCACAATTTTAAACTATCAATTATCGACTTCAATTCTTCTCGCATTATCATATTTTCATGTAATCGCATTAATCTTAACTAGTTTAGCTGCTATTTTATTTACTCCATTTTTACTATATGTTTTATTTAAAGAAAAAAGATTTGGCTGGTTTACAGCTTTTATAATAATGATTTTTCTACCAATAATAATATCACAAATTGTCGGAATTGAAAAAGAAAGTTTTCCAATCATTTTAATGATCTCATTATTTATATTTTATTTTTATTGTTTTGTGATAAAATATGTAGTTAGTGATTGGTTAAAAGAATATAATTGGTCACAACAATTAGAAGAACAGAAAAGAGAAAAAGAAGAATATCAGAATAGATTAAATAGTAGTAAAAGTATTAATGATATATTAAATATGTAAAAGCTTTATAACAAACAAATCAACACGACCGCCGTTTTCACTTGGCGAAAATTTGTAAATAGAAATATTGGAAGTTTAATTTAAGTTTTTCGTTAAAGATTGGGCAATTCAGAAAGTGAAAAAACAATGTTTGTGAAATAAGTTAAACATTGTTTTGTAAAAATATAAATTCGTTATTTTGTAAAATTGTTAATTATGGGCGGCGTGTTATTTGCCACTCCGTTATACAGCAAAAAAAAATAGTTATGGAAGATAATTACATATTCATATCACTTTTTATACTGAGCATAATAATTCGGTTTCTCCTAAATATATCCAAGTTTTATTATTTAAAAAAAGTATTAAAGAAACAAGAAATTTATATTCAAGGTCAATTTGAAGAATCAACCGAAAGTCAAAAAGAAGCAGCCGGGAAAGCTGGTGATTGGGTACAAGAAAATCAAATTGAAATCAAGAAGGTAGTTTTAAATACTGGAGTTCAAGATCAAAAACAATCATACATGAAACCTTTAGGGCTTGGTTATACTAAAGAACAAAGTATTTCAGCACTTGACAATTTATTGCTTTTAAATAGTGATATTATGGGGAAATCTATTGAAATTATGAAACGTGCTAAAGGATATTATAAAGTTCAAGCTCTCAAAAGTTTTAACCCGTTATTTTGGATTGAATTTATAATATTTTTTCCGAAAGAATTATCTAAATATTTTGGAATTGATGAAGAGAAAAAATATAGTGGTATTATTGTAAAGATAATACAAGTTTTGTATTGGTTAATATCAATATATTTTATGTACCAATCATATATACAAACAAAATTATAAATGCTGTATAACCAACAAATCAACCCGACCGCCGTTCCGGCTTGGGTTTTGTGCAAAATAAAAGTTAGAAAGTAATTTTAAGTTTTTTGTAAAAGTGTAGCACAATTTAGAAAGTTGAGTCGCAGTTTTTTGTAAAATAAAATTAAAAACTGCTCTTTAAATAAATCATTCGTTATTTAATAAAATTGAGTTTTGGGCGGGCGGGTTATTTGCCACGCCGTTATATTTTATAAAAAGGAGTCATATGAAAAAAATTATTTTAATTACAATTTTTCTAAATATTACATTAACAATATTTGCACAAAATCAAGAATATGAAAATAGAGTTAAATCATCAATTGAATTGCTGAAAAATGAACAATTTGAAAATGGATTGGCTAGTTTAATTGGTGAAGGAACGATTTTATATAATACTATTTTTGGTGTAGAAACAAATAAAAATAACCAAATTACTCAAATACAAAATCTTCAATCAGTTTACGGTAAAATATTAGATTGTGAACTAGTTTGGAGTAAAAGTGTTGGAAAAGTAACAAACCAATGGTATTTGATATATCATGAAAATTTTCCAATGGTTTTAGATATAATATTCTATGAAATTGAAGGTAAAATAACAGTAATCAAATATTCGTTTGAAGAAACTGCTACAGAAATGCCATCATTATTAGATAAATAAAATATAACCAACAAATCAACCCGACTGCGTAAGCAGGCTGGCATTTGTGGTAAAAATTAAATTTGAAAAATCGTTTAAATTTGTTGTTCAACATTGAAAGTAAATTTAAATAACCAAAAAACAGTTTTTGTAAAAACAATTTAAAAACTGTTTTTATAAATTATGGCAGAAACGAATAAACTTAAAATTGTTGTTTTGGGCAGCGGGTTATTTGTCACGCCGTTATACGTTATGAGAAAAAATATGAAAATTATCAGATTACTTTTTTTAATGTTTATAATACAAATATCTAACATTAATTTAGCACAGGGTTTTTCATACTTTCCGTTGAGTGTTGGAAATAAATGGTTTTTTTCAAAAGGGACTGATAGTGTTGTTAGATTAAAATTAGAAATTGAAAAAGATACTCTTCTTGAAGATAATAATTATTATTCTAAATTTAATATGTTTGAAGTCAATTCAGATTCTTCAATTAACTTATTAGAAGAAGGCTATTCTTATCTTAGATTAGAAGGAAGAAAAATCATTGAATATCCAAATAGATTAATTATGGATTATGATATGAAAATAAGTGATTCAGTAATTTCATTTTATAACGAACCATATCCAGCGATTTTAGATACAATAATAATTGAGAATGTATTTAGTAGAAATTTAAATACTTATTATTTCTCTTTTACTCAATACGATTTTTATAGTTATTCAGATAGTATTGGATTTAATACATTATGGGCAACTAGTTGGAATAATTGGGTCCCAGAATATTTGCTAGGATGTGAAATTGATGGAAAAAAATACGGTCAAACTATTTCAAGTATAGAAAATGATAAAGAAATCAAAACAGATTTTATTTTATATCAAAATTATCCAAATCCATTTAATCCAAGTACAAAAATAAATTTTTCAATTCCTACTAAAAGTATTATTACATTAAAAATATTTGATATTCTTGGTAACGAAATTGAAACATTAATTAATCAAGAAAAAGCATTAGGAAATTATGTAATAGATTTTAATGCAAAACATCTATCAAGTGGAATATATTTTTATAAGTTGCAAGTTGAAAACTTTTCTCAATCTAAAAAATTTGTTTTGTTAAAATAATAATAACGTATAACAAACAAATCAACCCGACCGCTTCGCTCAATTCTGGTTTGGTTGTAAACAGAAAGTTTGAAAGTAAATATTAGTTTTTTGTTAAAGTGAAGTACAATTTAGAAAAGTAAGTCGCAGTTTTTGTAAATGGAAAAATAAAAACTGCTCTTTAAAATAAACCAATCGTTATTTAATAAAATAGTTGTTTTGGGCGGACGGGTTATTTGCCACGCCGTTAGGCAAATTAAAATGAGAAAATATTTATTTATTATTTTATTCTTCATAATTAATGGTTGTGAAGAAGAAGATAGATTACTTGAAACAATGTATTATAATCAACTTTCTTGTAGAGGAGGTTGCCCTGTATATGAAATTACAATCAGCAGTGATCGTATTTTGAGATATGTAGGGAAACGATATGTTTCAAATAAAGATACAATTTATGAGTCGGTCACTTTAGAACAAATTAAAAAGCTAACAAATGCATTTGATGAATGTAATTATTTTTTATTAAAAGATAAATATAATGCAATACATGTTACTGATATGGCTTCAGCAATTACATCAATAGATATGGAAGGAAAATATAAAAGAATAGAACATTATTTTGGTGATAGCTCAGCACCAGAAGAATTGAAGAATTTATATATTAAAATAAATGAGATACTCAATACAGAGAAATGGACTGGTAAAAAACCAATTTTTACTTTTCCATAAAAAATTTGCCTAACCAACAAATCAACCCGACCGTCGTTTCGGCTTGGGTTTTGTGCAAAATAAAAGTTAGAAAGTAAATTTTGGTATTTTGTTACAGTGATCCGTCAGCTGACGGAACAATTTAGCAAATTGTGTCGCAGTTTTTGTTAATGAAAATTAAAAACTGCTCCCGCCAAAAAGACGGCGGCCAAGCTTGTAAAATAAATCATTCGTTATTAAATAAAATTGTAGTTTTGGGCGGACGGGTTATTTGCCACGCCGTTATGCAGTTAAAAAAAGTTATTCAAATGAAAACTGAAATAATATTTAAGATAATTGTTTTAACTTTACTTGGGACACTTGGAAGTATTTTAGTTGGTTTTCTGTTTGTGGGTAATCTAATTTTTGTTTCATCACATTCAGCATTTCAATTTATAACAATGGGATTTGCTGGGTCATTATTTTTTAGTTTATTAGAATTCACATCAAAAAAAGAACAATTATTTGGTATAGCTATAATAATAATTTTAGACATAACTTTTATTCTTGGGAAATACATTTCTTTTAGTTCAATCATTAGAGATTTATTCTATTTACTAAGTCTTTTATTATCAATTAAATTATATCAACAATTTATTCGACAAAACTCAAAATTAACTCTTTATCTTAGAAGTTTTGCATTAGCAATATTTTATGCAATAAATAATATAATTGCAGCAATTATTGTGTATACAATTAACGCAAAATTAGAATTTCCACCAATTGACTTTTTAATAGCAATGGGAAAAATAGGATTGTTGGTTGGATTTGGAATAGGAATCGGATATGATTATTTCAAACAGATTATTAATTATTTAATAAAAATGTTAAAACTAAAAACTGCCTAACCAGCGGTTCAAGCTGACTGCGCTTTCGCACTCGGGTTTATTTAATATTTAAGAGTTTATTTTTCCGTTTAAAGGTACTTGTTCAGGTTGGTCTTACTAAACAAAATTATTTAAAATTGCATACTGCTTACTGTTTACTGCCTACTTGTTATTGGCAGCAGCTTAACCGCAAAGCCGTTATGCATTTAAGGAAACTTATGAAAAGAATAGTTAATATAACTTTAATTCTTATATTATTTATATTCTTTGAATCATGTGAAACTAATCCCATCGATTCAAATTATTACGAACTCAGTGGTTTTGTATATGATAAAATTTATTGGGATTCAACCCCAAATATAAGAGAAAATGCTGCTGTAGTTTTAGACAGAGATACAGTATACACTAATTTAGAAGGGAAATATGTATTTCCAAAAGTAAAGGAAGGTGTTCATACAATAAATTTACTTTTATCTCATCCTCAATATTCACCTACTATTATTTTTAGAAATGATATAAATGTTAAAAGCAATATGACATATAATATAGAATTAGTAAAGGGTAAAGATGATTATTTCCCCATAAATTCAGAATTCGAAAAAATATTTAATTATATAACATATAATTTTGCCAGTTTGTATTTCCGAAGTGGATTAGCATTCTGGAAACTAAATAATATTCAATCATTTGAGGATAAAATTATTTATGAAGTTGAAGAAAAATTAGTTTATAATTTTACCACAGATAATTGGTTAACTTCCAAAAAGGATTCAAGTGAGTTAACATTTCAAATAGTTGAAGATAGCTCAAATCTAATTACATTGAGAAATTTATCTTATTGGGTAGTATCGTTTAATAGATATAATTCATTTATTCAAGGCGATACAATAAAAATTTCTAAGTATGGACAAGATATTATTACTATCAAGAAAGATGTTGGAATATATAAATTAGATTACAAATCTAGTTCATGGGGAACTAAATACAGTTTAATAAAGTAAATGTATAACCAGCAAATCTACCCGACTGCGTAAGCAGTCAGGCATTTGTTGTAAAAATTAAAATAGAAAGTTTGTTTTAAATTGTTGTTAAACATTGAAAGTAAAATTAAATAACCAAAAAACAGTTTTTGTAAAACTAAATTAAAAACTGCTCTTTAAAATAAATCAATCGTTAATTAATAAAATTGTTGTTTTGGGCGGACGGGTTATTTGCCACGCCGTTATATGCTTAAAAAGAGTGAATTATTGCCAGTTAATATTCGGCTTCATATTTTTATCAGCGCATTCACGTAAATACATATTCATTAAATTTTGATAGGGAATTCCAATTTCTGTAGACAATTTTTTAAAATATTCTACGGTATCATCTTCGATACGAATTGATATTTGTTTTTTCAGTTTTTTGCTGTAAGGATTTTTTATGGAGTTTGAAAAATCATATTCTTTTTTCATTTTATTTTACCTCTTGGTAATATTTACTTTCTGTTTTTGTTGCTTTTCTAGCAGAAATAATTCTAATAATTTCATCATTTTCTCTATAAGTATGAACTACAACTAGGAGATTGAGTTTAGTTGAAAAACCTAAAATGATAAATCTATCTTCATCAATGGAATGTTCTGGATCTGAAATAACTCGAGCATTTTCATCAAAGAAAACTGTTTTAGCTTCTTCAAAAGAAATTTTATGTTTCTTAATATTTTCAATATTTTTCTTTTGATCCCATTGAAAATGAATATTATACATATAGATTATATAATGATATTATAATGATGAAATAAATTAATAAAAAAGCACATAACAAACAAATCAACCCGACCGCTCTGCCACGGCAGACAAGTTCGCTAATTTGGGTATGGTTTGTAAACAGAAAGTTTGAAAGTAAATTTCAGTTTTTTGTTAAAGTGAAGTATAATTTATAAAAGTGAGACGCAGTTTTTGCCAAAGGAAAATTAAAAACTGCTTTGTAAAATTAATCAATCGTTATTTAACAAAATTGCTGTTTTTGGCGGACGGGTTATTTGCCACGCCGTTATGTGTTAAAAAATGTTATTGTTTAAGTCGTAATTTAGCATTAAATTAGGGCTAAAATTTAGGTAAAGAAAAAGGCATAAAATGAAAAATATATCAGTTTCAAGTGACATAATTCCAGTTGGAGAATTTAAATCTAGTTTGGCAAAATATTTAAAGGATTTACAAATTCGTAAAAATTCTTTAATTATTACTCAAAATGGTAAACCAGCTGGTGTTTTAGTTTCACCAAAAGAGTTCGATGAACTTAGGGAAACAAAATTATTTATTGATTCAATTTCAAGAGGACTTGCTGATTCAGAAAATGGAGAAGTTTTGACAACTTATCAAATAAGAAATGGATTGAAAAAACACAGAGTTGTAAAATAAAAATGAAAATTAATTGGACAAAAGAATCATTTCTTAATCTTCAAGAAATTGAAGATTTCATTTCTCAAGATAATCCTAATGCTGCAATTAAATTAACTGACAAACTAATTTCACTTGTTGAAGACTTAATTGAATTTCCAGAAAAAGGAAGGATAGTTCCAGAATTATCAATAAGTCAAATAAGGGAAATATTACACAAAAATTATAGGATAGTTTATTTAATTAAGAAAAATTCTGTTGACATTTTAACAGTGTTTGAAGGTCATAAATTGTTGGATGTGGAAAACTTAGTTAATCAAATTAAAAGTAATTAACACATAACCTCTTAAATAAGTAAAAAGTTAAGAGGGTATAAAAATTTATCACAAAAATAAATTGTTAAAAAAAGTTGTACACGATAGGTGCATAAATTAGATAAACAATAATAAACAACAAACAATGCCAGAATATCTTTTAAGGTTAACCAAATAGATGGCAACCAAACCTCTTAAGGAGCTTACTAACAAAAAAAATGTTAGGTGTTCCAAAATAAAAAGAAACAATCTCAGATATTTAATAGGCAAACGAGTTGATTCCCAATCCAGCGCGAGGATTACGGTGTAGCAGTAATCAGTTATGCGTAGGGGCTTACAACTCGTGGCCATTGTAAAGATTTAGTATGTTCTAAATCTCTACCCTTAAATTTATTATTAAAGTTAGTTTTGTATTTAAGTACATGAAAAACAATATTCGCAATTTCTTTGGCAATAATAGTTTTAGCTATCTGTTTATTTTTTTTTCTCATTAAAGAATTATTGTATTTTCTTATTACTGGGTAATATTGAATAGCATGAACAGCAGCATCAGAGAAAACAACCTTAAGATATTTGTTCCCATCATTAGAGGAACGTTGTTTAGCTTTGCCGGCAGAGTTACGAGCAGAAGGAGATAAACGGCAGTAAGAATAGAAGTTGTTAATAGATTCAAACCGGTTAATATCATCAACTTCTAGAACAATGTTGAAAGCATTCAACTTCCCAATACCGGGAATCCAGAGTAATCGTTGAATGTCTTCATTGGGAATTAAGGCTGGATAAAGTTGTTTTTCAAGATCAAGAATTTGATCATTGAGTAAAGATTCTAAGTTTGCTAATTGTTGATATTGGTATTTAGAGATACCAAATAGCTGAGATGGATTATCGAAGTTAAATTTAGCTAAAAGCAGATGCATAGAGTTGGTTACAGAAGTATGCCGTTGAACTATTTTTAATCTAGCTCTAAGAGCATCTCTGAGAGTTCTGTTTTGAATAGAAATTTTATAAGCTTCTGGAATGTAATCCATACGAAGGAGTTGAGCAAGAGTGTGAGAATCAACTTTATCGGTTTTAACTTTGGCATAAGCAATAGCTTTAACATATTTAGCATGGGCAAGGACTAATGGTATATTTAGAGAATTGAGTAAATCATCTAACCAATACCAAGTCATAGTGGATTCAACAGTTGTTAAATTCTCAGTTCCAAGATCAGAAAAATATTGAACAAAATAATAATCTGTGTTCTTAATGTTTTGCTGTTTGATAATATTTCCGGATGAATCAACAGTTGTTAGATAAGAAGTAAATTTGTGAAGATCGATTCCGGTGTAATACATTTGATACCTCCAATTGTTGTTAATGTTATTACTAACATATTTATTATTTTACTTATTGGAAATATCAAGCAAATCAACTTGACCGCCGTTCCGGCTTGGGTTTTGTGCAAAATAAAAGTTAGAAAGTAATTTTAAGTTTTTTGTTAAAGTGAAGTCAATTCAGAAAGTTTAAAAACAATGTTTGTAAGAAAAAGTTAAACATTGTTTTGTAAAAATATAAATTCGTTATTTAATAAAATTGTTGTTTTGGGCGGACGGGTTATTTGCCACGCCGTTATATGCAAAAAGAACATTATAAAATCTGTCATTTTATAAACTTATCGCAAAAGTGAGATATATTTTGTAAAATTATTGTCGTCAATATATTTTCAATTGATTAAATACATTGATGTAATAATAAATAATGAGGTTAAAATGAAATCATTTACTAGGAATATGGTAATGTATTTTCTCCTTATAACTGGAATACTAACGCTTCTAAGCTGTTGTAATCAAAAAGAAATAAAGCTCACATCTCAAAAAACAAAAACTAATGATTCCCTATCTTATATGAGAATTGAACAAATTACTATAGAACTCAACAAAGCAGTAATTGAAAATGATTATGAAACTCAATTAAAATACTTTACTAATAATGCAGTTATTGCTCCGCCTTTAGGTCCGAAATTAGAAGGTAAAAAAGCTATCAAAAAAGCGTACGAAAAAAATATTGACGATAATGTTGTTATACATTCGTTTAATGCAAAAATTGAAGATATGTGGAGCTGCGATGATAGAATATATGAAAAAGGAACATGGGCAATGTCACAAAGTACTAAATGGTCAAAAATTCCAAAGGCGTATCATGGCTCGTATTTTGAAATATGGCAAGTTGAAAATGATACTACAATATTAATAGATTATATGATTTATACTCTTAGTTTTAATCCGTTTTTAGATAATTAATTTAAGATTATAATAATTGCATATAACCAACAAATCAACGCGACCGCTTCGCTCAATTCTGGTTTGGTGTGTAAACTGAAAGTTTGAAAGTAAGTTTTATTTTTTTGTTAAAGTGAAGTACAATTATGTAAAGTGAGTCGCAGTTTTTTGTAAAACCAAACATGCCTGCCCGCAAGGTTAAAAACTGCTTTTAAAATAAATCATTCGTTATTTAATAAAATTGTTGTTTTGGGCGGACGGGTTGTTTGCGCCGCCGTTATGTTGATAAATAGAAAATCTTATGAAAAAATATTATTGTGTTAGTTTGATAGGTTTACCAATTTTATTTATTTCAATTATTTATCCTAATAGTTTGTTATGGACAAAATTTATTATTCCCGAAACTAAAAGAATTGAAAAAATTGTTGTCAATAATAATGATGATATTTTAACAATATCCTATTGGCATGATCCAAATATAATTTTTGGTGGTTGGACTAATAAACTACATTTAAAAGAAGTAGGGAAAAGTATTTTTCAACAAATTTATGATCATCCATATTTAAGTTGTGTGATTTCAAATACTAATTACATTTACATAACAGCGGCAAGAAGGATATACAAGTCAATTGATAAAGGACAAAATTGGGAAACTATTGTAGATACATTACCGGTAAGTTTTGTTCATACAATTGGAATCAGTCCAAATGGTAAAATTTTTATTGGTGCAAACAGCACAAATTATTGCTCAAAAGATAATGGTAAAAGTTGGACAAAATTAGATTTAGAAAATCAAGTACAAGAATATTTGTTTATAAATGACGATGTCATATTAGCCGGGGTAATCTCTGGATATTTTCCTAATCCGCCTTCTTTTATTTATCGTTCGTCAGATGGTGGAGAAACATGGGAAGAAGTACTCACTTTAGAAAGAACATATTCTTGGTCATTTGTGCAAGGCAAAGATGGAAATATTTTTGCAGCTTCATCGCAATATGATACATTAAATAGTGGTGGAATTTATTTGTCAGTTGATAATGGTATTAATTGGAAGCAAGTAAATAATGGATTACCATCATTGAAAGTAAAAAAAATTGCCATAGATTCAAAGGGAACAATTTTTAATACAATAGAAAATGCTGGAATTTATTATTCAACAAATAATGGGAATAATTGGGAAAAAATTGATGTGGGATTAATCGATTCAACAATTAATTCAATATTTATAGATTCAAAAGATAATTTATATATTGGTACGAAGACAGATAATGATACAGCTAGTATTTATTTGGGTTCAACAATTACGTCGATTCAAAAAAAAGAAATTGTAAATCCAATTGAGTTTATATTATCCCAAAATTATCCAAATCCTTTTAATCCAACAACAAGAATTAACTATACAATCCCAATAAATGTGAATAGTGAACAAACAAAAGTAAGATTAATTATTTATAATATACTTGGTGAAAAAGTTAAAACCTTGGTCGATAATCTACAAAGTGTAGGAAGTTATCATATTGAGTTTCATGCAAGTGATTTTCCAACTGGAGTATATTTTTATAAACTTCAAGCAGGAGAATTTACTCAAACAAAGAAGATGCTTTTAGTGAAGTAAAATAAAGGGGTAAAGTGACTTAGTATGTTTGAAAAAATTAATTTACAATTATTGTCTAGGAGGAATAATGTATCAAATATTAAAAATTAAGTTAATCGTATTAACTACTATATTATTTGTAAATTGTGAAAATCCTTTAGAAGATAAATTGAATAAGTTAGAAGATGAATTAGAAAGTCAAAAAATTGAACAAGAAAATCAAAAAGAATTAATTAAAACGTTACTTTTTCAGTTAACTAGGCAACAAGAAATTATTGATTCATTAAATTTATCACAAAAACAATATTCAGATTCTTTGAATTCAGAATTAGAAAGGTTAATTGAGAACCAAGCGCAAACAATTCAAATGTTAATAGCTAGTCAGCCTGAAACAAATGAAAATTATTTAAGAATCGATAGTTTACAAATGTGCTGGGGGAACGGGAGAACAAATATGAATGGAGTAACTCTTGAGTTTCCAGTTAGTTTTATAGATCCGCCCAAAATACTTATGGATTTAATAGTTAGACAAAATGCATTAGGTGTTGATAATATCACAAATTCAAGTGCAAGATTTTATATGAATTGGGAAGGTTATTGTGATTTTAGTTATTTTGCAATTGGTAAATGGAAATAAAAAATTCGTTTATCAAACAAATCCCCGCAAAAGCAAACGCGGAAAGCAACCAGACTCCAGATGAATTGCGGCAAGCTGAATGCAGGTTTGTTAAAGTGAAGATAATTGTATAGCTTACGGAAAATGGGGCCATATCGATATGCCTTATTAAATACAAAAAATGAAAAGTCAAAATAGAAATAAATGTGGAGAACAATAAATGAGATATTTAATTCTGGTTGTTATAACATTCATATTGTTATCATGTGAGCGAACATCTGAAAATTCAATAAAGGAATACAATTTTGCAGTTAGTGATTCATTAAAAAATATAGCAATCAACTACCTAAAAAGTTGGGAACCACCTTTCGATCCAAAAGGCTCATTAAAATTATTTTCAAAAACAAATGATTTTACATTAATTAGTGATGGTTTTTATGTCCCAAGCTTTAATAAATGGGAAGAAGTTACATTTGGTAGTATGCAGCATGAAGCAGAAGAACACTTAAACTACAAACATGAAATTGAAGAGATCCGATGTACAATATTAAGTGAAAATTCTGGAGTTGTCAGTGTTTTATATAAATGGTATGGTACCAAGAAAGATAAGAATAAAAGCCAATATTTTAACAAAGGAGCTATAACAATTGTCTGCAGAAGAGAAGGTAAGAACTGGAAAATAGTGCATTATCATGGCTCACATCAAGATGATCAACTTGTAGAACAATAATTATAAATTTAAAAAAATAAAAAAATAACCGGTAAATAGCAGTAAAACAAGAAGTGCAGGCAACCCTACATCGATGAAAAGTAACAAGCTTGTTTACGATTTAAGCTAGAAAGTAAATTTTAGTATCATTTCGACATGCTCAATGCAAGTTTGTAAAAGTAGAGTAAAAATTAGAAATCCACTAGCAACTGAGCCATGTAGTTTGTATTTAAAAATTAGGATTTATGAAAAGATGAAACGCCTTCTTGGATTTTTATTAATTCTTTTATATCTGTTGATATTGGTTTTATATTTGAATAATGAATTAAACAGAAATTTATTCGGAATAATACTGGATTCATTTTGGCTGACTGGTCTTTCAGTGGTATTTATAACTTTAGTCACAAGATTAATGAATATTCGATTAATAAAGCATTTAAAAATTCTACCAATTGAATATTCTTCAAAAATTTATAAATCTATCGGAGTTATAAGATTCAAGAAAGTTTTGCAAAAATATCCTATTCCCATTTCAACAAGAAAAATTATTTTAAAAGGTAAGAGTCTTTCTGCAGTTGAAGACTTAAATAAGCAAATGATTGAATCTGAACAAGGTCATGCTCTTGGAATTGGACTTAATGTTTTGTTAGCAATTTTATTTGGAATTTTAAGAGACATTCAATTTGTGCTTTGGCTAACGATATTTAATGTAATAATGAATCTCTATCCGGTTTTTGTTCAACGATTTAATAGAAATAGAATTAGACTTATAATTGATAGGTATTATTCAAGATGAAAATTACCATCAACTAATATCAATTTATGAGGAGTTATGCAAAATCATAGAACAAGTATAGTAGTAACCCTAGTATTAGGTATAATCTCGGTCGTATATTTAATCGTTGTGGTGCTCTCATTGCTGGATATATATCAGAACCGCGAACCAGATCTGTTAGAAGAATGGGGCGTTGTAGTTATGGGATTACTTCTTTTTGTTCTTTTTAGTATTTCAGCCATTTTTACAACTATTAGTTTATTACGACAAAATTCAAAGTCAAATTAGAGTTACTCCTTACCAACTTCAACCTGATAGCTTTACTCACCAAGGCGTGTAAGCTAAATACTGGTTTGGGTTGTAAACAGAAAGTTGGAAATTAAACCTGCTTGCAGCAGGCAAGTTTTAGTTTTTTGTTAAAGTGAAGTGCAATTAAGAAAAGTGAGTCGCAGTTTTTAGTAAAATAAAATTAAAAACTACTTTGTAAAATTAACCAATCGTTATTTAAAAATTGTAATTTTGTGCTGACTGGTTATCCGTTTCTGTTAACTAACGGATAACGGAGCCACACTTTTAGGCAATGTAATAGTATTATTTAAAAATATAAGAGTTCAGGTATGAAAGTATTATTCATTTTTTTTATTGTATTTTATTTACATTATTCAATAACTGCACAAACTAGTATTGAAAATGAATTAGTTGCTGATTCACTTAAAATTGCTTTTCAAAATAATTTGCAAAAATGGATTGAAGCTTACAATGGAGGTGACGCAAAAAATCTTATATCGTTATATAGTGAAAATGCTGAATATATTTCTCCCCACGTAAAAGGATTAGTAGCAAAAGGTAGAGACCGATTAATTGAGAATTTTCAAAACGGTATGAATATGGGAGGGCATATTGATAGTATTGAAATCCTATCAATTAATTATTCATGTAAACTTGCAACGCTTACTTGTAAATACGAAGCAACAAATAATGGACAAAAAGCTATAGGAAGAAATTTACTTGTTTTAGAGAAAGTAAATAATAATTGGCTAATTATAATTCATTTAACAGTTATTTAACACATTTAAATAATTGCATAGCCAACAAATCCCCGTAAAAACAAGCGGGGCATGTTCCCGAAACCGATGAATCGGGGTAAACTGCTTCGCTAATTTGGGTTTGGTTTGAAATCAGAAAGTTTGAAAAAAATTTAAATTCAAGTATGAAAATAAATATTAATTTAACTTCTTCAATGATAGCACCATGCGGAATGAATTGTGGGCTCTGTATTGGCTATCAACGAATTAAAAATAAATGTGCTGGTTGCCAATCAACTAGTTTAAATAAGTCGAATCATTGTTTTACATGTTCTATAAAAAATTGCGAATTCTTATTAAATGATAAATCTAAATTCTGTTATACATGTGCAAAATATCCATGTAAAAGAATTAGGAATCTTGATAAACGCTATAGAACAAAATATGGAATGAGCATGATTGAGAATTTAAATACTATCAAAGAAATTGGTATTAAAAAATTTATTCAAAATGAAAAAAAGAAATGGAGTTGTTCAAAATGCGGAAACATCATTTGTGTTCACAGAGAAATATGTTTAGTGTGTGGTGAAAAGAAAAGTATGGCAATATAGAATAATAAATATTTATTAGCAAAACAATAACCCTTCTAAAATTATCTACGTTTAAAATCCATCCCAAATCTTGCCATTTATTTATCTGATTTATTTTTTAAATTTGTCTTAAAGACTTTAAGAAAGGGAAAATTATGTGCGGGAGATTTGAGAATAAAGTCCGTGAAGATTGGATGATGGAAAAATTTGCAGAGTTCAATATTAATGTATTTTTTAGAACAATTGATAAATTGCGAAAAAAAGAAAATATTGCTCCAACTAATACCATTGTTACAATATTGAAGAATGATTCTGATCATTTAGCTGAAACAAATAAATGGGGAATAAAATTTTCAGAAGAATCACCACTAATTTTCAATTCAAGAATTGAAACTATTTCATCAAAACAATTTTGGAAAATGTTGTTTGATAGAAATAGATGTATAATTCCAATGTCAGCTTTTTATGAATGGAAAAAAGAAAAAAATAAGAAAATTCCATACAGAATATTTTTAAAAAATGACGAAATGTTTTTCGTTCCAGGTTTATTTAACAAGGATAAAGAAGGTAAAAAAACTATTTCATTAATTACGACCGAACCGAATGAATTTATGAAAAAAATTCACAACAGAATGCCAGTTATATTGAATATGAAAGATGCAGTTGAATTTTTAAGTGGAGATTTAAGCAGTAATTTTGAAAAATGTGTTCCATACAAAGATGAAAAAAATATGGAAATGGAAGTTGCAGCGATATAGAAAAATTAAAGTGTTAGTTTTATCATCCTTAACCATATAAATATATTTATTGTCTTAAAACATAATAAAGATATTAAATCAATTTCCAAATTGAATAAAATATTTTCAAAATGAAAAAAATAAACTGATATTTATTCAAAATGTTAAACAAACTTACTTTTCCAATAGGCATAAATATTGATTATATTATTTCTAATTCATAATGAAAACATTTTATTTTAGTAGATAATCCAATGAATAAAGGAAATATATTAGTAATTGACGATCAGCTGGAAATTAGAAATCTGTTATCAAAATTATTGACTTTGGAAAATTATAATTCATTTTGTGCGGAAAATATTGATGACGGATTGAAAATTATAACTGAAGAAGATATTCATGTAATTGTTCTGGACGTAAGACTAAATGAAATTAATAGTATTGAATTTATCCCAATCATAAAGAAGAAAAACCCATTTGTCGAAATAATAATATTGACAGCTTATGGTAAAATTAATGACGGTGTTAAATCGATAAAACTTGGGGCGTTTGACTATATTACAAAAGGAGATGATGATGAAAAAATTATTCCGACGATTGAAAAAGCAATGGATAAATTTCGTTTATCATCAAAATTAAATAAACTTGAAAGTAAAATTAGAAACAAATTTAAGTATGAAAATATTATTGGATGTTCAACCTCAATTAAAGAAAACATTTCACTAGCAAAAAAATTTACGGATTCTGATACAACTATTTTAATAACCGGTGAAACCGGAACCGGAAAAGAAGTTTTTGCGCAGGCAATTCATTATGAAAGTTATAGAGCTGATAAACAATTTGTTGCAATAAATTGCAGCAGTATTCCGAAAGATATTTTGGAATCGGAGTTATTTGGCTATAAGAAAGGTGCTTTTACAGGTGCCATTTCAAATAAAAAAGGACTTTTTGAAGAAGCTGATGGAGGAACCTTATTTTTAGATGAAATAAGTGAAATGTCGATTAATCTGCAAGCGAAATTACTCAGGGTTCTCGAAACAAATACTTTTATAAAACCAGGTGATTTAAAAGAAACGCAAGTTGACGTAAGAATTATTTCAGCAACGAATAAAAATCTTGATGAAGAAATTAAAAAGGAGATGTTCAGGAAAGATTTGTTTTACAGAATTAGTACATTTATATTGAACTTGCCACCATTACGTGAAAGAAAAGAAGACATTACGATTCTTGCTGAATATTTTATTTCTCAGTTCTCAAAGAAATTTAATAAACCAATATTTAATATTGATCCGGATTTTCATATTAAACTTATAATGTATCCATTTCCAGGGAATGTAAGAGAATTAAGAAATGTTTGTGAAAGAGTAGTTATACTTTCAGAAAATGGAAACATTCAATCAAGATATTTACCTCAAGAATTCTTTTTCCAACATGATGATTTTACCATGTCGAATAATACATTGTCAATAAATGATCTAGAAAAAAAACATATTCAGGAAGTACTTGCATTAACACAGAATAACAAAAATAAAGCAGCTGATCTATTGGGAATAGGATTAACAACGTTGTACAGAAAAATTGAGCAATATGAAATAAAACAAGATTAATGTTATCACTTAAAACAAAAATATTCGTCAGTTTTTCAATAATTATTATAACAATTATTGCTCTTAGTTTATTCGGCATTTATTCGTTAAATAAACTATCTCAAGACTCACGAGCAATAATAAAAGATAATTATCATTCAATTGATTATTCATTTTTAATGTTTGAAGAATTAAGTAAAATTGAAGACATATATAATTTAAAAAAAATACGAAAACTTGATCATAATTTTATTAATCAAGATTCATTATTAAAACACATTTCTAATTTCAGCATTTTATTACACCGACAAAAAAACAATATTACAGAAAAGGGTGAACAGGAACTTGTTAAACAATTAGAAATGTTTTTTTTTGATTGTAAAAAAGTAATTTCAGAAAATCAGAATGATGAAAATTTATTGGTAGAAAATCTTGAAACAAAAATTATTTCGATGAGAAAAATAATTAGTGATATTTATAATCTAAATATGAACAGCATAGTACGGAAAAATGACATTGCTGAAAATACATCGAAAGAAGTAATATCGCTGATGTCAATTATTTCATTCAGCAGTTTAATAATAATATTATTTTTTTTAATAAAGTTTCCAAATTATATAATAAAACCTATCGTAGAACTTACATCTAAAATAAAAGCAATTTCTGCAAAAAGTTTTGATCAAAAAATTAATTTCAAATCAACAGATGAAATAGGTTCACTAACAAATGCGTTTAACTTAATGGCGGAAAGACTAAAGGAATTTGAAGAACAGCATATTGATCAGAAATTATTCGAAAAGAAAAGAATTGAAAGTTTGGTTTATGGTTTGAATGACGGGATTATACTTCTTGATGAAAACAATAATATTATTTTAATAAATTCCAAAGCTCAAAAATTATTATTTACAGAGAATATACCAGTCATAAATAAAAATATTTTTGATTTAAAAAAACATTCAGCAAAATTGGATATTTATTGTAATGAAATATTCTCTGAAAATAAAAACAATAAACAAATTGAAATATTTGATGACGAAACTAAACAGTTCTTTAATCTTGATAAAATAGAGGTTAAACTTGAAAAAGCATTAAACAATAAAAATGAAATAAAGGGAACAGTTTTAATTTTTAATAATGTTACTTTATTTAAAGAAAAAGATTTAGCGAAAACTAATTTAATTGCAACAATTTCTCATGAATTGAAAACCCCAATCTCATCAGTTAATTTGAGTTTGAAATTATTGAATGATATTAGATTAGGTACATTAAATGAAGAACAGAAAAAATTAGTTGAATCAATTTCTCTACAGAATAGAAAACTGTTAAGAGTGGTAAATGAATTGCTGGATTTTACACAAGTAGAAACCGGAAGAATAAATTTAATAATTGAGAAAACAGATCCGATACAGTTAATTGATTTGGCAATTTCTGCATTAATGATATTATTTTCAGAAAAGGAAATTGAACTTGATTTTGAATTATTAGAAAACCCACCTCAAATAAAAGCGGATAAAGAAAAATCTGTTTGGATATTAGTAAACTTATTAACAAATGCAATTAGATATTCTTCTTTACACGGAAAGATTAAAATTACATTAGAAAAACTTGAAAACTATTTAATGTTTTCTGTTATTGATAATGGATCTGGAATATCGCAAGACGATATTGAAAATATATTTAAGAAATTTGTAAGATCAGATAAAAAGAAAGGAACCGGATTAGGATTATCTATTGCAAAAGAAATGGTTGAAACTCAAGGTGGTAAAATTTGGGTGGAAAGTTCAATTAATAAAGGATCCAAATTTCATTTCACACTACCAATCGCTTAATCTTTTTCATTTTGAAAAATAATTTTCATAATAGAATAGAGCTGTAAAATTTATAAAAATATACATTGATTTTATTGCGTTTCAGCAAGTCTTTTGAACTTTTTAAATGGCATCAAACTTGTCTAACTATGATAAAAAATTATCATAGAAGTGTTAAAGAAATTCAATATAAAATTTACTCCAGTACAAACGCTTAGTCTTGGCTACATTGTTATAATTTTAGTTGGTGCATTTTTACTAATGCTTCCAATTTCATCAAGTCAACAAACATCACAAAATTTTATTGATTCATTATTTACTGCCACTTCAGCTATTTCAACAACAGGTTTAATTGTTGTTGATACAGGTACTTATTATTCTCTATTTGGACAGATAATAATTTTAGTTTTAATTCAAATCGGTGGTATAGGCTACATGGCAATTTATGTAATAATTGTAATGATAACCAGCAATAAGTTTTCAATTAGTAGTAAAAAATTTTTACGAGAATCTATTTCTAGATTGCCGAATATAAACTTAATAGGTTTTGGAAAATTAATTGTTACTTATGCATCTGTGATTGAGATTATTGGAACAATATTTTATTTCATTGTTTTTATTGAAAAATATTCTTTTATAGATGCTCTATACATTTCAATCTTTCACTCAGTATCAGCATTCTGCACTGCTGGATTTTCACTGTTTGCAGACAGTTTCGTTTCATATAAATCAAATTGGATAATAAACATAAACACTAATTTTCTAGTTATTTCTGGCGCGATAGGATTTTTTGTAATATTTGATGTCTTAGAGAAATTTAAAAAATCATCAACCAATAATAAATTTACACTTCAATCAAAATTAGTTATTTCCTCTTCTTTTTATTTGTATGCAATAGGAAGCATTTTAGTTTTTTTTATTGAAGGGAATAAGTTTTCTTCAAATTTATTGGACGATATTTTTTTCAGTTCATTCCAAGCAATTTCGGCATCTAGTACAGTTGGTTTTAATTCAATTGATATTGGACAGTTAACATCTTCAAGTCTTTTCATTTTTGTAATTTTAATGTTTATAGGCGGGTCACCCGGAAGTACTGCTGGAGGTATTAAAACAATTTCGTTTGCATTGCTTTCAATATTTTCATTTGCATTAATAAAAGATAAAAGAAATGTTTCCGTTTTTAAAAGAAGTATTAACTTTGAAAATTTTTACAAGTCAGTTGGTCAAGTATTTATTGGATTTACGTCTGTAATAATTTTTACAATTCTATTAACAATCTCTGAAAACACAGACTTCATAAAATTACTATTTGAAGCAACTTCAGCATTTGGAACAGTTGGGTTATCAACTGGAATTACTTTTAATCTTACACCAATTGGAAAAATTTATATTACAATTTTAATGTTAATTGGTAGAATTGGACCTTTTGCACTTGGTTTAATTTTTCTGAGTAAGTCAAATGGAAATCATTATAAATATCCCGAAGAAGAACTTTTTATTTCATAATAGGAGTTGAAAATGAAAAACTTTGCTGTATTAGGTTTAGGAAATTTTGGTTTTAATATTGCTCGCAATTTATCTGAAAAAGGAAAGAATGTTTTAGCAATAGATTCAGATCCAAATCAAATTGAAAAAATTAAAAATATTGTTAGTGATTCAATTATTGGAGATATAAAAAATAAAATTGTTTTAACTGAATTTATTGACGCAACAATTGATACTGCAATTATCAGTACAGGAGAAAATGAATTTGACAGCATTTTAGCAGTAAATCATCTTAAAGAAATTGGCGTTAAAAATATTATTGTAAAAGCAAATAATGAAATGCATGCCCAAATACTAAAACTAATGGGTGCAACAGAAATCATTTTTCCCGAGAGAGATATTGCAGAATGGATTGCAACAAGATTGGCTGAACCGAATTTAATAGAAAGAATTCCTTTATCTGAAGATTATTCAATTGTTGAATATGCTTGTCCGGATAAATTTGCTGGTAATACTTTAAAAAAAATTCAATTAAGAACTAAGTTTAACATTTTACTTATTGCAGTTAAGGATGTATTAACAAATGAATTTTATTTAATGCCGGATGCAGATTTTAAATTGAAACCGGATACAATACTTTTTTTGATGGGTAGAAAAAGCGATATAAACAAAATGCAATTAAAAATTTAATTTATGTAAATTATTTCATTGTTAAGGTTAACAAATCATGAAACTAAATATCAATGTGTCTATTTATAATCAAAAAGATTTAATTGGAACAGCAAGGAAAGATTTCGAAACAGATATTCAACCTTTTTTAGAATTGGTATTACAAGATGATGCTTGGGAAGGAACAAGAAAAATTAAATCAATAATTGCAAACTTTAATATCGATAGAATTATTTTAGAGTTAGAAGAATATTATGTTCATAATAATGAAGATTATAATTCAGTAAGAAAAAATTTCATTTCAAATGGGTGGAATTTATAGTTTTTGAAAAGATATTTAATGTATTATACTATTTGTGAACTAAAAATTCTTAACTAGTTCAGCAAGAGATTTTACCAATTCCAATTTTGTAAATCCATTTTCTCGTACGCCGGAATACGAATGAAATGATATATTTTTATTTTCTATATTAAATTGACTTAAAATAGTTTTTAAACTTATAAAATTAATGCCTCCGGAAATTACAATCTCAATTTTATTATTAGCTTTATCAATCAATTGAGATAATTTGGAAATTCCTTCTATTGCGAATTTATTTTCTCCCCAAACTGTACCACTTGTTAGAATACGATTAACTCCTAATTGAATTAATAAATCCAAAGTTTCAAAAGGATTTCTTGAAGCATCAAATGCGCGGTGAAATGTAGTAAGCAAATTATATTTTTTGCTATCTTCAATTAATTGTTGTGTTGAATTTATATCTAAATTATTCTGTTTATCTAAAATTCCAAAAACAACTCCATCTGCACCGTTTTTTGCAGCTATATTAATTTGGTTTTTCATTACTTGAATTTCTTTTTTAGAATAACAAAAATCTCCGGCTCTCGGTCTTATCATAACCATCAATCCTTTTCTAATCATAAAGGATTTTCTTGCATCAACAATTTGATTTGGTGTTGGAGTTAATCCATCCAAATGCATTGCGCTGCAAAGTTCAATTGTTGAAGCGCCACCTAAATAAGCAGCTTTAACTGATTCGCTGACTTTTTGCAAACCATCACAATTTATACAAATTTCTAATTTTATCATAAAAAAGTGGACTATAAAAAGTTCTTAATTCCAAAAGTAATTTAATAATTGTGTAATGTAAAAATTATTATAAATGTATTTTATTTGTTTTATGTGATGTGAAAATTTTAGAGAAAATTTTGATAGTTGAAATTGTAAATTTATTTACATTTATTTACTCATCCCCCAAATGTTACATTGAAATTGTTTATGTTAGAATTCGTATAACCTGTAATAAGACACAATGTACAATTTCCCATTTTTATGAAAGGTTTCTATCATGTCAAAGAATAATAAATTAACAATTATTATAATTACGGGACTTATTAGCACAATTATTTCTTACTTCATTGCAGATAATATTGAACAAAAAAGATTACAAATAGTTTTTGAAAAAGCCGCTTCCGAAAGAATTGAAATAATTTATCGGTCTATTGAAATGACCGAATTGGTTACCGAATCAATGAGGAATTTATTTTTAGTTAAAGGCGATATTTCTTATTCAGACTTTCAGAAATTTTTTAATTCTTACAATAAAAAAATGCTTGGAATTCAATCTATTGAATGGATTCCCAAAATTATAAATTCAGAAAAAGAAAATTTTATAAAGCAAGCAAGTTTAACTTTAGGAATTCCATATGGAATATACGAATTAGATAAAAACAAAAATCTGATAAACGCACGAGAAAAAAACGAATACTTTCCCGTTTATTTTTTAGAGCCGATTGAAAATAATAAAGAGGTACTTGGGGTTGATCTTTCATCAGATGAAGCACGAAATTCTGCTCTAAGAAAATCTGTAGCGGAAAATATGTTTGTTGTTTCTGAAAAATTAAATTTAGTTCAGGATAATAAAAACGAAGTCGGCATAAGATTATTTGAACCAGTAATAAAAAATATTACCATAAATAAAACTCCGGAAGAGAGATTTGATAATCTAATTGGTTTTGTTGGCGGTGTTTTTAAACCAAAAAATATTGTTGAAAATTCAATTTCAATTTTAAGTGTACAAGGGATTGATATTTATTTATTAGATAGATCTGCATCAATCGAAAATCAAATTTTATATTATCATAAAGCAAGAATATCAAAAGATTCTTCTAAAAGGAAATCAAATTTTGAGGATAATAAATTTCAAAAACAATTTGTTTTTGGTGGAAGAAATTGGGCAATTGTTTGCATTCCCAATAAAGATTTTTACGATAAAAACCAAGCTTATATTCCTCATTTAATTGCAATAATTTCTCTTTCGATTTTCACTTTTTTCGCATTCTATTATAACAGAGTATCAAAAGAAAAGGAAAGAATAAATAAAATTGTTGATAAAAGAACCAGCGAATTAAATGAAAGTGCACAAAGACTAAATTTAGCAATAGATGGTGCAGAATTGGGTTTGTGGGATTGGAATATTATTACCGGAGATTTATACTACAATGATAGATTTGCTACAATGCTTGAGTTTAGAGAAAATGAATTAGAATCAAAATATGAAAGTTGGGAAAAACTTATTCATCCGGAAGATAGAGAAGAAGTGATGGAAAAGCTTAATCATCATTTTGAAGGATATTCTCCAGTTTTTTCTTCGGAATCAAGACTTGGTACAAAATCCGGAAATTGGAAATGGGTACAAGTGTTAGGAAAAGTTATAGCAAGAAATCAAAATGGAAAACCGGAAAGAGCAATTGGAATTAACATTGATATTACTGAAAGAAAATATATTCAGCAAAAATTAGTAAAGTATAGTCAAAAACTTGAAAAGCAGAATATTGAGAAAAGTAAAATATTTTCAATTATTAGTCATGATTTGAAAAGTCCGTTAGTTGCGATTAATGGATTTTCTGAATTACTTGTAACTGATATTGAAACACTTGATCTTGCAGAAATAAAAAAATATTGCATTTACATTTATCAGTCATCAACTTCACTAAATTCAATTTTAGAAGGATTGGCAGAATGGGGAAGAATGCAGCTTGGACAAATTACATTTTCTCCCAAAACATATTTACTAAGTAAACAAATTGAAAAAGTTATAAATCAAGAAAAAATAAATGCATTAAATAAGCAAATAGATATTGAAGAAAATATAAATAAGTCAATAAAAATATTTGCCGATGAAATTATGATTGAAACTTGTCTTCGTAATTTACTTTCAAACGCAATTAAATTTACACCGAATAAAGGAAAAATATTTATTAAAGCAGAACCGAATAATGATAAGAAGTTTACGATTTCCATAACAGATACTGGAGTTGGAATTCCACAAGCAAATTTGAAAAATATGTTTAGAGATTCTTATAATATTTCTACAATTGGAACAGCCGGTGAAAAAGGAACCGGATTAGGTTTAGGTATTTGCAAAGAATTTGTTGAAAGAAACGGCGGAACAATTTGGGTTGAAAGTAAAGAGAATATTGGAACAACGTTTTATTTTACAGTTCGCAAGGAAGATGGATTAGATTACTTAAAGAATTTATAATAACACAAATTTATGTGTTAAAAATTACCGAGAAAATTGAACCAACGTTTTTTTCGCTTTTTACTTTTAACTCGGCATTGTTTAATTCGGCATAACTTTTAACTAAAGATAAACCAAGACCAATTCCTTCATAAGTTCTTGTGTAACCTTGTTCTTCTTGAATAAAAGGATCGAAAATTTTATTTATATAGGCAGATGAAATTCCAATACCAGTATCAATTATATCAACTTGAATATTTCCGTAAGGATTAATAAATGATTCGATTGAAATACTTCCCTTGTTTGTGTATTTAATTGCATTATCAATTAAATTTATAAACATTTGATTTATCGAATATTGATCGCATACTAAACGCAACGGTGATTTAGAATTTTTCAATTCCAGTTTTATTCCTTTAGCAAAAGCTTTTGAGTGAAGTTCTTTAACAATTGGCCAAAGAATATCATCATCCAAGTTTACTTCGTTTAATTCAATTTTATACTTTTGGTTATGAATTTTAGATACGTTTAAAATCAAATCAATTGTTCTTGTTAATCTGTTTCCGCCTCGTTCTATATATTCAAAAGTTTCAGCCATTTCTGGATTTAATTGACCGTTCAATTCGTTTTTTATCAATGCAGAAAAGCTTAATATGGAATTTAACGGAGTTCTAATTTCATGTGATATTTGTGCAAGAAAATCTGATTTTAATCTCGCTGCGTCTTCTGCCTCTTTTTTTGCAGCAATTAATTCATCTTCATAATTTTTACGTTCTATAACGTGAGCAATTTGATCAGCAACTAATTCTAAAACTTCTTTATCTTTTTTTGTATACAAATTTCCTAAATAATCTTTTATAATAACTGCACCAATAATTTCATTTTTAATTTTTAGCGGAATTCCTAAAATAGTATTTGGTTTTGCAATGTATTCAAATAACTGCGAATTTGTAACAAGCAATTCTATATCTTTTTCACTTAGAATAAATGATGAAGCAGTTTTTTGCATGAATTTAAATTCTTCTTCTAAATTATGTTTTTCATCAAACTCAATTTCACTCAATAAATATGGGAACTCCAGCTGATTTGTTTTTGAGTTAAGCAGACAGATTGCAAAATTTTTAATCGGCATTAATTGAGTTAAAAAATTATAAATAGATTCATATAGATTTTTATCAATCTGTGAATTATTTATTAGGTTGGAAATTTGTAGAAGTACTGATTGAACTAATTCATTTTTTAATCTGTTTGTAACATCAACTGCGGTTGTAATTCTTAATTTATTTCCATCTTCATCATTAACGCGCAAATTTGTTGTTTGAATGTAAAAATATGTACCATTTTTATGTTTAACTTTTTCTTCAGCTTTTAAAATATTTATTCCGTTAAAAATTTTTTTGTGATTTTCTTTTGCAACCGATTGCGAATCAACTGAAAGTAAATTAAGATATTCAGTTCCAACAAGTTCAGATTTTTCATATCCAAATAATTCTGCAAAATGATTATTAATTTCTACAATTTTGCCTTCATAATCTGCAATACAAATAGCAGTCTGCGCTTCATTAAATACAGATTTAAAAAAATCTATGTATCTTTCTCTGAAATTATCTGTCAAATCCTTTCCGGTTGCTGTATTTTCAATATTTGTTTGCATTTTATAGTAATTTACCTTGCAGTATTATCGGTAAAACTTGCCAGTTTTTGAGGTGAATCACATATATTTCTTTAAATTGTACGCACCTTTAATTATTTTTTGCAACAATTTCATAAAGGAAGTCATTTTGCTTTTAATAGAAATAATACCAGATAAATGCGATTTTTGCGGATGCTGTGTTGGGGTTTGTCCCGAAGACGCAATTGAATTAAAAGAAGCTGAAATTAAAATTATTGAAAAACTTTGCACAAATTGTTCAAAATGTGTTTGGTCATGCCCAATTGAAGTTTTGAAATTTAATTCAAATAAAATTGCATTGGAAAAAGTATGAAAAACGAATATGATATAATTGTTGTTGGTGCCGGACCAGCTGGATCAATAGCGTCAAAATTTGCATCTGAAAAAGGTATCTCGGTTTTGATGCTGGAAAAAGATAGAGATGTTGGTTATCCGGTAAGATGCGGAGAAGCTGTAAGTTTAGCCGGAGTTGAAGAATTTGTAAAACCCGATCCGAAATGGATTGCTGCAGAAATTACGAAATTCAGTTTTATTTCACCGGATAAAACCGAAGTAATAATTCCCTTTGATGGAAAAGGAATAATATTAGAAAGAAAAATATTTGATTATGAACTTGCAAATTTAGCTGCTCAGAATGGAACTGAAATTTTAACTCGTACTTATGTTAACGGGTTGATTTTAGAAAACAACAAAGTTTGCGGAGTTAAATATGAATTTCGAGGGAAACAACATCAAATAAAATCTAAAATTGTAATTGGTGCAGACGGAGTTGAATCAAGAGTTGGGCGCTGGGGCGGATTAAAAACTCACTCAGATTTTAGAGATATGGAAAGCGGAATTCAAATTACTGCAGCAAATATTAATGTTGATCCAAATACATGCTATTTTTATTGGGGAAGCGAATATGCACCGCAAGGATATTTATGGATTTTCCCCAAAGGAAACAAATTAGCAAATATTGGATTGGCAATTACGGGAGATATTGGAAAGAAAAAATCCGCAATTTCTTTTCTTAATGAATTTATGAATAATTACTTTCCCAATTCGCCAATTTTATCTTCGGTTGCCGGGGGAATTCCATTTACTCCAACTTTAAAAAAAATTGTAAATCCCGGAATTATGTTAGTCGGAGATGCGGCTCGACAAATAAATCCGCTTTCCGGCGGAGGAATTATTAGCGGAATGATTGGCGGAAGTATTGCCGGAAAAGTTGCCGCTGATGCAATTATTAGTAATGATTTGAATAAAATTTATGATTATGAAATTTTATGGCGAGAGAGACTTGGCAAACGTCATGAAATGTTTAATAGAATTAAAAACGGAATTTATAAATTTAGTGATGAAAAATATAATCAAATTGCGCATTCATTAGTTGATTTGCCCGATGAAAAAAGAACATTGGGAAATGTTGCAAAAAAAGCTGTAATAAATAATCCTTCATTATTAATTGATGTTGCAAAAGTATTTTTAAAGTGAAAACGGAAAACGGAAAACGTAGAAAAAATATTTTCTGAAATTTTAAAATATCAAATTCTCATATCAAAAATCTAAAATCTATTTTAGTAATATAACTTTTTTTGATTCGAAATAATTATTTGTGGAAATAGTAAATAAATAAATTCCGCTTGAGACATTTTCGGCATTCCATTCAAAATTATAATAGCCGATAATATGATTATCATTAATCACTTCTTCAATTAATTCTCCGAGCAAATTATAAATTCTTATTTTTACATTTGTCGGTTGAGAAATTTTATAATTTATATTTGTCGTAATATTAAATGGATTAGGATAAACTGTAAACTCAAATTCAAAATTATCATTTAAATTATTATCAATATCAGTAATAGTTGAAGGAGAATAAACGGAAACATTAACTAATTTTGGTGAGCCGGTTTTGAATATTTTTAAGGAATGTTTTCCTGAAGTTAATAATTCATTTATAACAAAAGTTGCAGTTCGTTTTTGTAATTCATTTCCTAAAATTTTTTTTTGGTTTGTTAAATCAATTGCCTTATCGTCAATCATAATATTAATATCATCTTTTGAATTCATATCAAATGAAAGTAAACAAGTAATTTCAGAATTTTCGGAAACTTCAAAATCAATATTTTTGAAAAATCCATCTTCATCGTTTGCAATTTGATTAAAAATATTATTGTAAATTAATTTTCCGTTTGGAGAGTTTACTACAATTATATCGCTTACAAAAGGAGTTTCATCAGTATAAATTTTCAAATTATGATTTCCGGAAGATAAATTTACCGGCAAAGAAATTGCATAACCATTTCCATTATTCATTTTTCCATTTAGCGAATTTTGATTATCCCATCCATAATCAATTCCATTAATAACAATTTTTAAATCATCATCAATTCCAAACTCAGCATAATTTTCTGCATTTCCGGAAATGTAAATTAAAACTTCACTTTGCTGACCAACAAAAAAATTATATTCTTTCCACAAATTGTCTTTCTTACCATTTGGATAAGAATTTGGTGAATCCCAAAATAAAATATTCCCAAAAGTATTTCTTGAGATTTCTGTTCCATTTAATCCCGTAATTTCAACATAATCAACAAATATTGATGAGCCGTTGGAATTATTATTCCAATATTTACTTGGGTCTTCAATATTTATAACTCTGTTGTCAATCCAAACATCAAAGCGCATTTTGTCATCCGGAATATTGGAATTTGTAAGGTAGAAAAGTTCATCATCAACGTATAACGATGTAATATTTTCATCCCAAATAATTTTATAAGTATGCCATTCATTTTCATTCAACTTATTTTGCAAGCTGACAGTTTTTTTATTGCTTAGAGAATCGCTGGCAACACCGAATAAAAACCAATTATATTTTTCATCTGACACTAAACTTTTTTGCTGCATAATCCAAGCAACATCATATTCAAGAAAAATATCAATTAGGGTTAAATCTCCATCCCAAAATCCCCAACCTCTTGAACCAATATGTTGTGGAGAAGCTTTTATTCTTGTTCGTAAAATTGTTCCAGATTGGTATGGTTCTGTTGGATCATAAATCTCGGTGTTGCAATATTCAGATTCTACTGCATCAATTAATTTTAATTGAAGCGTTCCATCTTTAACAATAGGAACCGATTGATTTCCATCTTCTCTGAAAAACCAGTAATTACTATTTTCTTTAAAATCATCGCGTAAAATTATTTGTGCATTTAAAAATGTTGAACAGTAAAACATGAGTATTGGAATAATATTTAACTTAAAATTAATTTTTAGCATATAAACTTTCTAATGTACTTAGAAATAATTGAAGATAATTTTACTTGTAATTATAATATTTGATAAATAAAATAATGTGTTGTTGAACAACGATAATGATGAATGTAAATTGTAATTCCAAATATAATCAACTAAACACAATTCAAATTTTATTAAATTTGATTTTAGAAATAAAATATAATTTCATAAAAAATATTATTAAATATAAATGACTTCAAGCTGGGGAATTAACCCAAAATATTTACACAATGTTTTTAAATATCTTGATTCTGCAATTATGGTTGTAGATGAAAAAGAAGAGTTTTTAGTTTGGAATAAAGGCGCAGAAAAAATATTTGGTTATACTCAAGATGAAATTATTGGAAGAAATTCATCGGCACTTTTACCGGAAGGTGAAAAATATATAACTGAACTAAATAATATAATTGAGGAAGTAAAAGCAAAAGGTTTTGCTGAAGTAATTGAAACCGAAAGAAAATCTAAAGACAATAAAATTATTCCGGTTCAATTAAATGTTGCAAAATTGCCCGGAGAAAATAATTCATACGCTGGTAGAACAGTAATTATTACGGATGTTTCCGAAGTTAGAAAACTTCAACAGCAAGTTGACCAATCGGAAAAGCTTGCCGTTATTGGACAATTAGCTGCTGGAGTGGCACATGAAATCGGAAATCCGCTTGCAGCAATTTCATCAATTGTGCAAATACTTCAGAGAAAAACTACAGATCATTTTACAGCTGAACAATTATCAAATGTAAAAGATAATATAAATCGTATTTCTAAAATTGTTAGGGAATTGGTAGATCTTTCGCGCCCGCCAAGTCATGATGAAGTTATTACTCAAATCAATGAAGTTATAAAAACAGCTGTAGGAATTGTAAAATACGATAAACGTGTAAAAAAAGTTGAGTTTAAAACTTATCTTGATGAAAATTTACCAATGCTAAAAGTTGTTCCCGATCAATTAATTCAAGTATTTATAAACATTTTGATAAATTCTTTAGATGCAGTCGAAGGTGAAGGAATTATTAAAGTAAAATCGTTTTATAAAGAAAAATATATTTTTGTAAGCATAAGTGATAACGGATGCGGAATTGAAGAAAAAGTTATTTCAAAAATTTTCGATCCTTTTTTCACGACCAAACAAGTCGGAAAAGGAACGGGATTGGGTTTATCGGTAAGTTACGGAATAATTAAAAAATTTAACGGCGATATAAAAGTTAAAAGTGAATTAGGAAACGGAAGTGAATTTATTGTACAAATTCCGGTTTAATTTTTCTAAATTTAATATTTATAGAAAGAAAAAAATATTTTAAGTTGAAAATTAAATTCAAAAATGTTTTAGAGATTTTCTAATATTTCTTTTAGTAAAAGGAAAATTATGGATATAAAAATTTTAATTGCAGATGATGAAAAAGGAATCCGAGATTCACTTCAAATGATTTTGAATGAAGAAGGATTTCAAACAACAGCAGTTTCAGATGGATTAGAAGCGCTTGAGCAAATTAAGAATAATGAATTTCAACTTGTAATTTCCGATATAAAAATGCCCGGAATGGATGGAATTGAATTGCTTGAAAAATGTTCGAAAATTTCTCCCGAAACTTATTTTATTATGATGACAGCTTATGCTTCCGTAGAAACTGCAATAAGTGCATTACGAAACGGTGCCTACGATTATTTATTAAAACCAGTTGAGTTTGATGATATTCTGAATAAAATAAAACGACTACTTGATTACAAAAAATTATCAGATGAAAATAAATTTTTGCGACAAAAAATAACTGCTAAAGCTGATTTCGAAAATATTATCGGTAAAAGTGAACCGATGAAAAAGGTTTTTAATATTATTTCTCAAGTTGCACCAACAAATACAAATATTTTTATTTCCGGAAAAAGTGGAACCGGAAAAGAACTTGTTGCAAAAGCAATTCATTTTAACAGCAAAAGAAAAGATAAAATTTTTCTGCCAATTAACTGCGGAGCAATTTCAGAAAATTTAATTGAAAGTGAATTATTCGGACATAGAAAAGGTTCATTTACCGGAGCTGTAGGCGATAAAGATGGATTATTTAAAGTTGCTGATGGCGGCACTTTATTTCTTGATGAAATTGCTGATCTTCCAATTAATCTACAAGTAAAATTATTGCGCGCAATTGAAGATAAAGAATTTATGCCGGTTGGCGGAATAAAACCCGTAAAAACCGATGTAAGAATTATTGCCGCAACAAATCAAGATATTTACGAAAAAACAAAATCCGGTGAGTTTAGAGAAGATTTATATTACCGTTTAAATGTTGTTGAAATTAAGCTTCCAACATTAAATGAAAGACGTGAAGATATTCCGCTTTTGGTTGATCATTTTGTTGAAAAATATTGCAATGAAATGGGAAAACCAGTTATTGGTGTAAGTAATGAATCAATGAAAAAATTAATAAATTACGATTGGCGCGGAGGAGTTAGAGAACTTGAAAATATTATAGAAAGAGCGATAATATTTTCTAGTGGAAGTAAAATTGAAGTAAATGATCTTGCAGATAATGTTAATTCAACTGTAAGTATTGGAAATATGCCCGAATCAATTAAAGAAGCAACTTTAATTTTTGAAAAAGAACATATTAAAAGAATTGTAAAAAAATATGAAAATAATAAAGAAGAAGCCGCAAAAGCTTTAGATATCGGCTTATCTTCGCTTTATAGAAAAATGGAATTATTAGGAATTCCAACACGACAAATAACGGAATAAATATTATTCCAAAATTTTAATTAATTTTAATTCAATCTTTAAAGAAACTTTTGTAAATAATGGAATTTATCGATAATAAAATTATTGACAAACTTTTAATTCCAAATGAAAATTATTTTATTGCTTCATGGAGTTATAACGGAGATTTTACTTGTCAAGAATCTTTTGAAAATTTAACCGGATTTACAAAAGAAGAAATTTCAAGCTTTCCTTATAAACATCATTCGCTTACCGAAAATGGTGAAGATGAACAAATTTACAATTCAGTAATTCAATTAAATTTTGATGAAAAAATTTCGCAAATCACAAAAATCTTTAAAATCATATCAAAAGCAGAAAAACCAATTTGGCTTAAGGAATTTATTTCTATTGATGAATCAAATATTAATAATGGATTTTTTAGTCTGCTTGTTGATATAACCGATTTAAAACAAAGAGAAGTAGAATTTCATAAAATTATTGAAACGAAAACTGAACAAAATAATTCTAAGGATAAATTAATTTCAATTATTTCACACGATTTGCGAGCACCGTTTACAAGTTTGCTTGGTTTTTCAGAAATTCTATTGAATGAACAGAATTTATCCGAAGAAGAAAAACGTGAATATTTGGAATACATTTATGATGCTTCTAAAATTCAGTTGCAAATGGTAAATCATTTATTGGATTGGACTCGGCTTCAAACCGGAGCTATGAAATTTGAACCTCAAAGATTAGAAATAAGAGACGCTGTTGAAAATTGTATTTCTGTTTTAACCGGTGTTGCAATTAGAAAAAATATAGAAATTAAAATTGATGGCGGAAAAGGAATATTTGTAAACGCAGATGAAAAGTTAATTTCGCAAGCAATTACAAATTTATTAAGCAATGCCGTAAAATTTACTCCAAGCGGAAAACAGATAAAGGTAAATATCGGATTTTACAAAAACGATATGGTTGAAATTACTGTAAAAGACGAAGGCGTTGGAATTTCCGAAAGTAACCAGATAAAATTATTTAAAGTTGAAAGTAAATTTTCTCAAACCGGAACTGCCGGCGAAAAGGGAAGCGGTTTGGGTTTAGCTTTGGTAAAAGAAATTATCGAAAAACATTCAGGTAAAATTTGGTTTTATTCTGAATTGCAGAAGGGCAGCGAATTTCATTTTACAATTCCCAAAGCTGAAGATACAATTTTAATTGTTGAAGAACATGAAGATATACGAAATGAATATCAGAGAGTTTTTTCTGAAAAATATCCAACATTTAAAATTGCATTTACAAAAACCGGATTTGAAGCACTGAATTTTATTTTAGAAAAAACTCCTTCCGTAATAATTTCTTATCATAAAATGCCGCTTATGAATGGAATTCAATTAGTTTCTTCACTTAGAAAAAAAGATATTCATAATAAAGTTTCAGTAATTATTTTAATTGATAAAATTGATAATGAAGAAAAATCGGAATATAAAAAACTTAAAGTTGATAATTTTATAGACTTTAACAAAACACCGCAAGAAATTTCTGAAATTCTATCCGGAATTATTTCTTAAACTCCAACTATTTTAATTTTTTACTTATCTTTAAATACAATATTTAACAATTCTAAAGGAAAAAATTGCAGAATCCCCTAATTTCTCAACAAAAAAATTGGTATGCTATGTATACAAAGCCGCGCCATGAATTTAAATCTGTAACTCAATTAAATGCTGCCGGAATTGAAAATTATTTACCAACAATTACTAAAACTAGACAATGGAGCGATAGAAAAAAGAAAGTAGATTTTCCGTTATTCAGCGGATATATTTTTGTACATGGTAATGAAAGAGATCGACTAATTGCATTGGAGCAGCAATCGGTAGTTCGGTCCATTTTTTTTGAAGGCAAACCAGCGATAGTTCCGGATTGGCAAATTGAAAATCTCAAGAAAATGTTAGAAAGAGGAACGGATATTTCTGTTACTGAAACTTTAGCAATTGGGAGCCGTGTTAAAATAATTTCTGGTCCGTTTAAAGATGTTGAAGGAATTGTTTATGAAAATGCAAATCAAGATAAAATTTTAGCAATTACAATTGATTTACTACGAAGATCAGTAATTGTAAAAATTCCAAAAGAAAGCGTTATTGAAGCACAATAAAAAGGATAAAAATGTTGAATCAAATAAAATTAAAACAACTTAAAAATCAAGATAAGATTGATCACTTTTTATTGCTTTCAAATTTCTCCATAAAAGCTGCAAAAACCGGAAAAAATTTTCTCGATTTGGAATTAAGAGATGAAACAATTTCTCTTAATGCAAAAATGTGGAGTGGATTTGAATCGATTGTTGAAAATTTAAAAACCGGAATAGTTCTAAAGATTAATGGAATTGTTGATGAATTTAATAATCAACTTCAGATAAAAATTGAGCGATTAAAAATTGCAGATAAAAATGATAATATTACGATAGAAGATTTTCTTCCTAAATCAAAACAAAATTTGGAAGAAATGGAAATGGAATTTAAAATGATTTTAAATTCAATTAAATCAAAATATTTAACTCAATTATTAAAAAATATTTTTACCGAAGAAAATTTTAATAAATATAGAAAAGTTCCCGCGGGAAAATCTTGGCATCACGCATATATTTCCGGATTGTTTGAACACACTTTGGAAATTATTAAAATTTGTGAATTGATGTGTAAAATTCATCAAGAAGCAAATCGCGATTTACTAGTAACCGGCGCAATTTTACATGATTTTGGAAAAATTGAAGAGTTAGATTTTTCAACCGGATTTGATTATACAGATAAAGGAAAATTAGTCGGACATATTGTAATTGCCGCAAATATTATTGAGAAAGAAACAAGAAAGATTGAGAATTTTCCGGAAGAAATAAAAAATCAACTTTTACATATTGTGTTAAGTCACCAAGGGAAATTGGAATTTGCATCTCCTGTAATTCCTAAAACTTTAGAAGCAATAATTCTTTATCATGCCGATGAGTTAAGCGCGAAAGCCAATGCGTATAAAAATGCAATTATTTCTGAAAAGGAAAGCGGAAATAGTTGGACAAAATATTTACCGCTTGCAGAAACTTCATTATATGTGAAAGAAGCTAAAGAAATAAATGATGATTTCAAGGAAACTTTGTTTTGATAATTTTCCAAAATAATTTTTATCAATGTTTCGATCATTAAAAAAGATCGAAGCTTTTTAAATCCAAATATTCGTATGGAATTTAAAAAAGAATTTATAGAAAAATTAAAAACTGCTGACACACTATTATTTTTTACTGGTGCTGGAATTTCTGCAGAAAGCGGAATTTCTACATTTCGCGGAAAAGATGGATTATGGAATAAGTTAAAACCGGAAGAACTCGCTAACTTTAATGCATTTATGAAAAATCCAGATATGGTTTGGGAATGGTATCAATACAGAAGAAAAATTGTTGAAGAGTCAAAGCCGAATTTAGGTCATTTAGCAATTGCAGAATTACAAAATTTTTATGAAGTTTTTGTTGCAACACAAAATGTAGATAATTTACATGCGCGTGCCGGAAGCAAAAATATTGAAGAATTACATGGCAGCATAATTAGAAATTTCTGTATTAGTTGTAAAACTTTTTATGAACATCAAGATTTTATGTTTGATAATAAAGTTCCGCGATGCTCAAAATGTAACGGACTAATTAGACCCGATGTTGTTTGGTTTGGTGAAAATTTACGTGGAAATGCGTTTCCAAATAGTGAACGAATTGCAAAAAAATGTGATATTTGTTTTATTATTGGCACAACGGGAATTGTTTATCCCGCAGCATATATTCCACTTACAGCAAAACAATATGGCGCATATTTAGTTGAAATAAATATTGAACCAACTGAAATGACTTACAAAGTTGATTATTCAATCATGGGAAAGTCCGGAGAAATTTTGCCGGAGATTTTGGAGTTGGCAAAAAAAGTGAAAATAAAAAAATGTTAAAGATCCAATCTTTTTAAAAGATCGGATTGTTTAATTAGGATAAATCTATTTTTCAATTAAACAAATTTCTTCTTCCGCATAAGTATTCTCTGTTTCGCAAACTCTAACTTTTAGATGAGTTATATTCTTTGGTAATTTCTTTTCGGAAATTTTATTCAAAAAATATTTGCACAAATTTTCTGCAGTACTTTCAAAATCTACAATTACGTGATTGGAGTTTAATTTTTTTATTGCATTAAGTAATTCAAAATCCTTATCACTTATAATTACTGTGTGATCAAGCTCATCAACAAGGGGACCAACAATTTCCTTAACATCAAAATAATCTAAAACCATTCCATCATTATTTATATCACCGGAAAATTCAACAATTAATTTGTATGAATGTCCGTGCAGATTAATACATTTGCCTTTGTGGCATTGTAATCTGTGTCCCATTTCCCATCTAAATTCTTTTGCAATTTTCATACGCCTCTTTGGTTTGGTTCCCATATATGTTTATGTAATTGAATTTGAAATCTAACATTTAGATTTTCTTCTAAAATCCATTCTGATAATTGTTTATACTCAATTTTACCAAAAACCGATGAAAATAAAATTTCACATTTTTCATCAAGTTTGTGTTCGGTAATTAAATTTTTCGACCACTCAAAATCTTCTCTATCGCCAATTACAAATTTTATTTCATCATTCGGTTTTAGAAAATTAATATTATTATAGAAATTTTTCTTTTCCATTTTGCTTGATGGAGTTTTAAAATCTAAAATAATTTTCACTCTTTTATCAACATTTTCTATAGATAAACTTCCGCCGGTTTCCAACATAACTTCATAATTATTATCACAAAGAATTTCCATTAATTCCAAACTTTCTTTTTGAACTAGAGGTTCACCACCGGTAATTTCAACTAAATTGCATTTGTATTTTTTTATTTCCGCTAAAATTTCATCGATTGAATAATCCATACCTTCGTAAAATGAATATTCCGTATCGCAATAAGTGCATCTTAAATTGCAAAATGTTAATCGTATGAAAATACAAGGCAAACCGACTTTTGAACTTTCGCCTTGAATTGAATAAAAAATCTCGTTTATTTTAATCAATTTCTAACTTTCTTTTCATTTTATGTGCAAAAATACTAATAAAATAGAAGTTTTTGTACATTTTAAAGTTGCAGTTGAAAAATAAATTTTCTAAGTTTATTGTCTTAAAAAATTTTGTAAGGTAAAGAATGGCAAATCATAAATCTGCTAAAAAAAGAGCAAAAACTAGTGAAAAGAAAAGATTGATAAATAAAGCTTCAATGTCTAAAGTGAAAACATTAGTTAAAAATGTTCTTGATTCAAAAGAAAAAGAAACTGCAGAAATTAAATTGAAAGACGCTGTTGCATATTTAGATAGAGTTTCCGGGAAAGGTAAAATTCATAAAAATAATGCTGCAAGAAAAAAATCTCAATTAACAAAATTTGTAAATTCTTTAGCAAAATAAAAGTTAAGTTATACTTTAGAATAGATTATAAAGCGATCTTGAAATTCTTGATCGCTTTTTATTTTTAAATACGAAAATTTATAAAATTCTATAATTCATCAATTGCGTCAATTCCTTCCGGCATGGGAAGAAAGAATCTAATATCTTGAATTTTCCCATCTTTACGAATTAACTTATCAACTTTTTTCTTAATCAAAACACTGTGTTCAATAAATAAATCATCATCTACAATTGAACCAAAAACGTAACTTGTTCCTTTTATTGTAACGTTTTTTCCAATTCTTGTTGGATGTTCATCGCTTCCGGTAATATTAACGCTTGATTCAATTCTTGAGTTTTCACAAATTGTAATATTTCCTTTTATAATATCACCCCAAAGAATTTCTACGTTGTCTTTCAATTCTAACTTTTGATTTGGAAAACAAGAAAGATGAACATTTTCACCAATAGTTATATTTTGTCCGAAAACTACATTACCCATTACGTAAACATTTTTACGCAATTTAATATTGTAATTTAATTTTACACCTTCACCAACATAAACACCTTTGCCAATTTTAACATCCAAAGGTTGACCTTTTTTATCTGCTTCAATTATATTTTCCATAACATCATCTGCAATAAAAAAATCATCGGGATCATCAATTTCAATTATATCTTTCAATTTTTCGTAAGCATGTTTTCTTGCAATATCATCCATTTCTTTTAACACGGATTTATTGTTAAATCCCATAATTACATGCTGCTGCTCGGCACTTACGGCTCCTACAGATAAATTATTTTGGTTGAATAATGCAATCAAATCTGTAATATAAATTTCACCTTGAGCATTATTGCTACTGATTTTATTTATAAGTTTTACGAGAAAATTAAATTTAAATGCGAAAACACCGGAATTAAATTCATTATTTTTTATAAGTTCATCCTTTGTAAAACTGTATTTTCTTCCGTTAAAATCTCTGGTATAAGGAATTTTTTCATCGAGTCTTAAAATATCTTTGTACTCAATAATTTCAATAACCTTACCGGTATCTTTGCCGGAAGATTTTCCATTATCATCAATTAATTTTACTCTAACAATTCTTCCGTAACTATTTTCATAAGGATCTTTTCCATCATACATTCCAGTTAAAACCATCATATCGGTTTTAGATTTTATAAATTCTTTCTTAAACATTTTTAAAGTTGAATCATCAATTAATCCCATATCACCAGGTAAAATATAAACGATACCATCGTATTTATTTTTTTCAATTTTTTGAAGAGCAATTTGAACTGCATGTCCGGTTCCTTGCTGAACTTCTTGAAAAGCAAATAAATTATTCTTTTTTGTTCCAATAACTTTAATTACATCTTCTGCTTTAATTCCGGTTACAATAATTGAGTTTGATTTTGAAAGTCCATTTTTGCAAGCTTCGTAAACTCTTTGAACCGTGGATTTTCCCCAAATTTTATGCAGCATTTTTGAAGTTTGAGATTTTATTCTTTTTCCGTGACCAGCAGCTAAAATTATTGCAGTTTCTTTATTTTTATAATTGAATTCTGATGAATATTGTTTAATTAAATTTTCTACACTTGAATTTTTTTGTTGGGACATTATTTCTCCAAATTTTTTTCGAGTAAATAAATTTGATGGGATCTAATTACAAGGAAATATTTTCAATTTCCAAATTTGTTTTGTTGTTTATTTTCGATAGCAGTTTTAATTTCTATAATTCTATTTTCAAATTTTTCTGTTAATTCAGGTTTAACAATTTTTAATTTTTCAAAAATTTCTAAAGCTTCATAATAATTTTCTTGAGAAGCATAAATTTCTGCAAGAGTTTCTGTAACAATAGGTTCATTATCGAAATCATTTTCATTTGAATTAATATTTTCATCAGGAATTATTTGTGAAGAATCAAAATCATTATTATCAATTACTGATTTATAGAAAAAATTATTTTGAGAATTTTCTAAATATAAATTGATATAATCTTTTTTTAACCTAATATTTTCAACAAGCTGATGATAAAAATCTAATGTTTTTTTATCATTCAGAAGGTTATCACCTTTAAGTAAATTTTGTTTGGAAAGTTCAAATTGATTGTTATAAGCATCCGCAACTGCCTTAAGAAAAAAGACAGTTGGGTGATAAGGAAACTTTTGAGATGCTTTTTCAAGTAAATCCAATGCTTTTTGAAAATTTTTTTTATCTAATTCTTTAGATGCTTCATATACAATTAACGGAGATTCTTTGTTAAATTCGTAAATGAGAGCAAATTTATCCATAGAAATTAAGATTTATTTTCTAAAGCATGTTTTATTGATAATCCGGCAACCGATGAAAATCCTAAGAAAAACATTAAGTGAAACGGTAATGCTGCAATTTCAAAAAAGTATAGTGATGCAACAACGCCAATTAAACAGTAAACAGCAAGGATAATTTCAACCATTACTGTAGAGTTTATTTTATTAGAGGAAAGGTAACTTTCATTTTTTTTAATTTTGTCAGATTTTTCAACAATTTTAAATTTTGGTGTTCTAACGAATTCACTTTTTCTGTCCATTAATCCTTCAAAAACTGCACGGGAATTATTTACTGCAAAACCCATACTTCCAGCCATAAAAATTGGGAATAACGCAATCTTTTTTCTCCAATCGGTGTAAACATCTTTTTGTGCATAAAGATAAAATAAAAATGAGCTTATAAATGCTAAAACAAAAACCGACATAAAATTAAAAAATATTGCGTAAGGTCCGCTATTTTTAATAAACACAAGCGGAACATTTAAAATTCCGGCAATAAGAATAAATGGAAAAACAATATTATTTGTTAGATGAAAAGTTGATTGAATTTTTGTTCTGAATGGAATTTTGGATTTCCAAACCATTGGCAATAATTTTTTTGCAGTTTCGATAGCACCTTTTGTCCATCTGAATTGTTGAGCTTTCAAAGCATTCATTTCAGCCGGTAATTCAGCAGGAGTTGTAAAATCTTTCAAATAAACAAATTTCCATCCGTTTAATTGAGCTCTATAACTTAAGTCTAAATCTTCAGTAATTGTATCATCATTCCAGTTACCGGCATCTAAAATACATTCTTTTCTCCAAACTCCGCCCGTTCCGTTAAAATTGATAAAAAATCCAGCTCTATTTCTTATTGGCTGTTCCATAACAAAATGTCCATTTAATGCCAAAGCTTGAATTCGAGTTAAAATTGAGTAATCTTCATTAATATGTTCCCATCGAGTTTGAACCATTCCAATTTTAGGATTTGTGAAATATTTCAAAGTCTTTTTTAAGAAATCCGGTTTTGGAACAAAATCTGCATCAAAAATTGCAATTAATTCACCAGTAGCTGATTCTAATCCTTCTTTCAAAGCTCCAGCTTTATAACCTTTTCTGCTGCTTCTTCTAACTTGTTTAATATCAAATCCTTCTTTCTGTTTCTCTTCAACAATTTTTTTAACAAGATCAACTGTTGAATCAGTAGAATCATCAAGAACTTGAATTTCCATCAAATTTTTTGGATAATCAATTTTACAAACAGAATCAATTAATCTTTCAGTTACATATTGTTCATTGTATAGTGGAAGTTGAATAGTAACTTTTTTATCAAAATTTTCTACTTCAGAAGGTTCCGGAACGTTGGAAATAAATTTTCTATAATAATAAAGCATTATCACGCCGTGACTTGCAAATACAAGCAGAACAACCATTGTAAGAATGTAAACAATTAAAATTATTTCGTCTAAAACCATTTTATAAATTCCAAAAGTTATTAAATAAACTCTTTAAAAAAGAGTGGCTGTAAATATACGTAATTTTATCAGATTTTCAATTGTTACCAATCAGATACAACGGCAAGTAAAATTTCCTCTGATAATTTTTCTATTGCTTCTGTGATTGCATTATTTCTATTTGTGTAAACATCTCCGTTATTTGAATAATCAGCATAATCGGAAAAATTTTTCTCAAAAACTGTCTTTTTCAACACAAAATCTTTATAAATAACTCTTGCATTAATTGTTAATCTTATTGTTGAAACAGTTTCTCCACCTTGAATAATATTTGGAGATTCAGAAATTGAGTTGATTGTACAATCTAAAAGTGCATCAGATTTTGATTTATCTGTTATTGCAAGCGAATTATCTGAAATAAATTTTTCAATCAAAGTGCTGGTAAAATTATCAGCCATATTTGGTTCGCCGGATCCACTTCTATCTACAGCAAAAGGAATTGCAATTGTTTTTAGATGATTGGGAACAGAACTTCCAGTGAATGAATAAGCGCAGCTTGATAAAATTATTGCAATGAAACTTAATATTACAATATTTTTATATTTTTTAACTTTGTAAAACATTTTCTAAAATTTTATACAATTTCTAATTCGTTTTGTTCAAATGTATTCAAAATTCCACAAACATTTTCATTTATTAACTTTTGAAAATAAATTTAGATTCCGTACTCTTTTAACTTTCTGTAAAGTGTTCTTTCGCTAATTCCTAATAAATTTGCGGCTTTTCGTTTACTATCTTTTGTAAATGCTAATGCTTTTTTTATTGCATCTTTCTCGAGTTTTGTAATCGGAATAATTTCATCCAAATCAAAATTTGCTTCTTCAGATTTTTGCGGAACATTACTTCTATATGCTAAATTTTTAAGCTCATTTAAATCTTTTTTAATTTCGATTAAAGCTCCCAAAATTATTTCTCTATCCAAAGATTCTGTAGATTTCTGTAAAAATATTGGAAGATTTTTATTTTCTTCAATTTTAGGATTTGTTAATAAATTAGTAAACGAATCTTCATTTAAAATTCCGGTTTTGCTTAACGCTGCCGCAGTTTCGATAACATTTTTTAGTTCTCTAATATTTCCGGGCCAAGAATAATTATTTAACAATTCATATGATTCATTTGTTATGTTTGGAGATTCAATCTTGTGATGTTCAGTATATTTATTTAAGAAAAAATTGATCAAAAGTACAACATCTTCTCTTCTTTCACGTAACGGAGGAATATTTAAAGTAACAGCTTTTAATCTGAAAAATAAATCTTTTCTAAATCTTTTTGAATCAACTTCCGTTTGCAAATCTTTGTTGGTTGCGGCAATAATGCGAACGTCTACTTTTTTTGTTGTTTCACTTCCCAATGGTAAAAATTCACCAGTTTCTAAAACACGCAATAGTTTTACTTGAGTTGTTAGCGGCATTTCCGCAATTTCATCAAGAAAAAGCGTACTTTTATCTGCCATTTCGAAATAACCTTTTCTGTCGTCAATCGCTCCGGTAAACGAACCTTTTTTGTGTCCAAATAACTCACTTTCCAAAATTCCTTCTGGAATTGCTCCGCAATTTACACTAATTAATTGCTTATTTGCCCTTTTGCTTGTATTGTGAATTTCTCGCGCAAATATATCTTTCCCAACTCCGCTTTCTCCGTAAATTAACACAGAAATATCAGATTGAGCAACTTGATGTGCAATATCAATTAAATCTTTAATTTGTTTGGATTTGCCAATTATTTCCATTTTACTAAATTTTGTATGACATTATGACAGTAATATACGACAAAATTATTCAATATTTGATAAAAATGCAATATTTGAAGCGAAATTTAAACTTATCAATTTTAAATATTTAGGTATGATTTCTTGTAAAATCGTCTGTAATAAATTTTTTTGAATTTGTTTTGAACTCAATAAGGAAAAATTTTCTATTCAATTTCTCTAATTTTTCCATCCACAGAAAATTCTGTTTTCAATCTTTTTTGCAAAACTTCAGCATCTGATTGTGAAGAAAACTCTCCAACGGTAACAACATGAAGCTGTAAATTATTAACATTTTTTTGAGAAATATTTGATATTAAACCTCTCTGTATAAATTTATTTTTTAACTCTTGAGCATTTTGTAAATTTCCAAAAGCACCAGCTTGAATTGTATATTTTTTATTTGATGCAGATTTTTTATTATATGGTTTATTTTCAACTAGAATCATTTCATCATCTTGAATAAAACTTCTATCTGTATTTTTTAGATAAGGTGAATCTGGATATTCTTTGTTGAGCAAAGCTTTCAGAGTTTCAGCTTTTTTATATAAACCGATTGCATAAAAATATGAGAAACTTCTGAACAAAGCTGCATCGGCAAATTTACTGTTTGGAAAAGTTGAATAGACTAATTCATAAAGTTTTTGAGATTCTTCGCCATTTTCAGTTAAAACTGCTTGAAGAAAAATTACATTTGGATCATTTGCATTTTTCTTTTTGAAGAACTCCAAATTTTCTTTCGCTTCATCAATTTTTCCTTGTTCAATCATTTTTAATTGCGGAATTATATCAACATTTTGTGCAAATGTTTGAGTAGAAAAAACTAATAAAATTATCTTAATCAAATTTTTCATTTATGCAATCTTATGTTTTTCTTCATTAGAAAAATCTACTTTTGTAACAACATCTGCAAATAATGTTCCCGATGTTGCTTTATTAATTTTCACTTTTATGTAATCACCTTTAAAAATATTTTCTTGTGCCGGAATTATTACAACTTTATTTGTATCGGTTCTTCCGGCAAGAAATTCATTTGATTTTTTACTGAATCCTTCAATCAAAATTTCCTCTTCTTTACCAATTAAGTCTTGATTTATTTCATAAGAAATTTTTTGCTGTTGATCAATAATTTCGCTTAATCTTTTTGATTTGGTTTCCTCATCAACATCGTCAATCATTTTGTACGCTTTGGTTCCTTCTCGCGGAGAATATTTAAACATATAAGCTCCGTCGTATCTAACTTTTCTCATCACTTCCAATGTTGCTAAATGATCTTCATAAGTTTCTGTCGGAAATCCGGAAATAATATCTGTAGAAAATGTAACACCCGGAATTATTTTCCTAGCTTTTTCAATTATGTTAAGATAATGTTCAATAGTGTAAGTTCGGTTCATTAAATCCAACATTCTATTTGAGCCGGACTGAACCGGAAGATGAATATAATTGCACAAATTCGGATGTTCGGAAATTGTATAAAGTAATTTATCGGAAAAATCTTGCGGATGAGAAGTTGAAAATCTCACACGAATTTTTCTATCAACAATTGCAACAGCGGAAAGTAAATCCGCGAAATCCAAACCATTATCATTATACGAATTTACATTTTGTCCGAGTAAAGTAATTTCTTTATATCCTTGATTTGAAAGCTGTTCAACTTCTTTAATTACTGATTCTAAAGTTCGGCTTCGTTCTCTTCCTCGAGTAAATGGAACAACACAAAATGTGCAGAATTTATCACATCCGCGCATTACAGAAATCCACGCAGAAAGCCCATCGTCATTGGCTCTGAACGGAATTAAATCATCATAAGTTTCAGTTTTGGAAAGTTTAACACCAATTCCTTTTTCTCCGGAAAAAGCAAAATCAATAAATTCAGGTAAACGTCTGTATTCATCGGGACCAACAACCAAATCAACCATTTTTTTATCGTTAATTAAATCATCGCGCAATCTTTCAGCCATGCAGCCCAAAATTCCAATTACCAAATTTGGTTTTTCCGATTTCAGAGTTTTAAAGTTTCCTAATCTGCCGTAAATTCTTTGTTCCGCATTTTCTCTAATGCTGCAAGTATTTAATAAAACTACATCTGCATTATTTATATTATTTGTTAAATCATAACCTTTTGTTGATAAAATTCCTTGAACAATTTCCGTATCGGCCAAATTCATTTGGCATCCGTAAGTTTCAATATAGACATTACTTTTTTGCAAAACTTTTCCTTTCTGTAAAACTAAAAAATTTGAATTGAAATTTACTTATATGCTTGCTTAATCTCAAGAATTCAAATCACTTACAAATATAATTCGGTATTGAAAAATTGTATTAATGCAATAAAAAATTTATAACTTTAATTACAAATTTTTATTAAATCGTGAGAACATATGAACTTCCCAAAAATAACTTTTGCTGTTTTAATGATTTTAATTTATTCATGTTCATCCCAAAATACAGTTAAGGTTGTTGATTTTTCTCCCAATGGTGAAATTGAAAAAGCTACAAATTTTACTGTTGAATTTTCTCAAGATTTAGCTCCGGAGGAAAAAATTGGTGAATGGTTGACAGATGAATTTATTTCTTTTGAACCGAAGATAAATGGAAAATTCAAATGGCTTGATGCAAGAACTTTACAATTTTCTCCGGATTTTGCTTTGGATGCTATGCAGAATTACTCTGCGAAAATTACAACTAAAGTTTTGTTTAATAAAAATTTAAGTACTGATTTTGAAACTTATAATTTTAATACTCCGCATTTTGATGTAACCAAAGCAGAATTTTTTTGGACGCAAATTCCACATAAATCTTATGTTACAAGTATTCAAACAAATTTACATTTTAATTATCCTGTTCAACCACAAGAGCTTTCATCATTCTTAACAATTTCCATTGATGGAAAAAATATCTCAAATTTTGAAATTACAACAACTTCTTCGTCAAATATAATTTCTATCAATTTGGGTGAAATTAAACAGACTTCTGAAAATCAAAATATTTCTGTCGAAATTAAAAAAGATTTAAAATCAATTTTAGGAAAGGATGGTTTAGCAGAAAATAGAAATTTTGAATACGAATTATTAAAAATTACAAAACTTGATATAACCGATGTAGTTTCCGGATTTGACGGAAATAACGGCTGGATTGATATATACTTAAATCAAGCAATCATAAAAGAAAATGTAAATAATTATTTAACACTTGAACCAAAGACAGAATTTGAAACTCAAGTTTATGATAATCACATAAAAATTATTACAAAAAATCAGAACGAGAATACGTTTACACTAAAAGTGAATAAAGGTTTGCAAGGCTTGTACGGCGGCTCGCTTGATAGAGATTATGAAAGAGTTGTTTCGCTTTTTAATGTTGATCCTTCAATAAATTTTTCCGATAAACAGGGAAAATATCTAATGCTTCCTGGTTTGAAAAATCTTACTGCAAATATTGTAAATATTGATGCTGTGGATATTGAAGTTTCGCAAATTCAGAAAAATAATATTATGTATTTCAAAAATAATTTAAATAATGATTATTGGGGATATTATAGTTACGATTATTATATGAATCCGCATGAAAGTGAAGACAGTTATGGTAAAGCGTTGTACAAAGAAAAAGTAAAATTAAATTCATCGCAAAATTGGATGAACACAATTAACATTAATTTGGAAAAAGCTGTTTCGCAAAATAAGAAAGGAATATTTTTAGTTGAAATAATTTCCAACGAAGAAAGATGGATTAAGGATAGAAAAATTGTTGCAGTTTCTGATTTTGGAATAATTACAAAAAAAGCCAAAAATGAAATGCTTGTTTTTGTTAATTCAATTTCAAATGCCGAACCGATTGAAGGAGCAAATGTTGAAATTTATTCAACTCATAATACATCAATGTTGAAAGGAGTTACAGATAAAAACGGTGTTGCAAAATTTAGTTTAGAAAATGGAAAGTACAAAGATGAATCACCAAGAATAATTTTTATCGAAAAGGAAAATGATTTTAATTATTTGGATCTCCGCGAATCATACGTTGAAACTTCGAGATTTAATGTTGGTGGATTATCTGACATTTTAGATAATTACACAGTTTTCATGTATGCAGAAAGAAATTTATATCGTCCAGGTGAAAAAGTTAATTTAAGCGGAATTTTGAGAAATGAAAAAATGGAAATTATTTCCGATGAACCGGTTTTGTTAAAAATTATTTCACCAACCGGAAAAGTTTTTGAAGAATTTCCAAAAACATTAAATGAACAAGGATCATTTGAACAATCATTTGTAATGCCGACTTATGCGCAAACCGGATTATACAAAGCCGAACTTTATAATGGAGCAAAAAAAATAATTAGTTATTATAATTTTAATGTTGAAGATTTTGTTCCAGATAAAATTAGAGTAAACTTTAAAATTGATAAGCAAAAATTCATCCTGGGTGAATCAGTAAAATTAAATTTGGAATCAGAATTTTTATTCGGGGCAAAAGCGTCCAAATTAAAATATGAAGGTGAAATCCAGTTTAGACAAACAAATTTCAGAAGCAACAAATTTAAAGATTTTACTTTTGATGATTACGTTGGAGAAAATTCTTCAATCAGCAATTATACTTTTGATGGAACTTTGGATGAAAATGGAAGCGCTGAAATTGATTATACAATTCCGGAAATATTATTAAGTGGCGGAAAAATTTCTGCTTATGCTTATGTAAGCGTATTTGATTTAACAGGAAGGACCGTAAACCGCGTTGTTAATTTTGATATCTTCACAAAAAATAATTTTATCGGAATCAAATCACCGGATTATTATTTGAACAATAATCAGAACTACAATTTTGAAATTGTTTCGGTAGATAAAGATGATAAGCCATCAAAAAGTTTTAATGGAATTGCAAAATTAGTAAGATATAAATGGGATTCGGTTTTAAGAAAAGATTACGATAGCAGAAATATTTATACTTCAGTTAAGTCAGAAATTGTTGAATGGGAAAAAGAAATTTCAATAAGCGGAGTTCCATCAAAAATAAACGTTAATGCAAAAAGTACCGGTCAATATGAATTGCGAATTTCCGAAAAAGGTAATAGCGCATATTATAAAACTGAGTTTTACGTTTATGGCTGGTCAGATCTTACTGTTTCAAATTTTGATATTGATAAAGAGGGAAGTGTAGAAATTGTTTTGGATAAAACAACTTATGAGCCTAATGAAAAAGTTAAAGCAATTTTTAAATGTCCATTTTCCGGAAAATTACTATTAACATTGGAACGAAAAGGTATTTATGAATATAAATATATCGATGTAAAAAACAATTCGGCGCAAACAGAATTTGAATTATCTGAAAATTATTTACCGAATGTTTTTATTTCTGCAACTTTGTTTAAACCTCACGGAAAAGAAAGTGAATCACCATTTTTGGTTGGACATGGATTTGCGTCAATAAAAATAGAGAAGAAAGCAAATAAACTTCCTGTAAAAATAATTGCTTCGGAAAAAGTTAAACCAAACACAACTCAAGAAATTACAATAAAGACCAATCAAGAAAAAAATATTTATGTAACTATTGCAGCAGTTGATGAGGGGATTTTACAAATCAAAAATTTTGTTACTCCAAATGCATATAATTTTATGTATGCAGATAGACCATTAAATGTTGAAAGCTATGATCTCTATTCACTTTTATTGCCCGAAGTAATTTCTAAAAAATCATCAACAGGTGGGGATGAACTTGCAAGTCAGTTAAAGAAAAGAGTTAATCCGGTAACATCAAAAAGATACAAACTTCTTTCTTACTGGAGCGGGATTAAAAAAACCAATTCAAATGGGGAAGTTAAAATTAACCTGCCGATCCCGCAATTTAATGGTGAACTTAGATTAATGGCTCTTGTCTATAGCGGTCCAAAATTTGGTTCAGCTGATAAAAGTATTAAAGTTTCGGATGATTTAATTTTAGAATCGCAGATTCCAAGATTTCTTTCTTCAAATGATAAAATTGTTTCCAACATATCTTTGGTAAATACTACCAACAAAAAAAGTAACGTAAAAATTAAAGCATCTGTTTCTGGACCGATAGAAGTTATTTCTGAAAAAAATAAAACAGTCGAAATTAATCCAAATTCAACTGCAACTGTACAATTTAATTTATCAGCAAAAAATGAAATTGGGAATGCAAAAATTATTTTTGAAACCGAAGGTTTAGCAAAAATAAAAGAGGAAATAAATATTGGTATTAGACCAGCTTCACCATTGGTTGTTGAAAGCGGTTCAGGAGAAATTAAAGCTGGCGATAAATTAGAAATAAATTTGCCAAATTATTTTATTAAATCAACGCAAAGCTCAACTCTAACAATTAGTAAACTTCCGGTAATAAAATTTGCAAAACAATTGAAATATCTTCTCGGATATCCTTATGGTTGTGTTGAACAAACAGTATCTAAGGTTTTTCCACAATTGTATTTTGGAGATATTGCGAAAAATATTAATCCAAAATTATTTGAAAATAACAATTCTATATTTTTTGTTAATGAAGGAATTAAAAAATTAGAATCAATGCAACTTTATGATGGATCAATTTCTTATTGGCAAGGTTCTAACGAATCAAATTTTTGGGGAACTGTTTATGCAACTCATTTTTTAGTTGAAGCTAAAAAAGCCGGATTTTATGTTGATGAAAATGTTTTCTCAAAATTAATTTCGTACTTGGGAAGAAAAGTTAAAGAAAAAAATATAGTTGATTATGTAACTTATTCGAACAATCAGAAAACAATAATTAAGATTGCACAAAAAGAAATTATTTATGCTTTATATGTTTTAGCACTTACCAACAAAGGCGATATTTCAACTATGAATTATTATAAAGCAATGCCGCAGCTACTAACAAATGATACAAAATATTTATTGGCGGGTGCATTTGCTTTAATGGAAAAGAGAAATTCATTTGCGGAATTAATTCCAAATAATTTTAACGAAGAAAAAACAGAAAGACTTTCAGGCGGATGTTTTGATTCCAACATTAGAGCCAATGCAATTATGTTAAATGTACTTTTGGAAGTTGATCCAAGTAATTTGCAAATTCCAATTATTGTAAAATATCTAAGTCAAAATTCTGAAAATATATATTCAACACAAGAAACTTCATTTACGTTTCTTGCCTTGGGCAAAGCTCTTAAATCGCAGACAAAATCTGATCTGCAAGTTGATGTAATTTCAAATGGTAAAAATCTTGGAACATATAAAAATTCGGATATTACAATTTCTAATAATAATCTTCACTTGGGTAAAATAAATATAAATGCAAAAGGTGAAGGAAGAGTTTACTACTTCTGGAATACGGAAGGAATAAGTACGAAACCGGATGTGAAAATTATTGATTCGCAAATGAAAGTTAGAAGAACATATTATAACTACAAAACCAAAAATGAAATTACAAATAATAAATTTATACAAGGTGATTTGATTGTTTGCAAAATATCATTAACGGGTGGACAAAGATCAGCTGAAAATATTGTTATATCTGATTTAATTCCAGCTGGATTTGAAATTGAGAATCCACGGCTATCAACATCAACAAATTTTAATTGGGAAAATAAAAATCCATTATATGTGCAATATATGGATGTGAGAGATGATAGGTTAATTTTATTTACAAATTTGAATGCAAACAAAACTAATGATTTTTATTACATGCTGAGAGTTGTAAATAAAGGTGAATATCAACTACCAGTAATTGCCGCGGAAGCTATGTATGATAGGGAATATCATTCATTCAACGGGAACGGAAAGGTTGTGATTGAATAATGTGAAATTAAGAACTAAAAAAATATTTACGCGTTTAATTGTATTTTTCTTAAGTGTAGTTGCATTATTTTCATTTTTGAATTTTTTATTTCCGTTACCGAATGAAAAAATATTTTCAAAAGAAGTTCTAGCTAATGATGGAACACTTCTAACGGCTTATCTTTCCGGTGATGACAAATGGAGATTGAAAACTTCTCTTAATGAAATTACTCCGGAATTGGTACAATCAATTATTGAAAAGGAAGATAAATATTTTTATTGGCATCTTGGGGTAAATCCAATTGCAATATTTCGAGCTTTTTTTTTAAACTTTTCGCAAAAAAAAATTGTCTCCGGAGCATCAACAATTACAATGCAGTTGGCAAGAATTTGGAATCCATCAAGTAGAACATATCTAAATAAACTTTTTGAAATTCTTCGTGCAATACAAATTGAAATTCTTTATTCCAAAAAAGAAATTCTTGAAATGTATTTAAATTATCTTCCTTATGGTGGAAATATAGAAGGAGTAAAAGCCGCATCGTATATTTATTTTAATCGACCGCCGAATAAATTAAGTCTTGCTCAATCTATAACTCTTGCAGTTATTCCAAACGATCCGAACAATTATCGGTTAGATAAAAATTATATTAATACCAAAATCAAAAGAGATATTTGGATAAATAAATTTATTGATGGAAAAGTTTTCGAGGAGAAAATTTTAATAGACGCTCTCTATGAACCTTTACAAACCAATAGATTTTCTATGCCAAAATCTGCACCGCATTTTTGTAATAGATTGATTAGAACATTTGAAGGACCAGTAATAAAAAGCACTTTAGATTTTACAAAACAAAAAATATCAGAAAAACTTTTATCAAATTATATTTCGAGAAATATTAGCAAAGAAGTTACAAACGGTTCAGTTTTAATTATTGAAAATAAAACAAGAAATATTTTGGCTTACTGCGGTTCAGCAGATTATAATAATAATGAAAATGCCGGACAAGTTGATGGAATTACTGCAATTCGTTCTCCCGGTTCAACTTTAAAACCGTTTCTTTATGCACAAGCTTTCGATAAAGGAATTTTAACACCAAAAATGAAATTGAATGATATTCCAATGGACTTTGGTGGATATGAACCGGAAAATTTTGATAATAATTTTTATGGAGAAGTTACAGCTGATTTTGCTCTTAAAAATTCTTTAAATATTCCAGCTGTTCAACTTTTGCAAAAAGTTAGTTTATATAATTTTATACAAATCTTAGAAAATACAGATTTTAAAAAAATATCTGCTGATAAAAATAAACTCGGACTTTCACTTATTCTTGGAGGATGTGGAACAACTTTACAAGAAATTGTTACAGCATTTTCATCATTTGCTAATAAAGGAAATTTTAAAAAAATAAATTTTGAATTGAGTAATAAAAAGATAAACTCAAGACAAATATTTTCCGAATCAGCTTCATATTTAGTTACAAAAATATTGTCTGGAATTGAAAGACCGGATTTCCCCAATACATTTATTGGAGAAACTAAACTTCCCAAAATAGCTTGGAAAACCGGAACATCTTATGGGAAAAGAGATGCATGGGCAATTGGTGTAAATCCAAAATATACAATTGGAGTTTGGCTTGGAAATTTTAGTGGAAAAGGTTCACCATATTTATCCGGTGCTGAAATGGCTGTACCGCTTTTATTTGATCTATTCAATTCAATAGATTATAATTCAGAAAAAAAATGGTTTGATATTCCTTACGAAATATTAGAAAGAAAAGTTTGTGAGGAAACCGGACTTCTTCCAACAGAAAATTGTAAAAACATTATTTATGATTATTACATTGAAAATGTTTCACATCAAAAAAAATGTGATAGATACAAAACTTTTTTAGTTGATGAAAATGAAACAAAAGTTTATTGTGCCGAGTGTTTAGGAAATAATAAATATAGGGAAATTGCGTATCAGGTTTTAGATCCGGATCTAAAATTATGGTATAAGAAAAATAATATTCACATTGGCGAACCGCCTTTACATAATCCCGATTGTAACAGCAAATTAAATAATAATGGTCCCAAAATAATTTCTCCGTTGGAAAATTATGATTATTATATTGATAAAAATTCCGATCAAAAATTATTATTACAAGCTGTTTCAACATCAAATGTTTTATCGCATTATTGGTATATTAATGATGAATTTTATAAAAAATGTGTACCGGGCGAAAAAATATTTTTTATCCCCAAGAAGAAAATCGTAAATATTCTTTGTTCTGATGATAAGGGCGGAACAAGTAAAATTAAAATCAATGTGAAATTTTATTGATCAATAAAAAAGAGAAAGGAAGTAAAATGAATATAGATAAAAAAATAATTTTAGTTACCGGAGGAAGTTCAGGTATTGGACTTTCAACCGCAATTAAGTTAAAAGAAAAAGGTTCAGAAGTTATAATAACCGGAAGAAATAAATCAAAGCTAGAAAATGTGGTAAATAAATTTGGGTTTACCGGATTTGTTTCTGATGTTTCAAAAGAGAATGAAGTTCTTGAACTTTTTCAAAATATAAAAAACAAATTCGGCACTTTGGATGTTTTAATTAACAATGCCGGCTTTGGTTATTTTGAAACTCTTGAAAATGTTAATGTTGAGAAATTCAATGATGTTTTACAGACAAATGTAATAGGAGCCGCTTTAGCTGCAAGAGAAGCATCAAAAATATTCAAATTAAAAAATGGCGGAGATATTATAAATATTGCTTCAACCGCAGCTACTAAAGGTTTTGCTGGTGGAACTTCTTATGTTGCATCTAAATTTGCTTTACGCGGAATGACAGAATGCTGGCGTGCGGAATTGAGACCATTTAACATTCGAGTAATTTTAATAAATCCTTCCGAAGTTCAAACGGATTTTGTTGTAAATTCCGGAAGAGTCGGAAGAAATTTTAATCCAACAAAATTAATTGGCGAAGATATTGCTCACACAATTGTTTCTGCGTTGGAAATGAATGAAAGAGGATTTATTATTGAATTAACAGTTTTTGCAACAAATCCTAATGATTGATTTATTGGATTAATAATTAGTATTCAAAAGCTTCATAAAGTGTTCCGGAAAATAAACCACGTTCATTTGATAAAGTATTTTTAAAAGTTATTGGAATTGATTCATATGGCCATTCCCAAGAACTCTTAGTTACTACAAAATGCAAGTGAGGATAACCAGCTAGTCCGGTACTACCGCTTAATCCAATTTTATCACCTTGTTCCACAGAATCTCCAACTTCTACATAAGAACCTTTTCGGGTAAGATGCATATATTGGGCAAAAGTACTATCACCATGATCAATAACAATCAAATTATTTGGATGTTCACCATCTTTACCACTTTCAACAACATGTACAACTTTTCCTTTTCTAGAAGCTGTAATTAAAGATCCAATTTTCATATTAAAATCAACTGCAAATTGATCTGGTTCACCTTTTCCGTGAAATGAACCGCTGCAATTGCTTAAATCTACTTTGTAGGATTTCCCAATTGGAAATGGTAAAACATATTCTGAAGTTTTCCAATTTGGATATGTTACCCCAGGGCAACCAGCAGCAATTGGTCCTTCTAAATTTTTTTGGTAAATATCTTCAATTTTTGAAGAACAACCAGAAAGTAATATAATTGTAAAAAATAAATAAATTATTTTACCATGCATAATTTTTCTCATTTTGATGAATATTACTAATCTAAAAAAATAAAATTATTTATTAACATTTTAGGTGCATAAATTTTTGCACAATTTCTATAAATTTACTTCACAAACAAAAATAAAATATATGATTGAACAATTTAAAAAACTTGCTGCTGAAAAAGCTGTTGAAGAAATTCAATCTGGAATGGTAATTGGTTTAGGTTCCGGAAGTACTTTTTATTATGCAATCCAAAAAATTGGACAATTAATAAAAAGCGGTGAATTGGAAAATATTGTAGGAATTTCAAGTTCGGATAAAACTTCAAAATTAGCAAATGAGTTTGGAATTCCGTTAACAACATTTCACGAAAAACAAGAAATTGATGTAACAATTGACGGTGCCGATGAAGTTGATAAATATTTAAATTTGATCAAAGGCGGCGGAGCGGCTCATCTTAGAGAAAAAGTAATTGCCCAAGCGAGTAAGAAATTAATTATCGTTGTTGATGAAACAAAACTCTCTGAAAAATTGGGAACAAATTGGGCGGTTCCTGTTGAAGTTTTGCAATTTGCGTATCCTTTGGAAATGAAATTTTTAGAATCAATTAATGGAAAACCAAAACTTCGAAAATTTGAAAATGGCTCTCCATTAGTTACAGATGAAGGAAATTTTATCTTAGATACAAATTTTGGAATTATTCAAAATCCTTTTGAACTTGCTGAAAAATTAGAAAACAGAGCCGGAATTATTGAACATGGACTTTTTCTTAAACTTACATCAAAAGTAATTGTTGCCGGAAAAAATGGAATTAAAATTCTTGAAAAATAATTTGGAACCGTAAAAATCAAATTTTGTAAAACAACATTGTTAATTTTATTATTGAATTTTTTTTAATCACTTAATATTTTTCTCACCGAAAAAAATAGGTATTTGAACATATGAGTGTTACCGTAACGAATCTGACAAAAAAATATCAAACACAAAGAGCTATTGATAATATTTCTTTTGAAGTTAAAACGGGAGAAGTTCTTGGATTTCTTGGTCCAAACGGTGCCGGAAAAACTACAACTATGAAAATAATTACCGGATTTATGGCTCCATCCGATGGCGATGCAAAAATTAATGGAATTTCTGTTCTAGAAGAACCCGAAAAAGTTAAGAGAATGATCGGCTATTTACCAGAAAGTAATCCGCTTTATCATGATATGCCGGTTTTAGAATATTTGGAATTTATTGCTGAACTTCAAAATGTACCAAAAGAAAAAGTTAAAGATAGAATTGCTCAAATGGTTAAAGTTTGCGGATTAAATATTGAGAAACATAAAAAAATTGGTGAGCTTTCTAAAGGCTATAAGCAAAGAGTGGGATTAGCTCAAGCGTTAATTCATGATCCAGAAATTTTAATTTTGGATGAACCAACAACCGGTTTGGATCCAAATCAAATTGTAGAAATAAGAAATTTAATTAGAGAAATTGGAAGGGAAAAAACTGTAATTCTAAGTACGCATATTTTGCCGGAAGTTGAAGCAACTTGTGATAGAATTTTAATTATTAATGATGGTAAAATTGTTGCGGATGGAACTTCTGAAAGTTTGAGAAAACAAGCCCAAGGTCAAGAAGTTTTAAAAGTTGGAATTTCTGAAGCTTCAGATAAAAATATTGTAATTAAAACTTTGCAAAATTTAGAATCGGTTGCAATGGTTGATCCGATAAAAGAAGTAGACTTTTCATTTTACGTTAATAGTAAAAATGAAAAGAGCTCAAAAAAATCAATTTTTGAAATGTGTGTAAAAAATAATTGGGTTTTATCGGAACTAACTCCAATTGAAACAAAACTTGAAGATATTTTTAGAGATTTAACAACAAATTAATTTCAACAATTAACTATTTGTCATTCCGGTTTTCATTGTTTTTATATGAAAGGCCGGAATCTGTTTTAGGAATAAGATGCTGAAATAAAACGTTGGCTAACGGACAGCATGACAAAGTATAAAAATTATATTTTAGGGATAATATGAAACCAATTTGGATAATAGCAAAAAAAGAATTTAGAACTTTTTTTGATTCACTTGCCGCTTATATAATATTAGTAGTGTTTTTAGGTTTAAGCGGATTTTTTACATGGCTTTACGGTTCGGATATTTTCTTTATTGGTCAAGCTACATTAATGCCGTTTTTCTCAGTTGCATATTGGACTTTATTTTTCTTCATTCCCGCATTAACAATGAAAATGCTAGCTGAAGAAAGAAAAACCGGAACTTTAGAATTGTTACTCACAAAACCAATTACTGATTGGCAATTAATTGCCGGAAAGTTTCTTTCGGTAATGATGTTGATTAGCGTTGCATTACTTTTAACAATTCCTTATTACATAAGCATTTCACTACTTGGACCAATAGATCACGGTTCAGTTTGGAGCGGATATTTTGGAATGTTGTTAATGAGTGCCGCATTTACAAGTATTGGATTATTTGCAAGCAGTATTACTAATAATCAAATTGTTGCATTTTTAATTGCACTTTTTATTGGTGTATTCTTTCTAATAATTTTTGATGTTTTATCTTCAAGTTTTACGGGTACAGCTGCATACTTTTTCAATTATTTGAGTTTATCAACTCATTACGAATCAATATCAAGAGGTGTAATAGATTCCAAAGATTTAGTTTATTTTTTATCAATTACAGCGATTGGTTTATTATCTGCAGATTCAGTATTATCAAAAAGAAATATAGTTGAGTAAAATAAATATGTTAACAAAAAGAAAAATTCAGACCACATTATTTTTAGCAGTTGCAATAATAATTTTGATAAATGTTCTTTCATCAAGATATTCTTTTAGGATTGATTTAACTGAAGATCAAAGATATTCATTAAGCGATGCTACAAAAGATATCTTAAAGAATTTAGATGAACCGTTAACTGTTACATCATATTTTTCAGAAGATTTACCTCCGGATATTGAGAAAGTTAGACAAGATTTTAAAGATTTATTAATCGAATATTCAAACCGATCTAACGGAAATGTTGTTTATGAATTTATAAACCCTAATGAAGATCAAGAAGTTGAAATGAAAGCTCAGCAAGCTGGAATTTCACCAATTATGATAAATGTTAGGGATAAAGATCAAGTTAAACAACAGAAAGCATATCTTGGTGCGCTTTTGCAGCTTGGTGAAAATAAAGAACCAATTCCTTTTATTCAACCCGGAGCAGCAATGGAATATGCACTTTCGTCTGGAATTAAAAAATTATCGGCAAAAGAAAAACCGGTAGTAGGATTTTTACAAGGTCACGGCGAACCAAGTTTAGATCAACTAATTCAGTTAAGGCAGCAACTAAATGTAATGTATGAAGAAAGAACCGTTACACTTACAGATTCTACAAATATTCCATTTGAAATAAAAACTTTGGTAGTAATTGCTCCAACTGATTCAATTGTTGAAAGAGATTTTATTTTCTTGGATGAATTTTTATCTCGCGGTGGGAGATTACTTTTAGCAATAAATAATGTTAAAGGAAATTTTCAAAATGCAACCGGTGAATTGGTAAATACTGGATTTTCAAAATGGTTAAGTAAATATGGAATTACAATTGCGGATAATTTTTTAGTTGATGCAAAATGCAGCAGCGTTATGGTTCAACAAAATCAAGGAATGTTCAGAATGAATATCCCGGTAAGTTTCCCATACTTACCAATTATTTCTAAATTTAATGAACATCCAATTACAAAAGGCTTAGAAGCCGTTTTGTTTCCTTTTGCAAGTTCAATTACAGTTACACAAAAAGATACAAGTATAAAATTTACTACTTTAGCATCTTCTTCGGATAAATCTTCTTTAGAAACTTTACCATTATTTTTTGATATTCAAAAACAGTGGGGAAGTCAAGATTTTGGAATGTCTAACATTCCCGTTGCAGTTGCGGTTGAAGGAAAGATTGCAAGAAATTCCTATACAAAAATGGTTGTGTTTAGCGATGGCGATTTTGCTGTAAACGGAGAAGGCCAGCAAGCTCAACAATTACAACCGGATAATGTAAATTTAATGACTAATGCAATTGATTGGCTTTCCGATGATACCGGCTTAATTGAACTTAGAACAAAAGGTGTAACTGCGCGCCCGCTCGATGCACAATTAGAAGACAGCACAAAAACTTTAGTTAAATATGCTAATTTTTTAATTCCTATTGGTGCAATAATTTTATTTGGTTTTGCAAGATTTCAGTATAAGAAAAAAATTAGAAACATTATAAAATCGACCGACTATGTTTAATAAAAATTCAAACAAATTTCTTTGGATATTTTTAGCAATTTTAATAATTGCAGTTACCTTAATATTTACGAGTGAATCGACAAAAAAGGAAAGAACATTCAGAAATGAATTAGTTTCAATTGATACATCAAAAGTTTCACAAATATCTATTTATCCAAAATCTTTAAAAGGCGAAGAAGTAAGAATTTTAAAAGTTGATAATATTTGGAAAGTAAATTCCGATTTTGGTAAACAATTTACTGTTCCAAAAATAAAAGTTGAAAATTTGCTTAATCAATTATTATTGGTGAAACCACAAAGAGTTGCTGCGAGAAGTAAAGATAAATGGAAAGAATATCAAATTGATTCTGCATCAACAAGAATTGAAATAAAAGAAGGAAGTGAAAAAGTACTGGATTTAATGATTGGTAAATTTGCATTTCAGCAGCCAAGATCAATGTCCACTTTTGTTAAACTTGCCAGTGATATTGATATTTATGAAGTTGAAGGATTTTTGGATATGATTTTCAACAAAACTTCAAATGATTTTAGAGACGAAACAATTATTAAATCTGAAAGACAAAAATGGAACAAACTGAAATTTGAATCTGCAAATTCTGATAGTTCTTATGAGCTTGTAAAAGTCAATAATTCTTGGTTTGTAAACGGAATTAAAACGGATTCTACAAAAACTGAAAATACTCTAAACTCAATTGAGAGATTAACGAATTCGAATTTTGTTAATAAAGAAAAGGCAGCTTTTCCAAAGCTGACTTCCAAACTTACAATCGAAGTTGAAAATCAAAATCCTATAACAATTTTTGCTTATCAAGATTCAATAAACTACATTATTGAATCTTCAATGAATATTGAAAATTATTTTGATGGAAAAACTTTTGGAAATAAAATTTTCTTCAAAAAGGAAACTTTGTTTTAGAAACCTCGAAAAAAATAAATCAAAGGTGGTGTCATTCTTACGAAAGTGGGAATCCAGAATATGTTTAATAGATTCCGGTATTGCAAATAATGGAAACTTGCCTACCGGCAGGCTGGCCGGAATGACATTATTAATATTTTAGAAGATTCTTTTAATTACTAATTTCTATTTCAAATTTGTAATTTTGCAAAGTAAAACTCTTCTCAATTTTAGAAAGAAGTTAGAATGATTAATGTTGCAATTATTAATGGAAGCGCACAAAAAAGAAATTATGTTGGTTTTTGTATAAATTGCATAAAAAAAGTTTTTGCAAAAAATGAAAATTTTATAATTACTGAAATTAGTTTAAAAGATTTCAATTTACCTTTTCCCGGCGAACAAATTGAAAACGACGACTCGCCAAAATTAAGAAAACTTTTAAAATCTGCTGATGCATATATTTTAGGAACTCCCGAATACAACGGTTCTTTTTCGGCAAAATTAAAATTAATGTTTGAAAATGCAAGTTATCCTTCCGAAATGAAAAATAAACCAGTGAGCATTTTTGGAATTGCAAGCGGTTCAATTGGAGCAATAAAATCTTTAGAACATTTAAGAAGTGTCTGTGCACATATTGGCGGATTTGTTTTACCTCGTGCTGTTTCAATTGCAAATGTTGAAGATAAATTTGATGAAAACGGAAATTGCAATGACGATGAAATTGTGAAAGAATTTAAAAATTTATCGAAAAGTTTTATTCAGTTTTGTGAAACAACAATATCTAAATTGTGAAAATATATTTCTAAATCTTGCTTCTTCCAAATACTTACTTGAATATTTCAGAATTCACAATTTAAAAATGAATGACCGGTTTAAACATTCGTGCATAAGCATGCAATTTGTAGATTTATAATTAATTAAAAACAAATCATTTCAATTTTAGCAATTCTTTAAATTTATCTAAATCATTAGTTGGTAAACTGCATTCATAATTCTGGCAAATATAAGCTGTGGTTGTATTTTCTAGCATTTCATAATTATCTAAATACGGAATTAATTTTTTCTGCAATTTAAAATCAGAAGAATTTTTATCCCATAAAATTACAACACTATTCGGTAGAAAATTTTCATGAATTATTTTCAGCATTCGCTTTGTTAATGAATTTTCTTTATCACCAACAATTATAATTTCTTGTGAAGAATTAAATTGAAAATTCAATCCAGCTAAAAAATGTGCAAAACTAATTGGAACTTTCTCAACACTTTGTTTATAAGTTTTGTTTAAAAATTCTGAATAATTTTTAAACTTATGATCGTTTGTAATTTTGTAAAGTTTTTGCAAATTATTAAACATTACAGAATTTCCGCTTGGAATTGCACCATCATAAAATTCTTTTGTGCGTGAAATTAAATCTGAATTATTTTTATCGGTAAAAAAGAAACCGGAATTGTTTTCTTCATCCCAAAAATTTGCAATTAATTTTTCTGTAAATTCAATAGATTTTTGCAAATAAAATATTTTAAAAGTTGATTGATACAATTCGATTAAAGCCCAAACTAGAAAAGCATAATCATCGATGTTTGCTGAAATTGACGAATCGCCGTTTCTGTATCTGTGAAGCAAATTTCCGTTTTCAGAAATTAATTCTTCAAAAATAAATTGTAAAGATTTTTCCGCATCATTTATAATTTCTTTATTCTCAAAAATTCTTCCGGAAATTGCCAAAGCCGCAATCATCAAGCCATTCCAGTCGGTTAAAATTTTATCATCTTTAAATGGATGAATTCTTTTTTCGCGTTCCAAAAATATTTTTGTTTTGAAACTATTTATTTGAGAATCATCAAAATATTTTTTTTGATGAAGAATATTCGTATTTGTTGAATTTCCGGTAGCTTCTTCAAAATAATTTCCGCTTTCAGTAACATTAAATATTTCACAAAATTTATTTCCGTCTTCGGTTCCAAGAGTTTTTAGAATTTCACTTTTATTCCAAACGTAAAATTTGCCTTCTTCACCTTCGCTGTCTGCATCTTCAGCAGAATAAAAACCAAAGTTGGAAGATTTCAAATCACGCAAGACGTATGTAATAATTTCTTCGGCAGTATTTTTGTAAAGCTGATTTTTTGTTATTTGAAAAGTTTCAGAATAAGCAATTATTAACATTGCTTGATCGTATAACATTTTTTCAAAATGGGGAAGAAGCCAATTTCTATCGGTTGAATAGCGATGAAAGCCAAATCCAATATGATCAAAAATTCCGCCATTTCTCATTTTTGTTAAAGTCTTTTCAACCATAAATAATGCATTTGTATTTTTAGATTTTTCAAAATATCTTAAAAGGAAAAGTAAATTATGAGGCGATGGAAATTTTGGACGGTCTCCAAAACCTCCAAATTCTTCATCAAATCTATTTTGAAATTCTTGAAAAGCTGTTTCAATTATTTCGTGTTTTGTAAAATCTGAAACTTTAAAATTTCTATTCGATTTTAAATGTTCAGTTATTTTTTCTGCTGAATCAATAATATCATTTTGCTGATTTTTCCAAACTTCACTAATTCGGATTGTTAAATCAATCATTCCAATTCTGTTTCCAAAGGAATTTTTTGGAAAATATGTTCCGGCAAAAAATGGTTTTTTAGATGGAGTCATAATTATTGTTAAAGGCCAACCGCCGTGTCCGGTTAACATTTGGCAAACCGACATATACAAATTATCGATATCGGGTCTTTCTTCGCGATCTACTTTTATGGATACAAAAACTTCGTTCATTAATATTGCAACTTCTTCATCTTCAAAAGATTCTTTTTCCATAACGTGACACCAGTGGCAAGTTGAGTAACCAATCGATAGAAATATTGGTTTATTTTCACTTTTTGCTTTTGCAAATGCTTTTTCATTCCATGAAAACCAATTTACCGGATTATGAGAATGCTGTAATAAATACGGACTTTTCTCATGAATCAATTCATTTTCAGATTTATTTTTATTCATAAAAAATATTGTGTCTTATTTTAAAAAAATGTTTTTATAAGATAAATAATTTGGAAGAAAAATTATGAGATATAAAATCTTATTCTTTTGCGGAAAAAGTTAATTTTGAAAAAGTAATGAAATGTATTTAAACAATTTTTAAAACTTTAAATGGAAATAAAATTATAGCTTTTAAAACGTCAAAAACCAAACCAACAGCAAAACCAAGAATTTTAAATGGTAATAAAAGAAGCCAAATAAATGGATAAAGAATCAAAACTGCAATTGCCAAAGGAAATGAAATAATCGCCAAAATTACCCAAAGTATAAAAGTTAACATTTTTCAACTCCAAAAAGAATTTATTGCAAATTAATAGACGCAGTAAATTAAAATAAGTTATTAAAAACTAGATATTTATTTCGATAGTAGATAAACTATTTTCCATTTTGGTGAATGAATACAGAAATTACATTTAAACCATCCATTGCACTTGATCATAAAATCATTCTGGATTCTCTGCGCGATAGTGTTGTTTCCTTCAATAAAAATTTGGAGTTAATTTATTTTAACAATTCCTTCAAAGAAAGATTTGAAATTTTCATCGGTGAAAAACTTGATTACAATAAAAGTTTAAATTCCTACCAAGGCATAAAAAGATTTTCAGAATATTTTGATACTTGGAATTATTGGATTGAAAGATGTTTGTTGAAAGAAAAATTTATTGAGGATTTTCAATATAAATTAGGCGGAAAATATCTTCATTTTCAAATACAATTTATACCGATTATTAAAGATGATGATGTAGAATATATTCAATTGATAATTACCGATGAAACCATTCGTCATCAATATGAAGATTTGATAAGAAAAAATGTTAAAGATTGTGATTTATGCAATTCGGAAAAAAACTTTGAAAGTAAAACTGTTGAAGAAGAAAGAGACGAAGCTGTAGAACTTCTTATCGAAAATGTTGAAAGACTTCAAATAGTTTTTGAAGGATCGAACGATGGATTTTGGGATTGGAATATTCAAAAAGATGAAATTTTTTACAGTAAACATTATTATGAAATTTTAGGTTATCGTAACGGAGAAATAAAATCTGATTTATTTACCTGGCAAAGTAGAATTCATCCGGAACATATTGATGATGTTATTGAAGCTTTGCATTCTCACCTTGAAGGAAAAACCGAACAATTTAATAAAGAATATAAAGTTTTAACAAAATCCGGCGATTGGAAATGGGTTTTGGATAAAGGAAAAGTTGCAATTAGAGATGAACAAAATAATCCTTTAAGAGTTGCCGGAACTTTAAGTGATATTTCCGAAAGAAAAAAAGCCGAGGAAATTTTAAAAGAAAGCGAAGCAAGATTTGTAAATATTGCAAACACAATGCCGCTAATGCTTTGGATGACTGATAATAAAATTTCTGCAACTTATGTAAATCCCAAAACAACAGAATTTATTGGTGAAGAAAATTTTGCAAAAAGTTTTAAGAATTTTGTTCATCAAGATGATATTTCAATTTTTTCCGAAAAATTTAGAAAATTATTAAAAGATAAAGAAAGATTTGAAGGTGAAATTAGAATTAAAAATAAAGCTGGCGAATTTAGATGGATTTTAATGCAAGTTGTTCCAAGAATTTTAGAAACCGGAGAATTTGTTGGATTATTAGGTGTTGGAATTGATATTACAAAACGAAAAGAAATTGAAACAAAACTTTTGGAAAGCGAAACACAATTTAATGAAATTACTTCCGTAGTTGCCGAAGGAATTTTCTTAATTGATTCAAATAGAAATTTGCGATTTGCAAATCCCGAATTTTATAATTTACTTGGTTACAGCGCAGAAGAAGTTCTAGATACAAAAGTATTTGAAAAAATTTATAATCATAACAGTAAAGTTGAAATTGATTGCCCGATTAACAAAGTGTTAAATGATGAAGTAATTGTAAGAATTACTCATGATTTTTTCAAAACCGTAAATGATGATTATTTGCCGGTTTCGTTTGTCTCATCGCCAATTAAACGAAATGGAAAAATAATTGGCTGCGTAACTGCTTTCCATGATATTACAGAAAGAATTGAAGCTGAAGAAGCACTAAAAAGATATGTGGAAGAGCTTCAATTTAATAAAGAATTGATGGAAGAAAATGCGGTTGAAGCAGCAAGATTAAATGAAATGCTTTGGGATTCTGAAACAAGACTTAAAGAATTAAACGCCAGCAAGGATAAATTCTTCTCAATAATTTCACACGACTTGAGAAGTCCGTTAACATCAATTATTGGATTTGCCGAAGTTATGATTGAAGATCTTGAAACATTATCAAAAGAAGAAATTAAAGAATTTACGAACAGCATTTATAAATCGTCAAAAAATGTTCAAAATCTGCTGGAAAATTTATTGCAATGGTCAAGAATTCAGACCGGAAGAATTGAATTTAATCCAATTAATTTTGAAATAAACAATTTAATAAATGATGTAATTGCGCTTTATCAAGTAAATGCTGCAAGAAAGAAAATAACGTTAGTAAATCTTTTGGAAAAACAATATAAAGTAAATGCCGATAAATTTATGATTGATACGGTTTTACGTAATTTAGTTTCTAACGCAATAAAATTTACACCGCAAGGCGGTACAATTAAAATTAATGTAGAAAAATTAGATGAAAATAATTTAACGATTTCTATAATAGATAGCGGTGTTGGAATAAAAGAAGAAATTATAGAAAAATTGTTTAAAATTGATAGTCATATTACGACCAAAGGTACTGATAAAGAAAAGGGAACCGGACTTGGGCTAATATTATGTAAAGAATTTGTTGAGAAACATCAAGGAAAAATTTGGGTAGAAAGTAAATTTGAAGAAGGAAGTGAGTTTAAATTTACTCTACCACTCAAAAATGAACAATAGAATTAAACTTTTACAATAGAATTTGATGAATCACCGAATTCAGTAGTTTTTTGACTATCAGCATCTTTTTCGTTTAACCAAACCGAATTATCAAGAAAATATTTAAACTCATATTCCTTTCCAACTTCAAGATCAATTAAAATTGAAAAAGAACCATCTTTAACAAGTTTTTTCATTCTGTGGGAATTATAATCCCAGTTATTAAATGAACCAAGAATATTTGCTTTTTTATGATTTATGCCAATTTCTGCCGGGATTTTAAAAGTAACTTTACAAATTTGTTTTGATTTCAAATATCTTTTTGAAATAGACATACTTAATCCTTTTCTAAAGTTTTAATAAATTCTAAACTTATTTGCAAAATTAAATAAATTGATAATAATTATCTAACCTAAAAATGATATAAATTCCTTTTTTGAATTTAGGATAAGAAATCTATATTATTAGTTCATTTCAAAATTTAATTACTATAAAATTTTTTGATCTTAAAAATAATTAAATAAATTCCATTTATTTTGATGATAAAAAAGCCCGCAATTTGCGGGCATTGATTTGGATTTCAGAAATTCAATTAGTTACTGTTTTTTATACACATTATCAAAAATTTTTATTTATACCAAAAATAATGATGTAAGTAATAGTGCGATATAAACTACACCTAAGCCAATTTTCAAATGAAAATCCTTCTTATTTTCAACATCCAATTCTTCTAATTGTAAATCTTTTTGGATAATGTAATCTTCATCAGATAAGTTTTCCAATGTTGGTTTCGAATTCATTTAGAAATTCCTTTCTTATTTCATCAACATCATTTTTTTAATGGAAATAAAATTATTGGTTTTAATTTTATAAAAATAAATTCCGCTTGTTAATTTGCTTGCGTCAAACGAAAAAGTATAACTTCCCGCCGGTTTAATTCCATTTTCAACAATTTCAACTTCATTCCCTAAAATATCATATATTCCAAGTTCTACATGCCCATCATTCGGAATTGAGTAAGTTATTGATGTAACCGGATTAAATGGATTTGGGTAATTTTGTCTAAGTTCAAAATTTTGGGGCGAACTAACATTTGTCTCAACAATATCTGAATATTCAAAAGTTCCGTCAATATCAATTTGTTTTAATCGGTAAGAATATTTACCTGAAGTTTCAAGTAAATTATCTTTGAAAGAATAATATTTTGGAGAATTGCTATTCCCGTGACCTTCTACAAAACCAATTTTTTCCCATTCGGAATCTTTAATAATTATATTTGTTTTCAATCTTTCAATTTCAAATCCATAATTATTTACTTCAGTTGCAGTTTCCCAGTTTAATTCAATTTTGTTTTCTGAAAGATTTAAAGTGAAAGAAGTTAATTCAACTGGTAAAGGAGATGTTGGACATGGATCAACAAAATTAAAAACAACTACAGCACCAAAATTAAAAGGATCACCAAAAAAAGTATATGCACCTTGAGAATAGCCTACCCCAATAAAACCTTCGTTTAATGCTGATCCAAAATTATTGTTAAATAGTGCAAAACATGTATTTCTGTGACCCCATGTCGAACCGGCATCAGCATAAATCCAGCCATACACTGCGCGTTCTATAGGTAAAGCTGGAGGATCTGGATTTGTTGAAGCATAATTAGACAAATTCTCTGGTCCAAAAATCCAACCGGACTCACTACAACCGCTAATTGAAGGATCGGAATTTAATCTATCTGAAGGTGATCCGTTCAAATTATGACCAAACAGATTATTTGTTCGTAAAAAATCGGCATAGTTTTGTGCGATTGTAACAATATTATTACTTACGGCTTCAAAAGGTAGAAGTCCTCTTGCAACACGCTCAGCATTAATTAGATACAAAGCTTTTTCGCTATGTGATTTTGCATCCCAATCTACTTGAGAAGGCATTACAAGATCTGTCGAAATATCAGGATTGAGTTGAACGTTTTCCTGAATTCGCCCATTCTCAAAGGCAGCTTCAATATCTGCAACTGTATTAAAGTTACCTGGTGACCAAGAAATATCTGTAGAAAGCTGCGGATAAGGTTGAGCATAAACCTGAATAGTGAGAAGAATTAAGAATGTATATATTTTTTTCATATGTGTCCCCTTTTAATGATGTGTTAATATTTATTCAAAATTTCACGTAGAGAGTTACGAATAATTCTCGATGCTGGCAATTTCAATTATTTGAAGTTTTAATAAGATTAAATATCTTATTAAAAAACCTAAATAGCAAGAAGAAAAAGTTTTTTATTAAATGATAAATTAACTGAATTGAATAAATATATTTTGAGGAAAAAAATTTAATGTAAAAAATTCTTTTTATGATTAAATATTTTTTAAGAAATTTAGATTATTCTTCAAACAACATTTCAATAAAATTCTTTTTCTTTGTATCTAAATTTCTAGAAATATATTTTACATAATCTTTTAAAGTTAAAATTCCAATTGGTCCTTCATAAATTCCGCCAAACTGAAAACCATCATAAACTCTCACTGCAAGAATATTCTTACCGTTTTTCAAATCTGATTTACTAATTTTATATCCTCTTAACTGACCATATTCAGAATTATTTCCTTCTGAAAAATTTCTTACTAATGGCATTGCTAATAAGTCACCGGTATTTCCAATCTTTTTTTCATTTAAATAAGCTTCATCGATATCATCAATTTTTCCAAGTAATAAAACCAAATCATTATTATAAATTTCTTTTGTCAAATTTACATCAAAGTAAATTCTGTACCACGCAAAACCATCATAATTACTGTAACCTTGTTGATCCCATGTTGATGGAACAATTATAGATTTCCAATCATTTTCATCAATATTAGTTTTCATCCATTTTAAATTATCACCGATTTTAAATTTCCAACTTCCTTCTAAATTAATAATGAAATTTAGCGGCAAGTCTGAAGCGAAAATTCCAATATCACCATTGTAAATTCCGCCGTCTAATCTTTCATCAAAAACTCTAATTGCAATTATGTTATTTCCATTTAGATTTAATGAATTACTTTGTAACGGAATCCAAATTTTTAAATTATATGCCGTATTAAAATTTGGCGGGAATGTTCCGGAAGTTCCAATTAATTTTCCGTTAAGATAAATTTCAGCAACATCATCAATAACTCCTAATGATAAGTAAAGTTTTTTATTTTTTAATTGTGAACTAAAATCAAATTCCTTTCTATACCAAGCATATCCATCATATCCATTATAACCTTCATCTTCCCAGCGGGAGGGAACTTTAATCGGGTCCCAATCATTATCATTATAATTTGGATTTGCCCACCGTTTATTATCTCCAAGTTTGAATCTCCAAAGTCCGTTCAAATTTTCTATTCTGGAATATTTTTGGTCAGCAATAATTTCACTTGTCAAAATTATTAGTAAAGCAAATCCAAATATTTTAATTCTTGTGCGCATAATCTTAAAATCCAAAGATTAAATTATATAATGCAATAAAGTTATTTAGTATCAAGTAGATTAACAACAAATGCTTCAAAATATTCTGATCTTAATTTATCATATTCATTATAACTATATAACAATTCTGAGCAGAAATTTTTGTATTCATTATCTGTACTATTTTTTACAGAATTTTTAATTGCGTTAATAGAATTTAATGAACCTAGTTGTGATAAACTTAAAGCAATAATTTGTTTGTCTTTTGTGTCTTCGGATTCTTCCAGCATTTCAATTAATTCTTCTTCAAAGTTTGATAATTTGTATCTACCAATATTTTCTACTGTACTCATTTTTACACCATGGTTTTTTGATTCCAACGATTTTGCAAAATTTTCCATTATTAAATCAAGTGTAACATGTTTAGACATATTTTTGGAAGTTATATAACTTTGTGCATTTAATTGAACCGATACTGAAATTATCAACGCAAATATTAAAATGTATGTTGATATGTTTTTTGTTGTGTTTAAGTTTCTCATTGTAAAGCCCTCCTTTTGTTGATGAAAAAATATTATTTGTTTTTGTTTCCGTTGTCATCTGAAAGTAAATATTTGTCACAAGTTGTCATTTCATTTTTTTTTGCGACTTAAAAAATTTTTACGTTCACTTATTATGACGATTATTGTAAAAGGAGAGTTGTCAAAGTTTTGTTATAATATGTCACAAGTTGTCATCAAATTATTTTGATGATTTTTATGAATTGCAATTTTTACATAAAGTAATTATGCTAAAAGTTTATATCCAATTCCATGAATTGTAATTATCTTTTTTGGTTCATTAGGATTTTCTTCAATTTTCTGTCGGAGTTTTAAAATAAAATTATCAATCGTTCTTGTAGTTGTGAAAACATCATTTCCCCAAACGTGCGTAAGGAGTTCATCGCGTGAGACTGTTTTGTTTTTATTATTCCATAAATAATGAAGAACATCAAATTCTTTTGACGAAAGATTTAATGAAACTCCATTTTCTTCTGCATTATAAGAATTGAAATCAACATCAATTCTTCCAATTTTTATTTTATCAAGTGTTTCTTGATCGCCTCTTCGAAGAACGGCTTTAACGCGGGCTAGAAGTTCTCTTAAACTAAAAGGTTTTGTAATATAATCATCTGCGCCAATTTCTAAACCGAGGACTTTATCAATTTCTTCACTCTTTGCGGTAAGCATAATAATTGGAGTTTTAATTCCAAAATTTCTTGCCATTTTACAAACATCAAATCCAGATAATTTGGGAAGCATCACATCCAACAATATTAAGTTGTAAAAATTCTCTTTAATTTTTTTCAAACCTTCTTCACCATCTGAGGCAAATTCAACATCATAGCCATCATATTTCAAATTATTGCCAAGTCCAAGCTGCATATTTTGTTCGTCTTCAACTACTAATATTTTTTTCATGATATTTTTATAAGGTTAAATTTTATCAATTGGGAAAAGCAATTTAAATTTACTTCCTTTACCTAATTTACTTTCTACTGTTACATTTCCGTTATGAGCAAGCATAGTATTTTTAACTAACGATAATCCCAAGCCGCTTCCTTTTGTATTATGAACATTTCCGCTTGTAACTCTGTAAAATTTTTCAAAAATCTTTTTTTGATTTTCTTTCGAAATTCCAATTCCGTTATCGCTAACTTCTAAATATGCAAACTTTTCATCAATACCAGTTGCTATCTCAATGCTGCAATTTTTATCGCAATATTTCAAAGCATTATCAATTAGATTTATTATTGCTTCCATTATTGATTCTTTATCCAATTGTAGTTCGGGTAGAGATTCAAATTTATTTATTTTACATTCATTCTTTTTACTGTTTAATTCATGCTGATATGTAAATAAAACTTCGTCAAGAATAGAATTTAAATTCTCACTTTCAAAACTATACTTTTTATTTTTTGATTCCATCTTTGAGAAATTTAAAATTGAATTAACAATTCTTGTTAATCGTTCTGCTTCTTTACGGATTATTTTATAATATTCATTTTTTTGTTCTTCAGATTCAACTCTGTTTAATTCTAATGTTTCCGCAAACATTCCAATTAATGAAAGCGGCGTTCTGATTTCGTGGGAAACATTTGAAACGAAATCTGATTTTAACTGCGAGAGTTTAATTTCTTTTCGAATATTTATAAATAGAAAAATAATTCCTAAAATTATTACAATATTCAATACAGCAAGACTTATCAAATTATTTCTTGATCTTTCTTTAACGATATTATGTATTGTTTTTCCGGAAGTGCTTATTCCTATTGTATAATTTGTGAATGTCCATAAATTTTTATTTTCAATTAAATTATCAAATGAAATTTCTTTCCCGCCGGAATAACTTACTAAATCTTGATTATGAAAAACGGAAACTATAAAATCATTATTTGAAATTGAATTAATTCTTTTCTGCAAAATATCCTTCACAAAGAAATTCATATCAATTACTAAAATTGCAATTTCTAAAAATTTATCATCTTGAATTAAGAATGATAAAAGTGGAGTTTCATCCAAGTTATTTTTTAGTGGTTGAATTTTATTATAACCCAAATTTTTATACTCAATAAGAGATTTTATGTTTTCTGAATTTTCATTCAAAATATTTTTAATTCTGTTTACAGCATTAACTGAAGCTGAAAACAAACTCGATGAATAAAATTTAATATTCCGTTTGGATGTATCTGAAATTACAATTAGTGAAATGGAAGAATTTGATTTGCAGAATTTTTGCATTTCAATATTCGTAAAGCTTGAATCTTGTGACTGATAAATATCACTAATTTTAGCGGACCAGCTTTGAAGAACATCATCAACATTTTGATTTACACTAAATATAATTGTGTTAAGTTGTTCCGAGTAAATATTTTCTAAATGTTTTTCGTTTTCCGATAAATTATTTAATTCATAAAAAGTATAAACAAAAATTGGGAGAAGCAGAATTAATGCTAAAATTATAATTATTTTTTTTAATGATGTGAACATATAAATTGAAATTAATTTATTATAAGAATTTACCTAATTCTATAAATCTCCAATTTTCTGAATAAGTTTGCGCCAAAGTTCGTTTCCGTTTTCACCGTTTGTCATAATTACAATTCCAGAACCATCTTTTGGACTAAATTGTGAATAACATCTAAAACCGGTTTGATTTGCACCGCTATGGTAAATAACATCTCCGGTTATTGTTGAATCAATTGCCCAACCTAATCCGCGGAAAGCTTGTAACCCGATATTTCTTCCTGGTCTTTCAATAACATCACGTGAGTCAACTCGAACTTGATGTGATAACATTTCATCAATCGAACTTTTTGCAAATATAGTTTTATTATTTTTATATGAATTTAAAATCTCCAAAATTATTTTTGCATATTCTTTAGATGTAGTATAAAGCGTAAATGCTGCATTGCTATGTAAATATTTTTTTCTCTCTTTAACTTTTCCATCAGAATTATGACCTGTTGCAATTTGATTGTTATACTTTTCTTCCCATATAAAACTTGTCGAATTTAATAGTAATTTATCGAAAATATTTATTCTTGCAAAAGTTTCTAAAGATTGGTTAGTAATTTTTTCAATTACTCTTTGTAAATAATAAAATCCTTCACCGGAATAATTAAATTTCATCCCAGGTTTAAAATAAATAGGAATTGGTCCGTTTCTTTCTTCGTCACCTTTACGCCAATTCGGCATTCCGCTAGTGTGTGATAAAATCATTCGAGCTGAAATTTGTTCAGAAAAATTATCATTATCACTTGCAAAAATTTCCGGATAATAATTAAATAGTGGTTTATCTAAATCAAATTTTCCTTGTTCAACTAATTGAAGAACTAATAAAGTAAAAATTGGTTTGCTCATTGAACAGGCTTCAAACATTGTATTTTCATTAGTTTTAGTTTTTGATTCTGCATCAGAAGTTCCAAATGTTTTATTGTAAATAATTTGGTAATTATTAATTATGCTTATTGAGACTCCTGGGACAAATAATTCATTTATTAAATCTGGAATTAAATTTTCAATGAATTGCATTCTTTTGGAAAAATTTGGGACAATATTTAATGATGATTTATCAATTTTCGATATTGATGCAAAAGCTGCCCATCTTACATCGAAATCATCATCATGTAAAAGCTTTTGCAAATATGGAATTGAAGAATTTGCTTTATCTTGAAATTTACCCAATGCTAAAGATGAACACCATCTTACATTTGAATTTTTATCTTCAAGTGATTTAATTAAATATGGAATAGACTGAATTCCATTTGGAGAAATTTTTTCTAATGCAATCGATGAACACCAGCGCACATTATCATTACTATCACTAAGTGATCTAATAAGAAAATCAACAGAAGTTTCACCGATTTTAACAATTTCGTTTATTGCTTCACCATTTATCCATGGATCACTTGTTCTAAAATTATTTATTAATGAATTAATTCTTGTTGAATCAAAGTTGCTAATTACTTGAGCTTTATAAATATCCGAGCATAGAAAAAAAGCAAAGATTAAATGAAAAAATATTTTATATGTATATCTCATATTCTAGAATAGATTTTTTTACAATTTAAATTTTTACTTAATTCTTCTTCAAAAGAAAAATTTATAGGAAAACCACCCGTGTGGATAAAAACAACAGGAATATTTTTATTGATGATATTTTTATTAGTTAAGTCAATTAATCCCGACATAACCTTTCCGGTATAAATCGGATCAAGTAGAATTCCTTCTAAATTTGCACAATCCCAAATTGCTTTTTTACTTTCATCGGTTATAATTCCATATTCGATATGATATTTATCATAACATTCAATATTTATTTCTTTTTCAATTTTGAAATTAATTAGTGAGGCACTTTCATTTATTAATTCTAATGTTCTTTTTTTTATTGCATCATTCGTTCTGGAGACACTTATTCCAATTATTCTTGCATTTGGCAGAAATAATTGAGCGCCTAAAATTATTCCGGCAAAAGTGCCGCAAGAACCAACACCTAATATAATTTGCAAATTATCAGTTTCAACTTGTTCGGAAAGTTCTTGCATTGCTTTAACATAGCCCAGAGCTCCTAATCCGGTGCTTCCACCAATAGGAATTACAAAAGGATTTTTCCCTTCATTCTTAAGTTCATTTGCCCATTTAAACATTTCTGCTTCAAGACTTGCATTTGAATCATCATTTATTAGATATCTTATTTCAGCATCAAATAAAACATCAAGCAATAAATTTCCTTTTGGAATATCGAAATCACTTCCACCCAAAACAAGTTTAATATCAATCCCAAGTTTTCTTGCAGCAGCTGCCGTCATTCTTGCATGATTTGACTGAATTCCGCCAGCAGTTATAATAACATTATGATTATTATTTAATATTTCCGCAAAATCAAATTCAAGTTTTCTTGCTTTATTACCTCCACCAGCAAGTCCGGTAAGATCGTCGCGCTTAATAAATAATTTTGATAAACCGATTTTTTCTGCTAATCTATTTGCTTCATCCAATGGAGTAGGAAGATTTGAGAGTTTTATTGTTGGAATTTTTAACAGAGAATTAATCAATTTATTCACCTGATGTACTTTGATAAAAATTATTCATAAACTTAGTTTAAATTTCTAAATAAATTTTATTGATTTTAATTTTTTTTCAAGCCAAACTAGAATTAATTTTGTGTTACTCAATTTTTTACTTAAGTTACTTTCACAAATTTTAGGTTCAAAGGGAATCCGGTGATTTCAAAATTTGAAAAATTCCGGAGCTGTACCCGCAACTGTAATTCTGATTCCGTTAATTCGGACTAAAATTTTATAGGCAATATGTCACTGTTCAAACAATAAAGAACGGGAAGACGCTTATAAATCGGAAGAGCCAGGAGACCTGCCTTGAATTTTTGTTTAAGAAGCTTTCGGGAATTGAAGCTAATTCAGTCGTTTCTCTTTCTTTCCCCAAACTTCATTTTTTAATTCTTAAAATTTAAATTTTATCATAGCGGGAAAACTGTGAACAAACTCATTCTCAGAGAAGCCATTAAGTACGGATTTTCAATAAGTTATAATTCAATTAAGTTTCAAAATCACTCTATTGATCTAAATAATTTTCTAGTCGAAGCTAATAAACTTCAGTTCACCAATTCTTTACATAATACGCTAAAATTATTAAAAAACAATTTATTTAAAATAGAAAAACACGCATCGGAGTTCGAAAATGAACAAATATAAATTTTCATTTGTAACTGTAATTATAATTGCGGCAGTGGTTTCAAGATTTGTTCCTCATCCTTATAATTTTACTCCAATTTCTGCCATTGCATTATTTGGCGGCGCGTACTTTAGTGATAAGAAATTATCGTTTATTGTTCCGTTGCTTGCAATGTTTCTTAGTGATTTATATTTAGGAATGCACAGCTTAATTCCTTTTGTTTACGCAAGTTTTGTAATTATTGTCTTTTTAGGTTTTCAACTACGGGATAATAAAAGTATTACCAGTATTGCCTTTGCTTCAATAATCGGTTCAGTAATATTTTTTGTTTTAACAAATTTTGCAGTTTGGGTTGTTAGTAATTATTATCCCAAAACAATAGAAGGTTTTATTGCATGTTTTGTTGCAGCAATTCCATTTTTTCATAATAATTTATTTGGAGATTTAATATACACAGCAATGCTTTTCGGAAGTTTTAAATTGTTAAAAAATTACATCCCAAAATTAGAAGAAGTAAAAATTGAGAATTAAGTTTCATTATATTGCTGGAATTATAGTTCTTCTTGCTCACAATTTTATTGCACAGGATTCAACACTGAATTATACACTTGATGAGATATCCATTGTTTCTGATAAGTTGGATACAAAACTTTATAACGTTCCAACTAAAATGGAAATTATGACTGAAAAAGAAATTCAATCAATAAATGGTGAAAGACTTCCGGATATACTAAAAACAAAATCCAATATTTTTATTAAATCTTATGGATTAACACCAGCATTAAGTACAATATCTATTAATGGATTAGGAGCAGAAAATACTTTAATATTGATCGATGGAGTTAAGATTAATTCATTTCAAAATTCTCACGTTGATTTATCCATAATTCCAAAAGAAAATATTGAACGAATTGAAATTATTAATAACGGAGTTAGCTCAATTTACGGAAGCGATGCAATGGGCGGAGTTATTAACATTATAACAAAGAACAAAGAATATTTAACTGAAAACAAAACTTCAAAATTTGGTGCATCAATTTCTAAAGGTTCATTCAATACTTTAGGTTATAAAATTAATGCATACAAAGAGATTGAAAATTTTAATATCGGAATGAATTTTAATAAAGAAACTTCAGATGGAAATTATGAATACTATTATAAAAATGAACTAAAGGAAAGACGAAATTCTGCACATAATTTAAGTGATATTGGTTTACGGGCTCAATATATATTTGATAAAAAAAATATTATTAAGTTTTTTGCAACTTTTTCAGATCAAAAAAAAGAAATTCCGGGAATTGAAACCGGTACAACTCCGGCTCCAACAAACCAGCAAGATAAAAATTGGAATAATATATTAACCGTTGAAAATGATTTAATGGAAAATTTATTTCTGAAAACCAATTTCAATTTTCAAAATAATTTTATGAATTATACTGTAGGAAGATTTTTAAACAGTACATATAAAAATATAGTTTACTCCGGAAGCAGTGAAATTAAATATAAAAAAGAAAATTACGGAATTACTTCCGGATACAATTTTACTAATGCAACTCTTGAAAGTGATGAACTACTTACCGGAATTAGCAGGAACCAGCATGCATTCTTTTTATCTACATTTATAGACAATGCAGGATTGTTAAAAATTTATCCGTCTGTAAGATATGATTATATTTCAGATATTGATGAAGGGGAGTTAACTTATAAACTTGGGTTCAATTTTCAACCGTTAAATTCAAATCATTTTGGGATTAGAGGCAATGCCGGTAAAAATTTTAGAGCTCCATCATTTAATGATTTATACTGGAAAAATTCCGGTAATGAAAATTTAAAATCGGAAAAATCTGTAAATATGGAAAGTGGATTATTTTATAGTTTTTCAAATTATATAAACGGTAAAATTGAATTAACTTACACACACATTAAAGCAGAAAATAAAATTATTTGGACACCACAAACTAACGGACTTTGGGCACCTCAAAATATTGCTGAATCAAAATCAAATAATATTTCTATTTCATTCGATTTCACAAAAACAATTTCAAAAAATTTAAATATTAATTTTAATTCCGGATATCAATTTAACAACACAATAAAAACAAGTGCTTCATATTACGGTGATCCGACAATAAATAAATTTATTCCATACTTGCCATTGCAATCTGCAAAATTAAATTTTGGAGCAAACTACAAAAATTTAGAAGTGAATATTTTCTATTCATACAGCGGTAAACATTTTTCAGATTTTGAAAATAAAATTGAAATGAATTCTTACCACACTATTGATGGAAATATAAGTTATCAAATCAACATGTTTGATTTTGTTTCAATATTAAAAATGGAAATAAACAATTTAACAAACACAGACTATGAAGTAATCTCCGGTTACCCAATGCCGTTAAGGTTTTACAAGTTGTCATTTACTATAAATTATTAAATAGGGAATCATGAAAAAAATACTCCAATTATTTTTAATACTTATTATTTCAATTTCACTAAATGCTCAGCAATTAAAAAATGTATTTGTTTTATCAGAAGGTGGTTTTAGTTCCGGCACATCTGTGTTAAGCAAATTAAGTTTGGATAATTATTTATATACTCAATACTTTTTCTCTCTTGGTTTATATCCAGATGGATTAGTTGTAGAGAATGATAATATTTATTTAGTTGAACAAGGAAATTTTGGCGGTGTTGGTAAAATTTATAAAATAGATTCAAACGGAATAATTATAAATTCTAAAGAAGTTGGAACAAATCCTTACTCATTGGCAATTGCAAATGAAAAAATTTACATTACAAATGGTCCTACAAGCAGTATTTCAGTTCTTAATGAAAATGATTTGAGCTTAGTTAAAGATCTGTCCGTTGGTGTTTATCCTCAAGAAATAATTTCATATGATGGAAAAATATTTGTTGCAAATAATAGTTTATGGGGAGGAAATTCTGATTCTACTATTTCTGTTATTGATTCCGAAGCTGATGAAATAATTAAAACAATTTCCGTTAAATTAAATCCCTCTTCTCTTGCAATTACTAATGAAGGAAATTTATTGGTTGGTTGTCCGAGTGGAGTAATTTACGAAATTGAATTAACAAATTTTGCTAAAATTGATTCATTTGAAATTCCGGAATATGGTTTTGGAAAAGATATTTTTGTTGATAAGAAAAGTGATATGATTTATTTCAAATCGGCAACAAATGCAATTGTTGGATTAAATTTAAATTCTCGTGAAACAGAAATTGCACTTGATGATTCAACTATTCTTAATACTTACGGTTATGGATTTGATTATTTATCTGGAAATCATTATTTGACTGATGCTAAAAATTTTGCTTCAAATGGAATTCTTAAAATTTATAGTAATGAAGGCAGCATTATAAATTCTTATGAAACAAGTATTGCTCCAAGAAGAATTGCATTTCAATATGATGATAAAGCGGTATCGGTAGAAAATGAAATTATTAATTCAGAATTTAAGTTGGAACAGAATTATCCAAATCCATTTAATCCAAGTACAACAATAAAATATTCAATTCCGGGAAATGAAAAACGTGAAACGTCAAAAGTGAAAATATTGATATATGATATTTTGGGAGAAGAAGTTGCAACTTTTGTTAATCAAAATCAAAACCACGGTACATATGAAATTAATTTTAATGCAAGCAAACTTCCTAGTGGAATTTATTATTTTAAAATGCAAGCTGGAAATTTTACTTCAACAAAAAAAATGATTCTTATGAAATAAGGTTTACAATTCTTATTTAGAAATATGAAATTATAATTTATCATAAGTTATTATAAAATAATTTCCTTCATTATAGAATGAAAAATATTTATTGAACATTGCAAAAAAGGAATCTTTGAAAGTAAACTTTACTTAAACTTAACACAATTATATAAATTTATTTTTAATTTTTATTTGATTACTTTATTTATCGAACCTTCGCTTTGTGGGGAATTTATGAATCTTCTTACTTTTACATTTAATCAAATTCGCACTAAAAGGATTTCAATAATTATGATATTACTATTTTCAATGATTCAAATAAACGCACAAACAAAACATACTCTTAAATTTAATGAGGAAGGAAAATTTAAAATATTACAATTCACAGATATTCATTTGGATATTAAGAATCAATCTGAAACTGATAGTGTTATATATATGATGACGGATATAATAAAAAAAGAGAATCCAAATTTAGTTGTATTAACCGGTGATATTGTTACCTCGAAACCGGTTGAAAAAGCTTGGGAGAAGGTAACAGAACCAATGAGAATAATGGAAATCCCTTATGCTGTTGTGTTTGGTAATCATGATTATGAACAAGGAAGTTCAAATAAAGAAATTATGGATTATTTGGTTACACTTCCTTATAATTTATCAGATGCGGGATCAGAAAATATTTCTGGAATTGGAAATTATGTACTTCAAGTAAGATCTTCAGATTCTGATGAATTAAAAGCTTTGCTCTATTTTATTGATTCAAATGCATATACGGATGAAAAAGAAAATGAAGAACTCGGTCATTATGATTGGATTAAAAGTGATCAAATTCAATGGTATAGAAATATTTCTAAAAATTTCACAACTAACAATGATATGGAACCATTACCAGCATTGGCTTTTTTTCACATTCCGCTTCCCGAATATGATTTAATTAAAAATTTCCCAACAACAATTGGTGATAGAAATGAAGAGGTTTGTTCGCCAAAAATAAATTCCGGAATGTATAATGCATTTTTAGAATGCAAGGATGTTATGGGAATTTTTGTCGGACACGATCATAATAATAATTACATCGGAACATTAAATAATATTGCTCTTGCTTACGGTTGTAAAACCGGAAAAAATTCCTACGGAGATTTTGATAAAGGCGGAAGAGTAATTGTTCTTTATGAAGATGAAAGAAAATTTGATACTTGGATTCATAACACAAATGAACCTCGTATTAATTTTGTAACTTATCCCGATTCATTCAAAAAATAATTAGATAAAATTTTGAGTAGTTTCTAAAATATCCCGAATTTGATTCGGGATTTTTATTTTAAAATGAAAAAAAAATATTTTACATGAAATATAAATTTTAGAATAAACGTTTTATTTGGATTGGAATTTTAGTAATTTAGATCAAATCTAAATAAAGACTTTGTATTGGAAAGAATAAAAATCCTAATTGCGAATAAATATTTTTTGATGAATTTTGCAATAACTTGTATACTTCAAAGATTAAATGACTTTGAAGTATACGGAGTTCAGTCGCAAGAAATTCATAATGAAATAATTAGGTATAATCCACATTTATTAATCTGCGAAGTTGAAAAAAGTAAAGATGAAACGTGTCTCCTTATTGAAAAAATTAAGGATGAATTTCCGCAATTAAAAATTTTAGTATTGCTTGATTATAATGACAGAAAACATATCAGCGAATTACTGAAGTATAAATTGGAAGGATATTTACTTAAGAATACCACAAAAGAAGAATTAATTTTTGCCGCAAAAAAAATTCATAATGGAGAAAAATATTACAGTAAGAAAATATATGAATACGTAATGAATAATTTTGACGAAGAATTGAATGATCAGAAAAGTGAGATGTTTGACGAATTATTAAGCCAGCGAGAAAAAGAAATTTTAGAACATATTGTTCTTGGCAAAAAAAATAAGGAAATTGCAAAAACTTTTTTCATAAGCGAAAATACAGTTCTAACTCACCGAAGAAATATTATGAAAAAATTAAATGTAAAGAGTACTCCGGAATTAATTGTTGCCTCAATTAGAAATGAAATAGTTACCTTCAAATAAAATTCACATACTAAAATTTTAGTATCCAAAATTACTAATTCCCAAGTATTGATAAAAAGTTCCACTTATCTTTAATTTTCTATTAAGATATAATCTTAATAACCATAAAAATGGCGTGAATACTTTATTTAAGTTTTTGTTTATTAAAAAAATTAATCTGCTTAAAATTTTTCTAATACATTTTTACTTTGTTTGTAATCTTCAATCGCAACAAGTGATTTCCGGGAAAATTTTCGATTCTAAAACAAATCTTCCTTTAATTGGCGCAAATATTTATTTGGAAGGAACAAAAATTGGAAGTTTAAGTGATGAAAATGGAAATTTTTCACTTTCCTCCAATTTTAATGTAAAGTCCCGAAAACTTAAAGCTTCATACATTGGATACTTCACAGAAGTTATTGAAATAAATTCTGATAAATCAATTGAAATTTATTTAAAACCATCTTTGCTAAACTTGGATCAGATTGTTGTAACCGGAACAAGAACCGAAAGATTTTTAAAAGACACTCCTGTAACAACCAGAGTGATTAATAAAGAACAAATTCAAAATTCCGGTGCGAGCGATATCAAGCAAGCACTTTCGGAAATAAACGGAATCGTAGTTCATGAAAATCAATTTGGAACCGGGGTAAATACTGTTGAAATTCAAGGATTCAGCAGTCAGCATGTGCAGATTTTGGTTGATGGAATTAAAATGATTGGCAGAGTAAATGGCGAATTGGATATTTCCGCAATTCCCATTAACCAAGTTGAAAGAATTGAAATAGTAAAAGGTGCCGCTTCAGCATTGTACGGAAGCGAAGCAATGGGCGGAGTTATAAATATTATCACAAATAAAATTCATAATAATTTTTCTGTTAATTCTGATTTAACCACTGGAAGTTACGGAAGACTTGACGGAAATATTAATATTAACGCTCCAATTCAAAATTGGAAACCAAGTTTAAATCTAAGTTACAGAAAATATAATGGATATGATTTAAATGATCTGACTCCTTCCGAAGATGGAACTGCTTATCAAAAATATCACGGACAATTAAATCTCGATGGCAATTTAAATGAAAATTCTGAACTGAATTTCAAAACTTTATTTTTTACAGAAAATCACAATTCACAAAGCAGTCAAATTTTTGAAGATCAAATTGAGAATAATCACTTTGCCGGAAGAGCTGAATTTGCAACAAAGAAAATATATAAATCGTTAAATCTTAAAGCTGGAATTGAGTATTCCTCATACAATCATAAATATGATCAAAAAGTAATTAGCAGCGGATTTATTAAAGAAGGTGATATTACAGATGAAAAACTTATGCGCGGAGATTTATTATTTGATTTTTTTGTAGGCAGCAATTCAATAAATGGCGGATATTCTTTTGAGTACGAAGAAATTGAATCTGATAGAGTAATTGGAAAAAATCAAAATAGTACTCTAAATAATATTTTCCTTCAAAATGAAATTACTTTTAATGATTGGTCAACGTTTTTAGGTGGAATTCGTTTAGATGCTCACTCGGTTTATGGAAGTCAATTTACACCAAAAGCCGCAATAATGTTAAAGCCAACAAATACATCACGAATAAGATTTTCTTATGCAGAAGGTTTTCGTTCGCCATCATTTAAAGAATTATTTCTTGAATATGTAAATCTTCCGGTTGGATATCACATAATTGGAAATCCGGATTTACAACCGGAAAAATCAATATCAATCCAAACTGATTTTGAATATTGGAACGATAATAATTATCATTTTAGAATTCATTTAAATTATAACAAAATTTCAAATTTAATTGATTACGAATATTTAGGAATTGTAAACAATTATGGTTTTTACAAAACTTCAAATATGGAAAAAGTAAATACTTGGGGCGGAGATTTTGAGATAGAATATTTTCCATTGGATTTTCTGAATCTCAAATTTAGTTACGGATATTTTGATTCTAAAGATTTTCAAACAAATGAACCACTTTCGTTTAAATCAAAACACAAATTAAATTTTTCTCTCAATCTTAATTTTATCGAATCAATTTCATTTAATGTAAGAGGACAATTTTTCGGTGAGCAATTTTATTGGGCAGATTATGATGAAATTGCACAAGTCGGTATAAAAGAAAATATTCCACCTTATTGGTTATTCCACACAAATCTAAATTATAAGATAACAGAAACCCTTAATGCTTATCTCGGCATGAGAAATCTTAATGATTACGTAAATAAAATGTGGGGACCAATGCCGGGTCGTGAGTGGTATGTTGGTATAAAATATTCATATAAATAAAATGAAAAATAAAAGAGGAAATACTTGAATAAAAAAAATTGCTTAATAAACAATTGTGAAAATTGTAATGCATTTAACCTTTACTACAAAGGCGTTCAAATGCATATTAACTTTAAGACTTTACAATATATGCTTACGATTTTATATCAATATGATAATTTGAATGATAAAATAAGAAAAGAAAAACCTTTTAGAATAAAGATCTATCCGATTTTACTTACCGTAAATAATGAGGATTACATACAATTTAAAGAAGAAGTTGAAAAAGCAGTAACAAAATATTTAATAATTCCACAATTCAATAATTATAACTATTTGAATAATTAAGGAGAAGAAATGAAACAAATTCTATATATAATTTTAATATTAAGTATTTTTATTTCATGCGATGAAAACTCAACGGATCCGAAAGATGATAATAAAACAGAAGTTCAACAATTCAAATCCCACAATGTAAAAACAAATGGCAAACACTATTTTTCATTCAGCACAAATTCTGCAGAAACGAGTGAACCAAGTAGTTTCGATATTGCTTTTGGTACTGTACCCTTAACTGTTGAATCTGCACCTTGTCAATATTTTACAATGCCGAACGATCCGGTAATTTTATGCGGACCAAATTCAGAAATTGCAATAATTGATGCTGTAAGTTTAGGTGAAGTTACTTCTATTCCCGCTGCAAGTGAATTTGCAAAAGATAACACTGTTGGCGAAGCTTATATTGGAAAAAAATGGTATGATGCTAATAATGCAGTTTTGCAAAATGTTTATATAATAAAAAATTGTGCCGGCAATTACTCATTACTCGAAATCACAAATTATGATTATGATTTTACACTTCATCAAATATCGAGTATTCATTTTAGGTACAAATATAATTCATTCGGTGGAACTGATTTTTCTACAACTCCAATTGATTCATTCAAAACGGAAAATGCTTATAACGATATGAAATATTTTTCGTTTGAAGAAGGAAAAGTTTCTTCAAGTCAAACTTATCAATTAAAAATAAATGGCAGCGCAATTTGGTTGGGAGAAAATGTTGAGATAAAAAAATTGGAAAATACTTCAATTGAAAGTATCGCAAATATTTCTACTTCTGAATTTACTTCAGATACAAAAACAAGTTATGTAACGCTGGGTTGGTATAATTATGGAGAAGGTCATTTGCTTACTTCAAAAGATTATGTATATGTTGTTAAAACTTCAGATGGAAAATATGCCGCATTTGAAATAACTAACTATTATGATGACGAAGGAAATTCGGGCACATTTACAATTGATTGGAAATATTTAAACTAAATTAAAAAAATTACCGAAAGGGAAATCATGAATAAATTTAATATAACATATTTTTTAACATTTCTAATTATCAGTGTATTTTTTCTAGAGATTAAAATATCTGCATCAGATAAACAGCAATCAAAAAAAATTGGTGTATTGTTAGTCAATCACGGTTCGCATTCTGCAACTTGGCGTAATGCTTTGATTGATTTAGAAAAAAGTGTTAAACCTGAATTATTACAAAATAAATCTATATCAAAAGTTACAACCGCTTTTATGGAATATACTGAACCTTCAATTGCAACTAGATTGAAAGAATTTGATGAAGTTGGTTTTACAGATATTATTTTAATACCAATATTTTTAACTGTAAGCTCACATTCGTTTGATGATATTCCCACAATTATTGGAAAGAAAAATGATAAACATTCTCTGGAATTATTGAAAATAGAAAAAATTGAAAGATATATACCCAAAGCAAAAATCCATATCACGCCGCTTTTAGATTTTAGAGATATTCTTGAGAAAAATGTTTTAAAACGAGTTGGAGTACTTACAAAAAAATCTGATTCCGAAGGATTGGTTTTAATTGCTTATGGCGATAAAACTTACAATAAAGAATGGAGTGAACTTTTAGAAAAAGTAGGAAATACAATTAAAGAAAATTTTGGAATAGATAAATTTAGTTATGGCTGGTGCGGACATGTAGCAAATTATAATCCCGATTCAACCACAATTGCAATCAATCAAGTTCTGAATAAAAAGGAAAAAGCATTAGTAGTTCCGGTTTTAGTTGCACATGATGAAATGTTTCAAATAAAAATTATCGGTGATGGAATTAAGAAAATAAAAAATTCTAACGAAAGAGTAATCTACAAACCGGATTCAATTTTACCGGATGAAAATATCGAAAAATGGATTTTGGATATTTCCAATGAATTTATTAAGAAAATAAATTTAAGTATTTAGGCAATCTTAAATGAATTTTCGAAATCTTAGAAAATTAAATAATGATCTTCATAGAGATTTGGGATATTTTTTTTCAACATTGATTATTGTTTATTCATTATCCGGATTAGCATTAAATCATGTTGATGATTGGAATCCGGATTTTGTAATTCAGAAAGATACAATATCAATTCCGGCAAAATATAATTTTGAAAATATTTCCGATCAAAATATAATTGAGCTGAGTAAACTAATTAATCAAAATGATTTTAAACTTTATGATTCGCCAACAACTAACCAAATAAAAATTTATTACGAAGATGCATCATTCCATATAGATTTTTCAAGAAGATTAGGATTATATGAAGTTATAACTAAGAGAATTTTATTCTACGAAGTTAATGTTCTTCATCGAAATAGTTTAAAAGAATGGAAATGGTTTTCCGATATTTTTGCGGTTGCGTTAATTTTAATAAACATTACGGGATTATTTATTCTAAAAGGAAAGAATGGATTTTTGGGGAGAGGGAAGTGGTTTTTAGCAGCCGGATTTTTACCTCCGATAATTGCAATAATTATTTTTACCATAAATTAACTCATTCAATTTGAATTATGAGTTAAAACTTAGCCGATTCATATCAAGAAGATTTAGATTATGGAGATACACGAGGTCCAGGATATGTTTACGGTAATTCACAACCAAGAACATTTTTCTTTTCAATTGATTTAGAAATATAAATTTCATAAAATCACTTGCTCCTTTTATTAAAAAGGGGCAAGTAAAAATTCTTCAAATTCCATTTTGTAAAAAATCACTTCGAATAAATTCTTAAAAATATAGAAGTTCTCTCGAAGAATTCTTTTAGTCATTTCGAAATTAATCAACATTCGTAATATCGAATTAACTTATACTTATTCATTTAATATACGTCACATTTATCTTTTGCAATAGTTATTTAATATTGTATAATAAAAATTTTCGCATTAAATTTATATCAATTTTGAATGATTAATCTTTTCTAATAACAAAAAATGATAAACAAAATATATTTTTTTATACTGCTTGTTTGTTCTATGATTTCGTTATTTGGACAAATTAAAATCCACAAAAAAATTACTACAAGTGATGGATTAATTAATGGTTTTGTAAGGAATATTTTTGAAGACAGTAAAGGATTTGTATGGTTTTCTACAAACGCCGGAGTTAGTAAATGGGATGGAAAAATATTTGAAAATTTTACCGAGTTAAACGGATTATCATCTTCTGCGGTTTTTGATATTACTGAAGATAACCACAGTAAAATCTATTTTGCAAATTTTGGCAAAAACGGAATAACAACTTTTTATAACGGAAAATTTGATACAATTTTTGCTGACAGAAATCAAAAATTAGAATTTGTAACAGTTGTGCATAAAGCAAAAAATAATTCAATATTTTTTGGCGCGGCTGATGGCATTCATATTTTAGCAAATAACACTTTAGTAAATCTCAATAAACTTTTCGAAATTCCAGCTTCATCATATCACGATATTAAAGAAAACTCAAAAGGTGAAATATTCATTGCTACAAGAAATGGTTTATTAAAATATTCAAATCAAAACCTAGAGATTTTATACGGATATGAAAACAATCAAAATGAATTTATAAATACTATTGGAATTGATAATTATGACAATATTTATTTTACCGATGAAAATAAATTTTGGATAATAAATCAAAATGGATTAAGTGAAGTAAATAAAAGTCTCAATTATTTGGCAGATAAAATAAGCGATATTTATTTTGACGAAAATAATATTGGTTATTTTGCAACCGATCTTGGCTTAGGTATTTTCAACTCTTTAACAAAAGAAATACATTTTTTAACAAAAATAAATGGGCTGCCAAATGACAAATTATTATTTATTTGGGCTCTTAAAAATAAATCACTTTTAATATCAAGTGCGGTTTCTGGTGTTTTAATTTATCAGCCAAATAAACTTGAAAATTTTTTCTCAGATAAATCAGATGCCAAAAATATTCTCAATATACTTGTTTCAAAAAATGGGAATCAGTTTATAAATACTGATGAAAACCTTTTATTGCAAACGGAAAATAATACAGTTCGTTTAGAAAATAAAAACAGTTTTGGATATGAACATTTTGTCACTTTACTTGAAAATAACAATAAAATTTATTTAGGAACAAGTGCTGGAATTGATTTTTATGAAAATGGTAAAATAAAAAATTTGCTGAAGTTTGATCAGGTAAGAAATGTAATGCATAATCAAAGCAATGCAGTTTTTACACTTGCCGCTTTTGATGATTCAACAATTTATGCAGGAACTTATAAAGGTGTTTTCAAAATTGTAAATGATAAATCAACTTTAATAAATCAAAAAAATGGTTTGCTAAGCAGTTTTGTTTCTAAAATTTTAGTTACAAAAAATAAGTCAATTATTTACGGTTATCACGGTAAAGGATTAAGTATTTATAATAACGGAGATTTTAAACACTATTCAACCGAAAATGGATTATCGCACAACACAGTAACTGATTTATGCGAAATTGATAATGACAAAATTATTATTGCAACTCAGCATAACGGTTTAAATATTTTATCAGATGAAATTATAGATTCAATCACAGTTAAAGATGGTTTACTAAGCAATGAAATTAGAGCCGTAAAAAAAGATAATTTGCGAAATATTTACGTTACAACTCCAAATGGTTTAAATATAATTCGGTTTGAAAAAGGTGAAATAAATATTAGAAATATTACAAAAGAAGATGGACTTGCGGGAAATGATTGTAATCCTTCTTCACTTTTTGTTGATGATGAAAATAATGTTTGGATTGGCACAACATCCGGATTAAGCAAATATAATCCAACTGCAGATAAAATAAATTCTACTCCGCCTAAAATTTTCATTACGGGATTTGAAATTTTCAATAAACCTTTCTCGCTTGAATTTCTTCAAATAAATCAGGAATTAAATTATGATCAGAATTATTTAAAATTTATTTATGCCGGAATTGATATACCAAATACTCATAAACTAATTTACCAATATAGATTAATTGGAGTTGATAAAGATTGGGTAACAAGCAAAGAAAACTCGGTTCAATATACAAGTCTTGATAATGGAATTTATAATTTTGAAATTAAAGCAAAAAATGAATGGGGATATTGGAGCGAGCCTGCTTCTTTAGCATTTGTTATAAATCCGGCTTGGTGGGAAACTTGGTGGTTTTATACATTAACCATAGTATTAATTGGATCATTAATCGCGTTTATTGCTTCTTTTAGATATAGACAACTTCTAGCTGTTGAAAAACTAAGAACAAAAATTTCCGCCGATTTACACGATTCAATTGGTTCCGGACTTTCTGAAATTACAATATTAAGTGGATTGCTAAAAACGAATAAAAATGTAAATGATTTGCAAAATGGATTAAAAAATATTTCTGTAACAGCTCGTTCATTAGTCGGGAATATGAGTGACATAGTTTGGCTAGTTAATCCGGCAAAAGATTCATTAAAAGATTTGCTCTTAAGATTGCAGGATTCTTATCAAGAAGTATTTGCTCAAGCAAATATTTCTTTTAACATTAATGGAATTGAAAACATTGAAGAAATTCATCTTCCTCTTACCTATCGTCAACATTTATTTTTATTATTTAAGGAAGCAATTAATAATTCTTTAAAATACAGTGAATGTTCAAAAATAGAATTAACAATTATTGTAAAAGGAAAAAATCTAAGTATTCATTATCAAGAAAATGGAAAAGGATTTGATTTAAAGAGCAAAGATGAAAAAGGAAATGGATTAACAAATATGAAAAATAGAGCAAAAGCAATTAACGGAAATTGTGAAATAATTTCTGAAATTAATAGAGGAACAGTAATTAAATTTAACGGGAAAATTTAAATAATATTAACATATTTTCTTAAATATATATCATTATTATTTACGGAATTTTTTATGATTAAAACTGCTGTAGTTGAAGATATAAAAATGATCCGCGAAGGATTAGAAATGTTGATTAAAAATTCAGATGGATTTAATTCCGCTGGAGCTTTTGAAACAGCAGAAGATTTGATTGAAAAAATTGATCAGAATGAACCGGATATAATTTTGATGGATATTCAATTGCCGGGAATGAGCGGAATTGAAGCAGTAAAAAAAATAAAAAATAAATTGCCGAATATTAATATTATTATGCTGACGGTTCATGAGGATAACAAAAATATTTTTGAAGCTTTAATGGCGGGAGCTTCCGGATATTTGCTCAAAACAACACCGCCGGAACAAATTATTGAAGCAATAAAAGATGCGCATGAAGGCGGTTCACCAATGAATTCAAGCATTGCAAATAAAGTAATTAACTTAATGCGTATTGCTCATTCGGATAAAGATTTAGACAATAAAATTGATCTTTCTGAAAGAGAAACTGAAATTTTACAAAAAATTTCTAACGGAACTGGATATAAAAATATTGCAGATGAATTGTTTATCAGTATTCACACAGTTAGATATCACATCAGAAATATTTATGATAAACTTAAGGTTCATAACCAATCTGAAGCAGTATCCAAAGCGTTAAAAAAAGGATTGATATAAAAGCAGTAATCAGTAATCAAAATATAAATATAATTTGTCATTCCATTATGCTTAAAGCCGGAATCTATTAAATTATTAGGTGCCGGATTAAGTCCGGCATGAGACCGAGTAAACTTGTCAATCCGAAATTATTTCGTAATCTTTTTTCATTTAAACTTCTCAAACTTTTTCACGTCTTAACACCTCAACTTTTTTATGGTCTGACTTTTGCCCTTTCCCTTTTCACTCCCCTAAAAAACTACATTAATAGCTAGTTGATTTCACTCGTTTTCGAGATTACATTTGTATTGAAATAAAACCAGACAAAGAGGCTTATTATGATAAACTTAACTAAACTATTTTGCGTTTTACCCTCTTTATGTTTCAACATTTTTACATTTTTTCTTTTCACTTTTTACTTGTCCTTTGCACAAGACGGCTCCTTAGACATAACTTTTGGAACTGATGGAGTTGTTAAAACCTCTGTTGGCACAACTAAGACGGATTGCGAAAGTATGGCAATACAATCGGATGGGAAAATCCTAGTTGCGGGATATTATTTTGGACCAAATTTAGATTTTGTATTAATTCGTTATAATCCAGATGGAACAATAGATAACACATTCGATAATGATGGCGTAGTTACAGTAACAAGTGATTCAGGTATAGTTGTGCCAAAAAGTATAGCATTGCAGTCTGATGGTAAGATTGTGGTTGCTGGATATATTTCAGGGTCTACAGATTCAAGTGGTTTTCTAATATTAAGATTTAATGAAAATGGTTCTTTAGATAATACATTCGATAATGATGGAATTGTTTTGACCTCAATTGGATCAAATAACGATGTCGGAACAAATGTTGCAATACAATCAGATGGAAAAATAGTGGTTGCCGGTTACTCCAGAAATAGTTTTGGGAAATATGTATTCACTGTAATTCGATATAACACAAATGGGACGCTAGACAATAGTTTTGATTCAGACGGCATTGTTACTACAGCAATAGGTATAATTGGAGATTATCCTCACAGTATGGCAATACAATCAAATGGTAAAATTATTATTTGCGGAAGATCTAACTATAATTTATATGGATCTTCAGTATTTGCTATGGTTAGATATAATACAAACGGAACATTAGATAATACATTTGATGGTGATGGTATTGTAACAACTCAACAGGGTGAGTTGATATATTGTCATGAAATAAAAGTGCAATCAAATGGAAAAATTTTAATATCTGGTTCTAAGAATCAAGATTTTGCTCTCTTTAGATTTAATGCAAATGGAACATTGGACAACACTTTTGATTCAGATGGAATTGTTACAACCGATTTGGGAAGCAATGATGGTGGAAATAGTCTTGCAATTCAATTAGATGGAAAAATTCTAGTAGGTGGAGTTTCAAATAATGATTTTGCTGTTGTTCGCTATAATACAAATGGAATATTGGATAACACTTTTGATTCAGATGGTATTATTATAAATGATATGGGTGGATCAACTTTTGAAATGGCTAATAGTATTGGAATTCAATCAGATGGAAAAATAATACTTGCTGGAAATACTGATGATGAATTTGCTTTAGTTAGATTTGGTTTTGGCCCGCTTAACGGATCTTATGATATTGGATCTGGTGGCGATTACACAACAATAAGTGATGCAGTGTATGATCTGTATTTTAAAGGAATAGCCGGTACAGTAAAGTTTACTGTTCTGGATGGTACATACAATGAACAATTTAACTTTGATGGCAATATTGTAGGAAGCAATTCAACTAATAATATACTCTTCGATGCTGGACCAAACGTTATAGTAAATTACTCAGCTTCAAGTAGTTTAGATAATTATGTTTTAAAATTTAATTCAGCTAAATACCTAACATTTAATAATTTTAACTTTTCGGCTGGAGGAACTTCTTTCGCAACAGTCGTAAAATTGGAAAATGATTGTAGTGACTTAGAGTTTAACGGTAACACTTTCAACAGTTATAACATTCCAAATTCTGGTGTTATTAATGAATTAGAACAGAGCAATTTTATTTGTATTGATAATAGCGAGATGAATAATATCTCGCTAGTTAATAATAGTATCAATTATGGATCCTATGGTATTCATCTGGATTTAAATAATAATAATTTATCTAACAATATTCTAATCGATGGCAATTCAGTAACAAATAGTTATTATGATAATATTGTATTAAAAAATTCAACAGCACCACAAATTAAAAACAATACATTATCTACAAATTGGTCCTTTGCATTAACACTTTTTAACTGTTTAGACAATTTTATAATATCTGAAAATAAAATTATTGGAGGAAGACTTCATTTAAATGCGTGCGATGGAAGTTCAGTAAATAGAGGAGTAATTAAAAATAATTTTATTGCATCAAACTATAACGGTATAAATCTACTAAATTCCAGCAATGTTGATATTTATTTTAACAGCGTAAATTTATTTGGTACTGTAAATACAACGACATTTGCATTAGGCTACCAAGCTACTTCAGGCGGAATAATTGAGAACGTAAATGTTAGGAATAATATTTTTAATAATTTCAAGAGTGGTTATGTTGTTTCTTGGATTGAAACTGGAACAATTAACAATGTAACAAGTAATTACAATATTCTTAATACAAATGGAACCAGTTTTGCAAACTTAAACAATATAGAATATTCTTCAACCTTTTCAAAATATAAGACTGATTTTAGTTTAGATACCAATTCATACAATGCAATAGTTACTTTCATATCAGATACTGATCTTCATATTGTAAGTGTTTCTCAACCGACTTTCGGAATTTCAATTGCCGGAATAACGACCGATATTGATGGAAATACTAGAAATGATCCTCCTTTTATTGGTGCAGATGAATTTAATTATGGCGGAGTTTTTGCAAGTCTTAAAGTCTTTTTAGAAGGTCCATATATTTCAAATAATATGAATTATGGATTAACACTTCCATCTACTTCACCATATGATGGTTCAGCAGCTTTAACAACTCCAACAAATGCTGTTGATTGGGTTCTAGTAGAATTGCGGGACAAAAATGATGAAACAAATATTATTGAATCAAAGTCTGCATATTTGCTTAATGATGGAAGAATAGTAAATATTCAAAATGGTGGAGTGATGCATTTTGACTCTCCATCAAATCAGTATTTTATTTCAGTTAAACATAGAAATCATTTAAGTGTAATGAGTGCATCAGCAATAAGTTTGTAAAGAAAGTAATTTTAGGAATGGCTACGGCTTTAATTTAAGTTGGGCGGGAATCTCATGAGAATCAACTAGGTTTGATTATACCCGGAAAGCCATTCCGTTTTTAGATGCCGGATCGAGTCCGGCATGACAATAAGAATTTGTCATTCCTACGAAAGTGGGAATCCAGAAAAACTTTTAGATTCTCGAACTGCCTCGGTAGTCAAGTAAAAACATTCAGGAATGACTGATGGCAACTATACTCATTTCTTATTTTAACTTTTTTAACGTTTCAACATCTCTTCGTTTTTACATTTAACTTTTCACTTTTGACTTTTCACTTCCTTGAAAAACTACATTAATAGCTAGTTGATTTGATTTTGTTCAATTTTTATTTTGCTTGCAAAATTTAATCAGATAATGAGGATTATTATGAACAACTTAACAAAACTTCACAACGTTTTTACATTTTGTCTTTTTACTTTTGCCTTCTCACATTTAATTTTATTGCAAGCTCAAGAAATTAAAACAATTTCTAAAGATTCAACCCAAACTGCAAATATCAAATTTCCAAATGCACCAACTGCAACCGGTGATAAAGTTGAAGTAAAAAATTCAACCGGTAATTCTTTACTTACAATTACCGATGAAGGAAGTAATAAAGGATCAATTACTTTACCTTCAATGACATCACCACCATCTTTAACAACAAATAAGTTGTATAATGTAGACGGCACACTAAAATTTAATGGCTTGTCTCTTGGCGGCGGAAGTGGGGCAACTTCTATTAATGAGTTATCTGATGCATATTATAGTCCAATATCAAGAAGTTTATTTTTAGGAAATGGCACTGGAAATAATGAAGGGCCTGATTCAATTCTATTTAATATAGGAATAGGTAAGGATGCACTTCAAACTATTTATGATGGAAAATGGAATGTGGCAATTGGGTATGAAGCATTGCAATCAAATACTCAAAACCAAAATATTGCAATTGGACACCAGGCTTCAAAACTTGGTGTAAATGGACTTTATAATACAATTGTAGGTTCAAGAGCTAATTATTACAATGTGAATGGTGTAAAAAACACAATGATTGGTTGGAGAGCTGGAGAAGGTACTCTAGGAAGTGATTATTCCGGAAATGTTTTTATTGGCGCAGAAGCAGGTGCAAATGAAACGAGCGACAATAAATTATTTATAGAAAATACAAATTCATCTTCTCCACTTATTTGGGGTGATTTTACAGATGGCAGTGAACTAGTAAAAATTAATGGTAATTTTCATGTTAACGGTAACTTTAACATTCAAGGAAATAATAACAATGGTATTGGTCTAAATACGCTTATATCAAACACAACTGGGAACTTTAATACTGCAATTGGACATGGAGCATTGTATAGCAATACAACAGGATCTGGAAATGTAGTAATTGGTTTTCAGTCTAATTTTTTTAACCAAGAAGGAAATTACAACACAATTATTGGAAACCAAGCTGGAAGAAATACAATTGCACACAATAAAACCGGTAATGTTTTTTTAGGTTATCAAGCTGGTTATAATGAAACAGGTGATAATAAGCTATACATAGAAAATTCTAATTCATCTTCCCCGCTAATTTGGGGAGATTTTGCAACTGATGATGTTAAAATAAACGGTAATTTGGAAATTACCGATAATACGAAAACGTCAAAAATTCAGATAACTAACGGAGCACTGAATGGTTATGTATTAACCTCAGATGCATCAGGAAATGGGACATGGGCACAACCTACTACTGCAAAAATAAATGATTTAAGTGATGCTATAACTGATGTTGGAAGTGCCGAAGGAAGTATTTTTCTTGGAGAAGGCGCAGGAGTTAATGATGATGGAGGTTTAACTGATGGAATAAAAAACTTTAATACAGGAATAGGGATATCATCACTTGCTTTAAATACTAGTGGATATGGAAATACAGCAATTGGATGGTTTTCGTTACATGATAATCAATTTGGAAGAAATAATACAGCAATAGGTGCAAGTGCCCTACAAGCTAATTATAGCGGATTAAACAATACAGCTAATGGAGTAGCGGCACTATACAACAATCAATCAGGCCTTGAAAACACGGGTATTGGTTATCAAACTCTTTATTATAACACCACGGGAAATTATAATACTGCTGTAGGGACTAGAGCTAATCAGTTAAATCAAACTGGGTCTGAAAATACAGTTATTGGTTATGAAGCTGGAAAAGGTATTACAACATACAGTGCAAGTAGAAATGTTTATATAGGATTTAAGACTGGCTATCAAGCAACTGGTGATAGCAACGTGTTTATTGGACATGGGGTTGGACAACTTATAACTGATAATAGTAAGCTTTATATTGATAATACATCTACTTACACTCCATTAATTTGGGGAGATTTTGTTAAAAATAGAGTTGTAATAAATGGAAATGGCGGGTATGGTAATACGGGATATGAGTTGTTCGTAAACGGAGATGCTGGAGGTAATTCTCCATGGAATAATTTAAGTGATAAAAGACTTAAAAAAGAAATTTCAACTATAACTGATGCATTAGATAAAGTAAAAAAATTACGCGGTGTAAATTATAAATGGAAAAATAATAAAGAGTTCTCAGAAAAATTACAAGTGGGATTTATTGCTCAAGAAGTTAATGAAATTATCCCAGAAGTCGTTGACAATAGTGGTGAATATTTCACTATGCAATACGCTTCTCTAACTGCACTATTGGTAGAAGCTATAAAAGAGCAAGAAAAGATAATTGAGAAGTTAGTAAAACAAGATGAAGAACTCAGAAAACAGAATTCTTTAACAAGTATTAAGAATTTTGACTTAGAAAAACGACTAAGCAAAATAGAAAGTGTGCTAGATGGTCAAAAATTCACGCAAATAAATAAATAAATATTTTTAGGAATGGCTACACCCTATGTTCCCCCACATAGGGCGGGCGGGAATCTCATGGGAATCAAATTTATTTGATTGTTTCCGGAAAGCCATTCCAGTTTATAAGTTATTTGTAGAACAGACTTTCCAGTCTGTTCTTTTAATAAACACAGACAAGAGTGTCTGTGCTACAAAAACTAGTTTTTTTATCGAATGATCTTCCCTTTTTATTTTTTATTTTTTTTTACTCAATCCGGAATTCTCTTCCAAATCACAATAATTTGTTATTGAATTATTTATTATTTCCTTTTAATTTCAATGAATTATTACATCAATTATTCAACAATTTCATGAAGAATGTTTTTATAATATTTTTAGTTCTTGTTTTTAATTCAGCAGAATTCAATTCTCAAATTAAAATACACAAAACATTTTCCGTAAGAAATGGTTTGGTTGATAATGAAGTAAGAAATATTTTTCAAGATTCTAAAGGTTATTTGTGGTTTGCAACTAATAATGGAGTAAGCAGATGGGATGGAAATAATTTTTATAATCTAACTAAATTTGATGGACTTACATCATCCGCAGTTTTTGATATCACCGAAGGAAATGATGGTACAATTTATTTTGCAAATTTTGGTGTTTACGGAATCACAACTTTTAATGATGGAAAAATTGATACAATTCTAAATACTCCAAATAATAAAGTCGATTTTGTTTCCGTAATTCATGCAAACAAAGATGGTTCTTTAATCTTAGGAGCTTCACAAGGAATTTACCTTTTCAAGAATAATGTTTTATTAAATCTCAATGAGATGAACAATATTCCGGCATCTCCAATTCATAAAAAATTAATTTCTGATGAAAATTTAATTTACTTTGCATCAAGCAACGGAATTTTAGAATATTCTAATAATCAATTAAAAAGTATTGTAAATGAAAAGCATGTAAATGATCCTTTCTTTTCGGCAATTGGGAAAAATAAAAATGGGGAATTGTATTTTGGAGGTTCTGGAAAACTTTATTCTTTCAACAATGGAGAAATTAAAAGTTTTGTTCCAAATAAGAAAATTTTAAATATTGATCTGAATGATATTTATTTCTCAAAAATTTCTGATGTTGGATATTTTTCAACTGATCTTGGTTTGGGAATTCTATCCCAAGGAAAAATAGAATTATTAACTACACAGAACGGATTGACTTTCAATCGTGGTTGGGTTGTTTATGAAAGCAATCTTGGAGATTTATTTGTTTCAAACGGATTAGACGGTTTCCAAATTTATGAACCAAATAAAATTGAAAATTACAATTCACAAAATGGTTTACCGGATAACAATGTTTTTAATTTTTTTCAAGCAAATAACGGAATAAAATTTATAAATACTTATGGCGGATTATTAGTTGAAAACAATATATCATCAAAAATTTATGAAACTCCGGAATTTCAAAATTACAATATCCGACTTTCATTCATAGAAAGTAAGAACGGTAATATTTATATTGGTTCGCGACTCGGAATAGACATTTTCAAAAACAATAAAATTCAATCATTAATAAAATTTAAAGGAACAATTGATGTTCATTCAGAAGGTAGTAATTATGTTTTTGCTTTAGCCGAAACTAAAAATGGAGAAATATTCGCCGGAACTTATAAAGGAGTTTATAAAATAACTAATGACGAAATTAAGCTTATTACAAAAAGTGACGGATTAAAAAGTAATTATGTGCAGGCAGTAATTTCAACTAAAAATAACTCTATAATTTTTGGATATCATAATTCTGGTATTGATATTTATTCAAATGGAAATTTTAAAAATTTCTCAATGCTAAATGGACTTTCTGATAATAGCATTCTCGATTTATATGAAACCCAAAATGGTAAAATTTTAATTGCAACACAAAACGGTGGATTAAATATTTTTAATAATAATAAAATAGAAATCTTTAAAACAAAAAACGGCTTGTTAAGTAATGAAATTAGAGCTGTTGCCGAAGATGAATTTGGAAATATTTATCTAACATCACCAAAAGGTTTTAATATTTTAACATTTTCAGAAAATAATTATCTAATTAGATCGTTTAATGAAGAAGATGGTTTAATTGGTAATGATTGCAATGTAGGAGCTTTATTTGTTGATGAAAATAATAATGTTTTCATTGGCACAAAAAACGGATTGAGCAAATACAATCCAAACTTTGATAAATTAAATAAAATACCTCCACCGGTCTATATTAATGGGGTTGAAATTTTTAATCAACCGCAAAACTTAAAAAAGTTTAAACAAGATCCTCAATTGAATTATGATCAAAATTATTTAAAATTTTCTTATGTGGGAATTAACCTTTCTGCACCGCATAAAATAATTTATAAATACAAACTTAGCGGTGTTGATATTGATTGGGTAGAAAGTAATGTAAATAGTGTTCAATATACAAGCTTAGATGATGGAAATTATATATTTGAAGTTAAAGCAAAGAATGAATGGGGTTACTGGAGTGAACCAACTCAATTGTCATTTGTTATAAATCCCGCTTGGTGGGAAACTTGGTGGTTTTATTCTTTAAGTTTTATTGCAATCGGTTCACTGATTGCGTTTATTTCTTCATACAGATATCGACATCTATTAGCAATTGAAAAAATGAGATCAAAAATTTCTGCTGATCTTCACGATAGCGTTGGTTCTGGTTTATCTGAAATTTCAATTCTGACGGAATTACTTAAATATCAAGTGCCGGAAGAAAAACAAGAATTAAAATCCGGCCTCGGAAATGTAAGCACAATTTCCAGAACTTTAGTAGAAAGTATGGGAGATATTGTATGGCTTGTAAACCCGAAGAAAGATTCACTCAAGGATTTATTTAAACGACTTCAGCTTTCATATCATGAAGTTTTAAAACATACCGATACTGATTTATTTGTTGAAAATTTAGATGAATTGGAAAACATAAAACTCCCAATGAATTTTAGACAGCATCTTTATTTAATATTTAAAGAAGCAATTAATAATGCTATAAAATATAGTGATGCTGATTTGCTAACTTTAAATATAAAAACCGCAGGAAATTTATTAACAGTAACATTTTCCGATAATGGAAAAGGTTTTGATTTAAATCAAGAAAAATTGGGAAATGGTTTATTAAATATGCAAAACCGTGCAAAAGAAATTGGCGGAAAAATTGAATATTTTTCTGAAGTGAATAATGGTACTAAAATAATTTTTACGGGAAAATTTAATAAGCAAAGATTAAGTTTTATATGATAACAACTGTAATTGTAGAAGACGTTGAATTTGTAAGAAATGGAATTGCTGCCATTATAAATGGAACTGAAGGTTTTAAATGTTTAGCTGCATTCGAAGATTGTGAATCAATGTTAGCTGAAATAGAAAAACTTGCACCTGATGTTCTAATAACTGATATTGGTTTACCTGGAATGTCTGGTATTGAAGGAATGCGAGAAGTAAAAAAAAATCTTCCGAATCAAACAATTATTGTGCTTACCGTTCACGAAGAAAACGAAAATATATTTGAAGCAATAATGGCAGGCGCATCCGGTTATTTGCCAAAAAAAACACCTCCATCAGAATTAATTAAAGCAATTAAAGAAGCTTCAGAAGGCGGATCACCTATGAATTCCGAAATTGCAGGAAAAGTAATTAAATTGTTAAGAAATATTGCACCGCAAAAAGAAGTTGAAGAAACAATAAACCTTACCGATAGAGAATATGAAATACTAAATAGTATTTCACAAGGTTTTGGATATAAAAGAATTGCATCAAATCTATTTATCTCAATTGAAACAGTCAGATATCATATTAAAAATATTTATAAAAAACTCCATGTCTGCTCTCAATCAGAAGCCGTAGCCACAGCAATTAAAAGAGGACTGATTTAAAGCAGTAATCAGAATTCAGTAAACAGCATTCAGTATAATTAAGGATTTGTCATTCTGAATTCATTTCAGAATCTCTATGCTGAAACAAGTTCAGTATTACAAACAAAAGAGCTGTCATTCCGGGTTTGATCCGGAATCCAGAAGTCTTAATAGATATCCGATAAAAACATTCGGGAATGACAAGATGAAAAAGATTGCTTCGTCATTACATTCCTCGCAATTACAAAAGCTAATTACTAGCCATTCTGAACAGATTGAAGAATCTAATTATCTCACTTTCTCCTACCGATTTCGGTAGTAAAAACATTCTTTTCAATCGAATATCGAAACATTTCTACTGCTATCGGTAGTAGACAAATCAGCTTTCTAAAATTATTTTACATACCATAAAAAGACAAGTAATCAGAATTTAGACAAAATAATCATTGAGGGAAATATGAAATCAAATAAATTGAATACTTTTTTAATTTTCTTTTGCCTTTTTACTTTTGCTTTTTCACAAATCCACGCTCAAGAATCAAAAAAAGTAGCTGATGAAAAGAAAAATTCAGCCGTATCAAAAATTGAAAAACCTATAGAAACGCAAGCTGTTGAAGGTGATGTAATTTTTTCAGATGGAACAAACCAATTGTTAAGAATTACAGATGAAGGAACTTCTGGAGCAATTCAATTTACTGACGGCGTACCATCAAATACCACCAACAAGTTATATAGAAGCGGAACAAATCTGTATTTTGGTAACGCTAATTTAAATGGTGGCGGTGGAACTATAGATTCACTCGATCAGCTTTCTGATGCCAAAACTGATGCCTTTAGTATTTTTCTGGGTAAGGGATCAGGTATTTCTGATGATGGCGGGGTCTCAATTGGTTTTACTTCAAACTTTAATACTGCTTTAGGATATCATTCTCTTTTTTCAAATACAACAGGAATCGAAAATGTTGCGATAGGTATTCTTTCACTTAATTCAAATTCGACTGGCTGGCAAAATTCAGCAATTGGTAAACGAGCTTTAACTTTTAATACAACAGGTTATTTAAATACTGCCACTGGAGCAAATTCCTTGGCGGATAATATTACTGGTAATTCTAATAGTGCTTATGGTGCTGGTGCGCTTAATGATAATACTGCTGGTAATGATAATACGGGTATTGGAAATTCTTCTCTTGGTTCAAATAATGGAAATTTTAATACTGCAACTGGCTCTGCATCACTACATCATAATACTACTGGAAACAAAAATGTTGGAATAGGTTATTATTCAAATTTTTATAATCAGACTGGTTCAAAAAATACAATTGTTGGAAATGAAGCAGGAAGTGGAACAGCATTTCATAATAAATCTGGGAATATATTTTTAGGTTATAAAGCGGGATATTTTGAAACAGGGAATAATAAACTTTATATAAATAATGATAGTTCATCTTTTCCATTAATTTGGGGAGATTTTACAGACGGAAGTGAATTAGTTAAAATAAACGGTGATTTTCATGTTACCGGAAATATTACTTCCGATGGAACATCTGTTATAGTATCCGCTATAAATGATTTAACTGATGCAAAGACTGATGGAACAAGTGTTTTTCTTGGATATGGCACCGGTAATTTAGATGATGGAAGTAATAATCAAAATACTGCAATTGGTATAGCAGCATTGAATGTAAATTCTTCTGGGGCATATAATACAGCATTGGGTTACAATTCATTAAAAACAAATCAAACCGGAAATAATAACATAGGAATAGGTGTTGGGAGTATATATTCCAATATCAGCGGACATGATAATATATCTATTGGAAATTCTTCCTTATCTTCAAATACTGCTGGACATTCTAATGTTTCTATTGGTAGTTCTTCACTTTATTCTAATTCGGGGAACCAAAATACTGCAGTAGGTTTTGAAGCTGCAAGAAACAATGTTGTTAACGGAACTACTGCAATAGGTCATAATGCAATGTATGCAAATACTACAGGAACTGGAAATACTGCAACCGGTTATAATGCCCTTAAATTAAACACAACAGGCGTTGGGAATACAGCAAATGGTTATGAGGCTTTAACTTCATTAACATTAGGCAATTTTAACACTGCTATTGGTCATCAAACATTAAATAGCGGCTCTTTTATAGCAAATAATACAGCTGTTGGTTACAACGCACTTAACCAATCAAATGGTGAACAAAATACTGCTGTTGGATCAAAAGCTTTAGAAACTAATGGTGGAAGTTATAATTCCGCCTTTGGTGCTTCTTCATTACTTTCCATAACCGGCAGTTACAACTCAGCTTTCGGAAGCGGGACATTTGTTACTATGAATGGTGACAGTAATTCAGCTTTTGGATATCAAGCAGGTCAAGTTTTCTCGGGTAATCAGAATATTGCAATTGGTAGTGGTTCACTTGGAAATGGGACTGGAAATTTTAATCTTGGTATTGGTAATAGTTCAGGAAATTACATAAATGGCTCTAAAAATATTTTTATTGGTCATGAAGCAGGTTATCATGGAATTTCAAATTATTATCAAAATGGTTCTATTTTTATTGGTTATCAAGCCGGTAAAAATGAGCTTACAGATAATAAATTAGTTATTGATAATTCGGGAACATCTGATCCTTTAATTTACGGTGATTTTACAGATGGAAGTGAAAATGTAAAAATTAACGGTAATTTTAGAGTTAATGGCAAAGCTGTATTGGGTTCTACTGCAAGTGCAAACGGAACTAATTCTTTTGCAATTGGTTCAAACGTTAATGCAGCCGGAAATGGAACAATATTTTTGGGAGATAATTCAGCCAGCACTGTTCAAGATGCAAATACAGACAATAGATTGGCTGCAAGATTTGCAAATGGTTATCGCTTCTACACAAACTCGGCACTCACTAGCGGTGCTTTAATGAACGCAGGTGATAACGGGTGGAGTTCAATTTCGGATTCTACTAAAAAGGAAAACTTTAAGTCAGTCAATGGAGAGGAATTCTTGGGAAAAATCTCCAAATTTAAACTCACTTCATGGAATTATAAAACTCAAGATTCCAAAACTCACAGACACTATGGACCAATGGCACAAGATTTTTATTCTGCTTTTGGTAATGACGGAATTGGGACAATTGGAACCGATACAACAATTTCAGCAACAGATTTTGATGGAATTAACTTTATTGCAATACAAGCATTAGAGAAAAGGACTAAAGAGCAAGAAGTTAGGATTATGGAATTGGAAAAACAAAATCAAGAATTGGCAAAACTAAACTCTGAGTACAAATCTGATATTGAACAAATAAAAAATGCACTTAATCAAGTAATTGCAAATAAAAACGAAATTAAGATGACAGTTAAATAAAAATTAAATGTTCTTTAATCCTCAATGTCCGCCTTGCATAGCTAATTAAAAAATTAGTTGAGCAAGGCGTTTTAATACATAACAGTTCAATTATATTTAAATAAAGCTTATGTAAATACTACCAGAATCAGTAGTAGACAAAACAGCTTTTGAAAATTATTTTACAACCATAAAAAGACTTGTAATCGGAATTTAGACAAAATAATCGTTGAGGGAAATATGAAATCAAAAAAATTGAATACCTTTTTAATTTTCTTTTGCCTTTTCACTTTTACCTTTTCACATTTACTTGCTCAAGAGATAAAAAAGAATAATGAAAAAACTCCAGAAACATCTAAAGTTGAAAAACCTATAGAAACACAAGATGTGGAAGGAGATGTGGTTTTTAAAGATGGTGATAATAACCAACTAATGAGAATTACAGATGAAGGAACTTCAGCATCAATACAATTTAAAGATGGAGTTCCAGCTCTAACCTCCAATAAACTTTATAGGAATGGTGACAGCCTTTTTTATGGTAATACAAATTTGAGCAGGACTGGAAGCAATTCAAAAATTGATTCACTTGATCAGTTAAGTGATGCTAAAACTGATGCAACAAGTATTTTTTTAGGTTTTGAATCCGGAATCAATGATGATGGAACCGCTAATCAAAACACTGCTATTGGAAAACATTCCATGAAACTAAATACATCAGGATACATGAATACTGCTGTAGGGTATAAAACATTGGAAAAAAATACAACAGGTGCATACAATTTAGCACTTGGCAATATTGTTCTTGCAAATAATATTGATGGTCATAATAATATTGCATGTGGTCACAGCGCAATGTTTCATAATTCAACAGGTGATCTTAACATTGCACTTGGCACAAGTTCACTGGCAAATAACATAAGTGGAAATAGTAATATCTCAATTGGAATAAATGCACTTTTCTACAATTTGACAACAAGTAATAATGTTGCAATTGGTTTTAACGCGCTATTCTCAAATATTGCAAATGGTAACACAGCAACTGGTTTTAGAGCAATGATTGATAATACTTCTGGATCAGGAAATACAGCAAATGGATATAATTCTTTGGAATCAAACATAGAAGGTGAGGGAAATACTGCAATTGGAAATGCTGCATTAAATTCTAATGTAAATGGAAATTTTAATACTGCAATAGGATATAGTTCAGGTCCAAGTCATATCACTCCAGATTTAAATAATACTACCGCAATAGGTTATTCTGCAATTCCAACTTCAAGTAATAATATTGTAATTGGTAATACTGCAATTACAAGTATTCAAGGACAAGTAGCGATGTCACTTTTATCTGATGGGAGATTTAAGAAAAATATTAAAGAAAATATTTCAGGTTTAGATTTTATTATGGGGCTTAGACCGGTAAGTTACACAATGGATTATAACTTAATTGCTGAAAAACTTGGTGAAAATAATAATATTGTAAAAACAAAGGAAAATGAAACTTATGGAATTGTCAGCTCAAAAAGTACAAAAGCAGAAATAAAAATAATTGAGGCAAGAAATAAAAAATCTGAAATGCGCCAAACAGGATTTATTGCTCAGGAAGTAGAAGTGTTGGTTAATAAACTTGGTATTGATTTCAGTGGTGTTGAAATACCTGAAAATGAAAAAAGTATGTACAGATTACGTTATACCGAATTTATAGTTCCTTTAGTTAAAGCAGTGCAGGAACAAGAAGAAGTCATTCAAAATTTAATTAAAAGAATAGAAGATTTAGAAAAAACAAGATAAAATTTAAAAATAAACTTTATTATTAATATTGTTTAAAACAAGAAAGCCTCGTAAATTATTAAATTACAAGGCTTTAGATGCGGGGCCGACGAGACTCGAACTCGCGACCTCCTGCGTGACAGGCAGGCGTTCTAACCAACTGAACTACGACCCCAATAAAAATAGTTGCCAAAAATAATACTTTTTATTCAAAAAGCAAAATTTTTATATTCTACTATAACAAATTAAAGATATTTCAAAAAAATTGTTATACTAATTTTGTTCCTTCTTAGAGCTAATTTTGTATTAGTAAGCTCCAAGCCATCTGATTACATTATGATCCATTTCTTCAACGCCAAAACTTGCGCCAACTTGCAATGCCGCATGAACACTTTGATTTTCGGAAGTAACAAGTTTTTGTCGTTTTATTGCATCTTCAATTTTTACACTTGTTATATCAGAACCTTTTAGAGCTACCATCATCCCAAATTTTTTGTTCATTGCTAAATTAATTGCATATGTTCCAAATCTTGTAGAAAGAATTCTATCAAAAGGTGTTGGACTTCCACCTCTTTGCAAATGTCCTAAAACCGTATATCGAGTTTCAATTTTTGTATTTTCAGCAATCATTTTTGAAACATGTTCGGCAATTCCACCAAGTTGAATTGGATCAGTACGTTTAATATCTTTTGCTTTAATTACCATTTCTTCATTCTGTGCTTTGGCACCTTCCGCAACGCAAACAATACTAAATCTTTTTCCCTGCATACTTCTTTGTTCAACTTTATCATAAATAACTTCCCAGCTGAACGGAAATTCCGGAAGTAAAATTATATCAGCACCGCCAGCTAATCCGCCATTTAATGCAATCCAACCGGCATATCGTCCCATAACTTCAATCACCATAACTCTATGATGAGTTGATGCGGTTGTGTGTAATCTATCTAAAGCTTCAGAAACAACATAAACTGCGGAATCATGTCCAAAAGTCTGATCTGTTGCCTCTAGATCATTATCAATAGTTTTAGGAACGCCAACAATGTTCATTCCCATTTCTGATAATTTTTTTGAGATGTGCATTGTGCCATCTCCGCCAATTGCAATTATCGCATCTAAATTCCATGCATCATAGTTTTTCATAGCTTTTTTAGATCGGTCTAAAATTTGAATTTCATCGCCGATATCTTCCGGCCAATGAAACGGGTCGCCCTTATTTGAACTTCCCAAAATACTTCCGCCTTGAGCCAAAATTCCAGAAACATCTTTATTATAAAGCTCAATAGCTTTTCCTTCAACCAATCCTTCAAAACCATCTTGAATGCCAAGAACTGTTAAGCCATGATCATGAGCCGGTTTTGCAACTCCGCGAATAACTGCATTTAATCCGGGACAATCACCACCACCTGTTAAAATTCCAATGCGTTTAATTTGATTTGACTTTGCCATTATTTACCTAATTAAATGAATTTAAATATAATTTTTTTTAAGTAATTTCTAAAATGTAAACTAATTCTCGAAAATTTTTTTTGTTGTTTTAAAATGAACTTTTGAGATTTTATTCAAAATTTGAATACCAAACTTTACTGTAATTATTTTTGCCGAATTTTCCACTTCGGTTGAAGCTCCTTTTAAAACCGGAATTCCTTCATGATTTTTTTTATTAAACCATTTATTCAATTCATTTCTTGCTAAAATTGATGCCGCTGCAACACCAACATATTTTTCCGCTTTTGGAATTTGCACAAAATTTACTTTTGCAAAATTATTTTTTAAGGAAATATTAATTGGAGTTTTACTAAACTGATCAATAATTACGGTCTCCGGTTGAAATGTTTCATATAAATTTTCTATAACTTTTGAATGTGCCCAATTAAGAATTTTATTTAAGTTTTTAAATTCATCATAAAGCTGATTATACTTTTCTGGATTTATTATAACGATTGAATAATTTTTGGGGAATTTGGATTTAATAATTTTAGCAATTTCATCAATTTTTGTATCAGCTAATTCTTTACTGTCCTTTACACCCAAATTTATTAAGAAATTTTGAATTTCTTCATTAACATAAAATCCCGCAATTATTAAGGGTCCAAAAAAATCACCTTTGCCGGTTTCATCAGTGCCAATATATTTATCAAAATTTTCTTCCGAATTATCTTGAAAATCCAGAGAAAAATTTCCATTTATTAAATTATTCAGTTCAGCAAATTCTTTAGAAGTATTATTCCCTTGTAGAATTGTTTTCAGTCCTTTTTTACCAAAATAAACTTGAATTTTTATTTTTTGTTTATTCTTAGCAACTTCAACTTCATAATTGTATTGCTTCAATTCAATTTTACTTGATTGATAATTTTCATTTTTTGCTAAATCGGAAAGCTCAGAAATTTTATTATATGCGGAAGTTTGAATTTTATTTTCAATCATTTTAAATTTGAATAAACATTAAAGTTATTGGCAAGATTACTAATAATTTGTATGATATAAATATAATTATTTATTATTATTTTAATAAATCATTATAGGCAATAAATAACTAAAAATGCTTTTAAATCAGCGAAAAATAAAATTTTTGACTTTTTTATTGATTCTCAGTTTCTTTTCACCAAGTGTAAAACTTCCACAAAATAATTTTAGTAAAAATGATGTTTATAAAGATTTGATGTTTGATAGATTATCAATAGAAAATGGACTTTCTCAAATTACCGTTCAAGCAATTTTGCAAGACAGCAAAGGATTTTTATGGTTTGGAACTGAAGACGGTTTAAATAGATATGACGGTTACAGTTTTATAGTATATAGAAATGATCCTTCCGATTTAAATTCAATTTCCGATAATTTTATTTGGTCAATATTTGAAGATTCTGATTCTAATTTGTGGATTGGAACCAATAGCGGAGGACTAAATCGTTATTCGTATGAATCCAATAATTTTGTTCATTATTTAAATGATCCAAAAAATTCAAATTCTATTTCTGAAAATAATATTCGCACAATTGTTCAATATAAATCAGGAAATTTAATTTTAGGCACAAACAGCAAAGGTTTAACGGAAATTAATTTTAGGAAAAATAAATTCAGCCAAATTTCACTGGCAAAAAATTCAGAAAAGGGAAATGATGCAAATGCAATTAGAGCATTGCATGTTGATAAAAATAATGTTTTGTGGATTGGAACAGAAGGCGGTGGACTTTTTGAATTTGATCAAAATAAAAATTTTATTAAAAATTATTTGAGCAATGGAAATATAAATTCTTTGAGCAGCAATACTGTTTGGGCAATAGCTTCTCTCGAAAATAATTTATGGATTGGAACTTATAACGGAGGATTAAATAAGTTTGATAAAATTTCAAAAAAGTTTACCCAAATAAATTTTGGAAAATCTTCTCCAAATTTGGTTAATAATAATATTACTGATTTAGTTTTTGATAATGCAAAAATGTTATGGATTTCAACCGAAGGCGGATTAAGTCTATTTGATGCAAACCAAAATCAATTTATAAATTATACACATGATTTATCTGATCTAAAAAGTTTAAGTAAAAATTTAACAAGAACAATTTTTATTGATAAAAGCAATCTGGTTTGGATTGGAACCGTCGGCGGCGGAATTAATAAAGTTAATATAAATAGAAAATTCAAACATTATAATCATAATCCCGCAGATGAAAAAAGTTTAAGTCATAGTATGATTAGAGCAATTTCCGAAGATTCTTTTGGAAATATTTGGATAGGAACTTTGGGAAAAGGTTTAAACAGATTTAACAAAGATGAAAATATTTTTCAGCATTTCGGAATTTCGCAAAAAAATAATTTAAACTTAAGCGAAGTTAATATTACATCAATTTTGGAAGATAAGTTTGGAAATTTATGGGTTGGTTCTTGGTCAAGTGGTTTGTACAAAATAAAATTTTCACCCAACTCCCAAAACACCAGAATGGAAAATGTTCAAGTTTACAGAAATAATCCAAATAATAAAAATTCAATAAGCAATGATATTATTCAATCAATTTTTCAAGATTCAAAAAAAAGATTATGGATTGGAACGGAAAACGGTTTAGATGTTTTTGATGAAAAGTTTAATAAAGTTTTTCATTTTACAAGTAATGATTCAATGCCCGTAAATATTAGCGATAACAGAATTCAATCAAAATGTATAATTGAAGACAGAAATGGAAATTTATGGATTGGAACTTGGCGAGGTTTGAATCAAATAATAATTCCAATGAAAAATAATTTTGATGATTTCTCAAATATTAAAATAAATAAATATCTAAATATTCCCGGCGATCTTAAAAGTTTGAGTGATAGCAGGGTAATTTCTTTGTTCGAAGATAAATTTCAAAATTCTAAAAACGAATTAATAATTTGGGCAGGAACAATTGGCGGCGGCTTAAATAAAATTATTCTAACTGAAAAGAATGGCAATCAAATTTTTGATGTAAAACATTTTACGGAAAAAGACGGATTGCCGAATAATGTTGTTTACGGAATTATTGGAGATGATGAAGGAAATCTTTGGTTAAGCACAAATAACGGAATTTCAAAATTCAATATTAAAACTGAAAAATTTAAAAATTATGATACACGCGATGGTTTGCAAAGCAATCAATTTTTTTGGGGAGCTTATCACAAAGCAAAAGATGGAACTTTTTATTTTGGAGGAATTAATGGAATTAATTCTTTTGTTCCAAGTCAGCTTATTGAAAATAATAACGAGCCGCCGGTATATATTACGAATTGCAATATTTTTCCAATCGATTTTCCCAATCAGCAGAAAATTATTAATATAAATTCTTTCAGCAAAAATAAAACAATTATACTTCCGTATAATCAATATAAAATTGATATTGAATTTGCATCTTTAGATTATATTACGCCAGAAAAAAATCTTTACATTTATTATTTAGAAAATTTTGATGAAAATCCTTCACTTCCGCAAAATGCAAATAAAGTAACATACACAAATGTTACAGATGGAAAGTATATTTTTCATGTAAAAGGCTCTAACAACGATGGAGTTTGGAGCAATAAGGATGCAACATTAACAATAGTAATTGAAACTCCATACTGGAAAACTTGGTGGTTTATTCTGATGATAGTTTCTTCATTGGCTGCATTGATAATTTATTTTGTTACAACTCAAGTAAGAAATCTCCTAGCGGTAGAAAGATTAAGAACAAAATTAGCTGCCGATCTGCATGATAATATAGGATCAAGTTTAACGGAGATTTCAATTTTAAGCGAAGTAATAAACACAAAACTAAAAAGTAAAGATGAAGATATTGTAAAAAATCTCAATAAAATCAGTTTGAAATCAAGATATCTTATTGATAAAATGAGCGATATTGTTTGGCTTGTAAATCCGCAGAGAGATTCTTTGTATGATTTAATTTTACGATTGCAAGATACCTATTCCGAATTATTAGCTGATACTTCAATTTCATTCAGATCAGAAAATCTAAAATCTCTTGAAAAAGTTTCATTAACAATGGAGCATAGACAACATTTATTTTTAATTTTTAAAGAAGCAATTAATAATTCGATTACACATAGCAATTGTTCAGAAATATTATTAAATGCAAAAGTTGAACGAAAAAAATTGGAAATGATTTTAACTGATAACGGAAATGGGTTTTCAACAAATACAAACAGTGAAAATTTAGGAAACGGGTTAACGAATATGCAGAAGAGAGCAAAAAAAATTGGAGGTAAATTATTAATAAATTCAGAAGTTGGTAAAGGAACAGTAGTTAAGTATATTGGTAATATTAGATAATTAAAAATTATAAAATGATAAATGTAGTAATTGTAGAAGACAGCACAACTATAAGAGAAGGATTAAAACTTCTTATTGACGGAACCGAAGGATATTCTTGTGCTGCGGCATTTTCTAATTGCGAAGATCTTCTTGAAGAAATTAAAAAAATAAAAGTTGATGTAATATTGATGGATATTGATCTTCCGGGAATTTCTGGAATTGAAGGAATTAGAAGAATTAAAAAAATTTCTGATGAAATATTAATTCTCATACTAACAATTTATGATGAAAATGATTTAATATTTGAAGCGCTCTGTGCCGGAGCTTCCGGATATCTAGTAAAAAAAACTCCTCCGGCAAAATTGCTTGATGCAATAAAAGATGCCTATGAAGGTGGCGCGCCAATGACAAGCAATATCGCAAGAAAAGTTGTTGATTATTTTCAAAAGTCAAAACCAATTCATAAAGATTCTGAGCATATTATGCTTACGAAAAGAGAAAAAGAAGTTTTAAGCGGACTAGTTGAAGGAAATAGTTATAAAGCAATTGCTGACGAACTAAATGTTAGTTTAGATACAGTAAGATTTCACTTTAGAAATATTTACAAAAAAATGCACGTTCATTCACAATCCGAAGCTGTAGTAAAAGCGTTAAAAGAAGGTTTAATCTAATCCTACCAAAAAATGTAGCAATTCTTTTGTTTTAAAAATAATTCAACAAAAAACCATCCTATTATGTAGTTACCAAAATTTAATATTCTGCTTAATTTTTGATTTCAAAAACCAAAACGAATTATGAAAAAAGTAGCAATTGTTGAAGATGTAAAAAATATTCGTGAAGGTCTGAAAACACTTATAGATGCTTCAGAATTATTTAAGTGTGTTGGTACTTTTGAAAATTTTGAGAAATTCGAAAAAAATATAAAAATTTTAAATCCCAATATAATTTTAATTGATTTGGATTTGCCTGGAATATCTGGAATTGAAGGAATTAAAAAACTTAGACAAATTTCAGAGAAGTTTATAATAATAATTCTAACACTGCATGAAGAAAATGATAGGATTTTTGATGCGCTTTCTGCCGGTGCAAACAATTATTTAGTTAAAAATACTCCTTCAGAAAAAATTATAAATATTATGGAAGATGCGGCAAATGGAAAAGTATTAATGAGTTCATATATTGCAAGAAAAACAATTGAATATTTCAAAAAAAGAAATTCGTTAAAAAAATTAGAACCAAGTGAAATAAATATTTTGAAGAAAATAACCGAAGGAAATAGTTTAGTGGCAATAGAAAATTCGTTAAAGTTAAGCTCTTCAGAAATAAAAAGTAATTTTAAAAATATTTATGATAAACTTTTTCAAATAAGATTACATTAAAATTACCTATCCATTTATGTAGTTTTATTTTGAAAATTGTAAAAAAATAATGGTTTTGCTATACATAAGTGTAGTTTTGTTAAGTAAAATATTTTGGTATATTTTGCGACGAATAAATTACTCACATTTATGAATAATTATTTATTCAACAACAAAATTTAGGTTACTAAAGATTGTGAGAAATATTTATCAACATAAAAAAAATATTTTTTTATCATTAGATTTTCATCCCGAATTTCAATCCATTAATAACAATTTGTCTAAAATATTTTTTTATATAAATGACTTTTATAAGAATTTTAATCATTTCAATTTGATAAAAATTGAAATGAAAACGTATTTCAAATAAAAAGTTTAGGAAAGAATTTAATTCAAAATAATCAAAAAAAATCAATTAACTAATTTCATCATACATATTAAACGAGGAAAAATATGATAAGACCAAAACAAGTTAACTTAACGGCAAATGATTGCAGCTGCAATAAAAGCCAGTTAAGTATAACATCTAGCGGAAATCGTATATTATCCGCGAAATTAGATAAAAGAGGCAACTATGCAATGCTAAGTAAGCTTTTTATTATGCTTATGTTTTTAGTTATGCAGACTGGCTCTATTCTATTCGCGCAAGAAATCGAGGTAAGGGGCAAAGTAGTTAGTGCTGATGACGGGGCAGAATTAATTGGCGCTAACGTTTTTGAAAAAGGAACACTTAGTAACGGCACTTCAACAGATTTCAATGGAGAATTTAAAATTACTGTTGAAAAAGGTGCAGTTCTTGTTGTTACCTACGTGGGATTTACAAAAGAAGAAATTCAAGTTAATGACCAAAACTTTTTGAATATTGCATTAAAACAAGAAGCTTTGGAATTAGAAAGTGCAGTAGTTGTTGGAATTGGGTACGGTGAAGTTAAAAAATCTGATGCTACCGGTTCTGTAACTGCAATTTCTGCAAAAGATTTTAGCAAAGGGACAATTACTTCACCTCAGGAATTACTTATTGGTAAAGCTCCTGGTGTTGTTGCAAATTCACTTGGAGGAGCTGCTGGAGCTGCAACAAAAATAAGAATCCGTGGCGGTTCATCAATTACTGGCAGCAATGATCCTTTAATTGTTGTTGATAATATGCCATTAGAAAGTTCTGGAATTTCCGGTATGGCAAATCCGTTATCTTCAATTAACCCCAACGATATTGAATCAATTTCAATTCTTAAGGATGCATCTGCAACCGCAATTTATGGTTCAAGAGCATCAAATGGTGTTATAATCATTAAGACTAAAAAAGGAGCATTAGTTGATAAAGACGGTACTTCAAAAATAAATATCAATTATAATAGTAACGTTTCATTAGTAACTCCAGCTGAATTATTAGAAGTTTTTAGTGGTGATGAATTTAGAGATGTAATACAGGATAGAATTACAAATCATGGTTTAACTTCAGAAGCTGCCAATAGATTAGGAACAGCTAACACTGATTGGCAAGAAGAAATTTATCAATCAGCTGCATCAACAGATCAAAATTTAAGTATTAGTCATGCAATTGGTTCAGTTCCATATCGTGTTTCATTGGGATATTTATATCAAGGCGGTATTTTAAAATATAACACACTTGATCGAAAAAATATTTCCTTTGCTACAACACCATCACTTTTTGATGGAAAATTGAATATGGATTTAAATGCATCTGCTTCTTTAATCGACAATAATTTTTCGAATAATGATGCAATTGGTTCTGCAATCGAATTTGACCCAACTCAGCCAATTAAAAACGGAAATACAAGATACGGCGGTTATACTGCTTGGACCGAATTAAGCACCGGTGGAGGAATTAATGATCTTCCAAATAACATTGCAACACATAACCCGGTTGCACGATTAGAATATCGCGATAATACTTCAAGCGCTACAAGATATATTTTAGGCGGTAAATTTGATTATGCTATTCCTTTTGTTTCTGATTTAAAAGCAATCTTAAATCTTGGTTATGATTATTTTGATTCAGAAGGTGAAGATATTACTGATCAATTAGCATCTTGGTCATATAGGGAACCAGAAACACAAATTAGAGAATACAGACAAACGAAGAAAAATAGTTTGTTAGATTTTTATCTAAATTACAAAAAGGAAATTGGTGTTCATAATGTTGATTTAACCGGTGGTTATTCATATCAACATTTTTATAATGAAGGAAAAAATTCAAACAGAGCTTGGGATGCTACACTTCCGGGCGCAAGAACTACTCCTTACAAAAATGAATACTTTTTAATTTCTTTCTTTGGAAGAATGAATTATACTTTGCTTGATAAATATCTATTAACATTTACTTTAAGAAATGATGGTTCCTCAAGATTCTCTGAAGATAATAGATGGGGATTATTTCCAGCAGTTGCTTTAGCTTGGAAATTAACTGAAGAATCATTTATTGGTAAATCAGATTTTGTAAATGAATTGAAGCTCAGACTTAGTTGGGGACAAGCTGGTCAGCAAGATGTTGGAACAAATTATTATCCATATATTCCAACATATACAGCAAGTACATCCGGAGCGTATTATCAATTCGGTGATGCTTTCTATTCAACATTACGCCCAGATGCATATGATGCAAATCTAAAATGGGAAACTCTTACTTCATTAAATGCCGGATTGGATTTTGTACTGCTCAATAATAGATTATCAGGTAACATTGAAATTTATCAAAACACATCAGATGATTTGTTAAATAGCATTCCAATTCCTGTAGGAAGTAATTTTTCAAACTTCTTATTAACCAATGTAGGTTCAATGGAAAATAATGGTGTTGAACTTGGTTTAAATTTTACTCCAATTCTTGAAAGAGATTTTTCATGGGAAATTGGTACAAACTTAACTTATAATAAAAATGAAATTACTAAATTAACTTTAGTTGATGATCCGGAATATACCGGTGTAAATACTGGTGGAATTTCTGGTGGTGTTGGTAATAATGTACAAAAATATATCGTTGGATTACCTGCAAGAGTATTCTTTTTATTCAACCAAGTTTATGATGAAGATGGAAATCCAATAGAAGGATTATATGTTGATAAAAGCGGTGAAGGCGGTAACGTTTCCGGTAATGAATTGAATAAATATTATTACAAATCACCAGATCCTGAATATTTAATTGGTATTTCATCAAAAGTTAATTACAAAGAATTTGATCTTTCATTCTCCGGAAGATTAAGCTTAGGTAATTACGTATATAATAATAATGCCTCAAATAGAGCATTATATCAACAAGTTTATAACCAAAGCGGATATTTATCAAATATTTTAACAGATGTAAAAGAGACAAATTTTACTACTGCACAGTATTGGTCAAACATTTATCTTGAAAATGGATCTTATTTCAAAATGGATTACGTGAGTCTTGGTTATAATTTCATTTCCTTATTTGGCAATAATCTTAGCGGACGTCTTGGGTTATCTATTCAAAATGTATTTACTCTAACAAAATATTCCGGATTAGATCCAGAAGTTGATAATGGTATTGATAATAACATTTATCCAAGACCACGTACTTATATGTTGTCAATTAGTCTTAATTATTAAAATTTAAGAAGGAAGAAAAAAATGAAAATAATAAAAAATATATTTCTAATTACAGTAGTATTGATTACTGCATTCTTTTCGTCTTCTTGCGTTGATGATTTGAATGTGGAACCAATCGATCCGAATGTAAATACTCAAGATAAAGTATTTAAGGATGAAGCGGCTTATAAACAAGCTTTGGCAAAAATCTATGCAAGCTATGCAGTTAGTGGTCAAACTGGCGGCGGCGGCGGTAGTGCTGATATTGCTGGTATTGATGAAAACTTTGGAAATTATATTCGCCAATATTGGGGTTTACAAGAACTTTCTACAGATGAAGCATTAATTGCTTGGGATGATGCTACAATTAAGGATTTTCACTGGCAAACATGGTCACCCAATGATGTTTTTATTGCGGCAATTTATTCCAGAATATTTTACACAGTAACGATAAGTAATGAATTTATCAGAAATGTTGATGCAAAAATCGGTTCTGCTAGCGGAACATTTGCAAATGATCTTAAAGCATTTAAAGCAGAAGCCAGATTTTTACGTGCGCTATCTTATTGGCATGCAATTGATATGTTTGGAAATGTTCCATTTATTACAGAAGCCGATTTACCTGGAGCATTTTTTCCAAAGAGAATAACAAGAGCTGACCTTTTCAATTATATTGAAAGCGAACTTAAAGCAATTGAAATCGAACTAATTCCTGCAAGACAAAATGAATATGCAAGAGCTGATCAAGGTGCAGCATGGTTCTTATTAGCTAAACTGTATTTGAATTCAGAAGTTTATACTGGTTCAGCAAAATATGCAGAAGCATTAACATATATAAATAAAGTGATTTCTGGCGGTTACACAATTGATAATAATTATAGCAGACTATTTAGTGCAGATAACAGCACAAGTACAGAATTAATTTTCCCAATTGCTTTTGATGGACAAAACACACAGCAATACGGTGGTATGACATTTCTGCTTCACGCATCCAACGGTGGCGGTATGCCATTGAATGGAATAGATGGTGGATGGGGAGGTATTAGAACAATTAGTGATCTAGTTACAAAATTCAATATTAGTGAAAGTGACTTCGCTTCAACAACTCAATTTCACGGTGCTGATACAAGAGGAATGTTCTTTTTTGATAATGCAAGTTGGAAATGGGAAATTGAAAATGTTGGTACTTTTACTCAAGGCATTGGTGTTACGAAATATAAAAATGTTACTTCAACCGGTGGAGCAGCTCCAAATGCTCATGCAACATTTGTTAGTACAGATTTCCCAATGTTTCGTTTGGGAGATGCATATTTAATGTATGCTGAGGTCGTATTAAGAGGCGGCGGTGGAGATGTTGCAACCGCAGTTGGATACGTAAATGCTTTAAGACAACGTGCTTATGGAAACACTTCGGGAAATATTACAAATTCTGATTTAACGTTAAATTTCTTATTGGATGAAAGAGCTCGTGAATTATATTGGGAAGCACATAGAAGAACTGATTTAATTCGTTTTGGCCAATTTTCAGACGGCAATTATGTTTGGGAATGGAAAGGGAAAACTAAAGAAGGTACAGCAACCGGTGGTTTTAGAGATTTATATCCAATTCCAATAAATGACCTAAATGCCAATCCTAATTTAGTTCAAAATGAAGGCTATTAAAAATTATTGTTAAGGAATATAAAAATGAAAAAAATAAAATTAATTTCTTTAATTGTTTTGCTTGGGCTTTTGATAGTCTCATGCGAAAGCGATATAAGCGAAGTTGTGATGAGTTCTGATCCAACTGAACCAACTTTAGCTGATTTATCATTTACCGGTGATTTTAACATGGCTAATGCTAATGGAATTCTTACATTTACCTGGACTGCAGCTGATTTTGGTTTTGCTTCATCAACAACTTATAAATTGGAGTTGTCTCCTGTAAATGATTTTTCAAATAATGTTGCTACTCTTATAACTACTCAAAATACAGAAGGAACAGCAAAAGTTAGTGATATTAACAATTTACTGCTATCTTGGAATAATTCAATTGGTCAAAATGCAACAGTTTACTATCGTGTTTTGGCTTCTGTTACTGCAAATGAAGTTGTTACTTCTAATGTAAAATCAAAAGTTTTTATTCCATTTGAAACTATCATTGATTATCCAATAGCTTATGTACCAGGCGCTTATCAAGGTTGGTCACCGGGTGCAGATAACGGAAGAATTTATTCATATGGTTTCAATTCAGTCTATCAAGGAATTATTAGATTTGTCGATGCAGATAATCCAACTGTTGATTTTAAGATTACACCAGCTGCAAATTGGGATAACGATTGGGGTGGTTCTTTAACAAAAGATGGAAATAACTATTCAGGAACCTTAGTTGCAAAAGGAAGCAATTTACAGGTTGAAGCTGGAACATATGAAATTACAGCTGATGTTTCCGCTTTAACAATTAGCTTAACAAAAACTGATGATTGGGGAATTATTGGTTCTTCAGTTCCTCCTTTTGATTGGTCTGTTGATGTTGATATGTTCTATAATGGTCAAAGAAAAATGTGGGAAATTACTGGCGATTTCAATGCTGGCGAATTTAAATTTAGAGCAAATAATGGCTGGGATGTAAATTATGGCGGTACTGATGGAACTCTATCAGCTGGCGGTTCTAATATTGCACTTTCTGAAGCTGGTAATTACACGATTAGATTTGATCCGGTAAATCTTACTTATACAGTAAAAAAAAATTAACATAGTTTATAAAAAAAAGACTGTCATAATAGGCAGTCTTTTTTATTTTAAAGAAAAATAACTTTCAACGAAATTTCATTATTTATTTAAATAGTTTTTAATATTTTTCAACTCATTTAAAAATAGATTTTATGAGCAAACTTTCCACAATTAAAGAACTTTGGGAATTTCTAAGAGTAAGAAAAAAATGGTGGCTTCTGCCAATTGTTTTTTTCTTGGTACTATTAGGTGCATTAATAGTTCTTACTCAAGGTTCAGCTTTAGCTCCATTTATATACGCAATTTTTTAATAATTACTTAAGAATTTTAATTTCAAATGGTTTTAATTCAAAAGTAAAATTAGAATCTTTATTTGTAAATTCATTTTGATCAATTATATTTGTTAAACTATTTGATTCAGATTTTATATTTATACTTTTCACTGAATTTATACTGTTAACTAATATTATCGATTTTCTGTTTTCGTAATTTCTTTGGAACCCAATAACATCTTTATCATCAATATTCAGAAATTCCAAATCTCCAAGACTCAGTTCAATATTATTTTTTCTTATTTTAATTAATTCTTTGTACCAATTATAAAGTGAAGAATCAAATTTTACTACATCAAATGATCTTGATTTTCCAAAAGGATGAGTTGTTTCAGTTTCATATTTCAAATCTGGCCAAATCATTGGCTTTCTGCAATCAGGATCATCTCCACCCCAAATGCCGGCTTCATCACCATAATATACAATTGGAGCTCCCGGCATAGTCATTTGCAAACCAACCATAAGTTTTTGTTTTTGTCTTTCGGATTCATTTGGTTTTCTTACATCAAAATTTTCTCTTTGAGCTGGATTTGCATTATGATCATACCAATAATCTGGATTTACAATTAATGATGCTATTCTTTCAACATCATGACTTCCAAGAATATTCATCAAAACATATAGATTTTCTTTATTATAATCTTTTCTGATAATATTTATAGAATCAATAAATCCTTGTGAAGAAATTTTATTTTTTTGATCGCTGATAAAATTCTTTGCAGCTTCAGCAAATCTATAATTCATAACGGCATCAAATTGATCTCCTTGCAACCAAGGCGAAGCATTCATCATTTTATTTATTTTCCAATTTTCCCACCAAATTTCACCTGTGATGTATGCATCTGGGTTTATTTCTTTAACCCAATTTCTAAACTTTTGCCAAAAAGGATGATTTACCATTTCAGCAACATCAAGTCGCCAGCCATCAATTCCGTCTTCTGGATTTCCATCATTATTTGGATCCATCCACCTTTTAAGAATATTATGAACATGGTTTGCTGCGTTATCAATTAATCCATTTTCATCTTCTTTAATTTCCGGAAGATCTTTAACACCAAGCCAACCTTGGTAATCAAACTCTTTTTCCGCAGTTTCAGGGTTATCAAAAGTTTTTATTGTGAACCAATCTTTGAATTTAGATTTTTCTTGATTCTTCACAACATCTTGAAATGCCCAAAATGTATTTCCAACATGATTGAAAACTCCATCAATTATAATTTTTATATTTCTTTTATGAGCTTCTTCAATAAGCTTTAAGAATAAACTATCTGCAGTTGTCCACTTCCAGGTTTTTGGATCTGATGGATTTTCGGTTTCCCAAACTTCTCTGTCTTTTTCTGGATTGGGTCCAAAATTATTGTCAATATGATGATACATTGTCGCATCATATTTATGAAGCGAAGGAGATTCGAAAACTGGATTTAAATAAATCGCATTTATTCCAAAATCAACTAAGTAATCTAACTTATCTAAAATTCCTTGCAGATCACCGCCATATCTTCTTACTCCGGCATTCCAGTAGAAATCTTTTCCATTATTTTCCCAAGGTTGAAGTTTATACCAATCAGATGTCCAAGGGTGATTTTGCCAGCCTTCCGGAATTTCATAAGGCCAACCTCCCGCTAAATCAAGTGGTTTTGGATCATTTGACTTATCTCCATTATTAAATCTTTCAGGAAAAATTTGGTACCAGACTGCAGATTTTGCCCAATTTGGAACTCTATCAATTTTTGGTTTTGTTTGTGTTGAGCAGGAAAAAGTAAAAAGTAGAATAAAAGTAAGGAGAAGTGATAAATTTTTCATACAAACACCTCTTTTTATAATTTTTATATAAATAAAATTACAAAAAATGGTTGCTATTTTTTCTATTTTTCTTGGTCTTGTTAAAAAAAATATTTAGTTTTTAACTCTTTACTTAAGAAAATTAGCTAATTTTCGATAGTTAAATTTTGGAGAGTTGGCAGAGTGGTTGAATGCGGCGGTCTTGAAAACCGTTAAGGATTTACGTCCTTCTGGGGTTCGAATCCCTAACTCTCCGCAATAACTTCGTAAGAAGTTATTTAATAAGTAAGTGGTTGATCAGCAATTTTCAAGGTAGTATCTTGTTTTTCTGGTTATTTTGAAGCTCTGTTCAACTCCTAGTTTTATCATTATTTAAAGGAAAGCTGTAAAATGGCAGAGCGTAAAGAAGGAACCGTAAAATGGTTCAACAATTCTAAAGGTTATGGCTTTATTCAACAATCCGAAGGTGAAGATTTATTTGTTCACTTCAAATCTATTGTTGGAGACGGTTATAAATCTTTAAAAGAAGGACAAAAAGTAGAATTTACCGTTGGCGAAGGACAAAAAGGTCCGCAAGCTCAAGACGTTAAAGTTTTATAATTTTGACTTCCTTTTCACGCATTTTTTTCAATCCAGCTTTTTGCTGGATTTTTTTTGTCAACTTTGATTAAATATTATATTTTTGAAATAATATTTTCGATAATTAAAAACTTTTCGCTTCTAAAGTAAAATTTTAATGAACTCTAAAAAATTTATAATAAATAGTGAATATAAAAATGTTAATTCAGTTTGTTTTATTACTAAAACTTTCTGTGAAGATCATTTAATTTCCGATAACTCCATTAGAGAAATTGAATTAAGTATTGCTGAAGCTCTAAATAATATAATTAAGCATGCTTATAAAGGAGAAGAAAATAACACTATTGAAATTTCAATGGAAGTGAAAAATAAAATATTTAAAATTATTTTAACCGATTACGGAATTGAACGATCAAATTTAAATAAACCTACACTTGATTTTGATCCAAATGATATTGAAAGTTTACCTGAAGGTGGAATGGGATTATTTATAATTGAACAACTTATGGATGAAACAAATTATTTAAGAGAAGGGAACAAAAATATTTTCACAATGGTTAAAAACCTTAAATAATGCTAAAGTCTTTTAACCGGAATATGTTTAAAAAAATAATTTTTGTTGCACTCTTAATTCCAACTATTCTTTTCCCTCAAGAAAATGTAAAAAGCGAAGTTATAAAGAAAACTGGTCTGCAATATAAAACACCACTTATCAAACCCAAATATCCAAACTATAATTTAGCTGCTGCATTTGTTCTAACAGAAAAAGCAAAAAGCGGAGATCCATTTGCGCAGCATGAATTGGGAATTAGATATATTCTCGGAATTGGTGTGCCAGTTGACTCTATAAAAGCTGCAGAATGGATTGGCTTAGCTGCATCTAAAAATTTACCTGCAGCAAATTTTAATTATGCAATTATGTTAAGTAATGGAATTGGAATAGAATGGAATCCTTTTAAAGCATTTAACAATTTTAAAGTTGCTGCTGAAAGCGGAATGGAGCAAGCCCAGTATATCTTTGGTTTACTTCATACAGATAATCTTGTTGTTAATAAAAATTTAGATGAAGCATATAAATGGTTGAAAAAGTCAGCTGATAGAGGATTTGAGGAAGCGAAACTTGTTTTAGACGAATTCAAGAAAAACGGAATTGTTATTGCAAATGATTCAACTAACTATCAAAATGTAAAACCGGAAACAAAAATCAGTGATAATTCATTTACACTTGAAGATTACAACTTGGATTATTTTGATTTTAAGGCCGATACATTAAATGAAGATGAAGAAAGAAAATATCTAAATGAAATTTTAACTTCTAAGAAAAATGAAATTAAAAAAATACTAAATATTAATTCAAATGAATATGAAGATGAAATAAAAGATACATCCGCATTGGGTTTAATAGATTATGCGGCAACTTCGGGAAGTCCAGAAGCATTGTTAATTAATGCTAAACTCTTTGATCAAGGAATTGGAATTGAAAAAAATAAAATATTGGCAGCAGCAAATTATTTAAAAGCTTTTAGACTAGGATCCTTTAAAGCTGCGGAACCACTATTAAAAATTTCTAGAAGTAATAATTTTTATAATTATTTGCGAAATGAAGTTAAAAATGATAATCCAGATGCAATGTATATTTGGGCTGGATTAATTGCGTTGGGAATGGACTACTCACTAACCGAAACCGAAGCATTTGATTTGTTAAAAAAAGCAGATAAACAAAATCATATAAATTCAATAATTGAATTAGGTTTAGCGTATTACACCGGAATTTTAGTTAAGAAAGATTCTTTAAAAGCTATCGAATATTTTGAAAAAGCTGTAAAACTTGGTAGCAGCGAAGCTGAAGTAAGATTAGCATTTCTTAAAATTAATTCTGACAAAGATAGTTCAAATTCTGAGCATCTAAAAACATTAATGGAATTTGCAAACAAAGGATCGGTATTAGCCGAAGCAGCTTTGGCAAATTGTTATGAACAAGGAATTGCCGTAAAAATAAATAAAACAGAAGCCGCAAAATTATACCGACAAGCTGCAAGAAGAGGAAACGAAGCCGCTTATAACTCGCTAAGAAAAATGTATGATTCACTTAGACCCAATGATGAGGAATTCCAAATATTTATAAATTAGAAAAATTAAAAATTAAAATAATTTTTCTTTCTAATAATTAATCATTTCTCCCTCAATTTACTAGTTTCTTATTCGATAGTATAATAAACATTTTAGAAAGTTTACTAAAACCTAAATTATATAATTCTTTATGTATTTAGGTTTTTTGAGTAAAAAGATTTATGCACTAAAATTAAAATATGAAACAGAAATTCAAATTAAATATTTCGTTAAAGTTTAAACTCACATCCCTTTTCACAATCTTATTGGGATTATTTTCGTTATTCATATTCATTTATTTCCCAGAAAAATTTGAGCAAGAAAGAATTGAAAGTTTGCGAGAAAAAGCAAATTCTGTTGCAAAAATTGCAGCTTACGGAATTTCATCGGGTTTATATTTAGAAGAAAATAATACATCCGTTGATGAAATAGAATCCTTAATTAAAAATGAAGAAATTAGATATGTGGTTATAGAAAAAGCTGATTCACTCTTTTTTGATTTTAACTATTTTACTGCAGTGATGAATAATTATACAAAAAATGAAGGAAATGGAATTTCAAAACGATGGGAAATAATGAAAATCCATGCTCCAATTTTAATGGGAAGTGAAACCGTTGGGAACATTTATATTGGTTATTCATTAAGATTGGTTTATGATAAAATTGAAGAGCTTAGATTCAATATTGGTATTGTAAGTTTGATTTTATTCTTGGTAGGCAGTGTTCTTGTCTATTTCATTGGTATGTATTTTACAAAACCATTGACAAAATTTGTAAGTACAGTGAATAAAATTAGAGATGGAGATTATTCACAAAGAGCAGAAGTTGTAAGCAATGATGAAGTTGGATATTTGGCAAATTCATTTAATGAAATGGTAGAAAAAATTGCTGGCACAACTGTTGAAATGGAAATCATAAATAAAGAATTGGAGCAACGCGTTGTTGATAGAACTGTTGAACTTGAACGAGCTTTAAAATCTTTACAAAAAGAAAATGATGTTAGAAAAAAAGCTGAAAAAGAAATTGGAAAATCTCTCGAAGAAAAAGAAGTTTTGCTCAAAGAAATTCATCACCGAGTAAAGAACAATCTACAAATAGTTTCAAGTCTATTCTTTTTTCAATCGAAAAAAATTACCGATCCCTTAACTTTAGAAATGTTTCGAGAAGGTCAAAATAGAGTAAAATCAATGGCTTTAATTCACGAAAGATTGTATCAATCAGATGATTTGGCAAATATAAATTTTAAAGAGTATGTAAAAAAATTAACGAACTATTTATTCCAATCCTATGGTGTAAACCAAAATAAAATAAAACTTAAAACAAATATTGCAAACATTGAATTGAATGTTGATACTGCTGTTCCTTGCGGATTAATAATAAATGAATTAATATCAAATTCGTTGAAGCACGGCTTTGATAATGAAGCTAGTGGTGAAATAAGAATTGATATGGGTCACAATGAAAATAATAAACTAATATTGAAAATAAGCGATAATGGAAAGGGAATACCCAGCAATCTAAAGATTGAAGAATCTGATTCACTTGGTTTAAGATTGGTAAACAATTTAACAATTCAATTAAACGGAAAAGTAGAATTTTATAATAAAAATGGAACTACAGTAAAACTTGTTTTCGAAGATCCCAAATATGCTAAAGCGAGTTAAGTAATTATGGATAAAGCAAAAATTCTTGTTGTTGAAGATGAAATTATTATTGCAATGGAAATAGCCGAGCGCCTAAAAGCAATGGGATATGAAGTAATGCGAATAGTTTCAAACGGGCAAATGGCAATTGAAAATGCAATAAGAGAAGAACCAGATCTTATACTTATGGATATAATGATTCAAGGTGATATTGATGGAATTGAAACAGCAACAAAAATTAGATCTTTTTCAGATATCCCAGTAATATATTTAACTGCAAATGCAGATGAACCAACACTTCAAAGAGCAAAAGTTTCTGATGCTTTCGGATATCTAATAAAACCATTTGAAGAAAGAGAACTAAATACCACTATAGAAATGGCATTGTACAAACACAAAATGGAAGCTAAGTTAAGAGAAAATGAAGCTCGTTTTAGAAGTTTAGTACAAAATTCAACTATGGGAATTTTTAGAACTAAAATTGATGGTACATTGGTTTTAGTTAATCCGGCATTAGTTAAAATTCTCGGCTTTGCGAATTCAAACGAGTTGTTAAATGTTCCGACTTATTCATTACTGCAAAATGGAATTGAAGCTTGGAATCATTTGATAGATAAAATAAAATTTGAAGGCGCAATAAGCAGCAATAAACAAATTGTAAAAAAGAAAGATGGTTCGTTAATTACTGTAAGTATAAACGGAAATCTTATAAAAGCAGAAAAGAATGGAGTATTTTTCGATGGAACAATTGAAGATGTATCTATCCAAGAACAATTCCAAGCTCAGTTAATTAGAGCAAAAGAAAAAGCTGAAGAATCAGATAGATTAAAAACCGAATTCTTAGCTGGAATGTCACACGAAATTAGAACTCCAATAAATACAATTCTAAGTTATATCTCACTATTGCAAAATGAATTGAATCAAGACGATGCGACAACTTACAAAGAATTATTTCATGCTATAGATTTGGGAAGCAGAAGATTAACACGAACTATAGATTCAATTCTTAATATGGCGCAGTTCCAGTCCGGAACTTTTGAAACATTTAGAACACAAATAGATTTGGTAGAAGATATTTTAAATAATCTTTATGAGGAATTTAAACATACTGCAAAGCAGCGTGGTTTGGAATTAAAGTTTACTAACAGTGCTGAGAAAACAAATATTTTGGGTGATAAATATTCACTTTCTCAATTATTCGTTAATCTAATAGATAACGGTTTGAAATATACCAAAGAGGGTCATGTAGAAATAGTTGTGTACAATGATGAAAATGGAAACTTGAGTGTTGATATTCAAGATACGGGAATTGGAATTTCTGATGAATTTCTTCCAACACTTTTTGAACCTTTCACACAAGAAGAAACCGGATATAAAAGAAAGTTTGACGGAAATGGTTTGGGCTTGGCATTAGTAAAAAAATATTGTGAATTAAACGATGCATTTATTCAAGTTAAAAGTAAGAAAGGAATTGGAACCAAATTTAGTATAAAATTTTCCAGTACAAACAGCAATAATATTTATAAAGGGAGCAAAGAAATAAAAAATGAAATTAATTAATAAAATAATTTTTGCGGTAATACTTTCGCTATTAATTAGTTGTTCAGATAATTCAACAAATACAACTGATCCGGAAACAAATAATAATGCTGAAGAAATTTCTAAATTTTTTCCAATTGAAATTGGAAAATCTTTTATTTACAAAGTTGATACTCTTGATAACAATTCTGAAAATTATGTAGAAATTGGACAAAGAACTTTACACGTTGATAAAATTGAATCTGATTATTTTGTATGCAGTGAAATTTATAATTTCCTTCATGGAATAAATCTACAAACAAAAATAAAAGTAACAGATAATTCTGTAGAAATTTTTTCAGATACAACGGGAACTTCTGATTTAATTCCGGATTCATTAGGCATAACGGTAAAACTTGAATTAGATGAAGTTTTCAAAGTTCTTGATTTTCCGCTTGTTCAAAATAAAGAATGGGAAGTTTACAAAGCTTATGCTGTAATGGGCACAGCTAGATTTAAGGTATTTGCACTAACTGCGAAATATTTAGGCGAAGAAAATATTTTACTAAATAATAAATCAGAACAAGTTCCATCAATAAAAATTGAATATACAGTAACTATTAATATTCCGGATATGAATAATTTATTGAATAGCAAAATTCAAAATTATAAAGCAAATGTTTGGCTATCAGAAAATTTAGGAATTGTAAAATTAGAGGGCTGTGCATTATTTGTAAATTCTATTACCGGAAATAATTTTGATATGTCAGATTCAAATAAAACTATTAAGCATACTTTGGTACTCTAAAAATAAATCTTCTCACAAATGTAAAAGTGCTAATCAAAAAAAAAATTTTTGGTTAGCATTTTTTTAAGATTCGACAACCACGGCGAAATATACGACCAATAAGTAATTTTCGTTTTATTGCTTTTCAAAAAACATTATTTTCTTATCAATATTTGAACAATAAATTTTGGCATAAATATTTCTTTGTTTGGAGCATATCACTCAATAAAAAACAAAGGAGAAAAAAATGAAAAGTATAATTAATCTTGCAGCAATGTTATTAGTAGTAACATTATTATCATCACCAATTTTTGCACAAGAAGATATTGATGTGCCGATTACCGGTGATGTAGTTCATGGTCCAAATTGGGTTGATGCAGATGGCGATGGTATTTGTGATAATGTTGGAACTGGAAACCAAGGCAAGGGTGCTGGAAAAGGTTACGGAATTAAAGACGGCAGCGGAGCAAAAGTTCAACCTCAAGACGGTTCTGGTTACGGAAAAGGAAATGGAGCTGGTAATGGAACTGGTGTTTGCGATGGGTCCGGTTCAAAAGGAACAGCAAAAAGATCCGGCAGAAAATAATTAAATATCAAATTGAAAATAAAAGAGAAGCGGTTGCTTCTCTTTTTTATTTTAAAAATAAAGTAAAAAATAATCTAATCTTTTGAGAATTTTATATTTAATATTTCCAATCTAGATCTTAAATGTCTTTCGCTAATGCCCAATAATCTTGCTGCAGCACTTTTATTACCGTTAGTTCTGCTTAATGATTCTAAAATAATTTCTTTTTCAAATGCTCTAACTTTATTTTCGTATCCATCTTCCAAATTCGAAGTATCAAAAATTTTTTTCTCAGAAATTTTATTAATCAAATTCGGCAAATCAGATTTTGAAATATAATCGTTTCTGCACAACACAACCGCTCGCTCAATTATATTTTCCAATTCACGAATATTTCCAGGATAATCATATTTCATCAACACATCCAATGCTTCGGATGAAATTGAATTTACATTTTTCTGATTTATATTAGAATGTTTTTTAATAAAATGATCAATCAAAATCGGGATATCACTTTTTCTTTGTTTTAATTTTGGAAGACATATAGAAACAACATTTAATCTGTAAAATAAATCTTCTCTAAATTCACCATTCTTAATCATTTCTTCAAGATTTCTGTGCGTAGCAGTTATTATTCTTACATCAATATTTATTGTATTATTTCCGCCGATTCTTTGTATCTCATTAAATTGAATTGCGCGCAAAAGTTTTACTTGTGCTTGCAACGGAATATCTCCGACTTCATCAATAAATAAAGTCCCTTCATTAGCTTCTTCAAATCTTCCGATTCTTAAATTTGTTGCACCAGTAAACGCACCTTTTTCATGACCGAATAATTCACTCTCCAATAAATTTTCAGAAAGTGAAGAAATATTTACAGTAACAAATGGTTTTTCTTTTCGCGGACTTGCAAAATGAATAGCGCGGGCAATTAGTTCTTTCCCGGTTCCACTTTCACCTCTTACTAATACTGATGCTTTACTATTTGCCACACGCGCAGCAGTATTCAAAACTTCTTGCATAATTCCGCTTTCAGAAATAATAGAATCAAATTTGAATTTTTCTTCAAGTTGTTGCTTCAATAATTTATTTTCAGAAATCAAAAATCTTTTTTCTTTAATCCGATTTAATAAATTTTCAAGTTCATCCAAATCAATAGGTTTAGATAAATAATCATATGCTCCGGCTTTCATTATATTTACTGCATCTTCAACGCTTCCATATGCTGTAATTACAACAACATCAATTTCCGGATTAAATTCTTTCACTTTTTTTAAAACAGTAAATCCGTCCCAATTCGGCATTCTGAAATCAGTTAAAACAACATCTATTAATTTTGTTTGAATAATACTGAATCCTTTATTTCCATCAGAAGCAGTAAAAACTTCGTAATCCCTTCTAACTAAAAAACTTTTTAAAGATTCTAATTGAGTTTCTTCATCATCAATAAGAAGTATAGATAATTTTTTCATAAATATTTTCAATTATTTGTAATTGGAAATTGTGGCAGCAAAATTGAAAAATTTGAGCCTTTACTTTCTTCGCTATCAATCAAAATTGTTCCGCCATGTTCAAAGATAATTCTTTGAACTAAACTTAAACCAATACCGGTACCTTTTGCTTTTGTGGTAAAATATAAATTAAAAATTTTATTTAAAATATGTTTTGATATACCTTGTCCACTATCAATTATTTCAATTTTAATTTGTTCATTTTCTTCTTTTGAAATTCTTAAAACTATTTCTCCCTTATTTTCAATAGCATCAAAGGAGTTTTGAATTAAATTCATAATTGCTTGCTGAATTTGATTTCTATCCCAATTTACAATTCCATCCCAATTCATTTTCTTTTCAAAATTAATATTTTTCTCATTCAGCATTGATTTATATTGACTTTCAATTTGATTAATTAAATCTGATAACTGAAATTCTGCAATGGATATTTTTTCCGGCTTTGCAAATCTTAAAAAACTATTTATTGTTTCATTAATTCTTTTTACTTCTTTTGCAACTAAACTTGCAAGTGAATGAAATTCTTCACTTCTCTGAATAGGTTCAAAATCTTTATTTAGCTGCTGTGTAATTGTGCTTATTGTATTTAACGGATTTCTGATTTCATGAGCAACACCGGAAGCGAGTTCTCCCATGGCAATTAGTCTTTCTTTACGCTGATATTGATCTTCCAATAATTTTTGTTGAGTTAAATTTCTTATTACTAATATTGTATTCGATAAATTATTTTCGGTTAAAAATTCACTTTTTGAAACAAGCAAATATTTTTTTTGATTATTAATTGAACTTTCAATTTGACTTAAACCAATTGGGGCTTTAGCAAAATTATTTATTTCACTTGAAGAAATAATTTCATCAAATTTCTTTTTATAATCAAAATGATCAGTAATATGAAATAATTTTTTTGCAGAAGAATTTATAATTTTAACGAAATTTTTTTCGTCAAGTACAATAACGCCATCGCTTACATTTTGAATAACTTTGTTCGAATAACCTTCAAAAACTTTGAATTTTTTCTGAAGCAAATCAAAATTCTGCAAAGTAAAAATATAAATCAGTAACAGTGAGCCAAGAATAAATAAAATTATTCCAATTACAATTAATCTGCTTATTACATTTTGATTTATTTTTTTTAATGGATCAAGAGAAATTCCTAATCTAAAAATTCCAATTATTTTTTTATTATGCGCAAATGGATGAACTGCTTCAAAGATTTGAGTTGAATCAAGATCAATAACTCTCCAAGCAAATGCTGAATCAGAAAGTGATTTTTGCAGAAATTCAGATTCATCAATATTTTCTAAATTGCTAACATTTCCGGAAGCAGCTAAAATATCTTCATCATTTTGTAAAGCTGCATAAACTAGATTTTTATTTTCAGAAAGTTTTTTTAACAAACTTCCAAAACCGATTTGTTTTCTAAAATTTAGAATTTCATCTGCATCAAAATTTAAAATAATTGCACTTCTGTTTTTTGCTGAAATTGCTAAAGCAAATCTGTAATCATCTTCAAATCTAGCTTGTTTTACTCCTAAAAAAATTGTGTCGATTATTCCATTAAATATTGGTGCAAGTTCTTCTCTTGGATCAAACTTTTGAATTAAATCAGTATGAATATTTTCATGATTACTGAATAATTTTTCACCAGAATTGTTAAAAATATTAATTCTAAAAATTTTATTTTGTTCAGCAATATTCTTTAAAACAACATTAGTAATTTTGTTTTCTTCATAAAGTAGTTTTACAAAATTAGCATTATTCAAAAGTCTATTCTTAAGTTCAGTTTCAAGCGATTCATATGAATATAGAGCATTTGTTGACGAAACTAAAGTTGTTTCCAAAAGTGAATGAGCTTGTTCTGCCATTAAATTATACATTTCTTTTTTGCTTTGATAATACTCAAACAAAGATGATGTGATTACCAAAATGGCAACAACAATAAATATTAGAATAAAACTTTTTGGTTGGAGATTTATTTTATTTAAAAAATTCACATTAAGTAATTATTGTTACATGAATTTAAAATGTTTTAATCTGCAAAACAATAATAGTTTTTTGAAAAATATCATCTTAAAATTGATAATCAAAACCAATATTAAACTGACTGTTTTTGTATTTATACCAATAGCTATTAGATAAGTTATTAATTGCTAAGTATGATAAGGAAACATCAATATTACTTTGAGCAAATTCAAATGTTTTTGATAATGTAAATCTTAATAGCGATTGATCATCTTTTCTTAAAATTGTTGAATCAAAAAATTCCGGATCTAAATAAATTCCTTGTGATGGATATTCTTTTTGAGTGAAAGAATATATTCCTTTAAGAGAAAATCCATCGCCAAAAAGTTGAGTTATTTGTGCGGAAATAGTATTACTTTCATAACTAACCGGATCGTCAAAATATTGCGATTCATCGCCGTAAATATAATCTAGTTGACGAACATATTTTGCCGTTCCTCCAACAATATTTTGATGTGAATATTGAAAAGCTAATCCAGTATTTTCCGAAACGGATTGAGCAATTCTGCCATAAAAATTTAATTGATTTGTGAATACACTTGATGAAAAAGATTGTTCCAAACTATCACCAATTAGTAGAGGATCATTAAGATTTGTTTCAAAATAATTTTTGTAATTAAAATTTACACCACCAATAATTGTTGTTTTTGTTTCAAAACTTTTATTAAAACCAATTCCAATTGAACCCAATAAATTATCTAAGTCAGTTAGATATGAATAATTTGTAACACTTAAAGATGCCTTTGAAAAAATATTAATATCCGAAAATTGAAATTTGTATCTCAGATAAGCGTTGTAATTTGTGTAATTATACAATTCATATTCAATATTATTTTTTCTTTGTTCAAAATAGAGCCCGTAAATAAGATCATTAGCAGAATTCCAAAAACCAATCTGATGCCAAAAATAATTTCTTTCTGCAATTTCATGGAAAATTGTATAATCGCCGTAATATCCAATTCCTAAAGTCTCATGCTTATATTCTATTCCAAGATCAAATGTGCTGATTAAAGTGGAAACTGGAACTGGCGAATGAAATGGATTATCAGAATATTCTTGCTGAGTTGATAAACTAAAATTCCATTGCCCAAATAATTCAGATGATAACAATAAAATTGCCATCAATACAATATTATAATTTTTGTAATTTGCCATAAAAATACTTTTTATAAACTTCAGAAAAATTTTCAAATTTTTACTCTGAATCCGTTTAAAACGGATTCAGAAAATAAGTTCAATTTGTTTAGAAGTTTGATTTATTAATTACCTCTTCCGCCTCTACCTTTTCTCATTTTCCCGGAAGAAGTTCCATCAGAGTTATCATTTCCATTATTATTGCCATTTTGTGCACCAACAGCATTCTTATTTAAACCTTTTGTTGAATGCATTCCGTTTCTCGCTCCAAAACCTTTTCCGTTTGCAGCATTATCATTTATTCCATCTCCATCAAGATCAACAAAACCTTTTCTACCATTTGCATTATAATCATCATCTATACCATTTGGAATTCCATCGCCGTCATGATCCGGTGCGTTATCGTTGTAACCATCTCCATCATTATCAACAAAATTTCTACCGTGCTGATTTTGTTTTTGATTGGTGTTTTTTACTTCGGATTTATTTTTTGCTGATGAAGAATCTTGTGCAAACTGTATTGTTGTTAAAGTTAAAAATCCGAAAAGTATTAAATAAAGTGTAAATTTTTTTTTCATATTTCCCTCAATTTATTTGCATAAATAAAATATATAAACAATTATGCCAAATTATTTTTTGATCGAAATTGCAAAATCAAAAATTTTTTTATTTTAAAAAGTTGGTTTAACTAATAAAAAACGAACATATTTAAAAAAGTGTAACAATTCATTTTTTCTCCATTCTAATAAAAAATTTTCCCCCAAAGAATCGTCAACATTTTCGTCGTTTTGTTCGACAAACCAGTCGATATTTTTATTTCAAATTTTTGTTTGTGTAAAATAAAATTCAAAAATGAATTTTTTTGTTTGGCACAGCAATTGTCAATCAAGCAGAAAAAGGAGAATACGAAATGAAAAATGTAAAAAAATATCTATCAAAAATTTTAGCAATTACATTGACCTCAATATTTTTAATTTCTGCATGCAATTCACCAGTTGAATCAACAAATGATAATTATTCCGACGATATGGAAACCATCCTAAAAAATATGGCTATTGAGGATGTTAGTCCAACTGAATTGGAGGGATTAAAATTTATGCGCGAAGAAGAAAAATTAGCAAGAGATGTTTATTTAGTTTTATATGAAACTTGGAATGCAAATGTTTTTAGCAATATTGCAAAGAGTGAACAAAAACATACAAATGCAATAAAAACAATACTAGATAAATATGAAATTGAAGATCCGGTTGTGAACGATGAAATAGGAGTTTTTCAGAATTCCGATTTACAAACTTTATATAATTCATTAGTTGAAAAAGGTAAAGTTTCATTAGTTGAAGCACTTAAAATTGGTGCTGCTATTGAAGAAATTGATATTTTGGATTTAGAAAAATATCTTGATGAAGTTGATAGTGAAGATATAACATTTGTTTATAATAATTTGATGAGAGGTTCGAGAAATCATTTAAGAGCATTTGTAAAAAATTTGAATACGCAAAATGTTTCATATAAAGCTCAATATTTAGATGATGAACAATTTCAGACGATTGTCACTTCTGAAGCAGAAAGGGGCACAGGGAGAGGCAGAGGACGAAGATAGAGTTGATTAGTTCCTCATGATTAGTAATGAAAACCTCCTTGGGGAGGTTTTCTTATTTCTTTGCAAAATACTTCCAATAAAAATAAAATGGCAATCCGGATAAAATTAAAATTAATCCCATTGCGGCATCTTCGGAATCTGAAATAACAGAATTGATTAAAAATAATAGTGAAAATCCAACAAATATTAATGGAAGATAAGGATAACCCCAAACTTTAAAGGGTCGGTTTTCATTTGGCATTTTCTTTCGTAAAATAATTACCCCATAAGCTCCAAGCATATAAAATAACCAAGCGGCAAAAATTACATAATCGGTAATTGTATCAAATGAACCGGAAAGAACTAGTACACTTGACCATAACCCTTGTATTATTAGAGATGTGTGCGGCGTTCCAAATTTAGGATGGACTTTACCGAGAAAATTAAAAAATAAATTATCTTTTGCCATCGCAAATTGAACACGTGCTGAAGCTAAAATACTTCCATTTAAAGCTCCGAATGTAGAAACTATAACAGCAACTGAAATAATTGAAGCACCAGCTGAACCAAAAATAATTTCCATTGCAGAAGCTGCAACAAGAGGAGATTCCTTCATAACATCGATTGGTAAAATATATAAGTAAGCAATATTAATAATAACGTAAACTGCCATAACAATTAATGTTCCATAAAGTAAACCGAGTGGAATATTTTTCTGTGGATTTTTCATTTCACCGGAAATAAATGTAACATTATTCCAACCATCATAAGCCCAAAAAGCTCCGGCAAGTGCAAGTCCAATTGCAGTAATCAATTCTCCGGATGTATTTTGAATAATTGTAAAACCCGTATTAATATTTGAGAATGAGCCGTTTCCAAATGTAATTAACAAAAATGCTAATAAAACTATTGAAGCAATTTTTATAATTGTTACAATTGTTTGAACTATTCCGCCAAATATTACTCCAAAATAATTCACAGTTGTTAGAAATATAATACAAATTATTGCAACAGCTTTTGGACCAAATTCAAAAAACGGATGAACATCACCAACTAATGGCATGTAAAATGAAAAATCTTGCCAGCTTTGACTTAATTGAGGATAATTAATAAAATACCCTAAGTACTCACCAAAAACATATGCAATTGCTGCTTGGCTTCCAGTTTGAATTACAGAAAGCACGGACCATCCATAAATAAATGCAATTCCATCTCCGTACATTTTTCTAAAATAAACATATTGTCCTCCGGTTGAATCAATAATTCCGGCAATTTCAGCATTTACTAACGCACCAATAAACGTTATGATACCGGCGATAATCCAAATTATAATTAACAATTCCGGCGAGCCTAATTGTCCAGCCATTGTTGCCGGTTTGCGGAAGATCCCAGAACCAATCATTGAACCCGCAACTATCATTATTGATGCAGTTAGAGTTAGACTTCTAATTAATTCTGTTTTTGGAGATGAATTTTTCATGCAATTTTTAGGATTTATTATTTCTATTTGAATTTAATGAAATTTATTAAAAATCCATATTGCAAATTTTTGAAGTAAAAAGTCAAAGGTCAAAAGTAAAACAGTTTTTTTGAAGCACGCAGAATATGGATTGAGAAATCTTTAAAAAATTAAAAGTAAATATTTAAAAAAAACCGATTTTTTAAAAGATCATAAATACTTATAAATTTGAAATATATTTGGGTTTCTATGTAGCTATTTCTTGTACTAATTTTTCAACAGAACATTTTATTCCGGGCGATAATGTCTGTAAATAATGGTCTTGAGTTATATAAGTAATTTCTTCAGATAATTCTTTATGTTTTCTTGCAATTTTTATTATAAACTTTAAAGCAGTAATTCTTACTGAAGGAGCTTTATCAATATGCTCCCACAAATTCATGCAAATGTTAAAAATTTTACCTTCATATTTTTTATTTATTTCCATTTTTAGTAAAATCTTTAACAACTCTCTTTGATGACCGTCTTTTTTATTTTCAAATGAATTAATAATTTTCTTTAAATGTTTTTGAACTCGAAAATCATTTTCTTCCATACAATCAAAAAGTAAAAAAGCTGAACGCCATGAATACGGTTGTTTATCGGAAACAGCCAATTCAATTGCCTCATCAAAAAATTCAGGATGAGATTTTAAGAATTCAACTAGCTCATCCTTATAAGATGTCATAATTTTATTTTCTAATTCAGTTTCCATTTATACAATTATTTAACTTTTCTAGCTTTCCATTTAGTCTTTATTTTAACTTCCAATTTTTCAAATAAAATATATAAAATTGGAATAACAACTAATGTTAACAAAGTGGTAGTTGTTAATCCGCCAATTACTGAACGTGCTAATGGTGTCCAAGTTTCAGAACCGGAACCAAATTCCAAAGCTAAGGGAACCATTCCCAAAATTGTTGTTAATGCTGTCATTAAAACCGGGCGCATTCTTGCAGCGCATGCATCTTTAACTGCTTCGTATAATTCTTTTCCTTGTTTCCTTAATTGATTTATATAATCAACCAAAACAATACCATTATTTACTGCAATACCTACTAACATTACTAATCCGACTAAAGCCATAACGCTTATACTTGTACCGGTAATAAAAAGGAAAAAGAAAACTCCGATTACAGAAAGTGGTACAGTGAACATAATAATAAACGGATCCACAAATGATTCAAACTGTGCTGCCATAATCATATAAACCAATAGAATTGCAGCAATGAAAGCTAATGTTAAATAGAAAAATGCTTCTTGTTGATCTTCTGCAGTGCCTCCAATTATAACTTGAAACTCTGAAGGGATTGCAGTTTCAGAAACAATTTTATTAACTTCATCAACTGCTTGTGATAAATCAATTCCGGAAAGTGCAATTCCCACAGAAATATATCTGCTTTGATTTTCTCTAAAAATTGTTGGCGAAGATTCTTCTTCAGTAACATTTGCAATTTGTTTAAGTTGAATCATTTCATCATTCATCAAAGGAATTTGCATATTTTCAATCATTGATTTTTGATTGCGATATTTTTTATCATATTGAATTCTAATGTCGAATTCATCACCTTTTTCTCTGTATTGCGAAATTACTTTTCCTTGCATAGCTGTTGAAATATTACTTGCAACAGATAATCCGGATAGTTTAAGATCATTCATTACATCTTTGTTAAGGTGAACTTGTAACTCTGGAGTTGTTTCTTTTGTATTTAGAGTTATATCAACAAATCCTTGAACTTTTTCAAATTTACTTTTTAACTGATTTGCAATGGATTTTGCCCCGTCAGTATCAAATCCAATTATTTTTACTTCAATATCCTTTTCTGTTGAAAATGTTGCACCCTCTTGAAAGAAATATGTTACACCGGGAATATCATCAAGTCTTTTTCTTAAAGAATCTTGGATTTCGAATTGTGTAATTTTTCTATCCTCTTTTGATTTGAGTTTTATAATTGCTTCAACTGTACTTGAAGTAGTTCCAAAAGCACCAATTCCTTCACGTTCACCATAAAAAATTGCTATAGATTCCATTGCATCAGCTGGAACAATTTCTTTTACGATATCTTCAATTTGATATGCATACAATCTTGTTTTTTCAATTGGCGTTCCGGATGGTGATTCCATTAGAAAATCAATAAATCCTTGATCACTCTTTGGCAAAAATTCTCCGCCAAGAAATGTTGTTAATCCCAGAGAAATTAAAAACATTATTGATACAATTCCCAGAACTGTTTTTTTATGAAGTAAGGACCAATTTAAAATTGTTGAGTAATTTTGTGAAAGTTTTTCAAGCCAAATTCCAATTTTATTTTTTATGGATTCAATAAACCCATCTTTATTTTTTTTCTCCAAACGCAAAATATTAGCGGACATTAGTGGAACAATTGTTAACGCAACTATCAATGAAACTATTAAACTGAATGTAATTGTTAAAACTAGATCTTTAAATAACTGCCCGGTAATATTTGGCACAAATAAAACCGGAACGAAAACTGCAATTGTTGTAAGTGTTGATACTGTAATTGCTAATCCGACCTCAGAAGTTCCAATATCAGCGGAATCAAATTTATTTTTGCCCATTTCTCTGTGGCGGTAAATATTTTCGAGAACAACGATTGAATTATCTACCAGCATTCCAATAGCTAATGCAAGTCCAGCCATAGAAATAATATTTAATGTTAAATTTGATGCATACATAACTGCAAATGTTACAATTACTGAAAGGGGTATTGAAATTCCCATAATTATACTTCCGCGAATATTGCGAAGGAAAAAGTATATTACAATAAATGCCAGAACAAAAGAAATTATTGCGGTATTGCTAAGATTATTTACGGAAAGCATTATGAAATCTGATTGATCCCACAATGAAGTAAGTTTTGTACCTTGAGGAAGTCTTGCTAAAATATCTGGCATGGCTTCTTTAACACGTCTTGAAGTCAATACAGTATTTGCATCGGATTGTTTCATAATAAACATTAATACACCTTCACCATAATCCGCACGTACTTCAGAAGCGTTATCTTTATAACTATCTTCAACAATTGCAACATCTTTAACTAGTATGGGATCTTTACCTCGCAGAGTAACAATAGTATTTTTAATTTGGTCTAAAGTACGAAACTCGCTAAAGATTCTTAAATTATAAGTTTTTTGATTGGTTTCGATTGTTCCGCCAGGTAAAAGTCCACTGCCTAATTGAATTGCTTGTGCAACATCATCCGGAGATAAACCAAAAGAGGCAAGTAATGTTGGATTTAGATTTACATTAATTTGTCTTTGTAAACCACCTTGAGTCTGAACAGATGCAACTCCGTCAACTCTTTCAAACAACGGTTCTATTGTTTCTTCAGCCAATCTTCTTAACTCAGCTGAACCAAGATATTCAGAGCTTAAATTTAAAAATATAATCGGACTCATTGATGGATCGAAAACAAAAGTGATTGGTTCATTTGCATCAGCCGGAAGAAAATCTCTTATATAATCTAAATTTTTTCTGATATCAGCTTCAGCTTGATTCATATCAGTTCCGTATTTAAATTCAAGAGTTACAATTGACGCACCTTTGAATGATTGAGAATTTACTTTCTCAATATTTTTAACGGATGATACTGCTTCTTCAATTGGTCGTGAAATTAAATTCTCAATATCTTCCGGACCAACGCCAGAGTAGTTGGTAATAATTCCGGCAATGGGGAATTGAATATCCGGAAAGAAATCTATTTTTAATTGTGAAAAAGAAAATAAACTAAAACCAATAACCACAGCATAAAACATTATGAGTGTTATTTGTCGTTTCAAAGAAAATTTTGTTAATATCATAATTAGCTCACTTTAATCAATAATTTTAACTTTATCACCAGTCTTTACAATATTATGTCCAACAACAACAATAGTATCACCAACATTTAACCCGGAAATTATTTCAGTTCTTCCATCGTTGTTGATACCGGTTTTTACTTCAACTAAATCAGCTTTTCCGTTTTTAATTACAAAGACAAAATATTTTTTAATTGATTTTTGAGTTCCGGTTTCTCTATCAATTTTAACTTCCGTTCTACTTTGAATAGAATTTTCGGGAATAATTATTCTGTTCTCTTTTATTGAAGTCTTAATTAAAAATTCTCCGAACATACCGGATTTTATTTCGGGATGTATTTTATTTAGGGAAACTTCAACTTGAAGATTTTTTGAAATCTGATCTACTGCATGATCAATTTGCACAACCGTTCCTTCATAAATTTTATTTGGAATGGAAGGTAACTCAATTGAAACCGATTGACCTTTAAATATTCCGGATATTTCTGAAGATGGAATTTTAACTTTTGCTTTCATTGAATTGGAATTTATAATCTGTGCAACCGGCAAACCGGCTGGAAGCATTTGATTTTTTTCAATATATAAAGAAGCAACAACTCCACTAAATGGAGCTTTTATAAAACTATTATCAAATTGCTCTTTTGCTTGTTGCAATTGAACTTTAGCAGCTTGTAATCCTAATTCTGCAGATTCATATTGAGTTTTTATTTGATCAAATTGCTGAGAGCTGATTGCCTTTTGCTCATATAAATTTTTAATTCTGTTAAATTCTTGTAATGCTAAATTAAGTTGAGCTTGAGCAGATTTAACAGATGTTTCTGCAGCATCAACACTTTGCTTGAACAGCGCATTATATTGAACTGCAATATTTTGTCCTTGCGAAATTCTATCTCCGGGTTTTACATAAATGTTGATAATTTTTTCTGATACTTTAGAATAAACAATTACATCCTCTCCCGCAGTTATTGTTCCCGTTGCTTTTACAAAGTTTTCAATGTTGTCTAATTTTACATTAAAAACTTTTACCGGAACAATTTTTTCATTTTTTTGTTTTGTCTCTTCTTGGCAAGAAGTAAATATAAATAGTATAAATATTGTGGAAACCAAAAATAATTTTTTCATTTTTTCCTCTATAAATTTATTCCCAAATTTCATTCAAGACACCCATTGAGTATAATAGATTTAGTTGACTTACATTGTAATTAAAAATACCTTGAAAATATTGTGTTTGATTTGTTGTATTTAATAATTGTGCATTTAAAACATCAAGTTGAGTGCTCATTCCTTCTGCATAAAGTAAATTTGAAAGTCGCAAACTTTCTTTCGATTGAATCATTGCTTCTTTCAAACTTTCAAGATTTTTTACTGATTCTGAAAAAATGTAGTAATTTTCTTCAACATTTAAAATTCTTCCTTTATCAGCTTGTTCAAGCATAATTTCCATTTGCTCAGTTTGAATTTTTGCTTGTTGATAATTTAGAATTTTCTTTCCCCCTTCAAACAAAGGCCAAATCATTGAAAGTGAAATTGATTTTGATCGGATATAATCATTCCACATAACATGAGAATTTTCCAACTGAGCTTGGTGCCCAAGATTTGCGGAAGCTGCAATAATTGGAGTAAAACTGCCAAGTGCAATATTTTCTCCTTGCTTTGTTGCAGCCAACTTATACTGTAAAGATTTTATATCAAATCTATTTTCTTCAGAAATTTTTTTTAATTCTTCAAGTGAAGAATTTTTATAATTATTCAAAAAATCTATTTGATCTAAAGAATCGGTAATCACAAGAGAATCGTCCAGAGATATATTTAATAGAAATTTTAATCTTTGCTTTCCCAATAATTTTTCTGATTTAGCTTTTTCTAAATTCGGCAATGAAGCGGCGTATTGTGCCTTTGCTCTTTGCCAATCCAATTCTGTTGCAGTTCCGGCTTCATAATATTTTTTAACTTGATCCAAATTTTGTTTTGATACTTCAACTGCTTCTGAAGCTGTTTTAAATAATGAATTGGTTAAAATAATTCCGTAAAAAGCTTGTAATGACTGAAGTACAACTTCTTGCTCTTTTCCTTTCAATTCTTCACTTAAAGATTTTCTTATGTTTTTTTGAATCTTTAAATTAAACCATCTTGATCCGCCCGTAAATATTGGGAGAGAAAGATCTAAAGAATGTTGAAATGCAAATTTTGTTCCTACGGTAAATTTTTGTCCCATAAAAACAAAAACTGGAAGTTCTAAATTATTTGTCGCTAAACCTTGATAGGTTAAACTTGGAAGAAAATTTGAGTATGATTTCCACTCTTCCAGATTTTGATATTCATATTCAAGCAATTTTGATTTTAGCGATAAGTTTTCGGATTTTGAAATACCAATTACTTCATTAAAAGAAAGCTCAATAATATTTTTTGTTTTTTGTTGTGAAAAATTAGCTTCATTTAAAAATAAAATTACAGTAAACAGTAAAAATATATTTCTCATAAAATTACTCCGCCAAATCTTTGATAATAAATGTATTAATCCAAAACTCAACGAAATTGTTAAGTTTTTTGTTTACATCTTTTATGGATAAATTAAAAATTAAAAATTCACCGATATACATAACGATTGTTCCAATAAAATTAATAGCTAAAGTTTCCGGGTTACATTCTTTTCGGATTATACCAGACTTTTGATTTAATTTTAAAATTGAAATTAGTTTTCCCATTTCTGTTTTGTATCTGTTTAATTTCATTTCCAAAATTCTTTTCGGAACATTTGTCGATTGAATAAAAGCAGAGAATCTTGTTAAGTTTGGATAAAAAGTTAGAAATTCAACATAAAGTTTTACGAGATTTTTAAGTAAAATTTCTAAACAATCAGTTTCATTTAGATATTTAACAACAAGTTCATCAACCCTTGCATAAGTTTCTTTCATTAATTCTTCAAGCAAAGTTTCTTTGTCCTTGAAATAATAATACAAAACCGGTTTTGTTACTTTTGCCGCTTCGCAAATTTCTCTTACCGAAACTTTATAAAAACCATCACGTGCAAATAATTCTGCCGCAGCATTAAATATTTTATTTTTTGTTTCACTCGAAACTAATTTATCTTGAATTTCACTCATTATCATATTCCTATACTTACCGTTCGGTAAATTATAAATTTCTATCGAAATTTGCTACTTACCGTTAGGTAATATTTTAACTTTTGACGAAGTTTAGATTGAAAAGTTTTATGGTGAGTTAATATGTTGAATTAAATTAATTTGAAAGTTGATTTACTATTTTATACTTCCGTTAACAATTTGTTTTCAGAAGAATTATTAACTAATTGAGATATTTTTTCAGTTAATTCATTTAGTGAATTAAATTCATCATTTTTCTTTAAAGGAATTCTTGAGCCGCGTTTATCTAAAGAATCTGAAACATTTTTAATTGTGAAAAACTTTAAATCTTTTGCCGGCTGATAAAAATAGACTTTTTCTTTTTCAAAATATATTTTTGAAAATAATCCGGATTCAACAAATTCTGAAATTATTTTATCAGTTAAAATTATTGGAATTCCTAATTTTTCGGCTATTTCATTAGATGATAATGCTTTCTTTCCATTCTGAAAATTTTTTGCAACAACTTGAGCAATTGCCAACGAAATCAATTTCTTCTGATGATTATTGATATTTTTTGAATCGGCTTCAAACTCATAATTACTTATGTTTTGAATTGAATAAGAAATTTCCGCACCGAAAAGAAATATAAGCCAACTTGTCTGTAGCCAAATTAGAAAAAGTGGAAACACCGCAAAGCTTCCGTAAATTGCATTGTAACTTGTAATGCCAATTTGAAAAGTAACATATAAAAATTGCACAATTTGATAAAGCGTTCCCGCAATTACAGCTGCAAAAAATGCTGCAGAATATTTTACTGGACCATTTGGCATAACAACGTAAAATAGTGTAAATAAAATCCAAATAATTAAGTAGGGAAGAAACTTTAGAACAAATGAAATTATTGGTACAATCATTCCAAGTAATTTATATTTTTCAGCTAAATCATCAATGTAAACACTTATAAAAACTGTTAATCCGCTTGATAGAACAAAAAATAACGGAGCCAAAAAAATTATTGCCAAAAAATCACTGAATTGCCTAACAACTGTTCGTGATGTTTTAAATTTCCAAATATCATTTAAAGAATACTCAATATTGTTAAGAAGTTTAATAACCGTCCATAGCAATAAAATTATACCAATTCCGGCAATTATTCCGCCCTTAGTGTTATCCAAAAGTATGTTGGAATAATTTACAATTTCAATCATTACTGCTTCATAATCTTTAAAATTTTCAAGAAGTAGTTTTTCTAATTGAGATTGAAGTCCGAAGCCTTTGAATATTCCGAATAAAATTGCCACAACCGGCACAATCGATAGCATTGAATAAAACGTAAGTGCAGATGATCTTAAAACACAATTATCTTCACGAAAATTTCTTATTGATAGAATAATAATTCTTTGCTGTTTTATAAAAAAAGCTTTTTTACCTTTTAATTCGCTTAATCTTATTCGCCAAATATCTTCGGTAAAAAATTTTATATACTTTTTAATTTGTTGAGAAATATTTTTCATTTTATCAAATCATTAATAAACTTATTGTAAACTAAATGAATTTTTTGAAAATATTGTATTTATAATTTTTGCAAAATTTTAGAATTTGATTTAAGATAATTATTATTTGATTATGTGAATAAAATATTGCTTATTGCATAAAGAAATTAATTGTAAATCTATATATTAATTTTGTTGAAAAATTATTTTTTGACCAAGTAAAAAATATAATTCCATTTCTATTAAAAATTTATTGAAAATCATTTTTTATAAATAAATTTTTCCAATAAAACCGAAAGCAAAAACTCTCAAATAAAATTTAAAATTTTCACTCTTTCAAATGAGGTGAATTTATGAATCACTCCCAAAAATATTTTATAGTGATTTTAAGTTTAATATTTTTTTCATCATTTAAAATAATTGCACAAACAAATGTCATTCGCTCCGTTGAATATCAACAGATTAGCAGCTTTGAAAATCATATGGGAATTAGCAGTATGAAATTAAGTTCTGATGGTTCAAAAATAGTTTTTGCAACCGGTGGTTATACAAGAAAAGTTTACACAATAAATTCTGATGGAAGCGGGCTAAAACTTATATATGATTTTGCAAATACCGGATTTGGACCATTTGTTGATATTAATGCTAACGGAAGCAAAATTATTTGGTGCGATTATATAGGAACCGGAGAAATATTTATAAGCAATTCTGATGGAAGTTCAATAAATAAAATTATTACGTTACTTCCAAATCCCGATCCTAATTTTGCAGATATGAAACCGGAAATTCCGGTTCCTCCGCGAATTACTGCAGACGGAATTACTGTTTATTTTATTCATAATCATAGAGATCCAAAAGGAACCGGTGTTTGGGAAGTTTATTCCGATGGAAGTAATCTTCAGCAAGTTTTTAATTTTTCAAATATGGCAATTGAATTGTTTGGAAGAAATGTTAATGAATTTTGGACAACAAGTTTCAGTAGTGGATTTGATATTTCCGCAAATGCAGAAGCAATTTTAGTCGGGACACCATTTTTCAAAATAGAAGTATCAGATTATAATAGAGGTGATTTAGTTGTTTTTAAAAATGGTACATTTTATCATTTGGGTGAATATGCAGTTGGTAATCAACCGTTTTCCGTAAGCAAAGATGGTAATAGTTTTCTTGTATTTAGTAGAGAATTTATTGATAGTTTAGGTTATGATGTAATTAATATTAATTTCACTCAAATAGGCAGTGGTGAAGGAAAAACGGTTGTAAGAAATTTAGATAATTTTGGAACTTCACAATTCTCTCAAATTGCCGGAGAAACCGGAAAAGCAATTGTTTTAGGTGCTAATGGACGACTTCCAATTTCGTATGTTAATAGAATTTCAGAATCATATTTTGATATTGTTAGCATTGATGCAATTGGCAATTATTTAGGTGGTTTCGGATTTTCAAGTTCTAGTCTTCCTTCAATTAATTGGAATGGAGATAAATTTTGTTTTCTCTCCGGATCGGCAAATGGGTTTTCACAAATTTGGATTGCATCAATAAATTCCAATGGTATTGCAAGTACTCCATCAATTAGTGAAGTTGAGTTTTTACCAAATTATGTTACATTAGATAAATCAATAATATCAACTTTTAAAGCGCATGTAATTAGTGCTCCGTATACAATAGAATTAGTAACTTTTGAAGCATTTAAAGATGAGAAAATACAAAACGGTGCTTTAAAATCAGATTGGCCATATAATGGAATTCTTGTAGATAATGGCGAAAGTGGTGATGAATCTTCCGATGATCATTATTTTACAAATAATTCAGTCCAAGTTAATTTATTGGAAACTCCACTTGGTGATTACACAATTAGAATTGCAGCTTTAAATTCTACATTAAAACAAATTACAATGGTTGATGCATCTCCATTTAAAATAATTGATCAAATAAATGATATTGATGATTCGAAAAATTTACCCACTGAATTTGCTCTCTATCAAAACTATCCCAATCCATTTAATCCAAATACAACAATAAAATATAGTATTCCGTTAAAAGTGAAAAGTGAAACGTCAAATGTAGCCTCAGACTTTAGTCTGAGTAAAGTTACATTAAAAATTTACAATATCTTGGGAAGAGAAGTTTTAACATTAGTAAATCAAAAACAAAAACCCGGAAATTATGAAGTTGAATTTGATGCAAAAAATTTATCAAGTGGAATTTATTTCTACAAACTACAAGCAAGAGAATTAACGTTAACAAAGAAAATGATTTTACTAAAATAAATTGCCATCGATGTTTTGATGGCAAACTAAAATTTAATTTCGCAAATAATTTGGAAAATTAATTTTTCTTAAAATCCTCTAAGTTTTTTATGTAAGCAGAATAACCAAGTTCGTTAATTTTTTCTGCTAATTTTTCAACGGTCGTTTCTTCCGTGTTAAAAATTACTGTAACAGTTTTTTCATTCAACTCAACTTTTAAGTCTACAACGCCATTCTCTTTTGGAAGATTATCAAACATTGTATTTACACAATTTTCGCAATGGATAGATGTATCAAAAGTTGCAACTTTTAAATTATTTGAATTTATGTTTGCACTACATGAAATTATAAAAAGAATTAAAATACATTTTGATAAATATTTCATTTTTTGTTTTTCCTATTTTAATGTTAGTCTAAATCCCAAATAGAATTTTCTTCCTTCAATTGGTCCCCAAATCATTGATGAATCATAATCCGGTCCAAATGGATCATCGGCAGAAATTATTATTTGCGATTGAGTAAAATTTGTAAAGTTTTCAATTCCTAAAAATACTTCCCAACCTTTTAGGTAATGTGTAATTTGCGCCATCATATTTATGAATGAAGGAGATTTTGTTCCGTTTTCTAAAGTAATATTTTCTGCAAGTTTTGGAATTCTTGATGAACCGTTAAATTGAGTTGTAAAATCAAATTGCCACAATCTTAAATTTGATAAATATGAAAGTGATAAAAGTCCTTTAAACTTTTTATTCAGCGGATCAGAAATTAAATTTCCATTAAAAGTAGTTTTTGCATCAGAAAATCTTACAGCTCCCGTTAAATCTAAATTTTTAATTAATTCATAATTTAGTTCAACTTGAAAATTATTTGCAAAAGATTTTCCATCAAGATTATAAAAATTTACTTCGTGGGAATTTTGATCAATATCCACTACTACTTTATTGATAAATTCGGTTCTATAAAAATCTGCATTGATTGATAATTCTTTATCAAAGAAATAAAAATATTGAGTGATGTTAAAACCGTAATTTATTGCGTTTTCCATTTTTAAATTTTCGTCAATTATAAAATTTCTTGATGAAGATAAAAACGAAATATTTTCGGAAATAATATTTGATGATCTGTATCCTTTCCCAATTGTGAAACGCAATGTGGTATTGGCTAAAGGCGAATAACGTGCATGAAATCTTGGAGTAATAAACATTCCGAATTTATTATTAAAATCTGCACGAACTCCGCTAATTAAAGCTAAATTTTCCTCCGGTTGAAAAGTATATTGAAAAAATGCACCGGGAATAAACTCTTTTTTGTCGAAATTATTTTCAATAAAAAGTTCATTTAAATTGTCATAAACCAAACTAATTCCAGTATTGATTTTATTTTTCTGATTTATAATTTGCGATTCAAAAATTAAGTTTGAATAATAACTTAATTCATCGGAATTGTAAATTCTATTTCCAAAACTTGAATTTTGTTTATGAGTTGTAAGCATATTTATAAATCCAAAACTCGAATTCAAATCATTGGAAAACATATAACCAATTTTTGACCAAATTTGAAATCGTTCCGTTTTAATAATATTCCTATATTTGCTAAAATTATTTTTGGAACCAAAACCAATTTGACCGCCATACCTTTCTTCGTTAATGTAATTAAGGGTTGCGGCAATATGCCAATTTTTGAAATCTTCATAATTCCATCTATTTAAAATATTAATTTGCCTAACATTCGGATGATCTAAAAATCCATCTTTATTATGATCAACATTTTTTCCAAAATATTCACCGTGAAGAAAAAGTGAGGTAGAAATATTTTCATCAATATTAATTGTTGTAATTGCATTAACATCATTTTTAAGTTGATCTGTGGAAAACAAATCTGCATAAAAAGAGTTTGGCAAAATTGATTTTTTAAATTCAATATTTATTTGTCCGGTTGTTGATTCAAATCCGTTAATTACAGAAGCAGTTCCTTTTGAAATTTGAATTGATTCCATCCAAGGTCCGGGAACAAAATAAATTCCGTAAGCAGAAGCAAGTCCTCTTAAATTCGGAATATTTTCTGTCATAATTTGACCGTATTTTCCGTCAAGTCCTAAAAGCTTAATTTGCTTTGCGCCCGAAACCGCATCGGAATAAGAAACATCTACCGAAGCATTTGTTTCAAAACTTTCAGATAAATTACAGCATGCGGCTTTTTTGAATTCTTTATTAAAAAGTGTTTGTGTTAAAATCGGATTCAAATCATCAAATTCAGTTCCTTTAGTTTTTACTAAGACTGTAATTTCATCAAGTTCAAGATTTTCTGTAAGGATTATCTCAATAAAGGTTTCAGACTTTTTAACAATTATTGTATCTGGTTTGAAAGTAACATAACTTACAATTAATTTTGATGAATCAGCAGAAGTTTTAATAATTTCAAAACTTCCATCTGCATTTGATGTTGTGCCGATTGTTGTATTTTCCCAAAAAATATTTACACCGGGTAAGGGAGAAATATTTTCACCAATATTTTCATAGACAATTCCTTTCAACTTTTGCGGAAATATTGCAGAAACGCAAAAGAGAAAAATGATTAAAATGTTTTTCATTTTAATCCTCCTCAAAAAAATTAGTAAAAGTAAAAGCGAGATTTAGAAATTATACTTTATTAAGAGAAGGAATTTTGGATTTATGAAATGAAATAATTAATGAACGCCCGGAAATATTGGGAAGGTTTTGAATTTCGTTTGAGAAAAAATAATTATGATTTTCTTCAATTGATTCATCAATAATATTATTGCAGATTATTTCAAAATGCGGTTGGAATTTTTCAACTTCGGAAATATTTTGATTTATTTCTAATTTAACATATTTACTAATTGTATAACAACTTCCACCGCAATATATTTTTTCTTTCATTTTAGATGAAGTAGAATTTTCAGTGCAGCAATTATCTTTTTCGATAATTTCTGAACAGCAGCTTTCTTCTTGAGAATTTTCACTGCAGCAGTTTTCTTCATCAAAAATATTAAGAACCAATTTCGCATTTTCAAAGCAGCAATCTTCTCTCAGCAAAAATCCAATGTTTGAAACGAACATTGAAATTATGAGAATTATTGAAATTATATTTCTTGAATTTTGCATTTTAATTAATAATACTTTTACTCGAAATAAATCATATTTTGATGGGAATTTCAAGTTAAATTCTCATAATAATTTTGTAATCTTTGAATTCTGTAATCTTGCTAATTTTACAAAATATTTTGCACCGATTATTCTCTTGAATAAATTTTAATATAACCATATCTTTACTTCAATATTTATGCTGTCATTCAGACAAAGTATTCTTTTTTGAGTGCGGAAATTTGGTTATATTTTAACTCAATTTTCTAAGAATTTTATTTTTTATGATATATAAATCAATTCTTTTCATCATAATGGTGATTGTTATAATTACCGGAATTTCATTTCCCATTGTGCTTAAACCGTCGGTTTGGTATGAAATTCCAAACATTCCCGGCTTAGAAGAAAAAGCAAAAATCATATTTTTTCATGTTCCAACAGCTTGGCTTTCCGTTATTGCATTTTTAATGGCAATGATATACGGAATTAAATATTTGCGAAATCAAAATTTAGATGATGATGCAAAATCAAATGCAGCATTGCAATTAGGAATGATATTTACAATTCTTGCAACTGTTACCGGATCAATTTGGGCTAAATTTACGTGGGGAGCTTTTTGGCATTGGGATCCGCGTGAAACAAGCATCTTTATTTTGTTATTGATTTACGGATCTTTATTTGCTTTAAGATCTGCAATAGAAAATGAAGATAAACGTGCAAAACTTTCTGCGGTTTATTCAATTATTGCATTTTTAACGGTTCCTTTTTTTATTTTCATTATGCCAAGAATTATGTCGGGCTTGCATCCTGGTTCTGCAAATGATGATAATTTAGGTCCCGTTGTTGATTTTAAAATGAACGGAACAATGCAGATTATTTTTTATTTATCTCTTGTTGCGTTTACTATGTTTTATTTTTGGATGTGGAAAATTGGTTATAGATCAATTATAATAAAAGATAGATTATTAAAAAAAGTTATTTAAGGATTTTAAATTGGAAAACTTGTTAAATTTTTTGGAAACTAATTCAATATACATTGTATTATTTATTGTATTAACAATTTGGTTGGGAATTTTTACATATCTCAATTCATTGGATAAAAGGCTAAAAGAAATCGAAATTGAAATTAAGGAATCACGCAATGAAAAATAAATATATGTTTGGTGGAATTATAATAGTTGTGTTTTTGGGAATAATGTCATACTTATTTACAGAAACAAATATTTCATATGAAGAAAATTTTAGCGAAATAATGAATTCTACAAAAACTATGAAAGCAACGGGAAGCTGGGTTAAAGAGAAAAATTATATGATGGATAAAGCCAAAAAAGAATTTTCATTTTATATGAAAGATTATCTCGGCAATGAAATGAAAGTAATTTATAACGGAACAATTCCAAATAATTTTGAATCGGCAACTTCTGTAGTTGTAACCGGAAAATATAAAAACGGTTATTTTCATGCAGATGATATTCTAACAAAATGTCCATCCAAATACGAAGAACAATTTGATCAATCCGAAAAATCTTAATTAGAAAGGCAAAAACTTATGTTAGGAAACATCGTTTTAACAATCGGGTTTTTAGCCGGATTGTTTACATTTTTTATGTATTATCTAACCTATAAAGGTTATTCAAATACACTAACCAAAGCAAGAATTGGATTTCACACTGCTTCAATGATGACAATTTTTGCAAGTTTAATTTTAGTTCACGCAGTTTTAACTCACCAATATCAATATAAATACGTATTTAATTACAGCGGAAGCGGATTATCAACTGGATTGTTGCTCTCAACATTTTGGGGCGGACAAGAAGGAAGTTTTTTACTCTGGACCTTTTTTACAGCAATAATTGGAATTATTTTACTTGAGTATACTTCTAAAAGAAGTGATTTAGAACCAAGAGTAATGATGGTTTTTACATTAAGTTTTACCTTTTTATTACTTCTCGTAAATCCGCTTTTCAAAAGTCCGTTTAATTATTTATGGATGGAATCTAATTTTATAGAAATTAAACATATAAACAATCAATTTCTTTCAATGCCTTTTATGCAAAATTTTATGTTTCAAGATTCTGCCGGCGGAAAAAGTTTTGTAAGAATGGATCACCAATTATATGCACAATTAGTTTCTGCGGGAATTTCATTTAATCAATTTGTAATTGATGGAAAAGGATTAAATCCGCTATTGCAAAATTTTTGGATGCAGATTCATCCTCCAATTTTATTTGTTGGATTTGCAATGTCTGCCGTTCCATTTGCTTTTGCTAATGCCGCATTAATTAAAAATGATTATAGAGATTGGATTAAACAAGCATTTCCATGGATGCTTGTTGGAACAATGATTTTAGGTTTAGCAATTATGCTTGGCGGTTATTGGGCTTACGGAATTTTAGGCTGGGGCGGTTATTGGGGCTGGGATCCGGTTGAAAACTCAAGCTTAATTCCTTGGCTTGTTGGTGTTGCTTCAATTCATACACTTTTAATTCAGAAAAAAACACAAGCAACTGGCGGATCTGGTAGATTTGTAAAAACAAATATTATTCTTGCAATGTTGACTTACATTTTTGTTTTATACAGTACATTTTTAACTCGCAGCGGAATTTTAGGCGAAGCTTCGGTTCATTCTTTTGCAGAACCGGGAATGTTGGTTTATCTGCTTCTCGTAATTTTTATGGTTACATTTTTGTTAATTGGAACAGCCGGATTTATTTATAGATGGAAAACACTTAATGTTGAATTTGAAAACGAAGAAAGTATTTTATCAAGAGAACTCGCTCTATTTACGGGAGCAGTTGCAATTTTGGCATCGGCAATAATTGTTTTGGGCGGAACTTCGGCGCCAATTTTTGGCAAAACCGTTGAAATAAGATTTTATGATGAATTAAATCTTCCTATTGCAATAATTATTGGATTATTAAATGGTTTAAGTTTAATCCTAAAATGGAAAACAAATAAATCACAAGAGCTTTGGAAAAAATTAATCACTCCAATTCTTTTAACAATAATTTTAACAGCCGCAGTTGTTTTATTTGGAAAAGTTTATAGCGTAATGTTAATACTTTTATCATTTTCATCAATATTTGCAATAGTTGTAAATTTTGAAATAGCTAATAAAATTGCAAGAAAAAAGCATTATCGCTCGGAGCTTATATTGCACATATTGGAATTGCTCTATTTTTATTGGGTGTTGTTGCAACCGGCGGATTTTCTGAAGAAGATTCAATCGATTTGGAAAAAGGGAAAACCTCATCAATTTTTGGGTATAACGTAACTTTTCTTGGATATAATAAAATTGAAAATTCTGAAAAGTATGCGTTTAATGTAAAAGTTGAAAAAGATAATTCATCCAAAACAATTTCACCGGTTATGTATGTTTCCTCAATTAATAATAGTTTGATGAGAGAGCCAGATATTTGGAATATGTTCACTCGCGATTTTTACGTAACGCCGTTAAGTTATGAAGATGGAGCTTCGGAAAATTCTTCAAACTCCGGAACTAGTATTACTTTGAAAAAAGGTGACTATTATGATTTCAAAGGAAGTAAAATAATTTTTCAAAGTTTTAATTTTCCTCAAGATGCAATGTCATCAATGATGGGCGGTGGTAATTTTACTATTGGGGCTAATTTAATTGTTGAAAGCAATGGTAAAAAATTTAATGTTGAACCAAAAATGAATACAATTGGCGGAAATAAAGAATTTGTCCCGGTACAAATTAATGAAGCAGATTTACTAATTGAAATGACAAATCTTGATGCAAGCGGTTCCGTGGGTTTAACGATTAGTAGTTTGTCAAACAATAATGAAGCTGAAACGCAACAAGTTCCAAAAGAAGTTTTATCAATTGAAGCAAGTATAAAACCATTCATAAATTTAGTTTGGACCGGCGTAATTTTAATGTGCGTTGGATTTATAATTTCTGCAGTAAAAAGAACAAAAGAAGTTTAAAAATCTTACAATATTTATCATTTTAAAAAGCGAATAATTAGTATTCGCTTTTTTTCTACAAACAGAATATATAATTCAATTCAGTTTGTCATAAAATTTTATATTGATTTTTATATAAAATCACCTCAAATTAAACTATCAGATCATTTATAATTATGAAATTTATGTTTCTAATATCAGTTTTGATATTAATTACTACTTTCTGCAGTAACTCAATAACAGATTGTGAATCATTTAATTTATATGATGAAATAGAAATTAATTACAAGCAAAAGTTAATTAATGATGATGAAAATATTTCTATTCAGTTTGCAGAATTAGTTGGTGATTCAAGATGTCCTTTAGATGTAATGTGTGTTTGGGAAGGTGATGCTGAAGTAAAATTAGTATTTTCTAAGAATAATAATTCTGAAGAATTTACTTTACATACTGCAATAAATTATTATAACGTTGATACACTTTTATTTGGTTATAAAATACAACTATTAGAAGTAAATCCATATCCGAAATTAAATGTAGAAATTCCTCCAAAGGATTATAAACTTAAAATTAAAATCGAAAAACAATAATTGAAGATTACCATATTAGAAATAAAAAACCCGACTCGAAAGCCGGGTTTATATCATTCACGAACAGTAGAGGCAATTTATTTTATTTAATTAATACCATTTTCTTGGTTGCAACAAAATTACCGGTTTCGATTCTGTAATAATAAATACCAGCAGCATTATTTACTGCATTCCAATCAACATCATAATTCCCAGCACTCATTTGTTTATTAACTAATACTGAAACTTCTCTACCAATTGCATCATATACTGTAACTTTTACATTTGCAACTTCTGGGATAGAGAAATTAATTTTTGTTGTTGGGTTAAATGGATTAGGATAATTTTGTGATAATCTGTAATCAGTTGGTAATGAATTTGTGAAATCATTAACATTAACTGGATCACCAGACATTTCAGCAATTGCTGCTTTTAACATTGCAACTGTATATTGAGGATTGTGGATACCAAAGCTTCTGTCTTCTTCAACAAAGAAATAAGCATAACCAGCTCTCATAATTCTAGGTGTTAAACTATCATCTGCAGCAGTAGTAAAATCAGCTGTAGATTGAATTAAAACTCCGCCTTGAGCATTCTTTGGTAAATAAGTAGCTAATTCTTCTAATAATCCATGAACTTCTTCTTGTAAACCTTCTGCAGTTCCATCAGCATCTAAATCTGCATTTCCGTTTATATAAAATTTCTTTTCTTTAAATGTTTCACCAACATTTCCATGGCAAGGTTCGCAAGATTCAACATTATCTTCACCTTCTTCATTATTCATGTTGAAAGTATGTCCGCCGAATTTCAATAAATTTCCTTCTGCGTCAAATGCAGATTCGCCAGCCATATGGCAATCAACACAAGCATTTCCACCAGCAATAGCGTGAGGTGAACTAGGCAATTCAACTCCCCAATCCGGAGCGTTTTTACCTAAAAGCATATCACCTTGAGGACCATGATGAGCACCAAAATGAGCACTGCCATTTTTAATATCTTGAGCATAAGTAGCTGCTTGTCTTCTACTTCTATGGCAATCTATACATTGAGCACCAGTTCCATAAGTTTCAAATGAAATTTCTGTTCCATCGCCAAGTACGGTTTCTTTTGCTCTTAATTGATAAGGATTTGTTGCATCATGAGGATCATGACAAGTTACGCATGTAAAATTTGTTGGATCCGGACGAACTGCTGTTTTTGCTGGTAAACCTAATGCATCAGCTGGTCTACCTTCTTTAATCCATTGAACATAACCTGCTCCACTGTGGCATGGTGAACATCCATCTCTGTTTGTAGACCCAACAAATGCACCAACAGTATGTCCGCCATGGAAACCGCGACCATCAAATTCTGTTGCATCTAAACCAGCTTCAGTAAATAATGCCGGAATTGCATGATGTGTTCCAGAATCATGGCAATATGCGCACGTTGCACTTGCTTGTGCAGAAACCATTTTGCTATCTGAAACTACACCATTATGAGCACTGCCGGGACCATGACAAGCTTCGCATTGAACATTTGCTCTTTGCATTGCATCTGGATAAGCAGCTACCAAAGCATCATAATTTCCTTCTGCTAATGTTGCAGGAAATACGAATTCAAAATCATCGAATCCATTATTTGAGGCTTCTGCATCATAACCGGTTGTATGACAACTCATACATCTGTTTGCAAAATGTCCAGCCGGATCATCGGTATATGGTTTAACTGTGTTTGCATGACCTGTAGCTTCCCATTTTGCTTGTTCAGCTGAATGACAAGTACCACACTTTAATCCAGTAGTTGGTGTTCCAACATATTTCGCAGAATTTAATGTGATTTCACTTGTTAATCCGCCATCGGTGAATTCAACAACATAAGTTCCTTCTAAATCAAGAACCATAGAAATAGCTTTTTTGGTTTCGCTTATGTCTTGGTTTCCAAGAATTGTAACAGTTGATCCGCTTGGTTTAGTTTTGATGTTCCAAACCGGACTTGTAAAAGTTGTATCAACAGCTTCGCCAACTAAATAAACTGTTGTTCCAACACCAACATTTGATAAACCATTATATTTTACTTCGAAAATATCATTAGTATCTGCGGCAACTCCTCTTGCAGAAATTCCATATGGTCTAACTTCTAACGTTTGACTGTTTATCATTCCAAAAGTTAGGAATATAAGCAGCATAGTTAATGTTATTTTTTTGAGCATTAGGCTCCTCCTATAAGTTGATTAGTAATGTAAATTTTGATTTTGTGTTCTTACCGAGTTAATAAATTCTCTAAGATTTATTGTATCAATCGGTTTTATTAAATAAAATTTTACTCCAATATTATTTATTGCTCTTCCCAATTCAATACTTAAATCTGACGTTATAAAAATTATTGAAAGCTTTGGGTTAACTTTTTTAATTGTTTCAAGAAGTTTAATAGAGTTTGGAGCAATAAAATCATCATCAAGAATTACCAGTGTAGAATTTTTACTTAATACTTCCGAGGCAATATCTAAAGGATCATTTGATTTTTTATAGATATTGTATTCACAACCAAATTCTTTAGAAAAATTTTCCAAAGAATTATTAATCTGAATATCATTAGAAATTATTAACATTTTTCCCATAATAACTTATTATATGCAATCCCTATGCCATTTTTGGTTTTATAATAGATAATTTGTCATTTATTTAAATGTTTGTTTTTTGCTTAGTTTTCTGCACTTTTTTTAAGCAGATTATTAATAAATTTTAAACGATATTTAATATTTGTAAAATAATTATTTTTTGGTGTGGCAAATAAGTCTCAGTGTGACAAATCTGTCGCAACAATAAATTTTGAGGTAAAATGTTTAGAACAATTAAAAGTAAGTTTATAATCCTTTCAATTATTATAATCGTTTTAAGTATCGGAATTCCGGTGGGATTTTTATTAAATCAGTTTAGCAAAAATTTCCATGATAGATCCGTAATTATGGTTGGTGCTGCAATTGATTTAATGATTTTCGGACTTAATAATTCAATGATGAAAGGAGATGAAAAAAATGTTCAAAATATTGTTGAGCAAATTGGTAAAAATAAATCAATTAAGCACATCAGAATTATTGATAGTGAAGGAATTATTAAATATGCAATTCATTTTGATGAAATTGGAAAACATATTGATATTGTTGAACCGGGACATTTAAAAACAAAACTTAAAAATATTATCGCACGAAAAATTTCACTAAATGAAAATACAAATACTTATACTGCAATTCAGCCGATTATTATGGAAAAAAGATGTCAATCATGCCATAGCGAGAAAATAAATTCATTTCTTGATGTTGATACTGATTTAACAAAAGCCGAAGTTAAATTTTACACAGGTTATTTTCATATGATATTTTTAGCATTTGCATTGCTATTAATTCTTGCATTTTCATTCTATTTCATATTTAACAAATTTATCAATAAACCACTTGGCAATTTTATTTTGGCTTTGAGCGAAGTTGAAAAAGGTAATTTGAATTTAAATTTGCCAGTAAAGAGTAAAGATGAATTTTCAATTTTAAATTATCACTACAATAGAATGGTGAATGAATTAAAATATTCTCGCGGAAAAATTGATGAAATGCATTTGGATCAATTACAGCGGGCTGATAAAATGGTAACATTAGGTGAACTTACTGCTTCAATGGCTCACGATATAAATAATCATTCCGCAATTATAATGTCTCGCGCAGACTATTTACTTTATGAAGCTGAAAATAATAAATCATTATCTGCATATATTGATGATTTAAATGTTGTAAATAATCAAATAGAAAAAATTTCCAAAATTACCGGAAACATTTTAAAGCATAGCAAAAAATCAGCAAAAACTTTTTCCAATTTTGATCTGGTTAAACTTGTTGAAACGTGTACAGAAATGTTGGAACCATTAATCAAAAAAAGAAAAACCACACTTTTAAAAAAATTTCAAAATTTCCGAAGCAATTATTTTTGGCGATCCAAATCAAATTGAGCAAGTTGTATTAAATTTAATTTCAAATTCTATGGATGCAATTAAAGAAAATGGAATTATTAATGTTATGATTAATTTATCCGAGGAGAATAAAATTCAATTAAAGATTAGTGATAATGGAATTGGCATTGATCAAGAATCACTAGAAAAAATATTTTCGCCATTTTACACAAATAAAGATTCGGGAAAAGGAACCGGACTTGGTTTATACATTGTGCAAAATATTTGTAAAAATCATAATGCAGAAATTATTTGTGAAAGTAAAATTAATGAAGGTACAACTTTCACAATAACATTTAACGGGGGAAATTAAAATGTTTGAAGTTCTTTTAATAGATGATGAAAAAGATATGCTTGTTGGATTGGAGAAAATTCTTTCGAGCAGAAATAATTTTAATATTACTTCATTGCTAGATCCAAAGATTGCATTGGAGAAAATAAAATCGCAAAAATTTGATTTGATTATAACTGATTTGAAAATGAATGAATATTCCGGAATTGATATTCTAAAATGTGCTAAAGAAAATTATCCGCAGACAAATGTTATAATTATTTCCGGATACGGAACAATTGAAGCAAGTGTTGAAGCAATGCAGTTAGGCGCTTTTGATTTTATTGAAAAACCTTTTACATCAAAAAAATTATTTCAATGTATTGATAAATCACTTGAATCTTTAACACAAAAAATAAATGTTGAAGAAGAAACAGAACCGGCAATTAAAAACTCTGGAATAATTTTTAAAAGTCCGGAAATGAAAGAAGTTATTGAATTGGTAAAGAAAATTTCTCCGCAAATGATGAATGTTTTAATAATAGGAGAAAGCGGAACGGGAAAAGAACTTGTGGCAAGAGTAATTCATAAATTAAGTAACAGAGACGGAAATCCTTTTGTTCCGGTTAATTGTGGAGCTTTGCCGGAAAATCTTTTTGAGAGCGAATTATTCGGACACGAACGCGGTGCCTTTACCGGAGCTATTAAAACCAAACCCGGCTTACTTGAATTTGCAAACCAAGGAACATTTTTCTTTGATGAAATTGGCGATATGAGCCAACAATTACAAATTAAACTTTTACGCATGCTTGAAGATAGAAAAATCAGAAGAGTTGGCGGACAAAAAGAAATTGATATTGATGTTAGAATTATTGCCGCAACAAATAAAGATTTGGAAAAAGAAGTAACAAACGGAAATTTCCGTGAAGATTTATTTTACAGATTAAATAATATTCAAATTCATATTCCACCTCTGAGAAATAGAACAGACGATATTATGCCTTTGCTTGAACACTATCTTAAAGGTTTATGTGAAAAGGAAAATAAACCAGCTAAAAGTTTCTCAAACGATGCGAAAGAATTATTAAAATCTTATCAATGGCCCGGAAATGTTAGAGAATTGCAGAATATGATTGGTCGCGCATTTTATTTATCAACATCAAACATTATTCAAAAAGAAGATTTACCGAAATATATTTTAAAAGACGATTTACCCATTTCAAATAGCATTTTAAATCTTCAATACAATGAAGCAAAAGATAAAACGATTACAGAATTTGAAACTGAATATCTTTCATATCATTTAAAAAAACACAAAGGTAATATTACTAAAACTGCAATAGAATGCGGATTGGATAGGCGATCACTGCATAGATTAATTGCAAAGTATAATATTATTTATAGAGAATAATTTTTACTATCAAATGAACTATATAATAATTTCGTTTATTGCATTATTGGTTTCCGGATTAACATTTTTCAGCGGGTTTGGACTCGGAACTTTGTTAATGCCAGCTTTTGCAATTTTTTTTCCGGTTGAAATTGCAGTTGCTGCAACGGCAATTGTACATCTTGCAAATAATATTTACAAAGGAATTTTAATGGGTAAGTATGCAAACATGAAAATTATTATGTTGTTTACTTTACCAGCCGGATTTGCAGCAATTGCGGGTGCATTTTTACTTAATTATGTTACTCATCTTTCGCCAATATACAATTACACAATTTCAGAAAAAGATTTTTTTGTTACGCCAGTGAATCTTACAATTGGAATTTTGATGATTTTATTTTCCATTGTTGAATTAAATCCATTTCTAAAAAAAATAAAATTAAGTGAAAAAATGATACCGATTGGCGGTTTACTTTCCGGATTTTTCGGCGGAATTTCAGGTCACCAAGGCGCTTTGCGAACTGCATTTTTAGCTCATGCCGGATTGGAAAAAAAATCATTTATCGGTACAATGGTCATTTCCGCAATTGTAATTGATATAGTAAGAATTTTAGTTTACGGAATTACATTCTTAAAATTTGATTCAGCAATTTTTCAAAACAGCGAATTGCAAAATCTATTAATTGCCGGAATAGTTTCTGCATTTATTGGAACTTCTTTAGGAAAATATCTTCTCGAAAAAGTTACCTTTGAAACAATTCATATAATAATTGGAATAATGTTAATGCTGCTCGGAATTGCAATTTCATTGGGATTGATTTAAGAAATTGTCGCTTTTATTATTCATTGTAGAAAATAATATACAATTAAAAGATTTTATTTCCACAAATCATTAAAAAAACAAATCAATTTTTGGCATTATGATTGTTTTATAATTACGTAAACTGATTGTGAGGTAATTATGAAACGAATAATTTTTTTAACGCTAATTTTATCAACTCTAATTTATGCACAGCCAAGATCATATTTTTCGAAGCAGAATCTTACTAAATCGTCTTCAATTAAATTAGGTAATTTTGGACCTTCAGCAACAGAATCCGGATTTATAATTGGTTACGAAAGCGGAAAATTTATTGATAGAAATTTTGTTATTGGGTGGAGTGTTGACTGGTTTAATAAAAATTATGTTGACCAAATTTTAGTTCAAGAATTGAATGATTATTATGGATTTTTCGATTCGGAACTAAATGAAGTTCGCGCTAAAACAAACTTGCATAGCATTCCGGTTTTATTTAATATGACAGCAAAATTTCCGATGGCACCTAGATTTTCATCTTATGTAACCGGTGGTGTTGGAGTTGAAGCATTGTTAATATTTTACAGAAATTATGAGAATCCCAATGAAGATGAATTTGAAGGCGCATTTGATTTTAATTGGAGATTGGGTTTTGGCGTTGCATATCAATTAGGAAGACATTCTGATTTTGTTGCAGAGATTACATATCATTCTTCACATCCTAGCTGGACTTATGAAATTGATGATCCGCATGTTGGAAGAAAGCAAATTTTAGAAAGAGAATTTGATATGAGTGGAGTAATGGCGAGAATAGGGTTTAAATTTTATTATTAAAATGCATAACCTCCGAGGTTTTTGAAAACCTCGGTGGTTTTATTCTTAGCGAATTTCATAATTAAAAGGTAACCTTGTTTGAATTCCGCTGTACTTCATTGCGTTAGATAATTTTTCAATTTGATTAAATTGTTCACCAAATAAATATTTATTAAAACCAATTTCAATTTTTGATGAAAACATTTCCATAATTTTCTCAAAAGTTTCTTTCTGAGTTGGGTACTCAACAATTTTATAATCTTTAATTCCGGCAGATTCCGCTGCAATTTCTAAAGCCAAATTTATTCCTCCTAAAGTATCAACCAATCCAATTTCTTTTGCATTAATTCCACTCCAAATTCTGCCTTGTCCAATTGAATCAACTTGTTCAAAAGTCATTTCTCTTCCTTCTGCAACGCGCGAAACAAAATCAACATAAATTTTTTCAATCTGGTTTTGAATATATTTTCTCTGTACTTCATTTAAAGGATTTGTAATTGTTGCCCAACCTGAATTTTCACTTGTAGAAACTTCATCAAATGTAATTCCCAATTTTTCATTAAAAAATTTCTGTGCATTTGGAATAATTCCGAATACTCCAATTGAGCCAGTTAAAGTTGTAGGTTCTGCAACAATTTTATTTGCCGCACAAGAAATGTAATAACCGCCGGAAGCTGCTAAATTGCTCATCGAAACAATAATTGGTTTTTCACTTTTTATTAATTTTATTTTTCGCCAAATTAAATCAGAAGTTAATGCAGAACCGCCGGGAGAGTTTACACGCATAACAATTGCTTTAACTCTATCATTTTTGTAAGCTTCATCAAGAGATTTTACAATATTTTCCATACCTATTGTACTTTCGTCTCCGTTTCCTTCTGTAATTTCACCGTTTGCATAAATGATAGCAATTCTATTATCACTCGAGCTATTTTGTAAATTCACCGATTTTACATATTTCTTAAATGAAATTTTTTCTACTTCATTTTCAGATGAATCGTTTACCAATTTTGTAAGAATAGATTCAACTTCATCTTCATATTTTAAATTTGTAATTAAGTCGAATTCTTTTGCATTTTCTGCAGAATTTATTTTTAACTCAGCAGAAATATTTTTTAAATCTTGTGTAGCAATTTTATTACTCACAGAAATTTCTGAAATTATTTTATCGTAAACTGAACTTAAAAATTTGTTCAATTGCAATCTGTTTTCTTCACTCATTTTATCAAGACGGAATGGCTCTGTAGCACTTTTAAATTTTCCATGTTGAAAAATCTGCGGTTCAACATCAAGTTTTTCCAATGTTTTTTTGAAGAAAGTAAGTTCAATTCCAAATCCGTCAAATTCCATATTTCCGGTTGGAGTTAAATAAATGCTATCCGCAACGCTTGCCAAATAATATGAGGATTCAGAAATTGTATTTCCGTGAGCAACAATAATTTTCTTAGAATTTTTAAAATCCAACAATGAATTTCTAATTTCAGAAAGTTTTGAAATTCCCGGAGAAACGAAATTATCTAAGTCTAAATAAATTCCTTTTATTTTTGAATCATCTTTTGCTGAGGCAATACTTTTTAATAAATCGTTTAATCCAATTACTTTTTCAAAAGAGGGAATTGTACCGAAACTAAAATTGGGTTCTTTCGAAGATCTTTCTTGTAATTCAAAATCTAATTTAATTTCCAATAGTGAATTACTTTTAATAGTAACGGTTTCTTCAGTATCAATAGTAGAAATTATTGCAAATGTGAAAATGAAAAAAAATATACCCAAAATAAAAAGTGAAATAAAAAACCCAAGCATTGCAGCAAATGTAAATTTGAAAAACTGTTTCATTTTTCCCTCAATTCAAAATTTAATTTAATGAAAGTAAATTTATGCAACTTTGCGACATTCTACAATTTTGCAATTCAAAACAATTAATATTGAAATAAAAAAAATAATTGCGCATTTTAGAAAAAACTTGAGTGAGGTATTAATGAAAACTTCAAATTCTTTAACGGTTTTATGTTTGGCAAGTTATGAAAAAGGTTTTGATTTTATGGTAAAGTGTAAAAAACTTGGAAATAGAGTATTGTTAATTACATCTCAAAGTTTGATGGAGGCAAATTGGCCAAGAAATTTTATTGATGAAATATTTTTTATTCCGGATGTTCAAAATGAATGGAATATGGAAAATGTTTTGAAAAGTGTTAGTTATTTGGCGCGCACAGAAAAAATTGATAGAATTATTGCGCTTGATGATTTTGATGTTGAGAAAGCTGCAAAACTGCGCGAGCATTTAAGAGTTGGCGGAATGGGAGAAACAACTGCGCGTTATTTTAGAGATAAATTGGCAATGCGTAAAAAAGCTGATGAAGATAAAATTTCAATCCCAAATTTTGTTCATGTGTTAAATCATGATAATATAAATAAATTTTTTGATTCAAATAATCCGCCGTACATTTTAAAACCTCGATCGCAAGCTGGTGCAATTGGTCTAAAAAAATTTTATTCCAAAGAAGAAGCATGGGAAACAATAAATAAATTAGGCGATGAACAATCATATTATTTGCTGGAACAATTTATTGAAGGAAATATTTATCATGTTGATTCAATAATTTTTAATTATAAAATTCAATTTGCTTTAACTCATGAATATGCTTTACCGCCTTTTGAAGTTGCTCATGAAGGAAGAGTTTTTTGCTCGCGTACAGTTAAATTTGGAAGTAAAGATGAAAAAGAATTACTAAAATTAAATAAGCAAGTTATAAAGTCACTTGGATTAAAAAAGGGAATTTCGCATAGCGAATATATTAAATCAAATGACGGAAAATTTTATTTTTTAGAAACTTCCGCAAGAGTCGGCGGCGCAAATATTGCAAATTTGATTGAAGAATCTTCGGGAATTAATTATTGGAATGAATGGGCAATTATTGAAAATTTAAATGATGATGAAAAATATATTTTGCCAGATGTGAAAAAAAATTATGCTGCAATTTTAATTTCATTAGCGAAACAAGAATTCCCGGATTTAAATTCATATAGTGATAAAGAAGTTGTTTGGAGATTAAATAAAAAATACCATGCGGGATTAGTTGTTGCTTCAGAAAATTATGATAGAATTACGGAATTAATAAATGATTATACAAAAAGATTTTATGAAGATTTTTTTGCATATCAGCCGATTAAAGATAAGGCTTCTAATTAATATGAAAAATATTTAAATGATAAGGAAGTGAAATTGAGTGAATTCAGTTTAATATTTGATAATAAATTTAGTTGGAAAGTTCGCGAAGTTTTTTCTTTAAGATCATTAGAACAGAATTTAATTTTGTATCGTTAGGCGCTAAAGCAGAAGCTTTTTCAAAATAATCTATTGAATTGTTGATATCGCAATAAAGCCATAATATTCCAAGAGTTTCAAAAATTGTTAAACTTTCAGATCCATATTTACTTTTATTTTCAAGATTATTAACTAATTCCGCACAAGGGCAATCGTCTTTAATTGGATCGGTGCTTAAGATATTATCAATATTTTTGTTAATAAATTCAGCAAATAATTCAAAAGCTTTTGAAAATTTACCTATTTGAGTAAGTGAAATAATTAATTTTTTTGTAGCATTAATATTATCAGGCTCATCCTTTAAAACTGTTTGGAATGCATTTGCAGCACCCAAATAATTTCTTGCCATAAAATACTGATTGCCTAACATTTCATTCATTTTGAAAAACCAATTTAATTTAAGAGCCTCAATTAAGAGGCTCTAATTCAAAATAATTTTATTGTACTAATTCAAATGCTTTTACGTCATTTGCTTCAACAAATTTTGTCCCGGGCATATTATCCCAATCAATTCCATTCATGCCATAAAGTAATGAATAAACATCATAACCTAAAACAGCTAAATATGCTGCAACTTGTGATGAAGTTTGGCCGGTATAGCAATAAACAACAATTTTTTTGTCAGTTGGTAATGTTTTTAGGAAAGTATCAAAATCCAAATCAGCTTTTGGAGCATATTGAATAGCACCGTTAATATGTTTCCAATTATAATGATCTACTGACCAATAATTAACTATGAAATAATCACTTGTGTGATCCATGACATCATTTCTTGCAATTTTCTGAGTAAATCCACCGGCAAAAATAGCTTCAACTCTTGCTCTTAAAATATCAGAAGCTGCTGATTTTCCTGTGCTAAGTGTAGGTAAATTTCCGGCTGCTGGTTTTGGGAATGCTGTTGTAACCAAATCTCCGCCTCTATTTCCTTTAGAAGTCATATTTGTATTTGAAACCCATCCTGAAGAAGTAGTTGCATTCCAACTGCACATACCAAATTTTAAATCTTTTACGTTTGTATAACCCATTGTATGCATCAATCCAGTTGCCCAGCCTGCAGTTTGTCCGCTATAGCATGCTAATACAACAGTAGTTTTATTTTGTAAATTATTTGCTTCATAATATTTTAGAACATCTGTTGGAGCAACATTTATAGCACCTTTAATATGTCCAGCTGCATAATCTGTAGCTGATCTAATATCTAGAACTACTTGATTTGCATCGTTTGCAGCTATTGAAGTGTTTACATCTGAAGCAGCAATCATAGCGGCAAAGTTATTAATTGGATTTCCGCCATCGCCTTCTAAATGTTTAACAAGTACTTCCGCTTCATTAATTGCAACAGGATCATCTTCATCTTCGTTGCAACCGGTATTTAGAAATAAAATAGGTATGATTAGTAACAAGTAAAACAATTTTCTTAATTCGTTCATTGTATCTCCTTTATAATTTTGAGTGTTTGATTTATTCTAGTTTATATCCCACCAAGCTGGAAGTTTTCCATCTACAGTATATTTTCCAGTTGCTGATTTTTCCCAAGTTTCTATTAAATCTGTTTCAAATAAATAATATTGTTTATTCTTTAAATTTCCTTCCGCATCTTTGAAAATATGACAAGCTTGCGAACACAATGGCTGTGCAACATTTTCATCTAAAGTAATTTTTGATGTGTCAGTTCTCGCAGTCCATCTTAAAATATTATGAGGAGTTGTATATTTATAAGTCGGTCTTTCATCAAAATTTGTAAGAGTTGTAACACCATAATTATCCCAGCTATCAGGAGCCATTAATGATTGGCGTAAAGTTGCCATTTTGTAAGGTTTAATTTCCGGAATAGGATTCATACCAATTTTAAATTTCTGATGTGCAACAACTCGTGCTCCACCATGCCCGCTTCCAGGTTCAGGAACGTGACAGCTTCCGCAATTATTATAATCTTGAGAATGGCAAGTTTGGCAATTGAAATCATTTATATGCATACTGTGATAATCATTTGCGGTTTCAATACCGGAATGACAATTTTCGCATTCTGGTTTTAATTTATTCTTGTATCGCTGATCATAATAATTTCCATCTCCATGAATCTCATTTTGTGTATGGCAATTCATACAAGTGAAACCGGCTTTTGTCAAATGAACATCAGGAACTGTTCCGGGTCCTTCACCAAAATATGCATGTCCGCCGCGGCTAACATGGCAAGTTGTACAATTTGCTCTCATATCCGGAGTTTTATTAAAATTATGACCGTTTATTAAACCGCCACCGCCGGCTGTTGGTCTTGTTACATGGCATTCCGCACAGCTTCCATGACATGTTTGACAATTTGCTTTATATCCATCTTTTAATTGTTGAGGTAATTGATCAAATTTGTCTTTTCCAGTTCCCAATCCGTAACGAATTGTAACCATACTTTTTTGTCCCCAGCCTTGTTCATGAGTGCTGTTGTGAGTTCTTGCAACTATATCAGGATGGCAAGATGCACATTTTTCAGTTGCATATTGAGAAGGACTTGCAATAAAATCACCGGAATGAGCTTGTTCTTTTACAATCTTAAAGTCATCATTATCAACATTTTCTACACCATTATGGCATGCAACGCAGCCAAGTTTTCCGTGCACACTATTTTTAAACTGAGTATAACCATTTCCTCGTAATGCAACTCTATCGTAAGGTTCAAAATGTGGAGCTTCGCCCCCGCAACCTGCACCACCAGTTGAAGGCGGATCAGGAGTATAAACTTTTTTTAGCAAATCATAATCGGTATGGCAACCTTCGCAAGTATTTTTGGAAAGTTCACCATTTGCTCCGGGTGTAATTGGTAATTCCTTTTCCTCATCATTACAGCTTGTAATAATTAAAACAAAGGATATCAGAATAAAAAAGTACTTTGTTAATTCCTTCATTTTTTCCCCATTTAGTTAAATTTTACATTTAGTTGCAAAAAGAATGCCAGCTAAAATATATTAAAAGAGCTGTTTATCGTATTAAATAACTAAACGTAACGTTCCATTTTCTTTAAATATTTATTAAAATGGTAGGTAATTTGTTATAAGTAAATAAGTTATGGGAATAGAAACGTTATGTTCCGAATTAGGAACGTGGAACTAATTTTCTTTTTCATTTAATCCAAATTGTTTCATTTTTCTCCAAAGAGTTGTTCTGCCAATACTTAATTCTTTGGCAGTTTTTGCTTTACTCCAATGATTTTTTTCTAAAATATCCAAAAGCTGATGTTTCTCAAATGATTCTTCATCATTTAAATATTTGTTAAAATCTTTTCTTTTAGAATTGTTTTCCTTTACAATTGGAGGAAGTTTTGCAGCAGTAATTATCTTAGAATTATTAGTTCTTACAAAAGAATATTCAATAACATTTTCAAGTTCGCGGATATTTCCACGCCACTCAAAATTTGTTATTAATTCCATTGTTTCATCATCAATATCAATAATTTCCTTTTTATAAATAAGCGAAAATTTTTTTAAGAAATGTTTTATAAGCGGAATTAAATCATCTTGTCTATTTTTTAACGGGGGTACTTCAATTGGAATTACATTTAATCGGTAATATAAATCTTCACGGAATTTTCCGGATTTCAATGCTTCATTAATATTAATATTTGTTGCGGCAATAACTCTTACATCAACACTTCTTGTAATAGATTCACCGACTCTTTCAAAAGTTCCTTCTTGCAAAACGCGCAAAAGCTGTAACTGCATTTGCAAAGGCATTTCGGCAACTTCATCTAAAAAAATTGTACCTCCATCTGCAATTTCAAATCTCCCCGGGCGATCTTTTACAGCATCGGTAAAAGCTCCCTTTACATGACCAAAAAGTTCACTTGCCAATAAGTGAGAAGGGAAAACCGAGCAATTAATTTTAATAAAAACTTTATCTTTTCTGCTGCTTGTCTGTTGAATTGCATTTGCAATCATTTCTTTTCCGGTTCCCGATTCTCCATGAATAAAAACCGGTGCATCCGAATCTGAAATTTCCTTAATCAATTCGAAAATTTCTTTCATCGGTTTACTTTTTCCAATAATTCCGTGAAAATTAGTGTCTTTTGAAAGATCTTGACCGATTCTTTCAATATCGGAAATTTCTCTAAAAGAAATTACTCCACCGATTGGCTTTTCTTCTTCATTATGCAAAACTGCGGCATTTAATTTTATTGGAATTGCGGAATCATTTGCGATTTTTATTTTTGATTCGAAATCATAGATATTTTTTTTGGAATTTAAAACTAATGCGATAGGACACTCGGTAAAACATACTTTTGATTTGAAAACATTTTTGCAAAATTGACCGATTACATCTTCTTTTTTATGACCGGTTATTCTTTCAGCAGCTTTATTAAAGAAATTAATTCTAAAATTCTTATCAACTGTAAAAACACCTTCACCTAAACTATCTAAAATATCGTCATTTTTAATTTCGTATTCTGCCATAAATCAAAATGTTTCAATTTTGAAACAAATTATTTCAAACCTATATTCAACTTATAAATTCTATTACAGAATTTCAAATAAAGATTTATAATGAGCATTAATTGTTTTATCCAAGTCTTCTTTTGAGTGAACAGTGGAAACAAATAAAGCTTCAAATTGAGCTGGTGCCAAATAAATTCCGTTTTTCAACATTTTATGAAAATATTTTCCATAAAGTTCAGTGTTAGATTTTATTGCAGAGTTAAAATTATCGACTTTTTCTTCTGTGAAAAACATACACATCATTGAACCTACTCGATTCATTGCGAAATTTTTTCCTAACTTTTCTAAATTTTTCTTAAAGCCATTTTCCAAGTATGATGATTTTTCTTCAAGCAAATTATAAATATTTGGATTTTCTTTTATGTATGATAATGCTGCAAATCCCGCATTCATTGCCAAAGGATTTCCACTTAATGTTCCTGCTTGGTAAATTGGTCCAGAGGGAGCAATTTTTTCCATTATTTCAGCTTTTCCGCCAAAAGCACCAACTGGTAAACCTCCGCCAATAATTTTCCCAAATGTTGAAAGATCGGGAGTAATTCCTAAAATTTCTTGTGCGCCGCCTTTTGCAACTCTAAATCCGGTCATAACTTCATCAAATATTAAAACAATTTTTTCTTCATCACAAATTGAACGCAACTCGTTTATAAAATTTTCTTCTACTTTTACAACACCCATATTTCCTGCAATTGCTTCAATAATAATTGCGGCAATTTCATTTTTGTTCTTTGAAATTAATTCTTTGATGGAATCAATATTATTAAATTCCGCAACTAAAGTATCTGCCGCATTTCCGGTAGTAACTCCGGGACTTGTAGGAACACCCAATGTTAATGCTCCCGAACCGGCTTTTATAAGAAAATAATCAGCGTGACCGTGATAACATCCTTCAAACTTTATAAATTTTTCTCGATTTGTAAATCCGCGCGCTGCACGAATTGCAGACATTGTTGCTTCGGTTCCGCTGTTTACCATTCTTATTTTTTCTACCGATGGAACAAGCTCGGATATGAGTTCAGCCATTTTAATTTCAATTTCCGTTGGAGCACCAAAACTTGTACCTTTTTTAATTGCTTCATTTAAAGCATTGATTATAAAATCCGGATTATGCCCGAATAAATGTGGACCCCAACTTCCGATATAATCTATAAAATCATTTCCATCGACATCAATAAAATGTGAACCTTTTCCTTCCTTTATAAATAATGGAGTTCCGCCGACAGATTTAAAAGCACGAACGGGAGAATTTACTCCACCCGGAATATACTTTTTTGCTTCTTCAAATAATTTTTCACTTTGGGAAATTTTCATAATGTTACCTTAAATTCTAAATTTTATTTTCTTCTTAATCTTACTCTTGATCTTAATCTTTATTTTAATCTTTATTCTTAAATAGTTCTCAGAGTAAGATTATGATTAAGATAAAGATTAAGAACTGAAAATTTATCACAAAAGTTATTTTATTTTATCCAAATACTTTGCTACATCTTTTGCGAAATACGTAAGAATAATATCTGCTCCAGCGCGTTTTATTGAAATTAAAGATTCTAACATAACTCGTTCTTCATCAATCCAGTTAACCTTCCCGGCAGCTTTAATCATTGAATATTCTCCACTAACTTGGTAAGCTGCAGTTGGCATTTTATATTTATCTTTTACTGATTTTATAATATCCAAATAGGCGCCGGCTGGTTTAACCATAATGATATCAGCACCTTCTGCAATATCGCTTTCCGCTTCACGCAAAGCTTCCAATGAATTTGCCACATCCATTTGATGAGATTTTCTATCACCAAATGCCGGAGTTGATTCTGCCGCTTCGCGGAATGGTCCATAATATCCTGATGCATATTTTACTGCATAACTCATTATTGGAATATTTTGAAATCCATTTTCATCCAAACCTTTTCTAATTTCTAAAATTCTTCCATCCATCATATCTGATGGTGCAATCATATCGGCACCGGCTTTTGCATGAGAAACAGCTTCTTTTACAAGTAGCGAAACAGTTTCATCATTTAAAATTTCATCACCTTTTATTATTCCGCAATGACCGTGAGAAGTGTATTCGCACAAACAAACATCTGTTATAATTAATAAATTTTTAACTTTTGATTTTATTGCACGAATTGCTTTTTGAATAATTCCATTTTCAGAATAAGCTTCTGAGCCAATTTCATCTTTATGTTCGGGAATTCCAAAAAGTATAATTGCTTTAATTCCGAGAGAAACTAATTCTTCACATTCCCTAACAATATTATCAATCGAAAGCTGATAAACATTGGGCATTGAAGAAATTTCCTTTCTAAAGTTTTCCCCCGGTGCGACAAATAAAGGATAAATCAAATCATTTTTTGTTAGAGAAGTTTCGCGAATTAAATCTCTAACAATCGGATTGTATCTCAATCTTCGCAATCTTTTTTCTGGATAATTTGCCATTTCGATTCCTATAAAATAAATTCCACTTAGTCATTCCCGAATGTTTTTATCGGGAATCTATTTTTATTATAAATTCTGGATTCCCACTTTCGTGGGAATGACATCTTATTATTCTCACATTACCTCGCTACTTAGAATGACAGCAGTGTTGTTTGTCATTACGAATCCTTTGACTAACTAATGAGAAATCTTTTATTGTGCTAAATAATCTCTAATTTTTTCAAAATTTGTGTAAGAACTTTTTATGCAATCTCCAACAGAAATTCCGCCGCGATAATTTCCACTTAAAAATATTCCGGGATTTTCATTCTCAAATTGTTCAAAATATTTTTCATGTTCGATATAACCCAAATTATATTGTGGAATTGCTTTGTTCCAAAATTTCCATTGCAATAAAGTTGGCTGAGATTTTATTCCCATTATTTCATGAAATTCTTTTAGTACAATTTTAATTTTTTCATCAACATCTGAAACTTTGAATTCCGGATTTCTTGCACCACCGACAAAAATTGTGAACGCTGCTTTATCTTTTTGTGCTCTATTTATGAAAATGGTTGAACTCCAAATTGCGCCTAGAAAACTTTTATTTTCTTTTGAAGGAATTAAAAATCCAAATCCATCTAATTTTTGAGTTATAACTTTTTTATCATAACCTAAAAATAAAACCAATACCGGCGGATAAAAAATATCATTTAAATGTTTAGTTAAATATGTATCAAATAAATTAGAAAACTTTGATAATCTGTGCGTTGGAATTGTTGATAACAAAACATCACTTGTAATTTTTCCTTTTATGCCATTTTGTTCAAGTTCAACAATTATTTTCGAATCTTGTTTTATAATATTTTCAACAATGCAATTATAAAAAATGTGTCCCTTAAAATTTTTTGCTATTGCTTTTGGAAAAGACTGCATCCCATTTATGAACGAAAACATTTTTGCACTTTGTTTTGATTCTTCATTTCTGAGTTTTCTTTCTTTCGCCCCTTTGAACATTCCCTTAATCAATCCGCCATAAACTTCTTCTAATCTATATAATTTTGGGAAAGCTGATTTCACACTTAATTTTGTTGGGTCACCGGCAAATACTCCGGATACAAAAGGATCAATTGCATTATCTAAAAATTCCTTTCCTAATCTTCGTTCAACAAATTCGGCAATACTTTGATAATATCCATCTTCTGATTTTCCAATAAATGGTTCTTTCAATAATCTTAATTTTGCAGATAAGGAAAATAATTTTGTTTGTAAAAATTTTAATGGAGAAGTAGGTAAAGGAATTAGTTTACTATTTTTTAAAATGTATCTAATATTTCCTTCTTCGTTTGCGTAAATCATTTCGTTGGATAAACCAATATCGTTAACCAATTCCTTAATTTTAGGAGTTGTTTCTAAACCGCTGTTTGGACCAAAATCAATAAGAAAATCATCAACAATTTTAGTTACCATTGCGCCGCCGACTTCAGAATTTTGCTCAAGAATAGTTACATCATATCCATCTTTTTCAAGCCAATGAGCTGTTGCTAATCCGGAAATTCCGGCACCGAGAATTGTAACTTTTTTACCTTTCATAAATTTTTCTTATAAAAATTTTATAACTTCTTCGTACAAAGCATTTACAAATAATTCTGAATTATTTAAACCTTCCATCACTATGTAATTTTCAATTCCAACTTTATCAGCAACATGCCGATATTCAATATTCAATTCAAACAATGTTTCAACATGATCCGATACAAAACTAATTGGAATAATTAACAAATGTTTTTTTCCTTGAGAAGAAAGTTCTTCAATCATTACATCAGTGGCTGGAGTAAGCCATTTTACTGGTCCAACCTTACTTTGAAAACACAAATGATGTTTGTGAGAATATTTTCGTTCTTCCACCACTTTATCAATTGTTTCTTTTATTTGATGAGAATATGGATCACCGCTTTTTACCATGCTTACGGGAGTTCCATGTGCACTGAAAACCAATTGAATATCATTTCTAATTTCTTCTGGAAATTTTAAAATTGTTTGATCGATTCTCTCATTTATTGCAGAAATATAAAATGGATTTGTTTGATAATTATTAACACGAAAAACTTTTTCGTTAGCGGCATTAAAACATCTTTCCCATTCATTAAATGATGAACCGGTTGTGGAAATTGAATAATGCGGATAGAGAGGAAGTAAAATTATTTTTTCAAAATTTTGCGATTTTATTTTCTCTGCAACTTCTTTTGTAATTGGATTCCAATAACGCATTGCAGTGAATACAAAAATATTTTCAAAATTATTTTGTAATTTTTCTTCCAACATTTTTCTTTGAATTTCCGTCCATTCGTTTAATGGTGATTTCCCGCCAATCAAATCATATTCTTTCTGAACTTTTGGTGATCGTCTACTTGAAATTATTTTTGCAAATAATTTTTGTCCGAAAGGAAGTTTGAAAATATCTTTATCAGAAAAAAGGTTGAACAAAAATGGTTCAACTGCTTCTAAAGAATCCGGTCCTCCTAAATTAAAAAGTACTACTGCAATTTTCATTTATTTTAACTTTCTTTTAATATGTCATTCCCGAATATTTTTATCGGGCATCTATAAATTTTTCAGCATTCCTCTTCGTTAGCTAACGGATAGTGGGAATAACTTCAAGTGTTTAAACTGTGCGTGAATATTTAGCTGTATCAGTTTTGCGTTCAATAAATCCATCAAAATTTATTGCGATATTTCTAACTAATAGTCTACCCATTTCTAAAACAGTAATTTTTCTATTTTCTAATTTTATTAAATTATCATCAATCAATTCAGTTAAATTTGCCAAACCAAATTTAAAATATTCATCAAAATTAATTTTGAATTTATTTTCAATTTGAAAAAAATCCAATTCGAAATCACACATAATTTTCATAATTACTTCTTTACGAATTATATCATCTAAATTCATTTCATAACCTTTTGCAATAGGGAAATTCCCTTCATCTAATATGGAAAAATATTCTTTTTCGGTTTTCAAATTTTGTGCATAAATATTTCCAAATTGACTAATGCTTGTAATTCCCAAAGCATATAAATCGGTTCCGGCATTAGTGCTGTATCCTTGAAAATTTCTATATAATTTCTTTTCACTTAATGCGATTGATAATTCATCATTCGGTTTTGCAAAGTGATCCATTCCAATAAATACATATCCAGCTTGAGTAAGTTTTGCAGCCGACATTTTTAATATTTGCATTTTTTCTTCCGGAGTTGGCAAATCTTCCGGTTTAATTAATTCCATATGTTTTTTCATCCACGGAACATGGGCATAATTAAATAGCGCAATTCTATCCGGAGAAATATCAATAATGCTTACAATAGTTTTTTCAAATTCGGAAACTGTTTGAAAGGGAAGACCGTAAATTAAATCGAGATTTATACTTTGAAATTTTAATTCACGAATCCATTCAACAACTTTTCTTGTTAATTCTTCTGGTTGAATTCTGTTTACAGCTTTCTGAACTTTTTCATTGAAATCCTGAACGCCCATACTGATTCTATTGAATCCACCTTCACGCAAAGCAGCAAGATGTTCGTAAGTTAATTCGCGCGGATCAATCTCACAACCGTTTTCCGGATTTTCAACAAAGTAAAAATTTTCATTTATATATGAAATTAAATCATTTATTTCGTTTGGCAAAAGGTGAGTTGGTGTTCCGCCGCCCCAATGTATTTGCGCAACTTTTCTTTCCGGCTTCAAATATGTTCGAAGCAAATCAATTTCATTTTTTAGATAATTTATATATTTACTAATTCGTTCGCGATTGCGAGAAATAATCATATTACAGCCGCAGAAATAACAAAGTGTATCGCAATAGGGAATATGGAAATACAACGAAAGATTATTTGGATTCTCCAAATTATTTGTGCGAATTATTTCATTAAGAAAATCTTTATGTGTAAAATTTTCATTGAATTGCGGTGCCGTTGGATAGCTTGTGTAACGCGGTCCGGGTCGATCGTACTTTCTAACTAAATCTAAATTTATATCAAACATAATTTCCTAAAAATTTTGATGAAATTTTACACTTTCCTCTTTAACAATTTTTACCAACGATTTTGCATTCTCGGGAGAAATATCCGGAAGAATTCCATGACCCAAATTAAAAATATGTCCGTTTCCATTTCCGTAGGATTGCAAAACTTTTTTAACTTCGAATCTAATTTTTTCTTCATTGCCATATAAAACGGTTGGGTCTAAATTTCCTTGAAGTGCAATTTTGTCATTTACAATTTTTCTCACATCACCTAAATTCATTGTCCAATCTAATCCTAAAACATCTGCGCCACAATTCGCTAATTTTTCCAAATTATAATGAACGCCTTTCGGAAAATAAATTATTGGTTCATCTATTCTTTTAATATTTGAAATAATTTTTGTTATGTATGGAAACACAAATTCATCAAAATCTGATGGAGATAAAATTCCCGCCCATGTATCAAAAATTTGAACAGCATTTGCACCAGCTTCAATTTTAGCAGATAAATATTCAGTAATAACAATTGAAAGTTTATCCAATAATTTATGCGCAAGTTTCGGATTTGTATAAATAAATTTTTTAATTTTTGAAAAAGTTTTTGATCCGCTTCCTTCAACCATATATGTCATCAAAGTCCAAGGAGATCCGCTGAAACCAATTAGCGGAACTCTTCCGTTTAATTCTTTTTTTGTAAGTGAAACAGCATCTAAAACATATTTTAATTCTTTTGTCGGTTCAACAATTTTTAGTTTTTCAAAATCATTTTCTGTTTGAATTGGAGAAGGGAAGATTGGTCCTTTTCCTTCGTGCATAATTAATTCCATTCCCATTGCTTCGGGAATTACAAGAATATCAGAAAAAATTATTGCAGCATCAACCTCTAAAATATCAATCGGTTGAATTGTTACTTCTGCGGCTAATTCCGGAGTTTTGCACATTGTTAAAAAATCCGCTTTAACTCTAACTGCTCTATATTCAGGTAAATATCTTCCGGCTTGACGCATTATCCAGATTGGTGTTCGTTCAACATTTTCTTTTCTGCATGCTCTAAGAAATAAATCATTTATTAATTCTGTCAAAATTCTTCCTTTAATTTTTGTAATAATATTTAATTTCTTCAATCAAATTTTTCATATCATAATTTTGCGGAAATATATTAGGTTCAATTCCTTTATCAATTAATGTTTGTTTGGTTGTTGGACCAATTACAGCAATTGTTTTTTCTGCAAAATAACTTTTCGGATTTTCAATTTCTAATATTTCTAAAAAATTATTAAATGTTGATGGACTTGTAAACACAAATAAATCCGCATTAAAATTTTCCAATTCATTAATATTAATTTCACTTTTCTTTGGAATTATATTTTGATAAACTTCACACTTTGTAACGTTTGCATTATGATTTATCAATCCATCATACAATTCATTTCTCATAATTGAGGAGCCGGGAATTAGAATATTTTTATTCGCAATTTCCAAAACTGAAATTTCACTTAATAAATCATTCGCGCTAAATTTTGTTGGAATAAAATCAATCTTAATTTTAGAATCAATTAATAATTTTTCAGTGCCTTTTCCGATCGAAATAATTTTAACTTTTTCAAAATTAATTTGAATTTGTAATTCCGAAATTCTTTGGAAAAAATATTTCACGGAATTTGATGATGTAAAAATTAGATAATCAAAATCATTTACATTTTTAAGAATTTTATCTGCTTCACAATAATCATCTAGTTTTGAAATAATAATGGTGGGAAAGTTTAGAACTTTTGCACCAAGTTTTTCAAATTCCAAAATATCATTTAACGATTGAGATTCCGAACGTGTAATAACAATTTTTATATTTTCTAAAGGTAAACTCAATTATCTAATTTTGTTAATTTCTTTCAAAATTTTATTTGCGCCAGATTTAAGTAATTCGTTAGCTAAAATTTTTCCCAACTTTTCCGCTTCAGATTTTTTCCCTTTTACTTTTGCTCTAAATGATATCGATCCGTCCAAAGATGCAACCAAACCTTCCAAATATAATCCGTTGCTTTTTACTTCTGCATAAGCGCCAATTGGGACTTGGCATCCGCCTTCTAATTTTTTCAACAGACTACGTTCAGCAATTACTGCGCAATATGTATTTTCATCATGAATTGATTTAACAATTTTTTCAGCAAATTTATTTTTTTCATTAATTTCAATTCCGAGTGCGCCTTGTCCAACAGCCGGTAAAATTTGGTCAATCGGAATTATTGAAGAAATATGTTTCTGTAATTTTAATCTTTCAACACCGGCACGTGCTAAAATTATTGCATCCCAATTGCTTTCTAACAATTTATTAATTCTTGTCGGAACATTTCCACGCAATTCTACAATATTAATATCCGGTCTTAAATGTTTTAATTGACTTCTTCTTCTCAAAGAACCCGTTGCGACAGTTGCATTTTCTTTAAGTGAAAAAATTGTTTCTTTTTTCTTTTTCGAAATTAAAACATCTTCAACATCGTGACGTTTTGTAACACATGCGAGTTTTAATCCTTTTGGAATATCAGTTTGCAAATCCTTTAAACTGTGAACTGCAATATCAATTTCATTATTTAATAATTTTATTTCTAATTCTTTTGTGAATAAACCTTTATCGCCAATTTTGGAAAGTGCAACGTCAAGAATTTTATCGCCTTTTGTGTTAATTATTTTTATTTCAACTTCAAGATTCTCATTTTTTTTCTCCAATTCTTTCTTAACAAAATTAGCTTGCCATAAAGCTAATTCGCTTCCGCGTGAGCCAAGAATTAATTTATCTTTTTTCAAATTATTTTATTCCTTATTTCCATTTTCTGAAATATTATCCAAATCAAATAAATATTTTAAAGTACTTGTATGAATATTTGTTTTGTCAAGATCATCATTGTTTTCTGCAAGTTCCCGTAATTTTTTTGTCGGATTGTGCAAAATTCTTCCGACCAATCTTTTTGTCATTTCTTCCAATTTAACAAAATCTTCATCTGAAACTTTATTTTTAATTTTGTTCAACTCATCAAATTCAATCGATTCAAAAAACGAACGTAATGATTTTATTGTTGGTACAATTCCCAAAGTGTTATACCAGTTGTAGAATCCATCAATTTCTTCATTAATTATATTTTGAACTTTCGGAATTTCATGTTTGCGTTTTTGTAAATTTTGATCAACAATAATATTCAACGAATCGATATCATTGTAAAAAACGTTATCAATATTTTTTACTTTTGGATCTATATCTCGGGGAATTGCAATATCCATTATAAATATTGGCGTTCCTTTACGTTTTGAAATTACAGATTTAATATCACTATATGAAACAATAAAATCTTTTGAACTTGTTGCGCTAATAATTATATCAAATTTATGAAGATGATTTTTAAATTCTTCAAATAAAATAGTTGAACCGGAAACTTTTTTTGCTAACTTTCCGGCTTTTTCTTCTGTTCTGTTTGTAATTGTAATTTTTCCAATGTTTCTACTATTTAAATGAATTGCAGCTAATTCGCTTGTTTCACCGGCGCCAATTATTAATGCTTCTTTCTTATCAAGATTTGCAAATATTTTTTCTATTACTTGAATTGCCGCATAACTTACAGTTACAGCTCCTTGCGAAATTAAAGTTTCTTTTATTGCGCGTTTTCCAATTCTTACGGCAACATCAAAAATTTTACGAGTTGTTGTATTGGAAAAATTTTCATCAACGGAAAGCCGGAAACTTTCTTTGCATTGACTTAAAATTTGACTATCGCCGATAATTAAAGAATCAATTCCCGAAGCTACATGAGCAATATGTCGAAGTGCATTTTCGGAATCATAACTTTCTACATTTCCGAATTCTAAATTATCAACATTTTTAAAATTTATTAATTCTGCGAAAAGTAAGTTTGGATGAATTTGATGATTTATCGGAATTCCAAAAATTTCCGTTCTGTTACATGTGGATAAAACAAATCCTTCTTTTAACAATTTATTTTTTAGTAACGAAATAAATTGTTGTTGTTCTTCTAAACTTAAATGAACGGCTTCTCTTTGTTCAATAGAAGAAGTTCTATGATTTATTGAAATTCCAATCAAATTCATAACAAAATAAAACTTAAAAAATATTAATAAAACGAATGAAAAGTTTGGGCAAAAACGTTCGAAACCAAAAGTGAAAGTATTGCAATCACAAAACCAATTAATGAAAATAAAATAACTTTTTTACCATACCATTTTGCAATTAATTTTGTGAGAATTCCAATTCCGAACACAAGCCAAACAATACTTACTGAAATTAATTTTGGATCAACATAACTAATTTTGGGGAATGCAATTGGCAGCCAAATAAATCCTATTAAGATTGATATTGTAAGAAGAATAAATCCTATAAGAACAGAATAGAAATTTAATTTTTCAAGAATTTCCAAACTTGGAAGTCTTTTAAAAATCAAACCATATCTATTGAATTTAATTTCTTTATAAAGCAGAAAAAATAATAATCCATGAACAGCTGCAATTGTAAAACCTGCATATCCGCCCAAAGCGCTAACAACATGAATTCCAAGTAATCTGTTGCGCAATACTTCTTTTACTTCAATTAAGTCTTGAATAAAAAAAGAAGAAATTAGTTGAAAAATTAGAGAAAATAAAATTATAAAAGATCCCGTTCCTCTAATATCCGTAAGTAATTCTAACAAGAAATATGAAAACCCTAAACAAAATGCCAGTACCGTAAAAATCTCAAACTTATTTGTAATTGGCGGATGATTAAATTCAATTGTTCTTAAAATTAAATAAAGTAAATGAAGTAAAAGTGTAATGAATAAAAATATTCTTTTAGCATTGTGAACTTTGCTATCGTCTTTTATAAAATCATAAAGATAAATTCCCAATGTTAGTGAATATAAAATTGGGAGAATTATATTTAATGAATGGATTGTATCTATCATATTTACTATTTACAAAATTTTATAAAATTACAATTGAAATTTTACATGTGTAAAATTACTCATTTCTTATGAATTAATTTTGTGAAAAATATTTTCCAAAAGGTATTTGAAAATTAAATAAAACAAAAAAGGCATCCGATTGAATGCCTTTTAAAAAATTATTTATTAATGGCTTTTAATTTAAATTCTTTTCGCCGTTTGCATGAGTAAATTTGTTTAAAGTTCCATCTTCATTAAAAGCTGAAGGATGACAATTATTACTTGCACAAGTTTCTGCATTTGGGTCGGTTCCTTCAAGTAAATGTCCTCTTGGCGGAAGAAGATGGCAAGTTCCGCACGCAGCTTGAGTTCCATCAACTTGATTCCATTTAGGAGTAAAATTCTCACCGGTTATTACATCTGCTTTATAAATAAATGCAAAATCCGGATCAACATCAGCTTTATTAAATTCAAAATTTCCATGGCAATAATTATTTTCGCAAGTTAAATTAGTAAAACTATAACCGGAAATTGACATTTCTGCCGGCAATCCATCTATATGAGCTTTAACAAAATCTCCATTTCCAACATTTGATGGATGACAGGTGAAACAAGAATATCCATTGCTCAAATCACTTTCGTAAACGTGAGATGAATGTGCGCCAACACCTTTGCTTGATGTTTCATAATTATTTGAAATATCTGTCGGAGGTGCAATTTTTGTTTCATCTGCAAAAACACCATGGCAAGTGTTACAAGCTTCAGGTCCGGCACTACTTGAATGACAGTCAAGACAGCTTACATTTACTGTCCCACCGGAATAATTAGCACCGTGACATTTTTGACATTGAACTAAATCCCAATTTGTAGATTGAAGTTTAAAACTGTGAAAATCTTCAGAACCCAATTTCCCAAATCCTTCCGGATGAACACCTTCTAAAATTGGAGTTTGCGTAATGTCATCTTGAACTTCACTACAATTAAAAAAAGTGAAAGTCATTAAACCGATAAACAATATTGATAAAATTTTATTTTTCATCTTCTTACCAAAATTTTGAAGTTAATTAATCTGCATTTGCTCCATGGCAATAACCACAGAATCCAACACCAGCTGTATTTGAATTAGAATGACAATCAAAACAAATTGATGCACCGTCTGAATGCCAATCTCCTTCATTATCCTTCATAAATCCAGTAGCATGTGTTTTGGGATTCGTTCCTTTTACACCATCCGGATCCGAATGACAAACTACACAATTTGCATCTGCGCCTTGCGTATCATGGCAAGAAGCACATCTTTCAATATCTCTTTTCGCAAGAATTGCATGTTCAGAACCGGGAGTTAAACCAGTAACAAAATTTGGTTTTGTATGGGATAAAGGAATAATTCCGTTCATTGCAAAATCTCCATTTTCGGAATCATGACACTCTGCACAAAATGTTTCTGTTTGGTGACAAGTTTGGCAGTTATCGGTTTTTCCTTTTGCATCAATTCCGTGTGTAAATCTGAAATTCAAATCGTGGACACGAGTAATAACTTGCTGCTTTGTTCCATTGACATATTTATGAGGAGAATAAGGTGTATAAAAATCATTGTTTAAATTTGTTTCATCAATTCCAATCGTTGCAACATGACAATCTTCACAAAATGTTTCTTGGCTATGGCACATTTCGCAATTATTAGTATTGAATTTATGATTTTTGAAAAAGCCAACTTGCTGATGATTTTCCGGAATTAAGTTAACGGTTGAAATATGGCATTGTTCACAATTGTTTGATGCAATCGAAATATCATTATGACAAGTAAAACATTTTTCCATTGAAGGATTTGCTCCAGCACTTTCAAAACTATAATTTACTTCCATTATTCCGGTGTGGCAATCTTCGCATTTCATTGATTGATCTGCTAAGTGAAATTTGTGATTGAACATTAATTCTGAAGTTTTTGGTTCCAATGTTTCAAAAACTCCATCATAATGACACATTGCACAATTTTCTTCGTCTTCGACATCATGACAAGCAGCACATTCAGCTTTTGCGGGAAGCAAGCTTTCGCCCAAATTTATGCTTTCTGCTACATTAACATGACAATCAGCACACTCTGCATTTCCATCATGAACACTGTGAGAAAATTTTATTATTGATTGATTTCTAGTTTTAACTTCATCAGATGAAGAAAAACTTGTAAAACCAAAGTAAAGGATTGAAGCCAATCCCACAATTGTATAAACGTATTTTAGTTTCATAATAAGTCTAAATTTGTATTGAACCAATAGTTTATTTTGAAAAATAATCTTAAATCATTTTTATAAATTTTATTATCAGAAAATTGTCCTTGTAAATCAAATGAAAGAGTTTGCCAAGGTTTTACATTTACTCCGGCCAAAGCTGAAATTATATTATTTGCTTCATCATCTTCAGAAAGTTTGTAATTTGTGTATGCTAATCCGATTGAAGGAGTAATCATTCCTTTACAAAATGTTCTTGCAGAATAAGCTGAAATTGAACTTAATTCTCCGGCATATCCAAAAGTTTGTCGGTAACTTAATCCGCCGTATATTGAATTTACTCCAAGTGTAAATCTTTGAGAATTATCATCTTTGTATTCAACATTTCCAAATTTTCCGAAAACTGAAAAATCTGAATTGATTTTATAATCAGCGCCGGCTTCAATTTCGTGAGTATTTCCAAAATCGAAAACAGCAAAAATCGAATTATATCTAATTTGAGGAGCGCGGTAATTATAATATAGATTCAAACCAAGCTTTTCTGTTGCAGAATATCTACCGTTTAATTCTGCTCTAGATAAAGCCATGTAATTAAAATCATAATTAACTCTAGCATTTGCTTCAACAAAACCAAAATATGAAACTACTGCAGAACCATATCGGAATTGGTTGGATTTGTTTTCAATCAAAACTGTAATTGGATTTAAATTTACATCTAATCTTTGTGTTTCATAATCTAAAGGTTTGAAATTTTTATCAACATAAGAGAGTGAAATTTTAGTATTTCCCAACCCTTTGTAACTTATTTCGCCGCCAAAAATATTGTTGTTTTTTAAATCTTCAGTAAGTTTTAATTCTTGATATGCTGGAACATTTCCGCCAAAATATCCGCTGACTGTAAAATCACTAACGTCAACTTTCAAATTTGCTCCGTCAAAAAGTCCACCGGCAACTTGATTAAATATTGGTTGCCTTCCCAATTTTAAGGTGGCAACATCAAACAATTTTCTTGCTTCAAAGTAAAGATTATACAATCTTAATTTTGGATCATTCTCAAGTGCATTGCTGAAATTAGTTTCAAAATTTAATCTGGATTTTAGAGAATAATTTCCTTCATTGATATTAAGAGTTAGAGTTTCATAAGCTCTAAGGAACATTTCACTTTCATCAATTGATTGCGCTCTTTCAAATGCGTAAACGGAAGAAGAAATCTTTCCATTAATATTTTGAGCGGATACAAATCCAGTAACCAAGAGCAATGAAAATGCAAAATAGATAAGTGTTTTTAATTTCATTTAGATCTCTATTTTCTTACTGTTAAAAATTTTCAAATTTGTTAAAGACTGTTAAATATGTATCTAAAACTTAAACAATTATTTTACAATTGTTAATTAATTGGAACTTTAATATGTAATTTATGTAAAAAAGATAATAATATCCTAAGAAAATTTAAAGCAATTTGTGTATAATTTTTTATTATTTTTTAATTATAAAATATGTTAAAATTGCGCAATTAAATTTTTGTATTGAATTTTTTAATTAATCAAACTGAGGTAAAAATGAAAAAATCTTTTTTAATGAATTTTATTATAATATTATTTTTTGTTGCCGGTAATTTACTTGCACAATATACTCCTGGAACCTATAAAGGATCGGCAATTGGCAGAGCAGATAATGAACATGATGGACTAGTTGAAGTAGAAGTTACAGTTTCTGAATCTAAAATTGAAAATATAAAAGTTTTAACATATCATCAAAGTGTTGATCATAAAAAATATGGTGCATTAGTTACTGAAGCTCAAACAAAAATTCCTGCACAAATTGTTGAAAAACAATCTATTGAAACTGATGCTATTACTGATGCTACAATGGCAACAAATGCAATTAATTTAGCTGTTGCAAAAGCTTTAGCTCAAGCTACCGGATCAAAATATGTTCCGGGAACTTATAAAGGATCTGCATTTGGAAGAAGTGATAAAGAACATGATGGTATGATAGAAGTTGAAGTTACAGTTTCCGATTCCAAAATTGAAAAAATCGATGTTCTTAAATACAACCAGAGTGTTGATCATAAAAAATACGGTGCTCCTGTAACTGAAGTGAAAAATAAAGTTCCAACTCAAGTTGTAGAAAAACAAAATTTAGATGTAGATGTTGTTACAGATGCAACATTTGCAACTGTTGCTCTTGATTTAGCTGTTGCAAAAGCTTTAGAAAAAGCCCGCAAAAAATAAAACTTAGAAACGATTTAAAATTAAAAAGGCATCAAATTATTGATGCCTTTTTTTAGTTTATTTTAATTCTTAAACATACTTTTTAACAATTTTTTCAGTTTCTTCTTCGTACCATAATCTTAACTCAAGATCTTTGTTTAATTCGCCTTGAATTATATTTTCTATCTCATAACCGTTCTTATCAAGAGTTTCTTTAAATAGTTTAGTATAATTTGTTAATTTTTTACGCGGATGTTTTTCATAATTATACTCAAACCATTCTAATACAATTCTCTTAAAATGATTTTCATGATGATGGCGATAATGTTCCAAAGTCATTTTTCCATCAGCCCAAACAAAACTCATGGGATATTCTGAAGGTCTGTAAATAACAAAGAACCAATGCCAAACTAAAATTGCAAGTGAAGCTAGAATCGCTTCCATAAAATGAATAATTTCACTTACTTTTATCAACCAAATTGGAGCCCAATCGCCAACCATTGTAGGGAACCATAAAATCAATCCCGTTACAGCCATAACAAAAGTTCCCCAAATTAATGCCCAGTACTCAGCTTTTTCTGCATAATCATATTGATTAAATTCCGGATGTTTTTTCGTTAATCTTAAATAATATGAAATGCTATCTCTTAAATCAGTAATATCTTTGAAAGTTGGTAATAATTCTTTTAGAACATCTCTTCCGCGAGCTGTAAAAGCAAGATAAATAACATGATATAAACTTAATACAATCATTAATACTGCAGAAACTCTATGAGTATATTGCCTTACGGTTTCGCTCATTCCTAAAGTATGAAGTCCTTCAGCCCAAAAACTGTTTGGATATTTTAAAGCAAATCCGGTAATTGCCAATACAATAAAGGATGTTGCTAATAAAATATGTTGAACAACTTCATTTCTCGTAAATCTCGGCATTCTAATTGCATTTTTTTCTTTCTTTCGTTTTTTTCTTGTTTCATACAAAAATATAAGTAAGTTATGAACAAACATTCCGCCGATTACAGCAATTATTAACCAGAAATAAATATTGCTTACTAAATTTTCTATTGATCTAGCGCTTTCAGATTCGGTTTTATGCGAATAACTTTTACTAAAAACTTCTGTTGCATCGGTATGACATTTCTGACAAGTTTTTGTTACGTTTTCCGGATTTGTTGAAGCTTGCGGATTACTGCTTGGTAAAATACTATGAACATTATGGCAATCAATACACAATGCTGCATCTTTATCTCCACGGATTGCAGCTAAACCATGATAACTACTTAAATATTCTTCAACTTGATTTCCTACTTTCCCATATTTTTTTGCAACTCTAGAACCTTCATGGCAGCCAATACACGTTTCTTGCTGCATTAGAAGTCTGTTTGCTTCTCTTCCTTTTGAACTAATTTCTTCAATATTATGTTCGTTATGGCAGTCGTTGCAAACCGGTGCATCTTTTATTCCTCGTTGAACTCTAAACCAATGAACAGAATTTTTATATTCTTTTACTTCTTTTTCATGACAGCTTTCACAAGTATTCGGAATATTTAATGCAGAAATTTGAGAACCAGCTTGAACTCTATTTTTAATATCATGTACACCGTGACAAGTTGAACAATTTGCCGCATCTGAATCTCCGGCAATTACATTTTTTCCGTGAACCGATAGAGAATACATTCTTCCCGGGCGTACAACACTCATTGCGAATTTCTTCTCAAAATTCGGGTCATCATGACATTTTCCACAAGTAGTTGCTAAATTTTTTGGGAATACTTTGCTTTTGGGATCATCAACTTTTAATATATCATGTGAGCCGTGGCAACTGTAACAATTAGCTGCTTCGCCAATTCCTTCTACTAATTTTATTCCATGAATGCTTTGGGTATGTTCTTGAGCAATTTTAATATGGCATGTTTCGCATGAAGCGGATTTTGCCATATCAAGATCAGCTTTATGATCAGTTAAATTTGCTGCAGCAAAAGTATGGCAATCGGCACAAGAAATATTTTTATGAACAGAATTTTCTAACGCAAGAGTTTGATTTTCCATATCTTGATGGCATTCTGCACAAGCGTCATTATTTACATATACTTTATTATGAAATCCTTCTGCACTTTTTTCATCATTATGACAATCTGAACAAAAATATTTTGATTTGTCTGAAATTAAATTTATTGGTTTTGCATTATGATAAGAATGGCAAGAGAGACAAGTTGGAATTTTTTTATCTTTTGCCAATCTAATATGAATATCATTTTTTGTTTGTTCCGAAATATTATTATGGCAGTTTGCGCAATCAACTCTATAAATATTTTTTCCTTCCTTATGAGGAATATCGTAAACATCAAATCCTTTGTGGCAATCAATGCATGAAACATTTTTATGCGCTGAAACATCAAAATTCTTTTCATCAACAAATAAGGAAATTTCTTTATTATTCCTAAATCCAGTAAGATCCTTATCACTATGGCAATCGATACATTCTGAATTGGTTTGTGAAAAAATGATTTGCGAGAAAAATATTGTAAACAAAATTATATATGATTTCATATCGAAACTTGATTTGTGAATTGATAAATTTTAGGATTTTTTTAGTTAAAAAGATTATTATATCCTTTTCTAAAATATTCAGAAATTCTTACTTTGTCAAACTTGAAAGTTAATTGATGTTCGAAATAAAATTTGCAAAAATTTAACTTATTTATATAGAAAAATCATTGCGTAAATAATCATTATTATAATTGAAAAACCGATTATTAAAGCAGTATAACCAAAAATTTTTGAGGCTTTTACTAACCAATATTGTGGTGGATCAACTAAATATTTCTCTAATTCCGAATTTGCAATCATTTCATAATATTGTCTTGGTCTATCTTCTTTAAATTCTTCCAAAGACATACTTCCGGTAAAAATTGTTGTATCAATTGGAAATTTATCCGGTCTGAAATGTGTATTAAAAAAGTGAACAGTGAAAATAAATCCTACGGCAAGCAATGCTTCATCACTGTGAATAATCGTTGCTACATTAATAATCCATCCGGGAATTCCAAGACTTGTGAAAAACTCTGGAAACCATAAAATTAATCCGCTGATTCCAATTACAGCAACACCCCAAAAAACTGCAAAATAATCAAACTTTTCCCAATATGTCCATCTTCCATATTCTGGTCTTGGAGCTTTGCCAATAAACCACTTAATTGTTTGAACAAATTCTTTCCAATCACGCTTGTTGAACATCATCGAATTTTCGCCGGAAAGTAAATAGCGGAAGGATTTTATTTTACTTTTTTTGAATAAATAAAAAATATGAATTCCGAAATATAAAAATGTGATTGTTGCTCCTAAACGATGAATAAATCCTGTAACTTGATATCCGCCGAGTAGGGAAGAAAGAGCTTGGAAAATTCCAACATCTGCAAATTTTATTATCATTCCAGTAATTGCAAGTGAAATAAAACTTATGATTATCAGTAAATGAGTAAATCTTAAAATTGGAGGAAATCTTTGAAAATGTTTTTCACTGTTTATTTCGTTCACAATTTACCTGTAAATTTTATTTAATTCTTTTGTTGATTTTTTTATCTCGCTTTTCTTTTAATGCTCTTGGAATCCAAAGTAATGTATGTAATCCAAAAAATGTAAAAGTGGAAACAAGTAAAATTGTCATTGCCCAAAATGTATAAAATAAGAAAGGATATTTTTCCGGATCATGATGTGTTGCATGAGTTAAATATCCAACAAATTTATGATTGGAATTTGGGTGACAACTTCTGCAAGTTTCAACAACATTTGTTCTGCTTAAAGTAGAATTAGGATTTTCCGGCGGAAGAATATTGTGCGAGCCGTGACAATCATAACATTTTGCCGCACCAACTTCACCAAGTTTAGAAACTTTACCGTGAAAAGTATCAAAATATGTTTTTGTAACTTCTTCGTGGCATTTTCCGCATTGATCTATTATTCCTTGCCTAAAATCACTTCTTTCAACTCTTTCAATTGAGTGAGATTTATGGCAATCAAAACACGTTGGAAGTTTTTTATTAGTTTTTGTTACGGATTTGCTATGAACACTTTTCTCAAATAATTCATAAATTCCATAGTGACATTGCGAACAAGTTTTTACAATATTCAATTCATTTATTGATGAACGCGGGTCTGATGATGGAAGCTCTTTATGACTTGTATGACAATCAGTACAAATTGCAGTTACAATTAATCCACTTTTAACTAAACCTTTACCGTGAATACTCATTTGATAACTTTCTACAATTTTTCTCGTTTTTCCATCAATTCGTTTTGCAGCTTTTTCTCCTTCCCGATGACATTTTGCACAAAGTTCTGGAATATTTTTTCTAAAAGTTCTTGAAAGCGGATCAGCTTTGCTTTTTGTATAATGTTTTTCATGACAATCTGTGCAATATGGAGCATCTGCATTATTCTTTGAAAAAAGTTGTCCGTGATAACTTATTTGATAATCATTTACTTGTTCTGCATGACAAGATGCACAATCGACCGGTCCACTATCCAAACAAACCGGATTTTTCGAAACATTAATATTTGTATGACATTTTATGCATGAACTTTCTTTATGTTCAGAATTTTTAAAATCTTCATAATTAACAAATAAGGAAATTTGTTCACCGTGATATTCTTTATATAAATTTTTATTGATATGACAAGACATGCAATAATTATCTGTATATTTTTCATCATAGATAACCCTTCTTACATTATGCGGCTGATGGCAATCCACGCATGCCGGAATTTTATTCGGTTCAGTTTCCCACAATTTTCCTTCAATAACTTTAACGTGAACAGCTTCAATTTGAGCATGACAATTTCTGCATGTATTTGCAATTTTATTTCTATTAATAGAAGAATTTGGATCTTGATGCGGAAGAATATTATGTGAGGAATGGCAATCATTACAAACTGCAGTTACAATTAAACCTCTTTTAAATAACCCATCACCGTGAATTGATTCCGAATAATTTTCCAGAATATGTTTTTGATCAATATCTTTTAATTCCGAAACTTTTGTTCCATCTTTATGACAATTTCCACAAAGCTGTGGAATATTCATTTTATATGTTTTTGAATTAGGATTTTTACTACTAAGAATATTGTGTTTATTATGACAAGTTGCGCAATTTGGTGCTAAATATTTTCCTTTCCTTAAAGCAATTCCATGTAAACTTTTTTCATACTGATCAACAATTTCATTGTGGCATTTTGAGCAATCAACTTTAGAAATATTTAAACCTTCTTTATGAGGTATATTTTCCGGATCAAAATCAACATGGCAGTCAATACATTCAACATTTGGATGAATAGATTTTTCTAAAATTGTTTTATCAACATATAAAGAAATTATTTTTGCATTCTTTTTTGAAGTTAAATCTTTATCGCTGTGGCAGTCCAAACATACATCGGATGTTTGCGAAAAGAATATTGAAGAACTTATTAATAGTAAAATTATAACAAACACAAAGTAACCCAGTTAGTTACAAAATGGATTATAATCTTTATAAATGTAAAAGAATACCTAACTCTAAAACAAGTTATTAAGATTAATCCATTTTGTCAACTGGACTAACTTTTAAGCAGTAAAAAATTTTGCAACAATTTTGTCAAAATCAAAATCATTTAATTCAGCAACTTCACCTTTAAATATCGAATCTTTCTTTTCCTCGGTATCGTTTTTTAATTTGGAAATTTCATCCATATATTTTTCAATATCTTCTTGATAAAGTGTAACCGCAGAATTTCCAATTTTTAAATTCGTAATTTCATTGTCTAAATGATCTGCATCGATTGAGCAAATCCAATTATTTTCATAAGGTGAAATTTCAAGTGATTCAATATTTTCCTTCAAATTATCATTTATTTGTTTTACGCTTCCGGTAATTGGCGAATTAAAAATTACTTTTCTATTTCCTTGTTTGATACTGAAAAGCGGCTGATTTGCAGTAATTTTCATCCCAAGATTAGGAAAGTTTATATCATCAATTTTGCCCAATATTTTTTTTGCAAAATCATCAATTCCCACTTTAGCTTTACCGTCTTGATCAATTGCAAGCCAGCAATGATTTTTAGAAACAAAAACTCCACCGGGAATTGCAAATTCTCCAGAATTAAAATATTCACTTCCAGTTAGATGTGAAATATGAACTTGAGGACGAAGAGTTTTTTTAATTCTATCCAATCTTTTAATTAATGATTTTTTTACAAATTCCAAAAGTTCATCTTCGGTAAAAGGTTTTTGTACATAATCCATTGCTCCGAATTTCATTACTTCAACTGCACTTTCTACTGTTGCATAACCGGTAATAATTACAACGTCAATATCCGGTCTTAAATGTTTTACACCTTTTGCAACATCAACTCCATCCATTGATGGCATTTTCAAATCTGTAAAAACAAAATCATAGTGATTTATTTGAACTAAGTGAAGAGCCTCTTGTCCGGTTTCAACGGTATCAACTGCATATCCATCAAGAACAAGAATTTTTCTAAAACTGGAAAGTATAATTTCTTCATCATCAACACAAAGAATTTTGGCTTTTGGATTTTCAACTTCTGCTCTTTTTAAAGTTTTAGCTTCTTTAGAGTAATCTAAATTTAAACTAACTTCTAAAACTTTTTCGCGCTCAGTTCTAATTTTATTTTCTTGAACCCGCTTAATTATGTAACGAATTAAAATATCCGCTATTACAAAAATTATTACAGCTAAAATAAAAAGTGCCATTTTATCTCCCGTTTATTTTTAATATCACTAAAAATCCGAACTGCACGGCGTTAAATTTGAAAGTTCATTATCAATATTATTTGGTATAATTCTGTAAAGCCATCCATCGAAATAAGGATCTTTTTCCAATAAATTTTTTATTTCAAAAATTTGATTATTTATTTCAATAATCTTTCCACTTACTGGCGATAGCAATTGATGAACAAGTTCTTTATTATCAACAATTTTTGCACAAACCCCGCCTTGGTAAATTGTCTCTTCCATTTTCATTAATTCAAGCAGCTGAACTGAGTTTATTGATTTTAGAAATAAATCGGTAACACCAATTTTTATTGTTCCCTCCGATGAATAACTTAACCAACTATCATGCCCAAGTCTGTAGTATTTTGTTGGACATGGCACATAAGTAATAATATCATTTGAAGAAGATTTGCTTAACTTAAACTTATCTTTAAAAAGTTTTTGATATACAAGTCCGCGTGTAACCAAACTTATGAGTTCATCAATTGTAAATGGTTTTGGAATAAAACCAATTGCGCCATCGTACAAAACTCTAACTGCGTTTTCAAGTGTTGAAAAACCGGTTGTAATAATTACGGGTGTTGGAATTCTTTTTTGATTTAAAATTTGTAAAAGTTGAAATCCATCTTTCCCCGGCATCATTATATCACTTATAATCAATCGGTATTTTTCTTTTTCCAATTTTTCCAAAGCTTCATCTACATCAAGACAAGCATCAGAAGTTAAATTTTCTAAAGTGACAATTTTTTGAATTGCATCAAGAATAACTTTTTCATCATCAATAACTAATATATCTTTTGAATATTCCATTATACTTCCGGTAAATGAATTTTAAATGTTGTACCTTTTCCCACTTCACTATCAACTGAAATTTTTCCTCTGTGATTATCAACAATTCCCCAAATTACAGAAAGACCAAGTCCGGTACCTTTTTGTCCTTTTGTAGAAAAGAACGGATCAAAAATTTTATCCATATCATTTTTGTCAATCCCGCAACCAGAATCAGCTATTACAATTTCGACATAATTATGATCGCCACTTTCATCAATAAATTCCCACTTTTGCCAATTGCATCCGTATTTTGTGCAGCCTTTTAAAATTCCTTGTTCGGGAATCATTAATTTGTAAATTGGTGCATCGCAATTTGGACCAATTTCAGTTTCATCTAAAAGTGAAATTCCACATTCTGGACAAGATAATTTCACAATTTCATTTTTATTAAATTGTATACCGTAATGATGATTATGATTGCCATAAATTGGGTCAAGGTGAATAAAACCTTCATTATTTCCGGATTTAGCTTTTAACTTAATTGAAGGTCTTCCGTTAATTTTATGTTCTTCATCTATTAGGTCATGACCTTTTGGACACAATGCTTTTCTAATTTGAGTAATTCCATAAGGGGAAAGTTTTATTTGACTTGTTTTAATTGAAATAACTCCGCCTTTACTTCCGATTGCATCAATGGCATTTACAATTAAGTTAAGAATCACTTGTTGAATTTGATTTGAATCTCCGGAAATTTCTGGAATGGTTGAATCATAATCTTTTTTCAGTTCAACATGATTTATTTTTAATTGATTTACAACAATTGTTAACGCATTTTCTATTACCGAATTAATTTCAACCTTTCCTCTTTTAGGCGTTGATTGTCGAGAAAAATCCAAAAGTCCTTTTACAATTTCTCTGCTTCTTTTAGTTTCGCGAACAATAACTTCAAGATCGGCTTTCATTTCCGGATTATCTTTAACTCGGTTTAATAAAAAACTGCTGTAAGTTAAAACCCCGGTTAATGGATTATTTATTTCGTGAGCAACACCGGCAGCAAGTTTACCGATTGAAGCCATTTTATCAGATTGGAATAATTGCATTCTCATTTCAGAAATCTTCTTTGTCATATTATCAAACGAATTTGCAAGTCTTCCAAGTTCATCTTTTCTTTTTGAATCAATTCTGTAATTTAAATTTCCAACTGCAACATAATTTGTTGCTTCAACCAAATTTCTTACCGGTTTTTGAATTAAATTCTTAACCAACATTCTTACAATTGTGGCTAATATTAATGTTGCAACAATTGCAAAAAGAATTACATTCATTGTACTGTTTTGTGTTAAATGATCAACTTCATAAAGTGAAACGGAAATATCCAAAACACCCAAAACAGTTTTATCTTCTGGATGAGCATGGCACTCAGCCTCCCAACAACTTTTTTCATTATAAATTGGATTAATAATTCCCAATATTCTTGATGAATCCGGATCAACTCTAAAAATTCTTGTTCTTTCTTTTATTGATAATTTTTGAAGAGGCTGATCTTTTGCATGGCATGCGTAACAACTTTCTGCATTTTTATCAACCATATCTCCAATTTCTTTTTCTTCTGTTGAATAAATAATTTCGCCTTCTTTATTCAACACTCTAATATTTCTGATACTTTTTTCCTCACCAATTCTATTAATAATATTGTGAATGTGATCTCTTCTATTTGAGAGCATATCAAAACGAGTACTGTGCCTAATTGTTTCACTTAACTGATTTGCATGTCTTTCAACTTCAGAAATTAAATTATCTGATTGTGATGTTATGCTGAAATATGCAAAAGTTGCAAGAATCAATATTACTGTTATTGAAACAGCTAATATCAGTCGCATTCCAATTTTATTAAATAGAAAAACTTTCATTTTATTTTTTCTCCAGGCAAATCATCTGGATAACTAACATCATCGTGACATTCATCGCAAGTCGGTTTTACTGTATAATTATTTTTTGCATGACAATTTTCGCAATAAAATTCAATGTGGATATCATCTAATTTTAATCCGGTAATATTATGATCAAAAACTCCATCATTATTTTTATGGCAATAAACACAATCTGGTTTTAATCCAGTGAATTTATTTTTTTCTTTGTGGCATTGACTGCAATCGGAAATGTTATGATAACCCACTAAAGCAAATCCGGTTTTTAATTTATGATCAAAAGGTTTGGCTTCTGAATTTTGATGACATTGATTGCAAGTTTTTTGATTATCAGTATTATGACAGCTTGTGCATCTTGAATGTTTATCAACTTTTTTATCAGCAATAAATTTTTCCTTTTTATTATGACAGCTTGCACAACTTTCTTGAGTATGACATGAGTTACAATCCAATCCAAAAAGAGAAGAATGATCATTATGAAAATAAGTTACAAATTTTCCTTCTTTGGCTTTTGTTTCATAAACAATTTTTGCTGGAATTGTAATTTTAGGATGAACATTTTCAGCACTTTTTACCTTTTTAGATTCGGATTTTTCAGTATTCAATAAATGGCAACTTTTACATTCTGTCTTTTCTTCCCACGTTGAATGACAACCAATACATTGGCGGTGAAATGCCGCTTTCAAATCCGGTGTACTTACATCTGTTCTTTTTCTATCGGTTTCGTGACAAGTTACACATTTTACGATTTTTCCGGGCGGATTAAAATGATGGCAAGAAACGCAACCTCCAGACATAAGAGACATTTCCGAATGTAACTTGTGCGAAAATTTTACTGGTTTATATAAATCTTTTTCAACTTTTATTTCCGTTAAAAATATTTCATCTGGACCTTCTTCCGGTGAATGTCTAATTATATCTGATTTATTTCTTGGGCAAGCAATTAAGCATGGATTTGCTTTTGTCGGAGTATCACAAATATGACATTTTTTACAATCAACATCCATTTGAGCATGTGTTTTTAAATTTGTGATTTGTCCAAATGAAGTTGACGAAACGATGAGAAGAAAAATATATAATTTAATTATTTTCATTTTGCAACTCCGCGAATAGCATATTTTGTTTTAATATTTGCTTTTGTTGAAGGTATACTTATTACCGGAAATATCATTACAAAAAGTCTATACATTAAAATTTCAATCGCTACAAATCCTAGTGTAACAGAAATTTCACCTATTGATGGGAAGTATGATTCAACTGCATAAGGCGGATTATATGCGGTTACGAAATTGTTAAATCTATTCATTACAACGCCAAAAATTACAAGCATTGATGCGATGAATAATCCGGTTGGAGATTTTCTAACTTCAGGAGATAAAAACATTCTTAATGGAACTATTACACCAATTATAATTTCAATTCCAAACATTATACTAATGAAATTTATTTCTGCTAAATAAACAAATGTTTCTCTTATAACCATATCTCCAATTTTACCGATTAGATAAATACCAAGTAATGGAGCAATAAATTTTGATAAACTTGATAAAACTTCAGTTTCCGGTTTTAATCCAAATGATCTTGATGCGCTTAATGATTCTGCAATTACCATTGGAAATCCCACGGAAAATGCACTCAATAAAAATAGCAAAGGAAGAATTGGAGTTTGCCACAATGGATGCATTTTGGGTCCGGCTATAATCATTAAAGTTCCTAATGAAGATTGATGCAGACATGAAAGTACAACTCCGGCAATTATAAATACAAACATTGTTTTACTAAGTCCTCTATCAAGAGCTCGTAATAATCGATCAATAAATTTATTAAATCTGCTTAAAAATCCGGGAAGATTAACTTTGCCGATGAATCTTTCAGTAACAATCGGAAGGAATTCAATATATAAAACAGTTACATAAATCATTACACAAATGCCGACTTCAAATAAAGCTGAATTTCCATTCCACATAACTAAAGGATGCCAAATATAATACCATCGACCAATATCTACAAAAACACCGGTTGCAACAAAAGTATATCCCAACATGGCAGTAAGCAATGCGGGACGAATTACAGTTTCATATTTATCTCTATGCATTATGTGACCAAGAGCTGCAGTAGTAAATCCGCCAGCAGCTAATGCAACTCCAGCCGCAACATCCAGTCCAATCCAAATTCCCCACGGAAATTGATCATTTAAATTTGTTACAGATCCAATTCCGAAGAAAAACCTTCCAAGAAGAAAAATTATTCCGTTTAGTGCAATAACCGATAAAACAATAACTCCCGGTGTGAAAAACTTTTTACTAATAGGAGTTGGTAAATGTAAATGACTCATTATGTATTCTCCTTTTTAGTTTCTCTATCTTTACTTAACCACATAATTCCACCAAGTAAAGCATATACTGCAATTGGCGGAACAAAATATGCAAACAATCCATGTTGAATTGATTCTGAAACTCCGGGGGCCGGGTTATTTCCTAATTTTGGAAATACAGAACTAACTAAATCTTTTTGCGCAATATATAACCAAGATGTTCCCCCTACTTCGTATTCGCCAAAAATGTGATCATAATATCTATCCGGATAATTTTTAATTCTTCGCTTTGCTTCTAAAATTAAGTCTTCTCTTTTTCCGTAAGTCATAGCTTCAACCGGACAAATTTCAATACATGCCGGAAGTTTACCGACTTTTGTCCTTTCATAACAAAAATCACATTTTGCAATTTTTGGATCGAGAGCTTTTTCATATTCAAATGCTGGAACTTGAAATGGGCAAGCAACCATACAATATCTGCAACCAATACATTTATCAGTATCCCATATTACGGAACCATTTTCAACTTTGGAAAATGCTCCAACAATACATGCAGATACGCAAGCTGGATGATCGCAATGCATGCATTGTAATTTAATTGTTGCGGGAGTTTCTTCAGCAAAATATTGATTTACAACGGTCAAACTTTTTGCAGAAGGTCTTCTGTTAGTTTCAAAAGTTTTGTCATTTTGATAATCTTCATAATTGCCTTGTTCAATATCATGAGCACCTTTACACGCCCATTCACATTTTCTGCAGCCAATGCAGACTGTAGTATCAACAAGTACACCTTTTCTTTCAGTACTTAAAAGATTTTCCGGCGCTGCAATATTTTTTTTTGGAGTTACGGCCGAAAGTGCAGTTCCTCCAGCTCCAATAGCAGCTATAGTTTTAAAAAAGTCTCTTCTGTTTTGTGACATTGGCTCAACCCTATTTATTTTCTAAAATCGATTTAAATATCCTATTTAGTTTTATAGTTCACAAAAAAATAGAACTTTGTTAGTTGAAATTTCATAAAATAATTCAAAACAATTTAATAAGACTACAGAATCATTTTATCAAGTTTTATGTTTTATATTCGTAAATATATAAAAATAATATAATAAGATAAACATGACTTATATTAAATAGTTATAAATCACAATCTTTATAACTTTATTACGTTCAATAAATTTCGTACTTTCACTAACCAAAATTTTAAAATATGTGAGTAAAATGGAAGAATCAAAAAAACTGGAAAATTTACGCAAAAAAATAAATAATCTTGATAACGATCTTTTACAATTACTTGCCGAAAGAAGAAAATTAAGCACGGAAGTTGTAGAATCCAAAATTGAATCTGATCAGCCGATTAGAGATTTGGAAAGGGAAACTGAATTGCTTTCACGAATAATAAATTCCGGTAAAAAAATTGGCTTAGATTCCCATTATGTTTCGAAAATATTCTATGATATTATTGATGATTCTGTCCGTTTGCAGCAAAATCATTTTCAAAAATCTCTGTTTGATAACGGAACCGATGTAATTAGAATTGCAATTCAAGGAATTGACGGCTCTTACAGTTCAATGGCTGCAAAAAAGTTTTTCGCACAATTTAATAAGGAAATTATTTTTATCAGCAAAGAAAGATTTGATGAAGTTGCTTTGGAAGTTGAAGAGGGAAGAGCTGATTTTGCAATGCTTCCAATTGAAAATACAACTTCAGGCGGAATTAATGAAGTTTATGATTTATTGCTTCACACAAAATTATCAATTATCGGAGAAGAAAAATTTCAAGTTAAACATTGTTTAGTTGGCTCAGAAAACACAACTTTAGGAAAACTTGAATTAATTTTTGCTCATTATCAAGCTGCTGCACAATGCAATAAATTTTTAGCAACAATTCCGAATGTTAAAATTCAATATTTTGCTGATACTGCGCTTTCCGCAAAAAAAATTAAGGATGAAGGAAAAGTTGAATTTGGTGCAATTGCAAGTGAAGAAGCCGCAAATTTTTTCAATCTAAAAATTCTTCAAAGAGATATTGCTAATCAACCGGAAAATTTTACTCGATTCTTAGTTTGCTCAAGAAAATCTCAATTAATTGATCCAAGAATTCCGGCAAAAACTTCCTTGGTAATGGCAACTGCGCATACTGCCGGTTCACTTTTAAAGGCTTTAGCGGTTTTCAGCAAATTTGATGTAAATATTGAAAAATTGGAATCGCGTCCAATAATTGGAAATCCATGGGAAGAAATGTTTTACTTGGATTTTGAAGGAAATATTCAAGACGAAAAAATTAAATTATTGTTGGATGATTTAGGAATTCATACAAGATTTCTAAAAGTTTTGGGTTGTTACCCAACAAAAGAAATTGGAAAAGCCGCACTTGATTTTCTTGCTGCATCTGCCGGAAAAACCGAAGATCAGAAAAAAGTTGAGCCGGTTCAAAATGCGGAAAAACCAAAAAAAACTTCTAAACCTAAAAGTTACAAACTCGCAAGCAGAGATTATAAAGCTGAAGATACAATTATTAAAGTTAATGATATAGCAATTGGCGGAAATAATTTTATTGTAATCGGCGGACCTTGTTCTGTTGAATCTCATGATCAAATTTTTCAATGTGCACAATTTGCAAAAGAACACGGAACCCAAGTTTTGCGCGGCGGATGTTTTAAACCGAGAACATCACCATATAGTTTTCAAGGAATGGGTTTTGAGGGTTTAAATGAATTGAAAAGTGCCGGAAAAAAATATGATATGCCTATAATTACCGAAGTTTTGTCTTCCGAGCAAGTTGCTAACGTTGCTTTGCAATCTGACATTGTGCAAATTGGCGCAAGAAATATGCAAAATTTTGCATTGCTGAAAGAAGTCGGAAGAATTCACCGACCAGTAATGCTGAAAAGGGGAATGATGTCATCGCTTGATGAATTATTAAATGCTGCAGAATATATTTTAGCTCACGGAAACCGACAAGTAATTTTATGCGAGCGTGGAATTAGAACTTTTGAAACTGCAACAAGAAATACCTTGGATTTAAGCGCAATTCCGTTTTTGAAAGAACTTACGCACTTGCCGATTATTGTTGATCCTTCTCATGCAATTGGAGTAAGAGATAAAGTTGCTCCTTTGGCTAAAGCCGCAAAAGTTGTTGGCGCTCATGGAATTATGATTGAGTTTCATCCGGATCCGGATAAAGCCCTAAGCGATGGTGAACAATCATTAACTTTTGAGCAATATGGAACTTTGATGAAAGAACTTTACGAGTTATAAAATTCTTAGAAAAATTTTACTGGAATGTCATTCCGAATTTATTTCGGAATCTAAAAATTATATTTTAGATGCTGAAACAAGTTCAGCATGACAAAGATGGTGAATTTTTATAAATCTAAATTATAAGAATAATTCAGAAGGAATAAAGTATAACTCGAATTTGTATTTGTAAACGTCATTCCGTAATCAAAATTAAAACCAAGTTTTGATTGTGGATTTATTTGGTAAGCAAAATTTAGACTTAGTAACAATCCCAAATTCCAAGTATTAATATCACTGAAAGATCTGTCATTCAAATAAATTAAACCTAATCCTTCACTAATATAAAAATTTTCATTCGGATTTTGAAATAACAAAACAGAAGTTCCAACGGAATAAAAGTATGAGAAATATTCTATTCTTGACTTTCCAGGAAGAAATTTTTCTAACTTTTGTGCTGCAGAAAAATGAAACTGAATTTTATCAAAATAAATTAATGGCGATTGAAATTCATAAAATACTTTTCCGCCAAAAACTGTCTGCGCCGGAAAATTTCCCATAAATGAACCTAAACCAATTCCCGCACCAATTTCATTATTTTGTGCAGTTAGTTTAATAAAAAATAAAAAAATGATGATTACTTTTATTTTCATACTAATCATTAGCAAATTCCAAAAGTGAATTTCCGGTTAATCTTGTTAAAATCCATTCTGTTTTTAATTCTGCACCTATTTTTTTGTAAAATTCAATTGCAGGAATATTCCAATCCAAAACCGACCATTCAAATCTTCCGCAATTTCTTTCAACGGCAAGTTTAGCTAAAAATTGCAGCATTTGTTTTCCCAATCCATTTCTTCTATATTCTTCAAGCACAAATAAATCTTCTAAATAAATACCTTTCTTTGCTAAAAATGTTGAGTAATTATGAAAGAAAAGTGCAAACGCAACGGGAGTTTCATTAAAATATCCAAGAATTACTTCCGCATTACTTTTTTCATCAAACAAAGTTTTTTTTAGTTCTTTTTCAGTTGCAATTACTTGATGAGATAATTTTTCATATTCTGCTAATCTTTTAATAAAATCTAAAATTATTGGAATATCTCTTTCTTCGGCAAATTTAATTTTCAAGTTTTCCATAATTATAATATTTTAATCCAAATTAGAAAAGTTATTTACACAAATGTAATTAAACTGATGCTAATTATTTTCTGTTTAATTACAAATTTAGATAAATTATTTATTAAAGTTTGATGGGATTGATTTTAAGTTTTAGATGAATTTTTGAAACAATTTTTCGCTGGAAAATTTATGAATATCCCTTGTTGGTTTTATTCCAAAAAATAGAAATGAAAAGAAGTTAAAAAAGTTTAAATTTCCCCAAAATATTGTTTATTTTTTTAACCGAACCAATTTTCCGGAGAATCCATAAAAATACTTCTTTTTGTTTCAATCGATTTTGCCCTTAAAAAACTACTTGTAAATTTTGGTCTTGTTTCTTCAATGGGGGATATTTTTGCAATTGGAACATCAGATTTTGTGATAATAATTTCATCCCCGTGAATTACCATATCCATAATTTTGGGCAAATTTTTTTGGATTGATGAAATATTTAATTGTTGTTGATGCATTTTAGACTGATATAATGTATTATTTTAGAAAAATAATTTGAAAGATTACTTTATATATGTAAGGATAAATTATAATAAAATCAAGGATAAAATTACTCTGAATTGTAAAAAGTCAATATTTTTTTACAATTTTACTTATTTAATATGAAAATTGTGATTTAATAAAAAAAAACAATCAAAGATACAAGGTCTTATAAAGACATTCATTTTTTAAGTACTTTAAAAATGATAATAAATTTAATTACAATTTTTGGAATGAATTTTAAAATTTAGCAAACTAAAATAATTTTAAAAATAGGATACGGAAACTTAATTAATTAATATCAGTTATTTTCAGAATATAAAGCAGCAACTGCACCGGAAGGATCTTCAATAATACAATATTTAGCTGTGTTGCCATAATTTCTAATTTCGGAAATCAGTTTGCCACCCAATTTCAAACATTCATCCACACTTTTTTGAATATTTTCAACTGTAATATAAATTAACCATTGATTCGGTAAATTTTTATTTGCACCAAGTTTATGACAAATTCCGCTAATTGGTTCATTATTGGGAGATAACATGAGGTAATCATTGTAATCTCCCATGGAAACATTATCAAAATTCCAACCGGCAACTTTAGAGTAAAAATCTCTAATTTTGTCTGCATCCGGAGTTGTTAAATCAACCCAGCCAATTTTACCAATATTATTTTTCACTCTTAAACGTATTTTTCTTTAATGGAATATAAGCCGGACAAAAACCAACAAGTGCAGTTGTAATTAAAATTACACCAATTAAACCAAGCCAAAAACTTGAAGCTAAAAAACTAGCAATAAGTAAAATTGCACCAATTATTAGTCGGATATTCTTATCATTTCCGCCAACATTTTTTTCCATAATTTCACCTTTAGTTTAATTAAACATTGTGATTGAAGAATTCTATTAATTGTAACATTTTTTATTCGATTATACAAATAGAAAAATTAGATAGATTTTAAATTGAGGAAGAAATGAATCACAGTGAAATTAAGAAAAGCGTAAATAATTTATTTGATAATGTAGATAATTTTATAACGGATTTAAAACTTAAAAGTTCGGAAGAAATTTTGAACGGTAGTATTGTTGAAGCGCAAAAATTAATTTCTAAAATTCTACCCTATCAAAATTTTTATGATAAATTAAAAGATGCCAGACAAGCATTTTATGAAATAGAATTAATTTCGGAATCCAAAAAAGAAAACAAGAACGAAAATAAAAAAGCTCAAATAGAAGTTCTTCAAAATGAAGTTCTTGAAGATGAAATTTTTGAAGAAGATTTAGAAAAGGATTTTGAAGAAGTTTCAGTAACTGCGCAAAATAATTTTAGAATTCCAATTTTAAAATCTCTAATTTTTTTAGGCGGAAGTTCTGAAGAAACCGAAGTTATTGATTTTGTAAAAAGAGATATGCGCAATAAATTGACAAGTGCAGATTTTGAAAAACCGGAAGGCGAAGCAAATGAAAGATGGCTTACAAATTTATATTTTGAAACTGCAACAATGATTGATGAAGGATTATTAATGCACGAGTCATCCAACAAAAAATGGGAAATTGCTCAAAAAGGAATTGATTATTTAGGGAAGTATGCAAAATAAATTATTTAAATTCTGCTAGAAGAATTTTTCCGGAAACATTTACAAAAGAAAAAGAAATATTAAGTTTTTGATCGCTGCTTTTAAAAATTACATTTAAAATTCCGCCGTTAAAGTTATTAATATTAGAAGATCTATATCCGCTAAATTCATAAGAATCGCTTAAATCAATGTAAGCTTTAATTTTTTTGCATTGTCTTTTTACAGATTTTAATTCATCATTTACAGAAGCATTATAACTTCTTTTTTCGTTAACTTTTTCATAAAGAATTAAATTTGATGCATTATTGTAATCTTCATTTACACTTAAATCAAAAATTTTAGAAAGTAAAATTTTTGCATCTGCTTCAGAAACTTGTGCAATAGATAAATTATATCCGGTAAGTAAAAAGAAAATTATCAAATTTATTTTTGTAAAAATATTTTTCATCATTTCTCCAAAATCTATTATTTATATAACAAAAATATTCACAAAAAGTTTCTAAAAAGTAAAATGCTTAATTGTTTCACCTTTTGCTTCAATATCAGACATTGCTTCAATTCCAATTTGAAGATGAATATCAACAAAGTTCTTTGTAACAATTAAATCTGATTCCTCAGTTTTAACACCTTCCGGTAACATTGGTAAATCCGAAACTAAAAGTAATGCTCCGCGTACAATCTGATTTGCGTATCCGGCAATAAAAATTGTAGCAGTTTCCATATCAATTCCGATTGTTCCTAATTTTTTAAGATAATCTTTAAAGTTATCATCCCATTCCCAAACTCTTCTATTTGAAGTATAAACTACACCGGTTCTATATTCTAAATTTCTTGCAACAATTTTATCAGAAACAAATTTATGTAATTTAAATGATGGCAAAGCCGGAACTTCCGGAGGCATATATTCATTGCTTGTTCCATCACCTCTAATTGCAGCAGTGGGTAATATAAAATGGCCAAGCTCAGTTGATTTTTTTAATCCTCCACATTTACCTAAAAATAAAATTCCTTTTGGTTCTTTTGCAATTAATAAATCCATAATAGTTGCTGCATTTGCGGAACCAATTCCGAAATTTATAATTGATAATCCCGCTGAATTTGTTGCAGCTTGCATTGGTCTGCCTTCGCCGTTTATATCGCAATTAAATTGCTCGGCAAATTTTGAAACATAATTATTAAAGTTAGTAAGTAAAAAATATTCGCCAAAATTATCTAATTTAGTTCCGGTATAACGTGGGAGCCAATTTTTTGCAATATCAAGTTTTGTTTTCATAATTTGGTAAAATTAATTTTTGATAAATTTCTTTTCAATGGATTTTACAATAACAGAAAATAATAAACCAATAATAATTCCAATAATTGCTCCGCCCAAAATATCTGAAGGATAATGAACGCCAACATAAGGTCTTGATAATGCCATTAATACAGCAATCGTGAATAAAATCCATTTAAATTTTGGATATAATTTATAGAAAAATGTTGCTACGGCAAAATTATTTACGGCATGAGATGAAGGAAAAGAAAAGGACTTTGTGTTATTAATTAGCAAATTAACATTTTCCAGTGAATTGCTTGGTCTAATTCTATCAAAAAAATTTTTAAGGAAATTACTGCTTATTTGATCAGAAATAATTATTAAAAATATAACTGAAATTGCCGCAATTTTACCTTTTTTCCCTCCGTTAAAAAAAAGAATAAACCATAAAAATATGTAAGCAATAATCCAATTTTTTACTTGGGTAATAAATGGAAAAAATTTATCGAAAATAGGATTGGAAATTGTTTGGTTTATGAAATAAAAGATTTCCAAATCAATTGAGTAAAAAAATTCTGTCATATGTTTAAGTAAATGTGATTTAAATCATGCTAAAAATTAATTACTCTTAATATAGCAAAATGTTTAGCGATAGTATTCTTAAATAAATTATTAATTCAAGATTTTGTGATGAGTCAAGCACTAAAAGTTATTCAATTTGATACAGATGAAAATAAAGAGTTGAATAAAATCAGCTTAAACTCAGATAAAATATATTTTTCTGTTTCAAAGCCGTTAAAATATTCTGCAACAATTACTGCGCTTCTTGGTGTAATTTCCTTAATTCTCGAAATTAAATTATACTTTCAATTTTCATACGAATTATATCTCGCAAGACTATTTCCAACAGTTTTTTCTTTTCTAACTTTAATTGCTCTGAATTCTAAATTCGGGAAAAAAAATCAAATTGGATTATTACATTTTTATCTTTCATCGTTAATTATTTCAATTAGTTTTTTTGCATATCGAGTTCCGCAATTTTATTCATACAATTTAATGGGCGCATTGCTTCTTATTTTGGTTATGGCTCATTTCACATTTTGGAAAGTTCAAAATCAAATTTTTGTTGCAATATATTTTGCAATTTCATTTTTAGCTTCGGCAATTATTTCAAGTACTTTTATAATCAACGAAGTAAATTCTTGGGTTTACGGATTTGGTGTTGCAGCATTATTATTAATTTCTATTTTAACAAATCAACTTAAAAATTCTAGCACTACAAAAAGTAAATTAAATAATAAAAATCTTTCAAAAGTTTCTGATGATAATGACGATCAAAAAAATGATTCTGAAAATAGTTTTTCAAATTATATTGATAGATCAATTGCGCCATTATTCCAATTGGGTTTAGATGGATCAATTAAATTTGCAAATCAATCGTTTAATGAAATTATTGGAAATTTACCGGAAACCGAAATTAAGAATTATAACTTTTTTTCAAACTTTATAAATAGTGAAAAAATAAAAACACATATCTTGAAAAAGCTTGAAAGCAAAGGTAGAATTGAGAATTATCGTTTGAGCTTAATTGGGAAAGATGGAAACGAGGAAATTTATTTGATGGATTGCAAAATTGATTCAAGCAATTCCGATATGCAAATTATTGAAGGTACAATAAGAAATGTTACTTTTCAATTTAATAAAGAAAAGGAATTAAGCAAAGAAATTGAAAATATCAAAAATGCAAAAAATGTCTCGCAGAAAATTATCCCAAATATTTCTTCAACCAAAAAAAATAATTTAGTTTCAAAATTGGGTCACGAATTACGCACGCCAATGAATTCCGTATTGGGATTTTTAACATTAATTGAAAACGGATTATTTGAGACTGAAGAAGAGCTAAAAGAGTTTTCGAGAAGTGCAAAATTATCCGCTCAGTCGCTTTTAGGAATTTTAAATGATGTTGTTGAACTTTCAAAAATAGATGAAGGCGAAGTTGAAATTCATGATTCCGAATTTGATATCAGAAACGAAATTGAAAAAGTGATGACTTCTGTAAATCCATTTTTAACCGAAAAAAATCTTAACATTTCCTATAATTTAAGTGATAATGTTCCGGAAAAAATAATTACAGATCCTTTAAAGTTTAATCAAATTTTAACAAATTTGGTTACCAATGCAATTCAATCAACAGAAAGCGGTTCAATAAAAATTTTAGCAGATGCCAGAATAAATAATGAAAAGAAACTGGAATTAATAACTTCCGTTGAAGATACAAGCGGCGGAATAGAAAAAAATAAATTGGATGAATTATTAAACATCGATTTAAGTAATGGAAATCAGAAAACGAAAATTACGACAAACTCACTTCATATTTTAATCTGCAAAGAAATATTGAAATTAATGAGCGGAACTCTTTTAGCAAAATCTGAAGTTGGAAAGGGAAGTAAATTTAGTTTTGTAATAGGATTAAGAAATGCAAATTTGAAAATAAATGGAAGCGGAAGTTTAAAATCAGAAAATGCAAACGAAATAAATTATACAAATAAACCAAAATTATTGCTTGTTGAAGATAATCCCATTAGCAGAAAAGTTGAGAAAAAATTGCTTGAAGATGCCGGATATTATGTTGATTGCGTTGATAATGGATTTGATGCAATTCAAAGAATTTCTTTCGGTAATTATAATTTAGTTTTGATGGATATTGAACTTAAAGATTTAAATGGATTGGAAACCACAAAGAAAATAAGAACTTTACCGGAAAGTGTAAATAAAATTCCAATTGTTGCTGTTACTGCTCATTCAAGCATGAAAGACAGAGAAAAATGTTTACTTGCGGGAATGAACGATTATATTTCAAAACCGATTAATATTACATTTCTAAAAATGACAATTGACCAATGGCTGAATGCAGCAAAGAGTTTGTAAAAAGTGAAAAACCAGATGTCAAAAAGTGATAAGTCATCAATAAATAAAAGTAATTTAAATTTTATATAATTTATTTTATGTAAAAAATTAAAGGATACGATCTTATAAAAAGATCGCATCTTTATAAATTTTGAAGGTACTAAATTTCTGCAAGTGATTTTTTTATTATTTCAACAGCTTCTAAAATTTGGTCTTCGGTAATTACCAAAGGTGGCGCAAATCTAATAATATGTTGATGTGTTGGTTTTGCGAGTAAACCGTTTTCCTTCATTTTTAAGCAAACATCCCAAGCTTCTTTTCCGTTTTTAGGTTTTATAACAATTGCGTTTAATAAACCTTTTCCGCGAATTAATTCTATCATATCAGAATTAATTTTTGCTAATTCTTCTCTAAAAAGGTTTCCTAATTTTTCGGATTTTTCCGCTAATTTTTCTTCTTTAACAACTTCCAAAGCTGTTATAGCAATTTTGCATGCAAGAGGATTTCCTCCAAAAGTAGAGCCGTGTTCACCAGGTTTTATAACTAACATAATTTCATCATTTGCTAAAACCGCAGAAACCGGCATTACTCCGCCAGATAAAGCTTTACCCAAAATTAAAATATCCGGTTTTACATTTTCATGATCGCAAGCTAAAAGTTTTCCGGTTCTTGCAATTCCGGTTTGAACTTCATCGGCAATAAATAAAACATTTTTTGATTTGCACAAATCATAAGCTTTTTTCAAATATCCTTCGTCCGGAACAAAAACTCCAGCTTCACCTTGAATTGGTTCTACTAAAAATCCTGCAACATTTATATCCTCTAAAGCATTTTCTAAAGCAGATAAATCGTTATATGGAATTTTAATAAATCCCGGCGTATATGGTCCAAATCCTTTATAAGAATCCGGATCGGTTGACATTGAAATTACTGTAATTGTTCTTCCATGAAAATTTCCATCACATACAATAATTTTTGCTTCATTTTCCGGAATTCCTTTTTTATCATAAGCCCAGCGTCGACAAATTTTCAACGCAGTTTCATCAGCTTCAGCACCGGAGTTCATTGGCAAAACTTTATCATATCCGAAATATTCAGTAATATATTTTTCGTAAGGACCAAGCGCATTGTTATAAAATGCACGGGATGTTAATGTTAAAGTTTTCGCTTGCTCAATTAATGTATTTATAATTTTTGGGTGACAATGACCTTGATTTACAGCAGAATAAGCGGAAAGAAAATCGTAATATTTTTTTCCTTCAACATCCCACAAAAAAACTCCTTCACCTTTTTCCAAAACAACAGGAAGCGGATGATAATTATGAGCACCAAATTTATCTTCAAGCTCCATAAAATCTTGCGAAACCATAAAAAATCTCCAAAGTTTAAAATGAGTTAGTAAAAATATTAAATTTATGCGAAATTATATGTAAAATATTCACTTTTCAATTCCACATATATTTTTCTTAGATTTGTATTTCAGAAAACAAAACAAATACATAAATGGAAATATTTACTAAATCTTTTCTCGTTTCAACAAAGGGTTTTAATCATATAATTGATGTAACCAATTCCGTGCAAGAAAAAATTACCGAAAGTAAATTAAAAGAAGGAAATGTTTTGGTTTTTGTTGCTGGAGCAACTGCAGGAATTACAACAATGGAATATGAACCCGGGCTTATTAAAGATTATCCGGAATTTATGGAAAAAATAATTCCGTCTGTAAAGAATTATTATCATGATGAAGCTTGGCATGATGGTAACGGACACTCTCATTTAAGAGCAACTCTTCAAGGTGCATCAATGCAAATTCCATTTACGGATGGAAATTTACTTTTAGGTCCTTGGCAGCAAATTATTTTAATTGATTTTGATAATAGAAGCAGATCAAGAAAAATAATTACGCAAATTATTGGTAAATAATTCTTATTTAAAATGAATCACAAAACTGTAACTATTTTCGGAAGTGCAATTCCCAAACCCGGAAGTGAAGAATATGAAACAGCTTATTTATTAGGAAAACAATTAGCAAAAATCGGATTTAATATTTGTTCCGGAGGTTTTCAAGGTATTATGGATGCAGTTTCAAAAGGTGCAATTGAAGAAGGTAAATCGGCAACCGGAATTACAATTGATATTTTTAATTCACACACGTCAAAATATTTAACCAACCAAATTAAATGTAACACTCTTTTTGAACGAATAGACAATCTTATAAAATTTGGCGATGCATTTGTAATTCTTCCCGGCGGAACTGGAACTTTATTAGAACTGTCTGCAGTTTTGGAATTAATTAATAAGAATGTGATTGATAAAAAACCAATTGTTTGTTTAGGTAAAATGTGGAAAATAATTATTGACATTATAGATGAAAGAATGAAATTTGAAAAGAAAAATTCCGGTTTAGTAAAATGTTATAATTCAATTGAAGAAACAGTTGATTATATAAAATATGCTATAAATAATAATTAGGAAAATTGATGAACAAAGTAATTTTTTTTGAGGAAGTTTATACATATCAAATTGATTATGTTGGACATTTAAGCAATATAGTTTACATTGAATGGATGGAAATTGGTAGAACAAAATTGCTTGAATTTATTGGATTAACGTTTGATAAAATGGAAAAAGAAAATATTGCTCCAGTTTTATCTTCAACAGAAATTAAATATAAAAAATCACTTTATCTTGCTGAAAAAATTAAAATAGAAGTTTGGGTTTCAGAATTAAAAAATGCTTCCGCAATAATTAGTTTTAGTTTTTATAATAGTAAAAATGAATTGGCAGCGGTTGGAAATCAATTAGGACTTTTTATAAATCTTACAACAAAAAAACCGCATAGATTAACTGAAGATCAAAGAAAAGCTTTTGAAAACGTATTGATTGAAAGTTCCAATTAAACTATTTAGAACCTTCGAAGTTTTTAAGCTTCGAAGGTTTGATAGAAATAAGTAAATTATTTATTCTGAGGTGGTATTTCTGTTGTTGGCTGATTTGATAGTTTTTTATACTGCTCAATTAATCTATCAACAGAAGGATCATTAGGTACTTCCAACTTTAATTTTTGTAAAAGCGATAAGAATTTTCCGTACTCGCCTAAATTATCATAAATCTGTTTTAATACAATATACGGATTATAATCTCCGGATGGCAGATATCCATTCATTTCCAAATCTGCTAATGCTTGCTTTTCAATTTCTCTCGCATATTCAATAAATTTATCTTTCTTTCCGGCAATTAAATAGAAGTTTGCAAAATTGTATTGGAGTCTGTAATCCATTGGAATAATTTTAACCGGAATTTTTTCTTCAAGTTTATCTAAAACTTGTAGAGCTTTTTCGGTATTATTTTCATTGAGATAGTAATTTGCAAGCTGTAAATATGCGTGACGATAATTTAGAGTTAATCTTGTATGGTTATCATCCATGAAAATTGTGCTGTCGTTCAATCCTCTAAATTTAAATCCGGGCTGATAATTTTTGCTATAACCTTTCGGTTCTTCCATCAATTGTTTCCATAAAATATTTGGATTGATTGAAGAGAAAAAGTCTGTATTTGATTTTGGAATTACTCGATATGCTAAACCTTCCATTTCAAGATAATTGTTTAAACCTATTTTACTATTATCCGGAGTTGTAACAGCAAAATAAATTGGTCTTTCATTCATATTTGCTCTAACAATATCCATTGCAACAATATCTTGAGCTCTAATTGCTTGTATATTTCCGAAATTAACGGATGGTTCCATATTCCAAGAAATTGCTCCTTTGTTTGTAATTGAAGTATCCGTAATTCCAAATTCCTTATAAGTTTTAGGTGATATTGGAACTGAAATTGTTCTTGTTTTCCATTGAGTTGGGGCAATTGCATTTATTTGAGCATCGGTTAAATTCATTTTTATTTTCGGTGCTCCATGCGGTTCGGTATTTTTTAACTGATAAATATACCAAGGTGTATTTAGTAAGCTTAGGTTTGCAATTCTAACATCTCTTCTAACTCCTTCCACATCTTGCAAATACCAAAGAGGAAAAGTATCATTATCACCATTAGTAAAAATAATTGCATTTGGTGCTGCACTTTGTAAAATATTGTATGAGTAATCCCAAGGAACAAAATTTCTTGATCTATCATTTCCAAAATAATTTGTTGCAAGCATATTTGCGGGAATTAGAATCATCATTAAGATTGCAATTGCTGTAAAGATCGGTTTCTTTACACTTGAGTTGGAAAGAAATTCAGAAAGTAAATCGAAAATTCCTCTTATACCGAGTGCAATCCAAATTGAAAACACGAAAAATGCACCAACGTAAAAATAATCTCTTTCTCTTGGCTGAGGCTGTTGTTGATTTTGATAAAATGCGGTTAAGTATCCGAGGAAGATAAACATTATTAAAAATACTGTAGCAAGTTTCCAATCACGTTTATAATGATAGAAAATTCCAAAAAGTGCTACAATAAAAGGGATTGCCCAAAGTTGGGATAATTTAATTCCGGAATCTTCAACAGTGGATTCACGACCGACATAATTCCATAATAAATATCTATTAAACATATGATTCATTTGGTATGTCCAAAAGAAATCCAAATCACTTGAGTAATTTGTGTAAACTCCTTGCTGATGTGGTTCTCTTGTAAATCTTCTCTTAAAAATTGGTTGATCACCGTATTGCTCTCTATTTAAATAACTTACTAATTCCGGAAAAGTTTTTGGGCTATTCAAATTTATTGGAGTATCTTGATTTGATCTAATAATTATCATTGCGTATGATGAAAATCCAACTATTGCAAATAATAAGCTTTTAAAAATTAAATGAAGAGTTTGTTTATTTTCTTTTGCAGTCCAATAAACTAAAAATCCAATAATTGCAGATAACACAACGATAATAAATATATCAGTTGATAAATTATTGCCGCCCAATTTTGAAATTAGATTAGGAATATGTTTAACAATTCCTGGATAGGTTGCAAAAAGTGTAATTCCACCAAGAATTATTGGTACATAAAATGAATTTTTATGAAAAATTTTCTTAAAGAAAATTCCCATAATTACAACACTTGTTAAAACAGAAAACATTAAAAATTTTGAATCAAATGCTTCATGCTCTTCTGCAGATGGAGGATTTGTTGGAGCAGTTGCCCATAAAAATGCTGCAACAACTAAAATTACTGCAGAATGACCAAGAAAAATATATGCAGTTTGTTTAAAGTGATTTTCATCGGTTAAATATTTTCTTGTGTAAATTACTAAAACAATTGGCACCAAAGCCAAAACAGCCATCAAATGCACACCGGTTGATAATCCGACTAAATATGCAATCATCAGTAAATATTTTTCATTGTCTTCTTCATCAGCTTTTTCATTCCAAACAACCATTAACCAAGTTACAAAAGCAATAAAAAATGTAGCTAATGCGTAAACTTCTGCTTCCATTGAGTTAAACCAAAAAGTATCGCTGAAAGCTAAAGATAAAGCTCCAATTGCTGCGGAAACGTATGTAATTATTGACTCAAACAAATTTCCGTTTTCATTTCTTTTGTAATATTCAATTAATTTTACGGCAATTAAATAAAGAAAAAGAACAGTAAATGCGCTTGATAAAACCGAAATTGTATTTACTCTAAAAGCAATATTTTCTGCAAAAGGAATCATTGCAAAAAATCTGCCCAGAATTAAGAAAAACGGAGTTCCCGGAGGATGCGGAACTTGCAATAAATTTGATGATGCAATAAACTCACCGCAATCCCAAAAGGAAACCGAAGGTTGAACTGTTAAAAAGTAAACAAATGCGGTTATGAAAAAAACAAAACCACCAATTATTTTGTGAAGCATATTTTTATTCATTAAATCCTCAAAAATTATTTCTTCTTAAAAAATTCGTTGATATCAATTTTTTCTCTGTTTACATAATATTTTGTGTAAAGATTTTTCAACTTTTGGAAAGAAATATTATCCAAATCTTCATCATCTTTATTTCTTTTTGCAAACATTTTGAAATCTTTTAATTCATCTTGCGTAAATTTTTTTTCATATCGCAAAAGTGTTTCAATATATTTTTTTTGATCTGAATTTCTCATTTTCAAATTTTCATTTTTGCAATCATAAAAGATATAAATAAAAAGTTTCTTATCAGATTAAATTTTTGACTTTAGCTGCGGATACCATTCTGCGGTTTTCTGTAAAAAATGTTCAGCCGATTTATCCCAATTGAATTTTTTTGACCAATTATAAGCATTTTCTGAAATTCTATTTAACTCATTTTTATTTCGCAGTAATTCAGAAATTTTTTCAGAAAGTTTTTTTGTATCGCCAAGTTTTACTAAAAATCCGGTTTCATTATTTATTATAGAATCTCTCAATCCATGAACATTTGAACCAATTGTGGGAGTTTTCATTGCGTTTGCTTCAATTACTGTAATTCCCCAGCCTTCTTTTTCTGCCATTGTTACAAAAATCCACGAATTTCCCAAAAGCTCAGCTTTTTCTTCTTCGGTTAAAAATCCCAAAAACGTTACAAACTTTTCTAATTTTTTTTCGGAAACATAATTTTTCAAATTTTCTTCGTCATCACCTTTTCCGCCGATAAATAATTCTATTTCGGGAAATTCGGAAATCAAATTCGGCAAAGCATCAATTATAATTTTTATGTTTTTATATTTTTTAATTCTTCCAACGTAAACCAAAGTTGGAGTTTTACTTTTCTTAATTTCAATTTTTTCAAACAATTTATGATTTATTGAATTATGCAATATTGAAGTCAATTCTTTTTTAAATCCTAATTCAACAAGTTCATTTTGCGTACTTTCGGAAACAGTAAATATTGGAGTTGAATTATAATTTTGCGGAATTTGCTTTTCCTTTTGAATTATATAATACGCAAGCGGAAAGGGAATTTCTTTGTAAAGTGAATTTCCGTGAATGTGATGAAGAATTCCAACAATTGGTTTTGAAATATATTCTGGAGTATTTAAAGGAATTTTTGAAATATCGTCAACAATTAAATCATAATTGTTTTTTTCTAAATATTTTTGGTAGAAATGTTTGAACTGTTTATTGAACAAAAATTTATTTCCGATTCGCAGAATTTCAATTCCATCAACAATTTCTCTTTGCGGAGAATTATCAAAATGATGAGCAACTAAAGTTACTTTGTGACCTTTTGCGGCAATTCTTTTAAAGATTTCATGGAAATGAATTTCGGCTCCACCCATTTCCGGATTTTTGATGCATCGCCAATTAATTGCTAAAATATTCAAGATAAATAATTGATTTAGGAAAATAGTATTATTAGATTATTTGAAAATTTATTCACTTTGTAAAACTTAAACGAACATGCAATTATACAAAAACTTTAAACCGGATGTTTCTATAATTCTACCGACTTTTAATCGCATAAATTATTTGGAACGAAGTATAAATTCTGTGATTAACCAAACTTTTAAAAATTGGGAATTGTTAATTATTGATGACGGAAGTGAAGATAAAACCTTTGAATTAGCGAATAAATTTTTAATGAATGATGAAAGAATAAAATATCTAAAACATCAAAATAAAGGTTTGCCGATTTCGTTAAATACCGGAATTCAAATTTCTAGTGGAAAATATTTAACATTTTTGGGAAGTGATGACGAATATAAATTAAATCATCTGGAATTGAGAATTTCTGAAATTGAAAAAAATCCAAATGTTGATTGTTTATTTGGAGGATTGGAAATAATCGGCGATGAATTTGTAAAAGATAAAAATGATTTAACAAAATTAGTTCATTTAAATGATTGTGCAGTTGGTGGAACATTTTTTGGTAAAAGGGAAATGTTTATAGCAATGAAAGGTTTTAGAAATATAAATTATGCAGAAGATTCTGATTTTTATGATATAGCAAAAATAAGTTACAATTTTAAAAAAGTAAATTTCCCAACTTACATTTATTACAGAAATACTCCGGATAGTATTTGTAATAATGTTTAATAATTAATTTTCTCCAAATTTTTTCTTCAAACTTCCTTCGTAAAGTTTATAATTATAAAATCTACTTTCCAAAGCTCCGTTATATAAATGCAATCTTTTCGATGTTCGCAAGCCAATACTTTTCATTGCATCGGAATTTGCGCTTAAAATCCAAACATCAAATCCCGTAAATTTTTGTTTTAATGTGTCGCCAAATTCTTTGTAGAGTTTTTTAATATCATCAATTTTTATTCTTTCATCATAAGGCGGATTTGTAATTATAATTCCTGGTTCAATTTGAAAATCTAAATTTCTAAAATCACCAGTTTCAAGAATTATATCATTTAGCAAATTTGCGTTTTTAATATTTTCTCTTGCATTCTCAATCGAATTTTTATTTATATCATTCCCAATAATTTTGTGTTCAAACTTTTTTTGATTTTGAATTAACTCTGATTTTACTTCTTCAAATAAATTTTTATCAAAATCTTTCCAATTCATAAATCCAAAATGAATTCTATTAAAATTTGGGGCAATATTTTTTGCAATCATCGCAGCTTCAATTAGCAAAGTTCCGCTTCCGCACATTGGGTCAACGAAATTTGTATTACAATCCCATTCGGAAAGTTGAATCATTCCGGCAGCTAAAATTTCATTAAGCGGAGCTTCACCAACACTTTTTCTGTAACCTCTTTTGTGAAGAGATTCGCCGGAACTATCTAATAATATTGAGCAATTATTATTTTCGATGTGAATATTTATTCTGTAAGTAGGATTTTTTAATTCAACATTTGGACGTTTTCCTACAGCATCTCTTATCTGATCAACAATTGCATCTTTTACTTTTAATGCTGCATATTTTGAATGTTTGAAAAATTCAGAACTAACAACTCCGTCAATAGCAATTGTATCATTTGGCGAAATTAATTTATTCCAATTATATTCTTTTACTTTTCTATAAAGTTGTTCTGCATTATGAGCTTTAAATTCAAAAATTGGTTTTAAAATTCTAAAGGAAGTTCTTAGAGCCAAATTTGCTTTATATAAAATTTTCAAATCAGCATTAAATTTAACGGCTCTTACTAATTTTGAAACATCTTTTGCACCAATATTTATAAGTTCTTTTTCAAGAATTTCTTCTAAACCAAAAGGTGTTTTTGCAATAAAAGATTGAGATGTTTTTTCGTTTTTCATAATAGTAAATATAGGTTTATTTTAATGAACATAAAAAAGCCCTCATAAAAATCACTTGGATTATTATGAAGGCTTTCTAACCTCCCCTCACAAAAAAAATGTGAGTTAAATTTATATAATGGAAGTGGAGTAACTTCCAAGATGATTCACCGACTTAAGTTTTTTTTCGGTTTTAAGATAAACCCTTTTTTAAGTTATTAGGTTCCTCATCCATTTCAAACGTAAAAATAAATTTTATGATTATCAACTATTATTTATTTGCTTGATTTAGTATTTTAGAGAGATTTTCTTCGCTAACTTTTAAAAGTTTTGATTTTATTAGTCTGGGAGTTAATGTAACCCAATTTTTATTCTTGTCGAAAACTTCCTTAAAAAGTGGAAATGAATCATCAACTTTTCCGATATTTGCTAAAGTTACTGCATGCCAATATTTCATTTCCTCGTTTTCAGGAAACATTGATTCAGCTGTAGAATATTCTTTCATGGCTAAATCCATATCATTTTTCTCAATTGCCAAATCTCCATTGTTCATATGCTCATAAGCTCTGTGAACTTTTAAAATTCTTTTAATTTCCTCAATTGGTTCCAAATGATCATCAACTCGAATATCTACAAGCCTGTCTTGCCAAATATTTCCGGTTGGTTCAGCTCTTACAACCAAAATTGATGCGGATTGTTTTCCTCTAATATCTCCGCCGGCATTTTGTGCTGCTTCTAAAGTTTTTAATAATCTTTCCGCTAATTTTCCTTCAGAATTTTTAAAAGCTTCAGACATTGCTTCCCATATAGTATTATTAAGCATCATATTTGCTTGAACAGAATAATTATTTTCTGCGATATGTCCGGCATCATCAACACAACTTTTACCGGTGTAAGCTGCCGAATTTCCTTTTGAATCTAGAATTGCTAATTGTCTAAAATCTCTTCCTTCATCAGATTCAATTAAGAGATTCAAAACTTGTTGTGCATTTAATCCTTGTTTTAAAAGTGCCAATCCTCTTGGCCCGAATGAAGGATTAACAAATGATTGTGTTGCTACAACTCCAACTCCGGCTTCACCCCATGAAACAATTGTACCAACTGCAAACCAATGTGATTGAACCGCAACACCCATTTCACCGGTTATGGAATCCCGTGCAACTATTGAGAATGTATGAGCAAATGGTTCAGAAGTGAATAAATTTTGAGCATTTAAAATAATTGGTAATATTACAATTACAGTTAAAAGATTTTTAATTTTCATAACTCCTCAAAAGTTTAGAAATGTTAACTAAATATTTTTTCTGCTTATAGGCATTGTCATACATCTACAACCACCTCCGCCGCGTGCAAGTTCAGCTCCATCAATTGTAATTACAAATTTATTGTAATCGTTTAACCCAATTTTATTACTTATAATATCTTTTGCTTTTATAACTTCAAAACCATTTTGATTGATTGCTTCAATTGTGTATTCATTTCTGTTATAGCCAATAATTTTTCCGGGAGCTACAGCAAAAAAATTAGCGCCACTATGCCATTGTTCTCTTTCTTGTATCCAATGATCGCTTTCGCCGCCGCAATATATTGGCTCTAAATCCATTCCCAATTTTGAAAGCGATTGAATTAAATTATCTTCTTCATTTATACTTTTAACTTTCCCGTTATCGATTTTTATATGGACTGACTCATATGCGTGATTGTTAAGAATTACCGGGGAATATATCAAACACTTATTATTATCTAAAATAGTAAAAACCATATCCAAATGAATAAATGATTCCGGTTGTTTGGGTAAAACTTGAGCGATAATATTCATTTTACTTTTTGTCTTTTTGAAGTGCTCAATTAAATAATCAACACCTTGCGGAGTTGTTCTTGCCCCAACGCCAATTAATAAAATATCTTCGCGAGCAATTAAAATATCACCGCCTTCAATTGTAATATTTTTTGCATTTTGATTTATGATTGGGTTAACAACATTAGTTTCGAAAATATTTTTGTTACTAAAAATTGCTTCCATAATTAATGCTTCGCGTTCTCGCACTTGATTTGCAAGTTTACCAATAAGCACATTATTATTTATCGAGATTGACGCATCTCTTGTAAAGAAAAAATTATGAAGCGGCTGAAGTTCATATCTTTCATCACTTAAATATTTTGTTAAATTAAATTCTTTTAACGGAACTCCTTCAATTAATTCTTTTGCTAAAATTTGATTCGGTAGTTCAAGAAGTAAATTGATTATTTCCGGAACATTTTCTTTTTTACAAATTTTGGTAATTAAATTAATTTTCGATTCTTCATCATTCAACAAAGTTTTAAGTAAATCACTAACTTCGTAAACATTGGTAATTTTTTTTAATACTTTTTTAAATTGTAAATATTCTTTTGATGCAACAGATAAATTCAAAATATCACTGTACAAAGCTCTTTCAGCGTTTTGCGGAGTCATGTTTTCAACTTCATGTCCCGGAGTATGAATTATAACTTTTTCTAATTCACCAATTTCGGAATTTATATTTATCTTCATCTTTTTTCCTAAAAATTTCTTTGAGTAATATATCTATTTATCAGAATTTATTTTTCTAAATTCTTCATGCGTATAACATTAGTTAAAAAATATTTAACTATCATTTTAATGTAAAGCTCAATAAATTATTACTCAACATTTTGAGTTTTTGAATTTATGAAAATCCACTTGAAGGAAATAATTCCATTTTTTTCAAATGTATCAAATGCAATTGAAAAAGAATTTTCTGATAATGTTTTATCACATACATTTAAAAAAGGAACATTTATCACAATGGAAGGGGATAAATGCAGTTATTTTCCAATTATTAAAAGCGGAGTTATTCGAGTTTACAAAGTTGGTTATACTGGACAAGAAATTACACTTTATAGAATAAATCCCGGTGAGAGCTGTATTTTAACAATTTCATGTTTGTTAGCTCAAAATAAATTTCCAGCAATTGCAGTTGTTGAAAAGGATTGTGAAGTTTTGCTCATCACAGCTGAAAAAATTAGAGAGTGGATAAGAAAGTATGACATTTGGGCTGAATATATTTACAACTATCTCTCAAAAGTTTTGATGAATGTTTTGAAAATTATTGAGAATATTTCTTTCAAAAAAATTGATGTAAGAATTATAGAGTATTTAATTGAACAAAATTCCAAACAAGGAAAAATATTAGAACTTACTCACCAGCAAATTGCTTATGATATTGGAACAGCACGCGAAGTTGTTAGTAGAACTTTAAAAGAATTAGAATCTCAAAATATTATTTCTCAAACCCGCGGGAAAATAATAATTGACCAACTTTCCGAATTGAATAAAAGACTTACTTATCTTCAGTAAAAATATTTTTCAAAAAAAAATACTTTTGTGATTTTGTCACATACAAATAAGATATTAAGTCCTATGTTTCAGTTGTAAATAATGTTTAACCAATAATTAAAATTTGAAAAATATGAAAACTATCAAATTTCTTTACATACTGTTTCTAATTTCATTTGTAATTTCTTGCGAAGAAAACATCACCACGGAATGTGAAGATGAAAAACAAAATTTAACTTCGATTACAAAATTTTCAGATATCCAGACAAATGTTTTTAACGTAAGTTGTGCATTATCCGGTTGCCATGTGGGATCTTCTTTAAGTGCCGGTTTGGATTTATCGAACGGAAAAAGTTATGAAGAACTTGTAAATAAAAGCAGCGCACTAAATCCAAATTATAAATTAGTTGAAGCGGGGAATAGTGAAAATAGTTTTCTTATAAAAATGCTAAAACACACCGGTGAAGGAACATCTCAAATGCCGCCATCCGGAAAATTAAGTAATTCTGTAATCGATTCAATTTCAGCATGGATTGACAGAGGAGCATTAAATAACTAATGAGGTTTGCTATGAAATCAAAAATAATTTTGTATTTGTTTATTTCTTTTGCTTCAATCTTAAATTTAATTGCTTCGGAATTTCATGTAAAAAAATCCGAAAAAAATTCTGTTAAATTTATTTCGGATGCGCCGATTGAAGACTTTGAAGGAGTTACAAATAATATTGATGGATATCTTTATTATGAAGATGATCTTGAGAAAAATAGTCAGTTGCATTTTGAAGTTGATTTAAGAACTCTTGATACCGGAATTGGCTTACGAAATAGACATATGCGAGAAAATTATTTGGAAACTGAAAAATATCCAATGGCTGCATATTCCGGAAAAATTATCAAGTCGGAAAAAATCTCTGACAAAAAATATAAAGTTTTTGTGAACGGTGAAATGAATATTCATGGTTTAACCAAAAAACAAAATGTTGAAGGAATACTGGAATTTATTGGAGAAGAAGTAAAAATTTCATCAAATTTTATTGTTAAACTATCAGATCACAAAATCGAAGTTCCAAGTTTGATGTTTATGAAGATTGATGAAAATATGGATTTACATCTAAATTTTATTTTAGAAAAAGCAAAATAAATATGGAGTGATAATGCAGAAAGTCGGAATCATACTGATTCAAAAATTGATATTAATTTTAATTTGCTCAGTAACAATAATTGCACAAGAAAATAAAATTTCATGGAAAAAAAATGAAGTGAAAACATCCGAGCAGTTACATCTATTTCACTCAACACACGCAATAAATTTGCCGACATCTGAGACAAATCAAAAGGGAGATGTTGAATTTGAAATCTCTCATAGATTTATTCCAACTTTAAATGAGGGAATTGATGCTCTTTATGGTTTTGATGGTCCCGTAAACATTAAGCTTTCGTTAGGTTATACTTTTTCGGATTATTTTGTTGCAACAATTGCAAGAAGTAATGTTGATGATAATTTATTACTAAAAGCTAAATATCAATTACTTCAATTTGAAAATGAATTTTTTCCTTTTCAGTTTGCCGTTGAAGGGGGAGCGGCATGGAATACTGATCCTGTTGGAAGAAAATCAAATCATAATAAAAATTTTCAGTATTACGGACAATTGATTTTTAATTCACTTATTCAACATAAATTAGGAATTGGTTTTGTTCCAACATATTCTTACAACAGTCATATTTATTGCCCGGAAAAGAAATACTCATTTACATTCGGAACATATGTTCAGTATTATATTTCAAGTTTATTGAGTGTTCTTGCTGAATGGAATCCAACTGTTACGGGATTTAGAAATAAATACAACTCTTTAAGTTTTGGTGTTGAATTAGAAACGGGTGGACATTTCTTTAAAATTATTTTATCAAATAATACGAATCTAAATCCAACTCAATTTACTACCGGTGCTGATTTACCAATTTCTATGAAAAATTTGAGAATCGGATTTAACATAACAAGACTTTTATAAAAACCAATTGGAGGATTTATGAACAAAAATGTTGGCGGTATAGATAAGAACATAAGATTATTATTAGGAGTTTCAATAATAATTATTGGCTATTTAAATAATTCATGGTGGGGAGCAATTGGCATTGTTCCAATATTTACAGCATTAATCGGATGGTGTCCGTTTTATGTTCCATTAAAATTATCAACATTATCAAAAAAAGAAAAAAATTAGAAAGGTTGATTCAATGAAAAAGTTAATTTTGACTTTGTTAGTCATTTCCCTATTTACATTAGTTAATATTTCAGCAAGAGATTTTAGAGTTGCACAAATTCCAAACGGAAATAAATTTAGTTGTAATACTTGCCATACAAATGGCGGAGGTACTCCAAGAAATGCATTTGGGCAATTGGTGGAAAGCAATTATTTAGACGGTTCCGGAAATGTATTATGGAGTAAAGATTTAGCTATGATTGATTCCGACGGAGACGGATTTACAAATGGTGAAGAATTACAAGATCCTAAAGGGACTTGGATTTCAGCTACACCAAATCCGGGAAATTCAAGTTTAGTAACAAGTCCGGGAAACATTTCTAGTTTACCAAGTGCAAATATTTTGATTGCTAATAATTCAACTTACGGAAATATACTTACAGATATTGCCGGAAATACACTTTATTTTTTCTCAAAAGATGCATTTGAAGCTTCAGTTTGTAACGATCAATGCGAAGTTAATTGGCCAGTATTTTATAGTGAAAATATATCTGCTGGCGGTAATTTGAATCAGTCGGATTTTGCAACAATTCTTAGAGAAGATAGTAGTAAACAAACAACATATAAAGGTTGGCCATTATATTATTTCTTTAATGATTTGTCATCTGGTGAAACTAAAGGCGAGAATGTAAATGGAGTTTGGTTTGTTGCTAAACCAGAGTATTCTATTATGCTTGTTAACAATCAACTTTTAGGACACAATGGATTACAATACAATGGAAATTATGAGCAAGGACAAGAAGAAATTCAATATTTTGTAGATGGATATGGCAGAACTTTATATACATTTGTAAATGATGAATTTGATAAAAATAAATTTACTAAAGAAGATTTCAGTAATAATGCAGTTTGGCCAATTTATGAAACCGAGAACATTATTGTTCCATCGAATATTGATACTTCACTCTTTAATGTAATTGATGTTTTTGGAAAGAAACAACTTTCTTACAAAGGCTGGCCATTATATTATTTTGGTCAAGATAGTATGATGCGAGGATATAATAAAGGAATAAGTTTCCCGTCACCCGGAGTTTGGCCGGTTGCCAAAATTGATATTGGAATTGCAACAGATATTTTGGAAGAAAAAAATCCTAATATTTCATCATCATTTAATTTAAGTCAAAATTATCCAAATCCGTTTAATCCTTCAACAACAATAAATTTTTCAATTCCGGAAGCATCAATTGTTAAAATTAAAATTTATGATATTATTGGTAGGGAAGTTGCAACAATCTTAAATAAAAATTTATCAGCTGGAAGTCATGAATTACCGTTTGATGCAAGTAGTTTGGAAAGTGGAGTTTATGTTTACAGAATTTCAGCAAATAATTTTTCTGATTCAAAGAAAATGATTTTGATGAAGTAAAAAAGTAAAATGAAAAAGCCGAATTATTTTATTCGGCTTTTTTATTAAAATAATTATTTGCTTAATAATTTTTTCCAGTTGTAAATTGAATCAATAACAAATTTAGGATTTGGCGAGCCGAATGTTTTTTTATTTTCTAAACAAGTTTTTGCGGATAAATAATTATAAACATCATCTTCAAAAAGTGGAGTGAAATTTTTATATTCCTCCAAAGTAATTTGATGTAACTTTTTGTTTTCTTCAGTTGCAAATTTTACAATTTTTCCTAAAATGTCATGAGCATCTCTAAATGGAATTCCTTTCTTAACTAAATAATCAGCTAAATCTGTTGTCAGCATAAAGCTTCCGTCAATTTCATCAACAAATCTTTCTTTATTTACTTTCATACTTTTTATCATTTCCGACATTAAAAAAACGGAATCGAAAAGTGTAAAATATGAATCGAACATTCCTTCTTTATCTTCTTGTAAATCTCTGTTATAACTAAGAGGAAGTGATTTTATTGTAGAAAGAAGTGCAAAATAGTTTCCAAAAGTTCTTCCGTTTTTTCCTCTAATTAATTCAGCTAAATCCGGATTTTTCTTTTGAGGCATTAGCGAAGAGCCGGTTGTAAATTCATCACCAAGTTTTATAAAATTCCATTCGTATGATGTCCATAAAATTATTTCTTCACTCAATCTGCTCAAATGCATCATTGCCAAATTGCATGAATGAAGAAAATCTAAAATAAAATCTCTGTTGGAAATAGAATCTAAAGCATTGTTTGATATTTTTGAAAATCCTAATTCCCTTGTTGTTAATTCTCTATCTAACTCAATTGTAGAACCTGCTAAAGCACCCGAACCTAAAATATTTTCATCTGCTTGAGAAAATGAAAAGTTAAGTCTTGCTTTATCTCTTTCCAACATTTCAACATAAGCTAACAAATGAAATGCAAATGAAATTGGCTGCGCTCTTTGTAAATGTGTGTAACCCGGAATTATTGTGTGAGTGTTTTCTTCTGCAACATTTATTAAACTTTTTTGAAGATTTGAAATTTCAGATAATAAATTATTTATTGCATTTTTTATCCAAAGCCTTACATCTGTTGCTACTTGATCATTTCTGCTTCTTCCTGTGTGAAGTTTTTTTCCAACATCGCCAATAATTTTTGTAAGTTCATTTTCTATTGCTGAATGAACATCTTCAAATTCAGTTACATTTGGATTCCAAGTTCCTTCATTAAATTTAAACTGAATTATATCAAGAGTTTGTTGAATAGATTTATTCTCAGTAGTTGATAGAATACCAATTTTGTTAAGCATATTTGCATGGGCTTTACTTACTTTAATATCCCATTCGAGTAAATTTATATCATATGAAAGTGAAGAAGAAAAAGCTAAAGCTTTGCTGTCAAATTTTTTATTGAATCTCGAACCCCACAACATTTGGTATCTCCGTTGAAGTGAATTGTGAAAAATACAAATAGTAAAAAACAAAAATCAAACAAACATTAAACAAAAAAGACAAAACACAAAATCACTTTTTTGAGTTATTTGCATTTTGTCTTTTGAAATATTACGGTTATATTTTATAAACTTTTTACTTTATCAAACTCTTTTTTTGTGTGTTTAGTTATTACTTGATGCGGTAAACTTGTAATGTTTATAAAGCCTTCGGCATCTTTATGATTAAATGTATCTTCTTCTGTGTATGTTGCCAACTCTTGATTGTACAAACTATTTTCGGAAACTCTTGAAAGAATTTTTATTGTTCCTTTATAAAGTTCTAAAGTTACATCACCGCTTACTCTTTCTTGAATTTTATCAAAAAATGCTGTTAATGATTCAAATAAAGGTGTGAACCAAAATCCGTCATAAATTAAATTTGCATAAGTGTTTGATGCATTTTGTTTATATCTGAATGTATCTTTATCCAAAGTGAGTTTTTCTAATTGTCTGTGAGCTTCATGTAAAATAATTGCTCCGGGTGCTTCATAAACTTCTCTTGATTTAATTCCAACAACTCTATTTTCAACAATATCTAATCTTCCAATTCCATGTTTTCCTCCAATATCATTCAATGTGCTAACCAATTGAGCTCCGGACATTTCAACTCCGTCTAGCTTAACTGGAATTCCTTTTTCAAAAGTAATTTTAATAATTTCAGATTTTTGCGGCGCATCTTTCGGATTTGTAGTAATTTGATATGCATCTTCCGGTGGTGCTTCTGAAGTATCTTCTAATATTCCGCACTCGGTTGCAATTCCCCAAATGTTTTCATCAATTGAATATAATTTTTGAAGATTTGCAGAAATCGGAATATTATTTTCTTTAGCATAAATTATTTCTTCTTCTCTGCTTTTAAATTCCCAAGTTCTTAAAGGAGCAAGAATTTGAATGCTTGGATCTAATGTTTTCATTCCGACTTCAAATCTCACTTGATCATTTCCTTTGCCGGTACAGCCGTGAGCAATCATATTTGCATTTTCTTTTTGTGCAATTTCAACCATAAGTTTGGCTAATAAAGGGCGACCGATAGCTGTTGCAAGCGGATATTCTCCTTCATAAAGAGCTCCGCCTTTCAAAGCTTTAAAAGCATATTCTTCAATAAATTCTTTTTGCAAATTAACTACGTATGCTTTTGAAGCTCCGGTGCTTAATGCTTTTTCTTCAATATTAACTATTTCAGATTTTTGTCCTAAATTTCCGGTAACTGTAATGATTTCAGCATTGTACTTTTTACTTAACCATTTTACCATTACACTTGTGTCTAATCCTCCGGAATAAGCCACAACTATTTTGTTGTTTTGCATCTTATTAATACCTCATTTTTTATAATTATCTGTAATTAAATTCTTTAGGATTTCAAGAATTTTTTCAATGTTGGCAACTTTATTTGGAATGATTAAAACCGTATCATCGCCGCCAATTGTTCCTAAAATTTCTTCTCTGTTTAAACGATCAATATAATGAGCAACTCCTTGAGCCCTTCCAGCAAGGGTTCTAAGAACTATCATTGATTCATTCTGGGCAATATTTAAAATTTCTAATCCCACAAGTTTGGCAATTTCTTTGCCATAATCTGTACTGCTTAAAATATATTGAACGCCCAAATTTGTAAAAGTTCTTATTACGCCTAAATCAGCAAAGTCTCTGCTCAATGTTGCTTGGGTGATTGTAACTCCTTCGTTCCCAAGAAGTTTTAGAATTTGTTCTTGATTAGATATAATTCTCTCTGTAAGAATTCTTTTAATTTTGTTTTGTCTAACTAATTTTGATGACATAATTCTTCACTTTGGTTTGTTATTAAATTATCGATTATTAATACATCCATAAATTTATTAACAAATTGATCAATATGTAACTCCTCAATAATAAATGGCGGAAGAATTCTTAAAACATTATTTCCGGCAGTTCCTACAACAATTTTATGATCCATTAGTTTTGCTGCAATATTTTTTGCATCAACAGACTCAATAAATTCAATACCAATCATTAATCCAACTACTCTAATTTCTTTTATAATAGGTATATTTTTTTGATTTAATTTATCTGAAAATAATTTTCCAAGTCTTTGATTATTGAGTAAAACTTCTTCAGTAATTAAGTCTGAAACTTTATTTGCTACTGAAATTGAAATTGGATTACCGCCAAATGTTGAACCGTGGCTTCCGGGTGTAATTGCTTCTGCGACTTTCTCTGAACAAATTACTGCGCCAAGTGGAAGTCCGTTTGAAATTCCCTTTGCAAGCGTTACAATATCCGGAATAATATTACTGTGCTGATAAGCAAAGTATTTTCCCGTTCTTCCGTTTCCGGTTTGAATTTCATCAATAATCATAAGAATATTTTTTTCATCACAAATTTTTCTTACATTATTCAAATAATTTTCTGAAGGAATTAAAATTCCGTTTTCACCTTGAATTGGCTCAAGCATTATGGCAATTGTTGTTTCATCAATTGCATTTAAAATTACTTCAGAATTATTATAAGGAACACTAACAAATCCCGGAGTTAAAGGATGAAAACCTTCCCATAGTTTTTCTTGTGCCGAAGCAGATAAGCTTCCGTAGGTTCTTCCGTGGAAACTTCCCTTTGCAGAAATTATTGTTGATTTTCCATTGCCGAATTTTCTGGCAAATTTAATTGCAGCTTCATTCGCTTCTGTTCCGGAATTGCAGAAAAATACTTTGTCTAATCCAGATTTCTCGCATAGTTTTTTAGCTAGTTCTTCTTGCGGAGTTGAAGTAAATAAATTTGAAACATGCCAAAGATTATCAATTTGTGTAATTGCAGCGTTTACTAATTTTTTATTTTTGTGTCCAAATCCGGTTACTGCAATTCCGCATAAAAAATCTAAATATTTATTTCCATCTTTATCAAATAAATAAACTCCGTCTCCCTTAACAAATTCAACGGGATTTCTTTTATAAGTATTTACTTGATAACTTTTATTTTCCGAATTAGTTGACAATCCAAGTTCCTTTTACGTGATTATTATTTATTTCATTGCCAATCCAAATATTGCTCACACCGTTTGATAATAAATTCAAACAAGAATTAATTTTTGGAATCATTCCGTTATTTATTTCACCGGTTGAAATTCCGTTTTTAAGTTCATTTGCTGAAAGAGAATTTTGATATTTTCCGTTAAGAATTACGCCTTCAATATCTGAAACAAAAAATACAGAATCAGCTTTAAGCAATTTTGCAATTGCACCGGCGAATAAATCTGCATTAACATTCATTAAATTTCCGTCTTTGTCTCTGCAAATACTTGAGAAAACCGGAAGTACATCATCTTTTAATAAATCTTTAATCCATTTTGCATCATCAAGATTTGAAATAGGATTTCCTACAAATCCCAATTTATCATTAACATATTCAGCCACAAACGAATCCATATCAATTCCGTTTAACCCAATTGCTTTGATTCTATATTTATGCAAATATGCCGTTAGTTTACTGTTTATTAATCCGCCTTGAACCGCCGCGGTAATTTCCATAGTTTCTTTGCAAGTAATTCTTTGCCCTTCAAAAAAATCAGATTTTATTCCCATTTTTTCTGCCCATTCGGTTATTAGTTTTCCTCCGCCGTGAATTAAAATAACCGAAGAATATTTCTGTTGTAAATTTTTTATAAGATTTACACCAGCCATTGTAGATGTAAATTCTTCTAAATATTTACCGCTGATTTTTACGATTGCTAAATTCATAATATTTCTCTTAAGTTCTGTAGTGAGCGTTAATTTTAATATATTGTTCGGAGTAGTCGCAAGTCCACCAAGTTGTGTTTGCATTACCGTCATTTAAATCAAGAGTAATTGTAATTTCTTTATTCTCTAAAATTTTTGCTGCTTCTTTTTCTACATCATTGATTTTATAATTTGGAGACATTAAAATTAGATCATCAAAATAGAGAGTTACTTTTTCCGGTTGAATATTTGCGCCGGAACTGCTTGCTGCAGAAATAACTCTTCCCCAATTTGGATCACCGCCATTTATTGCAGTTTTAACAAGAGGAGAATTTGCGATTGCTTTCGCAATTATATTTGCATCTTTATCTGTTGGCGCATTTGTAATATTTAGTGTAATAAATTTTGTTGCACCTTCTCCATCTGCAACAATTGATTTAGCCATTTTGATTGATAAATCTTTTAACGCTGAAACAAATAATTGGTAATCTTCGGTATTTTCTAAAATTTCAACATTGCTCATTCCGTTTGCCAATAATAAAACCATATCGTTTGTGCTTGTTTCGCCATCGACAGAAATTTTGTTATAAGAATCATTTACGGATTCCGTTAATGCAGATTGCAATAATGATTTCGAAATTTTTGCATCAGTTGTAACAAATCCCAACATTGTTGCCATATTCGGCATAATCATTCCACTGCCTTTTGCAATTCCGCCAATTATGATTTCACCTTTGGAAAGTTCAACTTTTACGGCAAAATTTTTCTTTGACAAATCTGTTGTCATAATTGCTTCAGCTGCTAGTAATCCTCCATCATAATTTAAATTTTCTTTTAATTGTTGAAGTGAATTTTTAATTGCATCAACATTAAGTTTTAAACCAATTACGCCGGTTGAACTTACCAAAACTTCATTTTGATTTACACCTAAAATTTCTGCACAACTTTTTTGAACAGTTAACGCATCTAAATGTCCGTCAACTCCGGTGCAAGCATTTGCGTTTCCGGAATTGCAAATAATTGCTTTAACCGTTGAATTGTTATCAGTAATATTTTTCGAAATTGTTACCGGTGCCGCAGCAGCTTTATTCAAAGTGTAAACTCCGGCAGAAACTGCGGAGACTTCAGAATAAATTAATGCTAAATCTTTATTTTTCTTTTTTAATCCGCAATGAATTCCAGATGCTTGAAATCCTTTTGCGGAAGTAACCGAGCCATTTTCAATATAAGATATTTTTGTTTCCACTTCGGTAATTGATGAGTTAGACATTTTCAAATTCTTCCTTAAAACTTTTTATTCCCAATGATTCTTTCCAGCCGAAAATTTTATTCATATTTTGAACTGCTTGACCGGAAGCTCCTTTAATTAAATTATCAATTGCAGCGGTTGCAATTATTTTACTTTTTGCAACTTTAACATTTATATCGCAATAATTTGTACCAATAACCCATTTTAATTCGGGTGGAGTTTTTCTCAATCTTACAAATTCTTTTTCTTGATATTGATTTGTAAAAATTTCATCAATTTCATTTTGCTGAATTTTTGAACTAAGATGAAAAATTGTAGTTGAATAAATTCCGCTAAAAACTGGTAACAAATGTGTTGTTAAAGAATATTCAATATTGGAATTAAATTTTTTCAGTTCTTGTTCAATTTCAACTTCGTGTCTGTGAGTTCCAACATTATAAGCTTTAACGCTGTTGTAATTTTCTGCAAAGAGCAAATCGGTAGAAGCTTTTTTTCCGGCTCCACTTAATCCGGAGTAAGAAATTGTTGAAATACTTAAAATATCATTTCCGAAATTTTTAACTAATGGAATAGATGAAAGCAAAGCGGCAGTTGGGTAACATCCGGGATTTGCAATTAAATTTGTTGTATAATTATCAAAAATATCAGCGAGACCATAAATTTTTGAATTAAGTAATTCCGAAGAAGAGTGTTCCAATCCGTAAGTTTGTAGAAATAAATCTGCATTATCTAATCTATAATCTGCACCAAGATCAATAACTTTTTTATTCGCAATAATCAAATTTGGAATATATTTAAAAGATTCTCCATGAGGCAATGCGAAAAAGTAAACATCATGGGTTAAATCCAAATTCTCAATACTTTTTATAATTTGATTGTCAACTTCACCAACTAAATCCGGAAAAACATCATGAATTGTTTGAGATGCACTTTTATTTGCATAAATATTGAATTCCCCAATATTTGGATGTTGGCTACAAAACTTTACAATATATTTTCCCGTGTAACCGGAACCACCAATGATACCGACCGAAATCATTTCTTCCCTTTGAAATTTTTTGAATTAATTAAATTGACGATATGTAAAATTATTCCCCCTAAATGGGGCGCGGTGGCATACTATGTAAACTTTCAAATCTTGAAAGTTTGTTTGTGGTGGCAATATAAATATTTATAAAATTCATATAGGAAATTATCGTAAAAAAAAGTTCGGCAGACAAGAATAAATTGTGTAAAAATTCATCTCCGCAGTCATTAGTATAAAAAATATACAATATTTTGAAATTTCATGCATAAAATTTTCTTAATGTAATTCTTATCAAAAATCTTAATAGAATTTTTTATTAAATATATTTGGTTAAATCAAGCAAAAATAGATAACTTATCCTAATTTATTAAATCCAAGTTGTTAGTTTTATTATTGTAATATTTTTGTATTAAAATAGTGTTATGATATTAATAAAATTAAATATTGTTTAACTTTGAAAAAAATATCAGTAAATTTTATTTTATAAATGATTTTTTTGTAATATTTTTTTTTGAAACTGAAATTTGCATCTCAAATAATTGAAGAAAAATTTTAAAACATTTCATTCACAAAAAAAGGAAGGGTTATGAAATCAAAACTGTTTGTACTCTTTGTTGCAATTTTAACAATTGTGATAGTAAATCCGGTTTATTCTCAGCTAAACAAACCGGGTTTAGGAGGAGGAGTAAGTTATGGGGGAACTATTGGACAATCCGATTTTAACAATCGCGAAAATGCACATCATTTAGGAAGAGCGTTTTTAAGATATGGTTTATCAGATTATGTTGGAACAGAATTAGGACTTGGTGTTGGAAAAGTATCAGGCACAGATTACCAAACCGTTGTTCATCCGCTTGAATTAAGATTTTTACTTTTCCCATATTCTGTTGATGATTTTGATTATTATATATACGGTGGCGCCGGTTATATGAGATATGAACTTGAGCATATTCCAGATAATGCAACTGCTGGAGAAGATTTGGATGGATGGATGGGTATAATTCCAGTTGGACTTGGTTTTCAATTCAGATTGTTAAAAAATGTTGCGTTTGAAACTACAGCTGGCTACTATATGGCACTTAAAGATAATTTGGAAGCAGTTGTTAACAATGATAATAATGATGGATTTTTCACATTTACAATTGGATTAACAGTAACTGCCAGTGATCCGAATAGAGATACAGACGGAGATGGATTAACTGACGAACAAGAAGAAGAACTTGGTACAAATCCGGAAATTGCAGATACAGATGGAGATGGATTATCCGATGGTGTAGAATTTCTTAAAACCAAAACTGATCCCAAAGCTGCTGATTCTGATGGCGATGGATTAAGCGATGGCGATGAAGTGAATAATTATAAAACTGATCCAAACAAAGCAGATACAGATGGTGATGGATTAAAAGATTCAGATGAAATTAATGTTCACAAAACTGATCCTTTAAAAGCTGATACAGACGGTGATGGATTAAATGATTCTGATGAATTATTAAAATATAAAACTAATCCAATGAAATCAGATACTGATTCTGATGATTTAAAAGATGGCGAAGAAGTTACCAAACATAAAACCGATCCGTTAAAAGCTGATACAGATGGAGATGGATTGTCTGACGGAGATGAAGTTATAAAATACAAATCAAATCCATTTAAGAAAGATACAGATGACGGAACTGTAGATGATAATGCGGAAGTAAAAAGAGGAACAAATCCACTAAATCCGGATGATGATGTTGTAAAAGTTGGTGTTGCAATGGTTTTAGAGGGAATTACTTTTGAAACCGGAAAATCAACAATTACTCCGGAATCTGAATCAACATTGCAAAAAGCGCTGAAAACATTAACAACTTATGAAGATATTTCCGTTGAAATAAGCGGACATACAGATAATGTTGGAAATGCAAAAAGTAATCAAAAATTATCCCAACAAAGAGCAGATGCAGTAAAAGATTGGTTAATTAGTAACGGAATCAGTGCTGAAAGATTAACTGCTGTTGGATACGGTTCTGCAAAGCCAATTGTTGAAAATGACACAAAAGAAAATAAAGCTAAAAATAGAAGAATCGAATTTGCCAGAACAAAATAAGTTTATAAATTTCTTTAAAAAAGGATGCAAAAATTGCATCCTTTTTTTATAAAAATTAATCCCATTTCATATTTTTCATATAATCATAAGCTTTAGAAATTAAATCTTCCAAAACTTTAAAATCAATATCTTCTTCTTTTTTAACATATAAACAACTTTTCCCGGTCTTTACTTTTCCAAGTTTTTCTAAAATTTTTCCATATTGTGAAACATCATAGGTTAAATATAAAGTTACATTTTGTTTCCGCGGAGAAAACCCAACCAAACACATATCTCCTTCATGGCCGGTTTTATATTTATAATGATACGAGCCAAAACCAATAATACTCGTTCCCCACATTTTGGGTTCTTCCTTTGTAACTTTTTTCATTAAGTCAAGAACTTTTAATGAGAGATTTTTTTTATCAGCATCTTCAATTTTATTTAGAAAATTTTCAACATTTGCATCATTAAGCTTTGTTTTTAATTCGTACATAAAATTTCCTTTCTTTTTTTTGAAACGAATCAACTATAAAGTTTGTACAAATATTAGTTTAAATTAAATTTGAAAACCAATTAGAATTTTACACGTCTATTCTGAAGTTAAAAATAGGAATTTAAATGAAAAAAGAAATTAAAAAAGTGAAATTATTGAATCGAATTTCCAGAGAAGTAAAGAGTTTATTTCTTACAGCAATTGTCTTTATTTTTGTTACCTCAGCATTAATTGAAGGCTCAATTGTTCCAACTCCATCAATGGAAAAGACAATTTTGGTGGGTGATAGATTATTTATAAATAAATTTATTTTTGGTGCATCTACTCCAAGCTATATTCCGTTTACAAATATTGAACTTCCGCACTTTAGACTTCCAGCTTTGAGAGAACCAAAAAGAAATGAAATAATTGTGTTTAGATTTCCCGGCGACCAAACTCAATTAGTTGATGATAAAGTTGAATTTTGGGTTAAAAGATGTTTAGCATTACCAGGTGATACTTTGGAAATTAGAAACAAATTGGTTTTTGTAAATGGAAAACAATCACCAATTCCTTCAAATATACTATATCAAAATCAATCAATTCAAAAATTAGGAAATAAAAATTCTAGAATTTTTCCGACTTCAAAAAATTGGAATGAGGATAATTATGGTCCGCTTGTAATTCCGCAAAAAGGAGATAAAATTAATTTAACCTTAGAAAATATTTACGATTGGAAAATGATTATAAATAGAGAATTTGGAAGTGAAGTTGTTCAAATAAATAACGGAGAAATTTTTATTAATGGATTTGAAACGAATGAATATACTTTGAAAAACGATTATTATTTTATGATGGGAGATAATAGAGATAACAGTTTAGATAGTAGATTTTGGGGATTTGTACCGAGAGAAAATATTGTTGGAACTCCAATGATTATTTTCTGGTCGTGGAATTCTGATATACCATTTTCTCAACCATTGAAATTATTAAGCTCAGTAAGATTTGATAGAATTGCAAAATTAGTTGAATAACTTAATCCAAAAGTTGCAAAATTCCAATTCTATAGAAATCCAAAATATTCAAATAAGGTGCATTTTCCATACTTTTTGAAAATTTACGGTGTGATTTTATACTTCATCTTATACCCGGATATTTGCTTAATTAATCCATCCAACAAAAAAATAACAAATCAATTCAACAATTTCGAAAATTATCCGATGCTCTTGTAGGAAAAAGCCTACAATGTTATTCATAAAATATGGACAAAGTAATGCTCAAAAATTTAAATATTAGCAAAAAATTGTTTTTATTAATGACTATTTCGATTTTGATGGTTTTAGTTATAAGCTTATTAGGAATTATGAGTCTTTATAAAAATAATAATTCATTAAAAACTGTTTACAATGATAGAGTTATTCCTTTAAAACAATTAAAACTAATTTCTGATATGTATGCTGTAAATATTGTTGATGCTACACATAAAATAAGAAATAATAATTTTACTCAACAAAATGGCTTAAAAAGTATTGTTAATGCAAAAAAAATTATTACGCAAGAATGGGAAAACTATAGATCAACTTTTTTAACAAAAGAAGAAAAAATTTTGGTTCAAGAAGCAGAAAAACTATTTGTAAAAGCAGATCAAAGTATTGATAAAGTTATCCAAATAATTGAATCGGGAAATAGAGATTTATTGGTAGAATACACAACAATTGAACTTTATCAAGTAATTGATCCAATTACAGAAAAAATTGGAGAGTTAATTGATTTACAATTACTTGTAGCTAAAGAGGAATATAATAATGGAGAATCAATCTTTCAAAATAATATACTTAGCACAATAATTATTGTAATTACTTCAGTTATTCTTTTATCAATATTTTCATTTTTGATAATGAAATCAATTAAAAATCCCATAAGTATTTTAATTAATACTGCTGAAAAATTAAGTGTTGGTAATATTGATGTTAATATTAATGCAAATACAAAAGATGAAATCGGTGAACTTGAAAAGGCTTTCAGTAATATGATTAAAAATATCAAAACACAATCAGAAGTAATGGATAAAATTTCTAATGGTGATATTTCGATCGATGTTAATGTTAAATCTGAGAAGGATGTACTTTCTATTAGCATGTCACAAATGGTTGAAAATTTAAAAGAATTAGTTTCTGAATCATTATTTCTAAATAATGCAGCGGTTAATGGAGATTTATCAATAAGAGGAAATGCACAAAAATTCAATGGAGCGTTTAAAGAAATTGTTTTGGGAATTAATCAAACATTAGATTCAGTAGTAAAACCAATAAATGAATCTGGTAAAGTGTTAGAAGAAATTTCATCCGGTGATCTGCGATCAAGAATGATTGGTGAATATAAAGGAGATTTTTTAAAGATTAAAACCAGTATTAATAATTTAGCAGATTCATTCAATTCGGCACTTTTAAATGTTGCTCAAGCAGTAGATGCAACTGCAAGTGCCAGCGCACAAATTTCTGCAAGTAGTGAAGAAATGGCAGCTGGGGCACAAGAGCAATCATCGCAAGCAAGTGAAGTAGCAGCAGCGGTTGAACAAATGGCGAAAACCATTTATGAAACATCACAGAATACAACTCAAGCTAGCCAAGCAAGCAAAAATGCTGGAAAATCTGCAAAAGAAGGAGGAAAAGTTGTTACTGAAACAATAATGGGAATGGAAAAAATATCGGAAGTTGTGAATCATAGTGCTGAAAAAGTGCATACATTAGGAAAAAGCAGTGATCAAATTGGAGAAATTGTACAAGTTATTAATGATATAGCAGATCAAACAAATTTACTTGCTTTAAATGCAGCAATTGAAGCAGCAAGAGCTGGCGAGCAAGGAAGAGGTTTTGCAGTTGTAGCGGATGAAGTAAGAAAACTTGCTGAAAGAACAACAAAAGCAACAGAAGAAATTGCCGAAATGATTAAACAAATTCAGAAAGATACAATGGATGCAGTAAACACAATGCAACAGGGCACAAATGAAGTTATTAAAGGAAAAGAACTAGTTGAAAAAGCTGGGAAATCTTTAGAAGAAATTATTACTGGAACTCAACAAGTGGAAGATATTGTTAATCAAGTTGCAGCCGCAAGCGAGGAACAGTCTGCTACTTCAGATCAAATAAGTAAAAACATAACTTCAATTAGTAGTGTAACTCAAGAAAGTGCAAGCGGAATTGAACAAATTGCTAAGGCATCTGAGGATTTAAATCGTTTGACGGTTAATTTGCAAGAACTTATTTCACAATTCAAATTAGAAGGTAAGAATATCTATTCTGATAATAATTTCTTGCACAAAAGTTACATCAGTAATAAAAATTTTCATAACAGAGTTATTGAAAAAGAGTTAGTCTAAAAATTAAAATAAATTTATAAATCCAATCATTGCTTCCAATGAAGGTTGGATTAAATCTTCATTCAATATTAAATCTTTGCTGTGTAAGGTTCCGCTTCCTTTTGCACCTACTTGCAAATATAAACTTGGAACTTGTAATCCATAAAACGCAAAATCATCAGCTCCCATCGAAGGTTTAGCATCGAGAATTAATTTCTCAACGTTTCTTGAAATTTTCATAAATTCAATAAATTTTTTTGTTAAAGCAGAATCATTAATTGTTGCTGGACAATTTGTTGGAAAATTTATTTCAATTTTTATTTTGTAAAGTTCGGCAAAAGATTTTGTAAATGAATTCATTAAAGAAATACATTTGTTTAAAACTTTATTATTATGTGTGCGTAAAGTTCCTCTTAACAAAATTTGTTGAGGAATAATATTGTGAGTAGAGCCGCCGGAAATTGTTCCAAATGCAAAAGCTACAGTTTCTCTCGAATCAATATTTTGCTGAATATAACTTTGAATTTGTGTAATGTAATAAGCCGAAGCGTTAATTAAATCAATAGTTTCAGAAGGTTTGGAAGTATGACCACCCGGACCCAAAAATTCAATTTTAATAGAAGTAGATGAAGCTTGAACCGGTCCATCAACAATATTAAATTTTCCCACTTCCAACATTGGATCAACATGAATTGCAAAAATAGATTTTACATTTTCCAAAATATTTTCTTTAACAACAAACTCAGCTCCACCGGGAGCAGCTTCTTCTGCCGGTTGAAAAATTACACGAAGTTTATGTTTTAGTTCATTTTTATTTTCATTAAAATATTTCAGTAAACCCAAACCAATTGCGGTATGAAAATCATGACCGCAAGCGTGCATTACTCCGGAAATTTCTGAACAAATTTCGTGAGATGAATCTTCTGTAATTGGCAATGCATCAATATCAGAACGGAATGCAATAATTTCTCCTTCTCCTATATCGCAGTATCCACCAGTCTCTAAGTTGAAAAATCTATTAAATTTTAATCCCCATGAATTTAATTTTTCATCAATTAATTTTGTTGTGTTAAATTCTTTAAAAGATAATTCGGGATTTTTATGAAGCTGTCTTCTTATTTCAATTATCTCCGGTAAAATATTTCCCATTTTTTTCATTTTAATTTTCTGTAATAAGTTTATTCAATTTTATTTTCGATGGATAATTTTTACTAAAATAAATTCTTTGCGTTGCTTTTTGAAAATCACTTTCATCGGCATTGTAAATATCTATAAACTTTTGCGGATTTCTATCAAATAGTGGAAACCAACTACTTTGTATTTGGATCATAATTTTATGACCTTTTTTAAATGTATGACAAGCATCATTTAAATATATTTTCACTTTTGTAATTTCATTTGGGCTAAACGGTTCGGGGAATTCCAAACTATTTCGATATTTTCCTCTAAGTATTTCACCGCGAACCAACATTTGATATCCGCCCATTTCAATTTCAGTATCACCAATTTTTATATCTTTTGTTGAATCCGGAAATACGTCGATTACTTTTACAATCCAATCAGAATCAGTACCGGAAGTAGAAACAAAGAGCTCAGTTTCAATTGGTCCAACAATACTAAAATCATTTTGCAATATTTCAGTTTCATAAACCAAAACATCTTGTCGTGTAGAAGCAAAGCGCTGATCTTCATTTAAATATTCTTTGTAATAATAATCTTTTGCATCAATAAATTTAGAAGTATACGGAACGGGTTTATTCGGATCACTTATATATTCATCAAAAATAATTTTGGAATTTTGAGGATAAGAAAATGTAATTGCATTTTCCGAATTTAGGTAAAGATTTATTTCAGCAATATTTTGCGGAGGATATTGATCAAATTTATTCCAGATATTTTTCCCGGTTTCAAAAATATATGCTTCTGCTAAATTTAATTTCCCTTCATTCTTCAAATAATAATTAAAAAATGGAAGTTCAATGCTATCAACGTAAAATTTACTTGTATTGGAATTTAAATTTATATCACCAAATTTATTACCATCAGTTCGCGTCCAACCTCCGTGAGGCCAAGGACCTAATACTAAATTATTATCTATTTTAGAATTTTTTCTTTCAATTGATTGATAGGTATTTATTGCACCGTAAAGGTCTTCTCCATCAAACCAGCCGCCTACAGTTAGAATTGCCGGTTTAATATTATTGAAATGAGGAAGTGTATTTTTTTCTTGCCAATAAAAATCATAATTTGGATGAGAAATAACACTATCCCAAAAAGCAATATTATTTTTGAAATACAACTTATTTATATTTTTTAGTGAACCTAATTTTAGGTAAAAATTGTAAGCATCTGGTGAATTAAAATTTACTCCATCTGGCCAAATTTTTGTTAATTCATTTCTTGTAACTCCAAATTGATTGAAAAAATTAAAAGTCATTGTTAATGATAAAGCTCCGTAATGATGCATATCATCTGCAATAAACCAATCGGCAATTGGTGCTTGCGGAGAAACAGCTTTTAAATTTGGATGTGCATCAATTGCTGCCATCGCCGCATAAAAACCGGGATAAGAAATTCCCCAAACTCCAACATTACCGTTATTGTTTTCAACGTTTTTTACAAGCCATTCAATTGTATCATAGGCATCGGAGCTTTCATCAACTTGCGAATTATTCATTTTATTCGGAATATGTGGTCGCATATCAACAAAATTCCCTTCCGACATGAATCTTCCACGGACATCTTGAATTACAATAATGTAATTATTTTTTATAAAGTGAAGAAAAGTATTCAAACTTCGAGTAAAATAATTCTGCTTACCATATGGCTGACAGCTATACGGTGAGCGCCAAATAATTATTGGCTGCTTTTCAGTTTTATTTTTTGGCAAATAAATTGCGGTAAATAAATTTATTCCATCTCTCATTTTAATTGTGATTTCTTGTTTATCGTAATTTTGCGCAAAGAAAAGTGAATCATCATTTATTGAAAATGTAGAATTGCTTGAAATTATTGAAAGAAAAATTGATAATATAAAAATTGTTTTTTGAGGATAAATTTTCATTACGTTTCCAAAGATGTAAATAAGTTGGTACGAAAATATGGTTATTATTTTTTTATTTCAATTTTTAATTAATGAGAAATGTATTATGAAATGAAAAAATCCCCAACTCTTAATGAATTGGGGAATATGAAGAAATTATTTTTGAAGAACCATCATTTTAGATTGCGAGAAAATTCCGGATTGCAATTTGTAAATATAAATTCCGGAAGAAACTTTTTTATTCTCAAAATTTTCACCATTCCAAGTAACTGAATAATTTCCTTGTGATAGATTTTCATTTAACAAAGTTTTTACAAACTGGCCGAGTGAATTAAAAACGTCAATTCGTACATTTTCGTTTTTCGCAATACTGAAATTTATATTTGTCGAGGGATTAAAGGGATTCGGGTAATTAGTTTCTAATTTATATGAAACGCTCTTGTTTTGATTTTTTGTTGAAGTTGTTTCATTCCATCCGGAAAGTTTTGCCCAAAGCCACCAAGCTGCGTAAGCTTTTTGATTTCCATTTAAAGCTTGTGAATGAGCTGCTGAACAATTGTACCAATCAACATTTTCTGTGTGGGAATTTTGCCATTCGATTGCCCAATTTGCATCTTGAGAACCGTTACCGTCACTGTCATAATCACAATTATCATTTGGATATTTATCACCAAAATAATTTCCATCGGGATCATAACTTTCAATATCTGAAAAATCAAAAAGAATTTTATTATTTGTTACACAATAATTTCTGATTTGTTCATTTCGCAAATGTAAATTTCCTTCCAAACCAGAGCCATCGAGATGTCCGGTCATATATACAAATTTTACATTTGGGAAATCATTTTCAAGCTGTGTCATCAAATTTAAATAAGTATTTATATCTCCCTCAGAAGCCGAACTTACTTGTCCACACCAAGACCACATAACAATATTTACTTCAGAATTTTGTGAATTGTTTAGATAAGTTCTTGTTCGTTGTGCCCAAGTTGTACGATCGGGGTTTCCCAAATCTCCATCTACAAAATAATCATCAATATCCAAAGCGCCGGATTCAATTCCATCATGAATATTATACAATCCATTTCCATTCATAAATTCATCCAAATTTTCCATGCCGGAAATTATTTGGCTTCCGTGAGAAGTGTGTCCGTATGCAATATGTAGTTTACTTTTTGCTTCAATGATTGCTGATTCCGGAATTTGATTAATATCTGTGCAATTGTGATTCGCAATAATTCCTTGAGCGAAAGAATAATTTGTTAATGTTAAGAAAAGTGCAAAATACTTAAGTAAAAAATTCTTCATCAAAGCCTCAACTTTATTTTTCATTATTTATTGCAAAAATTAAACCAAACTAAAAACTCATTTGAATTGATAAATTTCAGTTGATATAATATTAGTATGTAAATATTACTTGTAGAAATTATCGATTAAGGAAATTTATTTTGAGAAACTAATAATCAATATGGGAAATTTAAATTGTTATGAAATGAGAAAATTTAATATTATCAATGAAAAAAATATCCATATTTTTGCAAGTAACCTTAGAGGAATTTAAAATGAAAAAGTATCAATTAGTCATTTCATTTCTATTATTTTTTATTTATAACATTAACGCACAGTCACTTCCAAAATTTATTTCAGATAGTTTAGATAATTACATAGAAAGGGGAATGCAAAATTGGGAAATTCCCGGAGTTGCTGTTTTAATTGTAAAAGATGGAAAGGTTGTTTTCGAGAAAGGGTTTGGTGTAACTGAATTAGGAACACAAAATAAAATTGATGAAAATACTTTGTTCATGATTGGCTCAAACACTAAAGCATTTACCGGTACTGCTTTGGCATTGCTTGAACACGAACAAAAATTAAAACTTGATGATAAGGTAATTAAATTTCTTCCAGATTTTAAAATGAAAGATAAATGGATAAACAATGAACTAAATTTGCAAGATATTGTTTCTCACCGAATGGGAATGGAAACATTTCAAGGTGATTTTATCTATTGGACTTCAGATTTGACAAGCGATGAAGTTATAGAAAAATTTGGATTGTTAACCCCAAAATATAATTTTAGAACAAAATACGGTTACACCAATGCCGGATATGCAATTGCCGGAAAAGTGATAGAAAAAATTTCAAATCAAACTTGGGGAGAATTTTTAAAGAATAAAATTTTCCAACCATTGCAAATGGAAAATACGGTTGCATATTCTCAAGAATTTAAAAATTGTACGAATATTGCAAAACCCCATTCATTTGTTAATAATAAAATGAGTTTATTGGATTTTCAAAATATTGATAATCTTGCTCCGGCTGGAAGTATCGGATCATCAATGAATGATATGAGTCATTGGGTACTTGCACAGCTTGATAGCGGAAAATTTAGCGGAGAAAAAATAATTCCTTTTTCTGTAATTCAAAAAACAAGACAGCCATTAACAATTGAGAGAAGAGTAAAACACCCTTATAATAAAACACATTTTGCATTATATGGAATGGGATGGGAATTTCAAGATTATGAAGGAAGAGAAATTATTTCTCACACAGGCGGAGTAAACGGATTTTTAACTTCTGTAACATTAATGCCGGAAGAAAAACTTGGAATTGTTGTACTAACCAACAATGACCAAAATGCTCTTTTCTATTCGCTGCGTTGGGAAATTCTTGACGCATTTTTAAATCTTCCATACAGGAATTATGATTCAACTTATTATGCTGAAGGATTGAAGGATAGAATTAAAACACAAAAAAGATTAAAAGAAATTCAAGATTCTGTAAAAATGAATATTAAACCGGAAATTGATTTAGCGGAATTTGAGGGTGAATATAAAAATGAAGAATATGGTTTTGCCACAATAACCATAATTGAAAACACACTTGAACTTAAATTAGAACATCATTCCAAATTAACTGGTAAGCTTGAATATATTGATAACGGAAGATTTTTCTGTACATATTCAGATCCAACTTACGGCAAAAAAGTATTTCAATTTTATTTTGCAGAAGGAAAAGTAAAATCTTTTGATTTATATGTTGATGATTTTATTGATTATCAGTCATATAAATTTGTTAAAAATGTTGAATGAAAAAATAGTTTATAAATATTTTAGAAAAATTAAGATGAATTTACTTTTTTAGAATTTTATATAATAGGTCTTAACCATTTTTCAATTTCTTGAACTTGCATATTTTTTCTTTTAGCATAATCTTCAACTTGATCTTGAAAAATATTTCCCACAGAAAAATATTTTGCTTCGGGATTTGCCAAATATAATCCGCAAATAGAAGCCGGTGGATTCATAGCTAAATTTTCTGTTAATGAAATTCCAATATTTTTTTCTACATCCAACAAATTAAATAAAGTAATTTTTTCAGTATGATCAGGTTGTGCCGGATATCCTGGTGCGGGACGAATTCCACTATATTTTTCTTTAATTAAATCATCCTTTGATATTTCTTCATTTTTTGCATAACCCCAAATTTCTTTTCTAACTTTTTCGTGCAAAAATTCAGCATAAGCTTCAGCTAATCGATCTGCTAAAGCTTTTACCATAATTGCATTATAATCATCGTGATCTTTCTCAAATTTCTCAACTAATTCTTTTGAGCCAATTCCGGCAGTAACTGCAAACAATCCAATATAATCAATAATATTAAAGCTTTGTGGTACAATAAAATCAGATAATGCTAAATTTGGAAATTTATTTTGTTTATCATTTTGCTGTCGTAAAGTATGAAAAGTCGAAATTACTTTGTTACTATTTTCATTTTCGAATAACAGAATATCATCCTCAAAACTATTTGCCGGAAAAATTTTACACACACTTTTTGCAGTTAATAATTTTTCGGAAATAATTTTATCCAATAATTTATTAGCATCATCAAAAAGTTTTTTTGCTTCAATGCCATATTCATTGTTTTCAAAAATTGTAGGAAATTTTCCTTTCAATTCCCAGGTAATAAAGAATGGTGTCCAATCAATATATTCTATTAATTTTTCTAATGGAAAATTTTGCTCGATTATTAAATCAAAATTATTTGGTATTGTAATTTCAATTTCACTCCAATTCAATTCTAATTTATTCTTTCTTGCATAATCTAATGAAATTAAATTTTGATTGTTATTTTTTTTATTATGCTGAATTCGAATTAATTCATACTCTTTGGCAATATCATCAGAAAAATTTTGTTTTGAATTTGCATTTAGTAATTTCCCGGCAACTGCAACAGCTTTTGATGCATCTAAAACATGTATAACATTTCCGGAATAATTTTCATCAATCTTTACAGCAGTGTGAACTTTTGAAGTTGTTGCTCCGCCAATTAACAAAGGAATATATATTTTTTCTCTTTCCATTTCTTTTGCAACGTGAATCATTTCATCAAGCGAAGGAGTTATAAGTCCACTAAGCCCAATAATATCAACATTTTCATCTTTTGCTTTGGAAATAATATGTTCGGAAGGAACCATAACTCCAAGATCAATTATATCATAATTGTTACAGCTTAGTACAACACCGACAATATTTTTTCCAATATCATGAACATCACCTTTTACGGTTGCAAGTAAAATCTTTCCGGCTTTTTTAATTTCACCGGTTGATTTTTGTTCTTCTTCAATAAACGGAATTAAATATGCGACTGCTTTTTTCATAACACGCGCACTTTTTACAACTTGAGGTAAAAACATTTTTCCGGAGCCAAATAAATCACCAATTTTATTCATTCCGCTCATCAATGGTCCTTCAATAACTTGCAATGGTGATTTTATTTTTTTTCTTGCTTCCTCAATATCAATTTCAATAAAAGCATCAATTCCCTTAATTAAAGAATGTTCCAGCCTTTCTTCAATTGGCAAAGTTCGCCACTCATCAACCTTTGCTTCAATTTTTTCTTTTTGATTTATTTGTTGTGCAAATTCAATTAATTTTTCAGTTGCATTTTCATTTCTATTTAATATAACGTCCTCAACCAATTCCAGTAAGTCTTTGGGAATTTCTTCATAGATTTCTAATTGTCCAGCATTTACAATTCCCATATCCATTCCGGCTTTAATTGCATGAAACAAAAATGCCGAATGCATTGCTTCACGAACAATATCGTTTCCTCTGAAAGAAAAAGATAAATTACTTACTCCGCCGGAAACTTTTGCAAAAGGAAGATTTTGTTTAATCCATTTTGTAGCATTAATAAAATCAACTGCATAATTATTGTGTTCTTTAATTCCGGTTGCAACTGCAAAAATATTTGGATCAAAAATTATATCTTCCGGTGGGAAATTAATTTCCTCTGTTAAAATTTTATAAGCGCGTTCACATATTTCAATTTTTCGTTCGTAAGAATCAGCTTGACCTTTTTCATCAAAAGCCATAACTATTACAGCCGATCCGTAATTTAAAACTTTTCTTGCATGATCTTTAAATATTTCTTCACCTTCTTTCATGCTTATAGAATTTACAATTCCTTTTCCTTGCAAACATTTTAAACCGGCTTCAATTACTGGCCACTTTGAAGAATCAATCATAATCGGAACTTTTGCAATATCCGGCTCAGACGCAATTAAATTAAGGAATTTCGTAATTGCATTTTCAGCATCAATCATTGCATCATCCATATTTATATCAATAACTTGAGCACCGTTTTCAACTTGTTCAAGTGCTACAGATAATGCTTCCGAATATTTTTCTTCTTTTATCAATCTTGCAAACTTTTTAGAACCCATTACATTGGTTCTCTCACCAATATTTATAAAGTTTGAATCGGGTCTTACAACTAACGGTTCTAATCCGCTTAAAGAAAGAAGTTTACTTTTTTGTTTTGGAATTCTCGGTTTAAATTGCTTTGATATTTCCGCAAATGCTTTAATGTGTTCCGGAGTTGTTCCGCAGCAGCCACCAACAATATTGAAATTTCCATATTCCGCATATTTTGCTAAAACGTCATACATCTGATTTGGTGTTTCATCATAATTACCAAACTCATTTGGCAAACCAGCATTTGGATAAATGCTGACAAAGCAACTGGCTAAATCTGAAATTTCTTGAATAAACGGACGCATTTGAGTTGGACCTAATGAACAATTTAATCCAACACTTAATAAATTTGGTGTATGAGAAATTGAATGCCAGAAAGCTTCAAATGTTTGTCCGGAAAGTGTTCTGCCGCTTTGATCAACAATAGTTCCGGAAATCATAATTGGCCAATTAATTTTCTTTTCTTGGAAATATTGTTGAACAGCATAAAGTGCAGATTTTGCATTTAATGTATCAGTTATTGTTTCAATTAAAAGAATATCAGCTCCACCATCAACCAATCCTCTGATTTGATCATAATATGAATTTTTCATTTCATCAAAAGTTAAAGCTCTCGCTCCGGGATCTTCAACTTTGGATGACATTGAAAGAGTTTTGTTTGTTGGACCAATAGATCCGGCAACAAATCTGGGTTTGGCGGAATTCAGTTTTGTAAATTCATCTGCAATTTCTTTTGCTAATTTTGCAGATTGTAAATTGATATCATAAACAAAATTTTCTAATCCATAATCAGCTTGAGAAATTGAAGTTGCATTGAATGTATTTGTTTCAATAATATCCGCACCAGCTTCAAGATAAAGTTTATGAATTTCTTTTATAATATTGGGCTGAGTTATGGAAAGTAAATCATTATCACCACGCAAAGTTTTTGGATGATTTTTAAATTGTTCACCTCGAAAATCTGATTCGGTTAATTTGTATCTTTGAATCAAACTTCCCATAGCACCGTCGAGTATTAAAATTCTGTCTGTTAAAATTTTATATAAAGTATCGAATTGCATTTTCTCCAAGCTTTCTAAATAAATATCGATTTTTTGAAAATATAATTTAATGAAATTTTATAACTTTACTTTACAATAAATATGAAAAGGAGATAAAATGATAATAGTTACGGGCGGAGCTGGCTTTATTGGTAGCGCAATTGTTTGGAAATTAAATAAAATGGGAATAGATGATATCATAATTGTTGATCATCTTGGCGAAAGCGAAAAATGGAAAAATTTAGTTGGACTAAAATATTTAGATATTTTTCATAAAGATGAATTTCTTGAAATTATAAATGATGATTCTTTAGGATTTAAAGTTGATACAGTTTTTCACCTTGGCGCTTGCTCAGCTACAACAGAAAAAGATGCTGATTATTTGCTTTACAATAATTTTAAATACACTAAAACTTTAGCAGAATATTGTTTGGAAAATGATTCTAAGTTTATTTATGCATCAAGTGCGGCAACATACGGAGACGGAGAAAATGGTTATGAAGATAATGAAGAAAAATTGCCTACTTTAAAACCGCTAAATATGTATGGATACTCAAAACATATGTTTGATTTGTGGGCGCAGAAAATGAAAGTTGCTGATAAAATTGTCGGATTAAAATATTTTAATGTTTTTGGTCCAAATGAATTTCACAAAGGAGATATGAGAAGCATAGTTCATAAGGCTTTTGGTCAAATACAAGAAACGGGAAAAGTGAAATTGTTTAAATCTTATAATCCAAATTATGAAGATGGAAAACAAATGCGAGATTTTATTTACATAAAAGATGCAGTTGATATGACTTTACATTTTATCGAAAATAAAAATGTTAATGGTTTATTCAATGTTGGAACCGGAATTGCACGAACTTGGATTGATTTGGTTTCTTCAATATTTATTGCAATGGATTTAAAACCCAATATAGAAATAATTGATATGCCGGAAATTTTACGCGGAAAGTATCAATATTTTACTGAAGCGAAAATAGAAAAAATTAGAAACGCCGGATTCAAAAATGAGATTACTTCTTTAGAAAATTCAGTAGAAGATTATGTGAAGGAATACCTTATAAAAGAAAAACATTTGGCTAGTTAAAATTTAAAAAATAAAAGTTAAAGATTGGTTAAAATGAAAAATTCAAACAATCAATTTAAAGAAGAATTTTAGAAAAGATTATATAAATTAACTTTTGAATTGATTCAATTTATTGAAACATTAGAGAAAGATTTTGTATCACGTCGGTTAGCCGATCAATTATTAAGATGTGGAACAAGTGTAATCGCAAATTATGTGGAAGGATTATCGGGAAGTTCCAAAAGAGATTTTGCAAAATTTATAAACATAGCTTTAAAATCTTCAAATGAATCTAAATTATGGTTGTCCTTATTAAAAGATAGCAAAAAAGCAAATTTAACTAAATCGAATTTATTGATCAAAGAATACGATGAAATTTTAAAATATTAGCTTCCAGTTTAATTACAATGCGAAGATATCAAAAAGATTTTTAACTTTTATTTTTGGGATTTTAACTTTATGAAGCTTGCCACACTTTGTTATGTTATAGAAAACGATAAAACTTTAATGCTTTATCGTAACAAAAAAGAAAATGATTATCACGAAGGAAAGTGGAACGGACTTGGCGGAAAATTTGAAGCTGGTGAAACTCCAGAAGAATGTGCAATTCGTGAAGTGCATGAGGAATCCGGATTGACAGTAAAAAACCCAATTTTAAAAGGACACATAACTTTTCCAATGTTTGATGGAAAAGACGATTGGTACGTTTGGCTTTATGTCTTTAAAGGTTTTGAAGGAAATTTAATTGATTCACCAGAAGGAAAATTAGAATGGATCCCAAACGAAAAATTAACTGAAATAAATCTTTGGGAAGGAGATAGAATTTTTATTCCATGGCTTTTTGAAAATAAAATATTTAGCGCAAAATTCAATTACGAAAACGGTAAATACAAAGATTTTTCTGTAATATTTTATTAAGAAAAAATTTTATCCAAAAAATCATTAATATTTAAGTTCACATCATCTGGTTTTTCAATCGGAGTCATATGCCCAGAATTTTTAGTCATCACAAATTTTGAATTTGGAATTTCATCTGCAATTTTTTGCATTACATTTGGTGGAGTTAATTTATCAAATTCACCACACAAAATTAAAGTAGGAATATTTATTTTTTTAAGCGAATCGGTTGTATCGGTTCTGCTTAACATTGCAAACAAACAACCTTTAACACCAATTGCGTTGCTTGTTCTCGATTGATTTAAAACTGTGTTATATAATTCTGAATTATTTTTAATTGTTTCATCCCAAAAACAAGTCGGAACAAAATTATTAACATAAGAAATTACACCTTCTTTATTAATTTTTGCAATTCCGTTTTGTCTTTTAATTTTTCCTTCGTTGTTGTCGCTTTCAGTCCTTGTATCTAATAAAATTGCAGCAGAAAATTTTATTTGATCTATTTCCAAAGCACGAAAAGTTATATACCCTCCCATTGATAATCCGCAGATTATTGGTTTTTCTAACTTTAATTCATCAATAATTGAAAATAAATCTTCCACAAAAGAATCCATTGTATATTGTCCATCGCCGGCTGGACTTTTTCCCAAACCGCGAATATCATATCTAACGCAAAAATATTTATCTTTAAGAAAATTTACTTGTTCATCCCACATTGTATGATCGTAAGGAAATCCATGAATAAATATTATAGATTTATTTTTTTCATTCCCGGAAAGGTAAACTCGTAAATTATTAATTGTTGTTTCCAAATCGTTATCCATTTTTAAAAATTTATATTTCGATTCACTCAATTTTGTAAATTGTATATTAAAAGATAATCAAAATTTGGTTTTGTAAATGAAGAGTAAATTGTTGAGTAAAAAAAGTTTAATAAAATATTCTTTTCCCCTCATTGGAATTTTTATTTACTTAATCTTTATGCAATTCTCAACTCAAATAAATTCGAAAGTAAATTCTTTTTTTTATTCAATCGAATATGAAAAATTACCGGATTCAAATATTGTAATAATTGAAATAAATTCTTCCGATATTGATTTTCTCGGGGGCTGGCCGTTAAAAAGAAGTTATTATGCTTTGCTTTTAGATTATTTAAATAAACTTAATGTTAGGAAAATTGGTTTCGAAATTTTCCTTTCCGAAAATATTAGTACTCAAGAAGTTTACAACCAAGTTTTGTTTAATTCAATAAAAAATTCCAATAATATTATTTTTTCTTCACTTGCAGAAAACTTAACTCATTCAAACAATATTTGGATTTCTGAAAAAATAAATTTTCCTCAAATAAAATTATTTGATAAAAATTTACAAACCGGACATATAAATTTTTTTAATGAAAATATTTTTTTAATTCCGGCAAAAATTAAAACAAATGATAATTTAGAATTTTCTTTTGCTGATAAAATGTTGGAAAATAAAAATCCAAGTGATATTTATGTTAATTTTAATTTTTCTTGGAAATCATTTAAGAAATATTCTTTGCTGCAATTTTTTGATTTTGCTGATAATAACATTACTGAGCTGCAAAAATTGAACGGGAAAATTATTTTAATTGGAATTAGTGATCCGCTAATTGCAAAATCAATTTCAACACATTTTGATGATCGAATTCCCGGAATTGCAATTCATGCTTTTGCAATTAACAATTTACTTTCCGGAGAAAATTTAAATTATAATTACTTTAAAATTTCTACAATAATTTTTCTGTTCACAATTTTTATCATTTCATATTTTTTATTTGATAAATTTAAAATTTTGCTTTCCGCATCAGTAGTCTTTTTTATAATAATTTTTTCACTTTGGAAAATAAATTATTTCCAGTTTGATTATTCTGCGTTTATCATTCCTTACATTTTTACCATTTGGGGAAGTTCGTTTATTACATTTTTAGATGAACGAAAAAAAAGAATTACTTCAGAAGAATTATCTATTGAATTAAAAAGTGAGTTGGAAATTAAGGAAGCAAAACTCTTAGAACTTAATAGACAAATTGAAAAGAACAAATCTGATGAATTAAAAAATCAAATCAACAAATTAAATGAGGAAATTAAGAATTTAAAAAATATTGAAACTGAAGATAACACGGAATTTATTCATTCAATTGAGCCAAATAATTTTGAAGGAATAATTTACAGAAGCAAAAAAATTGAGCAAATTGTAAGTCTTATTAAAAAAGTAGCACCAGAAAATGCTTCTGTTTTAATTCAAGGCGAAAGCGGAACCGGAAAAGAACTTGTTGCAAATGCAATTCATAATCTTAGCAAAAGAAAAAATAAAAAATTTGTCATAATCAATTGTGCAGCATTACCTGAAACATTGTTGGAAAGCGAACTTTTTGGACATGTTAAAGGAGCATTTACTGATGCAAAATCTGATAAAATTGGAAGATTTGAAGAAGCAGATGGAGGGACATTATTCTTAGATGAAATTGGTGAAACGAGTGAAAATTTTCAAGTGAAATTGTTGAGAGTTTTACAAACTGGTGATTTTCAAAAAGTTGGTTCATCTAAAACTCAGCATGTTGATGTTAGAATAATAACCGCAACAAATAAGAATTTAAGTCAACAAGTTAAAACGGGAAATTTTAGAGAAGATTTATTTTACCGACTAAATGTAATTGATATCAATCTTCCAAACTTAAATGAAAGAATTGAAGATATTTCCGTTCTTGCAGAATTTTTTGCAAAAAAGGAAAGTAAAGAATTTAAAATTTCCAATGCAGTGATTAAAAAACTTGAAGAAAATAATTGGAAAGGAAATATTAGAGAATTGGAAGGTGTTATTAAACGAGCTGTAATTTTTACACGTGCAGATAAAAGAAATATTATAAAATTGAAAGATTTGCCAAAAGAACTTTCCAAAATTGAAAAAAGTGATATGGAAAATTCTATAATTGAATCATTAAGAGAAAAATCTTTTTCACATTCATCAATTAATGAAACTTCTGATGAATTGGGAAATTTAAGCAGAACAATTGTTTCAGAATATTTACGAGGATTTTTCTTTAAATCTTATGTTGAAAATAATTTTGATTTGGAAAAAACTATAAAAATAATTTCCAATTCAAATAAAACTGAAATAAATCAAAATGTTGATAAAAAAGTAAATATTTATCTTAAAAATCTTGAAAGTGATTTTGCAGAATTTAAAGGAAAATCACTAAATGAATTAAAATCAAAATTTGCATCAAAATATAAAAATCTTCCGCAAAAATATCATTCTTATCTCGATCAAATTATTCAAAAAATTACCGAAAATTAGCCTGAGAAATTACTTTTCAGGCAAATATGTTTTAATTCAGGCATTTAATAAAAACGTCTAAAATTTGTAAACTATTTTACTATAACGAGTTAAGTGAAAAATAAGATTTGGCATGCAATTAGCATTATTTGGGAAAAGAATTGCAAACCAAAAATCATAGGAGAAACAATGAAAATAATAAGTTCAAAAATCGTTTTAATATTAGCAATTGTATTTTTTCTTTTTTCAATAAATGCCTGTAATGAAGAAAATAATCCTTTGGATAATGAAAATAATACAACTGAAAAAGAAACATTAGAAAAAATTGTTGAATCGGATGAATCATTAGAATCTTTTGATCTAAATTATAACGAAGAAGAAGCAATGGATTTTGTATTAGGAAAAACTTCTGCAACAATATATCCAGTAAAAGTTGGACAAAGGATGAAATTAGTTGATAAAACTTTGGATGTTGAATTTAAAGGAGAACTTGCTTATGGAACATTAACTTCAAATTATGAAGGAGTTTTATTTATTATGGCTTCAGAAGATTCTTCAAAAGGCGGTTGGGGAAATATTGATTTAGATGTTTATGAAAAACCATTTAATACAACAATTAAGAGAAATTTAATTTTTACAAAAATTGCAAATACGTCAAATCCGGATAGCAATTGGAGACTTACATCAATTTCACTTCCTGAAGGCGGAACATTAACTGAAAATATTGAAATAGAAAGTATAAAAATTTATTTACCAAACAATGAAGAAATTGTAATTGATAATCCTTTAGATTATTATTTCAATTTGGGAATTTCTGGAGGAAATTCAAATATTCCTACTTTAATTCAATTTGAAAAAGTGAAAGTTGAAGTAAATATAAAAAGTAAATTTGAAACGAATGATTATGTAACTTTAACTTACGGTGCAATTAAAAATAGATTAACAAACAGAGCAAAAAGAAAGTTAGAACTAATAAATGAAGAATTTGATGGAAGTTATTATCATAGAACTTATTCCGGTGAATGGATTGTTAACCAATTTAGAGGAAGAAGGCATGCAGTTATTAACGCTTTCTCACATTCAACACTAAATGATAGTGAAGCATCGGTTGAAAGTAAATCTTGGGGAATTCCTTACAGAGTCAATTAAATTTTTGAAGGTTGTCTTAATCGGAATTTTGTAATTTACTTTTAAGACAGCCTTTTTTTAATTAATCCGGAAAAAATATTTATATATTTGAACATGAACGAACTGAATAAATATCTCACTTCAATTATTATTTCAATCTTTGTAATTAGCTGTAACGAGCCAGCTCCAATTGAGTTAATTAATAATGATGAATCAAATGATGTAATTGAGATAATTAATGAAAATCCGGGCTCATATACACTTACCGGATATGATTCAACCGGAGTAATTGAAGAAAATTCTTTTGATAAATCTTTAGTTGTTTACAGTGGAATTAAAAATACATATAATAATTTAACCAGATTTTCCGGATACGGCGAAGCAATATTTATTGATAACAATCAGCCAATTAAAAATTCCGAAAATAAAATTGTTGGTTACAAAACAATAGATTTTGGAAAAGTAAAATTTAATAATCATCCAGCAAGAGTAATTCCTTACAGTTTAAAATTTCTTGATAACTTCAAACTAATTGATACTTTAGTCGGTGTTAAAAATGTTTTATATCATAAAAGAGTATTACTTCAAAGCGTACTAAATTTTCCATACAATTCTAACATTCCATTATCATTTACTGATCAAAACAATAAAGAAACAATTTCAATAATGAAAATTCCTAATCAAATTTCGGGGAAAATTTCAGTTACCGGCTCGAGAGAAACAGAGGATTTTGAAGTTAGTTTGGAATGGAATAATGAAAACTCCGGTGAAGTGCAAATAATTATTGGCGCTAAAAGAAATATAAATGATGAACTTACACCGTTTTTTAGAATCAAGAATCCCAATAAAAATAGAATTGTTATTCCAAATAATTTATTACGACAAATACTTAAAACAAATTACAAATATTTAATTTTTACTTTTGTAAAAAAAATTATAGAAAAACCAACAATAAGTAATTTAGGTGAAATTCAGTTTGCTGCGCAGAGTATTCATAATATTTGGGTTGATATTAGATAAAACTCGCTTTTCAATATTGATAATAATTTATGGTTTGCTGAGTAATAATTTATTGGCTCAACAATCTTTAAATTTTTATGGAATTGGTATATTTAAAAATTTGGAATTTAATTTGAATTCAATAAACTCAAATATCGGACAAATTTCTAAAACAAAAGATTGGGAATTTTACATTTCCACAAAATTAAATTTTAGCTACAATATTAATTTTTCTCCGGATTATTTTGGCTTGGGAAAAACTATTGGAAAGCATTCATTCAATTTTAATTATTCTCCGGGAATTCAACAAAAATTTATTTTCAGTTCCGGAAGAAAAGCAATAATCTCAGATTCAATTCAAAACTTTTATACATCACTAAATTATTTTCAAAAATACGGAACAGCTTATAATTTTAACCTTAATGAAAATTTAGGTTTCGGATTTTCTCTAAATTATTTTGAACAAAATTTTACCGAAGAATATCCAACATATTATTCCGATTCATCATCAAACCAAACAATATGGCAGATCAACGAGGATGAAATAAGTAAGAATTTTTGGAAAGGTGATTTTGGAATTTCTTACGGAGTTTTGGAAAATCTAATTTTTTCAATATCAACAAATAATCTGCTAATTCTAAAAGATTTTGATAAGGAAGATAATTCAAGTGATTTTTTGATTAGAACAAATAAATATAATCTTAAAGAAAATAAGTCTGTAATTATTGGCACAAACTTCAATCCAACGGAAAAAATAAATTTAAAACTAAATTATGAAACAACAAGTTCATTTATATTTGGTACAAATATTTTATTTCCTTTTACAAATTCCAATATTGTTTTTGGCACAACAATTTTTCATGATAAATATCAAAAGCCAATAATTGCGGGCATTTTATCAAATTTAAGTTATTCTAATAAACTTTACAGCATAACAATTTCTTATTTAAAATATTTTGGAAATAGAAATAAATCAAAATCAGTGAATGATTTTAATCAATACCAAATTCATAATATTCAGCATAATTATTTTTCCTCAGATAGACTTTTTGCAAATTTGAATATTGCGTTAAGTTTTCAAAAAGATCAATTTGTAAAATTTTTGGATGTTGAAATTATTGATGCAATTTATCCAACTTTTAACGAAAACTATATAAATCAACCTTTCGCAAAAGCTAAAGTTTTAAATTTAACTTCTAATAGAATATCTGTTAAGCCGGCTAGTTTTATTGAAAATTTGAATAACGATAAAATATATTCGCCGGAAGCTTCAATAAATCCGAATGATACTTTGGAAATTAATTATTATACAGTTTTTGAAAATGATAAAAAAGATTTTAGCAAAGATATAATTTCACAAGCTGAATTTTATTTATTTACTTCAACGGAAAATTTTGATGATAATTTTCAGAAACCGATTTTAATAAAAGATAAAAATAGTTGGAATGGTGAAGTTAAAAATCTTAAATATTTTGTTGAAAGAGATTTGGAATTTTCGAAAAATTATACAAATAAAATTTTGAATTCCTATAAAGATTTGTTGAAGCAAAAAAGTGAAATAAAAGATTTTACGTCACTTCAAATATTATTTAATAGTTTTTGTAAAGAAATGATTTATGTTTCAGATCGTAGAACAAGTACCGATCATGTACAATTTCCGAAAGAAACAATTTCAGCAAAAGGTGGAGACTGCGATGATTTAAGTGTTTGTTTCAGTTCGCAATTGGAAAGCATTGGAATCCAAACAGCATTTATTGATTACAAACCAAAAGAATCAATCGGACATGTAACACTTTTGATAAATACAAAATTATCTCCCCAAAAATCTGAGTTAATTTCAATAAACGAAAGAAAATATTTTGTAAGAAAAAATATTGATGGAATTTACGAAATCTGGATTCCGATTGAAGTTACATCTCTAACAAATTTTGAAGATGCATGGAATTTAGGAGCAGAAAAATTTTATACGGAAGCAATTGATAATTTTGGCTTGGCAAAAAGTATAGTTGAAATAATTGACACAAATTAAATTTTAATGAGTTATAAAATGAAAACAATATTTTTAATTTTATTTTTTTCTTCACTAATTTTTTCTCAGCAATTTACCGTTGAAAAAGTTTCAGGAGAAGTTAAACTTCTGCGCGGAACATCTGAAAAATGGGAAGCTGTTAAAGTAAATCAAATATTAAAAAGTAGTGATTTGCTCATGACAAATTCGCATTCATTAATTCAACTAAAAAATGAAAACGGAAATTTTTTAATTAAAGGTGATGTTGCAATTGGTTTAAAAAATATAAAAAAGACTACTGTTTCTGATCTGATTTTGTCTTTAGCAATGGAAGAAATTAGAAATGTTCCAAAAACAAAAAAAAGTGGCTTGGCTAAAAACACTGCTGTTTATGGTTCGGATGTTTCTCAAAAAAATAATATTGATGAAAATAATTTTATCGGAAAACTAAAATTAAACGGTGCAAAATATTTAAATGAAAAAGGACTGAAGGAATCTTCAATAATTGTAGCAAAAGAAGTATTTAGAAATTATCCTTCTCTTTCTAATAATTTTGAGGATAGAATTTATTTTGCATCCTTGTTAAATGAATTAGATTTATTCGAAGAATCATTGAGAGAATACAATTCAATTGAAAAATTAGAGTTAACAGAAAATCAAAAAATAGAATTAACCAAACTCAAAGAGGAAGTAAATTTGAAATTGGTAAAATAAGATAATACTTCAATTAAGTGATTTTCTAAAATTTTAGAAAATAAATTACACAAAAATTCTCATCAACGTAAACTCGATATTGCACATTTTAAAATTTATAAATTAATTTACTCTTGATTTTAACAAGATAAATAAGTATGATAATTATCATTCTATCATTTTATTATCTAAAATAATTGGGAGGATAAAATGGTTTACGAAAGTTTAATTGCAATAGTTGAAAGCCATTTAGAAGATTTGACAAAAACTTGGGTTCAAGAAGTTAAAAAATCGGAATACTTAAGTACATATCAAAAATTATCTGATGATGAAATTTTCTCAAGAGGACGAGTTCTTTTTAGTAATCTTCAAAGTTGGCTTATGAAAGGTGCATCTAATGATGATGCGGCAATTTATTTTAAGAGAATTGGCGAAGAAAGAATTAATGAAGGAATGCCGCTTACTGAAGTTTATTATGCGTTACATCTTGAAAAAAAAGTTTTGTGGAGTTTTGTTGCTTGGAAAGATGAAGTAAGCGGAATACTAAAAGCCGTTGATGCTATTGAGTTTATGACAGTGATCAATAACTATTTTGATCTTGGTAATTTTTATATTATTAAAGGTTATAATGAACAACTTTTTTCAAAATTAACAGAAACAAAAAAATTTACTGATGTAGAATTACAACAGTTTTTAGTAAGCGGAGCTTTGTATCAAGAAAGTATTAAAAAAGTTAAAGAAAAAATGTATAGCGAAGCTCTGAGTATTGGAATAATTAGATAAAAAATAAATTATTTTGATTTATGGAGGGAAAATGTCTGCAAGAAATTTATCCAAAATTGTTGATGATCAAATTGATGAACTTAAACAAGAATGGCTGACGGAAGTTAGAAAATCCGAATATTTAAAAACTTACAAAACTTTTAACGATGTTGAAACAATTAAAAGAGGCGGTGCAGTTTTTTCATATTTAAGCGAATGGTTAAAAGAAGGCGGTACAAATAAAAATGCTGAAGAATACTTTGAACAAGTTGGTGCTTCAAGATTTAGAGAAAGATTTCCGTTAACGGAAGTTCATTACGCAGTTTATTTGTTAAAGAAAATATTTTGGAACAGAATTGACTGGCGCGATAAAGTTACCGGTTCTTTTGAAACTTCTAACGCAACGAAAATTATGAGTGTTTTTAATGATTATTTTGATCTCGCAAATTTCAGCATTACAAAAGGATATTTCAATGAATTATTAAACAGTATAAATGATGATAAATCAATTTCTAAAGAAGATTTAAAAAGTTTACTTACAAAAGGTAAACTCGATGCCGAAAAATTAGAAGACGATGAATTTATTTGGCGTCATGTCTAGATAAATGTTTTATAAAATTTAATTTGAGCCCAACTATAAAAAGCTGGGCTTTTCTTTATTACGACTATGATTAAAAATTTTACGGCAATAATTTTGTCGGGCGGAAAAAGTAAAAGAATTGGTAGCGATAAAGCACTTCTGAAAATTAACGGAATTACACTTATTGAACGAATACAATTTTTGTTACAAGAAATTTTTAATAAAGTAATAATTATTTCTAATTCTCCGGGAAATTATAAATTTTTGAATTCGAAAATTTATGAAGATATTTATCCCGGATTTGGACCTTTATCTGGAATTCATTCCGGGCTAATAAATTCAACTTCAGAAAATAATTTTATTATTTCTTGCGATATGCCTTTTGTTACGAAAGATTTAATAAATTTTATCATTCATCAAACTAAAAGTGAAGATATTTCAATTCCCAAATCGTACAATAATTTTCTCACGCTTTGTGCAGTTTATAAGAAAAGTTGTATTCCAAAAGCTGAGGAATTGCTTAAACTCGCTTCAGAAAAAATGAGTGAAAATGGTAAAACTAAAGTTAAACTTTTTGATTTGATAAATTCCTTGAATACAAAATTTGTTGAAATTTCAGATGAATCATTTTTTAATGGTAGACTTATTTTTAATATGAATTCATTGGATGATTTTGAATTTGTAAAAAATATTTTAGAATGAAATCTTACTTAAATCATAAATCACTTGAAAAAATTTCTCTAATTATTTTTGGAATAATATTATTTCTTTTCTTGATATATTTTTTTGTATTTAAAATAAATTGGGTGAAATTATATCAAACCAAAAACGCTATTAAAAATATTTCCGCATTATCGGAAAGCTGCGTTCATTGCCACGGCGATGTAAAAGGATTTTCAGAATTTCACAATCCGCAAAAGATTGGCTGTAGTTCTTGCCATTTAGGAAACGTAAAAGAAAAAGATAAAAATCTTGCCCATGCCGGAATGATAAAAATTCCCGGAAATTTGGAAAATGCTAAACAAACTTGCGGAAAAGTAAATTGCCATCCCGGAATTTCAGAAAGAGTTGATTCATCTTTAATGTCAACAATGAGTGGAATTATTTCCGTAAATAAATTTGCGTTCGATGAAATTAAAAACCTAAACGGAAAATATCATATCGAAAAAATTAAAAATTCCGCAGCTGAATCTCATTTAAGAAATTTATGTGCATCTTGCCATTTGGGGAACGAGAAAACTGAATTTGGTCCAATCACAGAATTATCTCGCGGCGGCGGATGTAATACATGCCATTTAAATTATTCTGATGAAGCAAAAAATGAATTGCATATTTATAATTTGTTCAAAATTGAAAAACCGGATTTAGCATTAATAAAATATCATCCTTCACTTTCCTTGAACATTACAAATAATCATTGCTTTGGTTGTCATAGTCGTTCAGGAAGAATCTCAACAAATTATGAGGGTTGGCACGAAACAAGTTTTACAGATAAAAAAATAGTTGACGATAAAAATTTTAGATTGTTGGAAGATGGAAGAATTTTTCAAAAGGAAATTTCCGATATTCATTTTGAAGCCGGTTTGGTTTGCGTTGATTGCCATATTTCATATGAAATTATGGGAAACGGAAAATTTTACGAACACAAGGAAGAACAAATTTTAGTTAAATGCGAAGATTGTCATTCTGAAAAATTCACATCAATTAAATTGAGCGAATTTGATTTTGAGTCGAAAAAAATTGCAGAAATTTTTGGAATTGATGATGAAAATAGAAAATTTATAAAAGTAAAAAAATCTCAAACTCCATTAGTAAATACAAAAATTATAAATAACAGAATTGCAAAATTGTATGGAAAACAATCAAAGAAAATTTACGATTTGAATCCGGCAAAATTTGAATGTGTAAATTCAAAAGCGCACAAATCACTTTCGTGTAACAGTTGCCATACTTCTTGGGCGCCGCAATGCGTTGGTTGTCATACTGAGTTTGATCCAAAAACAAAAGGTTTTGATTTGTTAAAAAATAATGATACGGATTCTTCTTGGGTTGAATTTAACGGAGAATTTTTTGCAGAACTTCCTACTTTGGGAATTAAAGAATTTTATGAAAGTGGGAAAATCAAAAAAAGTGTTGAGACTTTTATACCCGGAATGATTATGACTTTGGACAAATCTAAATATTCAAAGAAAAATGAAGAAATTACTTTCAAGAGATTGTTTGCTCCATCGGTTGCTCATACAATTGGAAAAGAAAGCAGAAGCTGTGAATCTTGCCATAATAATTCACTCGCAATTGGTTACGGAAGAGGAAATTTGAAATACATAATTCACAATAAAATTGGTAAATGGATTTTCAAATCAAAATACAAAAATGTAGAATATGATAATTTACCAGAAGATGCATGGATTGGTTTTCTTCAAACTAGAAATAAAGATTTTGCAACAAGAAAAAATATTCGTCCTTTTAATATTGATGAACAGAAAAGAATTTTAACTGTTGGAGCTTGTTTAACTTGCCATAAATCAGATTCTGAAATAATGAAAGAATCATTATCCAATATTGAAAATCAATTAAAAAATTTATCACAAAAATGTATTTTGCCAAATTGGTGAAAATTACCACAAATTAAAAACCATCTCATAAATTATTTTATACTATAAAATAAAATAATCTATCATATCTTTTTATTCCCTAAAATAATTTTATAAAATTTGAATTTCCCACAATTAAGAAGTTTCACTCAGAATTATTTGTTTTATAGTGTAAAACAATAAAAAAACTTGGCAAACAATTTGAAAGGAAATATCCTAATATTTTAGATTATAAAATAAAATTGGAAAGTATTCTTTTATGAAAAAAATTATCGGCTCAATTGGAGTTTTAGTTTTGGTAATTATTGTTGCAATTGGAACATTAACAACCAAAAGTAGTGAAGAAACTATTTTAGATAAACTTAAAAATAAATATTCCGAAAAACACATTGCTTCTGTTGATCATTCGAAATTTGCAGAATTGCAGAAAGAATTTAATTCACCAAGAGAAGTTACTGCGGAATGTATAACTTGTCATAATAAACGTCACGAAGAAGTTATGCATTCAAATCATTGGAATTGGGAACGTGAAGAATATATAGAAGGCCGTGGAATTGTTTCAATCGGTAAAAAAAATATAATGAATAATTTCTGTATCGGAACACAAGGAAATGAAAAAAGCTGTGCAAAATGTCATATTGGTTATGGAATGGATGAAAAAGGTACAGTTTTTACAGACGCAAATAATATTGATTGTTTGGTTTGCCATGACAATACCGAAACTTATACAAAAGCTCAAAATCAAGGTGGAGCACCTTTGGAAACATTGGATTTTAATAACATTGCACAAAATGTTGGAAAGCCTGAAAGAACAAATTGCGGTGTTTGTCACTTTTTTGGCGGCGGCGGAGATAATGTTAAACACGGTGATTTAAGCAGTGATATGTTTTACCCAAATAGAGATATTGATATTCACATGGATGCTGATGGAATGGATTTGCAATGCGTTGATTGCCATACAACAAATCAGCATACAATTGCCGGAAAAATGTACTCGCTTTCTTCGATGAATCATAATCGGGTTTTTTGCGAAGATTGCCACACTTCAACTCCGCATGAAAAGGAAATTTTGAACGAACATACTTTAAAAGTTGCTTGTCAAACTTGCCACATCCCAACTTATGCAAAAGGAAAATCAACAAAAATGGCGTGGGATTGGTCGACTGCCGGAAAACTTAAAAATGGTGAACCTTATCATGAAGAAGACAGTTTAAGCAATCATACTTATCTTTCAATTAAAGGAAGTTTTGAATGGGAAAACAATGTTAAGCCGGAATATCAATGGTTTAACGGTACAGCATCTCATTATTTAGAGGGTGATAAAATTGAAGATACAACAAAATCTTTGGTAATGAATGAACTTCACGGATCTTATTCAGATTCGGAATCCAAAATAATACCGGTAAAAGTTCACAGAGCAATTCAACCTTTTGATCCGGAATACAGAATATTAATTCAGCCCAAACTTTATGCAGATCAAAAAGGTGAAGGTGCATTTTGGCAAGATTTTAATTGGGAAACCGCAAGTGCAGAAGGAATGAAAGATGCAGAATTACCATTTAGCGGAAAAATTTCATTTATCAAAACTGAAATGAATTGGCCGGTAAATCATCAAGTTTCTCCCGCAGAAAATTCTGTTCAATGTGCTGAATGCCATACAAGAGAAAACAGCCGATTAGCAGAATTAAAGGATTTTTATATGCCCGGAAGAGATTACTCAAAAATTATTGATTACATAGGAATTTGGAATATCCTTTTATCACTTATTGGTATTGCTCTTCATGGTTCATTAAGATTTTACGCTGCAAGAAAATTAAAAAATGGAGTTCAAAAAAATGACTAAAAAAGTTTATGTCTATAAATCCTTTGAAAGATTTTGGCATTGGATGCAGGCAATCTTAATAATATTTCTTGGATTTACCGGATTTGAAATTCACGGTTCATATAATTTCTTCGGATTTGAAGAAGCAGTAATGTACCATAATATTTCAGCTTATTTATTTATCATACTAATTGTATTTGCAATATTTTGGCATTTTACAACAGGCGAATGGAAACAATATATTCCAACTTATAAAAATATTGTTGCTCAAGTGCATTATTATTTTTCCGGAATTTTTAAAAATGCTCCACATCCTACAAAGAAAACTGTTTTAAGAAAATTAAATCCTATGCAAAAGTTAACTTACTTCGGATTAAAAATTTTGGTAATTCCGCTTTCGGTAACTTCCGGATTACTCTATATGCTTTATCGTTATCCGCAAAGACATGAAATAAAATTTTTAAATATTGATTCTTTGGAAATTATTGCGATTGTTCATACAGTTGCGGCATTCTTTTTGGTTTCATTTTTAATTGTTCATCTTTACTTAATAACAACTGGTGAAACTATTACAACAAACTTAAAAGCAATGTTAACGGGCTACGAAGAACTTGAGCATGATGATGCTGAAGTATTAAAATTAAAGGAGAGTAAATAATGCAGACAAAATATATGAATCCATATTTAGCAGGATTTTTATTAGGACTTCTTTTAGTTGCAACAGTTTACATAACCGGAAGAGGATTAGGTGCAAGCGGAGCTGTAAAAAGTATGACTGTTCAAGTTGTTGAATCAGTAACTCCGAATCATGCAGAGAATACAAAATTTTACAAAGAATATTTATCAGAACATACTGGAAGCCCGCTAAAATCTTGGCTGGTTTTTGAAGTAATCGGAGTTTTAATCGGCGCATTTATTTCCGGATTAGTATCTGAAAGATTAAATTTAACTCTCGAACACGGTCCAAGAATAGATTCAAGAATTAGAATATTTGGTGCAATTACCGGCGGATTATTATTTGGATTTGGTGCACAATTGGGAAGAGGTTGCACAAGCGGTGCAGCATTAAGCGGAATGGCAGTTTTATCTTCCGGTGGAATTTTAACAATGATTGCAATTTTTGGTGGTGCATATTTGTTTGCATATTTTTTTAGAAAATTTTGGATTTAAGGAGAATTTAAAATGGGTCCTTTAGTTCCCGATGTAATCAGCAATGATTTAAATTTTATAATTGCTTTGGTTATTGGAGTTGCATTTGGTGCAATTTTAGAGCAAGCCGGATTTTCAACTTCTAAAAAATTAGTTGGATTATTCTACGGTTATGATTTTACAGTTCTTCGCGTGTTTTTTACTGCGGGACTTGTAGCAATGTTCGGAATTATAATGTTAGATCATTGGGGATATTTAGATGTAAATCTAATTTATATAAATCCAACATTTGTAGGCGCAGCAATTGCCGGTGGATTAATTATGGGATTAGGATTTGTGATTGGCGGATTTTGTCCCGGAACTTCCGTGTGTGCAGCCGCCATTGGTAAAATTGATGCAATGTATTTCATCCTTGGTTCTGTTTTGGGAATATTAATTTTCGCAGAAGGTTATCCTCTTTGGGAAGATTTTTATAAAGCTTATAATTTTGGCGGAATAAGAATTTTTGATACTTTCGGAATTTCACAATCATTATTTGCATTTATTCTTACTTCAATAGCACTTATAGCTTTTTGGGCAACTTCAATAATTGAAAATAAAGTTAACGGAGTTGAAAAACCGGCAATTAGATTTACTCCTTATTATTTGGGATTAACAGCAGTTGGAATTTTTATCGCAATTTCGGCTTTTATGTTTCCTCCTAAAAAAGCGGGATTATTAGAAATGGTTGAAAATTTAGAATTTGTAAATTCATATCCGCTTAAAGAAATCACTTCTGATGAATTAGCTTACAGAATGATGGAAGGCGATAAAAAATTACAAATTTTCGATTTTAGAACTTCCGATGAATATAGAAAACAAAGTTTGCCAAATTCAATTTTATTTTCTATAGATAATTTTTTTGAAAAAGAACCAAACAGATTTTTAAGCTTGGCAAATAGAACAAATGTATTTATTGCAAATGACGAAATTGAAGAAAGAAAAATTGCAATTATAGCAAAAGAACTTGGTTATAATAATATTAAAATACTTTCCGGTGGGATTAAAACATTTAACAAACTTATTTTGAATTTTGATAATACACAAACTCCACAAAATAAAGTTGAACAAACAACATTTGCATTTAGAGAAAAAGCTTCTTTAGTAATTCCGGAAATGATTAAAAACAATAAGCCCAAAGGCGGTGTTGAGAAAAAGTTAAAAAGAGTTGTCGGCGGTTGTTAAAATATTTTTATAAATACATTTAAACTGTAGCCTCAGGCTTTAGCCTGAGGTTTTTTTTAATATTCTACATAAACATTTTCTTTACAATTATTTTTAAAATTACTGTTGTTAATTTTAAACTGACAAGTTAATTCTTTCAAATCCATTGTCATATTATTTAGATGTTCTGCGGCGCTTGCTATTTGTTGTACACCGACTAAAGATTCCGAAGCAACATTATTTATTCTAATTATATTTTCAGAAACATGATTTGATTGCGAGGATTGTTCTTCGCTAGCTGTTGCAACTTGGTTAATTTCATCAACAACATGATTTGTGCTAATTACAATATGATCAATTGCATCTCCGGCATTTTTAGCTAGTTTTTTTCCTTTTTCAACTTCTTGATTCCCTTCATAAATTGAGTTAACAACGAGCTGAGTATCTGTCTGAATTTGCTGAATCATTTTTGAAATTTCTTGTGTTGAATTTGTTGTTCTTTCTGCTAATTTTCTAACTTCATCAGCAACAACAGCAAAACCTCTTCCATGTTCGCCAGCTCGAGCGGCTTCAATTGCAGCGTTTAGTGCAAGCAGATTTGTTTGATCGGCAATTTCATCAATAACTTGAATAATCTCACCAATTTTATCAGAATTTTTTCCAAGTTCAGAAACTTTTTCAGCTGCGTTAGAAACAATCAATGCAATTTTATCCATTGCTTCAACTGCATTTTGCACAACTTTGCTTCCTTCTTTGGCTAATTTTCCGGCTTCATTAGCAGATTTTGCTGCAGAATTTGTATTTCGTGAAGTTTCTGAAAATGTTTTAATCATTTCATCAATTGAATTTGTTATTTCATTTGTCTGTTCACTTTGTTGTTCAGAGCCAATGGATAATTCCTCAACACCGGCGGCAATTCGCATACTTTCATTAATTGTTAAATCAACTGTTTCATTTACTTTACTTACCAAATCATGTAGATTTTTCACAGTTGAATTAAATCCTCTAAATAGTTTTCCTATTGAATCTTGATAATCATCCGGAAGTTTTACTGTTAAATTTCCCTTGGAAAATTCATTCATTACATAAAGCATTTTCTCAACACTTTTTTCCAAATAAAGTTTTTGTTCTTCGGATTCTTTTATTGCAATTTTTACTTTTTCTTCTATACTGTTTTTTTCATCATGAAGTGCTTGCCTGCTTCTATTAATATTTTCAATCATTTTATTTAAACTTTTTCTTACTGCACCAATTTCATCATTTTTTCTAACCGAAAGTGTAAAATCATATTTTCCGTTGGAAATTTTATTTGCTGCTTCGCTAATTGCAACAAGAGGATTTAGTAGATTTTTTTTCAAAAATGTGAATGAAATAAGTGAAATAATTAATGTAGAAATAAAAACAACTAAAATAGAATTATAAATTGCGCTATGAAGAACTGCATAATTATTTGAAACATCTTTAAATAATGTTACACAGCCGGCATCTTTTTTCTTATAATCATAAAGTGGAATAGAAGCGACGGCAATTTTTTTATCACCAAAATCATAAACTATCGGCTCTTTTTGAATTTCTACATTTTCCAATTGTTTAATTATTTCCGGATTTGAAAAATGATAGTAAATACTTTTTTCTTTAACAATATCATTATTACCTAATTTTTTTCCGGTTGCATCAAGATTTTTTTTATGAATTCCAATCGAGTATTCCATATTTAAAGCTTTACCAATTCCATCCAAAATTCCGAAAATACTTCCGCTAAATTCAACACTTCCAATATGGATATTTTTATACTCAAGTGGAGTAATATTTCGTAATCCGGTTCCAAATTTTCCAACTTCAATTCCGGAAACAATTTTTCTCTGTGAGTTACACTCAACAACAGTTTTTCTAAATGAACTTAAATCATCACCAAAATTTTCAGGTTCATGAAGTCGTAAAAAGGAAAGATTATCTCTTGTGTGAAAATGAAGTTGAGCAATTTTGTAAATAGGTTTTAATTTATTTTCAAAAAGAGGAAGTAAATATTTTGATAATTCATCACGATTTTGTTCGGCAAAAAGTTGTAAAATTTTTTCATCATGACTTAAAATTTCTAATGCTGCAGATTGATCAAGAATTTTAGCTTCAATTTCCTTGTCAAATAGATTTTCAAATTTCTTAAACTCATTGGCAATTTTTGAGTTATTTTCTTCAACAGAATTTGAGTAAGAAAGAATAAGCAATATTACAGAAATTGACGTAATCGAAAGTAATAAAATTAAAGTAACTTTTGCTCTAAGTGTGTTTAATTTCATCGTTTTCCCAAAATTTTTAATAGATGTTTAATTATCGGACAAACAACTACAATTTTTTAGGAAAATATGGTAAAATTTGAAACTTATTTAGGTAATGAAAGTGAAAAATACTCCTACTTTTGTATGAAAATATTTTATAAAGATAAGTTATATTCTTTCTCCCAAAATTAAAAAAACACATTTAGTCTTATCCAAAATTTTAGAAAATATTTGATTATAAAATTAGAATATTTAACAAAAGCTAATATTTTAAAATGGCAAGAAAGTTGATATTCATAATTATCAACATTTTTGGAATGAAATGGAAATTGCCATAGATAAAAAAACTCCAATTTATCCAATCAGAACAGCCGCACAAATTCTTGGAATTTCCGTTCCAACCCTTAGAATGTATGAAAAAGAAGGTTTAATAATTCCGCATAAATCTGATGGAAACCAAAGAATTTATTCCGAAGACGATTTGGAAAGATTAAGATGTATTCGCCGAGCAATTAACGAATCGAAAATCAGTATAAACGGAATCAAAACAATTTACTCGCTTATTCCTTGCTGGGAAGTTGTAAAATGTACAGAAGAAGACCGAAAAGTTTGTGATGCTTTTAAGAGTCATCAGCAACCTTGCTGGACATTCACACACCCAAATACGATTTGTGAAAACCGAAACTGCAGAGAATGCGAAGTTTATAATGAATTTTCGCAATGCGGAGCAATAAAAGATTTAATTAAGAAAATATCGGGATTATAATTTATGAATTCATTATCACGAAGAAGATTCTTAAAAATTACCGGCGCAACCTTTGGTGCCGCCGTTGCCGTAACTTCACTTAGTGAAGTTGTAAAAGGTGCAGAAAAAATTGAAAGTAAATCCGGAAAAAAAGTTGAAGGGATTCAGAAAATTCCAACTTACTGCGATTTATGCTTTTGGAAATGCGGAGCAATTGCATATTTGAAAGACGGAGAACTTTGGAAAATTGAAGGAAATCCGGAAGATCCATTAAGCAACGGAAGATTGTGCCCAAGAGGAACCGGAGGAATTGGAGTTTATTCGGATTCCGATAGACTTAAAGCTCCGTTAATTAGAAAAGGTGAAAGAGGAAAAGAAGAATTTGTTCAAGTAACTTGGGATGAAGCTCTAGATTACATCGCCGGAAAAATGAAAAAAATTAAGTCGGAATTTGGACCCGAATCTATGGTTTTATTTAGTCACGGAATTGGAGGAAATTTTCTTCAGCATTTATTTAATGCTTATGGAAGTCCGAATATTACTGCTCCATCTTTTACTCAATGCCGCGGACCAAGAGAAGTTGGATTTGAATTAACATTCGGAGATGTAGTTGGCTCACCGGAAAGAACAGATATTCAAAATGCAAAATGTTTGGTTTTAATTGGTTCGCATCTTGGCGAAAATATGCATAATACACAAGTACAAGAATTTGCCGAAGCAGTAGAAAAGGGTGCAACAATAATTACAGTTGATCCAAGATTTTCCGTTGCTGCAAGCAAATCGAAATATTATCTACCAATTAAACCCGGAACCGATCTTGCATTAATTTTAGCTTGGATGAATGTTATAGTTTCAGAAAAATTATATGATAAAGAATTTGTAGAAAATTACGGATTTGGTTTTGATCAATTTGCGTATGAAATTTCCCAATACACTCCGGAATGGGCATATATAGTAACTTCGATCGAACCCGATATTATTAGAGAAACTGCTTACGAAATGGCGCGATATAAACCGGCAACTTTAATTCATCCCGGAAGACACACAACTTGGTACGGAGATGATACACAACGAAGCCGAGCAATTGCTTTGTTAAATGCACTTATGGGAAATTGGGGAAAGAAAGGCGGATTTTATATTCCATATAATTACAGTATTCCAAAATATCCTTATCCAGCTTACCCGGAACCGAAAAGGGAAGCTGCTGATAATCCAAATCGAAGATATCCATTTGCAGAAGGCGAAAAAAGTTCAAGTGGAATGCGTGATGCAACATTGACCGAAAATCCTTATCCAATAAAAGGATGGTTTATTTATGCTACAAATCTTTTGCAAGCTTTGCCGAATATGCAAGAAACAATAGATGCAATTCAGAAATTAGATGTGTTGGTTGTTGTAGATGTTGTTCCAAGTGAAATTGCTGGATATGCAGATGTAGTTTTACCGGAATCAGTTTATTTGGAAAGATATGATGATTTGAATACTTCGTCATTCAAAGAAGGATTTGTTGGTTTGCGTCAACCGGTAATAGATTCTCCTAATGATCAAAAACCAAATTGGTGGATTGCAAAACAACTCGCAAATAAACTTAGCTTAGGAAAATATTTTCCTTGGAAAAATGTTGAAGAATATCTTGAAACAAGATTGAAAAGTGCGGGATTGAGTTTAGCGGAATTAAAAGAAAAAGGTATAATAAAAGCTCCTCAACAGCCTATTTATTATGGAGAAAATGATGTTCCGGAATTTTATACACAATCCGGAAAAGTTGAATTTTATTCAATTCCACTAAAAGAAGCGGGATTTGATCCCGTTCCAAAATATACCAAACCTGAAGAACCGCCAGCCGGATATTTTAGATTATTATTTGGAAGAGCACCGGTTCATACTTTTAGCAAAACTTTATCAAACAGATTTTTATCAGATTTGATGAGTGAAAATGAGTTGTGGTTAAATTCTGATATTGCAAAAAGATTGGGAATTAATAATGGTGAATATGTAAAATTAAAAAATCAAGATGGAGTTATAAGCAATAAAATCAAGGTTAAAGCTACGGAAAGAATTAGAACAGATTGCGTTTATATGGTTCACGGTTTTGGACAGAAAGCAAAAATGTATCGGCAGACTTTCAATAAAGGTGCAAGCGATGCACAGCTTGTTACAAAATATAAAGTTGATCCATTGATGGGAGGAACGGGAATGAATGTAAATTTCGTAACTATTGAGTTGGAGGCGTAGATGGCAAGATACGGAATGGTTATCGATACAAAAAAATGTGTGGGATGTCAAGATTGTGTAATTGCTTGTCAATCTGAAAATAATGTTCCGCAAGGATTTTGCAGAGATTGGATTACTACAGAATCGAAAGGAAAATTCCCAACAATTAGTTTAGAAATCAGAACAGAAAGATGTAATCATTGCACAGACGCACCATGCGTTTCATGTTGTCCAACCGGCGCAAGTCATTATCACGATATTGGCGGAGTTGTTTTGGTAAATCACGATGAATGCATTGGATGTAAAGCTTGTATTGCTTCTTGTCCTTATGATGCAAGATATGTTCATCCCGAAGGCTATGTTGATAAATGTACATTTTGCATTCACAGAGTTGAGAAAGGATTAAATCCAGCATGCGTTTCTGTCTGTCCAACTCATTGTATGTATTTTGGTGATTTTGATGATCCAAACAGCCAAGTAAATTTATTGTTACAATCAAGAAAATATCATTCGCTAATTCCAGAAGCTGGAACAAAACCTAATATTTTTTATTTGATTTAGGAGATTGAGATGAACGAAATTACTTCAACAAGAAATAATCACATGATTGATCCGACACTTTCCGTATGGGGTTGGGAAATTCCGGTTTATCTTTTTCTTGGCGGAATGGTTGCCGGTATGATGCTAATTTCCGGATATTTTTTATTTAAGGGAAGACAAACTGAAAAAAATTGTTCATGTTTTTATTTGCCATATATGAGTGTGATTTTGTTGAGCATTGGAATGTTTGCATTGTTCTTGGATTTAGAACACAAACTATATGTTTGGAGATTATACACAACATTTCAGATTAGCTCTGCAATGTCGTGGGGTTCTTGGATTTTAGTATTAGTATATCCAATTTTATTGGTTAACATTCTATTAAAACCACCAAAATTTCTTGAAGAAAAACTTCCGCAAATTATAAATTGGAAAAAATATTTGCTTGAAAAACCAATTCTGCTGAAAAACATCGGCATAATTACTATGTTTTTTGGAGCGGGAATTGGATTATATACCGGAGTTCTGTTAAGCTCACTTGGGGCAAGACCATTATGGAGTTCGGCGATTCTTTGGTTACTGTTTTTGGTTTCCGGACTTTCCGGTGCTGCGGCTTTTGTTCATGTAATTGCTAAAGATGTTTACGAACGTGAATTGTTAGCAAAGGCTGATAATGCATTTTTAATTATTGAACTTTTCGTAATTGCTCTTTTTATTATAGGATTGAAAACAGCAACTGAAGTACAAGCGCAAGCCGCTGATTTACTTTTAACCGGAGAATTTGCACCAAGTTTTTGGGTTTTTGTTATTGGTATTGGAATTATTATCCCGCTTATTATTCAGCTGCTTGCCGTAAATCATAAAGTAAAACATACGGCACTTGCACCTTTAATGGTTATTGTTGGAGGATTAATTTTAAGATTTATAATTGTTTCTGCCGGTCAATACAGTCATTGGTTTAACTCAAATTTACATTAATGGAGAATATAAATTATGAATGGTTTAACAGAAAAAATTTCACATATTTTTGAACATGGAGATCATGCTCACATTCATGTGAAAGAAAAACCTTTCTCAAACCCTTATTTTGTTGGAATTGGTTTAGGTTTAGTTTTGCTTGCGGCTTTCGTAATTATGGGGAGAGGATTAGGCGCATCCGGCGCACTTTCTACCGCAGTTGCAGTTAGTGTAAATAAAATTGCACCGGAACATGCTGCAAAAAATAGTTTTTATACAGAATATCTCGGCGATAAAAATTCAAATCCATTTAAAGATTGGTTAGTCTTTCAAGTAATTGGAGTTTTGTTCGGAGGATTTATTTCCGGGATTCTTTCACATCGGGTTAAAAAAGGAATTGAGAAAGGTCCAAAAATTTCTACAAAGATGAGATTGGTTTATGCATTTATTGGTGGAGGATTATTAGGCTGGGGCGCTAAATTAGCTCGCGGTTGTATGAGCGGACAAGCTTTAACCGGTGGTGCAGTTTTAAATTTTGGCAGTTGGATATTTATGATGATGGTTTTTGTCGGAGGTTATGCGGCAGCTTATTTTTTAAGGAGACAATGGATATGAGTGCACCATTCTTTAAATATGAATATTTTGGAACAGACGTAAGTTTAATTATTGCATTTGTAATTGGGATTGCATTCGGATTTGCTTTGGAGCGCGGCGGTTTCGGTAGAGCAACAATTTTGGCAGCTCAATTTTATTTTACAAATATGCGTGTATTAAAAGTTATGTTTACAGCAATTGTAACTGCAATGCTTGGAATTTTCTTTTTATCCGTAATTGGATTTTTAGATTTATCTCTAATTTATCTTACTCCAACTAATGTGATGCCTAATTTAGTTGGGGGTTTAGTTGCTGGTGTTGGATTTGTAATTGGTGGTTATTGCCCAGGAACATCAATTGTTGCTGTTGCTACCGGAAAAATTGATGCATTGGTTTATGTAATTGGAATGCTGTTCGGAATTTTTGTTTTCGGAGAAATGTTTCCATCTATTGAACATTTCTTCAACTCAACAGCAATGGGAAGTGTAACATTACCACAATTTTTCAATATTCCTTATGGAATTGTAGTTTTTCTTGTTGTGGTTATGGCAATTGGCGCATTCGCTGCTGCTGAGTGGGGAGAAAGGAAAATGGGAAATAAATCATTGGAGAAAAAAATATGAAAAAGTTTTTCTCAAATTTGAATGCAGAAAAAAAACTTGCAATGTTTGCTTTTGGTATAGGAGTAATTGCAATTTTTGCGGGTGATCCATACGGAAAAACTTCAATAAAAATTAATGTAAAGGAATTATCGTTAATTTCACCAAATGAAATTGGTAAAGTTAAAGTTGAAGATTTAGCTGATAATATTATTCAATCAAAATCTGATTTTAGATTAATTGATTTGCGTAAACCGGAAGAATTTGCAAAGTATAATATTCCAACTTCAGAAAATATTCAACTCGATCAATTGCTAAATTCAGAATTACAGAGAAATGAAAAATTAATTCTTTATTCAGATAATGATATTGAAGCAACGCAAGCTTGGTTTTTATTGAAAACAAATAATTTTAAAGGAATAAATATTATTCCTGGTGGATTAAATAATTGGAAGGAAAATATTTTATTTCCCAAATGTGATTGCGGAGAAAATCCTTCTGTTGAGCAGAAACATAAACATGATAAACTTGCGGAAGTTAGTAAATATTTTGGTGGAAATATTCAGACAAATTCAGAAGAATTAATTGTTAAAAATGAAATGCCGCAGTTAAAAGCCCCAACCGCAATAACATTAAAGAAAACTTCCGGGAAGAAAAAAAGAGAAGGATGTTAAAATAATTCAATAAATTCTCCCGCAAAAATTGCGGGAGAAAAAATTATTCTTCGCCTAACTTTTGTTTGTTCGAATCACTCCATAGTTCTAAAGCATTAATTAATTCTTTCATAATTACAGCAACAAATTCTTGTTTTTCAATTTCAAAATTATTTAAAATATTTTGATGTAGTTCAATATGTTTTTTGGTAAGAAGACTAATAAACTTTTTACTTTCCGGAGTTAAATCAACAAGGTGATTTCTCTTATCTAAATTATCAATTCTTCTAACAATATATTTTTTTTCTTCCAAACTTGTTAAAATATGTGTTACTCTTCCAGCACTTATTTCTAATTCGTCAATCATTTCTTTGATTGAAACAGTAGATTTTTTTGCAAACATTCGTAAACATTTTAATTCAGTTGGAGTAAGATTAAAAAGAGCTGCAAAACTACTTTCTTTTTTGTTGCATGCGCGAGAAAGTCTGCAAGTCAATTCAGACATTTCTATTGCTTGTGATTTTGTAATATTCATAATTCCATCAAATTTTTTTACTTTATGATGTAAAGTAAAATTTTATTATATAATTATCAAATATTACATTTCATAAAATAATTTCAATTATTGGTTTAAGAAAATATTTACTATTATTTTGTATCTTTCGAAAAAAAATGGTTAATAATTAAATGAAAGTTTTAGTAACTGGTGGTGCAGGATATATTGGTTCTCACTTTGTAAAAATATTGAATGAGAAAAACATAGAAGTTGTGGTACTAGATAATTTGAGCAGAGGTCATAAAGAAGCAATTCCAAATAATGTTAAATTGGAAATTGTTGATTTATTGGATTATCAAAATTTAAATCGGGTTTTTCACAATCAAAATTTTGATGCAGTTGTTCATTTTGCTGCTTTTGCATATGTTGGTGAATCTGTTGAAAACCCAAATCTATATTATGAAAATAATGTTGTTGGAAGTTATAATTTACTTAAGGCATGTTTACAAAATACTGTTAAGAAATTTGTTTTTTCTTCAACATGTTCACTTTATGGAAATCCTGAAATAGTTCCAATTTCTGAAAATCAAAAAACAAATCCAATAAATCCTTATGCGCAGACAAAATTAATGATTGAAAATATGTTGAAAGATTTTGATAATTCATACGGATTAAAATATGTTGCTTTGAGATATTTTAATGCAGCTGGTGCTGATTTTAGCGGAGAAATTGGTGAAAGTCATAATCCCGAACCTCACTTAATTCCAATAGTTTTGAACACAGCATTAGGCTTAAGAGAAAAAGTTTTAATTTTTGGCGATGATTATGAAACCAAAGACGGAACTTGTATAAGAGATTATATTCACATCAATGATTTAGGTGATGCACATTTTAAAGCAATTGAATATTTAAAAAATGACGAAAATAGCAATATTTTTAATTTGGGAACCGGCGAAGGAAATTCAGTTAAAGAAATTATAAATTCTGCAGAAAGAATAACAAATCTCAAAATCAAATATGAAATTGTTGATAGAAGAGAAGGCGATCCGGCAATTCTTGTAGCTGATAATAAAAAAGCTAAAGAAATTTTAGGCTGGAATTCACGATATAATTTAGATGAAATTTTACAATCAGCTTTTAATTGGCACAAAAATAAAAGGTATTAATATTGAAAAAAGTTGACACTTCATTCCGTGATCTATTTATTATTGAACCGGATATTTTTAAAGATGATAGAGGTTATTTTTTTGAATCATTTTCGGAAAAAAAATATTTAGAATTGGGTATTAATCTGAAATTTGTTCAAGATAATATTTCGTTTTCAAGTTATGGAACAATAAGAGGTTTGCATTATCAAGTTGGTGAATTTGCACAAGGAAAATTGTGTCAAGTTTTATTTGGTAAAGTTTTAGATTTTGCTGTTGATATTAGGTTTAATTCACCAACATTTGGAAAAAGTTTTGGTATAGAATTATCCCAAGAAAATAAAAAACAATTATGGATTCCGCCGGGTTTTGCACACGGATTTTCCGTATTATCAGAAACAGCAATATTTAGTTATAAATGTACAAATTATTATAGCAAATCTGATGAAAGATGCATTTTATTTAATGATTCAAACCTAAGAATAAACTGGGGAATTAAAAATCCGATTATATCTGATAAAGATTTAATGGGCGTAAATTTCGAAGAAATTAAGCAAGATTTTAATTATTAAAATTTTTGGAGTAAAAAATGAAAATTTCAGTTATTGGAACTGGGTATGTTGGATTAGTATCCGGAACTTGTTTTGCAGAAATGGGAAATGACGTAATTTGTGTTGATAATAATCCTCAAAAACTTGCTCAGCTAAAAAAAGCAGAAGTCCCAATTTATGAACCTGGATTAGATTTATTATTTTACAGAAATATTGCAAAAAACAGACTTCATTTTACCGATGATTTAAAATCAGCAGTTTTGGATTGTGAAGTAATTATGCTTTGTCTGCCTACTCCACAAGGTGAAGATGGATCAGCGGATTTAAAATATGTTTACGGAATTGCTGATGAAATTGGTAAAATTTTAAGTGAAAATCCCGGACATGATTTTAAAATTATTGCAAATAAAAGTACAGTTCCGGTTGGAACATCAGCAGCAGTTACAAAAATCCTAAAAAAATATAACATTGAAAATTTTGAAGTTGTATCTAATCCAGAATTTTTAAGAGAAGGATTTGCCGTTGATGATTTTATGAAACCTGATAGAATTGTAATTGGAGCTTCAACTGATGCGGCAATGAATAAAATGAAATCACTTTATTATCCTTTTGTGTTAAAAGGAAGTTCAATAATTGAAATGAATCCGGAAAGCTCTGAAGTAACTAAATATGCTGCAAATTCATATTTGGCAATGAGAATTACGTATATGAATGAATTGGCAAATTTCTGTGAAGTTGTTGGAGCAAATATCGATTTGGTTAGAAAAGGTATGGGTTCTGATACAAGAATAGGGAAACGATTTTTATATGCCGGAATTGGTTACGGTGGATCTTGTTTTCCAAAGGATGTTAATGCTCTTATAAAAACTTCCAAAGAAAAGGGTTCTGAAATGAGATTACTAACACTTGTAGATCAAGTTAATAAAGATCAAAAACAAGTGATTGTTAAGAAAATACTCAAACATTTTGGCGATAATATTCAAGGAATGAAATTTGCTGTTTGGGGCTTAGCTTTTAAACCAAATACAGATGATATGCGAGAAGCGCCATCTGTTGTAATTATTGAAGAATTGTTAAAACGTGGAGCAACAGTTACAGCATATGATCCGGAAGCTATGGAAAATGCTAAATTCTATTTACAAGATAGAGTTGAATATGCTGAAGATCAATATAAAGCTGTAAATGGTGCAAATGCATTATTGGTTTTAACTGAGTGGAATGAATTTAATAATCCGGATTTAGAACAAGTTAAATCTTTACTTGCAAAACCTATTATTTTCGACGGACGAAATGTATTCAATAGAAGAAAAACAAAAGAATTAGGTTTTACTCATTACAGTATTGGAAAAACTCCAATTGTTCAATAATTATTGATTTAAAATTTTTTCATAATATCTAATATATTGTGGGACAATTAATTTCTTCTCAAAATAATTTTCCGATCTTTTTCTGGAGTTTTTTGAGAAGGAATTAAATTTTTTCTTGTTCGTTAATAATTCCAAAGCATATTTTGCCATTCTATCAACATCACCAAATTCAGCAATAAATCCAGTAGTATTGTGAATTATTAATTCAGGTAAACCTCCAACGCTTGATCCAATTACCGGAACTCCGCAAGCCATTGCTTCAAGGGCAGATAAACCAAAACTTTCTTGTTGGGAAGGAAGCAAAAAAATATCCGCAACACTGAGTAAATTTTCCAATCCGTCTTGTTTTCCTAAAAATAAAACATTGTGTTCTAGCTTTAATTCGCGAGTTAATCTTTCACATTCAGATCTATCAGGACCATCACCAATTAGAATTAATTTAGTTGGAATTTTTTTATTTACTTTTTCTAAAATTCTAATTGTGTCACTTACTCTTTTTACTGGTCTGAAATTAGAAGTATGAATTAATATTTTTTCTCCATTTGGTGCAACATGATCTTTAAATTGCTTATTACAAACGGGTTTAAAAATTTCAGTATCAATAAAATTGTAGATAACTTCTATATCTTTTTCTATGTGATAATTTGTTAACGTTTTTTCCTTTAAAAATCTTGAAACGGCTGTAACACCGTCACTTTCTTCAATGCTTAATTTCATTAATGGTAAAAATGAAGGTTCCAATCCAACCAAAGTAATATCAGTTCCGTGAAGAGTTGTAACAATTTTTATATCGGAACCGTTTTTCTTTAAAATTTGTTTTGCCAAATATGCACTTGTTGCATGAGGAATTGCATAGTGAACATGAAGCAAATCTAATTGTTCATATTCAATTACTTCCAGCATTTTACTTGTTAATGCTAAACTGTAAAGCTGATGTTCAAAAAGTGGATAATTACTAACTTCAACTTCATGATAATAAATATTTTCTACAAATTGAGTTAAACGATGTGGAAGTGCATAGCTTATAAAATGAACTTCATATCCAAGCGATGCTAATTCCTTGCCTAATTCCGTTGCCACAACTCCGCTTCCGCCGTAAGTAGGATAGCATGTAATTCCAATTTTCATAAAATAACTTTCAAATTTATTTTGAGTAAATATTATAACATTACAACAAATAATTACTAATTGAAAATACAAATTTATTCCATTTTATTTTATTATAAGTATATTTGAAAAATAATTTTTTGAACAAAGAATTTTATAAAATGATAAAAAAGAGAATTTTGCTGATTGGCTCCAATGGAATGTTAGGACAAAGTGTTGTTGAAATATTAAAATTTCGCAGCGATGTCGAATTATTTTTAGCTTCAGCAGAGGACGCTTCATTTTTTGGGGAAATCAATTATAGTAAATTGGATATTTCTAATAAGAAGGATGTTAAAAATTTGGTAATGAATTTCTATCCGGATTTTATTATAAATACAGCGGCTTATACAAATGTTGATAAATGCGAAACTGAAAAAGAACTAGCTTGGAATATTAATGTTAACGGAGTTGAATATTTAGCAAAATATTCTGTACCAAGTAATGCTCATTTAATTCATATTTCAACTGATTATGTTTTTGATGGAAAAGAAGGACCATACTCAGAAGAAGATTTACCCAATCCAATTAGTTACTATGGAAGAAGTAAATTAGCTGGTGAAAATGTCATAAAAAAGTTTGATATAAAAAGTACAATTTTGCGGACAAATGTTTTATTCGGTGCAACAAAATTCGGTAGACCGGATTTTGTTAAATGGGTTTTTGATTCACTTTCTAAAAATCAAAATATTAAAATTGTTACAGATCAGATTAATAATCCCACTTTTATTGATGATTTAGCTTCTGCGATTACAGGAATTTGTGATTCCGGAAAAACCGGATTATTTAATATTGGCGGAAGTGAATTTTTACATAGATTTGAATTTACAAAAAGAATTGCGGAATATTTTAATCTAGATTTTTCACTTGTTGAACCAATTTTAACAAAGGAATTAAAACAACCGGCTTTGCGTCCTCTAAATTCCGGATTATTAAATTTAAAAGCACAAACTGAATTAAATTATATTCCCAAAAGTTTGAATGAATGTTTTAGAATAATTAATCAACATTGGAAAAATAATTTATAAATCTATGAACTTTATTGAAAAATATGACGGATTTATTTTTGATTTGGATGGCACTATTTATCTTGAAGATAAAATAATTCCTAATTCCGCAAAAGTTATAAATCGTTTAAAATCATTAAATAAAAACATTCTTTTCATATCAAACAAAACTACAGGAAGTGTTGAGGATTACTACAATTTTCTTTTATCTCACGGATTTAAGGTTAATAAAAATCAATTTGTAACTTCAACTTTAATTATTAAAAAATATTTAGCAAATAATTATTATGGTAAAAAGTTTTACGCAATTGCTGAAAAAAAATTTATAATGGAAATTGAATCGGCCGGATTAGAATTTTGTGATAATCCAAATAAAATTGAAATTATAATTATAACTCTAGATAGAACTTTAAATTATAAAAAGTTAGAAATTGCCGGACAAGCTCTTGTTAACGGAGCCAAATTTTTTGCCGCAAATATTGATAATACTTGTCCTATTGATGGCGGAGAAATTTTAGATGCCGGTGCAACAATTTCTGCACTTGAAAAACGTACGAACAGAAAACTGCAAAAACATTTTGGCAAGCCATCAAAATTTATGTTCAACGAAATTGTAAATCTTATAAATCTTCCACTTAAAGGTTGTATTATAATTGGAGATAGATTGGAAACAGATATTGCAATGGGAAATAAATTTGGAATGGATACAGCTTTAGTTAAAACCGGTGTTTCGAAAGATATTTTGCATATTTCAAAATTTCACCCAACCTATAAAATAAATTCTGTAGTTGATTTATTTTAATTTTTAGAAATATTTATTCGTTGTAAAGGAATATATTTTTTCATATTTTTATTATGAGCATATGCTCATAATAGTTAAATGCCTAGACCAAAAAAAAATCGAATTACATGTTGTAATCCTACAGCAACATACTATAAACCTCAGGGAATTCCGTTGAGATTTTTAGATGAATTAATTCTTGAGAAAGATGAATTTGAAGCAATAAATTTGGCAGATTATGAAAATCTTTCACATGAAGATGCTGCTGAAAGAATGAATGTGTCTCGAGCTACATTTGGTAGAATAATTAAAAGTGCAAGAAACAAATTGGCAGAAAGCATAATATTTGGCAAAGCAATAAAAATTAATAATTAAAATTGAGGGAAAAATGAAAATCGCAGTTGCAACAGATGATTTTAAAACAGTTACCGGACATGTTGGAAGATGTAATGGATTTGTAGTTTTTGAAATTAAAGACGGAAAAATTGCTAATAAAGAAAATCGAGAAAATAATTTTACTAATCATCATCATGGCAATCATCACCATCATTCTAATGAACATGAACACAATTCTACGCATGGAAATCTTTTAAGTGGATTGAAAGATTGTTCACATTTAATTTGTACTTCTGCCGGCTGGAGATTACAAGAAGATTTTACAAATAACGGTAAACAATTGATTTTTACAAATGAAGAATTGGCGGAAGATGCAGCAATAAAACTTTTTGAAGGAACTTTAGAAATTAATGAAGAAGGTTCGTGTCATTCGCATTAAAACTTTTAATGTATAAGTAGTAAAAAAATGATTTAATTTTTTTATTTTGGCAGTTGAAAACCTAAGCATTTGAGAATTTTGATGGTCGTAAAAAAAATATTTATTTTACTTTTTATTTCGTCAAATATTTTTTGTCAGTTTCAGTCAAATTTACATACATCCGGGCCATCATTAGGTTTTTCTTTTCTTGGTTCTACTGTCCAATTGGGAATAAATCATGAATTCGGAATTGATTTGGAAAATTCGGAAAATTCTAATATTGGAAAAATGGGAATAGGCGGAATTTTTAGATCATGGAGTTATACAGAAACCTTTCCGGATGTTGAATGGAGTTATTCAAATATTTTGTTTGGTTTTCAAACAAATTATCATTTTAAATTAAAAGATCCAAAATTTGATCCTTGGGCTGGTGTAATAATTGCTTATGATTTTAATGATGTTAACAGACAAATTTTAACGGAAAATGCAATTGTAAATGAAGTTGATAAAGGCGGAATGTGGTTTGGCGTTCAAGCCGGAATGCGATATTGGCTAAATAAACAAATGGCTTTTAGTATTCGTATGGGTTTCGGAAATTTAAGTTACAGTGCTTTAGATTTAGGAATTGATTATTCTTTCCGTTAGTTTTATTAGGGGAGTGAACGGTTGTTTTTCAAGTTTAGAATAGAAACAACCGTTCATTTAATTTTCAAAAATGTTTATTTTATAAAATCTGCTAACTTTACACCGTTATACTCTAAATTCAAATTTACAACTTCAAAAGGTTCAACAATTATTTCAGATTTTTTCTGATTTGCTAAAAAGCAATTATAGAATTTTGCACATAATTTTTGAACTCGTTCGCTTTCATCATATTTAATTCTTTGCTTTACGGCAAACATTCCTTTCTCAGATTTTATTTTTGATAAGGAAAGTGCTGCAATAATTCTTTCCTCTTCGGTAATTCCGCTTTTCAACATTCTTAATAAAGGAATAACGGCGCGCTCAGATTTGAATTCGCCTAAGAAAAAGGCGCAGCTAATTTGAAGACCTCTGTTATCGGTATTAATGCCAACAATTAAATTATCTTCAATTTGTTGATATTTCTCTTTTGTAAAACCAAAATTTGCAGTAGTGAAAAGGAAAGTTAGAACAATTAGAAATAATTTACTAAAGTTCTTCATGGCTTCCTCCATTTATGTAAAAATTAAATTTCTGTTATTTCATAAATTAGGACGGAGGATAGTTTGAAAAGTTTTGATAGAGAAAAATTTTTACCTAATTCTCTAAAATGTAATGGAAGGATGAAATAAAATAATATTTAAAACATATTTTAAAATTGTTTAAAATATAAAGGGCACAACTCCCCCGAATGTGCCCCCGAACTAAGATAGATTTTAGCTCTACTTCAAAATAATATATAATAAAATTAAATGATTAAGATTTCATTTAATTAAAAAGTGTTAAACTTTAATTGCATAATAAAAATTTATATAGGAAAATAATTCTTAAATTTTTGTAAGGTTTATCTTACAAGTTTTTGAAGTTAAGAAAATGCATTAATTGTACAAAATTTTGGAGGTTTAATTTCTCTAAGATTCTTGATCGGTAAGTACTTATAGTTTTGGGACTGATTGATAATTTTTCGCTAATTTCTTTAGATGAAATTCCTTCTGCACTCATCATCATTATTTGATATTCTCTTTTAGATAATCTTTCCGAAATTGGTTTATCAAAATCTTGATAATCCATTATTTTTGTGGCTAAAGTTGTGCTTAAATATTTTTTACCAGTTAAAATTTGTTCAACTGCTTTTTTTAGTTCAACAGATGCAGCATTTTTATTAATATATCCGTATGCACCAAATTTATATGCTTTGATAGCATATTGTTCTTCGGGATAAATGCTTAAAATTAATACTTTTATTTCCGGATCTTTATTTATAAGTATTTTTAAAGTATCTAAACCATTTAATACCGGCATTGATAAATCCAATATTAGTAATTGATATTTACCGATCTCAAACTTTTCTAATACTTCTCTACCGTTTTCAGCTTCTTCAACTTCTTTAATACTTTGCAATGATGAAACAATTTGAAGAAGTCCTTTTCTAACTATTGCATGATCATCTGCAATTAAAACTTTCATTTAATTCTCAATAATTGGGATTAATATTTTTACAGTTGTTCCACCTTTTTTATTTCGAGTAAAATTAATTTTACCATCTACTGAAAGAATTCTTTCTTTCATTCCAAGCAGACCAAGTGATTTATTATCATTAATTTTACTTTGTTCAATTCCAATTCCATCATCTATAATTTCTAACATAAGATTTTTAGTTTTTTCTTTTAAACTAATTTTTAAATTTTTGGCTTTTGAGTGACGAATAATATTTGACATTGATTCTTGAAAAACTCTGAAAACCGCAATTCTTTTTTCTTCTGATAATTCAATTTCATTATCAGGTAAATTTAAATTTATAGATAAATTTGTTTTTCTTCCTATTTCATTTGCTTGCCATTCAATTGCATTAACTAATCCCAAATCATCTAAAATTCCGGGGCGCAATTCCGAACTTATTTTTTGCACAGTTAAAATAGAATTATCAATTAATTTAAGAAGAGGATTAAATCTTTCTTTTATATTTTCCAAGTTATCCGGAATTAAATTTTTTATCCATGAAACATCCATATTTATTGCTGTTAATATTTGACTTAGATTATCATGAATTTCGCGCGAAATATTTTTCCTTTCTTCTTCTCTAATATTTATAATGTGCTGTGATAAGTTTCTTAAAGTTTCATTTGTTTCCTTAAGCTTCTGTTCAAATAATTCTTTATCAGTAATATCTGAAGCATAAACTGCAAATCTGTTAACACGTTTTTTTTCATCAAGAATTGGAATAATTGTGTTCTCCCAAATTCTTTTGTTAGATTTATCTTTATAAGTAAACTTTGCTTTTGTTTGTAGTACTTTTTTAAAAACATCTAATCTTATGTCTCTAACTTCATTATCAAATTTTTTTAGAATTTCTGATCCAATTAAATTATTTCGATCAAGCCCAAGCCACTTCTCTAATCTTTCATTTGATTCAAGAAGTTTACCTTTATTATTAACAAGTACAATAATATCAGGAGAAGCGTCTAACACAGCTCTTAAGTTATCTTCACTTTCTTTTAATTGTTCCAAAGCTTTCATTTCGGTGCTTGCATCATTAAATATTGCAACAATTTGATCGTTTGGTAATTTGAAAATGTAATGATCAATCCATCTCTCAATCTTTCCATTACAGTAGACTTTATACGGAAAATGTTGAGACAATCCCGATTTATATACTTCTTGACAAATTTTAAACAATCCAGAAGTTTTAGCTTCCGGAAATATGGTGCTCATTTTTTTGTTAACGATTATTTTTTTATCAACTTTACTTAATTTTTCACCGGCTTTATTTATATCGTCAAGAATAAAATTTTTACCATTTTCAATTGCTTCATAAATTGCAACACCATTACGCATATTATCAAAAAGATGTTTAAACTTTTCTTTGTTTTCTAAAATTAATTTCTCTGCATTTTTATTTTCAGTTATGTCATGAAGTGTAACAAAAACTTGAAACGGCTTTTCTTCAAATTTTTTAAACTGCGGAATTGCATTTATAAGTAACCATTTTTTTTGTTTTGTAATAAGATTTTCCAAACTAACTTCTGTATTAATTACACTTTTACCCGTTTTTAGCGCAACCATTGAGGGATGTTTTTCGGGTGAGAGTAATTTTAGATTTTTATCAGTTACAATCCATCGTTCATCAAATGAATTTGAACCGATAAAACTTTTTTTGCTGATTCCAAAAATTTTAAGTGCAGATTTATTAATATCAGTTAAAGTTCCATTTGCGGATTGGTAAAAAACTCCTTCACTCATATTTTCAAAAAGTGATCTAAATTTTTCTTCACTTTCAATTAATTTGCTCTCAAATTCTTTTTCTTTTGTTACGTCTCTCGCACTTCCTACAGTTCCAATAATTTCACCTTTCTCGTTGTAAAGAGGTGATTTATATACATCAAGAAAAAGAAATTTTCCTTTTACATTTCCAAATTCGTCAAATCTACCTGGTTTTTTAGTTTTAAGTACAATTGAATCTGAGTCCATGCAAAGTTCGCCGAACGTATGCCAATATTTATTATGTGGATGACTTTCGCGCTCGCGGTTTGCAAAAAACATATCATTTTTACCGATTGGTTCTTTCGTATTTTTTGCACTTAGTAGATTTTTACAAATAGCCTGATTGGCAAAGATATATTTACCATTTAAATCTTTTGCCCAAATCATATCAGCAATATTATCTGCCATGCTTACAAGTAATCTTGAAAGCTCAACATATTTATACTGACTTTCCTTTAATGCAAATTCTGCTTTTTTTCTATCATTAATATTTCTTGAAATACCAATAAACCCAATAACTTTTTTTTCATCATTTCTTAAAACCGATACTTTTGTTTCAACCCAGATATTGTTTTTATTTTTCCTAATGAATTCAATTTCCCAGCTTGGAAAATCTATACCCGCCTTTTTAAAAATCATAATCTTATTTTTGATTTGCTGGTAATCATTTGGATAAACAAAATTTTTAATATGACGTCCAATAATTTCTTCCGGCATTTGCTCGGTTACGTATTTAAAAGACGGACTTACATAAGTGAAATATCCTTTCAAGTCAATTGTCCAAATAACATCTTGCATATTTTCTGCTAAAAGTCTGAATTTCTTTTCACTCTCTTTAATATTTTCATGAGCAGATTTTAACTCGGTTATATCTTCAATTGAAAATATAATTCCACTTTCCGGATTATTTTTATCAATTAACGTTGAAGTAAGTTGAACGTCTATAATTTTTTTATCTTTTCCGATAATTTTTGTTTCAAAGGATTTACTTTGTTTAATTTCAAGAGATGAAAATTTTAAATTCTTATCAATTTCATTCTTAGATAAAAAGAATTTATTTATTTGTTTTCCAATAATTTCTGGTTCCGTAAATCCGGTAATTTTACAAAATCTTTCATTTGTCTTTGTAATTATTTTATTTACAGCAACTCCAATACCCACGGGTGCAAAATTGAAAATACTATTAATATACTTTTCATTTTTCTCAAGAAGTGCTTCAATTTTTTTTCGTTGAGTTATATCAATTCCGTATGCAAGAACTGCATCGTTTCCAAAATAATTGAATTTATGGAGGGTAACAATTTTGGGGAAAATTTCTCCGTTTTTTCTTAATCCCCAAAAATCAAATTGCTGAGGTTCTCCGTTTAATGCCCTTTCCATATAATATGAAACTAACTTCATATTATTTTTTTTTGGTGCGGAAATAAATTCCGGAGTCTTCCCCTTAAAATAATTTCTATCATAACCATACATTTTTTCTGCAGCATTATTTACATCAATAAACTTCATAGATTTATCTAAAATATATAGTGCATGCATTGAATTGTTGAAAATGTCAAAATTATTTTCTTGATCTAATATTTCAATTTTTTTATCAGAAAAATTTTTCTGCTGAATTTTGTTTTTTTGATTGTCAAATTTGGTGAGCTTACTTTCTAAATTTTTAATTCGCGCAATAAGTTCTTTTTTTGATAATGAATTAAGTTTTTCTTTTAACATAAATTCAATTTTATTTGTGATTTACAGAAATGTAGTAAAAAAATATAAAGAAATATTTTAAGAAACTATTTTATTTATTTTTTTGAATTTTCAGAAAAATTAAAATTTATTATTTCTAATAAAAAATTAATTATTGAAAGATATTGAATTAAATTAATGTGAATACTTTTTTATTAGAATTACTTTTGCACAAAATTATTGATGTTCCTTTACAAAACATTCTAAATATTTATAAATAATATTGCTATTTAAAATAGCGACTAAAAAACAAATTAGTTAATTATATTTCATATTGTAATATTGATTTTTTTTTGATAAGTAGGTTATGATGAAGAACAAAAAACAGTTGATAATTTTTATAATTGTAGTAATTATTTTATTACTTATTTTTTTTCCAAAATTGAATTTGAATGAAAATGATGAAATGAATAAAAATGATGGCGGAAAAAAAAATGAAAGTATTGTTGCTGATATCAAAATTATAAAACCGGAATCTCTTCAAAATAAAATATTCACAAACGGAACGTTAATTGGGAATGAGGAAGTTTTACTAAGAAGCGAATCATCCGGAAAAGTAACAGCTATACTTTTTGATGAAGGTAAAAAAGTTAAAAAAGGTGAATTGCTTTTAAAAATAAATGATGAAGAACTTCAAGCAACGTTAAAGAAAAACTCATTAAAAGTTGATTTTGCAAAAGACAAAGAGTTTAGAGCCAGACAATTACTTGAAAAACAACTTACAAGTCAGCAAGAATATGATATTGTTTTAAATGAACTTAATTCGCTAAAAGCTGATGTTGAATTTACAATTGCCCAAATTGCAAAAACTGAAATCCGTGCTCCATTTGATGGAATAATTGGTTTGCGTTCGGTAAGTATTGGCAGTTATATTACACCGCAAATTCAAGTTGCAACAATTCAAAGTATAAATCCTATTAAAATAGATTTTGCAGTTCCGCAAAAATATTATAGCGAAATAAAAGAAGGGAAAATTATTGAATTTGCAATTCCTAGTGTTAATAAAAACTTCATTGGAAAAATTTATGCCGTTGAACCAAAAATTGATCAGACAACAAGAACAATTTTAGTGCGAGCAATCGCTGATAATAATAATGGAATACTGTTACCCGGCGCTTATGTTGAAATAAATATTATTTTGGAAAATATGTTGAATGCAATATTAATTCCTACAGATGCATTGATTCCGGATATGGAAGGCGAAAAAGTATTTCTATTTAAAAATGGGAAAGCGATTCCTCAAAAAGTTACCACCGGAATTAGAACCGAATCAAAAATTCAAATTACAGAAGGATTAGAAATGGGTGATTCTGTAATTGTTTCCGGAATAATTCAACTGAGACCTAATATGCAAATAAAAATTAAATTAACTAAATAATTCTCTAAAGAAATTTTAAATGAGTTTATCATCTATAAGTATACGCCGACCCGTTTTGGCAATTGTAATGTCAATTGCAATTGTTTTATTTGGAGTTATTGGATATACATATTTAGGAATTAGAGAATATCCAAGTATTGATCCACCAATAATTAGTGTTGGTGTAAGTTATGTAGGAGCAAATGCAGATGTAATTGAATCTCAAATTACAGAACCACTCGAAGAACAAATAAATGGAATTGCTGGAATAAGAACTTTAACTTCTGTTAGTCGTGATGGACGAAGCGATATAACGGTTGAGTTTGATGTAAATGTTGATTTGGAAACTGCTGCAAACGATGTAAGAGATAGAGTATCGCGTGCGCAAAGAAATCTACCTGCAGATGTTGATCCGCCAATTGTATCAAAAGCCGATGCTGATGCTGTTCCAATAGTTTTCCTAAATGTAAAAAGTGATAACCGTACTTTATTGGAATTATCAGATATTGCATTAAATACTTTTAAAGAAAGATTACAAACAATTTCCGGCGTAAGCCAAATAATGATTTGGGGAGAGAAACGCTACTCAATGCGTTTATGGATGGATCCAACAAAACTTGCCGCTTATAATATTACACCGCTTGATATTCGGAGTGCGTTAAATAGAGAGAATATTGAATTACCTTCCGGAAGTATTGAAGGCAAAAATATTGAATTAACTGTTAGAACATTAGGCAGATTAGTAAATGTTGATGATTTCAACAATCTTACAATCAAAGAAGATAAGGGTGCAATTGTTAGATTTAAAGATATTGGCTTTGCGGAATTATATCCGGAAAATGATAAATCAATTTTACGCCGAGATGGAATTCCGATGGTTGGAGTTGTACTTGTTCCACAACCCGGTGCAAATTACATTGATATTACCGATGAATTTTACAAAAGAATTGAACAAATTAAAAAAGATTTACCGGCAGATATTGAATTGGGAATTGGTTTTGATGTTACAAAATACATTAGGAATTCTATTGCAGAAGTTCAAGAAACAATTCTGATAGCATTTCTATTGGTTATACTTATCATATTTTTATTCTTAAGAGATTGGCGAACTACATTAATTCCAATTATTGCGATTCCAGTTTCGCTCATTGGCTCATTTTTCATTATGTACATTGCTGATTTTTCTATAAATGTGTTAACACTTTTAGGAATTGTTTTGGCAATTGGAATTGTTGTTGACGATGCAATTATTGTGCTGGAAAATATTTACAAAAAAGTTGAGGACGGATTAAATCCAATAGATGCCGGTATTAAAGGTACTTCCGAAATATTTTTTGCAGTTATTTCTACAACAATTTCTCTTGTTGCCGTATTTCTACCTATTATGTTTTTGAAGGGAATTACCGGAAGACTATTTATTGAGTTTGGAGTAGTTATTGCCGGAGCTGTAATTATTTCATCATTTGTTGCACTTACATTAACCCCAATGTTAAGTTCAAGAATTTTAAAACATAAAGATCACCAAAATTGGTTTTACAAAATAACTGAACCATTTTTCAACTCTTTTGAATCAGCATATAAAAATTCTCTCGATTCATTTATGGAAAAAAGATGGCTCGCAATTATTATAATGATTGTAGCATTTGGAATTATTTATTTTATTGGTACAAATTTACAATCTGAACTGGCTCCTATTGAAGACAGAGGTGAAATTAGAGTAGAAAGTAAAATGCCGGAAGGTACATCTTTTGAATTAATGGATTTTAATATAATGCAGATTGTTAATGTTTTACAAGATTCAATAGAAGAATCTTCAGCTATGATTTCTTTAACTGGAGGAGGAAGAGGAACAAATTCCGGTTTTGTTCGACTAATCTTAAAAGATCCAGAAGAAAGAAATAAAACACAGCAGCAAGTTGCAGATGAAATTACAGAAATTATGAAAGATTTAAATGATGCTAAATCATTTGTAATTCAAAGTCAATCAATATCTACAAGGCGTGGCGGACTTCCAGTTCAATACGTTGTTCAAGCTCCTAATTTCGAAAAACTACAAGAAGTTGTTCCAAAATTTTTAGATGCAGCACAAGATGATCCAACATTTGCAAATGTTGATATAAATTTAAAATTTAGTAAACCGGAAATTATAATTGAAATAAATAGAACAAAAGCCCGCCAATTAGGAATTTCTGCATTTGATATTGCCCAAACATTACAATTAGCATATAGCGGCCAGCGTTTCGGGTTTTTTGTAATGAATGGAAAACAATATCAAGTAATTGGTCAAGTTTTGAAAGAAGACAGAACAAAACCACTTGATCTTACTTCATTATATGTTAGGAATAATCGAGGAGAATTAATTCAACTTGATAATCTTATAACAATGAAAGAAAAAAGTAGTCCGCCGCAATTATTTAGATTTAATAGATATGTAAGTGCAACAGTTTCTGCAAGTTTGGCGCCGGGCAAAACAATTCAAGATGGAATTTCAGCGATGGATAAAATTGCAGATAAAGTACTCGATGACAGATTTTCCACCGCTTTAGAAGGTGCATCAAAAGATTTTGTGGAAAGTTCGTCAAGTTTATTCTTCACATTTTTGCTTGCGCTTGTTTTAATCTATTTAACACTTGCCGCACAATTTGAAAGTTTCAGAGATCCATTTATTATAATGTTTACAGTGCCTCTTGCAATTGCAGGATCAGTTTTTTCATTATGGTATTTCAATCAAACACTAAATATTTTTAGTCAAATTGGACAAATAATGTTAATTGGTTTGGTAACAAAAAACGGAATTTTAATTGTTGAATTTGCAAATCAGAAAAAAGCTCAAGGATTAAAAATATTAGATGCGGTAAAGGAATCCGCAAGTTTGAGATTACGACCAATTTTAATGACTAGTTTTTCAACAATTTTGGGAACATTACCTATTGCCTTAGCTCTTGGAGCTGGTTCGGAAGCTAGGGTATCAATGGGTATTGCTGTAATTGGCGGATTGATTTTTTCAACCGGTTTAACATTATATATCGTACCGGCAATTTATTCATTTTTATCTGATAAAAAGAAAGAAGTAAGTAACGTTACAATTGAAGAAAATGAATTATTAAAAAGTGAAAATATTTAGTTTTTACGAAGTAGTGTTAAATTTAAAGATATTTAAAATGAAAAAGTTCGAATAATATATTCGAACTTTTTTGAGCTGGTGATGGGACTCGAACCCGCAACCTGCTGATTACAAGTCAGCTGCTCTGCCAATTGAGCTACACCAGCATTTTAAGACACTAAATCTAATACTTTTTAGAATTCTATGCAATATCTTAACATACATTTTTAGTAAATAACTGACAAAAAAATTGATATCAAAAACTGAACTAAAATATTTAAGTAAACTCTCGCAAAAAAAATACAGAATTTTAGAAAAGAAATTCCTTGTAGAAGGAAAGAGATTTGTTGAAGAAGGCTTAAAAAGTAGATTTGTATGTTCCAAAATTTTTGTAACTGAACATTTTAAAGATAATTCCATCGATACAATTAATTTAATAAATTCGAAAAAAATAGAATATGATATAATTAATAAAATTGAAATCGAAAAATTAACATTTACAGAAAACCCCCAAGGAATAATTGCAGTTTTCGAAATTCCAGATAAAAAGAAAATTGAAATTGATGGTAAAATAATTTGTCTTGATAATATTTCTGATCCCGGAAATGTTGGAACAATTTTGAGAACATGCGTTTGGTTTGGAATCAAAAATGTGTTTATTAGTGAGAACAGTGTAGAACTATTTAATCCCAAAGTTCTACGTGCAAGTATGGGAGCAATTTTTAGTTTAAATATTTTTGATGAAGTTGATCTTGTTGAAATAATTAAAAAATATAAAAAGCTGAATTATAAAAGTTACATCGCAGATTTAAATGGTGTTGATTTTAAGAAAATAAAATTTGACGGGAAATCAATTATTATTTTTTCAAATGAAGCTTTTGGACCTACAAAGGAATTATTAAATATTTGTGACACAAAAATTACTATTCCCAAAAAAGGAAATATTGATTCACTTAATGTTTCAGTTGCCGCAGCAGTTATACTTTCTTCAATTTAATTTTTCTCTTTCGAAAATTATATAATCAATTTTCGCCGGTTCAATATTTTTTAATTTTAATTGAGTATTAATTTGCGCACGATGATACGTTGAATGATTTATAACGTGAGTGAAAATATCATGATAAGAATGTGAAAATTGTTGTCCAATAGAATTTTTATAATTACAAATTTTTTGGAAATTTTGATCACTAATTTTAGCAATAAATTTTTGCCATTCTTTTGAACTTTTATTCGAAAGAATTTGCAATTCTTGAATTGTAAATATTTCCCAAATATCAATTATATAGTTTTGAGTTTCTTTTAATCTTTCAAGCCAAGTATCTTGAGCAGAAATTATATGACTCATCAATTTTATTGAATCAGCTTTTTCATCATCAATTAAAAATAACTTCTTAACAATACAAGAATTTGCCCAACTATTAAATTCAAATAAATTTTGAAAATATTTTTTCATTTAAGTTATTTTAGTAAAACCATTTTTTTAGTTTCGGATTTTGAACCGTAAGTAATTTTGTAAAAATATATTCCGCTAGCTAAATTACGTCCATCAAAATGAACTTCATATGAATCCGGTTTTTGTTTTTCATTAACTAATGTTTCAACTTCCTTTCCTAAAGCATCATAAATTTTTAGCTGAACATAAGTTTCTTCATTAGGAATTGTATAATTAATATCTGTACCGCTATTAAATGGATTTGGAAAATTTTGCAAAAGTTTAAATGTATCCGGAATATCTATATCAGTACTGTCATCATCATTTTCCGGGTTATGTATTTTTTTTGAAGTATATATTTTAAATTCTCCTGGTTGAAGAGAAATTAAAGATTGTGACAAAGTTACATTTAAGCTGTCACCGCTAAAATAATCATACCACTTACCTGTATTTGGGAAATTAGGATTAGCTGAATTTACCACAACATCAAAATTCCCTAAAATTACTGCATTCATTGTTTCATGCAGAAGTTCAATTTTTTTAATAGATGAATTTGTTGAAAGTGTAAAATTATTTGTTGAAAATGTTGGATAATTTTGTTTAAGAAAATTTAATGATGAAAAAGTTTTATATAAATTTTTTCTTTCTTGAACTTCTAAATAGTCCCATTTTATTGGTTTGTTTCCAACTCGACCGTTATAATCAATTGAATAATCATAACCCAATTCACCAAATTGCCAAATCATTTTTGGTCCGGGAACTAATATAAAAAAAGCTGCTGCAGTTTTAATTCTATTTAAAGCAGTGTTCAAGTTTTTTACACTATAATCACCAAGAACATTTCCAAAGGTTAAATTTTTATACATTAATCTTTCTTCATCATGACTTTCCATATAACCAACTAAATTTGGTTTTGTAAATCCATGATTTTTATATGATATTCTTCCAAAATTTGATTTATCACTTTCATTATAACCCATTGCAGCTTCGCTATAATTATAATTTACATTTCCCCAAACCATCATTCCGTAATCCGTTAAAATATTTTCTTCAGAATCCGGTGCAAAATGTTCCAAAATAATATATGCAGTAGAATCAAATTCCCAAATTTTATCTGCTATTCTTTTTAAAATATTTATTCGAGATTGATCGAATGAACTGCCATCGCCAACCCTGTTTGTAAATCCCTTTGTAAAATCAAATCTAAATCCATCGAATTTAAATTCATTCAACCAGTATTTTGTAACTCTATCAACTAAATTTTGTGTTTCAATTTTCTCATGATTAAGATCGTATCCCCAAGAAAAAACCGGATTTGGACTTGCAATATTAAACCAAGGATTTTCTGAAGTTACCGGACCATAATCTCCGGACGAATATAATCTAACAAACGATGACCTTCCGTACATATGATTTAAAACGATATCCATAATTACTGCAATATTTCTTTTATGACATTCATCAATAAATTTTTTTAAATCATTTTTAGTTCCGTAATATTTATCGGGAGCAAAATAAAATGATGGATTATAACCCCAACTTTCGTTTCCTTCAAATTCATTTATCGGCATTAACTCAATAGAATTTACTCCTAATTTTTGTAGATAGTCCAAAGTGTCAATCAAAGTTTGATAATGATGAGTTGAGACAAAATCTCTGATCAACAGTTCATAAATAATTAAATTTGATTGATTTGGTTTTATGTAATTATCTGCTTCCCATTGAAATGGCGTTTGACCAGTTTGTAATACTGAAACCGAAAAACTTGTTTCGTCATTTGGATATTCTATAAGATTGGGATAAGTGTCTTCCGAAATAAAACTATCTTCTTCCTCCAAAATTTTATCTGAATACGGATCGGCGATTCTAAGTTTTCCATCAATTAAATATTGAAATCTATATTCTTTATTTTTAACTAAATTATTTAATGTTAGCCAAAATATTGTACTATCCGGAGTTAAATTAAAATAATATTTAGAATCGAAATCCCAGCTTTCAGAATCACTAGGATCAAATTCCCAATTATTAAAATCACCAATTGCATAAACAAATTTTTTATTTGGGGCAAAAATTGCTAGTGTAACTGAATTATCATCAATATAATTTAATCCGGTTGTTAATCCGCTTGGCAGTTCCTCAATATTTACATTTTCTCGAATAATAAAATGAAGCGAATCAACATAAGTTTCATCATTACTTTTTGCAAGAAATTTAATTTTTTGTCTACCGGAACCTTCAGCAATTATTGAATAACGAAGAGTATCTTCAATTGATTGTGCAATGATATTATTATTCAAAAGTAATTTTAAGCTGTCAGCTTCACTTGCAACAATTACAAAATCTATTTTTTCTCCAGCTAACGGATAAATTGGTAAAGAAAGAGGTTCAAGAATTTTAATATTTAAACCGTCTTCGAATAAAGGAACAAATAAATCTTCAGTTTGCTTAGAACCATCTGCACTTCGTAAAACAAAATTTAAAGAAGTAATATGTTCATTTGAATTTGTAAGATTGTAAAAAGCTCTAGGATTATTAATTGTAATTTGATAAACATCTGTGGAAATTCTTTCTAAAGTTGGTTGAGAATTATTGTCTCCCCAAGTACCGATAACATGCTGCCAATTTCCCAAACTAGTATTTACACCAGTGTGTGTATAGAGAATTCCACCATAACCAGCTAAATCTTTTCTTGACATTTCTTGAATAAAAAATGTTATTTCAATTTCATCTGTTTCGGTTGGGAATTCCGGATTTGTGCTAATTGCTTGTGAATAAATAAAATTGAATGCAGTTAATATTAATAAAAGAATAAAATTTTTCATTTTTTTTTCCATGCAAAATTTATTGATAAATTTACTATTCAATAAAATCCCAAGAAATACCAATTTTTATTCCGCCATCTGGCATTGGGTAAAAGGGAATTGAATAATAATTATTTCCCAAAATATTTTCATATGCAAAATAAAAAGTTGCTCGATCTTGAATTCTACCGGCTAAAGTAAAATCAATTCTGAAAGGCGTATTTGATACTTTATAATTTTTAAATTGAGTTAAAATACTATTGTTGAGATAATATGAAGTCGATCTCATAATTTGAAAATCAAAAAGTTGATATTCGTTATTATCACTTAAGAAAAGGTTGAAACCCATTTTTAAATCAAGATTATCATTATATAATTTATCTCTGTAATAAACTCCGGAGAACAGATTAAACTTGTTGGGTTTTGTTATATAGTTTGATTTATTAGATAAAAGAAAATTGGAATTTATAAAAAATTCAAAACTCCACAATTTAACTGTTGAGAAAAAATTTATCCCTTCAGTTTTAACTTCTTCAGTAAATGGGAAAATAATTTTTGTTGAATTTAGATTTAGATCATTATTGTTGAATACTGGAACCGGTGTATTATCTGATGATATGTTAAAGTAAGAAATTGATGTAATGAAATTATCAAATGAAATTTCAGAAGATAAAAAATAATTTGTGACATAATTTTTTTCTTGTTCTGATTTTGGCAATGAGAATAACTCTGAAATTAAATAAGGCTGATTGAATTTAGAAAAACCCAACATAAATTTTAAATTTTTGTTAATACTTAATTTAACATCAGACCCAAATCCGTTTGTAAGTTGATTTTCATAACTGCCAGATTTAAAAAATAAAGATGGAATAATTGTACTATCAAAAATCTTATAATCAATTAACGCAGAATAAGAATAGCTATTTTTATTTTCATATATATTATAGTATTCTATAGAGTAATTGGTAAAATTATAATCGAAATTAAATTTTAATGAAAGATTATTAATAGAATGCAAATGGTGAAAAGCAATATTATATGTTGAGAACTTATTTAAGCTCGAAATTTGAATGCTATCGGGATAAGTAATATCAATATTCTGTCGCAATCTCTCATAAGAATAATTATATTCTAAATTCAATTTTGAAGAACTGTTTGGTAAAATAATTCCATAAAAATCTGATGAAACTTTGTTTATCGTTGTCTCTTTATATCTATTCACAAAATTTACCGGTGCAATTGTATTAAATATTTCATCTTCCAAAATTACATTGTTAGCAAAAAGTGTTTCCACATCAACGCCACCGTTTAACTGCAAATTTGATTTTAGATGATAATAATTCAATTTCAGAAATAAACTATCTGCAATTCTGTAAATACTTTTTAAATCTGATTTCCAAACACCGTATTCGGAGTTATCATTGAAGCCGGTATATGCAGAGTTAGATAATCTAAATGATAAATGTAAATCTTTATAAATGAGTGCGCCAAACATTGCATCAATAGATGCATCATCATCTGGTGCTTGATAATATCTAATACGAGAAACCGGTTTTTCAGTAATACTATCTTGTGCAGAGATTCTAATTACAGCTGGTGAATTATAATTGTTATAAAGAAAGCTTCGTGAGAGTGGAATGATTTCAATATCATTTACATTTTCTGAAGAAATTAAATTTAAATCACTACTTCCATTCCAACTATTTGAAAGTGAAAAATTATTTTGAACAAATGAAATATTTTTATTCTCAAGAAAAAATAAATTTGGAACATTTGGCGAACCCGCTATTCCAAAATATTTTTGAAAAGTAAAAGGAAGAAAATTCAAAAAGTCACTTGCAGTTCTATAATTTTCAAAATCAATTTCTTGTTTACTTTTTACATAGGATGAAATAATGTTTTCTTGACTATCAAAAGAATTTCTTAGAAAAAATTTATTCACAATTTTAGAATGGCTTAAAGAATCGACATGGGCAGCACTATCCCCAATATTTATAGGTGTAAGAGCGCTATCAGCTTTTATAATTTGCGCGTTAATATTTATTACAAACAATAAAATAAAATTAAAAATAAATATTATTTGATTTTTCATAACGACATAATTTAAAATTCACTTGCATGAAATTTAGTCAAAATTATTTTGTCATTTTCACTTTTACAACCATCATCATAAAGAAAAAAGTAACATTTAAAAAAAATATTTATGAAACGGTGAAAGATAAAGCTCAGTAAGGGTGAAATAAGTTTTAAAATTTTAATAAAAATATTTTTTTTTATTAAATAAAATAATTATTTTTTCGGTGCATTCATTAACTAACAATCTATAAAGGAAAAAAAATGGCAAAAGCAAAACCTGCAGTAAAGAAACCAGCTGCAAAAAAAGCTGCTCCAAAAAAAGCTGCTGCTAAAAAAGCAGCACCCAAAAAAGCTGCTCCAAAAAAAGCTGCTGCTAAGAAAGCTGCCGCTAAAAAAGTTGCAACAAAAAAAGTTGCTGCAAAGAAACCAGCTGCTAAGAAAGCTGCTCCAAAAAAAGCTGCTGCTAAAAAACCAGCTGCAAAAAAAGCTGCTGCTAAAAAAGCCGCAACAAAAAAAGTTGCAGTAAAGAAACCAGCTGCTAAGAAAGCTGCTCCAAAAAAAGCTGCTGCTAAAAAAGCCGCTCCAAAGAAAGCTGCACCAAAGAAAGCTGCTGCTAAAAAACCAGCTGCAAAAAAATTAGCAGCTAAAAAAGCCGCTGAAAAAAAAGTTGCTGCTCCAAAACCAGCTGTTAAAAAACCTGTTCCTCCCAAAGGACCTTATACAAAAGGTGATATTGTTGATCATTTAGCTTTTAAATTGGAAGTAACTAAAAAAACAGCTAATGCTTTTGTTGACGAATTAGCAGGTCTTATTGCTGCAAATGCAAAGAAAACTTTCACATTACCAGGTGTTGGAAAATTCTCAACTGGTAAAACTAAAAAAAGAAATGGCAGAAATCCTTCAACTGGTCAAGCTATTGTTATTCCAGCTAAGAATAAAGTTAAATTCAAAGTTGGTAAAGCTTTGCAAGATGCAGTATTTCCAACAAAATAACTTATTTGATGTACGATGTTTAAAAGTCCGGTTTATGCCGGACTTTTTATTTTAAATTGTTGGTAAAAATTATTTTTTTGATTTAGCAGTAGTTATCGAATTACTTTTAATATCATCCAATAGCTTTAAGTAAAGTTCCTTCTTAATATTTGTTAAAATAATTTTTAGTAGATCATTATAATTTTTTATGTGCGGACTTACACCAATTTTGTTATCCTTTGACGTTATATATAGTGGCTTATAATTTCTTCCCGAAAATATTCCACCGCTTATATTTGTAATATCAGAATGGTTAATAATTATTTTTCTATCATTAATTACAAAATCCGAACAAATCATCTCTTCATTATTTATTTCTATCTTAAAGGGAAATGTTTTATAGATTTTGTAATAGAATCTATTAAAAACATAAAGCAATATAATTTTTATAAGTAATGGAAAAATCAATTTCCAATCGGATGAAATTGAAATTACCGAAATAAGTATATAAAAAAGTAGAATTAAATTAATTGGTATAACTGCATATCTGTAAAATATTCTTGAAAAAAATGTGTACTTAAAAGTTATCATCTATTCACTTCACATATAAATTTGAGTTGTTTTTATTTTTATATTTGATTGTAAAAATATTAAAAGAAATTTCAAAGTAATAAAATAATTTAAAATTATGAGTTCAATTTATGATGTAATAATTGTCGGTGCTGGTCCAATAGGATTAGCATGTGCAATTGAATCAGTAAAAAATAACTTATCGCATTTAATTTTGGAAAAGGGAAGTTTAACAAACTCAATTTTTCACTATCCGACAAATATGGTTTTCTTTTCAACTTCTGAAAGATTAGAGATTGGAGATGTTCCATTTATTTCTCATGGAGTAAAGCCAACAAGAACGGAAGCTTTGGAATATTATAGAAGAGTTAAAGATAAATGGAATTTAAAGGTTAATACTTATGAAAAAGTTGAGAATATATTTTCTATTGAAAAATTATTTAAAGTAGAAACTAATAAGAACAATTTCTTTGCAAAAAAAATTATTGTTTCAACCGGATTTTATGATTTTCCAAATTTGATGAATATTCCCGGTGAGGAACTTGATAAAGTAAAACATTATTATCATGAACCACATCCATTTGCATACGAAAAAATAATTGTTGTGGGAGGAGGAAATTCTGCCGTTGATGTTGCACTTGAAACATTTAGACGAGGTGCAGAAGTTACCATGGTGATTAGAGGAAATAGTTTAGAAGATAATGTTAAGTATTGGGTAAAACCGGATATTGAAAACAGAATTAAGGAAAATGAAATAAAAGTTTTTTACAATTCTGAATTAAAAGAAATAAGGGAGAAAGAAGTTGATATTATTTCTCCCACTGAAATTTTAACAATCCCAAATGATTTTGTACTAGCAATGACCGGCTATAAACCGGATTTTAATTTTCTTCAAAAAATAGGAATTAAAATTTCCGATAAAAATAAAATTCCATTTTATAAAGAAGAAACTTTCGAAACCAATATTTCGGGTTTGTATTTAGCCGGTGTTGTTTGCGGCGGATTAAATACAAGCAAATGGTTTATTGAAAATTCAAGAATTCATGCACCAATAATATTTAAACATCTTCTTGCAAATATTAATTAAGTAAAATCATTTTTTTTGTTTGTGAAAAATTTCCGGATGTTAATTTATAATAATAAACTCCGGAACTTAAATCTTCTGCAACAAAATTTGTTTCATAATTCCCCGGAGATTTTAATTCATTAACTAATCTCTGAACTTCCCTTCCAAGTAAATCATAAATATTTAAATTAACCAATTGTGGATTTGCTGAGAAATTATTTGGAATTGAATAACTTATTGTTGTATTTGGATTAAAAGGATTTGGATAATTCTGATAAAGTTCAAATCGATTGGGAAGTTCTAAATCAATAGAATTTAAATTTTCACCAACAAACTTATATAAACTTCCGGAAGAATAATCTGCAAAATATAAATTATTATTTTGATCAATTCCGAATGTTGAAATTTGTCCATTAAATTTTGCAAGAAAATTATTTCTATTATTTACCAAATCAAAAGTCCAAATATTTCCTGTAACAAAATCTGCATAAACATATTTATCATTTAATTCCGGCAAATCATTTTTTTCGTACACAAAACCACCGGTTACAGAATAACCTCCAGACTCAACATGTCCATATTCATGTATTGGTAATTTTAATCCGGTTCTATCGCAATCTTCACTTGGGTTATAACAATGAAATCCTTCCATAATTCTCCATCCATAATTACCTCCTTTCTCAATTAAATTAATTTCTTCCCAAGCATTTTGTCCAACATCAGCAGCCCAAAAATTATTTTTGCTATCAAAACTGAAACGCCAAACATTTCTTAATCCGTAAGCAAAAATTTCTTTTAAAAATCCTTCAGAATTTTCTGCAAATGGATTATCTATGGGAATTCCATATAGTTTACCATTTTCATTTTTATCAACATCAATTCTTAAAATTTTCCCTAAATAATCTTTTAGATTTTGCGCTCTGTTTCCCGGATCACCTCCGGAACCACCATCTCCGAAACTTATATATAAATATCCATCGAGACCAAATGCAATTTGTCCTCCATTATGATTAGAAAAAGGTTGTTCAACTTCAAGCAGAATTTCTTCACTATTAGGGTTAGCTTTATTTATATCTGAAGAAATATTGAAGCTGGAAACAATTGTTCTTCTTGGGTTGCTTGTAGTGTAATTAACGAAAAATTTTCCATTACTTTTATAATTTGGATGAAATGCCAAACCTAATAAACCTTGCTCACCTCCAAATAAAACTTTTTCCTCAAGATCTAAAAATAAATTTGCTGACTGAACATTTTGATTATTTTCAAAAGATAAAATTTTTCCTTTTTGAGATACAACAAAAATTCTATCTGTATTATCATCCGGTGATTGAATATCAACTGGATTTTCAAAAGTTAAATTGGGAAATGCCTTTGAAATATTGGGTTGCGCTAATGTTGTTTCATTTTTACAAGATATTGAAACAAGAGAAACAATTATAGAAATCAAAAATATATATGAAAAATATTTCATTTTGAAGCCCTTTCGATTACTCATTTTGGTATTTATTAAATTAACAATTATGTGTAAATTTTTTCATCAACAACTAAAATCAATTAACAAGAAAGGAAGCAACTATGAAGAAAACGGTAATTATATTTTTATCGCTTTTTCTTTTTATATCAATTCAATTATTTTCGATAAAAATATCAGAAGTTAAATCCAAAGAGAATTATAATTTTTCACTTTATGATTATAATAAAAAACTTCACAATTTAACAGACTATAAAAATTCCAAAGCTATTGTTTTAATGTTCATTTCAACCGGTTGTCCGGTTTCAAATGATTATAATAAAAGAATGGAAGAAATTTATAATACGTATAAAAATAAAAATGTTGTTTTTCTTGGTATAAATTCTAACAAAAATGAATCAATTGAAGAAATTAAAGAGCATGCAAAAGAAAATAATTTAACATTCACAATTTTAAAAGATGAAAATAATGTTGTTGCTGATTTATTTGAAGCAAGTTTAACCCCGGAAATTTATGTTTTAGATAGTAGTCTTAGCAAAGTTTATCATGGAAGAATTGACGATTCTAAAAATGAGAAAAATGTTGAATCTAAAGATTTACAAAATTCAATTGATGAAATACTAGCAAATAAAGAAGTTAGTGTAAAAAATACAAAAGCATTTGGTTGTTCAATTAAACGAGTTGAAAAGTGAAAATTAAATTTGTAATAATATTTCTAATTCTATTTTTTGAAATTGCTCAATCGAATTCAACTATATCAAAAAAAATTGAATTAATTGATAAATCAAAACTCACTCAAATTATAAAAACTCGCAATGGCAGAATTTTACTTTTAAATATTTGGGCAACTTGGTGTATTCCTTGCAGAGAAGAATTTCCGGATTTGGTTAAACTTAATTCAATTTATAAAAACACGATTGAAATTATTGGAATAAGTGTTGATGATATTGATGATTCGGAAAAAAAAGTTTTACCGTTTCTAAACAATAATAATGTTGATTTTAAAAATTTCATAAGTTCGTTCAAGAAAGAAGAAGATTTAATTAATATTTTAAATATAGAATGGAATGGTGCGTTACCGGCAACTTTTATTTTTGATGTAAATGGAAAACAAATAAAAATGCTTAATGGAAAACAATCTTATTTAGATATTAAAAATTTATTAGATGACATTTTGAAAAAGTAAATTTAGGGATTTCAACTAAATTGAAATCCCGCTTAATTTAATAATTTCATCAAATTCTTTTTTCACAACCGGCATAACCGAAAGACGATTTCCTCTTTGAACCAATCGCATATTAGAAAGTTTTTCATTTTTTTTAATTTCTTCAAGTGAAATCCCCTTCTTAAATTTTTTCAATAATTTAATATCAACCATTATCCAAGTTGGATTTTCTCTTTTGCTTTTCGGATCGTAATGAATATCATTCGGATCAAAAGCTGTAAAATCGGGATAACCTTCCTTAACAATTTCGCAAACGCCAATAATTTCATTTGGTTCAGAATTGCTATGATAAAAAAGAACTTGATCGCCAATTTTCATTTCATCACGAAGAAAATTTCTTGCTTGATAATTTCTAACTCCATCCCAATAGGTTGTTTTGTTTTTGCATTTTTCTAAATCATCTATTGAAAAGACGGAAGCTTCAGATTTTATAAGCCAATATTTTTTTGACATTATTTTTCCTCATTTATTAAATATTTTTTAAACCAATTTTTTCTAAACTTATCTACTTCTTGTTTATGAGATTTTAAAAAATGATCACCATTTTCTAATAGAATTAATCTGTGTTCAATATTTAATTTAATCATTTCGTTTGATAAATCAATTGAATGATGAACGGGAACTCTTTCATCCTTTAATCCGTGAATTAACAATGTTGGAGTTGATTTAGAAAAGTTTTCCATTTTATTTAAAATTGTTCTAGATTCACAAAATTCATCATCAATTAGATTTTGGTGAGATTCAATTATTTTTTTCATAAATCTGCTTTCCCTAATACTGCATTCAACATTCGAGATTCCGGCGACTGAAATTGCTGCTTTAAAATTATAATTTTTGGTTAAAGTTAAATATGTCATCATTCCACCGCGACTCCATCCTTCAATTCCCCAAATATTTTTATCGGCAAATTCAAATTCATTTGCTATCGGAATTAAATTTAGTACATCATTTAAATCATTTCCACCAAATTCATCAATACCTTCACCACCATCATTTCCTCTATATTGACTTTCAAAAACAAAATAGCCCCAACTTGCAATTTGTCCAAGAATTCCTTTTGCATAAAAATCATCTAATTTGCTGGTATTCCCAAATCCACCTCTGCACCAAATTATACATGGCAATTTTTCATTTATTATTTTTGGATAAGCAACATAACCTTTCACTTTTAATCCATCCGAATCATAAGTGATTTTTTCCAAAATAGTTTCATTAATTGCTGAATTTCCCCAACCGGTTTTTAAAATTCTTGATTGTGCTTCCGTTAATTCAATAATTTTTCGTTCAAGTATCATTTTTATAATAATCTTTAAAACATTTTAGATAAATTTTAAACACCAAAAATAATCTTAAAATTAAATTTATCTAAAGATGAACAAACAGAAAAAAAATAATTTAGTAAATAAAAAAAGTAGAATATTTCAAATAATTGTAATTATTGTAATTATTGCTTTTGCAATTTTGCTTTTAGCAGATTTATTTAAGCCAAAGAATGAATTGAAAAATAGTAAACAAATATTAAGTGGAGATACCTATAAATTTAAAAAAGATGGCGAATTAACTTTTCAGAAAAATGATGGAAAGTTTATTTCGACAATTGATGTTGAATTTTCAGATAATGATGATGAACGCGCAACCGGTTTAATGTTTAGAAATGAAATGTTGGAAAATCAAGGTATGCTTTTCATTTTTCCTTATGAAGAACAGCAATCATTCTATATGAAAAATACAATTCTTTCTTTGGATATAATTTATGTAAACAAAAATTTGGAAATAGTTACAATATTTAAAAATACAACTCCATTCTCGTTGGATTCACTTCCTTCGGATGCGCCCGCTCAATATGTAATTGAAGTTAATGCTGGTTATACTAATAAATATAATATTGAAATCGGTGATAAAGTTTTGTTTAGAAAATTAAATTAGAAAAATTCATTTTAATGATACTTTCAAGAAATAAAAATTTTTCTTCAACAATTCAAAAACTACTTAATTCAGAAATATCTCAAGATAGCATTGAAAATATTTTAATAATAATTCCTACAAATCGAAGACTTCGAGAATTGAAAAAAAACATAATTGGTAAATTTTCAAATTCTCCAATAACAAAAATAAATATAGAAACTTTTACAACTCTTAACACAAAACTACTAAAACATTTAAAGCCATTTGTTTTATTAAGTGAAGCCGCATCAACGGTTTTAATTAAAGAAACTTGTGATGAATTAAAATTAAAATACTTTGCTGCATATTCAAACGGAATTCCATTCGGAACTTTAGATAAAATTAAAAATGTAATTTCGGAATATAAACGAAATGGAATTTCAGAAAACAAATTACTGGAAGAATCTCAAAAATTAGATGGAAGTGAAAAATTAAAAGCTGAAGATATTGCGGAAATATTTACATCATATGCGCAAAAATGTAAAAAATTATCTGCTTATGAAATTGGCGATATTTATAATGATATAATTTCTGTATCCAATAATGATTTTAAAAATTCATTCACGAGATTATTTCCAAATGTAAATGCAATTATTATTGATGGATTTGATGAATTTACAAATCCGGAAATTGAAATAATCATCAAATTAGCAAATGTTGTAAATAATAATTTATCGATTAGTTTTGATTACGATGAACAAAATGAAAATTTGTTTAGCCATTTATCAAAAATATATTTGAGGTTTATCCAGCTTGGATTTAACCAAGTTGAAAAAAATTCTGAGAATGAAAATAATACGTTCAGAGAAAGTTTAAAACAAAATTTATTTAATAAAGTTGATGTAAGATTATCAGTTTATAAAGATAAAGTTGTAAAGATAAATTCCAAAAATAGAAATGATGAAATTGAAACTATTGCAAAAATCACTAAAGAATTAATTTTAGAAAAAAATATTCAGCCGGAAAATATTTGTGTAGTATTTAATATTGTTGGAACTTATTCAAGTAAAGTAAGAGATATTTTTCATAAGTATGGAATTCCATTAAATCTTACGGATAGAATTTCTTTAAAATCATCTTCGCCCGTAATTGCCGCAATAAGTCTGCTGGAATTGCTTGAAAGCGATTTTAATTATGATGATATTTTTAGAGTATTAACAAATGGATTTATTAAAATTGAAAATGTTGATTTTAACAATTTGATTTCTGTTGCAAATGAATTAAAAATTATCGGTGGAAAAAATAATTGGGAACAAATTATTTCAGATGCAAAAAATCTATTAAAATTTAATGAAAGATTATTGAATCAAGATCAGAACTCTATTATTCAAAATTATAACAAAGCTTTAACTGATATAAAAAAAATAGATGCAATTTTATATTCGTTAAGGAAGAAAAATACAATTGACGAATTTTTACAAAATTTCAACAAGGTTTTATTACACTTAAAATTGCCATGTACAGTTCTTGAAGATTCAAACGGAAAAGAAGAAGAACACATAAAAGCCTTAACTGTATTGGTTAAAACATTAAGTGAAGTTTTATTTTTAGTAAAGAAAGAAGAAGAAATTGAAAAAAAATATTCATTAAGTTTTTACCTTGAGCAAATTAGAACAATTTGCAATTGGGCAAGATTTAATGTAAAGGAAAAATCAGACTATGGAGTTTTGGTTACTTCTTTAAATGAAATTAGAGGATTGGATTTTGATTATTTATTTTTAGGCGGAATGTGTGATGGTGATTTCCCCACAAAATATTCTCCGGAAATATTTTTTTCCGGTTCTTTCCGAAAGCAAGAAATTATTCATCAAATTGAAGAAAAGTTTCATTTTTATCAAACTTTATGTTCGTGGAATAAAAAACTGTTTTTATCAATTCCGCAAAGTGATAAAGATTCCGAACTTGTTCAATCAACATTTATTGACGATTTTGAAAATGTTTTTGAAGTTACAGAATATAATTCTTCCGAAGAAAAAAAAATATATTCAACCGAAGAATTACTTATTGAATTTGGTAACAATATTGAAAATAAAAATTTGTTATGTGAAATTAACAAAGCTGGAATTGACTCTGAGCAAATTATTAAAAAAAATAAAATCAGAAATTTAAGGTCAGAAAACTATCTTGAAGAAAATATTTATAATGGATTTGTAAATTCCAATCAAGAAAACTTTAAAGAATATTTAAATGAAATTTCTAAACGTGAATTTTCAATTTCACAATTAGAAACTTTTGCAAAGTGTCCGTTTAAATATTTTTCTGAACGAATTTTAAAAATTAAACCAATAGAAGAACCAACTGAAGAATTTGAACCAATGGAATTAGGAAATGTTCTTCACTCAATTTTGTATGAATTTTACAAAAAAGTTAATGATGAAAAACTTCCGTTGAATATTGAAGGAACTGAAGATTTTGCAAAATTGAAAAAAATTATATTTAAAATTGCTGAAGAAAAAATTTCCGCATTAAATTTAAATTCGCCAATTGCATTTTTCGAAAAAGAAAAAATTCTTGGAATTGAGGGAAATAAAGAATTATCAATTCTATATAAATTTCTGCAAGAAGAAACAGAAAATCAGACAAATTTTCTTCCAAAATATTTTGAAAATAGTTTCGGAAATATTTCAAACAGAAAAAATGATTTTAATAAAAATTTAGTAATCGGTGAAGTAAATTTGCGCGGAACTATTGATAGAATTGATCTTGACGAAATAAATCTGCAATACAATATTGTTGATTATAAACTAAAAGGTAAGAAACCAAGTGTGCAAGAATTGTTTGATGGTTTATCGCTTCAGCTTCCGGTTTATTTAATTGCCGGAAAACAAATTTTGAAAGAAGTCGAAAATAAAGATTTTGACCCAAATGATATGATAATTTATTCGCTAAATTTTAGAGATGAAAAATTTGGTAAAATGCCAATCAATCTAAAAGTTAGAGGGAAAATAAATTCAGACGAAAAAAAAATATTAACCGATGAATTGTTAAATTCAACAAGTGGAAAAATTATTCAATATCACAACAAAATTAAAAACGGAAATTTTCATCTCTCAACTTTGGAAAATAGAGAAGAAAAAGTTTGTAATTATTGCGATTTTAATTCTTTTTGCAGAGTAAAAGAGGTCTTTGAGTCTGCATAATCTAAATTCATTTTCTTGTTTACGAAGCTAAATTTTATTAATTTTATGCATGCCATTGCGAAAGCGATGGCAATTTTTTTTATATAGCCATAAAAAAGGAGAACGTAATTGGCAAACTTTGTTTATTTAAGTCAAGAAAAATTACATGAATTGGAAAAAGAATTAAAAGATCTTAAAACCAATGGAAGAAAAAATATGGCTCAAAGAATTGCCGAAGCAAGATCTTACGGTGATTTATCTGAAAACGCGGAATATGATGCAGCAAAAGAAGCTCAAGGTCATTTGGAACTTAAGATCAGCAAAATGGAAGAAATGCTTGCAAAAGCAAAAGTAATTGATACATCTAGATTTAAAGAAGATGAAGTTCATATTCTTTCAACTGTTGAAGTTATAAATATGAATAACAAAAAAAATTATAAATACACTTTGGTTTCAGAGGAAGAAGCAGATTTGCAAAGTGGTAAAATTGCAATTACTTCTCCGGTTGGAAGCGCATTGATGGGAGCAAAAAAGGGTCAAATTGTTGAAGCAAAAGTTCCTGCCGGAATTATTAAATTTGAAATTTTGAAAATTGAGTAAAATAGATTTACTAAGAATTTGAAAAAGCATCAGAAAACAATTGAACAAGAAGTTATAAATTTTATTAACAGACATCAATTGCTAAGTGACGCAAAAAAGGTTTTAATTGGTTTAAGCGGCGGTGCAGATTCGGTTTTTGCACTTAACTTTTTTAATAAGTATAAAAAAAAATATAAAATTGAAATTGCCGCAGTTCATATAAATCATAATCTGCGAGGGAAAGAAGCTGATTATGATGAAAATTTTTGCAGGAATTTTTGTTCAAAATTAAATATTGAATTTTTTTCAGAAAGTATAAATGTTAAGAGTTTTGCAAAGAAGAAAAAATTATCAATTGAAGAAGCGGCAAGAATTTTACGTTACAAAAAGTTTGATGAAAATCTAAAAAAAAGTAATTCTGATTTAATTATCACTGCTCATAATTCTGATGATAATTTGGAAAGTGTTCTTTTAAATATTGTTAGCGGAACCGGAATTGAAGGTTTAAGTGGAATTACAATCAAGAAAGAAAATCTAATTCGACCATTTTTATGCATTTCAAAATCAGAAATTTTTGAATATTTAAAAAATGGAAAAATAGATTTTGTTACGGATAGTTCAAATTCAGATATAAATTTCAGAAGAAATTTTATTCGGAATGAAATAATTCCAAATTTGAAAAAAGTAAATCCTTCATTAAACGAAACTGTACTTAATTCGTCTGAAGTATTTAGAAATCAAAATAAAATTCTAAATTATTTTATTGAAAATTCTTTCTGGAAAATTATTTCAAAAAATAAAAGCGAAATTAATCTTGATTTAATTGAATTGAAAAAATATCCGAAAGAAATTCTTGGTGAAATTCTAAAGTTAGTTTTTGAGAAAAATTTAAAAATTGAATTCAACTTTAAAGATTTTCTACAATTTGAAAATCTAATAAGTTCTAAAAGTGGAACTAAACTTGAATTCAGCAAAGAATTTTTTGCAATTAGAGAAAGAAATAAAATTGTAATTCTGAAAAAGAATAAAATTTCCAAGGATTCATTTTTATTGGAATTAAACAGCAAAGTAAGAGTTTTGGGGAAAACACTGACAATTGAAAAGTTGGAAGAAATTCCCGATGAATTGAAAATTCAAAAAAATGTTGAAATAATTTCGGCAGAAAAAATTGAAGGAAATTTAGTCTTACGAAAATGGAAAGCCGGAGATAAAATTCAACTATTAGGAATGAAAGGAACAAAAAAAGTATCTGATGTTTTAACAGATTTGAAAATTCCAAACTCAGAAAAAGAAAATCAATGGGTTTTGCTTAACAATGATGAAGTTATTTATTTAGTTGGTTTAAGAATTAGTGAGAAATATAAAATAACAAATGAAACAAAAAACGCGATTAAAATATGTCTAAAATAATTGAAAACGAAAAAGGTGAAATTTGGGTTGGAACCGAAAAATTTGTAACACTTATTTCTGAAGAAAAAATTCTAAATAGAGTAAAGGAATTAGGCGAACAAATTTCAAAAGAATATCAAGGCAAATTACCTATTTTAATTGGTGTATTAAATGGTTCTTTTATCTTCTTATCAGATTTGGTAAAAAAAATTAATATTCATGTTGAAATTGATTTTTTCAAACTTTCAAGTTACGGCGATGCAAAAATTTCAACCGGAGATGTAAAATTAATTAAGGAATTAAATGCCGATATTAACGAAAGACATATAATAATTGTAGAAGATATCGTTGATACCGGACTTTCAATTCAATTTATAAAAGATATCTTGAAAAACCATAAACCAGCAAGTGTAAAAATTGCAAGTCTGCTTGTAAAACCGGAAAGTCTAAAATATAAAGCTAAAATTGATTATATTGGCTTTGAAATTCCAAATAAATTTGTTATTGGGTATGGTTTAGATTACGCACAAAAATTTAGGAATTTGAATTCTATTTACGCTTTAAGCGAATAGCGGAGAAATAAATGTATAAACCTTTTAATAAACTATTTATGGCAAACGAACAAAATAATAATCCTAAAAAAAATAAAGGATTTGGACCTCAAAAACCCGATGGAGATTTTGATTGGTCAAAAATCCTAAAATCTGTTTTTAGCTGGGGAGCCGTAATAATTGCAGCAGTAATTGTTATGCAATTCCTCAATACAAATAGAGGAGAAGCAATTGAAGTTGATTACGGTGTTTATGAATCTCTTTTAGCTCAAGATCAAATTAGCGAAATTAACGTTATAAAATCGGAAATTAATAATTATACGCTTGAGATTAAACTTAAATCAGAACAAACTGTACCAGTTGGAAAAAATTCAATTCCCACAGAAAAAATAAGCACAATTATTTATGAAAAAATTATTGAACAACATCAAGCACTTTGGAAAGAAAAAGGAATAAAATATAATTTCACTTTAGATTCTAATGAATGGTTCACGGTTTTAATCAGTTTTTTACCATGGATTTTAATGATTGGAATTTGGGTACTTATCATGCGTAGAATGCAAGGTGGAGGTACTGGCGGAACAAGAGGAATTTTTAATTTTGGAAAAAGTAGAGCTAAATTAAATTCTCAATCATCTTTGAAAGTTACGTTTAAAGATGTTGCCGGAGCTGATGAAGCAAAACAAGAATTGCAGGAAATTATTGAGTTTCTTAAAGAACCATCAAAATTTCAGAAACTTGGTGGAAAAATCCCAAGAGGAGTTTTATTATTGGGACCTCCTGGAACCGGAAAAACTTTAATGGCTCGTGCAGTTGCTGGCGAAGCCGGAGTTCCATTTTTTTCAATCAGCGGTGCAGATTTTGTGGAAATGTTTGTTGGAGTTGGTGCTAGCAGAGTTAGAGATCTTTTTGATCAAGGAAAGAAAAATGCACCATGTATAATTTTTATTGATGAAATTGATGCAGTTGGTCGTCACCGCGGTGCTGGTTTAGGCGGCGGACATGACGAACGTGAACAAACTTTAAATGCTTTACTTGTTGAAATGGATGGTTTTGAACAAAACAACGGTGTAATTATTATTGCAGCAACAAATAGACCTGATGTTTTAGATCCCGCTTTATTACGTCCCGGAAGATTTGATAGACAAGTTGTTGTAGATAGACCGGATGTAAATGGTCGTGAGGGAATTTTAAAAGTTCATACAAGAAAAATTCCATTGGCACCGGAAGTTGATTTAAAAGTTTTAGCAAAAGGTACACCGGGATTAGCCGGAGCTGAACTTGCAAATCTTGTAAATGAAGCCGCTTTACTTGCTGCTCGTCAAAATAAAAATACTGTAAATATGGATGATTTTGAAGATGCAAAAGATAAAGTTATGATGGGAATGGAACGCAAAAGTATGATAATTTCCGAAAAGGAAAAACGCACAACTGCTTATCATGAAATTGGTCACGTTTTAGTTGCATTAAAAATTCCGGAATCAGATCCCGTGCACAAAGTTACAATTATTCCAAGAGGAAGAGCGCTCGGTGTTACAACTTATCTTCCAGTTGATGAAAAACATACTTATTCGAAAGATTATCTAGAAGCTATGATTGCTTATGCCTTAGGCGGACGCGCAGCGGAAAAAATTGTATTCAATTCTTTTACAACCGGTGCAGGAAATGATATTGAAAAAGCTACAAATATTGCACGCAAAATGGTTTGCGAATGGGGTATGAGTGAAAAACTTGGACCTTTAGCTTACGGAAAAAATGAAGAAGAACTATTTCTGGGTAGAGAAGTTACAAAACATCAAGATTATAGTGAAAAAACAGCGCAAGATATTGATGAAGAAGTTAGAGCAATTGTAACTAGGGGAATGGAAAGAGCTGAAAAAATATTGACAGAGAATATTGATGAACTTCATAGATTATCAGAAGAATTGTTGGAGCGAGAAATTTTAGATGCCGAAGAAATTGATAAAATCCTAAAGGGTGAAAATTTACCACCAGCTAGAAAAAATGGAAATGATGAACCTTCCAACAAGAAAGAAGAAATTCCGGATCATGTAAAAAAATTGATGGATGAAAAAGTTAACCGTTCTCCTGCCGAATCAAATCCTACAAAGGAAAATGACCTCATTTGATAATGGTTCAATAAATTTTAAAGGTGAATTGCTCAGAAAGAGTATTCACCTTTGTTCATTATCTATTCCAATTATTTATAATTTTATATCCAAATCTGATGCATTAAAAATCTTAATTCCAATTACTGTTATTTCGGTATTAATTGATTTCAGCAGATATTATATTCCTTCTCTTAATAAATTTGTTCAGAATATTTTCGGATTTATAATGCGTGAACATGAAAATGATATGAAGAAGAAAAATTTAAATGGAGCTTCATATGTTTTCATTGCTGCAACAATTACTATGTGGATTTTCCCCAAAATTATTTTTATTACTGCATTTTCTATGCTGATAATTTGCGATATTGCTGCCGCATTAATTGGAAGAAAATTTGGCAAACATAAATTCCTTTCAAAAAGTTTTGAAGGAACTTTTGCATTTTTTGTATTTGGAATAATTGTAGTTTTGCTTACGCCAAAAGTTGAAGGAATTTTTTTGGAATTTTTTATAGGAATTATTGGCGGTGCTGTTGGGGCAATAGTTGAAAATATTTCTTACGGCTGGGCTGATGATAATTTAACAATTCCAATTTCTATTGGTTTAACAATGTGGGGATTGTATTTTCTTTTATTACCGAAGTTTATTTTATAATTAACAAGGAACCATATAAACGCTTTAATGTTTAAAAAGAACTTAAAAACAAAATTTAATTATATGAAAACAAAATCTACTTTTTTAGTAATCTCAATTTTATTCTCACTATTTGTTTTGCAAGCATGCGATACCAAGAAACAAGCAAAAGGTGAAGAAGATGAAATTTTTATTGTTGCAGATTCCATTGAATTTAAGGAAGTTGAAGACGAACTGAAGCAGACATTCGGTAAGGTAATTTACACTCCGCAGCCCGAAGAACTTTTCGAAATTAAACGTAGACGTTTCTCAGATCTTGAAAAATTAAAATTGCAAAAGAATATTATTATTCTTGCAGCTCTTGACACTGATTTGCCAACATCACAATATTTGCATTCAATAATTGATGAAAAAGTAAAGAAAATGATTAATTCCGATTCAGTTTTTGTAATTAATAAATATGATTTGTGGGCAAATAATCAGCTCGTAATGATCTTAACTTCTTCATCTATTGAAAAGCTGAAATCGCAAATATTAAGTAAAAAAGATGATTTACTCTATTACTTTAGAGATGCTTCAAATAAAAGAATGGCTCTCGGGCTTTACAATAAACATTTTGAACAAAAAAATATTGAAGCAAATTTATTATCAAAATATGGTTGGATGATTTATGTTCAAGCAGATTATCAATTGGCAATGGAAGCTCCGGATGATAATTTTGTTTGGCTTAGAAGAGGTGTAAATACAGACATGGAAAGATGGATTTTCATTCATTGGATTGAAAACGCTTCACCAGAATTTCTGCAAAAAGATTCTATTACATCAAAAAGAAATTTTCTGACTGAAAAATTTTATAGAACAACAGATGATTCATCTTATGTTCAATTATATGATGATTATAGAATGGAAACCGAAATAAATTTTAACGGAAAATATTCATTAATGACACAAGGATTATGGAGGTTTAATGATCTAAGCGGCGGTGGTCCCTTTGTAAATTATACACTTTATGATGAAAAATCACGAAGAATTTATATGTTAGATGCTTCTGTATTTGCTCCAAAATATTTTAAGAAAAGTATAATTCAAGAAGTTGATGTTTTACTTCATAGCTTTAAAACAGATTATCAAATTGATCCCGAAGTTAAAAAAGATATTTTAGAACATTTGAATAAGTAATTTCACTGAATTGAAATTTAAATAGAATGCCTAATTATAAAATTACCGTCAAATATGATGGTACAAGTTTTTATGGCTGGCAATCTCAACCGGAAGGTAATACAATTCAAGATGAAATTACAAATGCAATTCAGCAAATTTCTCAAGAAAAAATTACTTTAATTGGTTCTGGCAGAACGGATGCCGGGGTTCATGCAATTGGACAAGTCGCAAATTTTCATCTTTCAAAAGAAATTTTAATTTACAAATTTCAACATTCGCTAAATTGCATTTTGCCAAAATCAATTTCTATTTCAAACATGGAAATTTGTAATGAAAATTTTAACGCAAGATTTGACGCAAAAAAAAGAACTTATTCTTATTTAATATCCAAAAATAAAAATCCGTTTTATGAAAATTTTGCATACAATTATCATCAAATAAGAAATATAAATTTTGATGATTTAAAAATTCTATCAAGAAAAATTATTGGTGAATATGATTTTACATCTTTTTGTAAAGTAAATACTGAAACTGAAAATAAAATTTGTAATGTTCAAAATTGTAATTGGAGGGAAACAAAAGATTTCCTAATATTTAAAATTTCTGCAAACAGATTTCTTCACGGAATGGTTAGAACAATTGTAGGAACTTTACTTTCCGTAGCATATAATAAAAATGATGAAAATTATATTGAGGAAATTCTTAAATCAAAAAATAGAACATTAGCTGGAGAAGCGGTTCCGGCAAAGGGTTTATATTTGCACAAAGTTGAATATTAACAAATTAGACAATTTCTTATTCGAAAGATATCTTATGGAATTTTTAGCTGATAAACATCCTTTAGTAATTCATTTTCCAATTGCGTTTTTAATATTTTATACTTTTATGGAAATTTTATCTCAATTTTTAAAGAATGATTTATCGAAAAAAATAACATATTTATTTTTATTGTTTGGAGTTTGGGGCGGAATTGCAGCGGTTTTAACCGGGAATATGGAGTTTCAATTAATTACTCAAAACAAAACTATTTCGGAAAATATTATTTATGAAATTTCTGAACATGAATTTTATGCAACTTTAACAATGTGGTTTTTTTTCATTCTACTAATTGTTAAAACTTACCTAATTTTGAAAAAGAAAAATCAATCTAAATTCAGCTTTTTATTTATTATTTTTGCAGTGATTGGTTTTTATCTGATATATAATACATCAAAAATTGGCGGCAGACTTGTTTACGAATTTGGCATTGGTACAAATTTGATAAACTAAATTTTAACAAAATGAAATTATTAAAAAATTTAATTTTACTTTTTATTATTTCTTGCAATTTACTTTTTGCACAAATTGAAAATTACAAAGAAGCAAAAGGTGCTTTTTTTACACTTGGAGTTGGACCAAGATTTCCTATGGGAGAATTTAGCACAAGAAGTAATATTGGTCCGGGTTTTAATGCTACAATATCATACACAGACATAAATTTTCTTCCGGTATTTCTTTATGGAAAATTTGGTTATCAATCACATTCCGGGAATTATAAATTTTATCAAAATACAGATCATTCAACTTTAAGCTCAAGTTTATTTGGTGCCGATTTTGGTGCAAAATATTTTTTTGCGCCAATCGTTGATGATATGATTTTACTTATGCCGTTTGCTGAAGCTGGATTCACTTATGCTTATATAAATGAATTTCATCAATATAAAATTGATTTAGGAAAACCAAATGTATTAGAGAATATTTCAAAATTTGGATTTCATGCAGGCGGCGGGTTGTCATTTTTTCTAATGGATGTTTTTGCAAGTTATACTTATTTGCATGAATATCAATTTTTTTCACTTGATTTAAGAATTACAATTCCGGTTGCAGCAACTTTATAAGGATAAGAAAATGGAATTTAGAAATTTAATTGTTAATGCTGAAGATGATATTGTAATTATTCAAATAAATCGTCCGGAAAAATTAAATGCATTAAATAGTGAGTTATTGGAAGAATTAGATTTATTATTTTCGGAAATAAAAAATAATAATTCAAAAGTAATAATTATAACCGGAACCGGAGATAAATCTTTTGTTGCCGGCGCAGATATTAAGGAATTACAAAATTGCAATGAAGAAACCGGAAAACAATTTTCGTTAAAAGGGCAAAAAGTTTTCAATAAAATAGAAAATTGCGGAAAGCCCGTAATTGCTGCAATAAATGGATTTACATTAGGCGGCGGCTGTGAGCTTGCGTTAGCTTGTCATATTAGAATTTCAAGCAGTCGGGCAAAATTTGGTCAACCGGAAGTTAATTTAGGAATAATTCCGGGTTACGGCGGAACCCAAAGATTTACTAGGTTAGTTAATACTGGCGTTGCTGCAGAATATATTTTAACCGGAGATTTATTTGATGCTGAAGAAGCATTAAGAATTGGTTTAATAAATAAAATTACAGCTCCTGAAGATTTATTAACCGAAGCTAAAATTATTGCAAAAAAAATTGCAAGTAAAAGTCAACCAATAATAAATGCTGCACTTAATTCAATTCTCGCGACAAATAATACAAATCTACAAGAAGGATTAATTTTTGAAGCTGAGCAATTTTCTAAATGCTGCGGAACAAAAGATTTCAAAGAAGGAACTACTGCATTTTTAGAAAAGCGTGCACCAAACTTTATTAACGAATAATATAAATTTTTCCAAAGAAAGATGTTTAACAAAAGAAAATTAATTTACATACTTACTGCTATTGTTGCAATTCTGCTTTTATTAAATGTCGTATTGGGATTTCTACATATAAGTCTACCAAATAATCAATCTGCATATTTAAGTAAAAAAGTAATTGATGAAAAATTTTTAAAAGTTTTATCAGATTATGGAATTGATGAAAATTGGATTAAGAAAGGAAAAATTCAAAAAGGGAAAAGTGATTCACTTAAAAATAGTCTAATAATTAATTTGCCAAATGATGTTCCAATTGCACAAATTATTAAAGATATTAATATTGAATTTTCTAAAAAACCAGTGATTATTAGTTCTTCGGAAGAAAAAATTAATGGATTAACAAATTTAATTATAGAATCCGGAAACTCTATAAAATTAATCGCAGACTTTAAACATGATGAAAATATAATTAGAGAGTTTTCAAACATTTCATTTTTACTTTATCAAGTTGAAGATTTGGACGAAAATGAATTGAGTGAATTAATAAAAAATCCATTGCATTTTGGAACAGTTCTTCCGCTTGAAAGCAATTCAACATCCATTGCAGAAATTCTTAAAGAAGGGAAAAAAGAGTATTTTATTGAGCTTGATGATAATTCGGACGAAATTGATTTTGAACTTTCTGATGATATGAAATTAGATGAATTAAAAAGTAATTCCAAAAAAATTATTGCATCTTTTAATTCGCCTCACATATTTTTTATTGATGAAAATAAAAGTGAACTTGCAAAATCAATTCAAAATTATTTAGCAGAAAAATTTAAAGAACGTAATCGAAGAATTTTGTTATCAAATAAATTTACGTATATAAAAGGTGAAAATGAAAGTGATATAAATTCACTTTTAAGATTCCACATTTCTAAATTGAAATCCGGTGAGGCAAAAGTTTTTAGAATAAATGTTGAAGATTGGCATTTAATACAAGATGAGCTTACAAATATTCAGAAAAGGGGAAACAAAATTGTAAATCCTTCTTGGCTTCTATAAATTTCCAATTCTTTACTTCTTTAGAAAACTCCCATCTACTTGTTGCTTATTGCAATTAATATTTTTCAATCTCAAATTCATCAAATTGTGCAATCTGTTCTTCAATCAATTTTAGATTTCCAACAACAACAATTAATAGCTTATCAAAATCAATATTTTCCTTGGCAGCTTTCAAAACATCATTTAATTCTACTTCGCTTAATTTTCGAATATAAGTATCAAAATAATTTTGCGGCAAATTATATAGCGGAAGCAACGATATGTTTGATGCAATTTGGGAATAAGTTTCAAACATTGAAGGAAATCTTCGCACTAAATAAGATTTAGCAAAATCAATTTCATGTTGATGAATTATATTTTTTATTTCATTTAGTTCGAATAGAATTTCTTTTATTGAATCTCCAGTATTTTCTGATTTGACTGAAGTTGAAACGGAAAAAGTGCTTCCTAATGAATTGTAATTATAATTTGAATTTGCGCCGTAAGTAAAACCTTTTGCTTCACGTAAATTTAAATTTATTCTGCTTGAAAATTGTCCGCCCAAAATTGAATTTAAAAGTGATCTCGAATAAAAATCATCAGAGTTTCTTCCTTTAGAAAAATGACCAATTCGTAATTCGCTTTGAACAGCTTCCGGTTTATTAATTGCAATTATTTTTTTATCAAAAATAATTTTTTCAAAATTGTGATTTACTCTATTTTGATTTTTCCATCCTTCAAAATATTTATTCAAAAGATTTGCAACATTACTTTTTTCAATATTTCCAACTATTACAAAGAAAGAGCCGATTGGCAAATAAGTTTCCGAATGAAAATTCTTTATATCTGAATTTGTAATTGATTCAATTGAAGAATTAATTCCGCTTGAAGGAAATTGATAATTTGTATTTTTAAAAATTTTCTTATTAAAAATATTTGATGCAACATAAGATGGATCATCTTCAAGCTGAATATTTTTTGTAACCAATTTTAATTTTTGTCTTTCAAAATCATCATCGTTAAAATTAGGATGTAAAATTATCTTAGATAAAATCTCTAAAGAATTTTCAAACTTTTCTTTTAAACATAAAAGTGAAATTGTTGTAAACTCTTTGTTGGAATTTATATTTAAAATTGATCCCATTAATTCAAGCTTATCTGAAATTTCAAATCCAGATAGATTATCTGCGCCTTCATCAAGAAGCATAGATGTTAAAAATGATAATCCTTCTTTGCCGTTTGGATTATAAATACTTCCGCACGGAATAATTAAATTCAATTGAATTATGGGTAGATTATCTTTTTTATTAAAATAAACTTGAGCAGAATTTTCTAAAAAGAATTTTTCAATATTTGGAGTTGTAAATTGTATTTTGCCGGTTGGTATTGGTTTTATTGATCGATCTAACATAATTTCCGTAATTTTTATTTAAAAAAAATCCCTATTCTGAAAATCAAAATAGGGATTTAAAAACTAATAAAGAAAAATTTATTTAATTATTTGGAATTCAATTCTTCTGTTTTGGGCTTTTCCTTCTTTGGTTGAATTATCAGCAATTGGTTGTGATTCACCAAATCCCGCAGTTGTAAGTCTATGAACAGAAATTCCTTTTTGCACTAAATAATTCTTAACCGAAAGTGCTCTTTTTTCGGATAGAAATTGGTTACTATATTCATCACCATCGTTATCTGTATGACCTTGAATTTCAACGTCTATATCCGACATTTTAGTTAAGACATATTTTACTTGATCGAGAATTGATTTAGAATGTTTAGTAATAATATCGCTATTAACTTCAAATTGAATATTTGAAAATGATAATTTTTCACCATTATTAAAAGTTTGTGTTATCTGTTTTACGTTTGGAGTATTAATAAATCCTAAATCCTTTTTTATATTTTTCTGATTTGAAGGTTGAGTATTAAATTCTTCAGTGTTAATAATTTTTACTTCAATTCTTCTGTTAAATGCTCTACCCTCGGGAGTATCATTTTCAGCAATTGGAATTCTTTCTCCAAAGCCAATAGTTTTTAATCTATTTGGATTAATATTATTTGCTACCAAATAATTTTTTACTGCATTAGCACGTCTTTGTGAAAGTCCAATATTGTAAAGATCAGTTCCGATATTATCTGTGTGTCCATGAATTTCAATTTCCATTGTTGGATGATTTTGTAAAACAGTTAACAAATGTTTAAGAATTGGATAAGATTCTGGTAAAAAAGTAGCTTTATCAAATTCAAAATTTACACCGAACAAATTAATTTTTTCAATTTGCTGAATTTCCGTTTTAATAATTTCTTTTGGTTCTGCTTCAAAATTATTAGTAATATAAGTATTTTGTTCAACAACACGACTTGGTATTTCACTAAGCCCAGACGGTTTTTCACAAATTTTAGATTTTTCTCCCGTTTCAAAATACCACAAAACGCCAACGTTAAAAGTCATGTAAGAATCACCGTTAGTTCCAAATAATCCTTTTAATTCGTTTCGCTCTTTATTGCCTTCTAAATAATTATGAGAAGAAGTTATATAATTTATTTCCGGAAATAATTTCCAATATTCCTTTAAATAAATTTCGAGCCCAACACCTAAATCATATTGATATCTAAAATGAAATTTATCAATAGTTTTGGATGGAGCACCGGAAGGTCTGAAAACTTGAAATCCAAATCCGGTTAAAATATAAGGTGAAATAAATGAACATGGAAAAATGTTATAAGTAAAATCAATACTTCCGGTAATTAAATTTGTCTTAACAATTTTATGATCTAAATTTTGATAATATGAAGATTCCATATGCATAAATGCTGGTCTAAACCTTGCTGATAGATTTTCGTTAAATTTTCTATTTAATTCAAGATAGAAACCAAAATTTTCATCTTCAGAAATCATTGGAGTAGTTATTCCCATAAATCTTGGATATATACCGCCAAATCCAATTCCCCATGAATCTTCCCAAACATGCTGTTGTGCAAAGCATTTGCTTGAAAAAAATAATATCATGAAAAGTATTTTTAATTTTATGATAGTTTTCATTTTCATAATTTTTATCAATTATAAAATTTTTATTGTACTAATTTTTGTATGAACTTCAAGAATATAAATAATTTTAACAATTAAAGTGTAAAATTAATACAATTGTAGTGATCCAAATCACTTTTGAGAAATTTTCTTAAATTTTGTGATGTTGGTTTAGATCAGGAAAGTTAAAAAATTTAAAAAAATCCCTATTCTGTTTAGCAAAATAGGGATTCGTAAGTAATTTAAAATTCTACTTTATAATTTCGAATTCAATTCTTCTATTTTGAGCTTTACCTTCTTTGGTTGAATTATCAGATATTGGTTTAGTTTCACCAAATCCTTTTGTAGTAAGTCTATCTGCACTTATTCCTTTTTGTACTAAATAATTTTTCACAGCAATTGCCCGCTTTTCCGAAAGAATTTGATTATAATTTTCCGATCCGTCACTATCTGTATGACCTTGGATTTCTACATTCACATCAGACATTTTAGATAAAACATTTGCGGCATTATCCAAAATGTTTAAAGATGATTTTGTAATTATATCACTGTTTGTTCGAAAATGAATATTTGTGAATACTAATTTTTCTCCGCTTGCAATAATTTGTGCAATTTCTTTCTCTTCTTTTGTTGTAAATTGATCAGCAACAGCATCAGTTTTTACCGGTTTTGCAGTTTGAACTTTTATATTGCTGGAATTTTTAATATTAAATTCAATTCTTCTGTTTACTGCTCTGCCGTATGAGGTTCCGTTATCTTCAATTGGTTTAGTTTCGCCGTAACCGATTGTGGTTAATCTTGATTCGTTAATTCCTTTTTTAACGAGGAAATTTTTAACAGATTTTGCTCTTTTATCCGACAGAAATTCATTGTACATATTATTTCCTAAACTGTCTGTATGTCCTTGAATTTCTACATTTGCATCCGGATATTTTTGCAGAACATTTGCAACATTTGTTAAAGTGTTTTCTGATTCTGGAGTTAATTGGTCACTATCAAATTTGAAGAATACTCCTTCAATTATAACTTGTTCGTTGTTCAGAACAGCTTTTTCAAATTCACTTTCGTTCTGTTGAATTCCACCTTCTTCTGGTTTGGGACATTTACTACTAATTCCATCGTATATGCTAAATTCAATTCTTCTATTTATTGCTCTGCCAATTTCTGTATCATTATCAGCAACGGGCTTACGTTCGCCGCAACCGGCAGTATATAATCTATCTGCTACAACTCCACGAGTAACTAAATAATTTTTTACGCTGTTAGCTCTTCTTTCGGAAAGATCCAAATTATATTCATCTGATCCGATATTATCTGTATGTCCTAGAATTTCAATTTTTTCATCCGGAAATCTATTTAATGTATTTGCAACATTATTCAGAATTGCTTTTGATTCCTCTGTAAGCTCGTCTTTATCAAATTTGAATTTTACATTTTCCAATACAAATGATTCGCGTTTGGTTACAGCTTTTTCAATTACTTTATCAATATAAACAGTATCTACAACTATTTTTTCTACGGGAACTTCTCTAATTACTTCTCTAATACTAAACGGTTCGCAAATTCTAGATCTTTCGCCTCGGTCAAAATACCAAACTGCTCCAAGTTTTAAATTCATATAGGAATCGCCGTTACTATATAGCATTCCTTTAACTTCATTAATATGATCATTTCCATCTATTTTATTATTTGATGCTGTGATATAATCAAATTCTGCTTTTATACTTAAATCATCAAAAAATTTAAACTCAGCACCTAAGCCCAATAAAGCTTGGTATCCAATCCAAGCATCATTTATTGGTTTTCTTATCTCACCCAAATAAGGGTTTGTTGATTTGAAATAAGTCATTCCGTAACCAAGCAGCACATAAGGGGATATTATTTCGCAAGGAAGAAGTGAATACAATGCTTCTAAATTTATTGCACCCATATTAACGTAATTATCAATTTCACCACCAAAATTTCCATAGTAAAATGAATGTAACAAAACATAAGAAGGAGTTAATCGAAAGCCAAAATGTTCCGTTAGATTATAACCTAAAGTTAAATAAGCTCCAAAATTTTTGTGAGATGCAATTGATTTGTCACTGATTGTCATATAACGTGGATAACTTAAACCACCGCCCAAATACCAACTTGTTTTATATACACGTATACTATCACTGTCATCGTCAATAACCGTCTGAGCAAAAAATAAATTTGAAATAAATAAACAAAACAACAATATTTTTTTCATTTTTTGTACCTCTTGAATTAATTACAATTTAAGTAATTATTGCTTAAAAAAAATTAATAAATATTTTTTTCTTAATCCATATAAAATAATAAAATACATTTATTTACTTAATATTTTTTTTAACTAAAAATTGTAAATTGTTTGTATTTATAAAGTTATCTTTTGTGAAAGAAATTGGAAATAATATTACTTTATAAATGAGATTTCTAAATCCGTTTATTAAAGGATTTAAAATATCATTCCCGTGAATAAGAAAGTCTCTTGAATTCTTACTGGATTCCCACACATGCCTGCCGCAGGCAAGTTTGGGGGAATGTAAGCACAATTAAATTAACTTTTCACCAATTATTAAATTGAATTGACGTTGGAAAATTATTTTTTAAGATAAGATTTGTTTGTAATTGAGATAAAAGCGATTCAAACCAAAATTATGCACTAATTGAATTAATGAATTTATTTTTCTAAATATTTTTTATAATCAAATCAGCAAATTCTCTAAAAACTCCATCACCACCTTTACGAGTAAGTACCAAATCAACTAAATTTTTTACTTCATCAACTGCATCTACAGGACAAGCGGAAAATCCTACTTCCCTAATAATTCCCAAATCATTTACATCATCACCAATAAATGCAACATTTTCCGGCGATATATTTTCAATTTCACAAATTTCTTTCATTTTATTTTCTTTATCCCAAATGCCAAGAAATAAATAATCAACTTTAATTCTTTCTCCTCTTATTTTTATTAATTCTGAAGTATCGGTTGTAATAATTGCACATTTAATTCCTTGTTCTTTTAGTAAACGCGTTCCCATTCCATCTTTTACATTAAATTTTTTCATCACCATTCCTTCGGAAGTATAATATAATCCGCCATCGGTTAAAACTCCATCAACATCGGTTATTACTAGTTTTATTTTGTATACTTTTCTTAAAAATTGGGAATTACTCATATTTGATAATTTGTAAGTTGATAAATAAATTATAATTGAAATATAATAAAAAAGGCTGCATTAGCTGCAGCCTTTATGAAATCTATATTTTTAGATTTTAATTAAATGTATATCTTACAGATAATTGAATTCTAAATACATCATCAATTGAAGCAGTTGGCTGGAAAGTTTCAGTTATTAATTTTCCACCGGTTCTTGCTAATTGATATTGAGTTTCACCTTCTGCATTTGCTTGTTGATTTCTAATAACAACTAAAGGTTGTGTAGTTGTAAATCTTTGATTTACTCCCCAATCCGGATTTAATAAATTTCCAAAGTTTAAGAAGTCAACTCTAAATTGCAATGAATTACGAGCACCTAATAAATCCATGAAAACTTCTTGGGTAACGCTTAAGTCAGCTCTGAATACCATTGGTAAATATGCACCACCTCTTTCAGCAAATTCGCCTCTGTGTTCACTTAGGTAATCGTCTTGTTCTATGTAAGCATCCCAAGCATCTGCTTGTTGATCAGCTGTAAATAAAACATTGTTACTATTATCAGTAATGTTAACAAAATTCATTTCTGATTTATCATTTGGAATATAAATAAGGTCATTGCTTGTTCCGCCGTCACCATTTATATCACCGCTGAATACATAGCTTGCGTTACCGGGTGTATAGCCATCCCAGAATAATGAGAAAGTTGTTGCGCCAAAATCGAAATATTCTAATCTATATGCAGCCGCTGCAAAAACTCTGTGCCCAGGAGAATATGTTGAAAAAGCAATTCCTGGATTATTTGGGTCACCGCTATGTTGATTATTATTCCAAGAACCAAAAGCAATTGATCCCGCATCAACAGTATTTTCTGCATAACCATAATTATATGCAACTTTTGCAAACCAATTATCACTAAATGGTTTTTCTAGAGTAGCAGATAAGTTTAATGAAGAACCTTCATCTTGGTTTTTCAAAACAATTGCACTTGAAATATTACTGTTAATTCTATTTCCGGAAGTCCATCTTGCTCTGTTATCAACACCGCTAAATGCAGTATTTGGATCAGCTAAGTTTGCATTGATATAATAAACTCCATTTACATCTCTACCATAAATAGCTTCAGCAGTACCGATTAAACCGAATGGTAATTTTTGATCAACAGCTAAATTACTTCTCCAAATTTGAGGAAATTTAAAGTCAGGATCAGTAAATGCTAGTTCATAGCTTGATGCTGGATCTCCGGTAACTGAAGTTGGTTTATAATGATCTGGATCTGGATTAAATGGTCTAGCGGTTGTATTATCTTGTTGTTCAAATCCAGTTAATACTCCATTGTTCCCAATTTGATTTGAAATCCAAACATAAGCTGGTCTTCCAGTAAATATTCCAGTACCGCCTCTTAATTGAGTAGTTCTATCGCCATTAACATCCCAGTTAAAACCAACTCTTGGTGAAAATAATGGATTTGCATCAGGTAATTTACTTGTTGAATATTTTACAGTATTTCCTTCTTCATCTTGGAAATTTAAACCATCAACTTGAGAATTCTCAAATCCGGTATTTCCAAAGAATGGAACATCAACTCTTAATCCTAAAGTTAATTTGAAATCTTTGTTCAAGTGCCAATCATCTTGTCCATAAATTCCAGCATATGTAACTTCAAGAGGTTGAACTGGTTTATCCAAGTCAGGTATATTTGACCATCTTACTTGGAATCTTCTAACTGTAGTAGGTGAAGCTGTTCCATTTAAGTAAGCATTTGCATCAGCGTAAAAATCATCTAAAGAATTATATACGTAAACGCTTTGAGATCCTGGGAAGAATATATTTTCTGATTCATAATATTCTAAACTAGCACCGAATGTGAAATTATGATCTTTTCCATAAATTGAAAAATTATTTTGCAATTGAAAACTTTTATATCTTAATTCATTATTTGGTGTAAATGGTTCAAAACCAAAAGAAATATAGTTTGTACCATCTTTTAATATATCAACCATCGGGAATAATTTATCACTTTTATAACCGCGGCTTTCATCTTGATATGTATAACCGGCAATTAAATTATTTGACATATTATCGCCAATTCTTGCATTCCATTCACCAACTATAGAACGGATATTTTCTAAAATACTATAATTTGAATTCGCATAATTCATTGAATTAGAATTTGTTCTTCTATTTCCAAATCCTAATGAAGAAGAGTTTGACATAAGTACATCAGTTTCAGAATCAAGATGTGTATATCTTAAGCTGAATTTATTATTGTCATCTAAGTTATAATCCAATTTAGCAATAAATCTGGTTGCTGGAGTTTCAAAATCATATCCTTGATAAGGTCCGGTTTCATAATCAAAATTTTGTTTTAGATATGCACTTAAGGTATTTAAATCAGAAGCTAAAACTCTTGTAGTATTTCCAACAACTTCTTGACCACCAGCATTTGCTTCAAAAGTTGTTGCAGGATTTGTAAGAGCCTCATTTTCAAAATTCATGAAAAAGAACAATTTATTCTTAATTATCGGTCCGCCTAAACTTAAACCAACTTGGCTGTAATTAAAAGTTCCTGGATTGAAATCCAAATCGCCAGCTTTTGTTCCAACTAAACCATCATCTCTAAATTTATAATAAGCAGTTCCGGAAAAATCGTTGGTTCCACTTCTTGTTACAGTGTTAACACCAGCACCTACGAAATTACCTTGACGAACATCATAAGGAGCAATATTAATTTGCAATTGTTCAATTGCATCCATAGAAATTGGAGCAACACCGGTCCTATCACCAGGTTGACCAGCTAATCCAAATGAATTATTGAAATATGAACCGTCTACAGAAATATTGTTATATCTGTTATCTTGACCGGCAAATGAAAAACCTTGAGCACTGCTTCCATCAGGAACACCAGCTCTACTGAATTGAGGAGTTAAACGAGCAAAGTCACCAATTCTTCCAGTAATTGTTGGTAAAGTTTTAATAGCTTCTTTGTTTATTGCAGTAGCAGCACCTGTTCTTTCAGAACTAAATATTGCATCTCTTTCACCAGCAACAACAACTTCGCCTAATTCAATATTTGCATCAACCATATTAAAATTAACATCAGAAGAAACACCAAGGTTTAGATATACGTTATCTCTTACTTGTTCTTTGAATCCAACATAAGATGCTGTAACTTTGTAAGGACCACCAACTCTCATACCGGCTACAAAAAATCTTCCATCTAATCGGGTTGAAGCACCGTAAGTTGTTCCAGATGGAGTATGAACTGCAATAACGTTTGCACCCGGCAATGGATTTCCGTCACCGTCTGTTACAATTCCATTAATTGATGAAGTTGTAACACCTTGTGCAAATAAACTGCCAAAACTTATTACAAAAAGTAATAACATTAGGGCAGATTTAAAGTAATTAGTTTGGGGCATAAAGGTCTCCTATTTTGTTATGTAAATTCAGTTTTAATTTACGTTTTTCTAAGATTTTTGTACTCAAATATTTGTAAAATACTTCGGCTTTCCAAAACAAAAATAAGATTTAATAATTTTTTAACATTGCATTTTATTAAAAAAAAATATAAAGAAAATTTGAATTTGAGAAGTTTGAAAATTTTTAAATTCTTAAATTTGTAACTAATTTATAAATCTGTAATCAATGCAATTTTATAAATAAATATTAAATAAAAATTTTCCTAAATGAATTTGAATAATTATCCAAAAGATTAGAAGATTATATTGAACAAACCGAATTGCATCCCTTTTGATAAATATTTTGAATAAATTTTTACTATGAAAAAAACAATTTTATTTATTTTAATTTCCTTAAAATTATTTGCCCAACAAGTAACTTTAAATGGTGTAGTTAAAGATTCGTTAACCGGAAATCCTATCGAATTTGCAAATATAATTTTAACAGAAATTAACATTGGAGCAAGCAGTAATACAAACGGAAGTTTTTCATTAGAGATTCCAAAAGCGGGAAAATATTTAATTAAATTTTCACATGTTGGATATCGAACATATAGTAAAAATTTCGAGATTACAAAAAATTCATATTTTGAAATAAATTTAATTCCTTCGGAAATTTTACTTGAGCAAACTACAGTATTAAGTTCACTTCCTAAATTTAGAGAAACTCCGGTAGCAAATAAGGATTATGATAATTTTCAAATAGAAAAAAATCTTGGAAACAGAGATGCCGGTTTTATTATGGAATCTTCTCCAAGTGTTTTTATTTCTTCGCTCGGCGGAGGAATGGGAGATTACAAAATTTCTATAAGAGGATTTAACCATACAAATATTGCAGTTATGTTAAACGGAGTTCCGGTAAACAATTTGGAAAACGGTGAAATTTATTGGTCAAATTGGGCTGGAATTGCGGATGTTCTAGAACGTGTAAATGTTCAAAGAGGACTAGGTGCAAATCCATATTCAATTTCGTCAATTGGAGGATCAGTTAATTTTTTAACAAAAGGTGTAAATAGTTTAAATAATTTCGCAAAATTCAGCATGGAATTTGGTTCTGATAATTTTCAAAAAAAGACAATTGCATTTTCACAACAAATACTTGGAAATAGTTTGTTGCTAACATCATTTATTTCAAAAAAAGATTGGGATGGATATGTTGATCAAACTTGGGTTGATGAATTTTCATATTATTTTGCTCTTGGCGGAATTTACGGAAATCATTCACTTGAACTTCAAGCTATTGGTTCTCCTCAAGAACATGGTCAGCGTTTAACAATGCTTACAATTGATGAATGGAAATTATACGGAAAGAATTTTAATCCCGATTGGGGATATTTAAATGGAAAACCATTAAATCTAAGAGATAATATTTTTCACAAACCGACTTTCAATTTAAATCATAATTGGCAAATTAACCAAAATTGGATTTTATCAAACATTCTATATTATTCTTATGGAGATGGCGGAGGAACCGTTCCACCTTGGGCAAATTTTAGCAAAACAGAAAATGGATTAATTGATTTTGATTCCGAATGGGGAAAAAATTCCAAAAATGTAAATACAAATTTTCATCCTTTATTAAATTATACAGAAAATGCTTTACGATTTACTGTTCACAGACATAATTGGTTTGGTGTAATTTCTAATGCAAGATTTAAAAAAGAAAATATAGAAATTTCTACTGGCATTGATGCAAGATATTACTCAGCTCAAAATTATAGGGAAGTAGGAAATTTATTAGGCGGGGATTATACAATCGGCAGTAGTAATTTTAATTTGGATCCCAATAAATTATTGTTCAAAGGTGATAAAGTTGATTATAATGCTGATAGTTATGTTCGACAGATTGGCGGATTTTTACAAAGCGAATTTCAATTTGGTGATTTACTAACATTCGCAAATATTTCAGTTTCTTCAACCGGATATAAAAGATTGGATTATTTTAATTACTTAAATGATGATCCATTTCGTGAAACAAGTTGGTTTGATATTTTCGGATACACAATAAAATCCGGAGCAAATTATAATTTGGATAATTTTAATAATCTCTTTTTTAATATCGGATATTTTTCAAAAGCACCGTTAGCAGAAAATGTTTACGATTACACAAATCATAAATTCGAAAATATTAAAAATGAAAAAATCTTTAATGTTGAATTGGGGCACGGATTAAATACTTACGATTTTAAGATTACTTCAAATATTTATTTTACGGAATGGAAAGACAAAGCAATTAGTAAAATGATAAGCGATGTTAATACAAATCAATTTTACTTTTTTAATTTATCCGGAGCTTCCGCAAGGCATATGGGAATTGAGCTTTCTTCAGTTTGGCAACCGGAAAAATTCTTAAGATTAGAAGGAATGTTTTCAAATTCAATTAATAAATGGACAGATAACGTTTTTGCAGTTGTTGCGCCAGAATCTGATCCAACTCAACAAACAATTATTTCTTCATATGTAAAAAATGTATTTGTTGGCGGTTCACCAATGACTACAGCATTTTTAGGAATTGAATATGAAAATATTTTTAATCAAAATTTTACAATTTCTTTAAATCCTATTTTGAAATTTTTTGGAAATCATTATGCTGATTTCAATCCAAATTTAAGAACAAATGTTAATGATGAAAATGTGAACTCGTGGAAATTACCAAATTATTTTATTTTAGATTTTCACATTTCTGCATTTGTAAACTTAAATTTATCTTACTTGGAAAAAGTAATTATTCATATAAATTCATTTAATATTCTTAACAATAAAGATTACATAATTGATGCAATTGATGGAACATCTCACAGTTCTCAATCAGCTTTAGTTTGGTACGGCAGAGAAAGATGGTGGAATTTTTCGTTATCATTCGAATTATAAATCACGAAAATCAAAAATTAATTATTTATAAAAATTAATGAAAGCTAAAAATGTTGTAATTATTCTCTTTTTATTTTCTTCAATTCTATTCTCGCAAAAAACTCCATATGTAATTTTAATTTCTTTTGATGGCTTCCGCTGGGATTATTGCGAACGTGGAATTACACCAAATTTAGATTCATTACAAAAATATGGTGTAAAAGCAAAATCTCTTAAACCGTGTTTTCCTTCAAAAACTTTTCCAAATCACTATTCAATAATTACCGGAATGTATCCGGAAAATCATGGAATAATTTCTAATTTTTTTATCAATCCATTTACAAAAGAAAAATACAGACTTGGTGATACAAACAGTGTAAGAAATAGCAAATGGTATTTAGGCGAAGCTTTTTGGGAAACTGCACGAAGAAATGGAATAATTACTGCAAGTTATTTTTGGCCCGGTTCAGAAGTTGATTTGGAATATCGCAGACCAAATTACTTTAAATATTATCAACATAACAATCCTTACAAAGATAGAATTGATAATATAATTGAATGGTTAAAATTTCCGCAAAACGAAAGACCGCATTTTGTAACTTTATATTTTCATGATACGGATTCTTACGGACATGAATTTGGTCCCAATTCTATTGAGGTAAATCAATCAATTAAAAGATTAGATTCACTAATTGGATATTTGAATTCCGAACTTGACGAAATTAAAATGAAAGACAGTGTAAATATTATTTTAGTTTCAGATCATGGAATGACTGAAGTGAGTAAAGATAAACTTATAAATATCGAAGAAATACTTAAAGATTATAAATATAAATTTGATAATAACGAAATATTTGCATTTATTGAGCCATGGCATAATGAAATAAACGAAGTATATCAAATTTTAAAGGAAAGAGAAAATCATTATAAAGTATATTTGAAAAATGAAGTTCCTGAATATTTTCATTTTTCAAAACATCCGTTTATTTCATCAATTATAATAATTGCTGATTTGGGTTGGACTTTGGTTGATAATAAATTACTTAAAAAATTTAGTAATTCTTACTCAAAAGGAAATCACGGATTTGATAATAATGAATTAGATATGCATGGAATATTTTTTGCAAAAGGTCCTGCATTCAAAGAAAATTATAAAATTGGAACTATACAAAACATTGATATTAATCCGTTACTTGCAAAAATTTTTGGAATAAATCCAAAATCAAATATTGACGGGAAACTTGAACGAATTGAATTTATCCTAAAATAGAAAGGAAAAATTTGGAAGATTTATTAAACATTAATTACAAAAAATATACTTTAAAAAATGGATTGGAAGTAATTCTATATAAAAATGATTCTTTTCCAACAGTTGCCGTAAATATTTGGTATAAAGTTGGTTCCGCAAACGAAAAACCAAACAAAACTGGCTTCGCACATTTGTTTGAGCATATGATGTTTCAAGGTTCGCAAAATGTACCTAAAGAAAAACATTTTAAATTTGTGCAGGAAGTTGGTGGAAGTTTAAACGGCTCTACAAGTATGGATAGAACAAATTATTATGAAACAGTTCCATCTGATAGTATGGAATTAGCTTTGTGGCTTGAAGCTGATAGAATGGGATTTTTTCTTCCGGCATTAACTCAAGATAAACTTGATAACCAAAAAGATGTTGTTATGAATGAACGAAGACAAAATTATGATAATCAGCCGTACGGTTTGGCGTGGGAAATTTTATTTTCAAATTTATTTCCTGAAAATCATCCGTATCATTGGCCTACAATTGGCTGGATGAAAGACATAGAAAAGTTTGAATTAAATGATGTAAAAGATTTTTTTGCGAATTATTATACTCCAAATAACGCAAGTCTTGTAATCGGCGGAAATTTTGATGAGGAAAATGCAATCAATTTGGTGGAAAAATATTTTGAGGAAATTCCGAATCAAAATATTATTTCAGAAATTAAAATTGATTTTTTTGAATTGGAATCATCGAAGATAATAATTCATGAAGATAATGTTCAATTATCTAAAATATATTTTGCTTGGAAATCTGAAAAAGGTTACGGAAAATATGATGCGGCGCTTGATGTTTTGGCTGATATTTTAACTGGATCAAAAAGTTCAAGATTGCAAAAACATTTAATTCATAATTTACAAATTGCACAAGATGTTTCTGCATTTCAATATTCTGCAAAATATGATGGAGCATTTTTTATAACAATTACATCTCAACAAAATTGCAATTTGGAAAAATTAAAGGAAGAAACTATTAAAATTCTAAATCAAATTATTTCTGAAGGAATTACGGATTTAGAATTGGAGCGAGCAATTACTAGTTATAAATCATCTTACATTTATTCACTCCAAAATTTGGATAATTTGACAAATCAAATTAATAGTTACAATTGTAATTTGAGTGAACCCAATTCTTTTGTGTATGATATTAAAAGATATTTGAATTTAAAAAAGGAAGATGTTCAAAATGCAGCAAAATTATTTTTAGAAAAAAATTATGTTGAGTTGAAAATAATTCCTAAAAGTAAAAATTGATTATTTAAAATTTACAAATTGAACCGGAAAATTTAATTCGGCACTTTTAATATTGGCGATAACAGATTGAAGCTCATCTTTTTTCGCACCTTGAACTCTAACTTGTTCATCCATAATTTGTGAATTGACTTTAAACTTCATCTCTTTAATTAATTTTGTGATGTGTTTTGCATTTTCTTTGCTAATTCCATTTTGCAAATTAATTACTTGTTTAACTCTGCCGCCGCTTGCAGATTCAATTTCCTTAAGTTTCATAACTTTTAAAGAAATTTGTCGCTTAATAAATTTTGATTGAAGAATATCAATTGAAGTTTTTACACCGTATTCATCTTTAGAATTTATTGTAATTGTTTTATCACTTTTGCTTAAATCCAACGTAGTATTGGAATCTTTTAAATCGTATCTCTGAATAATTTCTTTTTTAGCTTGATTTAAAGCATTATCAATTTCTTGAAAATCAACTTCAGAAACAATATCGAATGAAAAATTTTGTGCCATAAATTTTTGTTAAATAATTGTATTAAAAACTGCTTTTATAATAAATAATCTCGAAATCAACGTTTCATGTTATTTAAAAGTTTCAAGTCGGGGTGATAGGATTTGAACCTACGACTTCTTCGTCCCGAACGAAGCGCGCTACCGGGCTGCGCCACACCCCGAAAATAATTGATTTATATCATAACCCAAAATTACTCACAAAATATTATTAAAAAAAAAGAAAAATGAAGCGATAATGTTATTAATTATCGCCCTAATTCAAACTTAATCTATTCTTGAGGAGAAAATGCAAGTTAGCACTGAACAAATCTACGATAAACTCAACAAAATCCAAAATTTACCAACCATTCCGGAAATTATGTTCGATGCTATTAGCACAATAAAAACCGAGCCGGGAAATATTATAAAAATTTCGGAAATAATTGGAAAAGATCAAGGAATGGCTGCAAAAATTTTATCAGTTGCAAATTCTCCACTTTACGGAATGTTAAGAAGAGTTTCTACATTGGAATTTGCAATTATGATAATGGGATCAAACGAACTTGAGAAAATAGTAACAGCAATTTCATTATCAAATGCAATTCGATTTAAACCGATTCCAAACTTTAATGAGCAAGATTATTGGAAACATTCAATGGCTGTTGGATTAGTAGCAAAAGATATTTCTCGTAGGTTAGGTTTTCCGGAATTAGCTGGCGATGCTTTTGTTGGTGGAATTTTACATGATATTGGAATTCAATTAATTGTTAAATACTTCCCCCAAGAATTTCAACAAATTTATGCAAACTTAAACAGCGATAAAAAATTTTTTGAATGTGAAAATCACATAATAGGTTTATCCCACCAAGAAATTGGTGCATATTTATTAAAAAAATGGAATTTACCATCCTCAATTTCAGATTGTGTAGAATTTCATCACAATCCAGAAAATTCAATTGAAAACAAAGAACTTGTTGCAATTGTTCATTTGGCGGATTTTATTACCACCGAATTTAATAATGCAAAGGGAGTTTGGGATCAAGGAATTGAGTTAAACACATCAACATGCAACGCTCTTGGTTTTGATACTCATAATGAATTAGTGGGTTTTTATTCGGATTATTCAGAATTGGTTTCAGATACAGTTGATTCTATTCACATCTAAAATTAGATGAGTTTAGAAATTAAATGACCAAGAATTATCAAGTAAAATGAATTTACAAACAACTTAATGATATAATTACTTCTTGCAATTTCTGGATGAAGTTTTAAGAAAGTAATAAAATAATTACTTAATAAATCTAGTTTTGCAGTTCTTTCACTCATTTCTTCTAAAAAAATGTAGCTTTTTGAGAAAGTTTTATTAATTCCTTAGGAAATTATTAAATTCTCAATTAAAATCAAATATAAAAATACATCTTGTATTATTAAAATATAATGAAATAAATCATAGCAATTTTAAGTATTAATTATAACTACTTTTTTAAAGAATCTAAAAAACTAAAACCGAATGCAAGTAAAAAGCCGGCAATTCCAATTAATAAAGTAAATAAGTTAACTGAAAAAGATTTCTGAGGATCAAAAAGTGAAAGGAAAAAATCAATAAAAATGGAAAATAGAAAAAATAAAGTAAAGCCGTAAATTCCGTAAAAAAAATGATTTAGAAAAAATTTTTTAATCGAATTTAATGAGCCGGTCTTTTCTTTACTTTTTGAAATATTATGTTTTAAATCTGATTCTCTATTTTGCATTAATAATTCTTAAATAATTTTTGAAATAACTTAAACAGCAATATAAAAATAATTTAAATATTAATCATCATAAGTTTTTTTATGAAACACTTTATTTATTAAGAACATAAAAAACACGTTTCCAAAACCTAAAAAACTTACAACAACCTCATTTATTCCAAATTCTAAATTTGAAATTACACCATACAAAAAAGGAATTAACTTCATTATAAAAAATGCACCTAAAAATATTCCAAAATAGAATAAGCTATCATGACAGATTTTCTTAAAGAGTTTAACTTTTTCTTCAAGATTTTCATTTGATTTCATTCCAAATCTATCAAGTACTAATTCATTGTTCATTTTTTCCCTTTCTTAAATAATTCTATCTCAAATATGTAGTAAGTATAAAAAAAATTTGTGATAAAGAACAAACGATTCTCAAAAAATGTTCTCAATTTGAAAAAATATTTTAAAAAATTTGATTTTAAATTGTAAATTATTATTTTAACGCAAGTTATAGAATTTATATTAGGAATTACATCAAGTGAATTTAATAACTTCTATAAATGCAAAAAGATATTTATCATATTTTTACTTTGTCTTGGTTTTGTGCATTTTACTAATTCTAAATGTCTAAACTAAATTGTTGAAAACGGAGTTTCTTAATGAAAAAAATTACTAATACTTTGGAATTTGATTTTATTGGTGAAAGTCTTCAATTAAAAGGAAGATTTAAATCATTTTTCATAAAGCCGTTAATTTTAGGAATTTTCTTCTTTTCAATATTTTTCTCCGTGATTCTACTAACTAAACTATCCACTTATTTTATTGGATCAACGGCAATTTTCGGATTCAATATTTACGATATTCTTTTTTCTCTGATTGGATTTGGTTTGGGTTTTTTAACTGAATTTATTAGACAAGTTAAAAGAATTCTTTCGAGATAAATTTAATTTTCCACTTTATAATCATTCCCCTTTGTAGAAATTATTTTTTGTATTATTTTTACACATAAATCCTTTAACATTATCCGGAGAGATAACCAAGGAATGGAAAATAAAATTATAATAAAATTAGGAGACCTCAGCGACTTTTAGTCAATGGGGATTTTTTTTATATGAATATAAAAGCAAAAATTATAGATGAATCCGGTTTAAACAGAACAATTACAAGATTAGCTCACGAAATTCTTGAAAGAAATAAAGGTTCAGAAAATATTATTTTAATTGGAATGAGAACACGCGGTGAATTTTTGGCAAAAAGAATTTTAAATAAAATTACGGAAATTGATAAAAAAACTCCGCCGCTTGGAATTTTAGATGCAACATTATATAGAGATGATTTTCGTACTAGATTAAAACAACCGGAAGTTTCCGTAACAAATATCACTTTTGATATAACTGAAAAAAATGTAATTCTTATAGATGATGTTTTATACACCGGAAGAACAACTCGCTCTGCTTTAGATGCTTTAATGGATTTAGGAAGACCAAGCTCAATTCAGTTTTGCGTGTTGGTTGATCGTGGACATAGAGAAATGCCGATCAAAGCAGATTTTGTCGGAAAAAACATTCCAACTTCTGTTAATGAAGAAGTGAAAGTTAAAATGAAAGAAGTAGATGATGAAGATGCTGTTTACTTAATAGAATCACCAAAATAATTTTTAGGGGAAAAATGTCATTAAAAATTAAACACCTTTTGGGTTTGCAAGACGTTTCTAAAAATGATATTCAATTAATTTTAGATACGGCAACAACCTTTAGGGAAGTTTTAGAAAGACCAATTAAACGAGTTCCAACATTGCAAGGAACAACAGTTGTAAATTTATTTTATGAAAATTCAACACGTACAAGAATTTCTTTTGAGCTTGCAGAAAAAAGACTTTCCGCAGATACTTTAAATTTTTCAACTTCTACTAGCAGCGCAAAAAAAGGTGAAACTTTTAAAGATACTGTAAGAAATATTGAAGCAATGAAAATTGATATGATTGTCGTACGACATCAATCAGCTGGAGTTCCGTTATATTTAACTAAAATTTCAAAAGCATCAATAATTAACGCGGGCGATGGAAGACATGAACATCCAACACAAGCATTGTTGGATATGTATTCGATCAGAGAAAAACTTGGAAAACTTTCCGGATTAAAAGTTTGTATTGTTGGAGATATTGCTCATAGCAGAGTTGCGCTTTCAAATATATTTGGATTAAAAACAATGGGTGCAGAAGTTTCGCTTTGCGCTCCACCGACAATGATTCCGAGAAATATTGAGCAATTTGGAATAAAAATTTATCATGATATAAACAAAGCAGTAAGTGAAAATGATGTTTTAAATGTTTTAAGAATTCAGCTTGAGCGTGATGCTGGAACAACAATTCCATCTTTGCGTGAATATCATAATTATTTTGGAATTACAACTGATATAATTGAACGAAATAATAAAGACATCTTAATACTTCATCCCGGACCAATAAACAGAGGAGTAGAACTTTCTTCAGAAGTTGCTGATGGACCTTATCAAATTATTTTAGATCAAGTTACAAATGGTGTTGCCATTAGAATGGCAGTTCTATATTTGTTAGGAACAAAAAATTCGTAATTATAAAAATTGGATTGTAAAATGAAAATTGTATTAAATAAAGTTAGAATTATAAATCCCGCACAAAATCTTGATGAACAAAATGATATTTTAATTGAAGATGGAATTATCAGAAAAATTGGGAATCTGAATAAAGAAGATTTATCTAACGCAAAAATTTTTGAGTTTAACGGAAAAATTTGTTCTCCCGGACTTTTTGATATGCACGTTCATTTGCGCGAACCGGGAAGGGAAGATACCGAAACTATTTTAACCGGATCAAATGCGGCAGCTTCCGGAGGATTTACCGGAATTGCATGTATGCCAAACACAAAACCCGCAATTGATTCGGCGGAAGTTGTAAATTTTATTAAAAGCAAATCAGAAAATCATTTGGTTGATGTTTTTCCAATTGGCGCAGTTAGCAAAGATAGAAAAGGTGAAAATTTAGCTCCAATTGCAGAACTTGTTACTGCCGGAGCTGTTGCTTTTTCTGATGACGGCGTTGCTGTAAAAACTGCTTCACTTTTACGAAATGCTTTAGAATATTTAAAAATGTATAATCTTCCAATTATTGAACATTGCGAAGATGAATCTTTAGCTGGCGGAGCAATGAATGAAGGAACAGTTTCTACAATGTTAGGACTTCCGGCAATTCCAACAATTGCTGAAGATTTAACTGTTATGCGAGATATTGCAGTTGCGGAATACGTCGATGGAAAAGTTCACATTGCACATATAAGTTCAAAAAATGCTGTTCAGTTAGTTAGGGAAGCAAAATCAAAAGGATTGAAAATTACCGCTGAAGTTACTCCGCATCATTTTACATTAACGGATGAAGCACTAATAAGTTATGATTCAAATTATAAAATGAATCCCCCTTTGCGAACTGAAGAGGATATAAAAGCTATTATTGAAGGATTAAAAGACGGAACAATTGATTGCATTGCAAGTGATCATGCACCGCATTCTATTGAAGAAAAAGAGGCTGAATTTATTTATGCTCCAAATGGAATTCTTGGATTGGAAACTCAACTTGGTTTAGCATTAAGTGAATTGGTTCACAAAAATCATTTATCAATTCCACAGTTGATAGAAAAACTTTCCATAAATCCAAGAAAGATTTTAAATATTCCAATTCCACAAATTTCTGTTGGTGAAAAAGCAAATCTTACAATTTTTGATCCGAATGAAATTTGGACAGTTGACATTAAAAAGTTTAAATCAAAATCTAAAAATTCTCCGTTTGATAAAAGATTGCTCACCGGAAAACCAATTGCTGTAATCAATAATTCTAAAATGTATTTTGAAGGAAATTTTAACGAAATATAATGTATATTATTATGTACATTCAAATTCACATCTGAATACAAAATAAATCAAAATATAAATAAAGCCTTGAATTTGAATAAATTTGAGGCTTTTTTATTTGGCACTTTCCTTGAAATACTAAAAGTAGAATTTCTTATTGGAGGAAAAAATGAAAAATGAAAAAGCTTTATATCGAATATTATTAGTAATTGCAGTAATATTTCTATTTACTAATTGCGATCCAAATTTAAACTATGATTATGATAACACACCTCCTTCAGCTCCGGTAAATGTTGTGACTTATGTAGGTGACGGATTAGTTGAAATTACTTGGGAAGATAATCCCGAAAGAGATGTAGCCGGTTATAATGTTTATTTTGCATATGATTATTGGGGTGAATATGAATTAATTGGAAATACATCCGGAAATTATTTTGTTGATCATGATGCAGTAAACGGTGAATTATATTATTATGCAGTTGCCGCTTATGATTATGACGGAAACGAAAGCGAATTAAGTTACGATATGGTTTATGGTGTTGCAAGACCGGAAGGAATGAATAGATCAATTTATGATTATAATCTTTATCCAAATAATTCCGGTTATGATTTTAGCGAATATGCAGTTGTTCCTTTTGATGCTTACAATGATGATTTTTCGACTGACTTTTTCTTCGAAAATTATAACGGTGAGTATTACTTAAATGTCTGGGATGATACAGATATTCAAGATATGGGTTACACAAATAGTTTCTTAGATATTTATTATGCTCCTTTAGATGGATGGGTTCCTTTAGTTGAAGGTGAAAATGTAAAATATACAAAAGCAATTGTTGGTCATACTTATGTAATTTGGACTTGGGACAATCATTATGCAAAAATTAGAGTAAAAGCAATTTCTGGAGATAGAGTAGTTTTTGATTGGGCTTATCAATTATTAGAAGGTGAACAACAACTTAAAACAAATAGAAATGCTGAAACAAGAAATAAAATACCAGAAAAAGTTATTAAAAAGTAACACACCTAAAACTCCTAAATTAGAAAGCATACTCAATTGAGTATGCTTTTTTATTTTCGTTTAAGTATTTTGAAATCTGAAAAAACCAAATTGATATAAATGAAATTTACTTCTTTACTTAAAAGAAATAAAACCTTAACAATTTTACTTATTGTAATACTTTTCATAATTATTTCCGGCGTTGTCGGAAATAAAATAATAAATAATGAAGTTGAAAATTGGGCTGAAACTATTGAAGATAAAACTAATTTTATTGAAAAATTCACATATGAATATTTAACGAAGTTACAAACTGATTTAATAAGTGAAAAAGATTTAATTAAAAATCAGCTTAAGAAAATAAGTGTTTTAAATTTTTCTGAAATTGATAAAAAAATTCAACAAAAATATAATACCGAAAATATTTTTGCAGTTTTGGATAGCAATAAAATAATTTTCTGGAATAAGAATTTTAATCAACAAATAATTAGAAATGATTCACTCAGTTTTAAATTTGGTGAAACTTACTTTTTGAAATCCGGAATTGATACTTATCTTTTAGTTAGAGATACAATCCACTCAAATAATTCAAATCAATATTTACTGTTTGGGAAAATAATTGAAAAACAATATGAATTAAATCCAGCATATTTTAATAAAATAAGTTTAACAAATGAATTACAAAATAAGTTTGGAGTTGAGTTTTCTATAAATTATTCAAAACAAAACGTAAAAAATAGAGATGGAAGAAAACACTCATTTGAATTAAAAAATAATTTCGATAAAAAAATTGCAACAATAATTTTTATAAAACAAACACGTGAAAATTCTGTTCAAAGTTTGAATGATAATATATTTATTGTTCAAAGTTTGCTTGCACTTTTTGGTTATTTAATTTTAGGAGTTGTACTTTATCAAAAAATTCATGCTAAAGAAAATTATCTAGTAAAATTTTTTCTTTATGCAATTTATCTGATTATACTAAGATATTTATTGGTCTTCATAAAAATTCCTCAAAATATTTCATCGGAAGGAATATTCGATCCCAATATTTATTTTTCATACTTTGCTTTTGGAATTACAAATTCACCAATTGAATTGCTGATTACATTAGTTGTTGTGTGTATTATTTTTATAAATGCTTTTAGATATTCGATAAATTTTTATAAATCGGGAAATGCTAATATCTCTAGCAAAACTATTTTTTTCATATTACTAATTTTAGTAATTATAATTTATGTTATTTCACAAAGAGGATTTAGTGCTGTAATAAGAAGTTTTGTTTTTGATACTTCGATAAGATATTTTCAGAATCCATCGCTTTACATAGATTTTCCAACAATCCTAATGCACATAAACGTTTTAGTGATGGGAATAATTTCAATTTTAGGTTCTTCATCATTATTTATTTTGCTAACAAAGTGTTTTAAAAAATCATTTAAAATAAAATATGAATTATTTTTTATATCACTTTCAATAGTTTTTATTTTAGCAATATTAATTTTTCAATTCACTCAAAAAAATCCACAAAGCACAATTTTCATAAAAATTACACATGTAATTTTAGTTTCTATTTTGGTTTATCTAATTACAAAATATGATATAAAATTTACTACAAGAGTTTTGGTAATTTATTTTATATCGTCATTTACGGCAATACTGACATTGCTATTTTACAATACAGAACTTGAAAAGGAATCTTTAAAAACAACTGCTAATGTTATAACCAGAGAAAACGATGAATTTTTCAAATCAATTATATTTGAAACTTTGCTTGATGATTTCAGCAGAAAAATAGCAACTGAAGCATTTCAAAATCCTCATGCAAATTTCAATTCATATGCATTTATGATTTGGAGCAAAAGCAATCTGCAAAAGGAATCTGTAAATTCTTCTGTGAACTTTTTAGATTTAAAAGGGAATCTTCTTGGGGGGTTTGGTTCAGCATATCCGCAGTTTACAATTAAAAATATTATTGACACAAATTCTGTAATTGAAGAAATAAAAATTTTTGAAGAAAAATTAGAAGGTGAATCTCAAAAAATAATTAGAGGAATTTTTCCACTTAAAGATGAATATGCATTTATTGGATATTTGGATGTTTCAATTTTATCTGATTTAAATGAATTCGGGTTTACATCACACCCAGAATTTATTTCGACTGGAAAATTAAATGAAAAAGCTATTTTAAAACTTGATAAACTTTCAATTTTGGATTATCGGAACAAAGAATTAAAATTAGTTTACGGAGATATAAATCCATCCGATGAAATTAATGAAGTAATATTAAATACAGAATTAACAGAAAAAAATGATGCTTGGCTTGAAAGTCAATTTAATGAATCTGAATTTATTATTTATCTTAAAAAAGTTAAACTAAATGGAATTGAAAGACTCGTTTCAATTGCATTAAAAAACAAGGAACTTTCAATAGGATTGTTTGATTTCTTCAAGGTTTTTTTCACTCATGCAGTAATATTAATTTTTGCAATTTTAATTTACATAATAGTGTATTATGAAAAATATAAAGTCTATCAGTTTGACTTAAGAGCAAAACTGCTTTCTGCGTTTTTAATTATTTCATTAATTCCATTAATTCTAATTGCATTTTATTTTCGTGGAATTACAGAAGATAAAAATGAAGAATCGACTTATTACAAACTTGGTAAACGTGCTTTCTCTATTGAGTCTTATCTAAATAATCATTTAGAAAACGGTAATATTAATTTCATAAATGCTTCAAATGATTTGAATATTAATTATTCAGCATATTTGCATAATCAGCTTGAATACAGCACGGATGATTTAATTTACGATGTTGGTCTTATTCCAAAATTATTAAATCCGGAAGTTTATAAAAATTTAGTTATTGATGGTGAGCAAGAAATATTAATTGATGAACTTATTGATAACTATAATTATAAATCATTTTATTACAAAGCAAATATAGGCGATGCAAAATTAATTCTTAAAGTTTCTGAAGGATTTAATAAAATATTACTTCCATTAAGTGGTTCCGAGGTTGATGTATTTTTATTCGGATCATATTCACTTGCCGCAATATTTATAATTCTTTTTAGTGCATTAATGGCAAATCAAATTTCATCTCCAATAAGAAAACTAACTCTTGCAACAAAATCAATTGCAGCTGGTGATTTGAGTCTGGATATAAAAACCAATGCAAAAGGTGAAATAAAAGAATTGGTTTCGGGATTTCAATATATGGTGAAAGAAATAAAAGAAAATCAAGCAATGCTTGCGGAAATTGAAAGAGAAGAAGCTTGGAAAGAAATGGCAAAACAAGTTGCGCATGAAATTAAAAATCCGTTAACGCCAATGAAATTAAGCCTTCAACAACTTATTACAACTTATGAAGACAAATCGGATAAGTTTGATATGTTCTTCAAAAAAGTTACATCAACAATTTTAAATCAGATAGAAACTTTAAAAAATATTGCAAATGAATTTTCCAATTTTGCAAGAATGCCGAAGTTAAAATTAGAAGAAATTGACTTGATTGAAATTGTTAAGCAATCGATAAATTTATTTTCGGGAGAAAATATTAAAACCGAATTTATTTCGAATTTAGAAAAAATAAATTTAAATGGCGATTCTCAGCAGCTTAGAAGAACAATTATTAATCTAATTCGAAATTCTATTCAAGCAAATTCAAGTAAAATAGTTTTTGAAATATCTGAAAATGAAAAAGAGTATTTGTTGAAAATTTCTGATAACGGAAACGGAATAAATAATGAAAATATTGAAAGAATATTTGATATGAATTTCACAACAAAAAATGATGGAATGGGTTTAGGATTAAGTTTGGCTAAAAGATATTTGAACAGCACAAATGCTGATATTAAGTTGATTAAAACTTCAAATGATGGTGCAACATTTCAAATAAACTTTCTTAAGTAATGACACAGCTTACACAATTTCAAAAAGAAGCTTTAAAGTTTGATAAGCATATTTCATTAACCGCAAATGCCGGCTCCGGCAAAACAACAGTTTTATCAAAAAGATTTGTTGAAATAATTTTGCAAGAAAATGTTTCGTTAAATAATATTGTTGCAATAACTTTTACAGAAAAAGCTGCAAGCGAACTTTATTCCAAAATTGCAAATGAAATAAATGAAAGAATTTCAGATTCAAATTTTTACGTAAAAAATAAATTAGAAAATATTAGAAGAAATTTAGTCTCAGCTAAAATTTCAACAATTCATTCTTTTTGTATTGATATCCTAAAGGACTTTGCACCGGAAGCTGGAATTGATGCAAACTTTTTTCCAATTGATGCAAGAACTTCCGATGAATTGTTGGAGTTAAGTATTGATGAAATTATTATTAAAAATTTAAAGGATGAAAATTCTTCGGTAAAAAATCTTATAAGAATATTTGGAAATAAATCTCAGCTAACTAAAAAAGTTAAACAGCTTTTTGCAAAAAGAAAATCAACGGAAAAATTATTTCAAAATATTTATTCAAATAATGTAAAAGATATTGCCGAATGGCTTCAAAAGAATTTTGAGAAAAAAATAAGCGAGACATTTTCTGATTTAATTGATACCCTAATTGATGAAATTTCTCTATTAAATTTTATTGCAGAAAAAAATAAATCTACAGAAATATCTATTGAAATAAACAAAATTTTAAATGAGATAAATTCAAAATCAGATGTTATTGATAAATTTAGTTTGATTAAAAATATTTCTCAAGTTTTAATTAAGACAGATGGAAAAGTTAGACAACAAAAGTATTTGAGTTCAAATTTATATAGCGATAACGAAGAATTAATAAATTCAATAAACGATAAATTTGATGAAATTAAAAAAATAGAATTAGATGAAAATTATATTGAACTTAATGATGAATTAGCAAAATTCGGAAAATCTTTAATAGATTTTTACAATGAAGTAAGTGAAAAATATAAATTCAAAAAAAATCAAAAATCTTTTTTGGATTTTGAAGATTTGTTGATAAAAACATTTTATCTTGTACAAAACACAGAAGTTGTAAACAAACTTTCTCAAAAGTTTAAATATGTAATGGTTGATGAATATCAAGATACAAATGAAATTCAGTATGAAATATTTATGCCTATTCTAAAATATTTATCTGTAGGAAATTTATTTGTCGTTGGCGATGATAAGCAAAGTATTTATATGTTTCGCGAAGCAGAAGTAAAAGTTTTTAACGATACAAAAAATCAAATTGAATCAAAAGTTGGGAAGAAAGGAATTTTACAGCTTCCGCATTCATTTAGATTAAGCCCGAACATTGCCTTATTTACCAATCTACTTTTCTCCAAATTATTTGCAAATCCAAATCGTAATTTTAATGAAGTTGAATATAATGATTTAGTCTGTGCTTATTCAAAACCTAAAAAAGGTAAAATTGATATTTTGATTTCTGAGAAAGAAGAAAATATAAATGAAGCCGAACTTATTGCAAATAAAATTTCACATTTGGTAAATTCTAAAGAATATGAATTTAGCGATGTTACAATTTTATGTCGTGTTAGAAAAAATTTCAGTGATTTGGAAAAGGATTTTGTAAAATATAATATTCCGTTTTCCATCGTTGGCGGGAAAGGATTTTATCAACAACAAATTATTCTAGATGTTTATAATTATCTTTCATTTTTATTAAATACAAAGAATGATTTAGCTTTTCTTTCAGTTTTACGTTCTCCGTATTATGGATTATCAGATTCTGAAATCACTGAGATATCGTTTGAGAATGGCGAAAGTTATTTTGATAAATTTAAAAATTATGCAAACGCAAAAAATAATTTTACAGAAATTCTCAATCGTTTAAATAAGCATATTAAACTTTCTTCGAAAACAGAATTAAATGATTTGATTAGAATTATACACAACGAAACAAACTACTGGGCGTTTTTAGCCAATAAACATAATGGGAAACAAGATATTGCAAATCTCGAAAAATTAATACATCAAGCAATAAATTTTACTGAACAAGGTTTTAATACCTTGTATGATTTTACAATTTATTTAAAAGATGCAATTAATAGTTTAGATGATGAAGGTCATGCCGAATTGGACGAAACCGAAAATACTGTAAAAATTATGACAATTCATCAAAGTAAAGGATTGGAATTTAAAGTTGTGATTCTGTATAAAACAAATCAGAAATTTTTTGATGAGACCTTAAAATCAAAAGATATTTATATTGATAAAGATTTTGGAATTCTCGCAAAACTTCCTTTCCGTAAAAATTATTTTGAAGAATTTAAACAAGCACCAAGTGTAGGACTTTTCAATTATTTTCAGAATAAAAAATCTATTGCTGAATTGAAGCGACTTCTTTATGTAGCAATTACAAGAAGTGAAGAATATTTAATAATTTCAATGCAAACGCAAAAAGGAAAATTTTATGAAGATTCTTTTGCACAACAAATTATTGATTCGATTAATATTGATTTGAATCTCGATAAAAAAAATATTTCCGGAAATTTAGTTTTCATGCAATCAAGTGATGATAAATATTTTACAAATTCTGAAAATGTTGAAACGGAAATTAATTTAATTCGGAATGTAGAATATGAAAAGTTTTCCGACAATAAAATTCCTAATAATGAAAATTATAAATTCTTACTTAACTCAATAAACAGTTTAGAAAAAAATGAAATTATTTCTGCCTCTAAAATAAGTTTGTTTTTGCTTTGCCCCAAAAAATATCAGCTAACATATGATTTTGGTTATGGTGAATTAATTAAACTTTTTAGAAATGATGATGAGGTTGAATATAATAGTAAAGAAGAAGAAAATATTCCCGCAAATATTATGGGAAAAATAATTCACTCAATTTTGAAAAATGAAGTTGATAAAAATAATCTACAAACATCTATTGAGAATGAAATAAAATTGGAAGATGAGTTAATGTTTTATGATGAACAATCAAAGAAAAAGTTGGTAAAAGAAATAAGTGATTTGATGTTTAATTTTTATAACTCAAAATCATATAATGATATTTCTGCAAATAAAAAATACTTCAATGAAATTGAAATTTATAAACGCGAAAATGATTATTTCCTTTATGGCATTATCGATAAACTTATTGTTGAAGAAAGTAAAATTATAATCATTGATTATAAAACTGATAAAATTTCTGAGAAAAATGTAAAAGAAAAAAGAACGACTTATTTAAATCAACTTAAATTCTATGCATTTATTTTGTTAGCAAAATATCCTCAAATTAAAAATTATGAACTGCAGCTTATATTTTTGCGCGAAGATAAATATTCAGTAAAATTAAATTTGCATAAAAATGATATTGCCGAGTTTGGAAAAATAATTTACAATTCAGTAATAAAAATTAGAAACAAACAATTTGATGAAACAACAGAAGGTTGTAAGGATATGAAGTTTTATTTGCTTGATGAATGCAGAAATTAGGATAAAAAATTACCACAAAACCACTTTAGAAATCAACTCAATTTAATTAAGTTTATTCCATTAAAAATAATTTCTGGAGTAAAAATGTTTAACAGAAAAAATATTAAAAATAATTTAGTAAGGAGTGTTTTAGCTTTGAATCTATTATTAAATCTTTTCAGTGGCAATTTAAATATTGCTCAAAATAATGGTGAATTGCCAAGCAGAAGTGATATTCCAATTGACCAAACTTGGAATATTGCAGATATTTATTCAACACCAGATTTATGGGAAAATGATTTTAAATTATTAGAAAGTTCAATTGAAAATTACAAATCCTTCAGGGGTAAATTAGGAAGTTCAAGTTCTGAGTTATTGAAATGTTTAAAATTTGATGATGAAAACGGAATTAGAGTGAGTCGTCTATATTTGTATGCATCTTTATCAAAAGATTTAGATTTGGGAAATGCTGAAAATCAAGCAAGATATGAAAGAATTTCTGCGCTTGCTTCAAATTTATCTGCGGCAAGCTCATTTATCCGACCGGAAATTTTAGACATTCCAGAAACTAAATTGTGGGAATTTGTTAAAAATGAAGATGGTTTAAAAATTTATGATCATCAGTTACATGATTTGATTAGAACTAAGGCTCACACATTATCACCAAGAGAAGAAGAATTGATGGCATTATCTTCACCAGTTAGAGAAATTCCTTACAGTGTCTTCGGTATGTTCAATAACGCTGATATTCAGTTCCCAATGGTTAAAGGTGAAAACAATACGGATGAAATCAAAATTTCACACGGAAGATATGGAGCCGCATTATTTTCAACAGATCGTGATTACAGAAAAAGAGTATACGAAGGTTTGTATAAACCATTTAAAGAATATAAGAATACTTTGATTGCTTTATTTAACGGAAATATTAAAGCTTCAATGTTTAATGCAAAAGCAAGAAAATACGAATCAACCCGAGCTGCATCCTTAGACGCAAATAATATTCCATTAGCTGTTTATGATAATTTGGTAAATACTGTTAATCAAAATTTGGAACCGCTTCATAGATGGGGAAAACTAAAAAAGAAAATTTTAGGTATTGATAGTCTTCATGCTTACGATACTTATGTTACACTTTTCCCCGGTGTTAAAAAAGAATATTCATATGAACAATCAAAAGAAATTTTACTCAAAGCATTAAAACCGCTTGGTGAAGATTATTTAAAAAGTCTTGAATTAGCCTTTAATAATAGATGGATTGATGTTCACGAAACAAAAGGAAAACGAAGCGGAGCTTATTCATCGGGCGTTTCATATGGAGTTCATCCATACGTTTTGCTAAATTGGACTAATCAGTTAAATGATGTTTTTACATTTGCGCATGAAATGGGGCATAATATGCACTCATACTATACGGAAAAAAATCAGCCATATCCTTATGCCAATTATTCTATATTTGTTGCCGAAGTTGCATCAACAGCAAATGAAGCATTATTGTTGGATTACTTAATCGAGAATGCTGAAACTAAAGAAGAGAAAATGGCATTGATTGAAAATCAATTAACGGGAATGACTTTAACATTTTTCCGCCAAACAAGATTTGCTGAATATGAACAATTAGTTCATCAAAAAACCGAAAGCGGAGAAGCTTTAACTCCAGAATTATTATGCAAATTGTACGGAGATATGTATCAAAAATATTGGGGTCCGGAAATGGTTGTTGATGATGAAGAAACTTACACTTGGGCAAGAATTCCACATTTCTATTATAATTTTTATGTTTATCAATATGCAACAAGTTACGCAGCTTCGCAAGAATTAGTTGCTCAAATCAAAAAGGAAGGTCAACCAGCAATTGATAGGTTTCTATCGTTCTTAAAATCCGGTAGTTCAAAATACCCAATTGATGTTTTAAAAACCGCTGGAGTTGATATGACTTCTCCCAAACCAATTTTGGCAGTAGTTAATAAAATGAATGAGTTACTTGATAAACTTGAAGCTCTTTTAGCAGAATAAATTCGGAAATCTAAATGAAAATATTTACAAAAAAGGATTTAAACATATATGATCTATCACTCACATATGATGATATAAGTTTAGTTCCTTGCGAAGTATCAAGAATTAAAAGCAGAACTGAAGCTATTACTCACACTGAATTTTTAGGGAAGAAATTACTTCTTCCCGTTTTATCTAGTCCGATGGATTCAGTTACCGGAATTACAATGGCTCAAACACTTGATAAAATGGGTTGTATGGGAATTGTAAATAGGTTTGATTCTTCACTTGAAGAAATTGTGAAAATAAATGCAGAAGGAATTTCTGCTGTTTCAATCAGCTTGAATAATAATGTAGATTTAATTGCAAAACTTGCTGAATATAATTTGACAATTTGTATCGATACTGCAAACGCAAATAACATTACAGTTCTTAATAAATGTGAAGAAATTAAAAGCAGATATAATGTTAAAGTAATTGTTGGAAATGTTGCGCAAGGAAATTCTTTACAAGATTTAGTGAATGCGGGAGCAGATGCAGTAAGAATTGGAATCGGCGGCGGAAGTATGTGCACAACTTCAATTCAAACTGGAATTGGAATAGGACAAGCTTCATCTTTAATTGATTTATATTTTGCGCGCGAAGAAAAAAAGTTGGAGATAGAATTAATAGCTGATGGCGGAATTAAAAACCCCGGCGATGTTGCAAAAGCATTAGCTCTTGGTGCGGATGCAGTAATGTTAGGAAGAATGTTAGCCGGAACGAAAGAAGCTCCCGGGGAAGTAATAAAATACAACGATCAATTATGGAAAAAATATCGCGGCTCAGCTTCATTTGGCGTAAAAATGAAAAATGAATTTATTGAAGGAGAAGAAACGATGATCCCATATAAAGGTCCCGTTAAATCTGTTATTGATTCAATTTCGGATGGATTAAGAAGTTCGATGAGTTATATGAATTGTTTTTCAATTGCTGAAATGAAATCAGTAAATACATTTGCTGTTATGAGTCACAGCTCTTATGTAGAAAGACTCCCTAAAAAATAGCTGTTTGAAAAAGAAGTTATTCAAATTATATGATTCCGAATTCATTTCGGAATCTGACATTATTATTTTTTAAGATAAGTTCTTTGATTTAATCCAATTTAGCATTTCTTAATCTTAACGAATTTGTTACCACAGATACCGAACTGAAAGCCATTGCAAGAGCGGCAATCATTGGATTTAACATTCCTAAAGCAGCAAGAGGAATTCCGACAATGTTATAAATAAATGCCCAAAATAAATTTTGCTTTAATATTTTTATTGTTTTTTGAGAAAGCTTGAATGCTTTTATAACATCATTAACTTTATTATTTATCAAAATTATTTTTGCAGAATCAATTGCAATATCAGTCCCGGCACCCATTGCAATTCCAACATCTGCTTGGGTCAACGCCGCCGCATCATTAATTCCGTCACCAATCATAATAATTTTTTCATTATTATTCTGTAACTTTTTTATTACTTCAACTTTACCATTTGGTTTAATTTCTGAAAAATAATTTTTTATATTTATTTCATTAGTAATAAATTCTGCATTTTTATTATTATCTCCGGTAAGCAAAACTGTGTTAATTCCCAACTGATTTAATTTCTCAATTGCAATTTTTGCATCACTTTTTATTGAATCTTGAATTACAAAGTATCCAGCAATTTCATTTTCTATTATCACAAAAATTTTTGTGCCCAATTCAGTTTCATCTATATTACTAAAATTTAAATTTATGGATTTTGCAAATTCTTTACTTCCGATTTGAACCAATTTCCCTTTCACAATTCCAGAAACTCCGCTTCCAACTAAATATTGAAAATCAATTACATCATGCAAAGTTATTTTTTTTTCTTCCGCATATTTTGAAATAGATTTTGCAAAAGGATGCTCAGATAATTTTTCAATTGATGCTGCATATGAAATCATTTCATCAAATGGATTTGTAAAAGATTTTACTTTTGTAACAATCGGATTATTTTCAGTTATTGTTCCAGTTTTATCAAATACAAATGTTTTTGCAGAATGTAAAATTTCCAAACTTTCTGCATCCTTAATTAAAATTCCATTTTGTGCGCCAAGTCCGGTGCCGACTAATATTGCAGTTGGAGTTGCAAGTCCCATTGCACAAGGACAAGCAACAATTAATACAGCAACAAAATTTATTATTGCAATATTTAAATCAAAATTACTACCAAAGAAATACCAGATTATTCCAGTGAGAATTGCAATTAAAATAACAACTTGAACGAAAATTCCCGCAACTTTATCTGCTAATCTTTGTATCGGTGGCTTTGATATTTGTGTATTTTCAATTAGTGAAACAATTTTTCCTAAAAACGAATTTTCGCCAATTGATGTAACAATCATTTCAAACGAGCCGGTTAGATTTATTGTTCCGCCAGTTATATTTGAATTAATTTCTTTGCTTACCGGATTGCTTTCACCAGTAATCATTGATTCATTTATTGTTGAAAATCCTTTTACAATTTTTCCATCAGCGGGAATGTGTTCACCGGGTTTTACCAAAATTCTATCATTAATTTTCAAATTTTCAGTTGGAATTACTTTTGTTTTTCCATCCGAAATTATTGTACAGTTTTTTGGAGTAAGCTCAATTAAACTTTTAAGCGCTTTTGATGTTTTGGATTTTGCATTTGTCTCTAAATATTTTCCGAATAAAATAAGTGTAATTATCACCGCTGCGGTTTCAAAATATATTTGATGTGAAGAATGTGAATTGCCGAAGATTTGCGGAAACAAAGTATTTATAACACTGAAAACATAAGCTGCGCCGGCTCCAACTGCAACAAGCGTATTCATATCTGCAGAAAATTGTTTTAGATTTTTTACAAAAATTTTGAAGAATCTTTTTCCCGGGATGAACATTACCGGTGTTGTTAAAATTAGCAGGATTTTATTTGTTGTATCTTGATCAAAAATCCAAATTGATTTGAAAAACTCAAAATGAAGTAACATACTTATAACAAAAATTGGAACAGTAAAAACTATTGAAATTTTGAGATCGGATAATAAATTTTCACTTTCGGAATTTTTGTTTTCCGCTTTTGTAGATTTTTCCTCAATTAATTCGTAACCATACTTATTTAGTTTTTCAGAAAGTTCACTTAAATTAATTTTATTTTCGGGAGCGGAAAAATTTAATTTTTCCGTTGCAAGATTAACGGATATATTTTCAAAACTATCAAACTTTGATGCAATCTTTTCAACTCGTGTAACACAACTTGCACAAGTCATGCCTTTTATTTTAACGCTCACATTTTTCATTTAAATCTATAAAACTCTATACCCGGCTTCGGTTATAGCATTTTTAATTAGTTCCTCGCTTGATTTTTCTTTATCAAATTTTGCGGTAACTTTTCCAATTTCTACATTATATGAAATTAAATTTAATTCTTGCAATTCAATTTCCACAGCATTAACGCAATGATTGCAGTTCATTCCTTCAACATTAAAAATTATTTCTTCCATAAGTTCCTTTTTGTTAATAAAATTGATTATTTCTAATTTAAGATATAAATTATCGTTCAATATTTTCCATACTAAAATTGAAGATATTTTTATCTATTAAAAAGGTAATGCATGAACTTTATAAAAAAAATTTTTTATGGTAAAAAATTAGACTTAATTCTTGAAAGCGGCAGAGAAAATTTACTTAGCGAAAATTATTTTATGGCAATTAAGGATTTTACTTTTGCATTACAAATTGATCCTAAAAATGAAGAAGGTTTGTTTAATAGAGGTTTAACGCAATACAAAGTTAAACATTTCAGTGATTCACTTGGCGATTTTCTTTCACTCGAAAAAATAAATTCTGATTTTAACCCTCTACAAAATTATTATCTCTCAAACATTTATCTAAAATTAAATGATGCAAAATCGGCTTCTGAATATGCTAATAAATATTATAAAACAAATCCTAACGATACAAAAATTCAGTTTTTTGCTGCAAGGATGAAATATTTTAATGGCGAATACGATGACGCTCTAATAATTTCAAATAGATTGTGTGAATTACTACCGGAAAATTATAACGTTAGATATTTAAGAGGATTAATAAATTTTGCACTCAAAAATTATGAAAATGCTTCGGTTGATATTGATAAAGCTATAGAAATCTCATCGGTTGAAGATTATTTATTTAATATTCGCGGATTAATAAATATAAAATGTGGAAAGTATAACGAAGCCGTTGAAGATTTTGAATACGCTATTAGATTAAATCCCGAAAAAGCTTTCTATTATTTTAACAAAGCGAAAATTTTATATCAATTAAATGAACTAACCGAAGCAAAAATTTCCGTTGAAAAATCTTTAGAAATTGAGCCAAATAATAAATTTGCAATTTTGCTGAAAGCCGAACTTAATTTATTATCAGAAAATTATGAAAATGCAATAGAAGATTTGGAACTATATCAAACTTTTGAACCGGGAAATCTAGAAATAATACTTAAAAAAGCTGCTCTCAAAACAATGATTTATGATTTGGAAGGTGCAAAAAAAGATATTGAAAAAGCAATTAAATTAAAATCCGGTGATGCTGAACTTTATTTTAATCTTGCGTTTACCGAGTTCAAATTAAATAATTATTCCAACGCAATTACGAATTTAAAAACTGCAATTCAAAAAAATCCGGAATTCAGCAGTGCATATTTGCAAAAAGGAATTTTGGAATTTTTGACAAATAATTTTGAAGATTCCGTAAATTCATTGGAGAAATATTTACAGCTTCAACCAGAAACTGAAAAGGCGATAATTTTAAAATCCCGTGCATTAATTGAAATTGGAAAATTAAGCGAAGCAGAATTTGAATTGGAGAGAATAAAAGATTCTGCAGATAGCGATGAATATCAATTGCTTAAATCAAAAATTAATTATGCAAACGGAAATTTAGAAATTGCACAGAAAGCAATACAAGAAGCAGCAAATAGTGGAAAATTTGATAAAAGTATTGAATTAATTAATAATACTCTAAAACTTGAATCCGGCTTATCAAATGACATTCGCGAAATAAATGAAAACAAACTTGATAGTGTTTATAAATTGGATTCTCAAATTCTTAATACTTTAATAAGTTTTGAAAAAGAGCATTATCATACAGTAAAATATAAATTAGCTAATATTAAAAATTTGGATAAAAAGAAAGAAGAGCAGCTAAAACCAATAAATGATTTTGTAAATGGACAAATAGGTTAAAGAATTTTTATTAACAAATCTAAAAGTTAACTTTCCTAACTGATTGTTTTTTATTGATTTAAACTCATCTTTGTTTGATTTAGTGGGAAATCTTTCATATCTTTTGAACTTCGTTTGAAGAATTAACCAAAATGGAATTTAAATATGACAAAAGCTGATATAGTAGAAAAAGTTGCATCCGGAACCGGCTTAACAAAATTAGAAACTGAAGCAATTATAGAAGGATTTTTGAACACAGTAATTCAATCATTAAGAGAAGGTCACAGTATAGAAATCAGAGGATTCGGAAGTTATAAAACAAAGAAGAAAAACGCACGCTATGCAAGAAATCCCAGATCAGGTGATAAAGTTTATGTTCCAGAGCATTATGTGCCGGTTTTTAAATTCTCTAAAGATTTCAAAGCCGCTGTTGATCGCGGAATGAAAAATACTGAATCAGAATAGTTGAGTTGCCATCAAAAAATTTATGAATAAAGAAATAAAAAAAGAATTCTCGAATTTTCATCTCGCATTTACAATATTAGGTTTATTAGCGTTTGGAATATTTTTATTAATTATGTCCGGTTTATTCGATACAGCAGAACCAATATTACAGCATAATCACACATCAAATGAAACACAGCAGAATCAATCACAATCTGCAAATCTTAATGTTTTAAATGAAATAAATAAACAAGAAGAAATAATAAAAAATAATCCGGAAAATCATGAAGCATTATTAAGTTTAGCACACATGTTGAACGATAATGGATTTTACGAAAAAGCTGTTGATAAATATGAGCAATATTTAAAACTTCACCCTGAAAATGCTGATGTAATTGTTGATATGGGAGTTTGTTACTTTGAATTAAAAAATTATAATAAATCAATTTCTGTTTTAGAAAGTGCAATAAATTTAAATCCCAAACATCAAATTGCACATTTTAATTTAGGAATTGTAAATTTATCAAATGGAAATATAGAAAAAGCAAAAGAATGGTGGGGAAAGGCTCGTGATTTGGATCCCAACTCCAACATTGGAAGAAAAGCAGAAGAATTATTAAAAACAAATAACTAGGAGCGTGTACATGCCTTGCGGTAAGAAAAGAAAACGACATAAAATGGCTACTCACAAGAGAAAGAAAAGATTAAGAAAGAATAGACATAAGAAAAAAGGTAAATAGTTAACTTTGCCAACTTAGCTCAGCTGGTAGAGCAACTCATTCGTAATGAGTAGGTCGGGGGTTCGATTCCCCCAGTTGGCTCGGTAACTGTTGAAAATTTCGTCCAAAATCAACTATTTATAATCCCACTCTACTACAATCCCTTAACTACGTTTAGTTTCTTGGATATCTTTATAATTAAAATGTAGTCAAAAATATGATTACTTTAGGACATCTAAGTCTTATTTAACAATCTGGAGAGCTTGAAGGAGATATTATGTATCTATACAAGCCCAAAAACTGTTGTTATTATATTATCTATAAACAAGAAAACGGCAAATACAGTAGAATAAGTACAAGATCAAAATTAAAATCAGATGCAAATATTTTTCTGTCAAAATATATTAGTGAAGTTGAAAAAAGAAAAAAGCAAAAATTTTATGAAATTAAACTTCTTGATTTTATTTATCAGTATTTCAGATATTCGGAATCAACACATTCTAATAAAACTACTGATTCATTAAAATGGATTTTCAAAGATTTCGTAAAATTTATTGGGAATGTTTATTTAAATGAAATTAACCAATCTCAGATAGAAGCATACCTAAATTATAAAAGGAAAATTTCTGTTTATACTGTTCAAAAACATCTCGCTTACTTAAGAAGCGCATTTAATTATGCTCTAAATCAAAATTATATCTTAACTAATTATTTCAGCAATTTAAAGAACTATAAGATTCCAGAAAAACTTCCTAAATTCTTTAAACCAGAGGAATATGATTTATTCATAAATTCAATAAAAGAAGTATGGTTTAAATATATTGTTGAACTAGCTTATAATACTGGTATGAGACAAATGGAAATTGTTAAGTTAAATTGGGAACAAATTGATTTTGGTAATTCAAATATTTTATTAAACAATCATTCCTCAATTACAAAAAGTAAAAAATCCAGAGTAATTCCTTTTAACGAAAGAACAAGAAAAATTCTTGAAGCACTTTATAAAGAAAAAAATTGCGAGTTGGTGTTTAATAATAATGGAGAACTTTACAAACAAGATCACATAACAAAAAAATTTAAGAAACATATAAGAAGAATAAATATAAATCAGTCACTTAATTTTCATTCACTACGTCATACATTTGCATCACGCTTAGTGCAGAAAGGAGTTTCAATTTATCATGTAAGTAAACTTTTAGGTCATGCTTCTGTAACGACAACAAGCATATATGCACATCTGCAAACAGATGATTTAAGAGATTCAGTAAAATTGTTAGACTAAAAAATATTTTGAAAAATATTTGACAGAAATTGGAAATTAATGATGAAATGGTATATATTATACTTGTAACAACTTGTTACTGGCATGGCAAATCATATAGTTCCCCTAGTTTAGAGCATCGGAAAAAGGAAAATGGAAACGGAAAGTTGAGCAGAACTTCATTGGTTTTGCTCAACATATAAAGCTATTTAATTAGCAACGTAATAAACCTCTTTTTAGGAGGTAGATAATGAAAAATAATTTCATTATTTCTTACGGTGATTCCGTTTACAACAATCAAGTAAAAAGAGCAAACTTTAGTGATTTAGTAGAATCACTAACAACCGACCAAAAAATTTCAAAAATAGTAAGTAATGTAAGAGCGATTGCAGATAAACCCGACAGACAAGAATTCAAAAGAGCAAATCTTCCTTACTTCAATCTGGGTTTATTCAAAGATAATATAAGAAGAGGAGAACAACTTGATTCAATACAATTCATGGTTGTAGATCTCGATGGCTTATCTGCTGAACAAATGATTGAAGTAAAAAATACATTAGAAAATGATAGCAAAGTTTTTATGTATTTTATTTCTCCAAGTGGCAACGGTTACAAAGTTGTCTACAAATTCTGTGAACCAATAATTGAAGATTATGAGAAATACAGTAAAAATTATGAATATTATGTAAAAAAAATTTGGAGCAAATATGTAAATAAAATAGATGAAAAAACAAAAGATGTTGCAAGAGCATGTTATTTCAGTTATGATCCGAATTTATATTTGAACGAGAATGCCGAAACCTTAATCGTTAAAGAATTTGTAGAAACCATTGCTGAAGAAGTTACAACTGCAAAAATTGATTTAACAAAAGTAAAAACTGACGAGGAAATGTTTATTCCGGAAGCAGTAAAATTTCTAAGTAATAAAATAAATAACTATGATGATTGGAGAAGCGCCGGAATGGCTCTTGCTTCATTAGGTGAGAAAGGAAGAAGTTACTTTCAAGAACTCAGCAGAAATCCAAGATACAAGGATACAGCGAAAAAGGTAGATAAAAAGTTTGATAACTTTCTTCAAAAAGCAACCGGCAAAATTAAGATTGCCACGCTTTTTGAAATAGCTAAAAATTACGGATTTACTTATTCAGCTCCTAAACAACCTATTATAACCCCTATTATCAATGTCGCTTCTTTTGTTAATGAAATGAAAGATCAATTTAATCATGATGATAACAGAGTAATAGGTGAACTGATTGGTTATAAGTTGAATAAGTTTTCAGAAATTGCTCAAAACCTTGACGGAGTTCAGCCGGGGTTTTATCATTTGGCAGCGGATACAAATATTGGTAAAACAGCATATTACACAAACCTTGCTATTGATATGCTAAATAGCAATGATGATTTATCTGTACTTTTCTTTGCTCTGGATGATTCAAAAAAATATGCAGCTTACAGATATCTCAGCATTCTTTCTGAATTGAAATTCAAAGATGTAAAATATGGTCTGAAAAATCTCAAAGATCCAGTTGATAGGACTGCCTTAACTTATGCTAGAGAAAAGTTCCTTGAATATGTTGAAGATGAAAGATTACTTATTTATGATAGATCAGATATTATGCACATTGATCAAGTAGAAGATGTAATTAAGAATTATTACTCAAAGAATATTGTTGTAATAATTGACGGACTTTATAATTTAGAAGTAAGTGACGGATCTAAGGAAGGTATAAGACAAGAAAATATTGAACGTGCTCAGAAAGTAAAGAAATTAGTTGATGTTTATAACTTGCCGATTTTTACAACCGGAGAGTTTAGAAAGAAACAAAAAAGTGAAGGAGAAAACAAGAAACCGGTTATTGATGATCTTATGGAAACCGGAAAGTTTGCCTACAATGCAAATGTAGTTTGGTTACTCTATCCAGATGATTACAAAATGAAGAATGAACCCGAAGTAAAACTTAAGCTGGAATATGCTAAGAACAAGATCTCAGAATTCAAGGGAATCCAAGAACTAACTTTCATCAGAGGTAAAGGTAAAATTGAGCAAGGTTGGTCGAAGTTTAGCTATAAACGTACCTATACAGAAGATGAGAACAAAAAAGGATTAAAGCTAAGTGACATTACCAATTTAGGCGGTGGAGAACTTGAATAATGAAGAATACAAATATCGTCAAGTTGGACCGTACCACAGTACAAGAATATCTCCCGATGTTAACGCATCGGGGAGTATTTTCAAATTATGAAAATCTACCCAAGAGAGATGAAATACTTCAAGCAGAAAAGAACAGACTTAAAGTAGATAATCTTACCCTTGAGCAAGAAAGAAATGTATTAAGTAAAGTAGGAAAGTATAGATCAAATGCCTATGTGATTAGAGATTACGGAGATTATGTAATAGCATTCTCAGCAAAGATGTATCTAGAAAATCTAACTAAAACAGAAGAAGAACTAAAAGATGAATTGATGCTTGAGAAATATGGTACAGAAAAAATAAATGAAGCACTAAAGAAAATCAGTACTTATAAATTAGCACACAAGTTAGCCATAATTATTTTAGGTGAAGTTTACAAACAACAAAAACACGAAGGACTTATTCTTTCAAAATCTGAAATAGTAAAAGCTCTTGGATACGAATCAGCTAATAAGTACATATATGAAGATATAAGAGATGCCATGCAATCACTGCGATGGTTAGACTACCTAGTTTACAATTATAAAACAAAGAAGAAACTCAAACAAGAAAGTAAAACAACTGGTAATTTCATTTACAACCTATCTGAAAGCTCAGCCGAATTTAAGGTTTGGGTAAATCCTTTGTTTGTAGGCTGCGCCATTCATATGGCTAATGACGGAACATCTTTAAGTAAAGAAGAGCGCCAAACATTATTTGCCAGAGGGTATCTAAATTATCCATTGAGTTATATTGCTGATTCAAAAAATGCTAGTCCGGCTTCATATTACTTAGGTCATTTTCTTATTACACAATTGGGAAACAAAAAATTAAATACTAAAGAGTCAAAAGTAATAGCGGTAAGTTTTGATAAACTAATTGAAGAATCAAAGATTGAGGAAACCAGACCAGATAGAAAAGTAAAGAAATTATTGGATGCACTCGAAGAAATAGCGTATGTACAACAAATAAAGCCCACGATAAGTGAATTAAGGAAAATGAAGCCAAAAGTTGTAGAGAAAAAAACGGTACACATTTATTTACTTCAGCAAGAAAAGTAATCCTAGCGATCCAAAAAAGGGGGTAAAAGTAATCCTAGCGATCCAAAAAGTACGCCTAGCGATCCAAAATGTGGCTGTAAGTTGTTGTAATATAAAGAGTTAACTTCACTTAAAACTATTTAAAATAGTTTAAAAGGAATAAAAAGCCCCTCCACTACGTTGCGGGGCTTTTTTGGGTTAGTCTGGTGTTAGTCTGATGTTAACTTGGTGTTAGTCTGATGTTAACTTGGTGTTCGTCTCGACTTGGTATCGAGTTAACAATCTGATTTACTCTGATGTTATCCCGAATCATTCTGATAATCTGCTGAATCAAGAATTACCCAAACAATTCTGGCTCTGTCCGCATAGCTAAATAAGATCATCAAATCTGCCATTCGCAGATTTTAAAAAGGGGGCGTTACATATGCAACTCCTAATCAACCCAAAACTTGCCCAAAAATATCGGGTATAAGATCAAAATAAAGGTTGGACTACAGCTCTTGGTTTCCAAAGGATGGCTCCAGATCAACCCATAAATTGCCCCCAAAAAAAAAGTTTAACTTCGGGATCAAGCCAAAAAAGATACCTACCACACTCCGGGTCATATCTGGATATACACGAATAAATTCATTCCATTGCAGAAAATAAGTTTAAAGTGAACCAATAAAATGATGGTACAATCTGGTAGAAAAACCGGAGTCTGAATTTTTTTATTTTAAAAACTTTTCAAAAATTAAGCTACTTATTATGGATCTGTAGCATTGGGGGGGATGATTTGCTAATTAGTTTATTTAATTATTGATTCTTACTAAAGCCATTACTTCAGCATATGTCATAATCTTCTTTATTTCTAATTCATCTGATAATAGTATAATATTTTCCCAATTATTTTTAATTATTTCCATAGTATTCTTAATATCCTCATCTAATTCAGCTTCTGAGTTTGCATTTTCTAAATAGACCTTATAATCAGAACTATTTTTAATTTTTAAAAATTCTTTTGCCTTTTCTGAAATTGTAAATTCAAATTGAGATCTATTTATAGGTAAATTACCTATTTTACTTTCAATAAACACCGATTCAGCAATGCTTCCAGCCAATGCAATTATTTTCCTCTCTTTAGAAGAAATGTTTTTGAAGTTTATAAAACTAACATTTGGTGAAGTTAAATTTATAGTATCCCCAACGTTAGATATTGCTTCTTTTATTTTTCTTTCAAGCGAAACTTTAACAAATTCAACGCCGATGGAAATAGAGGCTATACAATGTCCTGATTCGTGAATTGATTTTATATCCATAGTCTGTAAACCATGTGGGAAATAACTAGTCAGTTCAAACTCTTTATTACTGAAAAATAAATTATATAAATAAGTTTTATTTTACAAAATCATGAAATCAATAAATAGTATTAAATAATTTGAGTGAAAAATATTTGCTTCTTTCTAATTAAAAATATTATTTTAATGATAGTCTCATTTTGAATTGAATAATAATTTTAAATATTCTCACTATTTATAGGAGTTTTATGCTAACGGCAGAAATAAAAAGCAATTCTCAAAAAGTTGTTGCTACATCAGCAAACAAAAATGATAAACCATTTATTTGCCCTGAGTGTAAAAAGGATGTAACATTAAAAAAAGGGAAAATCGTTGCTCATCATTTTGCACACAAGCCACCCGTGAATTGCGAATATGGAAAAGGAGAAACCGAAGAACATCGTAACGCTAAATTAACTTTATATGAAGAATTAAAGAAAAATACAAGCTTTACAGTATGTGAACTTGAACACAGTTTAGGAACGGTAAGACCCAACATTTACCTTGAAGATAATGGTTATAAAATTGCTATAGAGCTGCAAGTATCAAATTTAACAGCAAATCAATTAGTGGAAAAAACAAAAATATATTTTTCCAAAAAAATTCATGTCTTATGGTTAGCAATTTATAATAAAAATATATTGTCCAGTCCTTATACGCCAAAAAGTTGGGAAAAATGGTTACATACACTCAATTATGGAAAAGTTTATTATTGGAAAGAAAAAACCAAAATTATTCCAATTCATTTTGATGATTTTATGCTTGACAGACCTCAAAAGGAATGGTATGAAAAGGGTGGTGAACATAGAGTCGAAGGTGGTTATGAATATAGGTCAAAACGTTATAGAACGCCAAACGTTGGAGATGAACTTGAATTAACCTCAGACTTTAAAAAAACAATTAATAATGGTTTCAAGAAAAGTAAAATTGAAGTTCCAGAATGTCTAATTCTTACTGACACCAAACAAAAATGGTGGAAGTAGTTGTAAGTAGAGCGGTCAGATTGTGTTTGCCATAAAGACCTTGTCTTTATTCAAAAATCAAATGACCATACTAAAATAAATCATTTTCTTATAATAATTGAAAATCCCTTTTTTAGCTTATTTTCGCACTTTTTTTTTAGTGGTCATTGGCATTTGCTGGTTATATTTTGTTTAAAATGGTAGATCATTACATTCAGCAATATTTGACGGCATCCAAGGATATCTATTAGTACTTGTAATAAAATTAGTACGTGGATAATCATCTTTGCCCCAATATTCAATTGGATGTATTGGAGAATAATCTTCAAAAAGATTGGTTTTATCCGATTCCCATCTTTGAAATTTGTCATCACCAACTAATCGAACAGATGAAGAAACGTTTTCAACAAGTGTACCTCTTGCTAAATGATCTTTTTTTATTAATTCTGTTTCAGATGCAATTTTAATAAGGATATTTTTAAACTCATCACCAATTTCTTCAAAATTATTAATTAGACAATCCTTGCTAAAAATAATTGATATATACTTTCTGTATTCAATATCTTTAGATTTGTCGACCGTGGAATATGCACTTTCAGTTAAAAATGTTATATGCTTTGTTAACTTTGGATAATTTATTAATAAGTTTGAACATTTTAAATTTGTAAGTCTACAAGAAATGTATTTATCACTGTAATGTTCTTTTTTGGTAATTGTTGAATTAAATTTGATAAATACTCTGATCCATTCCTCATTGGAACTTTGTCTATAATCAAACTTTGCAAAATCACTTCCAATGGTGGTAAGTTGCTTATACCATACTTCATCATTATTTGTTGGGACAAAATTAAAAGAATCAAGCAACTGAGTTAGACATTCTTCAACTCCTAACATTGTTTGCTTTACATTTTGTTTAATTACTTCAACATCGTCTTCTTTTATTGGTCTAAAGTGAGCTAAAGAATTTCTAATCACTCCAATTTCTAATAGTTTATTTTTCATAACTTCTTTACTACCCAAAAAATATTTTTTAAATAATTTCCAATAAGAATCAGATACTATGATTTCAATTAACTCACCACTTGTAAGGTGTAAAAGAGGGCTTATTACTTCATAACCAAGATAACCAAAAACTTTTGCTTGATTAATTCTTTTCTTTGAGATTGCAATGATAGAAGTTTCACTATCATTTATTGTAAACTTTATATTGTCCCAATTCTCTTTAAACTCATTCTTTAATATAATATAAACAAAAACTCTTAATGAGTTTTCAAATCTGAACAGAATATTAAGAGCTTCATAATAATGAACGAACAACCAATCTGATGGAACATTTAGAGCTTCTGTTTCAGTTTTCGAAATTTTTGACCAATCCATACTTATCTCCATCAAAATATAACGGCGTAGCAAATAACCCGACGCCAAATACAACAATTTTATTTGATTACAAATTATAACATTATCTACAAATTTGAAATATTAATTTACATATAAATTAAATTTCTAATCTAAAGAGAGCAAGGCTCTCTTTTATAACTGAAACATCTTACTGACTTTCATTTGGTAACTTGCTCTCATTCTCTGCTGAACAAAATGACTGATGTAATGCGTTAGCTGATTGTAAAGTAACCACTGATTCTTTACTTTGGGCTGTTCTTCAACATACTCGGCAATTCCTTTACCAAATGTTTTTTGTATCTGTTCCTTATAATCCGATGTTGGTTTTAGATTCTGTAAGATGCTGATTCTTTCCTTGATTAGCGGGATTTGTTCATAAGTGTCTTCAATCTGTTGTTTCAGATTGTTCACAATTATTCCCGATGTGTGTTTTGCATAGAACTTAGCAAGTACTTCACCGAATACACTTCCATTACTGCAAATTGATCTGATTCCTCCCCAGAACATCCTTACTCCTTCACTTGAATCATAACTGTTGTGTACGAATAAGCTGAGAGCTATTTCACTTTCTCCGTCATGTAAGGTTATTTCCGGAAAGGTAATCTGCAATCTCATTCTGTTGTTTTCTACAAACGAATGGCTTGGATCAATGTACCAGTCAGTTGTCAGATCATTTAATTGTTCAAGAACCGGTTTTATTACTTCTGCATTTGTTACCAACTGATATGTGTTCTTCTGAATAGAAATAAGTTCATTATTATCTTCTCTGATAATTGCTTTGTACTTGTTGGTAGGGAAGAATAATCCGCTTGTGTCCTTTACTTGTACTTTTGTCTCAACAACCGGAAACAAGAACTTCCACAGTTTTTTATCTACTTCTGTTGTCATAATATTTTTTAACCTCACTTTTTAAGATATGCTGTAATTAGTCCAATTGTAACTATTGGATATCCAATTACAAAAATGATTACATTTAATTCTTCATAAGTAATACCTAACTTATCAGCTAACCACTCCAGAGATTCAACACATTTGTAAAATGTTTTATCCATAATGTTTTTTCTTTTTCTTCTACTCATGAGCAAATCCATTGCCTTTAGTTCTCTGAATAAACATTGTAATGGCTATCTGATTAACATTTGCCATTCCGTTAAACTTCTCTTGAACAACTAAAGCATCGGCAAAACTTGCCAGCATGTTTTCAAGATATGGGTTATTTTGGGGTTGGTTTGTGGCTGGTATTGAGTTTTGCACTTCGATAATTTGTACATCATAAGAAGTAACAAGTTTCTTACCTCTTTGAGCTGCAATCTTTGTAATTATTGCTTCTGTTCCTTTCTTGTAATCCTTTAATTTCTCATGTACGATATCCGGTGCAAAGAAAGAATATTCCTTGTTGTTACCGTTACTGACTGCATAGAGATAATATTTTCCGTACTGTGATTCTCCAACAATTGCTTCATCAAACAGTAAACGTATTTTCGATGGCTGATTTATGTCGAGTTCTAACTTCGGTCTCTCCATCTTCATCCTCCTTTTTGTTTTTTAATTTAATAGTAAACTTTTCCGTTCCATCAATTACTCTTACCCCTTTTGGAATCTTCCGATAAGAGTTGATAAAAGCCTTAATCATGTTGATGTTTGGTTTAAGAATTTCCGGATGTAGCGTTCCCAACTGATTAAGATTTTCATTCTGCATAAATTCATCTATGCTGGTAATTTCTATTCTGGTGGGTTGTCTGCGGCGAAGTAACTTTCCATTTGGCAAGTCAATTGTTTTAATGTTTTCTCCTTGATCATTCATAAATGATTCAAGTTTTCTCAACATCCAATCAATGCGTTCTTGTAGTTTAGAGTTCTTACGAAGAGTCCAGTCATCAAGTATTTGTTTTTCCTTTTCAGTTTCTTCAAAATTCTTGCTGATCTGTTCTTCAATGCTACCGATCTCTGCAAGTATAAGATCAACATGGGCAAGATGCAGAGAAGTTTCCTTTGCTTCTACTTCTTCAAGAAGTTCATCAATGAAGTTTTTATTATCACTCATAAATAAACTCCTATAGTTTTTTATTCTTCAGAAATGTTAGGACTGCTTCGGCTATTACTTTGCCGATTTCAAATATTATTTTTTTCAAATTGATCCTCCTTTATAAAATATTTTATTATATGATTTACAGTATTCTTATACCAATTTTTATAAAATTATATGACGAGTGATTGCTAAGAAAATATTAGCTAACATTAGTAAAAGTTAGCTAAAATTAAGTTGGTCATTTTGGATAGGATAACTTGTTTATATAAAAGAAGTTATGGATAGTTAAAAAATAAATTTTATTTTTTTAGAATATTTTTTATTTTAATGTCGTTACTTTGAGAAGTTTGAAGATACTAATCATTTGAAACTTTGTGATTTGAGATCAAATTACTCACTAAACAAAGGATGTAAAATGAGAAAATCTAAAGTGGTTCAATTAGAACCACGAAGAACTTCAAGAAAGCGTATAACTAGTGCTTCATCTTTTTTTAACAGATTTCTTAAGCATCAGCTTAAGTTTAGTAATAAAGTTGATTCTCTTGCAAATGAGATTGAACTTTTGAAAACTAAAAATGATAGTACAAGTAGAGTTACACTTCAATTAAAAGAAATGCAACTTAAAATTGCTAATCAAGATCTGAAAAAAGCGATTTTTATGTGTAAACAATATGCATCGAAAATCAATGAAGCTGTTGAGAAAAATAATTCTCTTAACGATAGTAATACGATAAAATAACATTGGTGCCGGATTTATCCGGCATCTTTTTTATAACTTTGTGATTCTTTTATGCTATCTAAAAAACTAATAAGAAAGATCAACCATTTAACTTCAATTACATTTGAAACTGCTAAGATTGATACCCTTACAGCAGATTTCTTATCAAGAAAAATTATGGAACTCTTAATCAATGAATTTTTTGAAATAAATAAAATTGAAAAACCCAAAAATGCCCAAGGCTATCCGACTCCATTTTTATTGATCAAGTATTTATATGAAAATAAATTGATCAAAAAAAATACATACTTAACTATGGAAGAAATTAGAAATAAAGGGAATGCTGCTGCACACGGGAAGAATATTGTTAAGAAATCCTTTAGTCCTATAAAAGATATATCTGAATTACTTGTATGGTTCTTAAAACATTTTGATGAAACAGAAAATTCTTTATATTTAATTGTAAGCAGACATTCAAAATTATTCAGCAAAGTTGTGAATAAAAGTGATTATGCCTTTGATTTGTATCAAGTAATACGAGAAATAACAACTTTAAGTATATATAAAAATACTACCTATTTAGTTGAACTTACAGAAAGAATATTGATAGATGATATTCTTGATAGTGAACTAATAAATCTTATAAACATGACTTCCGACTTGGTCAATAAGTTTGACAATTGGAAGTATAATTACGATCCGACACAATATAAAGTTAATTTTATAGAACGTTTACTTGGTTATAAAGATATTAAGTCTAGCCCAACAAAATCCTTTCAAGATGTATTTTATACTTACTTGGTAGAATTTGATACCTTAAGAGAAAATATTGCATTGAAGTATAAAATTTATTGATAATAAAAAAGATTAGTTTATAATTAAAACTATTTTAACTTCTAAATATTATACATTTATCTTATATTTCTATTCAATAATCTTACGTTATTAAGAATTTCTAATTTCAAATACATTAAGGAATTTAATAATGGATGACCCCGAAATAATTCTTAATCTTTGGTATGTATACGATGAACTCGGATTTATCTACTCCTTACGAGGAAGAGCTTATATTGGTTACGGCTCCGATAAAGAAAAACTTGAATTCCTTAACACATTTGCTAAAACAGATTATTTAATTGCAAAATCATTTCCAATACCAGAACGATATAGTACAACAATTCATGAAGATGACGGAGTAAAAAAGTATCAAGTAATTAACATCAATGATGTAAAAATTGCAATTGGATTCGAAGCACTTTTTGAAGATGTGTATAAAGCCTTAAATAATGAATTACCAGCTCAAACATCATTTAGTATTAGTCAAATGCCATTGAGAGCTATAACACCTTTGTTTATGGATGATAACGGAAATATTTTTCCTAAATTTAATAAAACAACAAATTTTTAATATTGCAGCAAAAGGTAAAATAAATGTTTGAACAAACTTTCAAAAATATTGATGATATACTTTTTAAAGATGCCGGATGCAGTAGTGAGTTAGATTATATTGAACAAACTTCTTGGATCCTATTTCTTAAGTATTTAGATGATCTTGAAAAAGATAAAGAAACAGCAGCACAACTAACCGGAAAAGCTTACGCATCAATCATCTCTCCAGAATATCGATGGAACAAATGGGCAGCTCCAAAAAATAAAGAAGGAAAATTAGATTTTCATAACGCACTTACTGGTGATGACTTAACTGACTTTGTGAACATTAAACTTTTTCCGTATCTAAAGAAATTCAAAATTGAAGCAGTCAGTGCAGATACAATAGAATATAAAATTGGTGAAATATTTAGTGAATTAAAAAACAGAATACAGAGCGGTTATAATTTACGAGAAGTGATTAACCTAATTGATCAGCTTAGATTTAGAACTCACGCTGAAAAGCATGAGATGAGTCATCTTTATGAAGATAAGATAAAAAATATGGGCAACGCCGGACGTAATGGCGGTGAATATTATACTCCAAGACCGTTGATTAAAACTATTGTAAAAGTTGTTGCTCCGGAAATTGGAAATACAATTTATGATGGTGCAGTAGGTTCGGCGGGATTTTTGGTTGAAGCTTATGATTATCTTACAACAAGCAATAAACTTTCCACAAAAGATATTATAACTCTTCAGAAGAAAACATTTTACGGAAAAGAGAAAAAGTCTTTAGCTTATATTATAGGAATCATGAATATGATTCTTCATGGTATTGAAGCTCCTAATATTATTCATACAAATACACTTGCAGAAAATATTACTGATATACAAGAGAAAGATAGGTATGATGTTGTTTTAGCAAATCCTCCATTTGGCGGAAAGGAAAGAAAAGAAGTACAACAGAACTTCCCAATAAAGACCGGTGAAACGGCATTCTTATTTTTACAGCATTTTATAAAAATATTAAAAGCCGGTGGTAAAGCCGGTGTTGTAATTAAAAACACTTTTTTAAGCAATACAGATAATGCTTCAATTAGCTTGAGAAAGTTATTGCTAGAAAGTTGTAATCTGCATACGGTTTTAGATTTGCCAGGCGGAACGTTTCAAGGTGCCGGAGTGAAAACAGTCGTATTGTTTTTTGAAAAAGGAAGCTCAACAAAAAATGTATGGTACTACCAACTTAACTTAGATAGAAATCTTGGGAAGACAAATCCGCTAAATGAAAATGATTTAGCTGAATTTGTTAAACTGCAAAAAACGTTTGCTGATAGTGATAATTCTTGGAAAATAAATGTAAAGGATGTTGACCAAAACACATTTGACCTTTCTGTAAAAAATCCTAACAAAAAAGAAGAAGCTGCTTTACGTACACCTAAAGAAATAATGAAAGAAATAAAAGGACTGGATAAGGAAAGTGAACAAATTTTGAACTCAATCTTGGATCTTTTATGAAGCAAGGTTGGGAAATAAAATCTATTGGAGAAGTTTGTGAGATTAAACCTCCAAAAAAAATAGCAAAAGAAAAAATATCTGATGATGATTTAGTAACTTTTTTGCCAATGGCTGATTTAGAGGAATTCGATTATTTCATTACACCAACACAAGCTAAAAAATTAAAAGATGTATATAGTGGTTACACCTATTTTGAAAATAATGATGTTTTATTAGCTAAAATTACTCCTTGTTTTGAAAATGGCAAACTCGGTATTGCAAAAAACCTCAAAAATGGTATTGGTTTCGGCTCTAGCGAATATATTGTTATTCGACCAAACGAAGAAATTTTATCAGAATATGTATACTATTATTTATCCCTAGATGATATAAGGAGAGACGGGAAAAAGTTAATGACTGGTGCTGTTGGTCATAAAAGAATACCGGTTGATTTTATTGAAAATCAAAAAATTATTGTCCCATCTATCTCAGAACAAAAGCGCATTGTAGCTATTTTGGGTAAAGCTTTTGAAGCAATTGAAAAAACCAAAGCTCATGCAGAAAAGAACTTAAAAAATTCTAAAGAACTTTTTGAGAGTTATTTGCTAAGTGTGTTTGAACATACGAATGGAGATTGGAAAGAAAATTATTTGCATGAATTAGGTGTAATAACATCTAGTAAAAGAATTTATAAAAATGAATATATCGAAGAAGGTATTCCATTCTATCGAACAAAAGAAATAAAAGAACTTGCAAACGGTAAAGAAATTTCATTAGAATTGTTTATCTCAAAGGAAAAATATAATGAAATTAAAAGAAAGTTTGGAGTTCCCAAAGTTAACGATATTTTAATGTCAGCAGTGGGAACAATAGGTGAAATAATGGTTGTTGAGAACGAAGAGGAATTCTATTTCAAAGATGGCAATATTGTCTGGTTTAAGGAATTTAATAGCTTAAATCCGAATTATCTGAAATTTGTATTAACTGCTTTCATTGAGAAAATTAAAACTCTTGCAATTGGTGCTGCATATAATGCTTTAACAATTGAAAAGTTAAAACAATATAAAATATCCTATCCACAATCATTGACTGAACAAGATGCGATTGTTCAAGAATTAAATACGCTTTCTTTGAAATCCAAGAAATTAGAAAGAATTTACGAAAAGAAAATTGAATATTTAGAAGAGTTAAAAAAAAGTCTTTTGCATAAAGCATTTAGTAGTGGATTATAGATAAGGCTAATGATGAGCATTTTAATTGATAGCGTTAGAATATATGGCCTTAGAGGGCTGGAAAATATTGAGGTAACTCTCGAACCATTAACTGTGTTGACCGGAATGAATAACACTGGTAAGACTTCGTTTCTTAAAGCTCTACAAATTGTCCTTGGAAATCGTCAATTTATATCCCCCGATGATTTTTATTTGTCAGAGAATCAAAAAGTTAATGAAATTATTGTTGATATTAGAATAATTCCCATAAATAAAATAGGTGAAAGAATAAATGATTTCACAGATATCTGGCTCGAAGTTTTCACCGATGATAGAATAGTTATTAATACTTTAGGAGAACAATTTATTCCACTTCGAACCATAGTTAAAATTGATCCTTTAACAAATGCACCAAAAGCAAAACAATATATTTTAAAAGATTGGGGTGCTTTTGAAAATGGAGAAGGAGAATGTTGGTATCACGCAGAAAATGGGAGTGAAAAACCTTATCATTTTGATGAAACACCTTTCTTTTATTTGGATGCTAAACGAGATATAATTGAGGATTTAAAATTGAGAAATTCATATCTGGGTAAAATGCTTTCGATAATAGAATACGCCCCAGAGGATATTGAATCTATTGAAAAACAAATAAAGGAACTAAATGAACATGCGGTAACTAGCAGCGATATTCTATCGAATATTGCAGCAAATCTAAAGGATTTAGATACTGCAATGGATAATGAAAACAACGGTGTTGACATAACTCCATTCCCTAAAAAAGTACGGGACTTAAATCGAGGAGTCTCAATTCAGTATTCTGAATTCTCTATGGATTACCATGGAATGGGAACTCGAAGTTGGTCATCTTTCCTAACTCTTAAATCTTTTATATCTTTTTTTTATAAAAACTCAAAAAAGAAAGAAAAACCTTTTTGCCCAATCACAACTATTGAAGAGCCTGAGGCGCATTTGCATCCCAATGCTCAGAAAAAATTGTTTGGTCAGATTTCAGATGTTTATGGTCAAAAAATAGTATCAACCCATTCACCCTATGTTGCGGGCTCAGCAGATTTGAAACAAATCAGAAGTTTCTACAAAAAAGGAAATAAAGTTATTTGTGGGAAGATAAATACTACTGATTTTTCAAAAGAAGATATTCGAAAAATAAAACGGCAAGTTATTAATACTAGAGGCGAACTGTTTTTCTCAAAAATTATAGTTCTATTTGAGGGTGAAACTGAAGAACAGGCATTGCCCATCTATGCTCAAAAATATTTTGATAAAACCTCTGTGGAACTCGGAATTGATTTTATTGGAGTTGGTGGACATGGAAGTTATTTACCTTTTATGAGAGTCGCAGAATCCTTGAACATTCCTTGGTGTATTTTTAGTGATGCTGAAACTAAAGAGGGTCAGAATGTCAAAGAAAGTGTTCAAAAACAGTTGAGAGATTTGAACTCTTCCAATGCGGAATCAGATTGTATAGTATTTCTAAATGACGGTAATAATTTTGAAAAGCAATTGATAATAGATGGTTTTTCGAATGAAATAAAACAGGCAATTATTAACTCAATTGTTTTTCAAAATGAACACCATAAAATAGCCAAATCAAAGGAAATAAATGATTATAGTGATGATAAAATATATGAAATTATTACTAATAACAAAACCATGTACGGCCCTGTAATTGCATACGCTATTATCGAGAGTGGCAAGAAATTGCCGCCAAAGATTATTGATTTATTTGATTTAATTAAAAAAGTGTTATAAAAAAAGGTTCGTTATGCAAGACATTATAAAACTATCAAGTAAGCAAGAAGATGCAGTTTCATTTGGTGATGGTGCCCTTTTGGTTAAAGCAAGTGCTGGAAGTGGTAAAACACGAATACTTACTGAAAGGATAAAGCGATTACTAAATATTACTAAGAAGAAAATTCTAGCAATTACATTTACAAACAAAGCTGGTGATGAAATGAAGGAACGCCTGGGCGATTCTGAAGAGATAAAATCACGTGTTTTTATTGGTACTTTTCACGGTTTCTGTCAGCAAATTTTGGAAATGCGTGGTAATCTAATAGGCCTGACAACAATGCCTCAAATTTTTGAAAAAGAATCGGATAGACTACAGCTTATTGAACAAGCTATCGAATCCACGCCTTCATATTATGCAAATTATAAAACCTTTGATGAAAAAAAACAGCGAGAATTTCGATATAAAACTTTGGAGTTTATTTCAAAAGTAAAGAGAGAATTATTATCAGAATCAGAATTATTAAGTAAAACTGAAAATGAGAATACCGTTTTATTATATCATTCATATCAGGAAATACTCATTTCTCAAAATGCAATTGATTTTGATGATTTAATTATGCTAACGTATCAATTATTTATCAGTAACCCCCCAGTTGCTGCTCTATATCGAAAAACTTATGAATATATATGCATTGATGAAGCTCAAGACCTAAATAATGCTCAATATCAACTTCTTAAATCCATAACAAACGGAAAATACAATAATATAATGATGGTCGGTGACCCGAATCAATCAATTTATGCTTTTAATGGTTCTTCATCTAATTATATGAATAAAAATTTCATTGAAGATTTTAACCCAAAGATTATTGAGTTGAGGGAAAATTATCGCTCATCAAAAAAAGTCATAGAAGCTGCTGAAAAAATAATCCCCAATTCGACGGATATTATTAATGCAGTAATACCAGGTATTGTTGAAATTATACCAGCGATAGACGAAGATGCTGAAGCAAGTTGGATCATCAAAAAAATAAATGAATTGATTACTCTTGAAATACATGATGATATTGAGGGGCCGATAACTTATGAAAAAATAGCTATCCTTGCTCGTAATAAGTATGTCTTTGCTAATCTCGAAGCAAAATTAAAGGAAGCTTCCATTCCTTACTATTATAAAATTACTCCAGGGTCGATAAAATTTGAATCGACAGTTATGAATCTTTTTGACTTGGCTCTAACTGTCAAACTAAATCCGGCAGATAGCTTGCATTTTGGGAGATTGAAAAACTTAGCCAATATTCCAGAAAGCAAAAATATTGATGACCTAGTGGAAAGATTAAGTTTAGATCAATATAAAAAAGTTTTAGAGATTGTGTTAGAACTTAAAAATGACGGTAGTAATTTGAACCTATTATTAAATAAGTTTTCAACTTATATTGAAAACAACGATTTAATTGAAGATGATGATAAAAATTTAATTTTGAATGAAATAGGTTTAGTTGAAATGCATTGGCTCCAATATGCAAGAAAAACAGACAAAAAAAAACTGAACCAATTTAAAAATGCTATGGCGCTTGGGCAAACTCATCCATTAGCCGAACCCAATGGAATTACTCTTAGCACAGTACATACAATGAAGGGACAAGAATATGACATAATTTTCCTTTTAGGTATGGATGATGGTACTTTCCCTGACTATAGAGCAATCAAAAATGGTGGTGTAGAAATGATTCAAGAAAAAAATAACATGTATGTCGCCTTTACTAGAGCTAGAAGGTTTTTATATGTTACATATCCGGAACAACGAATGTTGCCTTGGGGAGAAACTAAGTGCAGAACTAAATCGAGATTTTTGAAAGAATCATTCAATTAAATAAAGGTTGTTTAATGAATGAATCTGAAACAAGAGCGGAACTAATAGATCCCAAATTAAAAGAGTGTGGTTGGGGGGTTGTGCCGGAGTCAAAAATACTTCGTGAATTCAATATCACTGCCGGTAAAATTCAAGTTGGTGGAATTAGATCAAAAAAACTTATTGCAGATTATGTGTTAGTTTACAAAGGTATTAAGCTTGCAGTTGTTGAAGCAAAATGTGATGAGCTTGAAGTTGGAGAAGGTGTTGCACAAGCAAAAGAATATGCCGAAAAATTAAAACTAGATAATACCTATTCAACAAATGGAAATGAAATTTATCATATCTGCATGAAATCTGGTAAAGAGGGATTAGTTAATAATTTCCTTACACCGGAAGAAATGTGGAATAAAACCTTTTCTGAACAAAATGATTGGCGGGAAAAATTATCTTTAATTCCTTTTGAAGATAGAAGCGGAACTTGGCAATTAAGATATTATCAAGAATTAGCGGTTAACAAAGCAACAGAAGCAATTGCAAATAATAAACAACGGATTCTTTTAACATTAGCTACCGGAACCGGTAAAACAGCGATAGCGTTTCAAATAGCTTGGAAGCTATTCCATACAAGATGGAACTTAAAACGTGATGGAAAGATGCGACCAAGAATTTTTTTTCTTGCCGATAGAAACATTCTTGCAGATCAAGCCTTTAATGCTTTTTCAGCATTCCCCGAAGATGCTCTAGTTAGAATTAAACCGGATGAAATTAAAAAGAAAGGTAAAGTACCAACTAACGGAAGTATTTTCTTTACTATCTTCCAAACGTTTATGAGTGGAAAAGATAAGGATGGAAAACCAACTCCTTACTTTGGAGATTATCCAAAAGATTATTTTGATTTTATTATTGTTGATGAATGCCATAGAGGCGGAGCAAATGATGAGAGTAGCTGGAGAGATATTTTAGAATACTTTTCACCGGCAGTGCAATTAGGTTTAACCGCAACTCCAAAGAGAACGGATAACGTTGATACATATCTTTATTTTGGCGAACCGGTTTTTATATACTCATTAAAGGAAGGCATAAACGATGGTTTTTTAACTCCATTTAAGGTTAAGCGAATAAAAACAACCCTAGACGATTATATTTATACCAGAGATGATGATGTACTTGAAGGTGAGGTTGAAGAAGGGAAAATTTATAAAGAAACAGATTTCAATAAAACAATTGAAATAAAAGCAAGAGAGAAAAAACGAGTTAAGATTTATTTAGATGATGTTAATCAAAAAGAAAAAGCTATTGTATTTTGTGCCAATCAACCGCATGCTGCAATTATAAGGGACTTAATAAATCAACACAAAGAATCAGATAATACCAATTATTGTGTACGTGTTACTGCAAATGATGGAGATAAAGGAGAACAATTTTTAAGAGAATTTCAAGATAATGAAAAAACAATCCCAACTATTTTAACAACTTCTCAAAAATTATCTACTGGTGTAGATGCACGCAACATTAGAAATATTGTTTTATTGCGTCCAATAAATTCAATGATCGAGTTTAAGCAAATTATAGGTAGAGGAACAAGATTATTTGACGGTAAAGAATATTTTACAATTTATGATTTTGTAGATGCCTATCATCATTTTGCTGATCCGGAATGGGATGGCGAACCAATTGAACCGGAACCAAAAGCAGTGCGAGAACCACAAAATGAATATCTGGAAAAAGTAAAAGAAAATATTGAAAGAGAAGATAAAAATAGACCCAAGAAGATTAAAATTAAACTAGCGGATGGCAAGGAAAGAGAAATACAACACATGATTTCAACATCTTTTTGGAGTGCAGATGGGACACCTATTTCTTCTGAAGAATTCCTTAAAAGTTTATTTGGTTCACTGCCTAAGTTTTTTAAGGATGAAGAAGAATTAAGGAAAATTTGGAGTGATCCTAATACTCGTAAAGTTTTGTTAGAGAAGTTAGAAGATGCTGGTTATGGTAGGGAGCAGTTACTTACATTACAAAATCTTATTCATGCAGAAAAAAGTGATTTATTTGATGTGCTAGAATTTGTGGCGTTTGCTGTTCAACCAATTAGTAGGGAAGAACGAGTTCGGAAAAGTAGAAATTATATTTTTAATGAATTAGATAATCATCAGAAAGAATTTATTGACTTTGTTCTTAGTAAATATATTGAAACTGGTGTTGATGAACTTGATCAAGAAAAATTACCAAGTTTATTACAATTAAAATATCAATCATTACAAGATGCAGCAGCCGTATTAGGTGGAGTTGAAAAAATAAGAGATACGTTTATTTTATTCCAGAAGCATTTGTATGAACATGTTGCTGCATAAAATTGTGAAAAAATAATGGAGTTAATATATTTTGCAATAAGTGATGCTACTGAAAAGCTTGGATGTATTAAATATTAGAAATCTATTCATAAAATTTAAAAGCATTTATACCTTTATAAAAAATTAATGATATAAATTTTTATATTTGACTAACAAAATAATTTTAGCTTACAAAAAATAGTTCTTTCAAGATTGTTATTTAAAATGTAGTCAATAGATTGCAACAAGGTAAATTCGAATAGTTTGTACGGAATTCGTAATGAGTAGGTCGGGGGTTCGATTCCCCCAGTTGGCTCGGTAACTGTTGAGAATGAGCTGAAAACACACTTTTTACAATTCCTAATTTTCCCCAGAAAGTTAAACTCCAATAGAAATATCAAATAAAAGTAATCAAAAAGGTATTCAATCTTTTACACTTTATCCTCTTTATAAAAAGTGTTCTTCCTGGAAATTTTTTTTGAATAAATTTTGCTTTGGTCTCCAATAGTATTTGATACAAAAACATAAGTTTAATACTTTAACAAAGGTAAATATTTTTTAAGTTCTGTGAATTCTGTAATTTCAAAATATATGTAAAAACTCGCATCAACAAAAAATGAGAATGACGATGAACGTTAAAGTAAGTAAGCTTTTAATTTTTATTTTTTTCCTGAGCATTACAAAAAATAATGCGCAATTCTTGGATGAATTTAATTCACCTAATATTGATGGATGGTTTACTTTGGTTGGAGATGGAAATCCTAAATTAAGTTTTATTCCAAATAAAGAATTTGCAACAATGATTGTAGACGGTTCTGAAGATAAATATAATGTATACTGGACATTAATAAAACGAGATGTAACAAAATGGCTTGATCTAAAAAAATTTGAAAACCCAAATTTTCAATTGCGCGTTGAAGCAAAAGTTCGTTTGCATATTGCTCCGCGAAGATTAAATTTTATGATTAATACAAATCGTACAACAGATTATCATATTGATTTAATGGAGTTTGATATTCCCGATACAACAAACTGGCATGTAATAAGTATGACAACAAAAAAGTTTGATGCAAAACCGGGAGATACAGTTTATGTTCAGCTTTGTGCAACTGATTTTGGATTGGAAAAATATATTATTGATATTGATTATTACCGCGCAGATATTGTAAATATTAATGAAGTAGAACCTGATAAAGGAAATCTTGTTCCTTATCATCCACCTAAACCGGAAATAATTAATTTCTCAAATCACTTATCTGTAACAAATGATTGTTTAGTTAATTTGGATTTTCCGGATGTGAATTTTAATGATTATAAAACTATGGCTAATGGTAAAACGGAATATTTACTTAGTATAAATGCAAATCAATGGGGAATTTTAAAGTGGGATTTTTCTGAATTTAAAGATAAAAAAATTACGGAATCTGCTTTACTTGAACTTACTACGCATTCAGTAAATTTTGGCGGAAATTATAAACAAATTTTCGGTGAAGATTTCGGAATTGAATTTGGAAAAGTGAGAGTGATAGAAATTCATAATGGTGATAGTGAATGGAATCAGAGTAGCGTTACTTATAATTCATTAACAAAAAATAAAAAATATTCCAAAGTTTTTAATAGTCAAATGATTTACGATTTTGAAATGGTTGAAGAAAACGGTGGTAAAAATTATATTACAATTTCACAACCAGTTATGCAGCGCTTAATTGATGGAACTACAAAAGGATTATTGATTCGCCCGCTTGGTGCAGTTAATGCATCTTTTTATTCTTTAGAAAATAATAACGAAAACTTTACGGCAAAACTTCATTTCAATACAATGAATAAATAAAATGGTGAACCAATGAAAACTTCCACAGCAAAAATTTTTTATGTTTTTTATTTATTTGGGTTTTATTTCGTCTCAAATTTAATTCTCGCAAATAATTCTGATACAATTCACGTATGGGAAATGAAAGAAATTACTTTGCAATCTGAAAAGAAATATGATTTTTATACTGATGTTACTTGCTGGATTGAATTAAATGGTCCAAATTTTTCTAAAAAAATTTATGGATTTTGGAATGGCGGTAACAATTTTGTAATTCGTTTTGTTGCAACTGAATCTGGAAATTGGAATTGGAAAAGTTATTCTAATCAAATTGAAGACAATGGATTAAATAATAAATCTGGTTCATTTATTGCAATAGAATGGAGTGAAGAAGAAAAACAATTAAATCCAAATCGAAGAGGATTTTTAAGAGCAACTAAAAATGGACACGCTCTAGAATATGCTGATGGAACTCCTTACTTTATGGTTGGCGATACATGGTTAGCCGGAAGTACTTGGAGACTTCCTTTTAGAAATGCTGAAACATTTAAGAATTATAATCCCGGACCCGGAATGGGTTTTGAAGATGCAGTAATGTATAGAAAAGCTCAAGGATTTAATTCAGTAAGTATGATTTCATGTTTTCCAAATTGGGATTCGGATATTCATCCTAGTACTTATGCAGATTCAAACAAAATATTTTTAAGAAATGCTTGGGAAAAATTTGGTTATGACGTAAGTGATGCAAAGGGAATTGATGCTTCCGGCGGTTTAAGTTATTGGGGAACTTTTACATCAAAAAATATGCGGGATGAATTTGGGAATCTTCCTTTTGAATTATCTGAAAAATATTTAGGTGTTTCAGATTTCACAAAAATAAATCCTGAATATTTTAAAAGTTTAGATAAGAAAATGGAATATTTATCTAAAAATGGATTTGTATCATTGCTTGAAACTGTTAGAAGAGATGTTGGTCCATCATGGAAAGCATATTTCGACTTTAATGAAACATTTGCACGATTTTTTCAATATCTAATTTCCCGTTATGGTGCTTATAATATTGTATTTAGCGGAATTCATCTTGATTGGATTCCAAAAGATTTTAGTCTAACCGCTGATGAATTTAATGAAGCATTAACTTATCATTTTGAAAAATATGGAACACCGCCTTTTGATCAACCCGTTACATCATTAATAAGCAGTTCAACTCATTCAGTTTTCGGGCATGATAAAGATTGTAAATGGCTAACAATGCACAGTGTTGGTAATAAACCAAGAGATCATAGAGTAGCAGATTCATTAGAAATAATTTTTAATCTTAAACCGGCTTATCCAGCCATCAATTTTGAGCCATATTATACGGGATGGAATCACGAAATTAATAAACCGAATAGCGAACGTCCTGAAGCTGATTCCGAAAGAGATAATTATTTTGCACGAGCACAAATGTATGGTTCTGTTATATCGGGTGGATTAAGCGGACACGTTCATGGTACTGCGGCTTATGATATTACAACTACTGGAGAACCGGATGGCGCACGTCCGCATATTTGGGAAGCATTTAAATATAAATCAGCAAACTATATGAAATATTTACATGAATTTATTTTATCGGAAGGTGAAAAATATCAAGATTTATTACTTGCAAGAGAAGATATAATTCCGAACAAAACTGAAGGAAGTCCGAAAGATGGTTTAGACGGATGGATTTATTTGATGAGAAATTCAGCAAAAGATTTTGCAATACTATATTTTGAAAATAAATCAGCTCTTCCAATTTTAATTAATTTTCTTCCTAAAAAAGAATATTATTTTTTCTGGTTTAATACAATTACTGGCGAATGGTTGAATAAAATTATTTTAGAATCAGATGAAAATGGAAAAATATCACTTCCAAATTTTCCCGGAAATGAAAAAATATCATCAAGAGATTGGGCAGCGAAAATAATTATCAAAAACTTCTGAAAAATTGTGAAAGTATATTCGAATCACTAAAAAGATAGACTCAATATAATTTGCGGAAAAATATTTGGAATTTTGATAAGCACACCAGCCGATAGTAACAGTGCAATTAAAATAAGTAAATCTAGTTAACTAAACGAATTATTTTCATTCTTAGAATCGTAAGTTAATCGAAATTTCCAAAAATTTACTAACTCCGAATTAGGGTCATCTGAGTTTTATAAAAAGTTATTTATAAAATTGAAAATTGAATTTAAGTGAATTATTTTAAACCAGTATTGATTTTTTAAACATTGTACGAATCTATTTAAATTTCAAAACGTCTATTGAAGAAATAAATTTAAGGGGGAAACTTGAAAAAATTATTAACAATCCTTTTTTTAATTGCATTTTATTCAACAAACTATTCTCAGCAATTTGGGTTAAGTTTTATGTTCGGTTATCCGCAAGGTGAATTCAGATCAAATGTTGATAGAATGGGATTTGGCGGACAAATACAAGGAACTTTTTGGGCTCCTTCCGAAGAAATGCCTTATACAATTGGGTTAGATTTAGGTTACTTAGTATACGGTCAAGTTGATGAACGCAAACCCTGGATTGGATTTCCCGGTGTTTATTTAAATTTAAGCAGAACAAACAGTCTTGCAAATTTTCATGTTTTAATGCAGGTAAGTCCATTCTTTGGAACAATTCGCCCTTATGCAGAAGGCTTATTTGGAGGTTCATATATTTTTACACAATCTTCTGTTAAAGCAGATTATGAAGAAGAAGATATTGCAAGTTCAACAAATTTTGATGATTTCACATGGAATTACGGCGGGGGTGTTGGATTGCAATTTAAAATTGCTGGAGAATTAGAAAATGTTGATGCAATATTTTTGGATTTCAAATCAAGATATTTATTTGGAACAGAAGCTGAATATCTTACAGAAGAAAGTTTAATAGGAATTGATCAAAGCGGAAATCCAATTTTTGAAACACAAAAATCAAAAACTGATTTTCTATCATTTCATATTGGGGTAATTATCAATCTAAATATTACAAATTTAGAATAGACGATTATTTAATTTGATAAGAATTTTGAATGTCAATGTAAGTATTTAAAACTTACTTACATTGAGTAATTTGTTAAAACAAATTAAAAGTTTTCATAGATTTTGATTTATTTTAAAGCAAAATTATTAAATCCAAAAAAAATCTACTTTTTCATTGTAACTCATTCCATTTAAAATTATTTTTTTTTTCAAATATTGAAATTTTAGAGAAAATTTTAGTGCAATGATATTTTAAATTGCTCAAATCAAATATCAGACTTTATCCTACAAGAGTTTCATACTTTTTCTATAGAAATCAATAGCTGCTTATTTAAGACTAATTATCCAAAACATAAAACTAAAGATAAATTTTGGATACAATTCGTCAAATTTCATTATAATAATTATTTCTTAAATTATTAGATAAGTGGTAAAAAAAACTTGACTTTTGAACTAATAAAGCATTATTTTTCTTGTAGTGGGTAAAAGTGTTTAATATTCCCAAATGATAGGATAAATAAATGTTTTTAGGAAGTTTTAATTACTCAATTGACACAAAAGGAAGAATTAGCATTCCTGCTAAATTGAGGAAATTTATGGATCCTAAAGCAAATGATTCCTTTGTAATGACAAGGGGAACGGCAAAATGTATTGATATTTATCCAATGAATTTGTGGGAAGAATTGGTTCATGAAAAACTTAAAAATTTAAATAGTTTTGAACCAAATGAAGCACTTTTCTTAAGAATGTTTTTACAGCAAGCGGCAGAAGATAAACTTGATACTCAAGCCAGATTGTTAATTCCTAAAAATTTAATAGAATATGCTCAAATTGATAAAGATGTTCTTATTCTTGGTGCAATTAAAAGAATTGAGATTTGGAATCCAAAAATCTACGAAGAATACTTAAAAACCAGCGAGCTATCCTTTGAAGAAATAGCCAAAAAAGTTATGGGTGCTTGACGTATGGCTTACCATGTGCCGGTTATGTTGAGTGAAACAACAGAACTTCTTATCAAAAATAATTCGGGCACATACTTTGACGGCACTCTCGGTTTTGGCGGACATTCTTCAAATTTTTTAAAACAACTTGATAGCAATTCAAAAATAATTGCAACAGATAAAGATGCTGCAGCAATAAATTATTGTGAAAATTTATTTTCAGATGATAAGCGAATTACAATTTATAACTCAAGTTTTACAGAAATAAAAAATATTTCTCTCCTTGAGGGAATAAATGGTTACGATGGAATTTTTGCTGATTTAGGAGTTTCATCTTTTCAATTTGATAACGCAGATTCCGGATTTACATACAGAGAAGAAGCTGATCTTGATTTGCGAATGAACAAATCAATTGGTGAGCCGGCTTATAAGTTTATTAATTCTGCAGATCAAAATGAAATTGCGGATGTTATTTACAAATATGGTGAAGAGAAAAATTCAAGAAAAATTGCTCGAGAAATTTTGGCTGAAAGGAAAAAAAAGTTTATTAAAACAACTATTCAGTTAAAAGAAATTATTCAGAAAATCGTTCCGGTTAAAAATTTGAATAAAACTCTATCTAGAGTTTTTCAGGCATTAAGAATTTATGTAAATAATGAACTTGAAGAACTTAAATTATATTTAGAAAAATCTGTTGAACTATTAAAAGATGGCGGAAGAATTGTAATTCTATCCTATCATTCTTTAGAAGATAGAATTGTAAAGGATTTTTTTAAATATGAATCGTTAAGCTGTATTTGTCCGCCCGAAGTTCCGGTTTGCATTTGTGATAAAAAAAGCCGACTCCAAATAATAACAAGAAAACCAATTGTTGCAAGTGAAATTGAAATTAAAAATAATCCAAGATCGCGGAGTGCAAAATTAAGAGCAGCTCAAAAAATATAACTAAAGGTGGAAACAGATTTTTTAAGAATGTTTTTGTTGTTGTGTTTACAATAGCACCGCTTCTTTTCATATACATGTTTACAATAAAGGAAATAAAAAATTTAAATGCATTCAAGAATTTTAAATTGGAAGAATTAAGAGAAAAGGAAAATAAGTTAGAAATAAAAAGAGTTGAATTGCAAAGACTAACCTCGGAAGATGAAGTTGTACAAAAAGCAAAAGATAAATTTGCTTTAATAAGAATTGATAATCTTAGCAAAATTTCCATAAGCAAAAACCAAATTGAAAATATTAAAAAATTTGTTAGTAAAAAGTATGAATAACAATAGAGCCTTACTCATATTGATTTTTGTACTAATTGCTTTTGTTGGATTAGTTATAAAATTGTTTAGCGTTCAGATTGGTGAACACACAACTTATAAAGCTAAAGCCGATAAACAGCAGAATAGAATTCATGTTGTAAAAGCAGAACGCGGAATTATCTATGATAGAAATAAGGAAATTTTAGCATACACAAAAGATGATGTTTCCTTATTTGCAGATACAAGAATGCTTAAGAAAAGACCAAAAAGCAAAATTAAAGTTGCTAAGGAACTTGCAGTTATTTTTAAAACAGATGCAAATAAATATATTCGAATGATAAATAACAGCAAGGGTAATATTTGTCTTGAGAAAAAAATTCCAAAAGATAAATCACTATTGCTAAACAATTTTGTTGTTGACGGATTTTTTAAAGTTGAAGATTATACAAGAGTTTATCCATATAAAAATATTACTTCTCATATTTTAGGTTATGTTGATAAGCAATCCGAAGGCTTAGCTGGCTTGGAGAAAATGTACAATGAACAATTAAGAGGAATTGACGGCGAACTTCATATTGAAAATGATGCAATTGGAAAAACAGTATCAATAAATTATGATGAATCAGTTTCGCCAACACCGGGTTATTCTTTCCAGCTTACAATTGATAAAGTTTATCAGAAAATTTTAGTAACTGAATTAACCAACGGAGTTACACTCTATAAAGCAAAATCCGGAATCGGTATAATTGCAAATCCGCAAACCGGTGAAATTTTGGCAATGGCAAATGTTCCGGATTATGACCCAAATGAATATAATACTTATGATGATTTTTCGAGAAGAAATCGTGCATTAACTGATACTTATGAACCCGGTTCTACAATGAAATCAATAGTAATGGCAATACTACTTGATGAAGATTTAGTACAAGAAAATAATATAGTAAATACTGAAAACGGAAAATTTAGAATTAAAGGTGCATTAATTAGTGATACTCATGAATTTTCTTCGCTGACAGTTAGAGGTGTACTGGAGCAATCCAGCAATATTGGTATGGTTAAGTTAAGTGAGAAAATTGATGATGATGATTTCTATAAAGGGCTAAGAGATTTTGGCTTCGGTAATTTTACTTCAATTGATTTATTGGGTGAAACAAGAGGAAGTCTTAAAAAACCTAATCAGTATTCAAAAATTAGTAAAGCATTCATGTCTCACGGATATGAAATTTCAGTTACACCAATTCAAATGATTATGGCTTACTCTGCAATTATAAACGGCGGAAATCTGCTTCAACCATTTATGCTAAAGAAAATTTTAACACCAAATGGTGAAATCGAAGAAGAATTTGAAACAAATAAAATTAGAAGAGTTATTAGTAAAGAAACTTCAGATAGAATGAAGGACATTATGCTTGGTGTAGTTGAAAACGGCACCGGATCAAATGCAAGACAAGATAATGTCTTTGTTGGGGGAAAAACCGGAACAGCACAAAAATTAGTAAATGGTAGATATTCAAGTTGGGAATACAATTCATCGTTTATCGGTTTCTTTCCGGTTGAAGATCCAAAAGTAATTTGTTTTATTTTGCTTGATGCTCCACAAGTTGGCAGATATGGCGGACAAGCTGCTGCACCAATATTTAAAAATGTAACATCAAAAATTCTTGAAACTGATTTTACTATTCAGCGAAACAAAAACAAAATTGAAAGAAATGAACTTATTCAAAATTTAATGACCGAAGTGAACATAATTGATGAAAGAGATAATGAAACTTCGTTTGCGAATGTTTCTGATAAAAATTCAAAAGCTGAACCAAAGCAAAAAATTAGAAAAAATATTATGCCAAACTTAGTAAATAAAACAATTAGAGAAGCTGTATCAATATTAAGTGAAATGAATATTAAATATACAATTGAAGGGAATGGAAGAATTTTAAATCAGAGTATTAAACCGGGAAGTTCTATTTCTTCCAAAACCGAATGCAAATTAATTTGCTCATCTACATCAGTGGATAAGAACTAAATGTTTTTAGGTAAAATTTTAAATAATGTTTCCGTTATACAAGTTATTGGCAATCCGGAAGTTGTTGAAATAAATAAAATTACAATTGATTCTCGGGAAGCTGTAAAGGGATCAATATTTTTTGCTTTAAAGGGTTTGAAAACCGACGGACACAAATTTATTCAGCAAGCAGTTAGTAATGGAGTTTCGGCTGTTGTTGTTGACGATGAAAATGTGAATAATGATAGATTATTAACAAGTAACAATATTGTAAAAATATTGGTTAATAATGCAAGAATTGCTCTTGCACAAATATCAAGCGCATATTATGGAAACCCTTCATCTCAGTTAAACTTAGTTGGAATAACCGGAACAAAAGGGAAAACTACAACATCATATTTCTTGAAGAATATTTTTGATAATTCGGGATTGAAATCCGGATTAATAGGAACGAATAAAAATCTAATTGCTGATATAGAAATTCCAACAAAATTAACAACTCCGGAATCGCATATAATTAATGAATTATTGAGTGAAATGATAAAAGCAAAATGCTCAAATTGTGTTATGGAAGTTTCTTCGCATGCGGTTGAAATGGAAAGAATTTCTAATCTTGATTTTAATATTGGTGTATTTACAAATATAACTTCAGATCATTTGGATTATCACAAAACTTTTGAAAATTATTTAGCAGCAAAAAAGAAATTTTTTACTTCATTGAAAAGTGATGCAAAAATTATTTATAACAGTGATGACCAAAATAGTTCGAAATTATTGTCAGATACAACAGTTCAAAAAATATCGTATTCATTAAATGAAGATTCTGATTTTAAAATTTCCAATCTTGAATATTATCTTAATGGAACGAAATTCGATTTAAATTATCAAAATAAAAGTTACAATGTTGAAACAAAATTAATTGGAAAGTTTAATGCATATAATGCCGTTGCAGCAATAGGAGCAGCAGTATATTCAAATATTTCAATTGAAAAATCGGTTGAGGGAATTTTTTCAACAAAACAAGTCCCGGGAAGATTTGAAGTTATTTCTTCAAATAAGAAAAAAGTAATTATAGATTATTCGCATACTGCGGATAGTTTGCATCAAGCATTAGAAGCTATAAAACACATTGTTAAAAATGATAGACCAATTTATACAGTATTCGGATGCGGTGGAGATAGAGACAAAACAAAAAGACCTATTATGGGGAAAATTGCAGTTAATAATAGCAAATTTGTGTATGTAACTTCAGATAATCCTAGAAGTGAAAATCCATATGATATAATTCAAGACATAACTTCAAATTTAAATTCAAAAAATTTTAAAGTAATAGAAGATAGAGAAAGTGCAATAAAATCAGCTATTATAGAAAGTGAAGATGATGCTGTAATTTTAATTGCTGGAAAAGGTCATGAAAATTATCAAGAAATAAAAGGGGTAAGAAATTATTTCTCTGATAAAGAAATTGCGGAAAAATATTTATAAAATGAAAATAACTTTAGAAGACATATTTAATCTTTCAACAGCAGTAATTTATAATCCTGACTTATATAAATCTGTTACGTCAGTTTCTATAGATACAAGAACAATTAAAAAGAATTCGCTGTTTGTTGCAATTAAGGGTAAAAATTTTGATGGTCATAATTATATTCAAGAGGCTGTAAATAAAGGTGCAATTGCAATTGTTGTTAATCGTAATAAATTATCTTCACTTGATTTTATTGATATCCCAATTATTTCAGTAAATAATACAATAAAAGCTTACGGAGAATTGGCAAACATTTGGCGAAATAAATTAAACGCAAAAATTATTTCTATTACCGGCAGTAACGGAAAAACTTCAACAAAAGAAATGATTGCGAATTTGCTTTCATCAAAATACAAAGTACACAAAACAATTCTAAATAATAATAATGATATAGGTGTTCCTTTAACAATTTTATCAGCTTCGGAAACTGATGATTTTATTGTTCTAGAGCATGGCACAAATCATTTTGGTGAAATAGAATATACTACAAAAATAGCTCAGCCAAATTATGCAATGATCACAAATATTGGTTCATCACATTTAGAATATTTGGAATCAGTGGAAAAAGTTTTTGAAGAAAAAGTTAAATTATTTGATTTTACTAGAGCTGATGGAAATATTTTTATAAATAATGAAGACAAATATTTAAAGAACACAACTCGGAAATTTAAGAATACAATTACATTCGGTAAAAATAATTCCTATGTAAATTATCAGATTCTCGAGATTTCAGATGAATCAAAATATAAGATTAAGATTGAAGGATTTAAAAAAAATCTAATATTTACCATTCCGCTTTTGGGTAAATCAAATATTATAAATCTTGTTTCCTCAATAACAGTATGCCTGAAATTGGGTTTAAATAAATCTGAAATTCTAAATTCTATTAAAACATTAAAACCGGTTAAGGGAAGGCTCGAGGAATTTAACTTCACAAATTTTACTTTGATTGATGATACATATAATGCTAATCCGGAAAGCGTAAAAAATGCTTTAGAAGTTTTATCGAATTATAAAAAAAGAAAAAATAAAATTTTAATTCTAGGTGATATGTTTGAGTTGGGTAAAAATTCAAAACAGATTCACGTAAGTATCGCTAAAGAATTAGAAAAATCAAAAATTAATTTTATTGCAACTATTGGGAAAAATACAAAACACATAAATGCCTCAATAAAATCAAAGGGTATTGACAAATTACATTTTAACGATAGAAAAAAAATGAATATGTTTTTAGAAAAATATGATGTAAATGATTCGGTAATTTTAGTTAAAGGTTCAAGAGGAATGCATATGGAAGAATTTGTTGAAACAATTAAAAGGAATAATACATAATGTTATATCATCTTTTTAATTATTTGAATGAACTTTACGCCCCACCAGGATTTGGGATATTTAAATTTTTATCTTTTAGATCAGCGCTTGCAGCAATTACAGGTTTGTTTCTTGCATTTTATGTCGGTCCAAAAATCATTACTTATTTAAGAAAAAAACAAATAGGTGAAACGATAAGAGAGCTTGGACCTCAAACTCACAAATTAAAAGCTGGTACACCAACAATGGGTGGTGTGATTATAATTTTTTCAGTTGTTGTTCCGGTACTTCTTTGGGCCGATATTATTAGCACATATATTTTACTTGTTTTATTAGGTACACTATGGCTGGGGGTAGTTGGATTTATTGATGATTACATGAAAGTTGTTATGAAGAAATCTAAAGGATTAATTGCACGATATAAATTATTAGGGCAGATATTAATTGGGTTAGTAGTTGGTTGTGTAATTTATTTTTTACCAGAATTTAGTGAATACAATACCCAAACTACATTACCGTTTATGAAAAATCTAAATTTTGATTTTTCATTACTCTACATACCAATGGTAATTTTTGTAATCACGGCAACATCAAATGCTGTAAACTTAACAGATGGATTAGATGGCTTAGCAATTGGCTCAATGATAATTGTGATGCTTGCAGTAGCTGTATTGAGTTATGTTTCAGGTAATAGAATTTATGCTGATTATTTGAACGTTATATATTTACCCGGCTCTGGTGAGCTAACCGTATTTATTGCCGCATTTATTGGCGCAGGTTTGGGATTCTTATGGTTCAATTTCTACCCGGCTCAGGTTTTTATGGGTGATACAGGTTCGCTTGCGCTTGGCGGTGCATTTGGAATTATTGCAATCTTAATAAAAAAGGAATTACTAATCCCATTATTGGGTGGAGTTTTTTTCTTAGAAACTATATCTGTGATAATTCAGAGACTTTATTTTAAGTACACAAAAAAGAAAACCGGTGAAGGAAAAAGAGTTTTTAAAATGGCTCCAATTCATCACCATTACGAGCTTATGGGATGGGCGGAACCGAAGATTGTGATTAGATTTTATATCATTACAATAATTTTAGCAATTGTAAGTTTAGCATCATTTAAAATACGTTAATGGAAATACAAGATAAAAAAATAAGTGTTCTTGGTGCTGTAAGGAGTGGAATTAGCGCTGCAAAATTAGCAAAACTAAAAGGTGCAATTCCATTTGTTAGCGATATGAATGATAATTCGGAAATCAGAAAAAATATTTCTGTGTTGGACGAATTAAATATTTCATATGAGCTAGGTCAGCATTCTGATAAAGTATTTGATTGCGATTTTATTATTACTAGTCCTGGTGTTCCTTCAGAATCAAAAGTAATAGTTGATGCAAAAAGTAGAGGAATTAAAGTAGTTAGCGAGATTGAATTTGCATATTGGTTTCGTGAAGCGAAAATTATTGGCATAACCGGAACAAACGGCAAAACTACAACTACAAGTTTATGTTCACATTTATTAAATTCATCGGGAATAAAAGCAATAGCAGCCGGAAATATCGGATTACCTTTTTCTGAAGTTGTTACAAGTATTAAAAAAGATGAATTTGTTGTTCTTGAGTTGTCGAGTTTTCAGCTTGATTTTATTGATCAATTTACACCAGACTATGCAATTATGCTGAATATTACACCGGATCATCTTGATAGATACGAAAATAGATTTGATCTCTATATTAAATCAAAAATGAGAATTATTAAAAATCAAACTGAAAGACATACATTTATTTACAACGGGGATGATGAAAATATTCCACTTGGATATGTATCAAACAAAGTTAATCTATTTGCATTTTCTATTGATAAAAGTATCACAAATGGCTGCTTTTTAGATGATGACTGGATAGTTTTTGCTCAAGATGAATATGAAGAAGATGTATGCCAAGTTGAAGATTTATCACTAAAAGGTGAACATAATTTAATGAATTCTATGGCTGTAATTACCGTTGCTATGAAAATTGGAATTGAGAAAGAACTAATAAAAAAAGCGCTTGGAACTTTTAAGGGCGTTGAACATCGACTTGAATTTGTTAAGGAAATAAATGGAATAAAATTTATTAATGATTCCAAAGCAACAAATGTTGATTCAGTTTGGTATGCTTTAAGAAGTTTTGAAGAACCAATACTTTTAATACTTGGTGGAAAAGATAAAGGCAATAATTATAATGATATTAAAGAAGAAGTTAAAAAAAGAGTTAAGAAAATTTATGCAATAGGTTCATCTTCACAAAAAGTTGTCGATTTCTTTAAGGCAATCAAGCCCGTTGAAATTGTTAATTCACTTGAAGATGCAGTAAAAAAGGGATTAGATGATGCATCAGACGGTGATGTTGTACTTCTTTCTCCGGCATGTGCAAGCTTTGATATGTTTAAGAATTATGAAGATCGTGGAACTCAGTTTAAATCAATTGTAAATAATTTATAATGAAAAATTTAGCAAGAATACTAATTGGTATAGTTTTATTTCTAATAATACTTGGATCAATAATTATTTTCTCCGCAAGAGGATATTCATTTTTTATTTCTCACATTGGAAAAGTAATTTTTGCTGCTGGTGCATTTGTTCTTTTTGCAGTAATTCCTTACAAATATTATAAAAACATAAGTAAGTATATGCTTGTAGGAATTTTACTTGCTTTAGTTTATACACTATTCTCACCGGCAGTAAAAGGTGCTTCAAGATGGATGAATCTAGGGTTTATGAGTTTTCAACCTTCTGAATTTGCAAAAATATTTTTACTGATTCATCTTGCAGTACTTATTGAAAAAAAAGGTGAAGGAATAAAAGATTTTAATAATGGATTAAAATATATGCTGCTTTGGATTGGGGCAGTTTGCCTATTAATATTTGTTCAACCGAATGTTAGTACAACAATAATTGTTGCGGCAACATCATTCGTATTGCTTTATGTTGCCGGGGCAAGGGTTTTACATTTGGGCGGAATAGTTGGCGGCATTGCGGTTATTGGAAGTTTAGGTGCAATGGCATTCCCGCATTCACGAGGAAGAATTTTAAGTTTCATCCACAGTATTACAGAAGGTGGAAGTATAAATCTTCAAGTGCTTCAATCAAAAATTGCTTTAGGGAGCGGCGGTCTATTTGGTTTAGGTATTGGTAAAAGCAGACAGAGTGATCTATTTCTTCCCGAACCTCATAACGATTTTGTGTTTTCTGTTGTTGGTGAAGAATTGGGATTTTTTGGCGCACTTGCTATTCTATTTGCTTACATGGCAATATTTTTTGTAGGCATCTTAATCGCAAAAAAAGCTAAAGATGATTTTGGTCAACTTTTAGCATTCGGAATTTCTTTTACAATAGTTATGAGTGCTTTCATTCATGTTGCAGTTGGACTTGGACTTTTACCAACAACCGGAATTACTTTACCATTTATTAGTTTCGGTGGAACATCAATAATAATATTTTCTATTTCACTTGGTATACTTATAAATATTGCTTTAATATCGGGAAGACATCGTGAAATGAAAAAGGCAAGAGTATGAACAGCAAAGCATACAATTTTATATTTGCTGCCGGAGGAACGGGCGGACATTTATATCCGGCGGTTGCAGTTGCCGAGCAATTGAAATTATTGATGCCGAATTCAAATATTCTTTTTATTGGAACAAAAAATAAAATTGAAGCGAAAGTAATTCCACTTCTTGGATTTAACTTTAAAACAATTTGGATAAGTGGATTAAGAAGAAAACTAACAATTAAAAATTTACTCTTCCCAATAAAATTGATAGTTGGATCTATTCAGTCATTTATAATTAATTTTCAATTCAAACCAAATGTAGCAATTGGCGCTGGAGCTTATGTCTCCGGACCAGTAATTATGATGTCAAAATTACTAGGTTCAAAAGTTGTATTGCTTGAACAAAATAGTTTCCCTGGTGTAACAAATAGAATGTTAGAAAAAAAAGCTGATCAAATTCATATAAGTTTTGAAGATTCAAAAAAATATTTTAAAGATCAAACAAAATTGATTTTATCAGGTAATCCTATAAGAACTACATTGCAATTAAAAGATAAAATTGAATCTTTGAATAAATTAAACCTAAGCGAAAATAAAAAAACCTTACTTGTATTGGGAGGAAGTCTTGGTGCTTCCACAATTAATTTTGCAATAAAAGAAAATCTACCTTTGTTAACCAAAGCTGATATTCAAATAATTTGGCAAACCGGAGAGCTTTATTTTGATCAATATAAATCGCTAGCAAATGAGAAAATTAAAATCTTCCCATTTATTTCAGAAATAGAAAACGCATATTCAGCATGTGATTTAATTGTAGCTAGAGCTGGCGCAACAACAATAGCTGAAATTGCATACTTGGGTTTGCCGGTTTTATTTATTCCTTCAAAAAATGTTGCTGCAAATCATCAATATAAAAACGCAAAATCTTTGGCTGATGAAAATGCTGCATTGCTGATAGAAGACTCCAAATTAAATTTAAAACTTGGCACATTGATATTAAAATCAATACAAGATGAAAATCTTCTAAGAAATTTGAGCAAAAATATTTTGAAATTTTCTAAACCGGATGCAGCAAAAATTATTGCAGAAGAAGTAATAAAACTAGCCGGTGCGGAAATAAATATTGTGAGAAATTAAATGATAAAAAACTTTATTAAGAAAGTACACTTTGTTGGTATTGGCGGAATAGGAATGAGCGGACTTGCCGAAATTTTGGTTAATCAAGGTTTTAAAGTTTCCGGATCAGATTTATCTCTAACAGAAATTACAGAAAGATTGCAATCCCTCGGAATTGAAATATTTCAAGGTCATCAAAAAGAAAATATTAAAGACTGCGATTTGGTTGTTTATTCATCAGCTGTTAATAAAGAAAATCCAGAGGTCAAAGAAGCTATTGAAAGAAAAATTCCAACAATCAAAAGAGCGGAAATGCTAGCAGAAACAATGCGAATGAAAAATGGAATCGGCATTGCTGGAACTCATGGTAAGACAAGTACAACTTCAATGGTTGGTTTGGTTTTAACAGAAGGTGGAATTGATCCAACAATTATTGTTGGTGGAAAATTAAGTAGTCTTGGCGGAACCAATGCCAGATTGGGAAACGGCGATTATATTGTTGTAGAAGCTGACGAATTTGATAGAACTTTTCTTCAATTAACGCCAAGTATTGCAGCAATTACAACTTTAGAAAAAGAACATTTAGATACTTATAAAGATTTGGATGATATTAAATCAGCATTTATTCAATTTGCAAACAAAGTTCCATTTTATGGTTTTGTTGTTTTGTGTTTAGATGAACCGGCTTTGCAAGATATTATTCCACAAATTAACAAAACTATTATTACATATGGCATTTCTCCACAAGCTGATGTAAAGGCAGTTGATATTAGTTTTGATAAAAACCAAAGTACTTATACAGTTATTTATAAAGGTGAAGAATTAGGTGAAATTAAATTAAATCTCCCCGGTTTGCACTATGTTAAAAATTCATTAGTTGCGGTTACTATTGCAAAAGAAATGGGAATTGATTTTGAAATAATTAAAAAAGCGCTCGGTGCATTTTCTGGGGTTTATAGAAGATTTGAGAAAAAATATGATAATGAAATTTTGGTTGTTGATGATTACGGTCATCATCCAACCGAAACAACTGCAACATTATTAGGAATTAGGAGCGGTTGGAAACGAAGAATTGTAGCTGTATTTCAGCCACATCTATATTCAAGAACAAGAGACTTTTATGCTGAATTCGGCAGATCATTTTTAAACTCAGATGTTTTTATTTGCACTGATGTTTATCCGGCAAGAGAAAAAGCAATTGAAGGAATCAACGGAAAATTAATTGCAGATGCGGCAAAAGATTTTGGACATAAAAATGTTATCTATGAAGCTGATAAAAATAATATTCCAAGTTTACTAATTAGTTTAGTTAAAGATGGCGATATTGTTATCACACTTGGTGCAGGCGATATTTGGAAATTTGGTGAAAAGTTTGTTGAAGAATATAAATTGAAAAATAAAAATGAAAACAATAAATAAAATAAAGCATTCAATTTTATTAGTGATTTTAATATCCATGTTTGGAGTTTTAGCATTTTCGTTAGAAGGCAGTAAACTTAACTCAATAAATAATTTGGAAATTGAAGGTGCAAAATATTTGACTGCAAACCAATATCTGGAAATAGCAAATCTAACGAATTTCAAAAAAGATCCAAGTATAAATATTTCCGTAATTCAAGATCGATTGGAAAAACATCCATATATTAAAAATGCTGATGTTTGGCAAGCTGAACGTGGAACAATTAAAATTAAAATATTCGAAAAAAAATTAGAAGCTTTATTATTAACAAATACTAAACAATTTTTACTTACCGATCAAGCTGAAATAATTCCATATTACACAGCTACTAAACATATTGATCTTCCGGTAATTGTTAACCTAAGAAATAGTGATAGAATTTCAGCTTTCAAAAATGCCGGAAAGTTTCATAATCTAGTAAAATCTTTAAATATTATTTCTGCATCAGAAATTTATGATGAAGATTTATACAAAAGAATATCTGAAATCAATTTTAACAATAGTGAAGAAATAACACTTACAATTTCTGATTTAAAATTCCCAATTTATTTAGGGAAAGATTCTGAAATAGAGAAGACAATTTATTTATCAAAAATTATAAAGCACATACGTAAAAATAATCTTGCTGATTATATGGATTATCTTGACTTAAGATTTACAGATTTAGTGTACTTAGGTTTTGACAAAAATTTAGTTGCAACCAAGGAAACAATATGAAAAAAAATATTATTGCTGGTTTAGATTTAGGAACAACAAAAGTTGGAGCTGTAATTGCAGAACAGCAAGAAAACAAAATTGATATTCTCGGTTTTGGAGTTGCTCCTTCAGATGGATTAAATAGAGGACTTGTTGCAAACATTGCAAAAACTGCCGATGCAATAAAACAAGCTATGACAATTGCATCAAATCGTGCTGATATTGATGTTAGAGCATTAAATGTAGGTGTTGCCGGAGAACATATAACAAGTTTACGACATCGAAACTATGTAACAATAAACAATCCGGATAAAGAAATAACTCAAGCTGATATTGATAGACTTAAAGCAGATGTTAAAACAATTAGAATTCCTGCTGACCGACAAATACTTCATATAATTCCGGAAGAATTTTACATTGATCATCAAGGCGGAATTGAAAATCCAATTGGAATGTGTGGCAGCAGATTGGAAGCCCTAAATCATGTTGTACTTGCTTCAATACCTGCAATGCAAAATATTAAAAAATCAGTTGAACGCGCCGGATATACTGTGCAAGATTATATACTTCAACCAATAGCTTCAAGCGTTTCTGTATTAGAAGAAAATGAAAAAGATCTTGGAGTTGCGCTTATAGATATCGGCGGAGGAACAACAGATATTGCTGTGTTTCATGAAAAAAGTATAAAATATACCAAGGTAATTGGTGTTGCCGGAAACCAAGTTACAAACGATATAAGAGAATCACTTGGTATTGTTACTGAGGAAGCAGAAAAATTGAAAAAAGAACATGGATACGCTCTTGAAGAAGCAATTATTAAAGATGAAGATATTTATATAAAAGGAGTTGGTGCAAGAGGAAATATTAAAATTCCGGTTTCACTTTTAACACAAATAATTCATGTTAGAATGAAAGAACTTTTTACACTTATTGATAACGAATTGCGTCAAGCCGGATTTAAGAATAAAATAAAAGCTGGTATTGTACTAACCGGCGGCGGTTCATTACTTAGCGGCGTAACAGAATTAGCAGAATCTGTATTTGGATTACCAACAAGAATTGGTGTTCCACTGGATTTAGGCGCCGGGTTATCAAATGAAATTGAAAGTCCGGAATTTGCAACTGTTGCTGGTTTAATACGTGGAATGCCCGGCACAACAAGCTCACAAGCAATGTTTACAATTAAAAATAAAACTAATGTTAAAGATTTAGGTATATCTAAATTTTTTAAAAAAGTACAAGAATTTTTTGACGAATTATAAATAAAATACAACAAGGAGGAACCATGCCAAGTTTTGTAACACTTGACAGAGAAGATATGTTATCAGCTAAACTTAAAGTTGTTGGTGTAGGCGGCGGCGGATGTAATGCAATTGAAAGCATGATGCAGCGCGGCTTAAAAGGTGTTGAATATGTTGCAGTTAACACCGATGCTCAAGTTCTTAGAATGAGTAGTGCAAATCATAAGATTCAGATTGGTAACAATATTACAAGAGGATTAGGAGCTGGTGCAGATCCTAATGTTGGAAGAAAAGCTATTGAAGAAGATAGAGAAAAAATAACTAAAGTTTTGGAAGGTAGTGATATGGTTTTTGTTACTGCCGGAATGGGTGGTGGAACTGGAACTGGCGGCGCTCCCGTTGTTGCTTCAATTGCTAAAAGTCTTGGAGCTTTGGTTATTGGAATTGTTACAAAACCATTTAAGTGGGAAGGAAAAAGAAGAATGCTCAATGCTGATGAAGGCATTCATGATTTAAAAAGAAGTGTTGATAGTTTAATTGTTATTCCAAATGATAGATTACTAAGTATTTTAGATAAAACTGTTTCAGCTAGAACAGCTTTTGAAAAACCGAATGAAGTCTTATATGAAGCAACTAGAGGAATTGCAGATATCATTACAATTCCCGGAATTATTAATGTAGATTTTGCAGATGTAAGATCTGTAATGAATGCTAGCGGTGAAGCGCTAATGGGTGCTGGAACTGCAAGCGGTGAAAATAGAGCGATTGAAGCAGCACAAAAAGCTATTTCATCACCATTGTTAGATGGTATTAGTATTAAAGGAGCAAAAAATATTTTGTTAAATGTAACTGGTTCTGATGATCTTACGATGCAAGAAATTGATGAAGGCAATAAAGTTATATACGAAGCAGCAGGCGAAGAAGCTAATGTAATATTTGGCTGGGTTGCAAAAGATGAAATGAATGACAGCGTTTCATATACTGTAATCGCAACGGGATTTGGTGCGAGCGCTAAAAAGGAAAGTAAAATTATTAGCGAGAAAAAAGAACAAATAGAGGAAAAAGAAAAACGCTTTGCTGGTTATACAGTTGAAAATTTTGAACTTCCGAATGCACCTGAAGAATTAGATACTCCAACTATTTTTAGAGTAAAAGGAACAAATAAAATTCTTTCCGAAGAAAATCTTGTTCCAAGAAGCGGATTTAGAATTGATCAGCTTGATGCATTTGATGGTGTTCAAGTAGAGGACAAAAAAGATGAAAAGAAAAATAGAGGAGGGTCATCTTTTTTAAGAATGATGATGGATTAAAGTACTTTAAAAAATTAAAAGGCTGTCGTTGATTTCATCCTTGTTGTAGGTAACCTCGTCAATTACCAACCGAAATCAGTACAGCCTTTATTTTTTAAGTCTTAATAAATTATCAATTTTTAATTACGTCTAATTTCGGTAAATTTATTTTCAAAAGAAAACACTTTATGAAAAAAATATTATTCATAATTTTAATATTTACGATAAATATTTTCGGACAATCTGAATCTCAAGTTGGCTGGATTGCAAAGTTTGGCGGAGCCGGTGGTTTTACACCTATGTTATACTTCCCGAATTATGATGAAGTAAATATTCAAATAGATAAACTTGGCATGGAAAAATTAAGCGGACCATTATATGCTTGGGGCGGAAGTGGTTATGCTTATGTTACAATTATTGATAATTTAAGATTGGGCGGAATTGGTTTTAGCGGTTATCAGTCGGAAAATTCAGATGTAAATAATTTTAAAAATGAAATTGAATATTCTCTTGGCGGCGGTGCAGCAACCATTGAGTATACAATGCCATTTGTAAAAAATATTGCTGTTTCAGTTGGAATTATGTTTGGCGGTGGAAGTTTGGAAATAGATTTCTACAAAAATTTGGAAGAAAATAATTGGGATGAAATTTGGAATAATGTTAATGCAAATGATCAAAATCGAAATTATCAAATTACAAATTCATTTTGGCTTTTATCCCCAACACTTAATGCCGATATTCCAATAACTAGATTTCTTGCAGTTAGAGCTGGATTGGGTTATCAATTTACTTTTGGTAACAACTGGGAAATAGCTAATCAACAAAAAATAAATAACGTTCCTTCTGATTTAAATGGAAATAGTTTCTTTATTCAGACTGGAATTTTTATTGGACTTTTTGCATTCTAAAAAATTATGAAAAAGATATTAGTTACCGGTGGTGCCGGATTTATTGGAAGCAATTATATCAATTCGCTACTTTCTGAAAGAGATGATTTAACAATAGTAAATATTGATAAACTAACTTATGCCGGAAATCTTGAAAATTTGCAACAAGTGGAAAATAATTCAAACTATGCTTTTGTAAAAGGTGATATTTCAAATAAAGAATTGATAGATTATTTATTTCAAAAATATAAGTTTGATTATGTTGTAAATTTTGCTGCAGAATCTCATGTCGATAGAAGCATTCTTGGCTCAGAAATATTTTTTACAACAAATGTAATTGGTACAAATGTACTACTAGAAGCAGCAAAAAGATATAATGTTGAAAAATTTCTTCAAGTATCTACGGATGAAGTCTATGGTAGTTTAGGTGAATTTGGTTTATTTACTGAGCAGACTTCGCTTTCTCCAAACAGTCCTTATTCTGCAAGCAAAGCTTCCGCTGATATGATGGCACTTTCTTTTTATCATACCTACGGATTACCTGTTGTTATCACAAGATGTTCAAATAATTACGGTCAGTTTCAATTTCCGGAAAAATTAATCCCTTTGATGATTATAAATGCATTAAATAACAAAAAACTTCCGGTTTATGGTGATGGATTAAATGTAAGAGATTGGATTTACGTTATTGATCACAATAAAGCTATTACTCTTGTACTAGAAAATGGACAAGTTGGAGAAGTCTATAATATTGGCGCAAGTCGTGAAATGAAAAATATTGAAATTGTAAAATTGATTTTAAGTAAATTGGGAAAAGATGAAAGTTTAATTGAATATGTGAAAGATAGATTGGGACACGATAGAAGATATGCAATTGATTCATCGAAAATTCAAAATGAATTGGGATGGTTACCAAAATTTGACTTTGAAAATGCGATAGAAAATACAATAGATTGGTACCTGCAAAATAAAAATTGGTGGGAAAAAATTATTTCAGGAAATTATAGAAGTTATTATCAAACACAATACGGACAGAGATAAAATTTATGCTTAGAAAATTTTTAATAATATTTTTTAATTTATTTTTTGTACTACTTTTTAGTAATACGTTTGCTCAAACAAAAAATAATGATAACTCTACATCTCAAATGCAAGCATTATACTTAATAAATGTAACTATCGGTGGTGATTTTCCATTAAGTGGTTCTTATTCTGCCTCAAGAACTGAAAGAGTGGACCAATTGATTACGAGAATATCACTACAATATAAAGCAGAAATTCTTGGTTCAACCCCAGATGAAAAATTACTATCCTTAATTAGAAAAAATAGTGATAATTTTTCAAAAAGGAATATAATCTTAAAGCGATTTAATGGTGAGCAAATAAATTTAGATTTAGTGAAATTCAGATTAACCGGAGATTTTTCTCACAATCCTTATTTAATGAATGATGATGTAATTATTTTCCCACCATTTGATATAGAAAAGAATTTTGTTTTTATAACCGGAGCTGTTAATAGAGAAATTCGTTTTGAATTTGTTGAAGGTGAAAAATTATCTGATGCAATTTTTATAGCTCAAGGATTAAATCCGGCATTTTCCAATGTTGATAGCGCACATATTTCAAGGCTTTCAAGCAACGGAGAAGTTGAAACTCTATTGAAAATAAAAATTAGTGATAATCCCCTTTTGCAAAGAGGCGATAGAATAAATATTTTGGGAGATGCATATCAAAAAGATAATTACAATGTTGTAGTTTTAGGCGAAGTAAAAAGACCCGGCAAAATATTTATTTCTAAAAATAATACAACAATTTCGGAAGTAATAAAAAGAGCCGGTGGATTAACCGATAAAGCATCATTAAAATTTGCTGAAATTTTAAGAAATTATAACACCGTTTCAGCACTAAAGAAAAAAGTACTTTTAGAAAATGACGAAGGAATTCAATTAACCTTAGAGCAAGAAGATCAATTGTTAAAATTTAAACAAAATGAATTGCTTAAAATGTATAGAACGGCAGATATTACCTATGATGACACTTTATTTTTTAATATTGATAATGCTTTAAGAAATTTGGAAGGTTATTCAAAAATTGATTTAACTAAATTATCTGATCCAAATTCTTTTGAAAGTAAATATATTATGCATGAAAATGATGTAATAATTATTCCGGAAATTAGAAATGAAGTTTATGTTTGGGGAGGAGTTGCAAACTCCGGTTATTGTCAATTTGAAGAAGGTAAAAGCATAATTGATTATATCAAAAATGCCGGAGGTTATTCTGAAATTGCAATGGGAGATGATGAATTATATTTAATCAAAGGTAAATCTAGAGAGTGGATAAATGTTTTGGAAAATGAAAAGGATAAAATTGAAGCTGGGGATTTTATATATATTAAGAAAAACAGACCAGTTGAAAATTTCTGGTATTATGTAGGAAGAATAAGTGCAATTGCAGGAATACTTGGCGGAGTAGCAACAATATTTTTAGCATTTAGCAAATAAAATTTCGGAAATATTTGATGAATAAAGAAATGACTTTTACAGATTATTTAAGTGTATTGTATAAATGGAAAAAGTTTATAATTATCAATTTACTAATTGTAACTTTGATTTCAGTTACAATAGTTTTAATAATCCCTAAAACTTATAAAGCTACTGCAACTATAATGATTCCACCGGACTCCCAATCAAGTTTATCAGGGCTGGGTGGTCTATCTAGTCTAGTTGGTGGAAAATCTTCATTTGCAGCTCTTGGTTCCAAGATATTTGGATTAAGTGGTGCATCTCAAGATGTAATATTAGGAATACTAAATAGTAGATCAGCTTTGACAAATATTATACAAAAATTTAACCTAATTGAATATTACGAAATTGATGATGAAAACATGGACAAAGCAATTAAGGCGTTTAGTAATGATATTTATGCAGACGCAAATGAGTTTGAAATGATTGAAGTTAGTATTCTAAATGAAAATCCTATTACTAGTGCAGATATTGCGAATTATATAGTTAAACTTGTTGATAGTATTAATATTAAAATTAACACAGAACGTGCAACAAATAGTAGAATTTTTATAGAGAAAAGGTATTTAAAGAATATTGAAGATTTAAAGGTTGCGGAAGATTCTTTATATAAATTTCAAAAAAAATTCGGAATTGTTGCTATTCCAGAGCAATTAGAAGTAACTGTAAAAGCTGCCGCAGAAATTGAATCTCAAGTTTTTAAAAAAGAAATGGAATCATATTTTGCTAAGGAATTATTTGGTGAATCTTCTCCTCAGTTTCTTGGTTTATCTGCCGAATTAGAAATGTTAAGAAAGAAAGTTAGAGAATTGAAAAATTCATCAAACCTTGGAGAAACCTCCAATATTTTATATCCATTTAAAAAAATGCCAGATATTGCACTTGAATATATGCGTACATATAGAGAAGTTGAAATACAACAGTCAATACTTGAGATTGTTATGCCTATGTATGAGCAGGCTAAAGTTGAAGAACAAAAAAGTATGCCAACAATTATATTACTTGATAGAGCTGTTCCACCTCAGCTTAAATATGGTCCTAAAAGAGCCGCAATAGTAATAGGTATTTTTCTGCTTATATTCTTTTTTTTAATTCCATTTGTCTTTTGGGGTGAAAAAGCAATAAACAGAAAAGATTTTGAAAACACAATTCAAATTAGTTTTTCTAATTTTATACAGAAAATTGTTAAGCTTTATAGATTAAAATTTTAGTAATTATTAGAATGTCACTTCTACTAACATTTTTGGTTTCACTGTTTGGAATTATCTGTGGTAAATATTTATTTCGTCACTGGGTAAATCATTTAACGTTATATTCTGTAATTTGGGGATTTTTAATAATTTTATATGAGTTAAAATTACTACCTTACTATGATATTATTCCATTAACGTGGTTTTTTATAATTTCATCTTTTTTGTCATTTTTATTTGGAATTCTAACTCTAATAAGTTTGAGAAATTTATCTCCTACCAACAGTTATAATATCAAGCCAACCAAACTGAATTTTAAAATTTTTTCTGATGATGGTAAGTCCTTAAAATATTCAATTTTAATTTCAAGTATTATAGGAATATTAGCAGCTGTACAGCATTGGTTAGTCTTAATAGATATTTTTGGTAACGTTACTTCTGCATTAATTAATGCAAATCTTGTGTACAAATTAAACTTAAAAGGTGGTGGTGATGGTGTTATACCATATATTTCAAATTTCGGATTTGTTGCAGTCTTCTTTTCAGGAATTTACAGTGCCTATAAAGGCAAGTTTTCATTTTTAACTTTATTACCTTTTATTGGAATTATTATAAAAAGTTTAGCAACTTTTGGTAGAGTTAGTATGCTTTTTGCTTTGATGGAATTTTTAATAACTTTCTTTCTTTTCAAATATCTTCTTGAAACTGATAGTGAACAAAGATTTAAATTTTCTAAAAGAAATGCAGTTATCTATATAAGCATATTGATTTTTATTGTAATTATTAGCGCTTCACTTGCAAGAGCAACAAGAATAAGTTCTGAATATTATAAAGGTACAAGTAAAGAATTAAAAGACCTAGAAGGTAATTTTATTATTACTCCATCAATATATTTTTATCTTAGTTGTGATATTGGAGTATTAAATCAGTATATGAAATCTGATGGTGAAAAAACTAAATTTGGTGAAAATACTTTTATGCTTTTTCATTATATATTATCAAAGTTTAATATAATTGAAAGACCATCCGATTTGCAAAAAGGCTATAATTTTCCTATGGGAGCAAATACAGGTACTTTTATAAGAGAACTTCATGCAGATTTTACAGTAGTTGGTGTTTATTTGGTACCGTTTATTTTGGGATTTGTTATAACTTGGTTATGGTTCAAATTTTATATAAATCATGGATTAATTGTTTTAACATTTTTAACATATTTAAGTTTAATTATTGGTTTTTCTTTTTTGATGATGATAACTAGACTTGATATTTGGGGTATTAGTCTTATATTTATTCTTATCTTAATTCCTATAATTGAAAAGTTTGCATTAATTTTGAGTAGAAAATCAATAAAATTTAATTAAGCGAACTTAAGTGAAAGATCTCAAAAACCCGTCAATGAATTATAATGGTACTTCAATAACAAAAAATTCCATATACAATTTATTGGGTTTCATTATTCCTTCAGTATTTGCAATATTTATAATTCCTGCGTTAATAAATGGTTTGGGAATTGAAAGGTTTGGAATTCTTAACTTAGCTTGGATTGTAATAGGTTATTTTAGTTTTTTTGATTTTGGAATTGGTAAAAGTTTAACTAAAATAATTTCTGAAAAGTTAGGTGAAAATAAACTTGATCAAATCCCAAGTTTATTTTGGACTTCATTATTTTTAATGTTGGGAGTTAGTTTAATATTAGTTCTTATTTTAATTTTGTTTGTTCCCCAAATTGTTGATCTTTTTAATATTACTCCAACACTTCATTCGGAATTTTTAAGTACATTTTACTTATTAATTTTAGCAATTCCGCTTGTAGCTACAACTGCAGGATTAAGAGGAGTTTTAGAAGCTTATCAAAAATTTTTCCAAATAAATTTAATTCGGGTATTTCTTGGAATTTTTACATTTTTAATTCCACTGCTATGTTTAGTTTTTACTAAAAATATTTTTTGGGTTGTTTTATTTTTAATTTTGATCAGAATTATTGTTTGGATACTTTATTTTAGATTATGTTTTAAAGTCCACAAAGATCTTAAAAATCAGATAAAATTTGAAATAAAATTAGTTTCAACTATATATAAATTTAGCGCGTGGATAACAATTGCTAATATAATTGGACCAATAATTTCCAATATTGATAGAGTTTTAATAAGTGTTATAATCTCTGCAAAAGCATTAGCTTATTATGCTACTCCGTATGAAATGATAATAAAATTATTAATTATCCCAGATGCAATGGTTGCTGTTTTGTTTCCGGTTTTTTCCGCTAGTTTTTTTAATAATAAAACAGATTCTAAAAAGTTATTTTATTCTGGGGTTAAATTTATTTTTTTATTCATTTATCCAATTGTTTTATTGGTTATTACTTTTGCAAACGAAGGAATTGAACTATGGATTGGTTCAGAATTTGCTAAAGAAAGCAGCATAATTTTGCAAATTTTAGCATTTGGCATATTATTTAACGCAATTTCCTACATTCCTTTTAGTTATTTTCAAGGCGTGGGAGAACCTCACATTCCTGCATTACTAAGTTTAATCGAATTACCTTTGTATCTAATTTTTATGTTTTTTTTCATTCAAAACTGGGGTTTAAAGGGTGCAGCTATAATTTGGCTGGTAAGAATTATTTTAGATACCGGCAGTTTATTTTTTTTAACTTACATAAAGTTTCAATATAGATATAATGTCTGGATTTTTATAGTGGCAATTGTTTTTTTAATGATTCCTTTTATATTTGAATCTATTTCAATGAAAATGATTTATACAACAATAATCCTATTTGGATTTCTAATTTTATATTGGAATAAAATACTTTCATTAGATGAAAAAAGATTTTTAATATCCAAAATGATGAAAATTTAATAATGTATAATTTTTGAATTAGTGTAACAATAAAGCACACATCATTTTTAGAGTTTTTAAACATATAAGCCAGAAATATTTATAAATTTATTTTATATGAAAAATGAAAGAAAAGTAGCTGGAGTTGTTGTAATTTATAAACCGGAAAATAATATTTTTGAAAATATTAATACTTACATAAATCAAATTGATTATTTATTTATCATTGATAATTCAAAAGAAGAATGTTTCGAAACTAAAACGAAAATACATTCCATTGAAAAAGTTAAATATATTTTTAATAATGATAATATAGGAATTGCGGCAGCATTAAATATAGCTGCAAGAAAAGCCAGTGAAAAAGGATTTTCGTTTCTCTTAACAATGGATCAGGATAGTAGAGCTCCTAAAAACATGGTGGAAAATTTATTAAATATCTATGAGAAAAAAGAAAATATTGGCATAGTTTCTCCATTACATTCAAATAGGTATAATACCCATCTCAAGTTCGAAAATGAAAATGATGAAGTAAAGATTGCAATGACTTCCGGGAACTTACTTTCACTTGAAGTTTTTAAAAAAGTTGGAGAATTTAGGAGTGATTTTTTTATTGACTATGTTGATATTGAGTTTTGCTTTAGATTACAATTAAATAGTTACAAAATAATTAGAGCGAATAGAATTATTTTGGAACATAATGAAGCAGACTTATCTTCAAAAAAAATTTTAAACAAAACATTTTATCCACTTAATCATAAACCATTTAGACTTTATTATAAAACGAGAAATTTACTTTATCTTAGATCAATGTATAAAAACTCACTCCCTCATTTGCTGAAAATTGAATATGACTCATTTTATAGAACATTACTTAAAATAATTCTATTTGAGAAGCAAAAATTTCTTAAAATAAAAATGATTTTGATTGGAATGTGGGATTATTACAATAGTATAAAAGGCAGAAAATTTTAGTATTAGTTAATAATAAAAAATTGAGAATAAATAATATTTGGAAAGTATAAAAATGAAAAAATATTTTAAAAAATTATTGAAGCCTTTTTATAACAATATAAAACAAATTGGTTTTAAACTATTGGATTTTTATGATAGCATAAAAGGTAAGAATCCTTTGATTCCACCAAGAAGTATGATATTTATTGGTGATGGTGATTATGAAAAAATTGGGAATGAATTTTTCAACTATTTTAAACTGTTAGGGGAACTAAAGACAAATGATAAAATTTTAGATGTTGGTTGCGGAATCGGTAGAATGTCAGTGCCTTTAACAAATTATTTAAATGAAAAAGGTGAATATCATGGATTTGATATAGTAAAAAAAGGAATTGAATGGTGTCAAAACAATATTTCAACAAAATATGCAAATTTTCATTTTTCTCATGCAGATATCTATAATAAAATGTACAATGAAAATGGAAAGGAATATTCATTTAACTTTAAATTTAAATATCAAGACAATTATTTTGATTTTATATTTCTAACTTCAGTATTTACTCATATGTATGCAAGAGATGTTGAAAACTACTTAAAAGAGATATCAAGAGTTTTAAAAGATGGTGGAAGATGTTTAATAACTTTTTTTTTATTGAATGAAGAATCGAATAAAATGATTAAAAATGGACTATCAACCCAAAATTTAATTTATCGATTAGATAACTTTTCTTTTGCAAAAGATGAGAAAGTGCCTGAAAATGCAATTGGTTTTAATGAAGAATATATTAAGGGATTATATATCAAAAATTCATTAAATATTCAAAAACAAATTTTTTATGGTTCTTGGTGTGGAAGGAAAGAATTTATGAGTTATCAAGATATAATTATCGCAAAAAAAACAAGATGAATCCTAAAATCTGTATTATAATAATAAATTGGAATGGACTAAAAGATACTTCGGAATGTTTAGAATCACTTAAGAAAGTTGATTATAAAAATTTTGTAGTTATTATTGTTGATAATAATTCTTTTGGAAATGATGTTGAAATAATAAAGAAAGAATTTGGTGATTTTGTAAAAGAAATAATTGTAAGTAAAGTTAATTTAGGTTTTTCAGGTGGTAATAATTTAGGAATTAAATATGCTTTAGAAAATGGTGCTGATTTTATTTTATTATTAAACAATGACACAATTGTTGAACCAGATTTTTTAACAATTTTATTAGATACTTTTAATAAATGTAAAAATGCTGGTGTTTCAGCACCACAAATAAATTATTATAATAATAAAAATATTGTTTGGTCAGTTGGTGGGCAGATTAGTAAAATTCGCGGATCAGGTTTTGCCTACTCTGATGAAAACGAAAATCAAATAGAAAAAAAAATTAGAGAAGTAAATTTTGCTTCCGGATGTTGCTTATTAATAAGAAAGGAAGTTTTTGAAAAAATTGGTATGCTTGATGAAAAATTTTTCTTGTATGTCGAGGATACGGATTTTTGTTTTCGCACAATAAAAGCTGGTTTTAAAATTATTATTAATCCCAATTCTAAAATTTATCATAAGGTCGGTAATTCTACTTCTATTAATTTAAAGCAAATTCCACTATACTATGAAACAAGAAATCGACTTTATTTTGCAAAAAAAAACTTCAATATTTTTTTTATAATAACCTTTTTATACATTTTTGTAACGATGATATATAAATCTATTATTTGGTTTTTAAATGGTAAATCAGAAAATATAACTTCAATAAAACTTGCATTTAGGGATTTTATAGAAGGCAATTTTGGAAAATTAAATAAAGACAAATTGTTGGCCAGTAAATGAATATTGGAATAGATGCAAGATTATTAAGTACAAGAATTAGAGGAACCGCAAGATATTTATCAAATCTGATTGAATATTTACCACTATTTGATAGCCAAAATAATTACTTTATTTTTCAATACGAAGATTTACCTCAGAAAAATAATTTCTATACTTACATCGCAATAAAAAAAAGTAATTGCCCACGCCAGTTATATGAACATTTTTGGCTTAATTTCAAACTTCCAAAACTAATTTTACAAAATAGAATCGATATTTTTTTTACACCATACATTTTTGTTCCAATCATTAAAAAAAAATGGAAAAATGTTATTGCAATTCATGATACTTTAACAAAAGTTTCTAAAGAATATTATACTTTTCATTATAGAAAATATATGGATTATCTAGTCCCGCTTTCTGTAAAAAAAAGTGATGCAATAATAACCGTATCAAAATCTGCAATGAAAGATATAATCAAATTTTATAAGGTTGATCCTGAAAAAATTCAATATTTACATTTATGGACAGATGAAAAGTATAAACCAATTAATTTAACATTGGAAGAAAAAAATTCAATTTCAAAAAAATATAATTTACCAGAAAAATTTATTCTTTTTGTTGGTGTTTTAGAGGAAAGAAAAAATATAATTGGAATTTTAAAAGTTGCTGAGATTTTACTAAATCGTGGAATTAATATAAATTTTGTTTTTGTTGGAAGGGAAGGATTTGGCTTTAATAAAGTATCTGATAAATTGAAAAATAACTCAAAAAGATTTATTCATCTAAAAGAAGTTGAGGATAGCGATCTTGTTAGTATTTATAATATTGCAACTTTATTTTTTTTCCCAACTTATAATGAGGGATTTGGCTTACCACCATTAGAAGCAATGAAATGCGGATTACCGGTTATTGCTTCAAATAATTCTTCAATTCCTGAAGTTGTAGGTAATAGTGGAATCTTGGGTGATTCGGATGATTATGAATTCTTTGCAGAAAAAATTAATTTTCTTTTAGAAAATGAACAGATCTATCAAACTTTGAAACTTAGTGCTTTAAAACAAGCAGAAAAATTTACTGCAAGTAATCATATTATTAAATTAGTTGATATTTTTAATAATTTGTAATGTTTCTTAAAAATAATTTAGATATTGATAATTGTTAATGAAAATTGTACAAACAAATAAAGCATATTATCCTAAAGTTGGTGGAATTGAAACAACAATTACAACTCTATCTGAAGGCTTAGTTAATTATTTCAATGCTGATGTTAAGGTATTAACTTGCAGTGGAAAAAAGAATTTTCAAACAGAAGAAAAAAAAATAAATGGTGTTAATATTAAATATTTATCTACTTTTGAATTTCTTGCCTCTTTGCCAATAAGTCCAAACTATTTCAAGGAAATAAGGAATTATTCTGGTGATATTTTACATATTCACGAACCGTTTCCCTTAGCTGATATTGCATTATTAACAAATTCTAAAATAAAAAACAATTTTTCTAAAATTGTTGTTTCTTGGCATAGTGATATTGTTCGACAAAAATGGGTATTATCTTTTTATAAAAATTATCTTTTTAAGTTCTTAGAAAATGTTGATAAAATTATTGTGAGCAATCCAAACTTAATTCAAAACTCTGATTTTCTTCCAAGTTTTAAGAATAAGATTGAAATTATTCCAATCGGGGTAAATTTAAATTGGGTAGAAGAATGTAAAATTTCAAATAAATTATCAGAAGAAATTAAAAAATCTACAAAAGGTTTGATGGCTTTATTTGTTGGTAGACTAGTTTATTATAAAGGTATAGAATATTTAATTGATGCAATAAATTTAGTACAAGATATTACCTTAATAATCATTGGATCTGGGCCGTTAAAGGATAAATTAGAAAGAAAGATAATAGATTTAAATTTATCTTCACGTATAAAAATAATTCCAGAAGTTGATGAAGTTACATTGCACGGTTATTATAAATCATGTGATATTTTTATTCTTCCATCAGTTGAAAAAAGTGAAACTTATGGAATTGTACAAATTGAAGCCATGGCTTGTGGCAAACCAGTTATTTGTACAGAAATTGGAACTGGAACAACATTCATTAATCAAAATGAAATTACCGGTTTAGTTGTTTCTCCTCGAAATTCAAAAGCTTTAGTAGATGCAATTTTAAAACTTACAAATAATCTTGGTTTAAGACAAAACTTGGGAAATTTAGGTAAACAAAGAGCTTTCAAAGAATTTTCTGCAAAAAAAATGGTCAAAACTACATTTGAACTTTATAAAAACTTATTAGAGAATAAATAATCAACGTAAATATTTACAAATTTTATTAGAGTTAGTGGTGAATCTCATTTATTCAAATTGAATTAAAAATATTTTTCTAAAATCTGTCTCAAAATCTCACATTTTTATTCGACAATAACTTAAATAACAAAAGTGTTTTTTTACTGACATTTATCTTTTATTTTTCTTTTTGACAACAAATGTCTTGTTTTAAATCACAATTTGTTTTTTTTGTCCATTTTTGTTGACTTTTTTCTTGGTTTGGTAAATTAAGTTCTACTTATTAAATACATAAAAATATTTTATCTCACGCTTAGGAGGCAAATTTTATGAAAGTTCCTTTTCTTGATTTAAAGGCACAATACAATTCTATTAAAGATGAAGTTTTACCAGCAATTCATACTGTGCTTGAAAATACAGCTTACGTTTTAGGGAAACCAGTTGTTGATTTTGAAACTCGCTTCGCTTCTGAACATGGAGCAAAACATTGCGTTGCATTAAGTTCCGGTACAGATGGAAATCATGTGGCATTATGGGCACTTGGTATTGGTTCTGGTGACGAAGTTATTATTCCAGCTAATACATTTATTGCTACAGCTTGGGGCGCAACATTATGCGGTGCTACTCCGGTTTTTGTTGATTGTCATCCCGAAAGTTATAATCTTGATCCAACAAAAGTTGAAGCTGCAATTACTTCAAAAACTAAAGCAATTGTTGCTGTTCATTTATATGGACAAGCTGCTGATATGGATCCATTAAAGGAAATTGCAAAAAAACATAATGTGTATTTATTAGAAGATGCAGCCCAATCTCATTTTGCAGAGTATAAGGGAAAAAGAATTGGTGCACTTTCAGATATTGCTTCTTATAGTTTTTATCCCGGGAAAAATCTTGGTGCTTACGGAGAAGGTGGCGCAATTACAACCAATAATGATGAGCTTGCTACTATATCAAAAATGTTAAGAGATCATGGCGGTAAAGAAAAATACAATCATGAAATTCTTGGACACAATTATAGAATGGAAGGAATTCAAGGTGCTGTACTTGGTGTAAAATTAAATCATCTTGATAAATGGACTAGTGGACGTAGAAAAGTTGCTGAAAAATATAGAAATCTTCTTTCTGATGTTGATGGAATTAAACTTCCTACAGAAATGGAATATGGAAAACATGTTTATCATCTTTATGTAATTCAAGTTGCTGGTAAAAATGGTGAAGGTAGATCAGATCAAAGAAATAAACTACAAAAATTCCTTGGAGAAAATGATATCGCAACCGGATTGCACTATCCGCTTCCTTTACATCAACAAAAATGTTTCGAAAATTTAGGATACAAATACGGAGATTTTCCAGTTACTGAACAATTGGCTGAACAAGGATTATCTTTGCCAATGTTCCCGGAATTAACTGATGAACAAATAAATTATGTATCTGAAAAAATTCATGAGTTCTTTAAATAAATTTTTAAAATGAGGTTATAATGAAAGTAGGAATAATCGGTTTAGGGTATTGGGGTCCAAATCTTGTTAGAAATTTTATGTCTCATCCGGAAATTTCACAAGTCTATGGTTGTGATTTAAGTGATGACAGACTAAATTTTATTAAATCAAGATTTCCATCTGCTGAAGTACTAAAAGATTATAACGAATTACTAAGAAAAGACATCAACATAATTGCAATTGCCACACCGGTTGATACACATTTCAAATTTGCAAAAATGGCTCTTGATTCTGGTAAACATATTTGGGTTGAAAAACCTTTTACTGCAACTTCGGATGAAGCTGTTAAATTAATTGAATTAGCTGAAAAAAATAATTTAAAAATATTTGTCGATCACACCTTTATTTATACTGGTGCTGTACAAAAAATGCGACAACTTGTTGATTCCGGAGAAATGGGGGCAATACGTTATTTTGATTCTGTAAGAATTAACTTAGGTTTATTCCAACATGATGTTAATGTTATATGGGATTTAGCTCCGCATGATTTATCAATTATGAATTATCTTTTACCCAACAATAAAGTAGTTGCGGTTTCAGCTCACGGAATTGCAAATTATTACGATCACGAAAATGTTGCTCATCTTTCAGTTTATTTTGAAGATAATTGTTTTGCACATTTTCACGTAAATTGGACTTCTCCGGTTAAGATTAGAAAAATGCTTGTTGGCGGAGATAAGAAAATGTTAGTTTTTGACGATATGGAAAACTTCGAAAAAATTAAAGTTTATGATGCCGGAGTTCAAATGTCTTCTAAAGAAAAAATTCATGAAGCATTAGTTCAATATAGAATGGGAGATATGTATTCTCCAAAAGTTAAAGCTACGGAAGCTTTAACATTGGGTGCGGCTGAATTTATTAGTGCGATAAAGGAAAATCGAGTTCCTTTAACAAGCGGTGTAGACGGATTAAATGTTGTAAAGATTTTAGAAGCAAGTGAAAAATCAATTAAAAATAAAGGCAAACTAATTGAAATCGATCAGTTAGAATTAGTAAAATAATTTGGAATTTTTATGGAAAAGAAAAATATTAATAATGTTAAATTGGGTAAAGATGTTAAAATTTTTGATTTCGTAAATTTATACGGATGTTCAATTGATGACGGAACAAAAGTTGGAACTTTTGTTGAAATTCAAAAAGGTGCAACTATTGGAAAAAATTGTAAAATCTCATCTCATACATTTATTTGTGAAGGAGTTCATATAGGAGATGGAGTTTTTGTTGGTCACAATGTAACTTTTATAAATGATAAATATCCTCGCGCGGTAAATCCGGATGGAAGTATGCAAACTGAAGCTGACTGGAAATTGATTGAAACATTTGTAAAAGATAAAGTTTCAATTGGTTCTTCTTCAACAATTATGGGTGGAGTTACAATTGGTGAAAATTCAATTATTGGTGCAGGTGCAGTTGTTACAAAAGATGTTCCGGCAAATGTAGTTGTTGCCGGTGTTCCCGCAAAAATTATCAAAAAATTATAATCATTTTATAAAAAGCCGCTTAAATTGGGCGGCTTTTTCTTTCATATCTCCACATTTTAAGTAAAAAAATATCAATTACAAATACTATATTTAAAAGTTTTTATAAAAATATTTTTTAAAAACATTAAACTATTTTAAATACTTAATTTTTAACGTGAACAAAAAATTAGAAAAAATATTTGTTGTTGGAATTGATTTTCTAACCATAAACTTTACTTGGTTAGTTTACTATTTTGTAAGAGTTCAATCCGGATTATTCAGCATTTTTACATCACCGGAATTTTTCTTAAGCATGATAATAATCTATTTCTACTGGCTGCTCATTTTTACTTTTGTGGGAATGTACAGAACTTGGTTTGCAAGCTCAAGGTTTGATGAATTAACTTCACTATTTAAAGCTTCGTTTGCTGGAATTTTTATTTTATTTACGCTTATACTTTCAGATGATTTACTTCATAATGAACAAACCGGAAATAGATTTTTAATATTTTTTTATTGGGGAATGTTTCTTCTTTTTGTAGGATTTGGAAGATTATTTGTTAGAAGTTTACAACGTCGACTTTTAATTAATGGCATTGGAAGAAGAAATGCAATTATAGTTGGATTTAATTCTAAAGCAAAAGATATTCATAGAAAAATTCAAAAATATAAAGGATTAGGTTTAGATGTTGCAGGATATGTTGCAGTTCATGAAAAAAATATTGGTAAAAAATTTGATGGAATTGAAGTCTTAGATAGTGTTCACAATATTGAAAATGTTATAAAAAAAGTTAATGCTCAAGAAATAATTCTTTCTTTGGATAAGCATGAAGACGACGTTTTAATTGAAGTAATTTCTAAATGTGAAGACGAAAAAGTAAATCTTAAAATAGTACCGGATTTGTATGAAATAATTAGCGGGCAAGCTAAAACAATGCAGATTTACGGATTTCCTCTAATTGATATTATGCCGCAATTAATGCCCGAGTGGGAAAAAAAAGTAAAAAGATTTTTAGATATTATATTTTCACTTTTAGTATTAATTGTGTCACTTCCAATAATAGTTATTATTACAATTTGGATAAAACTTGATAGCAAAGGTCCAATTATTTTTAAGCAAGAGAGAACCGGAATGAACGGAAAAGTGTTTAAGGTTTATAAATTTCGTTCAATGGTTAACGATGCCGAGAAAAAATCGGGTCCGGTATGGTCATCAAAGGATGATCCAAGAATTACAACCGTTGGCAAATTTATAAGAAAAGTAAGGATTGATGAAATTCCACAAATGTTTAATGTGTTAAAAGGTGAAATGAGTTTGGTTGGACCAAGACCGGAAAGACCTTATTTTGTTGAAAAATTATCAAAAGAAATTCCTTTATATAAAAGAAGATTAAAAGTAAGACCCGGAGTAACCGGTTGGGCACAAGTTAAACATAAATATGATGAAAGTATTGAAGACGTAAATACAAAATTAAGATTTGATTTATTTTATATTGAGAATATGTCGCTTAGAATGGATTTTAAAATTTTATTTAGAACAATATTTGTAGTACTATTTGGCAAGGGACATTTCGAGTGAAATCAATAGTAATAATTCCAACTTATGATGAATTGAACAATATTAAAAAACTCATTTCGGAGTTAATAAATCTTTATCCGGATTTGGATATTTTAATTATTGATGATAATTCTCCAGATGGAACCGGAAAATATGTTGAAGAATTAAGCAAGCAAAATTCAAAAGTAAAATTAATTTCTCGAAGTGGAAAATTAGGATTAGGAACAGCTTACGTAGAAGGTTACAAATATATGCTGAAAAATGGTTACGATCTTGCCTTTCAAATGGATGCTGATTATTCGCACGATCCAAAGGAAATTGCAAATTTCAAAAAATATATTGATGAATATGATTTGATAATCGGAAGCAGATATATTCAAGGCGTAAACGTAATTAACTGGCCAATGAAAAGATTATTACTAAGTTATTTTGCAAATTATTATACAAAAGTTATAACCGGATTACCTCTTAAAGACAGTACCGGCGGTTTCAAATGTTTCAAAAGAAAAGTTTTAGAATCAATAAATCTTGATGAAATAAAATCAAACGGTTATGCATTTCAAATTGAAATGAATTATAAAGCTTGGATAAAAGGATTTAAATTAAAAGAAGCCTCAATAATTTTTATGGATAGAGTTGCCGGAACTTCTAAAATGTCAAAAAAAATTGTAAAGGAAGCAATCTTCAGAGTTTGGAAATTACGATTTAGACACATGCTTGGAATTTTAAAATAATACATGATTGATTTATCAATAATAATTGTTAACTATAATGTAAAAGAATATTTGCTTAATCTGCTTGATTCTATTAAGCAAGCTTCAAAAAATATAATTATGGAAATAATTGTTGTTGATAATAATTCTGATGACGGAAGCATTCCCGCAATAAATGAAAAATTCCCTAATGTAATAACAATTCAAAATTTAACAAATATTGGATTTGGAGCCGCAAATAACCAAGCGTTAGAAATTTCTAAAGGGAAATTTGTTTTATTAATAAATCCGGATACTTTAGTAAGAGAAAATACTTTTGAAGAAATGATAAAATTTCTTGAACAAAATCCAAAAGTTGGAATAGCCGGATGTAAAGTTTTAAATCCCGATGGAACTTTGCAATTACCTTGCAGAAGAAGTTTCCCTAAACCTTGGGTTTCATTTACAAAAGTTATGGGATTAAGCAAACTTTTTCCGCAAAGCAAATTATTTGCAAAATATAATCTTACATATTTGGATGAAAATAAATCTTATGAAGTTGATGCAATTTCCGGTTCGTTTATGATGCTTACGCGTGAAGCATATAATAAAGTCGGCGGATTTGATACAGATTTTTTTATGTACGGCGAAGATTTGGATTTGTGTTATAGAATTCAAAAAGCGGGATTAAAAGTTTTTTATGTTCATAATACGGAAATAATTCATTACAAAGGTGAAAGCACAAAACGAAGCAAAATTGATGAAACAAAAATTTTCTATAATGCAATGCATCTTTTTGTTCGCAAACATTTTTCATCTTCATTTATTGTTGAAATTATTCTTCAGTTTGCAATTATTTTAAGAAAAACTTTTGCGTTCGCAAATAAGAATAAATTAATTCTTGTTTCGGTAATTGCAGATTTTCTATTGTATATTATTCTAACTTATTTTTCCGAACAAATTCATGCAAATGAAAAATGGCCCGGATTTCCGAATGTTTACAAACCTTGGGTTTATATAATTCCTGCAATTATTCAAATACTAATTTCTAGTTTTAGCGGAGTTTACAAACGAAATTCACTTTCTGTTTTAAAAACTTTTATTGCATTATTTATTGGATTATTAACAATTGCTTCGTTAACATTTTTCTTCAAACAATTTGCTTTCAGTAGAGTTGTAGTTTTATTAACATACATTTTTGCCACAATTATTTTTTCTTTGTGGAGAATTTTATACAAATTAATTTGGCTGAATAAATCCTCAAATAATGATTTACCATTACGAACTGTGCTTGTTGGAATTGACGAAACGGCAATTAATTTTTTGAATAAAATAAAATTAAACCTAACAATTCAGTATAAGTTAATTGGATTGATAGGATTAAATATAAAGGACATTGATAAGAAAATTGAGAATTTAAAAGTCATAGGTTCAATTGAAAATTTAAAAAAGATAATTCGCGAAAATCAAATCAGCAATGTAATTTTTTCAACGGAAAGTATTGGTTTTGATAAAATTTTTTCAACGGTTGCACAATGCCAAGGTGAAAATGTAAATTTTTTAATGTCCGGAAGCGAGCTTGATTTTATGGTTGGAAAATCAACAATCACTCATATTGAAAATGTTCCGTTATTAAAAGTTGAGTACAATATTTCGATGTTTATTCACAAATTTATTAAGCGAATTTTTGATATAATACTTTCTTTTATTTTAATGTTTTTAGTTTTTCCGTTTGTGTGGATTTATTCAAAAATTAATTTGCGAAAAACTTTTTTAATAAATTCACTTTTGCAAATTCCGGAAATATTTATCGGAAGAAAAAGTTTTGTCGGACCCCAAAGTGATAATTTTTATCAAGAATTATTTTTAGGCAAAAAAGGAATTACCGGACTTTGGTTCACGGAAAATATTGATGAAAATGATATTGAAGAAAAAAATAGAATAAATTTATTTTATGCAAAAAATCAAAATATATGGTTAGATTTAGAAATAATAGGGAAATCTATTTCTAAAATTTTTGAAAACTTGGAGAAATAATGGCAAAAAATATATTGGAATTTGAAAAACCGATTTTTGAACTCGAGAAAAAAATTGAGGAAATGAAAAAACTTGAAGATAATCTTGATATTACCGATGAAATTTCGAATTTGGAAAGTAAAGTAAATCTTCTTAAAAAAAACATATATGAAAATTTAACACGCTGGCAAAGAGTTCAGCTTGCTCGCCACTCAGAACGACCTTATACATTAGATTACATTTTTTTAATGACTGAAAATTTTATTGAACTTCACGGCGATAGACATTTCAAAGATGATAAAGCAATTGTCGGCGGATTTGCAATGATCGGTGATCAAAAAATTATGTTAATCGGGCATCAAAAAGGTAGAGATACTAAATCAAATTTGGAAAGAAATTTCGGAATGCCGAATCCCGAAGGTTACAGAAAAGCATTGCGTTTGATGAAACTTGCCGAAAAATTTAATATACCAATTGTAACATTATTGGATACGCCAGGCGCATATCCCGGAATTGAAGCCGAAGAACGTGGGCAAGCGGAAGCAATCGCAAGAAATTTATTTGAAATGAGCCGACTAAAAGTTCCGGTAATTGTTGTAATTATTGGGGAAGGTGCAAGCGGCGGCGCTTTAGGTATGGGCGTTGGCGATAGAATTTTAATGTTGGAAAATACATGGTATTCCGTTATTAGTCCGGAATCTTGCTCAAGTATTTTATGGAGAAGTTGGGAATATAAAGAACAAGCCGCAGAAGCCTTAAAGTTAACTGCACCCGATTTGTTGGAATTAAATATTATTGATAGAATAATTCCCGAACCACTTGGCGGCGCTCATAGAGATCATAAATTAATTGCTGATACTTTAAAACAAATTTTGTTGGAAGAAATTAATCAACTTAAAAAAATCAAGCCGGAAAAATTAATTTCAAACAGAATTGAAAAGTTTGGCAAAATGGGAGTTTACAACGAATAATTATGCTTTCGCACACAACTTCAATTAGAGTTAGATATGCCGATACTGATAAAATGCAATTTGTTTATAACGGAAAATATTTAGAATATTTTGAAGTCGGAAGAACTGAACTTTTAAGAAGTTGCGGTTTAGCATACAGTGAATTGGAAAAAGTTGGTTATCAGTTACCATTAATTGAAGCCAGTTTGAAATATAAAATTCCAGCTCATTATGATGATGTACTTCAAATTACCGCAACAATTTCGGAATTATATTCCGCAAAAGTTCACATTGAATATTCAATAAAAAGAGAAAACTCCGAAGAAATTTTAGTTACTGGATTTACAACACATATGTTCATTAGAGAAGAAACGAAGAGACCTACAAAACCTCCGCAAATTTATATTGACACACTCAAAAAATATTTTGAATAAATTCAAAATGAAAAATTCCGATGCTTGATAAAATTAAACAATTAACAAAAGACACTGCTCTTTACGGAATCAGCACAATTGTTGGGAGATTTCTCGGATTTATTTTAGTGCCGTTTTACACAAATGTTTTCTCGCCAACAGAATTCGGAATTCAATCATACATTTACGCATTTTTAGCTTTTGCAAATATTGTTTACATCTACGGAATGGATGCTGCATTTATGAAATTTGCAACAGTAGATGAGAATGATAAGAAAAAAGTTTATTCAACCGGATATATTTTTGTAACAATTACAACTTTAATATTTTCAGTTTTTCTTTTTGCTACACACAATTGGATTGCTAACGAAACAGATTTAACAAATTATTCGCACATATTTATTTATGTAATTGCAATCTTATTTCTTGATACCGCAACGTTAATTCCGTTTTCAAATCTTCGTTTGGAAAGAAAAGCTTCAAAATTTGCATTAATAAAAATTCTAAATATTCTCTTAAATGTTTCATTGAATTTTATTCTAATTCTAAAATACAAATATGGAATTGAAGCAATATTTATAAGCAATTTGGTAGCTTCTGCGTTTGCTTTTGTTGTTCTCATTCCGGATATTTTTAGAAATCTTAACTTCACAATTGACAAATTTTATCTTAAAAAAATGTTGTTTTTTGGAGTAACATATTTACCAGCAAGTGTTGCATCAATGATTGTTCAAGTAATTGATGTTCCAATAATTCGTGAATTAACGAACGAATCAACATTGGGAATTTATAGAGCAAATTACAAACTCGGAATTTTTATGATGTTGTTTGTTTCAATGTTTCATTATGCCTGGCAGCCGTTTTTCTTAACAAATGCAAAAGAAGAAAATGCAAAAAAAATTTTCTCTAAAGTTCTAAGTTTGTTTTTAATTTTCACAAGTTTTATGTGGATTGTACTTTCACTTTTTATTGATGACATCGCAAGTTTTCAATTTTATCACGGAAGAAGTTTAATCGCCAAAGAATATTTATCGGGAATTTATATTGTTCCAATAATTTTACTCGCATATATTTTTCACGGACTTTATATAAACTTTATCGCCGGAATTTATTTAGAAGAAAAAACAAAATATCTTCCCGCAATTACCGGAGTTGGGGCGTTAATAAATATTGTTAGCAATTTTATTTTAGTTCCCATAATTGGAATTTTCGGCGGCGCGATTTCAACACTATTAAGTTATGTTTTTATGTCGGTTGGAATTTTTATAGTTTCCCAAAAGTTTTACAAAATTGATTATGAATTTTCTTTAATTATAAAAGTAATTTTTACAATAATTTTTATCAGCGGAATTTTTTACTATTTTGTTTTTACAAGTGGAATTACTTTTTCAATAAAAATTATTTTGTTGGGAATTTATTTTCTATCATTTATAGTTTTTAAAATTGTTAAAAAGAAAGATATTATTTCAACAATGAATTTAATTTTCAGAAGAAAAAAATAATTTCGTTTTAATTACTTTTTTAAACTGCAAGTTTTTCATTTACATATTTTTTTATAAATTCGTTTAGTTAATCTTCCAAAATAAATCCTAATCCAAATGAAAAAAATCGATTTAAATATAAAACGTATTTCAAACTTATTTTCTGATATTCCGCTTCCTACTTATTCTACCGAAGGAAGTTCCGGAATGGATATTAGAGCAGCAGTTCAAAATGATATAATACTTAAATCGGGAAAAGTAATTTTAGTCCCGACAAATTTATCTGTAGAAATTCCAATTGGATATGAAATTCAAGTAAGACCGAGGAGCGGATTAGCTGCAAAAAATGGAATTGGTGTTTTAAATTCCCCCGGAACAATTGATTCCGATTACCGTGGTGAAGTAAAAATAATATTATTTAATTTTGGAGAAGAAGATTTTATAATTAAACGTGGTGATAGAATTGCGCAATTAGTTTTAGCCGAAGTTATTTTAGCAAACATTAACGAAGTTGAAGATTTAAATTCATCTCAAAGGGGAGAGGGTGGATTTGGTCACACCGGAAAATCTTAGGATGAAAAAATAAAATGTGTGATTTTGTACATTTACATAACCATTCGCATTACAGCTTGCAAGATGCAGCTTGCACAATTGATTCACTAATTACCGCAACACAAAAAAATAAAATGCATGCGCTTGCATTAACCGATCACGGCGTAATGTATGGCATTTCCGAATTTTATAAAAAAGCAAAAAAAGCAAGTATAAAACCAATTATTGGTGTGGAAGCTTACATCAATTTTGAAGGCACGCGTTTTGAAAAAAACGAAAGTACAAATCCAAAGAAAAAATCAAAACAATATAATCACCTTGTGCTAATTGCTAAAAATGATATTGGTTATAAAAATTTAATTAAACTTTCTACACAAGGTTTTACAGAAGGTTTTTATTACAAACCTCGAATTGATTTGGAGTTGTTACGCGAAAAATCTGAAGGATTAATTTGTACTTCGGCTTGTTTAGCCGGACCGGTTGCAAGTCATTTGCTAAATGGTGATTATCAAAAGGCAAAAGAAAATTCCATTATTTTGAAAGAAATTTTTGGCGATGATTTTTATTTGGAATTACAAGATCATGGTCAAGAAGAAGATAAACCGGTTTTAGAAGGGATTCCAAAACTTTCCAGAGAATTGGGAATTCCGATGATTGCAACTAACGATATTCATTATATAGAAAAAGAACACGCAATTGCACATAATATTTTACTACTACTTTCAGATAAAACCGGAAATAAAGATTATAGAGATTTAAGATATAGAACAGATGAAATTTATTTTAAATCTTCAGAGCAAATGAAAGATTTGTTTATTTCTTACAAAGGTGCAATTGAAAATACTTTAGCAGTTGAAGAAAAAGTAAATGTAAGTTTAGATTTTGAAAAATTTCACTATCCAATTTTTCCAATTCCCAAAGAATCAAACGCAAAAGATTTGGATGAATATTTTGAAATTCTTGCACGCGAAGGATTGAATAAAAGATTTTCTAAATTAAATACAAATATTGAAGATAGATTTAAATACGAAGTTGATATAATAAAATCAATGGGTTACGCCGGTTATTTTTTAATTACTCAAGATTTTATTAACGCCGCTAAGAATAAAAAAATTCCGGTTGGTCCGGGAAGAGGGAGTGCAGCGGGAAGTTTAGTCGCATATTCTTTGGGAATCACAAATGTAAATCCGCTTGAATATGATTTATTATTTGAGAGATTTTTAAATCCATCAAGAAAATCAATGCCCGATATCGATATTGATTTTGCTGATGATCAGCGTGGTGAAGTAATTGATTATGTAAAAGAAAAATATGGTGAAAATTCTGTAAGTCAAATTATTACTTTTAATCGACTCTCATCAAAAGCAGTTTTGCGTGATGTTGCGAGAGTATTAAATATTCCAATTCCCACTGTAAATAATATTACAAAATGGATTCCATCAAAGTTTGGCAGAGTTTTTACAATAGACCAAGCATTGGAAGAAGTTCCCGAATTAAGATGGGTTAATGATTCGGATGATGAAAATATTCAGAATCTTATTAAGTATGCAAAGATTTTGGAAGGCATGAACCGTAATGCCAGTAAGCACGCGGCTGGCGTTGTAATTACTCCGGGAGAAGTAAGTGATTTAGTTCCTTTAGCTTCTGCTGGTGCAAACGGTGATTTGGTTACTCAATATAATATGAAGGAATTGGATTCTGCCGGAATTCTGAAAATGGATTTTTTAGGATTGCGGACTTTAACAATTATCCGTGATACAATTGATTTAATTGAGCAAACACAAAATATAAAAATTGATATTGATGCTATTCCAATTGATGATGAAAAAACTTATAAATTATTTTGGAACGGACAAACAACCGGAGTGTTCCAGTTTGAATCTGCTCCGATGAAAGAACATTTAAAAAATTTAAAGCCGACATCAATAAAAGATTTATCCGCAATGAATGCTTTATATCGTCCGGGACCAATGGATTTCATTCCCGATTTTATTGATCGAAAGCATGGAAGGAAACCGATTGAATATTTACATCCTTCTTTGGAAGAAATTTTAAGTGAAACATATGGAATAATTGTTTATCAAGAGCAAGTAATTCAAATTGCAAATAAAATTGCCGGAATGACTTTAGCCCAAGCTGATATTCTAAGAAGAGCAATGGGAAAAAAAGATCTTGATGAAATGCAGAAACAAAAAAGTAAATTTGTTGATGGTGCCGTAAAAAATAATATTCCTCAAAAAATTGCGGAAGAAATTTTTATCGTAATTGATAAATTTGCAAATTACGGTTTTAATAAAAGTCACGCAGTTGCTTACTCCGTTGTAGCTTATCAAACTGCATATCTAAAAGCAAATTTTACTGCGGAATTTTTGGCAGCAAACTTAACAAACGAATTTGGCAATCCAGATAAAGTTACATTGCTTTTGGAAGATTGCAGAAAATTAAAAATTCATGTAATGGTTCCGGATATAAATCGCCCATCGGTTAAATTCACTGTTGATAAGGATAAAATTGTATTTGGAATGTCAGCAATAAAAAATGTTGGAGTAAATGCTGTTAAAGCAATTGAAGAATCCCATAAAAATTTAGGAAGAAATTTTAAAAGTATTTATGATTTTACTTCAAACGTTGATACAAGAATTGTAAATAAAAGAGCCTTAGAAGGATTGGTATTAGCCGGAGCTTTTGATTCGGTCAAAGGAGATAGAGCGAAAAACTTTTCATCAATTGAAAGTGCATTATCATTTGGAAGTAAAGTTCAATCGACAAAAGAAACACAAAAAGACAGCTTGTTTGGTGATGTTGAAGAAATAACTTTTTCTGAACCCGAACTGCCGGAAGTTGATTCATGGGATCAAAAATTTGCGCTTGCAAAAGAAAGAGAAGCACTTGGATTTTATCTTTCCGATCATCCATTAAGAAAATATGAAGCAGAATATAATTCATTTTCTACAATCAAACTTGGCGATCCCGATACTTTTAATAATTTGGATTTTGTAAGAGCTTGCGGAGTTGTAACATCAATTAGAACAAGAATGGATAAATCCGGTAAGAACATGGCATTCTTTACCCTTGATGATTTTACAGGATCTTGCGAATGTATAATGTTTGGAAAAATTTATAGTGAAATTGGAAGTTTAATAGTTCCAGAATCCACAATAATGGTAATAGGAAAATTGGAAAGTAGCGGCGATGCGGTTAAACTTCATGCTGAAGATGCAATTTCATTAGATAAAGTTGCACAAAAATTTACAAAAAGTTTGGGAATTCTTTTCGACTCAGAGAAACACAATCCGGAAACAGTAAAAAAAGTAAAATCAGTTTTTGATAAAAACGAAGGAAATATTCCGGTTATTGTTTATGTGAAAATTAATGGATCATCAAAAAGGTTTATAATAAATAACAAAATTTCGATCTCAGAAAATTTATTAAATAATTTGCATAATCTTTTAGGCGATGATGCAATTGCATTTCAGACAATGTAAAGCTAAAGCACAAAATTTTCTTAAAATCGATTTAATATCTTTCATTGATTTAACTTTTTTATTTTCATAACTTTTGCAAACAAATATAAACAAAAGGGAAAAATGACACAGAAATGGGCTTTAGTTTTAGGTGCATCAAGCGGATTTGGCGGTGCATCAGCAATCGAATTAGCTAAAAACGGTTACAGTATTTTTGGAATTCATCTGGATCGTCAAAGTACAATGCATAATGTTGATTTAATTGTGAAGAAAATTGAAAAATTTGGACAACAAGCTATCTTTTATAATATGAACGCTGCAGATCAGCTAAAAAGAAATGATACACTTGATGAAATTAAAGAAAGGTTTGCAGTAAAAGAACATCCCTTAGTAAATGTTTTAATTCATTCTTTAGCATTTGGAACTCTTAAACCATTTATTACAAAATCACCGAATGATTGTATATCAAAATCTCAGATGGAAATGACACTTGATGTAATGGCACATACTTTAGTTTATTGGACGCAAGGATTGGTTCAAAGAGATTTATTATCAAAAGGCGCAAGAATTTTTGCTTTAACAAGTGCAGGATCTCAACAAGTTATTCCAACATACGGAGCTGTTTCTGCAGCAAAAGCTGCATTAGAAGCGCACATTCGTCAGCTTTCTGTTGAATTAGGACATATGAAAGTTACTGCTAATGCCATAATGGCTGGCGTTACGGATACTCCTGCTTTAAGAAAAATTCCCGGAAACGAATTAATGATTAAAGCTGCTAGAGAAAAAAATCCTATGGGAAAATTAACAATACCGGAAGAAGTTGCTAAAGCAATTGTAATGTTATGTAGTCCCGAAGCAGATTGGATTTCAGGCAACGTAATTGGTGTTGATGGAGGAGAATACAATGTAAGCTATACCGGTGAAACAATTTGTAAACCAATAAAATAGAGAGAAAAATTATGTTCGAATTCGGTTTTACTGAAGACCAACAAATGCTTCGTGAAATGGTAAAAGATTTTACGAATAAAGAAATAAAACCCATCGCATCTAAAATTGATGAAGATGCAAAAATTCCAGAATCTTTACTTAAAAAACTTGGAGAGTTAGGAATTTTAGGAATTTCATTTCCGGAAGAATATGGAGGTGGCGGTTTTGGTGAAGTTGGTTATTGTATTGCTCAAGAAGAAATTGCGCGAGGTTGTATGTCAACTGCAACAACAATTGGAGCTCATCAATCAATCGGTGCAAATGTAATTTATCTTGGCGGGAATGAAAATCAAAAGAAAAAATATCTTACACCATTAGCAAACGGAGAAAAGATTGCTGCATTTTGTTTAACTGAAGCTCAAGCCGGTTCAGATTCATTTAATCTAAAAACTAAAGCTGAAAAAGTTGACGGTAATTGGACTTTAAATGGTGAAAAATTATGGATAACTAATGGCGGGATTGCTGATATAGTTTCTGTTTTTGCGAGAACACCTAAAGGAATTAGCGCTTTTATTGTTGAAACAAGTTCTCCCGGATTTCATGCGGGACCTCCTGAAAAGAAAATGGGAATTAAAGGAAGTACAACAAATGCAATAACTTTTGATAATGTTAAAATTCCGGAAGAAAATTTAGTTGGCTCTGATGGGAGAGGTTTTTTACTTGCTATGAAAACTTTAGACGCTGGAAGATTAGGATTAGGTGCAGCATGTTTAGGAGCAGCAAAAGAACTTTTAGAAATGTCAGCTCATTATGCACAAGAAAGAGAACAGTTTGATGAACCAATTAGCCACTTTCAAGCAATTCAATTCTATCTAGCAGAAATGGCAACAATGATTTATAACATGGAATCAATTGTATATAGAACTGCTGTTGATTATGATAATGGGAAAAATATTTCAAAACAATCTGCAATGGTGAAATTATATTGTTCAGAATCTCTGGATAAAATTGCAGATAGAGCTGTTCAAATTCATGGAGGTATGGGTTACTCAAGAGAATTGCCAATTGAGAGATTTTATAGAGATTCAAGAATTAATAGAATCTTTGAAGGAACAAATGAAATTCAAAAAACAATTATTGCAAGAGATGTTTTAAAGAAAAAAGGAATAATGTAATTTTTTAAAGGAGAAAAAATTTAATGAAACCATTTACATTTACTGATGATAATTTTGAGAAAGAAGCAATCAAATCTGAAATTCCTGTTGTAGTTGATTTCTGGGCAGCTTGGTGCGGACCTTGTAGAATGATAGCGCCAATAATTGAAGAACTTGCGGTAGAATTTGATGGTAAAATAAAAGTCGGAAAACTTGACGTTGATGTTAATCAGCAAACCGCAATAAAATACGGAGTAAGAAGCATTCCAACCGTTCTGATCTTATCGGGCGGAAATGTAAAAGATACAATTATAGGAGCAGTTCCCAAATCAGTATTTTTAGATAAACTTAAAAATCTTTAGATATAAAAGGTTATTTCATAAATTTTACTAAAATTGATTGAGATAACCTTTATTTGTTCACCTTTCAATGATGCTTATCAAAATTTAAAAAAGTTAAAAAAATTATTCTAAGTTTACAAAAAAACCGTTTTTAAATTTTCAATACAATTATATTAAATTCGATAAAGAATATAAATTGCAATTGTTCTGAAATGCTACCAATTTTATGAATTGTAATTAAGTTTTTAGAATATTTTTTTTACAAATCAATTATAAATAATATTATCAATAAGGAAATATTATTTGTATATTTTTGAGGAATTTTTTAATATTCAACATTGCTGTATAATTTAATCATTGTAACACACAAAAAGACGGAGGTCTTGATGAATAGTTGTTAAACATTTTTTGTACAAACGCTTAACAAAAAAACTAATTTAGGAGAAAAATATGAGTCGTAAAATCATTTACGTTTTATTACTCTTTGCCTTAATCCCTCTCCAAGTATTCGCTGGTGACGGAAGAATAAAAGGTAAAGTAACAGATTTATCAACAGGTGAAGTATTGGTTGGCGCAAACGTAGTAGTTATCGGAACTAGTTTTGGTGCCGCAACCGATGTTAATGGGGACTATGTAATAATGAACCTTGATGCTGGTCAATATACCGTTAAAGCCAGCTATCTTGGATTCCAAAGTATTACAATTACAAACGTGAGAGTAAGTTTAGATTTAACAACTGAAGTAGATTTTCAATTACCAGCTGAAGAAATTTCAGTTGGAACAGTAACAATTGTTGCGCAAAAACCACTTATCACAAAAGACGCTACAAGTTCAATCAGAAATGTATCTGGTGAAGATATTTCGAATTTACCAGTTAGGGGAGTTACAAATATTATTGGTTTACAAGCTGGCGTTGTTGTTGATGGAGGTAATATACATATTCGTGGAAGTCGTCCTGATGAAGTTGGTTACTACTTAGAGGGAATTAATATCGCAGATCCTGAGGATGGTGGTAGAGAAATTACAATTTCAAATGATGCAGTTGAAGAACTCCAAGTTGAAACAGGTGGTTTTACTGCAGAATTTGGCGGATCTAATGCAGGTATTATTAGATCACAATTAAAATCTGGTACAAATGATTATCATGCTAGCGTTGAATATATTACAGATAATGTTGGTTTCGATTCTAAAGATAATTTTAAGAATCAATCCAAAAGATTAGGTGCTTATTGGTATGGTTACAATGAAACAAGTTTTTCGTTAAGTGGGCCAGTTTTAGAAAATCAAATTAAATTTTTCTATAACTTAAATTATAATTTTGATAGAAGCCAAGCTAAAAGAGCATATCCAGGTTTTGATTTAGGAATGATAAATGATGGCTTTGGTGAGGATACAATTAATTTCTTCTATCCAGCAGGTGTTCGTCAAAATCAATTAAGAGAAGTTTATACTCACTCTGGTTCTGTTACTATGGATTTTAATCCAATCCTTATTAGACTTACCGGAACATATTCTGATGGTTGGGATGATGCAGGTGGTGATGGAGTTTTTGACATTTTAAATGATAGAGTTTCTACAGATAACTGGTCAAATGGAAGTTTTAGTTTAAAAGTTAAACATGTAGTTACTCCTAATTTATTTTATGAGTTAACAGGTGGATTGTCGCTAAGTAAGAGTGAACGTTCTGATCCTTATTTAGGAACTGACTATTGGGCTTATGGCGATAGTATTGCTAATGCAAATGCAGGAAATGTTTGGATAAGAAAAGCACGTGAATTGGCAACTTGGACAAGACAAGGTATAACAGCAGCAGATAGAAGGTATATTGAGCCTACAGATTTTTCAGTTTATGGATATACATTTGATGCTGATGGAGCAGTTTCCGCAAACAGTAACAAATTTGATCAACTTGGGTTAACTGGAAGATTCGATTTAACCTATTTACCATCAAAACATCATAATATAAAAATCGGTGGTGAATTTAAACAACATACTTTAAGATTTTGGTCAACTTCCGGAAGCCAATCTGGTTTTGCAAGAACACTAGCTAATAATCTCTTAAAACTTTATGGCTCAAATCCAACTCAAGCACAAATAGATGCTGAAAAAGCAAAAATACTATATACCGCAGGAGTTAACAATTATGGTTATGATATCTATGGTAACGAATTTGACGGAGATGGTGAAGTAAACGGTGTTGATGGTAGTTTTTATGCTCCTCACAAACCAGTAGAAGCTGGTTTTTATATTCAAGATAAGATTGAATTTGATGATATTATTCTAAATCTTGGCTTAAGATATGACTATTTTGATATGGATAATATGCAGTTAGTAAATCCAGAATTGCCAGAAAACGGAGTATCCGAAACTTGGAATAGTGGTGAACTCAATTTAGCTGGGTTTAAAGATGTAGAAGCTTTTAGTGGTGTAAGCCCAAGGTTAAGTGTTTCATTCCCAGTTACAGACAGAACAGTTTTCCATGCAGGATTTGGAAAGTATGTTCAACAACCTGCACTAAGTGAAGCATATCTTGGTTATCATCAATTAGCTTATCAGTTAGGTCAAAGCTTTTTCTTCTCTGATCCAACAGGTCAAAACTTAAGACCAATTAGAAAAACGCATTATGAATTTGGTTTTAGACAACAATTAACTGACTTTTTGGCATTTGATATAACTGGTTTTTATGATGATGTTAAAGGGCAAGTATTCTTTAACTTACAAAGAACAGATGCTAACTCCGCGTATGAATCTTACAACATAAAGCAGAATGGAGACTTTGCAACAACCAAAGGTGTTGAATTACAATTTACAATGAGAAGATATCAAAGATTAAGCGGTTCTGCTTCATTATCTTTGCAAGATGCTGCTGGAACTGGTACAAATCCTAATAGCAACTCAGGTATAGTTGGTGCACCTTTAGATGGAGTTACAATCTTTAGACCAAATTATGTTGCTCCTTTAACTTATGATAGACCACTTAAAGGCAACTTTTTCCTAGATTATAGATTTGGTGTTGATGATGGCCCAGCTCTTCTTGAGCAATTAGGTGTTTCGGTTCTTGCTTCATTTGCAAGCGGTCATCCATTTACCAGAGGTATTGGTAGTGCAAATATGGAAACTGATGCAAGATTCAGAAGTCCACTTGAACCTTTAAACTCATCATTAACTCCTTCAACATTTAATGTTGATCTCAAAATAGACAAATCTTTCAGAATATTTGATCAGTTATTTGCAAATGTTTATGTAAGAGTTTTAAATCTATTTGATAATAGAAACGTTGAAGATGTATTTAAAAGAACAGGCGCAGCTGATGATGATGGTTATTTAGCTGATCCGGCATTAGGCGGAAAAAAGATTGAAGATTATGGTCCGATATTTAATGATATTTATAAAGCATTAGAAATTGATTATCAAGGATATTATTCAAATGCAAGACAAGTATTATTAGGAATAAGATTAGAGTATTAAAAAATAAAGATTATTAAAGTTATAGGAGAAAATTTATGAATAAAAATAAATTAAATACTCTTCTCATATTGCTAATTGCTTTTTTTACAGCAATGGAAATTGGAGCAGAAGGAGAGTTAAATTCAAAAAGTAATGCTCTGAGTAAAGCAGCTGGGTCACCATCTAGAACTCGTTTGAATATTAATAATATTTCAACTTGGATTTATAATGATGGAAACTCAGACATTGATCCAAACGGCAATTCAGGTTTTATTTTTCCAAAGGGAAGCAATAAAGCTGCAGTATTTGAATCTGGACTAGTTTGGGGTGCAAAAGTATCTGGAGAATTACGAGTTGGTGGTTCTACATATTCCCAAGGTTTAGTTCCTGGTGCAGTTGTTAATGGAGAAAGAGAAGATTCCGATGCAGATCATGTTAGAATTTACAGAGTTAGACCAGACTGGGAAGATGGTAGTATGATTAGTGAAATTAATGATGGCGAAGGTGCTGAAGCTGATATTAGAGCACAATATGAGAAAGATTGGAATGAATGGCCAGCAGAATTTGGGGCACCATATGAGGATGTTGATGCTGATGGTTCATATGATCCATCGATTGATATTCCTGGATTTCCTGGTGCTAACCAAACTGTGTGGTTTGTTGCTAATGATTTTGACAGAGCAACAGCACAAAGCTTATATGGTTCGGATCCTATGGGTATTGAAATGCAGGCTACATTCTGGGGATATTCTTTGGGTGGTGCTTTAGGAAATGTTATGTTTAGAAAATATACTCTTATTAATAAAAGTTCTAGTGTGTTTGATTCAATGTTCGTATCAATGTGGTCGGATATTGATAATGGATTTGCAGGCGACGATCTTTCTGCATGCGATGTTGACCGTTCCTTAATGTACTGCTATAATGGTGATGAAGATGATGATGGAATCTATGGCCCAAATCCACCAGCTGTTGGATTTGACTTTTTCCAAGGTCCTATTGTCCCAGGTGAAGCAACAGATCAAGCAATCTTTAAAAACAAGAGAAAAGCCGGATATAAAAATTTACCAATGAGTGTTCATTATTTCTTTATTAATGGTCATCCGGTATATAATGATCCGGATCTTGGTGAATATGTTACAGGTACATTACAATTCCATAATCTTTTTAGAGGTTTGATTACAACTTCAGGAGAACCTTTTATTGATCCAACAACCGGAGAAGCAACAAAATTCACTTTAGCTGGTGATCCAATAACCGGAACCGGTTGGGTAGATGGTGTTCTTGAAGCACCGGATGATAGAAGACAAGGTATGGTTGCAGGACCTTTTACTATGGCTCCCGGCGATACTCAAGAAGTAGTAGTTGCAGAATTAGCAGCAGGTGCAACTCCTGGTGTTAATAGATTGCAAGCTATTCAATTGTTGAGAATTTATGATGACATTGCACAATCAATTTATGATAATTTCTTTGAATTACCATCACCTCCACCAAGTCCTATTGTTACTGTTACCGGTTATGAAAATGAGGTAATTGTTAATTGGGGAGAAGATCAAACAAGGGTTGATGATATTGAATTAAATTACGAAGCAATTGGTATAGCAAATAGAGGAAAATTTAATTTCCAAGGTTATAATCTTTACCAACTACCAAGCAGATCTGCAACAAAGGCTGAAGCTGTAAGGATTGGTACATTTGATATAGTAGATGAAGTTAAAGTAATTCTTGATCAAGAAGTTGATCCTGAATCCGGTGTTACTTTAATGCTTCCTCAACAATTTGGTGATGATAATGGTGTACAGCATTCTTTCCAAGTTACCAAAGATTATATTACTGGTGAACAACTTGAAAATGGTACTACTTACTATTTTGCTGTTACAGCTTACGCTTATAATCCCGATCCATTGCATGTACCTAACACACTTGAAACACCATTAAATATTATGGAAGTTATTCCTCAAAATCCTGATCCAGGTTACACTTTGCCAGATTTTGAATATGGTGATGGATTAGAAGTTACACAAACTACTGGAACAGCAAATGCAGTTGTAACTGCAAAAGTTGTTGATCCAATGAAATTAACTGGTCACGATTATGAAGTTTATTTTGATCAACAACATTATTATTTAGATAAAGATGGAAAATGGAAAAAAACTAACTTCGCAGATTCAGTTGGTGCAAGTTTAGGTAAACCAGGTGATCAAGGTCCATCAACTATTACTGCAGCACCTTCTATTTATGCACCAAATAACACTTTAGATCTTCATTTTACTGTTAATATTTTGGCTCCGGATTTTAATTATGCAGACGCAGTGCAATTAAAATTCCCAGATGGAATAAAAGTAAATAGTGCTAATACCATTGAAAGTAACCATGAAGCTGTTGGTGTTGTTAATGGACAAGTTGTAACTTGGGGTTCTCCAGACACAACTGGTGATGGTGCTTTTGTTGGTGGTGAAGATTTAGTTGTAAATATTGATTTTGTTGATCCTACATTTAGTGTTGATTATGTAATTTTTGATGATGGCTGGTCAACATTATATGCTTTAGACTCAGGTGATTCAACCTACTTAAATTTAGGAAATGGTATTGTTGATGGTCTTGGAACCGTTACTTTAACCGGCGAAACTGGATATCAGTTCAAAACAGAAAAACATTGGAATGTTAAAGACTTAACAACTGGTCAACCTGTAATTGAAGACCAAAGAGTGTTAGCTGGCGTTAACGTTTATACCAACGTTGATGAAGGCGCAAATGCTGCCCCTCTAGTTGATGGAATTCAAGTTGCTGTAGACGGAAGTTACGTAACACCAATAAACTTTTTTAGTGTTGGCTTTACTGCACCAGTTGATGCCAATGGTAAATATACAGGAGAATCATCGCTAACAACAGCATTTGGTGCTACTGCTACAAGAATAGCAATTTCTAATTATACTGTTTTCGGAGGAACTATTTCGAGTTGGGCATATGATAACTTTAATGGAATAGGTACAACTGATTTAGACATTTTGCAGCAAGATTATGAATTAAGATTTACTGGTATTTGGGATAGCACCGAAGTAAATGGCCAAAAAATCCATTTTGTTAAAGAAGGCGGACAAATGGCTACATGTTTTACAATGGTTGCAGCAGCAGATTTAGCAAATCATCCATTAAATCCAAATCCCGGAACAGCAGCTCCATTTTTAATTAGAATTCCTTTTGAAGTATGGAATGTTGCAGATCCAGCAAATCCTTATCAAGTAAATTTGACATATAGAGACAGACTAAGAAACGGAACACAAAATCCTTTCTATGCTTGGAATATGTCAGATAGAATGTATGCAATAATTGTAAACTCTCCATATAACCCTGATCAAGTTATTCCGGGTGCAGCACCAGATCCAACAAATGCATTAGCAACTTGGGTTTTGGTATTTACTGGAACAAATTATCATCTTGGAGATGCAATAAAAATAACTTATGCAAATCCTTTACAATTAGGAAAAGATACATTCAGATTTAAAGCTCCTGCTACAACATATTCAGCTGAAAATGCAAAGAATGATGTAAAAAATGTTAATGTTTTTCCAAATCCGTATTATGGTGTAAATCCAAATGAAATAAACAAATATCAAAGATATGTTACATTTAACCACCTTCCACCAAAAGCTAAAATTAGAATATTTAACTTAGGTGGTCAATTGGTAAGAACATTAGATAAAGACGATGCTTCTCAATTTTTAAGATGGGATCTTAGCAATGAAAGCAGTTTACCAGTTGCAAGCGGTTTGTATTTAGCATACATTGACATGCCGGAACTTGGTAAAACAAAAATATTAAAAGTAGCAATAATCCAGGAAACACAAATTCTTGACAGATTTTAGTGTTTAATATTAAAGGAGAAAAAAATGAAGAAAATAAATTTAATTTTTATGATTCTATCGATCATTGCTACTAGCTCACTTTTTGGTCAATCTGATAGAAATGGAACAGCCGGTGCAACCGAGCTTTTAATTCCTGTCGGTGGTCGTGGTGTAGCAATGGGTAATGCAAACTTAACAAATTCAGTTGGAGTTGATGCTATATTTTGGAATCCAGCTAATATTGCACGTTCAACAAATTCTGTAGATGTAATGGCTTCCAATATGAATTATATTGCAGATATTGGGGTTCAATTTGGTGCAGTTGGTGTTAACTTTGAAGATTTTGGTAGTTTGGCATTTAGCATAAAATCACTATCTGTTGGTGATATTCTTAAAACAACTGTTGAAAACCCAGATGGTACCGGACAAACATTTTCACCTCAATATACAATAATAGGTTTGTCCTATTCCAAAATGTTGAGTGACAGAGTATCCGTTGGGTTAAATCTTAATTATGTAAATGAAACTATTGATTTAGTTACAGCTTCAGGGTTAGGATTTGACGTTGGTGTAACTTATGCAGATTTAGCAGGAATTAGTGGTTTTGATATGGCTGTTATTTTGAAAAATATTGGAACAGACATGAAATATGAAGGTTCAGGTCTTTGGACATCAGCTACAAATTCCGGACAACGAAGAGGAGAACAATTCTATAAAATAGATGCTGCAAGCTTCTCTTTACCAACTACATTAGATATTGGTTTAGGTTATACATTAGCATTCGACGCTCAAAATCATATTAATTTTGTTGGAACATTTGTTAATCATAATTATTATACTGATCAATATAAAGTTGGTGCAGAGTATAGTTATGATAACTTATTATTCTTTAGAGGTGGTTATAACCACACTACAGAATTTGAAGCATCAGAAACTCTTTACAAATTTACTGCTGGTTTTGGTATAAACTATAATATGAGCGGTGTTGGTATTCAAATTGACTATGCTTATTTACCAACAGAGTTCTTTGATGATACACACCTAATTTCATTATCATTAGGTATTGAATAATTGCACTGTTAGTTTAGTCAATTATGTTTAGTTTTCCTGAGTCTAATAATTTAGACTCAGGAATTTTTATTTTAAATGGTTGAAAAAATTTTACCGAGGAATTATGAAATTTAAAATTTACTTGTTAATAATTTTATTTTTTTCACTAAAACTTAATGCTCAAGAACAAATTGGTTTTGATTTTGATTATGCTAAATTTGATTACGATGAACAAAACTCATATTTTGAATTTTATTATTCATTAACTCAAAATTCTTTTGTTGTTAGTAAAACTGATTCCGGAAATTTTATTTCTGCAAATATTAAGATCTCATTAACAAATCAAAAAAATATTAAGACTCTTGATGAAAATTACAATTTTAAATCAAAGGTGGATTTAACTTCACAAAATTATCTTACAGAAGATTTAGTTGGTGTATTAAGTTTTAAAATTCCTTTTGGCAAATATAAGTTGGATGTAACTGCAATTGATAATTATGCTCAAAATCGAATCAAAACTCTAAATGAGGAAATTGAATTTCAACCAATCGTTATAAATAAAATTCAAATAAGTGATGTTCAACTATGTTCAAATATTATTCATGAAGATGCAAATCCAAATTCAATTTATTTTAAGAATAGTTTGGAGACTGTTCCAAATCCCAAAGGAGTTTATGGCTCTAAAATGCCGGTTTTATTTTACTATATAGAAATTTATAATAAACTTGAAAAGAAAATAAACAATCTTAAGCTTAAAAGAATAGTTTATAAAAATGAAAAAATTCAACATAGTGATGAAGAAAAATTAAGTAGTGAAAATAATTCACAAGTTAAAGTTGGATTTTTAAAGATTTCTAAATATTCAACCGGAACTTATACGCTTTCCATAAATATTGTTGATTCATTAAATAATTTACTTGCAAATAGTTCAAAGAAATTTTATGTATTTAATCCCGATGTTAAAAATGAAGATAAAATTGAAATTGCAACCTTAACTGGAAGTGAATTTGAACTTATGAATGAAGAAGAATGTAACTATAATTTTGAAATCTCAAAATATATTGCTGCAAGTTCTGAAGTTGCATTATACGAAAAGCTAACACAAGTTGATGCAAAGAGAAAATTTTTATTTGATTTTTGGCAAAGACGTGATAGTGATCCAAGTACATCATCAAATGAATTTAAAGTAAAATATTTAGACAGATTAGATTATGTAAATTCAAACTATGGTAATAAATTTAAAGAAGGATACAAAACAGATAGAGGTCGCGTAATTTTAATGTATGGTAAACCTGATAGAATTGATAATTTTGAAAATGAATCAACAATTAAACCATATGAAATTTGGTATTATGATTCAATGGAAGGCGGAGTTTTATTTGTGTTTGGAGATACGATGGGAATTTCCGATTTGGAATTACTTCACTCAACCAAAATGGGTGAAATAAGAAATGAAGCTTGGGGCGATAGAATTTCAATTTATGATACAAATCAGTAAATTGAATTTATAATTTATTTATTATCAAATAATGAAAAAACTTTTACTATTTTTTTTAATAGTTTCCAATTCAATTTTACCACAAAATACAGTAAAATTTGATTTCGATTATGCACAATTTCAATATGATTCAACCAGTAATTTTTTAGAACTGTACTATTCGTTTTATCCAGCAGATTTTAAATTACAAAAGGAAGACGGAAAAAATCTTATTAAAGCAAAAATGCATATTCAAATTCAAAATAGTTCTACAGATGAATTGGTTGTTAATAAAGACTGGAGTTTAACCCAGCCGGTAAAGGATTCGGCGGATCATAAAAATGGAAAAGCTCTGCTTGGACTTGTAGGATTTACTTTAAAATCCGGTTCATACAATATTGATATTAGCATTGAAGATATTACAAGCAAAAAAAGTAGAAAAGACTATTCCGAAAGCATAATAATTAATCCGCTGCTCAGAAAATCTTTTGCGATAAGTGATATTGAATTAGCAACTCGTATTGTAAATGAAAATGCAAATAAGAATTCAATATTTTATAAAAACACTTTAGAAATTTTTCCAAATCCATCAATTATTTATTCTGATAAATCGCCAGTCCTTTTTTATTATTCCGAACTTTACAATTTAAAGAATAATACATCTCAGCAATTTATACTTGAAAAAAAATTATTTGATAGCAGAAATAATTTAATTTACGAAACATCAAAAGAAATTCAATCAAACAAAACGTCAATAGTGGAAGTGGGTTTGGTAAATTTAAAAAAATATCCAACAGATACTTACACTTTAGTTTTAAAATTGATTGAAAATAATTCGAAAAAATATACTACATCAAGTAAAAAATTCTTTTTTGTAAATCCGGGAATTTCTACACCGAAAATTTCAAAAAGTAACACTAATTATTTAAACTCAGAATTTGGAGTTTTAGAAATTGAGGAATGTGATGATCTTTTTGAAAAATCAAAATATCTAGCAGAGAGACAAGAATTAGATGATTTTAAAAAATTAGATAGTGTAGATAAAAAAAGAGAATTTCTCTTTAACTTTTGGAAAAGACGAGATGATTCCCCAGAAACACAAATCAATGAATTTAAGAAAATTTATTTATCAAGAATTGAAGTTGCAAATTCAAGATACAGAACAATGTCAACCCCCGGTTATAAAACAGACAGAGGAAGAGTATTTACTTTATTTGGCGAGCCGGATGAAGTTGATAGATTTCCCAATGAAACCGATACCAAACCATATGAAATTTGGGCATTCAACAGTATTGAAGGCGGTGTAATTTTTGTCTTTGGTGATTTTAGCGGTTTTGGTTTATATGAATTACTGCATTCAACAAAACGCGGTGAATTACAAGATCCCAATTGGATTTACAGAATTAGTGCAAATTAAATCAAACCATGCTCAACAAATATAAACTAGAATTCCTTGCATTTAACTTTTTAGGAAATTTATTAAGCATTTTTGGCTTTAAAAATCTTAAGTATTCCGCAAAATTTCTCGCAGTTATTTTTTTTAGCCTAATTAGAATTAGAAGAAATGTTGTAATAAAAAATCTTTCAATAGCTTTTCCGCATTTAGACAAAAAAAGGTTAAAGAAATTAGCATTCAAAAATTATGTAAGCATTGCCCAAACTTTTTTAGAAGTTTTCTGTCTAAAAAAATTAAATAAAAATGAAATAGCTTCTCTCTTTACTGAGGAAGATAAAAATTTAGTAAAAGGTAAAGTTAAAAATCAGAATGGAATAATAATTTTAACAGCACATGTTGGAAATTGGGAACTAGGCGCTGTTGCTGCGGGAATTGTTTTAGAAAGAAGAATTAATGTTTTAATAAAAGAGCAAAAAAATATTTTTGTTAGAGATTGGCTTGAAAAAATAAGACAAAGATTTGGAAATCGTCAAATTACTCTTGGTGCAAATATTAGAGAAATTTATTCTTCAATTAAGAATGGAGAAATTATTGGAATTGTGGGCGATCAAAGAGGACCCAGAGAAGGAATTAAAGTAAATTTTTTTGGAAGAAATACTTCTGTATTTGCCGGTACAGCATCGATTGCTGTTAAAACCGGTTGTCCTGTAATTATTATCTTTGTTGTTAGAAAAGCGGATGGAACTTTTGGAATTGTTGCTGAAGAATTAATTTATGATAAAAATTTGGTTAGTAAAGAAGATCAAATTAATTCTTTTAATCAAATTTATATGAGCAAACTTGAAGCAGTAATTAGAAATTATCCAGAACAGTGGTTGTGGATGCACAACATTTGGAAATATTAAAAAAATAAAAATCAGCCGACCAAAGATTTTGTTTTCATTTTCTTACTATATTTACTTATCAAAAAATCATAAAAATGAAAATTAATTTTAAAGAATTACTAAAAACTAGTATTTATATTACACCGGATATTTTCAGTCACGAAACTATTCGCTATAAATTTAGATTAACACAAATTTTACTTTATGTTTTAACTTTCGCAATTTTTATAATGCTTTTTACTATTTTACTTCTTAGTGTAACCCCTTTAAGAAATGTTGTTTTTTATTATGAAAATAGTCAATTGAAAAATCAAGCAGAAAAAACTGTGGAGTTAGAGAAAAAAATTATGTTCCTTACTAAGGAATTAGAATCAATTTCCTCCACAAATAAAAAATTAAAATATGCTTATTTGCTCGCAACTTCAGATTCAATAGATACTTCCGATGCAATTTATGATAGTTTAAAATACGAACCATATAAAAATTTACCATATGGCGGAAATTTATTACATGTTTTTAATTCATTAATTGATAAAATATTCTTGAATCAAAGTGAAGATAAAAGTATTTTTATCAAACCGAGTAATGGAATAATTATTAACGAATTTAAACCAGATGAAGGGCATTTTGGAATTGATTTTGCAGTTTCAAGTGGTTCATCAATTTTTGCTGCATCCGGAGGCTTAATAATATTTGCAGATTATACTTTAGATGACGGAAACAAAATTATTATTCAGCATGAAAATGGATACATTTCCATTTACAAGCATTGTTCGTCAATTATAAAAAAGGAACGTGAGTTTGTTGTTCAAGGTGAAATTATTGGACTCAGTGGGAACACCGGCAAAAATACAACCGGTCCACATCTTCACTTTGAAATTTGGAAATTAGGAAAACCAGTAAATCCAAAGGAATTTTTTATAAAATGATAGGATCAAAAAATATGTTAAAAAAAGAAAATGGATATTCCGAAGACGTAAGCATCCTTAGTGATGGAGTTAATATTGAAGGAAAAATTACAAGTAATGGAAATGTTAGAATTGATGGAAAAATAAATGGAGATGTAATTGTAAAAGGAAATCTTACATTAGGTCCTTCTGCAGAAATTAAGGGTCAAGTTTCTGCAAAAAATATGACAGCAAGCGGAAAGGTAGATGGAATATTGAAAATTGAAGAAAAGCTTACTCTAGAAGCTTCTTCAAATATAAAAGGCGATATAATTACAAAAATATTGGTTGTTGTTGAAGGAGCTAAATTTGATGGAAAAAGTTCGATGACACAATCTCCATCAGCAAATTCTAATTTACAAAGTGGAACAAAATAATAAGTTAATTAAATCTTATAAAGAAATTGGACCCTATTTAGGTTTAGGAACACAGTTAGCTGCATCGATAATTTTAATGTTCTTTTTGGGAAAATGGTTAGATGAAAAACTTCAATTTTATCCTATTCTAACAATCATTTTCAGTTTTATTGGCGGCTTTGCCGGAATTTATAATGTAATAAAATCTACAATTGAATTAAATAAAAAGAAAAAGTGAAAAGGTTTTATCAGCAAATTATATTTTTTTACATCATAATTTTATCAATTATTTCAATTCTATATTTTACACAAACAATTTCATCATTATTTCTTCTTTCATCTCTATTAGCTGCTGGAATTAATCTAGCAAATGCATTCGCAGCTGTAAAGTTGTTTCAAGTTTCATACAAAAAAGGAAGTTCATCATTTATGATTTATAATTTAGGTGGATTGGGAATTCGCTTAATGGGAATTTTAATCATTTTTCTACTCGTAATAAAATTCTTGAAAATTGATGAATATGCGTTTATATTTATATTCTTTTTATTTTACTTTATTTCATTGATACTAGAAGTGTTTTTTTACATTAAATATAAAGAAAATAGCAAATTTTGATGTATTCCGAAGAAATTAAAACTGTTGCTGATAGTCTGCAAACCTCCACAAATACACAAAGCGAAAGTGGTGGAACTGGTTGGATAATGCATCATATAATGGATAGTAATTCGTTAGATTTTGAACCGTTTTTTACAATTCCATTACCTCATATTAACTTATTTGGTTTTGATATTTCAATTACGAAACATATCGTTTTTATGTGGATTGCTTTTGCATTATTAGTTATAATTTTTAATTTTGTTGCAAAATCTTATAAAAAAACTCTTTTACCAAAAGGACTTTCCAACATTATGGAAGTACTTGTTTTATTTGTAAGAGATGAAATTGCAAAACCAACAATAGGAAAAGGTTATGAGAAATTTCTTCCTTATCTCTTAACAGTATTTTTCTTTATTCTTGTTTGTAATTTTTTAGGTTTGCTTCCATATGGAGCAACTGCGACAAGTAATATTTCTGTAACAGCTACATTAGCAATAATTTCATTTATTGTTATTCAAGCTGGCGGAATGATGAAAAATGGTGCGTTTGGTTACTTTAAAGGTTTGATTCCGCATGGAGTTCCTGGTTGGTTATTACCAATTATGTTTGTTGTTGAAATTTTAGGATTATTTACAAAACCATTTGCATTGGCAATAAGATTATTTGCAAATATGACAGCCGGTCATATTGTAATTATGGCCTTACTTGGATTGATTTTTATCTTACAAACATTTTTTGTAGCTCCCGTTTCGGTAGCTTTTGCATTATTTATATATTTGCTTGAAATTTTAGTTGCATTAATTCAAGCATATATTTTTACAATGCTGTCATCATTATTTATTGGAATGGCAGTTCATCAAGATCATTAATTATTTATAAATTAGGAGGAAATAAATGGAATTTGCTTATTTAGCTGCTGGTTTAGGAGCCGGATTAACAATATTTGGCGGTGCTTTAGGTATTGGAAAATTAGCTGCATCAGCAATGGAAGCAAGTGGTCGCCAGCCAGAAGCTGCCGGTGATATTAGAACTTCAATGATTATTGCTGCTGCTCTTATTGAAGGTATTTCGCTTTTTGCTCTTGTTATTTGTATACTTTTAGCTCTTAAGTAGAAAAAATATTTAATTAGAGGAAATTTATTATGATGGCATTTTCTGCTTTCATTATGTTGCTGTATTCCGGCGGAGAAAGTTCTGGAAGTCTCTTGGATGTAAATCCTGGTTTGATTTTTTGGACTGTTGTAACTTTCGTTTTACTGCTTTTAGTTTTGAAAAAGATGGCTTGGAAACCGATTTTAAATTCTCTAAACGAGCGAGAAAATTTCATAAAACAATCAGTTGAAAAAGCTGAAACTGCTAAAAAAGAAGCTGAATTATTACTTGAGCAGAACAAGCAAAATTTAGCTAATGCTGAAAGTGAAGCTCAAAAAATTATTGCGCAAGGAAGAGATTATGCAGAAAGTTTAAAATCTCAAATACTTGAGGAAAGTAAAGTTGAAGCAAAAAAAATGATTGATAATGCTTCATTGGAAATTGAAAGAAAAAATGCTGAAGCATTTAATAATCTTAAACAAGAAGTTGCTTCCATTGCAGTTAATGCTGCAGAGAAAATTTTAAGAAGCAATTTAGATAAAGAAAAGCAAGAAAAAATTGTTAATGAATTTATAAACGATTTATCAAAGAATTAGTAAATGAGTGAATTTATAATTTCAACAAGATATGCAAATGCACTTATGGGAATTGCCGAAAGCAATAACTCATTTACGCAAATTGTAGAAGATATGAAACTTATAAATTTAACATTATCTGAATCGAAAGAATTAAAAAAATTATTGGGCAATCCAATTATAAATTCGCAGAAAAAAAAGACAATACTCAACGAAATATTTAATCAGCATGTTTGTAGTGATTCAGTTAGTTTTCTCAATTTTTTGATTGAAAAAGAAAGAGCAAATCTTTTGTTAGATATAACAAAAAGATTTTTGAGTTTATCTGATGAAAAATTAAACAACGCAAATGTTGAAATTATTAGTGCAGTTGAATTAACTAAAAATCAGAAAGCTAACATCGAAAAAAAATTAACAGATATGTTGAAAAAAAATATTATTGCAAATTATAAGATTGATAATTCAATTATTGGCGGATTTAAAGCAAAATTTAATGATACAATTATTGATGCATCAATTCAGCATCAATTAGAATTGTTAAAAAAACGTTTATTTGATCAAAGTTATTTAAGTAATTAATTTAGAATTTTATTATAAGGCAAAATAATGGCTCAAGTTAGACCTGATGAAGTTTCTGCAATATTGAGAAAGCAATTATCCGGTTTTGATAATGAAATTGATATTTATGATGTTGGAACCGTTTTAGCTGTTGGAGATGGAATTGCTCAAGTTTATGGATTATCTCAAGTTATGGCAAGTGAGCTTATTGAATTCCCTAATGAAATTATTGGAATGGTACTAAATTTAGATGAAGACAGCGTTGGCTGTGTTATTTTCGGTGATAGCTCACTAATAAAAGAAGGTGATCAAGTAAAAAGAACAAAACGAGTTGCTTCTATTCCTGTAGGAGAAGAATTTTTAGGAAGAGTAATTACTCCGCTGGGAATTCCACTTGATGGTAAAGGTCCAATTCAAGCAACAAAATATTTACCGATTGAAAGAAAAGCATTAGGTGTTGTTGCACGTCAACCTGTTACAGAGCCTTTACAAACTGGTATTGCTGCGGTAGATGCAATGATTCCTATTGGTAGAGGGCAAAGAGAATTAATTATTGGCGACAGACAAACCGGTAAAACTGCGGTTGCAATTGATACAATTATAAATCAAAAATATACTCATTCAGAAGAAGCAAATGCAAATGGAATAAAGCCAGTTTACTGTGTTTATGTAGCAATTGGACAAAAAGCATCTACAGTTGCACAAGTTGTAAATAAATTAGAAGAACATGGCGCAATGGCTTATACAACCGTTGTTTCTGCAGCAAGTTCAGATCCCGCACCTTTACAATATATAGCTCCATATTCTGGAGCAACATTAGCTGAATATTTTAGAGATAATGGAAAACATGCACTCGCAATTTATGATGATTTATCAAAACAAGCTGTTGCATATAGAGAACTTTCATTACTTTTAAGAAGACCACCTGGACGTGAAGCATATCCAGGTGATATTTTTTATCTTCATTCAAGATTGTTGGAAAGAGCCTCAAAACTTAGTGATAAATTAGGCGGCGGAAGTTTAACTGCTTTGCCAATTATTGAAACTCAGCAAGGCGACGTATCTGCTTATATTCCGACAAACGTAATTTCTATTACCGATGGACAAATTTATCTTGAACCAAATTTATTTAATGCCGGAGTTCGTCCCGCAATAAATGTTGGTATAAGCGTTTCCCGTGTTGGTGGAAATGCACAAATTAAGGCTATGAAAAAAGTTGCCGGAACTTTAAAATTGGATTTAGCTCAATATAGAGAATTAGAAGCATTTGCAAAATTTGGTTCTGATTTGGATCAAGCAACACAAAGAACTTTGGCAAAAGGTGAAAGATTAGTTGAACTTTTAAAACAAGGTCAATACAATCCAATTCCCGTTGAGAAACAAGTTGTTAGTATTTTTGCCGCAACAAATGGTTTTATGGATAGCATTAGTGTAAAAGATATTAAAAGATTTCAGAAAGAAATGCTTGAATATATTGAAGTAAATAATAAAAATGTTTTTGAAGAAATAAGAACTAAGAAACAATTAAATGATGAAATCATTGAAAATGTTAAAAAAGTAGTTACGGAATTTATTTCAAAGTTTAAGAAAAGCGAATAAATAAATTTTAAATGGCAACATTAAGAGATATAAAGCAAAGAATTAACGGTATTAAAAGTACTCAGCAAATTACTAAAGCAATGAAAATGGTTGCAGCGGCAAGATTACGCCGTGCTCAAGAAAATATTATTAATGCAAAACCTTATGCAAGAAAAATGGCAGAAGTTTTAAGTCATCTGCTAAAAAGTATTGGAAGCGAAAATCAATTATTCTTAGAAAGACCGGTAAATTCTGTTGCGCTTGTCGTTGTTACATCTGATAGAGGATTGTGCGGCGGTTTTAACATGAATGCAATTCGAATTACCGAAGAAATGCTGAATGGCGATTTGAAAGATCTGAATGAAAAAGGAAAAGTTGAACTTTATTGTGTCGGAAAAAAAGGTAATGATTATTTTAAATCAAAAAGTAAAATAAAAATTGCTGGTTCATTTCCCGGAATATTTTCTAAACTTGAATTTGAATTTGCAGCATCTTTAGCAAATGAATTAACTTCAAAATTTTTATTAGGAGAATATGATAAAGTAATTATTGTGTATAATGAATTTAAATCCGTAATTCAGCAGAAAATTACGCATAAACAATTCTTACCAATTCAAAATATTGTTAATGATGAAGAACATAATAAAAAATCTATAGAATATATTTATGAACCCACTCAAAAAGAAATTTTAGATTCACTTTTGCCAAGACATTTGAAAGGACAAATGTGGACTGTACTTTTAGATTCGTATGCTGCAGAATTAGGTGCACGGATGACAGCAATGGAAATGGCAACTGAAAACGCAAAAGAAATGATTAGAACTTTGCAAATTAAATTCAATAAAGAAAGACAAGCTGCAATAACTAAAGAAATTTTGGAAATTGTTTCTGGTGCAAATGCACTTAAATCTGCGTAAATTGTTCTTAAATTTATTTAAATAAAATGCTCGAAGATATTACTTTAAAATTAGAAAAAGCCTTAAAAAAAGTAACCGGGCAAGGAAAAATTACAGAAGCCAATATTTCTGATACATTGAGAGATATTAGGCGTGTTCTTTTAGATGCTGACGTAAATTATAAGGTTGCAAAAGATTTTATTGATCAAGTTAAAGAAAAAGCTTTAGGTCAAGAAGTTCTTGTTTCGGTTAAACCTGGTCAACTTATCACAAAAATTATTTATGATGAGTTAACCGAATTAATGGGATCAACAAAACAAGATTTAACTTTTAACCCTAATGGACCAACAATTATTTTGATGGTTGGTTTGCAAGGAAGCGGTAAAACAACATTCAGTGGAAAACTTGCAAAATACTTAAAAGATAAAAATAGAAAAGTTTTGCTTACTGCAGCGGATGTTTATAGACCGGCGGCAATTGATCAATTAAAACTATTAGGACAGCAAATTAATGTTCCGGTTTTTAGTATTGATGGAAGCAAAGATGCAGTAAAAATTGCGGATGAATCGATAAAATTTGCAAAAGAAAATTCATTAAATACAATTATTATTGATACCGCCGGAAGATTGCATGTAAATCAGGAACTTATGGATGAAGTTCTTGAAATTAAAAAAGTTGTGAATCCAACAGAAATTTTATTTGTTGTTGATTCAATGACCGGACAAGATGCTGTTAATTCTGCAAAAGCATTTAATGAAGTTGTAAATTTTGATGGAGTTGTTCTTTCAAAACTTGATGGTGATTCAAAAGGCGGATGCGCACTTTCAATTAAAGCAGTTGTTCAGAAACCAATAAAATTTGTAAGTCTTGGTGAAAAATTAGATACAATAGAAATTTTTCATCCGGATCGTTTAGCTTCAAGAATTATTGGTCGCGGAGATGTAATTTCTTTAGTTGAAAAAGCTCAACAGCAATTTGATGAGAAAGAAGCCGAAGATTTAGAAAAAAAATTACTTACGAATAAATTTGACTTTGAAGATTTTCTTAAGCAAATTAAGATGATAAAGAAAATGGGTTCTTTAAAATCTTTGATCAATATGATTCCAGGCGTGAATTCAGCAATTAAAAATGCTGAAATTGATGATAAACAGCTTGTTAAAGTTGAATCTATTATTCAATCAATGACAAAAGAAGAAAGAGCTAAACCAAGAATTTTGAATGGAAGCCGAAGAAAAAGAATAGCAAGAGGAAGCGGAAATTCTATTCAAGATGTAAATCGTCTTATTAAACAATATGACGAAATGCAGAAAATGATGAAAAAATTTAATTCCATGGGAGGAAAAAAATTCCTTGGAAATTTTAATAATTTGAAATATAATTAATGTAATATATCGGAGGATAATTTAATTTGGCAGTAAAGTTAAGATTATTGAGAATGGGCAAAAAAAGACAACCTATTTATAAAGTTGTGGCAGCTGATGTTCGTTCACCAAGAGATGGAAAGTATATTGAAGCTGTAGGATCATATAATCCTAAAAGTAATAATGCACAAGTTGAACTTAATGAAGAGAGAATTCTTTATTGGTTAAATTGTGGCGCACAGCCAACAATTACTGTAAAAACTTTGTTGAACAAAGAAGGAATTTTACTTAAGAAAGAACTTAAAAAACAAGGTCTTTCGGAAAATGAAATTGCTGTAAAGTTTGATGAATGGAAAAATGTTAAAAATTCTGTTTTAGCTGATAAAAAAGTAAAAGCTGATAAAAAGAAACTGGAAAAAGCTGAAGCTGAGAAGAAAAAATTCGCGCAAGAATTAAAAGAGAAAGAAGCTGAAAATACAGAAGTTAAGGATACCGCTTCTGGAGAAGTTTCTTAAAAAGAAAATTAAACATTATCTTTTGGAATAATTTTCAATTAGGAACTTTGTGAGTTAAATAAAAGAGTATCCTATTCTCAAATTTATCTAAAGGTAGTCTCATGAAAGAATTCGTTGAATTTATAGCTAAACACTTGGTTGATAGTCCTGATGGTGTAAGCATCCAGGAATCTATTCCCAACGAAAATACTGTAGAGCTTACCCTTAAAGTAAGTGCTGATGACGTTGGTAAAGTTATTGGCAAACAAGGTAAGACTGCTCAAGCAATGAGAACTCTTCTTACTGCAATTGCTGCAAAAGAGGGAAAAAGGGCAATACTCAAAATTCTTGATTAATTGATTGAGTGATTTTTATTTAATAGCGGAAATCATTGATTTCCATAACTCCGATGGTTCCGTTATAATAAAATCTTTCTCTGATTTTCCAGAGCGTTTTTTAAAGCTCAAGAAAGTTTATATTGATTTTTTTGGGAAAATGAAGGAATTGAAGGTTATTAAATCCAAAAAAATCAACGAAAATTACGTATTAAAATTTGAGAAATTTAATACAACAGAAGATGTACGGTTTTTAATCAATAAAAAACTGTATGTTGATTCAAATAATCTCATTAAACTTCCGGAAGATTCCTTCTATATTCATGATCTTATTGAAAGTGAAGTTTATTTTGATAACGTGTTCTTTGGAAAAATGATTGACTTAATAAAATTGCAGAATAATGATGTTTATGTAATTTTGAATAATAAAAACGAAGAAATTCTTATTCCGGCTGTTAAAAAATATTTTGATAAAATTTTACCGGAAGAAAAAAGAATTTATCTTTCAAAAGAAGCGGTAATATTTAAAGATGAGAATTGATATAATTTCGGCAGTTCCGGATTCTTTACAAAGTACTTTAAAAACAAGTATTATTAAAAGAGCAGTTGAGAAAAAATCCGTTGAAATTTTTATTCATAACTTGAGAGATTTTGCATTTAATAAACATAAGCAAATTGATGATAAACCTTTTGGTGGTGGTGCTGGAATGTTACTTAAACCGGAACCTTTTTTTGAATGTATTGAAAATTTACAGAGTGAAAGAAATTACGAGCATATAATTTTTACTACTCCAAAAGGAAAAATTTATAATCAATCTATTGCAAATAAGTTTTCTCTTGCAAAAAATATTATGATTATTGCTGGGCATTATAAAGGAATTGACGATAGAGTAAGAGAAAAATTTGCAACCGATGAAATATCAATCGGTAATTTTATTTTAAGTGGTGGTGAACTTCTTGCATTGGTTATTACAGATTCTATTGTAAGAATTTTGCCAGGTGCAATTGGGGATAGTGAATCAATGTTGAATGATTCATTTATGGATGGAGAAACAATTGAAGCGCCGTTTTATACGCGACCATCAGAATATAAAGGAATGAAAGTTCCTGAAGTTTTACTTTCCGGCAATGAAAAAGAAATTAAATTGTGGAAAGAAGAACAATCAAAAAGTTTAACAGAAAATTGGAAAAAAATAAATAGTTTGGAGTAGAAATGGATAAGTTAAAAGAACTAATCGATGAACCTAAAACAACGGATTTCCCGGAGTTTGCCTCTGGTGATAAAATTAAAGTTCACGTTAGAGTTATTGAAGGAAATAAAGAAAGAATTCAACCTTTTGAAGGTGATGTAATTAGTATTAGAGGAACTGCACTTAACAGAACTTTTACAGTGAGAAAAATATCTAGCGGTGTTGGAGTTGAAAGAATTTTCCCAATGAACTCTCCTAAAATTGCAAAAATTGAATTAGTGAGAAAAGGTAAAGTTAGACGTGCAAAATTGTATTATTTAAGAAATCTTGCCGGTAAAGCTGCCCGTATAAAATCTAAAAATATATAATCGGAATTTACTTAGTCCGGTTCTGCCGGACTTTTTTTTATTTACAGTTATGAAAATAATTGCACCTAATAATATTTTTTCATCAATATTTTATTTATCAATTGATGAGAAAAATAAACCGGAATTAATTCTTAAAGAATCTTCATTGTTACTTAAAGAATTAAATAAACATCAAAATGCAATTGCATTTATTCCTTCTTTGGATTTGATAAATCAAAAAGAATTATTTGTTTCACAAAAATTTGTTATTGCTTTTGAAGCATATATTTCAAACACATTTTTATATTTTGCTCACGATAATTTTAATAAGCTTTTATTAAAAGGTGATATAAGCACAAATGAAGTTTTACTTTCCAAAATAATTTTTCAAGAAATATATAATATCCAACCCGAGATTGAACTTGATGTTCATGATAAATTTCATGAAAACAAAAATTATCTTGTTTCGGGAAATTTGAATTGGATAAAAAACAGATATAATATTGGTACATGTTTTTCGGAACATATTTCTGAATTTATTGAATTCCCTTATGTAAATTATTTATTAGTTTCAAATTCTAAAACTGACCTCGAAAAATTTCATTCAGTAAATGAAAATTTGTTAGGAAACATTTCAAAGAATTTTGTAGAAAATGTTAAGAAAATTAATTTAGGTGATGAAATAAACGAATTTATAATTAATAATAAGAGTACAGTTTTTTTTGATTTTAATTCAATCACAAATGAAAGTTTTGCTGAGTTAATAAATCTTTTATATTTCAGAAAAATTATTGATGATATGTTTGATGTAAAGTTTTTATGAAAACCTCCCAAAAGAATTGGGAGATTTTTTTTTTAATTTATTGCAGTGTGAGAAACAGTTAATACATTTGGATTTCTTCTAATTGCCTCCAACATATTGTTTGTTGCCGGATCTACTAATTTCATTGTACAAAGAGCAACAATTCCGCCTTCAAAAATTATATTTTCAACTTCTTCAATATTAATATTTGCTTGTCGTAAAACATCCATTATTGAAGCTAAAACTCCCGGTTTATCAAAATGTTTAACAGAAAGTTGATAATATGAATTTGATGATCTTGCTTTATTAACCCAATGAGCAATTGTTCCACTTTCAATATATTGCATGATTATTTTTACTGTTTCAGCGGCCACAGCGTTTTGTGCTTGCTCTGTAGAAGCTCCAATATGATGTGTTACATAAACATTATCAAGTTCTTGTAATTTAGATGAAACTGTTCCATCTTTACCTTCAGGTTCTCCGTTAAAAACATCTAAAGCCACTTTTATGTTTTTCTCTTTTATAGCTTTTATTAATGCATCTTCATTTATTACTTCTGCTCGAGAAGTATTTATTAATATTGCACCATCTTTCATATAACTGAACATTTTTTCATCAAACATTCCTCTTGTTTGAGGCGTAACCGGAAGATGCAATGAAATAACATCTGCTAACGGCAACACTTGATCAAATTCAGAGAAGTCTTTATACTCAACTCCATCTATTCTCGAAATATCTTTTCCATAAACATTCATTCCCATTGCGTTAGCAGTTATTGCAACTTGTTTACCAATATTTCCCATTCCAATTATTGCTAAGGTTTTTCCATTTAATCCCTTAGCTTTAGAATATTTTGCTTTATTCCAAACTCCATTTCGAAAATCCCTTACATTTTCATGAATTTGTCTATCCATTGCAATCATTAAACCAATTGCTAATTCTGCAACTGCATGAGCATTTTTACCGGGACAATTTGCAACATATACTCCTCTTTTATTTGCAGCGGCAACGTTAATATTATTATAACCAGCTCCGGCTCTAACAATTAAATTTAATGATTTGGATTCCAATATTGTTTTTTCATTTACTTTTGTTGAACGAACAACAATAATATCAACATCTTTTGCTGCTTCGGGTAAATCATTTTCTCCTAATTTTGGATTGTAAATTACTTCAAGATTATTTTTCCTTAATTGCTCTAAATAAACTTCTGGTAGCGAGTCAGCTATTAAAACTTTCATTTAATTTGCCTCTTTATTATTTCATCATTGGAATTTTTATATTGTTTTGTTTTGCATTATTGATTGCTCTATCATATCCGGCATCTGAATGACGTATAATTCCCATACCCGGATCATAAGTTAAAACTCTATTTAATCTTTCTTCAGCTTCTTTTGTTCCATCGGCAACAATTACCATTCCGGCATGAATTGATTTCCCAATTCCAACACCACCGCCATGATGCACAGAAACCCAGCTGGCACCACCAATTGAATTTAGCAATGCATTTAAAATTGGCCAGTCGGCAATTGCATCGCTGCCATCTTTCATTGCCTCAGTTTCACGAAATGGTGAAGCGACTGAGCCGCAATCAAGATGATCACGACCAATAACAATCGGAGCTTTAACTTTTTTCTCAACAACAAGTTGATTAAAAATTTTACCCATTTTTGCTCGTTCACCATAACCTAACCAACAAATTCTAGCCGGTAATCCTTGGAATGCAACTTTTTCTTGAGCCATTTTAATCCATCTGATTAAAGCTATATTTTCCGGGAAAGTTTCAATTATGGCTTTGTCGGTTTCATAAATATCATTTGGATCACCGGAAAGTGCTGCCCAACGGAATGGACCTTTTCCATCGCAAAAAAGTGGTCGAATATAAGTCGGTACAAATCCGGGAAAATCAAATGCATTACTTATGCCGTTTTCTTTTGCTTCACCGCGAATATTATTTCCGTAATCAAAAGTAACTGCTCCTAATTTTTGGAATTCCAGCATTGCTTCGACATGTTTTACAATTGTGTGTTTTGCTATTTTTATATATTCGGTGGGATTTTCTTTTCTTAAGATTATTGCTTCCTCAAAACTCATTCCCATTGGAACATATCCGTTCAATGTATCATGAGCAGAAGTTTGATCTGTTAATATATCTGGAATAATTTTTCTATTTAAAATTTCGGGAAGAATTTCTGCGGCATTGCCAACTAAGCCAACTGAAATTGCTTGTCTATTTTTTTTTGCTTTTAAAACAATTTGTAATGCATCATCAAGATTTTTTGCAATTACATCTAAATATTTTGTATCAATTCTTTTTTGCAAACGCGAACGATCGACATCAATTCCCAAAAAAGCAGCACCGTTCATTGTTGCGGCTAAAGGTTGAGCCCCACCCATTCCGCCAATTCCAGCAGTAAGTAAAAACTTTCCTTCGAGTGTTCCATCAAAGTGTTGTCTTGCACATTCCGCAAATGTTTCATAAGTTCCTTGAAGAATTCCTTGAGTTCCAATGTATATCCAACTTCCGGCTGTCATTTGTCCGTACATTGTTAAACCAAGATTTTCTAATTTTCTAAATTCTTCCCAATTTGCCCAATCCGGAACTAACATTGAATTTGAAATTATTACCCGTGGTGCATTTGTGTGAGTTTGAAAAATTCCTACTGGTTTGCCGGATTGAACTAAAAGAGTTTCATCATTTTCTAAACTTTTTAATGATTCTACAATTGCATTAAATGATTCCCAGTTTCTTGCTGCTTTACCGGAACCACCGTAAACAATTAGCTCTTCCGGATTTTCAGCAACATCCGGATCAAGATTATTCATCAACATTCTTAATGCAGCTTCTTGAATCCAACCTTTACAATTTAATTCAGTTCCAATTGGGGCTTTAATTTTTTTTATTGACATTTTATTCAGCAAAAATTGTAAGAATATTATTGTATTGTTTAAGCATATTTTTATAAAACCATTTTGTAATAAACCAACTCGATTTAATTTTATTTTCCAAATGTTTTGTATTTTCTTTTAATTGAAATGTTAATCTGGTTTTTTCTTCTTTGGTTAACTTTACTAGGTCACTAGTGGAGTTGAATTTTTCTATAATGGATTTGAAAATATTTACATCGCGGATAAATCTATCATCCGTTTCCATTTGCTTAATTGCTTGTTTAGAAAACGTTGTAATTATTTTTTTTTGATTATTATCAAATTCAAATTCGTAATTTTTAAATAATTTTTTCATAATTAATTTTTAAATGAAAGTAATTTTTCTCTGATTTTTTGATAGCCTGGTTTAATTATATTGTAAATATATTTAAGTCTTTCTTCATAAGGTAAGAAAGAAGACTTCATTGCATTGATATTAAGTTTTTCAATATCATCTAAAGTAATTCCAAATTTCTCTGCGGCAATACTATATTCTTTTGTAAGAGTTGTGTCGCTCATAAGTCTATCATCAGTGTTCAAGAAAACTCTAAATTTTTTCTTATAAAAAATGCTGAATGGATGATTTTCCAAAACATCAACCGCACCAGTATGAACATTGCTTAAAAGACATATTTCTAATGGAAGTCTTTTATCCAATACATACTGTGCTAATTCACCTAATGATATAACTTCGCCATCTTTATCAAGTACAACATCTTCTAATAATCTTGTTGCATGACCAATTCTATGAGCTCCGCAAAATTGAATTGCTTGCCAAATTGATTCTTTTCCAAAAGCTTCGCCGGCGTGAATTGTAATATTAAAATTTTCTCTTTGAATAAATTGAAATGCATCTAAATGATCTTTTGGAGGATAACCACCTTCCTCTCCGGCTAAATCAAAACCAACTACACCTTTGTTTCTATAATTAACTGCAAGCTCGGCAATTTCTAAAGATTTTTTCATATTTCTCATTCCGCACAAAATAACTCCGTAACCAACACCAAAATCTTTTTTCCCTCTTTCCAATCCTTCTAAAACAGAATTTACAACATCATCATAATGAAGATTTTTTTCTAAATGTAGAATTGGTGCAAATCTTGTTTCAACATAACACACGCCGTCTTTATACATATCTTCAATCATTTCATAAGCCACTCTTTCTAAAGATTCTTTAGTCTGCATAATTGCACATGTGTGTTCAAATCCTTGCAAATATTCAACCAAATTTCCTTTATTTGCTCCTCGATGAAACCATTCGGCAAGTTCGGAAGGATTATGTGTCGGAAGCTTTTTATAGTTCTGTTTTTTTGCCAAATCAATAATGGTTTCAGCTCGCAATCCGCCATCAAGGTGATCATGAAGTAAAACTTTAGGAACTTCTCTAATTATGTTTTCAGTGGTCATAATAGTCCTATTTTAATAACTAAAAATATTCTTTTTAGAAAGTAAAAGCAATTTAGGTTAAAATCAAAAATGAATATTATTAATGTTTTGGTGGTAAGAATAAATGGATTTTAAGTAATTATTTGAAGCAAAATATTAAAGAATATGTTAATTTTAGTTGGTTAAAAATTATTTTTATTAAGATAATTTTAAGTAAAAAGTTTTCAAAATAAAATTGAGGTTTAAATGAAGAGGTTAGTAAGTGTTATTTTATTAGTTTCAATTGTATTGGGATTTTCAGCATTCCAATGTTCATCAACAGAATTAACAAGTGCGAAGCTTTATATTCAGCAAAATAATTATGATAAAGCAATTGAATCTTTGGAAAAAGAAGTTCAGAAAAATCCTAAAAGCGATGAAGGATTTTATTTGCTTGGATATATTAATGGTGAAAAAGGTAATATTACAAAAATGTTAGAAAATTTTAATCAATCATCAAAAATCAGTAACAAGTTTGAAAAAAATATTGAAGAATCAAAAAGATATCATTGGGCAGATAGTTTCAACAAAGGTGTGCAACTTTTTAATAAAGGTGCAAAAGCTGGGAATACAGACAGCGCAAAAATAATTTTTGATGAATCAATTGAAAAATTCAACAATGCAATTGCTTGCCAACCGGATTCTGCAGATACTTATTTGAACTTAGCTTATGCATATTTGAATAAAGGTGATAGAGAAGCTGCAATTGTTCCTTTTACAAAAATTGTTGAATTAACAAATACACCGGATTCTTATGCACAGCTTGGCGAAATTTATCTTCAGAAAGGTGTTGAAGTTAAAGAAGCGGGAGATAAAGATAAAGGAATGGAATATTTTAATAAATCAATTGAAGTTTTAGAAAAAGGAAGAAAAGAACATCCGACAGATGGAGATATTTTATTGCTTTTATCAAATGCATATATTGGTGCTGAAAAATTAGATGTAGCCAAAGATGCTTTTAAAGCTGGGGTTCAACAAGATCCGGAAAATAAAATGTACAGATATAATTATGGATCATTATTATTAAATGCTAATGAATATCCGGAAGCAGAAGTTCAACTCAAAAAAGCAGTTGAAATTGATCCCAATTATGAAAATGCACTATATAATTTAGCAGTAACTTATGTTAAGTGGGGTGCAACTATTAGAGAAGAAGCTGAAGCAAAAGAAACAAAATCAGAAGAATACAAAGGAAAATTTGAAGCAGCTTTACCATTACTTGAAAAATTCCTTTCACTCAATGAAAAAGAAGCTGCCGTTTGGGATTTATTAGGTAAAGTTTATGCAAATCTTGGAATGGGTGAAAAATCAGAAGAAGCATTTAAGAAAGCAGATATGTACAAATAATTAATTATTTAATAATTTATTGCTGAGCCCATATTTTGTCAGTTGACAACCTATGGGCTTTTCATTTAATTGAGGACTAAAATGGAAAAAAACAACGAAAATAAGGCACAGCAAATTAATATCGAACTTGGTGAAAAAGAAGCTGAAGGAATTTATTCAAATTTAGCCATAATTACTCATTCTCCAGCAGAATTTATTTTAGATTTTACAAGAGTTGTACCGGGAGTTCCAAAAGCTAAAGTACATGCAAGAATAATTACAACGCCTCAGCATGCAAAAATGTTACTAAAAGCATTGCAAGATAATATATTAAAGTTTGAAAAAAGGTTTGGAGAAATAAATATTGAAGGACAATCATCACCTCAATTTGGATTTCCCAATCTTAACAAAGATGAAAGAATAAATTAAAATAATCTAATACAAATAGATTTGTTACCGATAATAAACGTAAAAAATAAAATAAATATTGTACAAACTTTTCAAACATATTATTTTGGCACTGATTTTAAGTGCAATAAATTGGAATGTCCACTTTTCCCAATCATTAAATTTTCAACACTACTCTACAGATAACGGTTTACCTCAAAGTACAGTTTATGATATAGTTCAAGATTCATCCGGATTTATTTGGTTCGGAACGGAAGCCGGAATTGGTCGATTTGACGGAATTAAAGTTAAAACCTATAGTTTAGCTGATGGATTAGTCGGCACAAATGTTTGGGCACTTTTTAAGGATAATCATGGTACACTTTGGGTTGGTACAAATGATGGACTTTCACTTTTATTTGAAGACGAAATTACAAACTTTACGACTGCAAACGGCTTAAGCGATAATTTTATTTGGGGAATTACCAGTGATAAAAAAGATAATGTTTGGGTTGCAACAAGATACGGTGGTGCATGCAAATTTGAAGGAAAAAAAATAATAAAGTACAATGAAGAAAATGGATTCCCAAGTAATGAATTATCTGATATTATTACAGATTCAAATGGTAATATTTGGTTTGCAACATCAGACAAAGGAATTATTAAGTTCAATGGAAAGGGTTTTAAAGTTTTTAATACAAATGACGGTTTAATAAGTAATAAAGTAACAACAATTTTTGAGGATAGTGAAGGACTTTTATGGATTGGTACTGATCAAGGAGTTTCAACTTTTAACGGAAAAAGATTTTATAATTTCTCTATTCAAGAAGGATTTCCGAATGAAGAAGTTAGTGTAATTCTTGAAGATGCAAACGGAAATATTTGGTTCGGACTTTATAATAATGGAATTTTAAGATACGATGGGAAAAAATTATATCGTCATGAAGGTTTACAAAGTGACGAAATAAGATCCGGCTTTGTTGATAGACGCGGCGATATTTGGTTCGGAACTTTTATGGGTGGAGTTAGCCGACTTCCAGCAGATTGGTTTGAAATTTTTTCAACTTCAAACGGACTTGCTGATAGAGCAGTTTATCCAATTTCTCAAGATGAAAATGGCAGAATGTATTTTGGTCATTATGCTAAAGGTGTTACAGTTTTAGATAATGGTTATTTCAGCAGATTAACAACTTCTTCCGGTTTAATTGGAAATGATTTAAGTTCAATTCTACTTGATAGCAAGAAAAATATTTGGTTTGGAACCTTAACGGGTGTAACAAAATTTGGCAAAGATAATACAAAATCATTTAATGAAAGAAATGGTCTAAAATATGATAAAATCTTAAAGGTTTATGAAGATAGTCAAGGTAATATTTGGTTTGGTGCAGTTGAAGGAATTAGTATGTTTTCACCAAAAACTGGAATTGTTTCAGAAATATTAAACGATAAACATGGATACAACAAATTTGAAGTTAATGATATTTTAGAAGACAACAGAGGAAATTTATGGTTTGCAACTCACTATGCCGGACTTTTAAAATACAACGGAAGAAATTTTCAACAAATTGATACTGCTAATGGTTTATCGATAAATAATATTTTCTCCATAATGCAAGATGAATTTGGGTACTTTTGGCTCGGAACGGACGGTGGTGGTATTATTCGATATGATGGTAAAAATTTTGTAACAATTACAGAAAAAGATGGACTCTCATCAAATATTAGCTATTTTATTTTGGAAGATAACCACAAACTTTATGTTGGTACTTTAAATGGTTTATCAATTTTGGATAACAAAAAATTTAAAAATGAAAACAAAATTAAATTTAAATATTTAACAAAAAGTGAGGGAATTCCAAGTATAGAGATAAATCAGAAAGCTTATTTTAAAGATAGAGATGGATCTTTATGGTTTGGAACAATGAACGGCGTTATCAAAATTAATCCAAATAAAGAAGCGCTTGATGAAAATCCGAATGTATTTTTAACAAATGCAAAAGTTTCCGATGGTCAAAATGAAATTCCATTTAAACCTTTCAATCAAGATGAATTAGATTATAATCAAAATAATATTTCGTTTGAATTTTACAGTATATCATTTGCAAAACCAGAAGATACAATATTCGAAATTAAATTAGACGGAATAGAAAATCAATGGTCGGAAACCAAAGAACATACTGTAACTTACAGAGCACTTCCTCCGGGAAATTATAATTTTTGGGTTAGGGCAAGAAATAGTGATAACGTAACCGGCGAAGCAAGAATTTTAAGTTCATTTACTATTTCACCGCCATTTTATAAAACATGGTGGTTTATAACATTATCAATTTTAAGCATACTTGGTTTTGCATATTACATCTATTATTATAAAACATTGCAAGTTCAAAAAAGAAATGAAGCTCTTGAAGCAATGGTTAGAAAAAGAACAAGCGAACTTGAAATTGAAAAAAATAAAAGTGAAGAATTATTGCTTAATATTTTACCTTCAAGCTTGGTAAATGAATTAAAAATAAATGGTAGAGTAAAACCAAGAAAATTTACAAACGTATCAATTTTATTTACGGATTTTAAAGCATTTACTTATACAACAAGTGTACTTCCACCGGAAGAATTGGTAAATGAATTGAATGATATCTTTAAAAGTTTTGATAAATTAATTGATAAATACGGATTAGAAAAATTAAAAACTATCGGCGATTCTTACATGGCTGCATGCGGAATTCCAAACGAAGTTGAAGATCATGCAGTTCGTATAGTTTATGCAGCAATTGATTTTCAAAGATTAATAAAAGAAAGAAACAAAACTTCCGGAATTAAATGGGAAATGAGATTAGGAATTCATTCCGGCAGTGTTGTAGCAGGAGTTGTTGGAACAAAGAAATTTACATATGATATTTGGGGAGACACGGTTAATATTGCAAGCCGAATGGAAAGTTCCGGTGAACCCGGAGAAATTAATATTTCCGGTTATACCTATATGTTGGTACGAGATCATTTTGAATGCGAATATCGTGGAAAAGTTGATACAAAAGGTAAAGGAAGTATTGATATGTATTATGTAAAAGGATTAAACAGAGAAAACATAATTCTTAATAATAAATCTGCTCAAAGAACACAAGTCCAATTTAAACATATCGGTTAAAACTACGATTATAAATTATATTACTAATAATTTATAACTGAATTCAAAACTTGACTTCTTATATTATTCCTTTTAATTGAATATCGGTAATAATTACATCTTTGAGGACAACAATGAAAATTTCGGTAAAAGTTACATTTTTACTTTTTATAAACTTTTCCTTTCTATTAATATATGCACAAGATTCCAATAATGTAAATTATAGTTTGTGGTTAGAGAAGACTGTGCCCTTTGGCACAATTGATACTAAAGTTGACGAAGGTTCATTTAAAGAAGGTGAAGGATTTATAATTCCGGCAACAGCACTTCCATCAAGTCCAATTGATTTTTCAATGTATCAAGATTTGTATGATGCATTAACCGGAGGAATTTTTTCTTTAGAATATGGAGCTTTAAATAATGATATAATAATGAAAATATTTATCAGAAATTTACAGCCATCCGGAAATACTTATTTGAATTTAGGAATTGATGAAGACACATTATTCTCATATTTTGAAATAAGAATTTGGGAATTGCCAGATTCAAATTATTTTCCTGAAGAAGTAAGTTATTATTTCAATGAAGGATTTCATGCACATTTTTCACTTCCCAAATCTGAAAATTTAAATAACTTTTTAAACTTAACCGGAATAGGAACAAACGATAGTTTAGCATTTGCATTTTTAGAAGAACAGACAATAAATTCAAAAAAAGTTGATGATTGGAATTCGGATGGAATACAAACTTTTGAAACTGAAGATTCGGTAAAATTTAAAGCAATTCATCTTTCAAGAATTGGCGGTGGAAGAAAAAGAACAATTGTAAATCCAACTACAGACACAACAACATCAATTCAAATAAATAAATTAAATGGAATTCCGCAAAAATTTGAATTATTCCAAAATTATCCGAATCCGTTTAATCCAACAACAAAAATCAAATTTGCAATTCCTCTTGAACATAATAAAAATTCATCGAATATAATTTTAAAAGTTTATGATATTCTTGGAAAAGAAGTTACAACTTTGTTAAACGAAAAAAAACAATCCGGGAATTATGAAATAATTTTTGACGCAACATCAACTGGAGGGAATAAAATAATTTCAAGCGGAATTTATTTTTATACTTTGCAAGTAGATGAATTAAGATTTACAAGAAAAATGATTCTGACAAAATAAAAATTTAGGTGTTTTAATGAAGAATGTTAAACTGAGTTTACAAATATCTGCATTACTAATTGCAACGTTTTTAAATGCATGTTTTGATAAACCCGGCGAATTTGTTTCACCGACCTGGGATGTTGATTTAAATCTTCCAATTACGAAAAAAGAATATACACTTTTAGAAATAGTTGAAAAGGATAGTTCCTTTCTGAAATCTTCGCAAGATCCTGAAACATTGGGGTTGATTTACTTTGGAGATGACCAACCAATAAAAACTGCGAAAGTTGAAAACCAGATCTCTTTTAAAGCAATTGAATCAAATTATTCACAAAAACTAGGAGCAATAAAAGTAAATATTCCAATTCCTACTGCTACAAATATTAGAGTTGAAGAATGGGCAGAAGATGTTACAAGCGGTTCAACGCAAGTATTTCCGGAACAAGAAGGAAATGTTACAATTGATATTGAAGGAATTAAAACAGTAGAAAAAATATTTCTTGATGAGGGTGAACTTAAATTAGTTATGTTTAATAATCTTCCGGTGGATATTGTCCTTCAAGGAATTTTAATAAGAAATAAAGTCGATCAAAGTATAATTGCTGAAAGAACTAATTCAGTTGATAATTGGGTTAGAATTCCTAGATATCAAATCGATTCATTAAAATTTCCGTTAATAAATGTTGAAGTATCAAATCAACTTGAATATGTTGGAACCATTTACAGTATAGGCAGCAATGGTTTGGAGGTAGTAATTCCACAAGAATCCGGGACAACAATTTTTGCATTGTTTGATAATCTAGTAATTTCTGCTGCAACTGCTCCATTACCAAGCCAGTCAATTGAATCAACAAAATCAATTATATTGGATGATTCAACATTTATAGAATCTGCAGAAATTGAAAATGGAAATGCAAATTTGGTTTTCAATAATAATTTGGATGTTAAAGCTAACACAAAAATAACTTTCGATAATTTATTGGATGCAGAAAAGAATAAATTTGTAATAAATGTTCCATTGCAAAGAAATGAAAAAAATAAAGTTGTTGATTTAAATTTATCTAATTGGAGTATTGTCTCGGATAAACCCGGAGAACTTACTAATAAAATTACTTATACTTTCGAAGTTGTTACAGATTCTACCGGAGAACTTTCTACTGTTACAAAAAATGACAGCATTTCATTCGGTTTTAGTTTTGATGAAATTGTAATAAAATCATTAACAGGTAAATTAAAACCGACTAAATTTAATATCAAAGAAAGCGGATTTAAACTTGATTTTGGTGACTTTGATAATAATTTCGATTTTCAATCTGCAATATTTAAAGATGCAAAAATATTCTTAAATCTAAATACCTCGTTAGATTTAAATTTTATACTAAACGGAAAATTAACTTCAACAAATGGATCAATTACAAAATCAATTGATTTAAATAATATTTTGTTACCATCAAGCAATGAAGTACAAATTGATATTTCGCAATTATTAAGCGGCTTCACAAAAGATTTACCGGATAGCTTTAATATTATTGGAAGCGGATTAATAAATCCAGATTACATTACTGGAACAGTTAATAATCAAGATTCAATTTACGGAGATATTAGTTTTGAAATTCCATTAAATGTTGGAATTGCTGCAGCAACATATATTGATACAATTGATTTGGATCTTGGAGATTTAAATGATGATGATATCGATAATGTTAATTCTGGTGAAATTACATTTAATATTGAAAACACAGTTCCAGTAGGAATTTTATTTACAGCAGTTGTTCTTGATTCAAACAATACTGAAATCCTTCACTTGCCAACTTCTTATAACAATCTATCATATTTGGAAATTCCCAAGCCGGTTGTTTCTGATAATGGTGAAGTTCTGAGTTCCGGAAAATCTGAGCAAGTTTTAAAACTTTATAACGAAGACATAATTAAATTTATTAAAAATCCATTTCTAAAAGTTTTGTTTACATTCGAAACAGCAAATGCAACCGGAGAAAATGTAAAGTTCAGAACATCGAACAAAATTAATTTTAGTGTAAAAGCAAAGACAAGTTTTAATACCGATTTTGAAGAGGTAGATGAATGAAAAATTTATTTCAGGTCTTGACAATAATTATCATAATTTCGAATTCAATTTTTGCACAAGGGTTTGGATCATATGGTTCTGTTGATGCAAAAAATATTTCAATGGCTGGGACAAATTCTGTATCATCAACCGGAGTTTATGCAATTGGTGTTAATCCAGCAAATTTAGTTTTAGATCAAGAACACTCAGTGGAAATATCAACAGTTTTACCATTTCCTAATTTAAACATTAATGCCGGTAATGATTTTATTACATTGAATGATTACCAATATTATTTTACTGGCGAAGAAAATGGTTCCGGACAAATAATTGGTAAATATTTAGATGATGCAGAAAAAAATAAATTTCTAGGATTGTTTGATAACGGATCAATGATAAATACAAATTTTGGAACAACATTAATTTCTGCAACAATTTATCCTTCAAAACAAATGGGCGCATTTGCTTTTTCAATTCAAGATTGGGTTAGTGCTAATGTAAATCTGCCAAAACAAATTTTTGAATTGGCTTTATTTGGCAATGAAACTGAAAAAGTTTTTGATTTGAAAGATATGGATCTGAAATCATGGTATTTAAGAAATTATACACTTTCTTATGCAAAAGATTTATCGTTTTTATTTCCGGATGCATTTAAAACATTTAGTGCTGGAATAACTTTAAAAATGGTTCATGGATATTTTTATGCCGGTGTTGATGAAATTAATACAACTCTACAAACATTAAGTAATTATAATATTCAAGTTAATGGCGATTCAAGAATGTTAATGGCAGCTTCTCCCAGTTTTGGAATTAAATATGATTTTGAGGATGATGAAATTGAAAAGGAAGCTCAAATTGGTTTATTTAATAAACCGGCTGGAACTGGGTTTGGATTTGATTTTGGTTTTCATTCTGAGCTAAATAATGCATGGGAAATTGCATTTGCATTAACTGATTTAGGAAGTATAAATTGGAATAATGAAGCAATTGAATATTCTTCTTCTGCATCATATTTATTAGAAGATATTACTGATGAAAAACTTCTAGATTCTTTAGGTGAAGCAATAACCGGAGAAGGAAAATTTATTGATGAATTTTCTACAAGTCTTTCAACTGCAATGAAATTAGGGGTTGGTTTTAAAGTAGATAAATTTTTAAAAGGAAATTTTCCCGGTAAATTATTAGTTGAATTTAATTATCATCAAGGATTTAATAATATGCCAGCAAACACAACCGAACCAAGATTTTCTTTGGGTTCTGAATGGAGTCCGTGGAAATGGTTTGATTTAAGAAGCGGAATTTCTTTCGGCGGATTTGACGGATTTAATTGGGCAATGGGGCTTGGATTTAATACTGGCTTACTTGATTTTGATTTTGCAACTTCATACGTACATTCACTAATTGATGGAAATAATGCAAAGAGATTGGGATTTGCAATGTCAAGCCGATGGAAATTTTGATAAGAAAAAGTGAAAAAACAATAGAACACAAATACCAAAAGTTTTTTTGATAAAAAACAGAAATAAATTTTCCTATAAAATTATTTTTTAATTCGTATTAAATTGAAAATCCCCGCCAAGAAAAAAATTATATTTGCAAGCCACGCAGTAATTAACGGATTAAAAACACCATTCTTTCCAAAAGCTTGACTTATTTTCATAAAAACTAAATATACAAAAGTTAATAAAACATTTATCCCAAACTGTATGGCAGTTCCACCCTTGCGTTTATTCGCTGAAATTGTTAATCCAAACATAATTACCACAAAGCTTGCAAAGGCAAAAGCAATTCGTGAATGATATTCAATTTCAATTCTTGTCGGATCAGTTCCGGCATTTAATTGTTCGGAGGCATATTTTTTTAACTCATCCAAATTCATTTCATCCGGAATTTTTTGTTTTTGAATTACTTCGTCTGGTGTGAAGCTTAGATAATCTACATTCAATTTTTGAAAAACTGAAACCGAATCCTTTCCATTGAAGAAAAACCTTTGGGTTCCATCGTTTAATTCCCAATTTTTTCTTGTTGAATCATATGCCATTGATTGTGCATCAATTCTTGAAATCATTTTTGAAATATTTTTTTCATCAAATTCTTGTATGCTTACACGGTTTGCCCTTCTCATTTTGGAATTGAAATATGTAATTGTAACAATTCTTGTTGCAGAATCTTGAAAATAAATATTACTTCCGGAGCTAATCATATTTTTATTTAAATAATTTTGCTCAATGAAAATTCTTTGTTTATTTGCTTCAGGAACAACATATCCGCCAAAATAAATTGCAATAAAACTAATTACTAAAGCAGTTGACATAAATGGTAGCGAAAATCTATAAAAGCTGATTCCACTTGATTTTATTGCTGTAAGTTCATTTTGATTTGATAATTTCCCAACTGTGAAAAGTCCACCTAATAAAACAGAAACAGGTAGCATTAAGCGAATTATTTCCGGAATGAAAACAATATAATATTCAATCACAATTTTCGAATTAGCATTTGCATCAATGAAATCATCTAACTTTTCCATCATATCTATAACAACAAAAATTAATGTAAATGTCAGCAATCCAAATAATACAGTTTGTACAAACTGCTTAATTATATATTTATCAATTATTTTCAGAAAAGTTTCTCCAACTTTTTGGAATAAATTTTTTAAGAAAATCTAAATTTAGTTCAACTCTTTCTCTTGCACTTTTCCTCACCAAAATAATTCCAAGAATTCCTAGAACAATATTTGCAGTCCATGTTCCCCAAAATGGCGAAAGCATTCCGCGATCTGAAAGTTTTTCACCGCCGATTAAAAATGCCCAATAAATTAGGAAGAAACCTAAACTAATTCCGGCTGCAACTCCAAATCCACCTCTTCGCGTCATTGTTCCCAATGGTGCACCGATTAAAACAAAGACAATACATGCAAAAGGGATTGAATACTTTTTATGAATTTCAACCCAGTAACTGTTCATTCTTTTTTCATTTGTATCAATTCTACGTAAAATTGGAGCAAGTGAATTTTTTGTTGCTCGAATTTTATCTTCAACATGAAATAAACTAATTCTGTAGTTTTTATTTTGTTTTTCTATGCTAGAAAAATGCAACGTATCTTTTGTGAAATTTGAAGCAATCTGTTTATCTAAATTCTTAATTTCTTTTTCATTTAATTGATTAATACTATCAACCAAATTTAAAATTGCCGGAGCGCCGAGTTCTCTATCGCCGCGTCTTCCGCCAAGTGCAGATTCTCTTAACGAGAATTGCTCAGCATCCATTGCAATAATATGATTATTAAATTCTAATTTTCTATATGGCTTCAAATTACTTAGGTTTGATGTATGAATTTCACCATTGAATAAATTTAAAATTAATTTTCTTCTATCTGCTGTAAAATAAATTTCGCCATGTTGTGCGGTTACTACATTATAACTTTGTGCAGAAGAATAATCATATATTGTAAGATTTTTTAATTCATTTGTTTCCGGATTAACTTCTCTTGCAAGTAAAGAATAACGAGGCATTTCTTGAGAAAAAACTCCAGGTACCAAAGATAGTGTTGGTTTCTGATTTGAAATATCTTGAGTTAAAACTCTAAGCGCATGATTTGCTTCGGGATAAACATTATTATTAAATTGAACCAAGAGAAAAGCAATTAAAATACTTCCAATAAAAGGCGGAATCATCATTTTATATAAACTAATTCCGGATGCTTTCATAATTGCAACTTCATTATTTTGTGCCATACTTCCAAATGCCATAAGTGTCGCAATTAAAACAGCCATCGGAACAGCTAAAACAAACATCCAGCTTAAACTGTATATTATTAATTTGGAAATCACAATAAAGCTTAAACCTTTTCCCACAAGCTTATCGGCAATCTTCATTAAAAATTGAAGCATGAAAACCGACATTAAAGTAAAAAGTGCAAACGAAAATGGCAGTAACAAATTTTTAGAAATGTATCGAAATAAAATCATTTGTAATTCTATTATTATTATTCAAAAATATATAATCTTTTCAAATTATATTTAGGAAAACGCAATTCCGTAGTTACAAAATCCAACATAATTAAAAAGAATTTCTTAAGTTTCAAAAAGTGTTTTTGCATCTTACATAAAAGGAGATTTTTGTGGAACAAGTTATAAAATATATTAAGAGTAATAATGAAAATTATGTAAACGAATTAAAAGATTATTTGAGAATTCCAAGTATTTCAACTTTAAGCTCAAATAAAAATGATATGGTTAAATGTGCGGAATTTGTTTCACGAAAACTTAAAGATGCTGGAATGGAAAAAGTTGAAATATTTAAAACTGAAGGACATCCGCTTGTTTATGGAGAATGGTTGAAAGCTCCGGGAAAACCAACGGTATTGATTTATGGACATTATGATGTTCAACCTGTCGATCCATTGAATTTGTGGAAATCAGATCCATTTAATCCAGTAATAGAAAACGGAAAAATTTGGGCTCGCGGTGCAAATGATAATAAAGGGCAAAACTTTGTTCACATAAAAAGTGTTGAAGCTTTTATGAAAACGGAAAATAAACTTCCGGTAAACGTTAAATTTTTAATTGAAGGCGAAGAAGAAATAGGGAGTGAAAGTTTAGGGAAATTTCTAAAAGAAAATAAAAATTTGTTAAAATGTGATGCAGTATTAATTTCAGATACAAGTTTATACGACGAAGGAATTCCTACAATAAATTACGGTTTGCGAGGTTTAAGTTATTTAGAGGTTGAAATTACTGGTCCAAATAAAGATTTACATTCCGGTAGTTTTGGCGGTTCGGTTGCAAATCCCATAAATGAGCTTGCAAAAATTATTAGCAAACTTCATGATAAGAATGGAAAAGTTACTGTCCCAAATTTTTATAAAGATGTTTTGCCATTTACAAAAAAAGAAATTGAAAATATTAAAAACTTAAAATTCTCAGAAACAAAATATGCAAAAGAATTAGGTGTAAATGAATTGCACGGTGAAAAAGGATTTAATACATTGCAGAGAATTTGGGGAAGACCAACTTTAGATTGTAACGGAATTTTCGGTGGTTTTACTGGAGAAGGAGCGAAGACTGTGTTACCATCAAAAGCTACTGCAAAAATTAGTATGCGTTTAGTTCCAAATCAAGATCCAAAAAAGATTTCAAAAGAATTTACAAATTATATTAAAACTCTTGCACCCAAAAGTGTAAAAGTGAAAGTTACAGATATGCATGGCGGTTCACCGGTCGTTATTGCTTTAGATAATCCTGCGATTATAGCGGCTTCCAAAGCTACAAAAAAAGCTTTCGGGAAAAAAACAGTATATACACGTGAAGGAGGATCAATTCCAATTGTTGTGGATTTTGTAAAACAGCTTAAAGCTCCGGCAATTTTAATGGGATTGGGCTTAGACTCGGACAATATTCATTCTCCAAACGAACATTTTAGTCTTAAAAGTTTTGAACTCGGAATTCTCAGTTCAGCATACTTTTTTGATGAATTTTCAAAATTATAAAATAGTAAAGGGTAGAAATTGAATCAGGTATATTCATATTTTAAAAATAAATTTGTAGAAATTATTTTTTCCAATGATGGAACTATAAAAGTTTATTCTTCATATCAAAAAGAAAATGATGCAATAAAATATGGAGTTGGAATTTATAACAGATCAGAATCAGCAGTTTTAAAATTAACCGGAAATGATGTTTTGGATTTTCTGCAAAGAATTTCTACAAATGACGTAAAAAATTTAGAACCTTATCATTACATAAGTACTCTATTTACTAATGAAAAAGGAAGATTAATCGATCGGACTGCATTAATTAGATTGCATGACGAATATTTTTTGGTAGGAAGTAAATTTAATGAATCTCTGTTATCACGCTGGATTGAAAAATATATTATAACCGAAAATGTAAAACTTGAAAATTTTACTAGTAAATTTTTAATTTTGGATATTATTGGACCTCAAGCAGAATCATACCTAACACTTATTTGTGGAAAAGAAGTTGATGAACTTGATAATAATAAGCTTCATAAAGTTGAAATTAATTTTTCCACGGCATATCTGTTAAAGAAAAAAGCTCAAAGCGGAGAAATAATTTATTGGCTAATCACAGAAATTGAAAATTCAGAAAAACTATTAGATTATTTACTAAACCATAAAAGTGTATTTGACTTGGAAATGGTTGGTGAAGATGCATTTGATAGATATAGAGTAATTAATAAAGTTCCCAGAGGTGGAAATGAAATTACAGATAAATTTAATCCTCATGAAACAAATTTGAAAAATGAAATTAGTTTTACAAAAGGCTGCTATATTGGTCAAGAAGTAATTGCACGTTTAGATACATATGATAAAGTGCAAAAACATTTAAGGAAGTTTACCATAAACACAAACAATATAAATGTTCCCGCTGAATTATTAAATGATAATAAAGAAGTTGTTTGCACAATAACTACATTAACTAAGAACTTAGAACAAAATAAATTTGAAGGTTTGGGATATTTTTCAAAATCCTTAATTGAAAAAAACGGTGAAATTGAATTGTCATTAAGTGAAAAATCCGAAACAAAATTTACTGTTAGAATTTTAAATTGAATATGAAAATATATACTAAAACCGGAGATGACGGAAGCACAAGTTTGTTCGGCGGAACAAGAGTTCAAAAAAATAATATCAGAATAAATGCATACGGGACAATTGATGAATTAAATTCTGTAATTGGATTAGCTGTTTCAAATAATGTAAGTGAAGAAATTAAAATTGAATTGGAACAAATTCAGAATTTATTATTTCAAATCGGATCGGAACTTGCTTCTCCGGAAAATGTAAAAAGTGAAGTAATAAAAAAAACATCAGTAGAAGAAATAAATTATTTAGAAAAGTTGATTGATAAATTTGATGAGAAATTACCAACGTTGAAAAATTTTATTTTACCTGGAGGAAATATATCAGCATCTCTTTTGCATTTTGCAAGAACAATATGCAGAAGAGCGGAAAGAATTATCGTTGAATTGAAAGATTGTGAATCAATAAATAATAATATTTTAGTTTTTGTAAACAGACTTTCTGATTTGTTATTTGTACTTGCACGCTATGAAAATTTTGTAACAACCACACCAGAAATAATTTGGAAAACCCGGGGGTGAAATTGGCTTCGACGGGGTTATTTGTTCTTTGAACTGCGCACCGTGTTCTCCGTAGACACGCTAAACGACGGAACAAAGTCGAGACGACGACTATAACTACGCATTAGCTGCTTAATTTATAAGTAGCCGTTCGCCTAATTTGTGTGTGCCGAAATTAGGATGAACGCCGTTAGGTACACTAGTGGATTCGAGTTCTTTGGTAGATGAAGCGAAACTTTAACAAAGATAGAAAATCAAAACCATGTCTATTTGGGTTTGGTTCTCGAAATCTAAAGAATAGGCTATGTGTGTAGACGTTCAATGAAAGGTATCTTCGGACGCGGGTTCAACTCCCGCCACCTCCACCAAATATCAATAAAAACAATAACTTACAGACATTTCTTACATTATTCTTACAATTTATTGGTTAAAATCAATTAAACAGTTATAGAATCATTTCATAAAACATTTAATTTATAAAAAAATAAGTAACTATTTTTTTGAAACATTTCATTCTAAAAACCACTTACAAAATGAAAAACATTTCAATTAAAAATGAAGTATTATGTTAATTACAACAAAGAAAGATTTCTTCTTATTAAAACAAATTTGTGAATATAATATTCTTAATGTTGATCAATTGGCATTGATAAATAATTCCGGGAGAAGAATCATTCAAAAAAAAATCGCAAAATTTTCAAAGCACTATCTGGTAAATTTAAAACAAAGATACTCTTCAGAAAATCATGGTCGTCCGGAAAATATTATTTCAATCAGCGAGAAAGGAGTTAAACTTCTTCAAAATGAAAATTTAATTGATAGCAAAATTCCAGTTGAAAGATTTATAACTGATAAAATTTATAACATTGAACATGAGTTATTAATAAATTGGTTTAGAATATTGTTAAAGAAAATCGAAAGTAAATGCTCAAATATTAAAACTGAATTTATTTCATCAACAACACCATTTATTCCGTTAAACAAAAATGGACAACCTTTAATAACTGAAAATCTATCGCTAGAAAATTCAAGTGTTACATTAATTCCCGATGGAGTTTTTTATATAAAAAGTGAAAAACAAAATAAGAGTTTACTTTTCTTTTTAGAAGTTGATATGGGAACCGAATCACTTCAGAATCAAGGATTCAAATCAAACAGTATTGCAACCAAAATCCAAAATTATCAAGCTCATTTTCAGTCAAAAAAATATCTGAGATATCAAAAAAAATGGAATACAATTTTTAATGGTTTTAGGTTACTTATTTTAACAAACACAACAAAAAGAAAAGTAAGTATTTCGAATTTTATAAATTCTGATAGCTCAAATGATTTCGTTTGGGTAGCTGATCAATACGAAATGTTTGAGAAAGGATTGGGTGGAAGAATATGGTCAAGAGGAGGAAAGTTATCAATACCGCAAGAATCTATTCTTGGTCCAACGATAAATTTTGAAGAAAGAATTATCCAGCCTAAATAATATTTCAAATCTATTAGAACATAATAAAATCATTTCTCTCAAAATTATTCAACAAATTTTTGTTCGTTAAGTCATTTAAAAAGTACGTTAAGTCCCTCAAAATTGTACATTTAATACATAAAAAAGTACGTTAAGTATGTGAAATCAGTACATTTAACGAACACCTAATATCCTTTTAAACCTATATAAAACAATCAGTTATAAAGAGTTCGTTAAGTCGACTATATATATAAATGAGTCATGATTTTTATTGATTTAGAAGAATAAAATAGTTTATTTGTTGATTATAAAAAAAATAAGTTTAAATGAATTGTAATTAGTTTATTCTAATATTTCGTGAGTAGGAAATGAATAATTTGCTAATGAATGTCTTTCATAAGATAGAAACATTAACTGAAACTAAATCTATTTTTCAGTATTCAGCAGAGGTAATTGTTTCTGAAATTGTGAGTGTAATTGCTGAACCAATTAAAAAATTAAATTTATCCGTAATTAGAAATTCAGTAGTTATTGAGAGAGGAAAATATTTTGTAAATAATGATTTAATTGTTTTGGATGAAGGTAAATTAATTATTGAAGCTGGTGTTCAGTTATTTTTTGGTAAGTCTTGTGGAATAGTTGTTTTAGGAAGTTTAGAAGTTAAAGGTAATGCAGAGGATCTTGTTGTAATTACTGGTGATAAATGGAAGAATATTACTTTTGTTGAAAATTCGATTGACATAAGGATTAAAAGTTTTCTTAAATATGTTGTTATTCATGGAGGGAATGGGTCTTCGAAAAATCCTCGAGATGAAAAATCTTATTTCTTTGAAAAGGAAAAAAGTAGGGGCGGAAATATATTTTCGAAAGGTAGAAATTTATTGTTAGATCATGTTATTATTAGTAATGGCAAAGCTGAAAGTGGTGGAGGAATGTTTGTATACAAAGGTATATTGGAGATGAGAAATTGTATTGTTTGTAATAATGAGGGAGTTAGAACCGGTGGCATAGAAATTTATAATCCTTCATTCAATAAAAACACAGTTTCAAATTTAAGTAATGTAGTTATTGATGGAAATAAAAGTATTGATTCTGCCGGAGGTATTTCAATAAATAAAGGTACAATTATTTTAGATAAATTATTTGTTCAGAATAATTATTCCGAAGAATTTTGCGGAGGTATGATAATTAGAAATACATCAATAAATCCATTGGAAAGTGTTAATGTGGAATTTACTCTTTTGAAGGATTCAGTAATTATGAATAATAGCGGTTCGACTAATGGAGGGCTATATTGTTCAAATTGTTTTTTAATTGAAAATATTTTTAGTAATAATAAAATTTCGAATAATATTGCTAGAGATTCTAATTCTCATGATTTTGAGCATCAAAAATTTGCAAATTAAAAATTTGGTTAAATTTTTAGAGTAAATCTTCTATTACAATCTCTGCAGATTCTTATTTTTTTTGTTCCGGTTTGTGTTTGTCTATAACCTTTCTTAGTTGTATTAGTTCCGTTGCAATACGGGCATTTGAATGGTCTTGCCAATTTATATTCACCTCCTAATAAAAATAATTTAACATTTCCCTATATGAAATAGAGTTGGGTCTTCACGCCTAAAAGTTTATAAATCGGATACGTCATTTCATGACTTACTCATCGTAATCCGACTTTATAAACTTTTCCCTTTTCAAGGTCGGCTAACCCAAAGATGTATAATCGCTGATTTTTTTCCCTTGTCTTTCCAACGGGGTCTCATTAAGTGAAGACCCCGCCGGAGTTAGAAAGGTAGGGCAAGGAGGAAAAGAAAATGGAATCGAAGATGTATTCAAAGAAACTTGTAAACACAATTAGGCAAATTGAAGCCGCAGAAACAATACACGAATATTTCGATGTAGTGGATTTCGGAATCGATGTAGTACTTTCTTGGTACGGAATCGTTGAAGAATGGAATGAAGATGAATGCAAAGTATTAAAAGACTGTTTGCTTTCAAAAGCTTATTCAGAAGAAATAAAAGAAGTAGATAGAATCGTTGAATTTGAAAACGATCCGTTGCTTGCTTCGATCCCGGATAGGGAAGCTCCAAGTCTAAAACTTTTAATAATTGAACATGCGATTTGGAAGAAAGAGATGGCAAACAAGAAGAAAACCGTTGAGAATCCTAAGGATTCTCAACTAAGTGTTGAGGTGAGAAAATGAATGGAAATAGACCGGTAAGGGTTTTTCGGGCGGGAGCGATTAAGGCTTCCGTTTTTGAAAATTCAGCGTTTGTTAAAGGGGTGAAGTCAAAGATATTTAATGTGATTGTAAGTAAGACTTATAAGGATAAAGATAATAACTGGAAATCAACGAACAGTTTTTCAGTTTATTCTGAATTACCAAAAGTAATTTTGGTTATGCAGAAAGCTTATGAGTTTGTTGTTATAAACACTGATAAAGAAGCGGGGGAGGAAGAAAATGATGAGATGTGAGAAGAACTAAATAGTTCTTCTTGCACAGCTTAAAATGATTTTCGGGTTTTGATGTAAGTCATTACTTGAAAGTAATGACTTTACTTTTGATTCGATTTTTTCGTTGACTGCAACAACAATGATTCTATCGAAATTTGCTTCCAAGCATTTTTTTATATTTGTTAAAATATCGGATCTTCCGGTTTCAACTTCGATTGCGATTCTTATATCATTTTTTGATGCTACAACATCGACATATTTTCCGTCGCCGATTGATTTTTCAAAAGTTATATCAAAACCCTCATTCTTTAATATCTGTGCATATTTGTTTTTCCAGAATTCGTGAGTTATTCCGCCTTCACGAATATCTTGTGATATTGGTTGATCGATATTTGATTTGCCAATTTTGGTTAATTTAAGTACGATAACCCTTCCGCTTTTCGTTGGAATTTCTTCGGTTTCAATGAGTTGTTTTTTGAGTAATGAATTTTTTAATTCATTACCTTTTCTTCTACTCCATTGTAATCTTCGGTATCGTTCTACTACACCGGATAATTTATTTGAATGAATATCATGAAGTAAGATTTGTTCTTCCGAGGTTATTCCAACCTCTTTACTCCGTTGGTCATCATTTTGCGGAATCTGTCTCTCTTCGGCAGTGGTTAATGTTTCAGAGGCGGAACAAGCGGAATAAGGTCTCATTAGATCACTTATCATTAGATCACTTACAGAACCCTTTCTAATAGGAATATAAGGAACATTTATGAGAAATGGTTTGTGCCATCTCCCTTGAATTTTAGCTACGGCTTGGCCGGTTTCAAGCCTTCCTAAAATTTTTTTATCAGAAGATTCTAAAAGAAGTGCACTCGCTGCTGAGTTAACATCTTTTGAATCCTTAAGGTTTAATACAATTGTACACCAAGTATTTCCACGAGCCGGTAAGGATAAAAGACTCGGGCATTGATCAATAATGATTACGGATTCTCCGAGTTCTCTGATTTCTCTTATAATTACATCGGTTATTGATTCACCGCCGACCAGATCACTTTTATCTTTGCCGATAACGTGATGAGCTTCTTCAAGAATTATTGCATGATCAAACTCCTCACGTTTTTGAGAAGGAGACGATAGTCTGTAATGATGTATCCATAATAAAATACTTTCCACTAAAAATATTTTATCTGTATTGGTAAGTGAATCCATCTCGAGTATTACTTGTTGACTTAATAAATCAACCATATTAGATTGCTGTCTTACATTGAATGTTTTCCCAGTTTCTCCGAAAGTTAAGGCACCAAGAGCTCTTAGAGTACTGCTCATCCAACCGGATTCTCTACCTTTTACATCTGTGTGCTCAATAGTATTTAGTAAATCTTTGAGTGTCGGATAATTTACAACGGGTTTATTGCTGTATAATCCAAAATCATTGTAAGTTTTATCAAGAGCTTTTTGTAATAAATACATTACTCCTTCACCGACAAAAGTAGCATGTGCAATTATTTCAATTAACTTTTTTAACCAAGTTTTCGGAGAAGTACCCGGAGGAGGAATAAGAGGATTAAACATAAATGGAGCAACGTCTCTTCCAACTGTATAAACTCTTATATCTTTGCCAAAACTTTCAGTTACAATATCCCGGTAATTTCTTTTCCAATCCAAAACAAGAAAAGGTTTATTTTTATGTATAAAGTTCTTTAGAACTTGAAAACATAAGTTTGTTTTGCCCGAACCCGAAGCGCCGACTATTAACACGTGTTTTATCCAGTCATTCTCTCTTAAGCAAAATGGATAAAGTTTTTTACCGGCGTACATGATTTCTCCGATTGGGTATTCGCCTCGGACATTTTCAGCCGGAGGTGGAGCCAATAAATTATCAGCATTGTCTGAAGAAATTTCAGTATTCAAATTGTCTAAATAAAGCATATTAAGAATTTGTTCGATTTCTCTTTTGCCATCCATATCTTCAACTAAATAAGCCCGCCACAGACTATCAATTTTCTCGCCAAGTATTGGTCTTAACTTTACACAAATATCTTCAACTAACAATTCTAAAAACCTCCGGATAACATTTTTGATCTTCTCTGAACATTTTTATATTCGCCGAGTGTTTCAAGTAATTCTTTGTAAAGCATGTTTTGATCCTTCCAGCAATTAAGCATTTCTTTTTGTTTTTCCAATTCCAGTTTTTGAATACTTGTCTTAAAGTCGGCTCTTTTCTTTTCAACCAATTGATTTGTAAACATTGGCCAAGACTCCAGATTCATAACTCCCACATCACACTCCCTTATCATTTTGTCTAGATCTTTTACTTGATCGTCTCGAATTTTACTTCTTTGTTCGATTTGAGATTTAAGATGATTTACCGTTGTTCCCAAGAAATTTAATTTATCATTTGTTATCATATCGGCTATATCGGTGCCGGATTTGTAATTTTTATTTGTTGTTTCTAGAGTTGAGAAGTAAGTTTTGTCTTTTGAATTATTTATTAAGTAGTTTGAAAATACTGGCATGGCATAATTTTTTGAATCATTGTTTTTTATGCTTTCATATTCTTTTGTCTTTGGTAGGTATTGATAGTTGAATATCATTGGTATCACCCGTAATCAAATATTGTGATACTAGTATATAAACTTTTCGGTTTTTACTACCTTTTAGTAGAAAACTCTTTAGAAAATTTTAATCTGACCTGCACATGCTCAAACTTAACAACATCAATAAAAACCTCATGATCGCCATTCAACTTAGAATCAATGTAAAAATAATTACTTAAAATATATCTGACACTACCCGGACTCTTTCCAACATCCCTAGCAATTTTCTTTATCGGAACTCTATCAAAATAATCCTCAAAAATATTAACGACAACATCCTTGCAATCGGAATCAATAATAACATCTCTGCCAATAACTTTATAACCAAAAGGAGGACGATTCATAAAACGGGCATTAGACTTTGCTTTTTCTCTTCCACGATTTATTCTCCATTGCCTAAGATCAGTCTCAAACTCTGAGAACACAGCTCTGATCTTTTGAAAAGCTTTTTCAAAAGGGCTGTCAGCCTCTCGTTCATTAACTAATAATAATTTTATTCCTTTCATTGAAAGATGAGTATCAATCCAACCAAACTGCAATGTATTTCTTGAAATGCGGTCTGACTCAGTTGCAATAACAGTATTAGGCTTTTCTACATCAATACGGTCGAGAAGATCCATTAAACCTTTTCTCTCGGTTAATTTTGTTCCGCTCATTGAATCCGTAAATTTTTCAATAATCTGAATATCATTATTCTCACAGTAATTTTTAATCTCATCGAATTGAGCATCCAAAGAATAACCTTTTGCCTGTTCACCGGTACTAACTCTTAAATACACAAAAGCTCTTCTCATTTAATATTAACCTCCTTTAGCCTAAACACCAGATCACCGCGTTCAATAAAAGCCTCAAGCACATCACCGCAAACCAAACGCAAACTTTTCGCAAGACCCCTCGGAATGGTAATCTTAAACTGACCGTTAGATTTTTGAAATTGAATTCTGACAAGATTATCACCTAAGCGGGGAAGCCGTTTAACTATATTATTCTGGAATTTTTGAATCGCAGCCATATAAAATTTTATATGTATAGACTTATATATAAATCTATCGATAAATATGGCTTCAAGAGGGTGGGGAAGGAAAGTCTAACTTACTGCCCCCAAAATTATTGGAAGAAAATAATTACTACTGAAAAATGAAAATTAAAATATTACCGCAAACAAATGATAAAATAAAATCATCACTTAGAAATAAAGATTACTATTCCCAAGTAAAGAAATATGATTTCAACTGATAAGTAACAAAACCGAAAAATATTTTAATCAGCAGTAATTACCCAAAAGTTATGACAACCAAAAATAAAACATTAAAAAACCATGAAAATAATTTTCAAGATGAAGCAATGAAATTATTAAAAGAAGTAAATCAAAAATTAGATTACATAATAAAATTGTTAAGGGATGAAGAACTAAAATATCCATTCCATAACAACTACCAAGACTTCATTGAACATAATAATCATAAAAAATTATAGGTCACGCACAAATCAAACTCACATTCACAACAACTAATTAAATTACAGCAAGCATATATCTCCATGATCAAAGAATCGGGATTGATAAAAGCTGCTGTAGTTTAATTATACCAACAGAAGTTTTCAAGTAAAGAAAACAGATATTTGGCCCGTTCCGGCTGAAATAAGCCCAAATACGACCAAATCGCCTAGATGAAAGACTGCAATCCTAATTCTCCAAAAAACTAAGAAAATAATTCTAAAATATTTTGCAGACTCAATAATAAATCACTTGAGTCTGCAAACTTAAGCGGAGGAATAAAAAAATGAACTTAATCGAAAAACAAAATAATGGGACACTTTTCATAGACCCATCAAACAAAATAAAAACCGAATTAACGGAAAAAGAAGTAACTGAATTATTAACAAAATTAGATGAAGAAATTGAAAAGGATTCTTCATTAAATCTCAATATGTGGTCATTAAATTTTAACAACAAAGAAATCTATGGATTACTGGATGCAAGAGCCGGACCAAACGAAGAAGATCTACTAAGAATAATCTTTTCCGAAGAATTCTGACCCGAAACACTAAACTCAAATAAATAAAAATAATTCATACAGACTCAATTAACATTACTTGAGTCTGTATAAAATAATCGGAGGTAAAAAATGAACATATTAAAAAAACAAAATGAAGGCTCGCTATGCATAGTAGCCACAAGAGCAGTAGCAGCAAAACTGACACCGGATGAAATGCATGAAGCACTTCAAAAACTTGAAGTAAAAATGCAAAAACAAGATCCGCTTAACCCGGATCTTTGGACAGTATACGTCAACAACTATAAACTTTGGGGTATACTTGACCATAGAGCCGGACCAACAGGAGAGGATTTGCTAACTGTATTATTCCCGGAAGATTATTAAATCTTCCAATTTATTTTTTTACAGCCTCAATCACAAAGTACTTGAGTCTGTAAAACGAGGTGGAAAAGATGGAAATGCAAGAAAATAATACACTAGGAAGACTATATGTTATATATTCAAGGAAAGTAGCTTCAATATTAAATCAAGAAGAAAAAAAACAATTATTGGAAATACTAATCGAGAAAATCAACAACGAAAATCCGCAAGATATGGAAACATGGACTGTTAAAGTTAATAAGCATGAAATTTGCGGAATTTTCGATAAAGATGATGTTAACTTTTCCGCCGATTCACTAACTGTAGTATTCCTTAACGAATTCGAAAACCCTAAATTTTACATTTAACAATTTTGGAGATCAAGCATCAAAACTTGACAGTTGTTTAGCCTTATAGTAGTTTATAAGTATGAAAAATACTTCAATGAACATCATACCCACAATAGCAGAAATTCAAAAAGCCGCTAATAAAAACCTCATATTAAAATTCTCAACCTTTGCAAAGTTAAAAAACATCAACAGAAACATGGTTTATCAATTAAGAGATTCAAACTCAATTGATACCATAAAAATTGACAAAGTTGAATTCGTAATAATGAACGATAAAGCAAAGAAATACCAAAAATCCAAATAACATCAAACCCTCAAATTAAAACCAATCACAAAATAAAATAGTATCGGAAATTACTATAATAGGAAGATTGTGACCAACTGCTAAACAACTGCAAGGAAAAGTTTGATCTCCTCAAAAAAAAAGGAGACCAAAATAATGCAGCACCAAATCAAAGAACAAATTTGCCAGTGTAATGACGGCAAATACAGACTAAAATCCAACTGCACCGAATTTAACGATGAATGGTATGAAACTTATTACCTAAACGAACAAACAATAGTTTTTAACCATGAAAGATTTTGGATAGATGATTGTATCTACTCAGAATACTTAAACAAATACTTACCCGAAGATGAATTTTACGACTCTCACTATTATTGTAATGGATGTGATAGATACTATCACCAAAACGAAGAAAGTGAACACGTATACGGCGGAACAAGTTATTGCAGTGAATGTTACTATCAAAACCACACATACTGCCATAATTGCCAAGAACCAATAACCAATGATGAATCATACTATTCGGAAATCACAAACAACGATTATTGCGATAACTGCTACCACGATTTACACAGCTACTGCGAAAACTGCGGAGAAGATTACTGGAGTGACGACGGTTGTGACTGCGGTGTCGCAATACATAATTACTCATACAAACCCAACCCAATATTCTTCAATAACTCAAAAGAAAAAACCAAATATTACATAGGCGTAGAACTTGAAACAGAATCCAAAGGAAACGACAGGCAAAAATGTGCACAAGAAGTATGTGATATTTCTGAACTATTCTACTTAAAAAACGACAGCAGCATTGAAGACGGTTTTGAAATAGTAACACACCCATTCAGTTTTGAATGGTTCAAAGAACATAAAAACATATTCAAAAGTCTACTTGAAACCCTAAGAAGTAATGGATATAGATCATATAACACCACCACTTGTGGAATACACATTCACATATCCAAAAAATATTTATCCGGACTGGACTTAGCTAAACTTCATTTATTCTTCTGCCAAAATGAAGGATTTATAAAAACAATATCTCAAAGAAATCCAAACAACCTTGACCAATGGGGCAAGATAAAAAAAGACAAAAAAGCAATTTATGACCAAAGTAAAAAAAAGGGAGGAAGTGAAAGATACACCGCAATAAACCTTCAAAACCAATATACAGTAGAATTCAGAATATTCAGAGGAACACTCAATGATTATTCATACTTCAAAAATATTGAATTCGTAGCAGCAATATGCTCCTATGTGAAAACAACCTCACTACAACAACTGACATCAGAAACATTTTACAACTTTGTAAAAAAAGACAAAAACTTCAAAAACCTAACAAAATTTATGGAGTCAAAAAAATGTGCATAATAATATTAAACACAAAAGAACACTTAACAAAAGAGCTGTTAAACGAATGCTGGCAAACCAACAGCGACGGAGCCGGAATGATGTATGCAATAGATGGAAAAATAAACATCTTCAAAGAACTGAAAAACTTCAATACGTTTTATGAATATTACTCAACACTAAGAAAAGAATTTAAGAAAACAAAAATTGCACTTCACTTCAGAATAGCAACATCCGGAAACATAGATATTTATAATATTCATCCTTTCAACGTAAATGAAAACCTGGCATTCATGCACAACGGAATAATAAACATACTGCTGCAGAAAAAATCTAAAATCAGCGACACAATAGCATTCAACCAAAAAATACTAAAACAACTACCACAAAACTTCCTAAACAACCATGCATTAGTTGAATTGATCTCTAGATATGTAGAAAGATCAAAACTACTATTTATGAACAACCACGGCAAATACTGGATAATAAACGAACACCTTGGACATTGGGACAAAAAAGGAAACTGGTACAGCAATTACAGTTACTGCGAACTGCCATTCCTAAAACAACTAAACATAACTTGGACACACGATTTACTAGACTACGAATTTTGCCAATACTGCGGAATAGAATTACTTGAAGAAAGGGAAGTGGTAAATGAAACTTGTTATGGATGCATGCAAAAATTTGCAACTGAAATAGGGATTTTTTAAAGTAAAAATTAAAACGAGATCTTTCAATGAAGATCTCGTTTTAATTTAATATAATTAAAAAATATATTTTATTTTTAATTAGAGAAGAAATACAAATATGAAATATTATAGAAAAAAATATTTTATAAATAAATTGTAATAAAATTATTATTTTTGAGTGGGGGTCAAGTCAATTATTTAATTAATTGAGTGGTGAAATGCGACTCCTATACATACCAAGACTTGAAAGCCAAATTAGAAAAAACTCACCTACATATCTTTTACCAAGTATAACACGCATATTAAGAAAAATAAATACTTTCACAATTGGATTAAAAAATAATTCAAATATTTTAGTCTTAACTAGAAAAGATATTTCATTATTTGTCTTTTATTTGAAAAATATTTTAAAAAATAAATTAGTTGAAATGAAAATATTTATTTAACAATGAGCAAAACAAAAAGCAAAAAATTATTACTGCTTTGTGCATAATAGGTTTTTGCAAAATAAAAGTTTGAATAAAAATTAAATTAAAAAAGATTACATGTGGGTAAGGGTGCGAAGCTGTAGGAAAAGGTTAAAAAAGAGAAATAAATGATTAGTTATAAAAATATAAGAATGGCGATTTGCTATGCATACAAGACGTTAAAAAGTGGAAAAAGCTGTAAAGAATTTAGCAAAAAAAGTTTGCTGATAGAAGAAAAATTAATTAACGGCGCTTGGCGCCTAATTATATATGCTATGGCTCTAATATGAAAATATTTATTTTAATAATAATATTGATGTCTGAAATTCTTATTGGTGGAACAATCAAAGGAACTATAAAAGACCTCGATAGTAAAGAGCCTCTCGAATATGTTAGCGTTGTTTTGATAAAAACGGAATTTGGGACAATTACAGATTCTTTGGGTTTTTATGAAATTAAAAATCTGCCTATTGGTAAATATAAGTTAACGATTCCCACTATGTTTTATCCAAAATATGAAAAAGATATTATTATTGATTCAATTAATCAAATTGTTAATTTAGATATAGATTTGAAAAAATTTGTTCCTTTTATTCCAATTGATACGGAAATCGAAAAATATCATTCCAAATTAACCAAATTCTTACCAAGTGAAATTTTAAGAATTCATTTGGATAGTATAAAATATATAAATAACGTTTTATATGTTTTTTCTACTTTTGAGAATCAATCAGACTTTCCAATTTACGTCATTAAAACAATTGATTGTATTGTAATGTCGTATATAAATATTGAAAATGAAGAAATTGGAAAAAAGCCAATACATAAATTATTTTATGATTGTTTGGGAATGAAAACTATTCCAGATTCAACTGATTTTATTGAAATATTTCCTCACTCAAAAACTGAGTATTCTCCAATTGATTTAGATCAAAGATTATTTCGTAATGATAGTAAAACCTATGAAATTACTTTAACATACGAATACAAAAGAAAAGAAAAAATTACTGGTCAGCTATTTACTGGTGGTGCAGAATTATTTAATAGAACCTATAAAGATGCATTTTATTTTTACAATATGGCATTTCGAGGAAAAGTAGAATCAAGTAATTATCTTACATTTAGCTTAAAATATAACATTGAAAAAGAGCCATAACAAACAAATCGTGTGCCTTGAGGTGCCTATAGTCCAGTTGGTGCATCCAAGTGAGAAGTAGGAAAAATCCAATAGTTAAATTTGTAATTTAAGCCAATTATTATTTTGTTATGAACAAAGTGCCTTTTTTCTTCGATGACTTTGGTGTTCATTATATTGACTCCTTATTTTTATTTTGGGAAAATTAAAAATATAATTTGAAGAGAAAGGGTACACTTATTAAATATCATTTTTTAATATTTTATTTTTTTCAGGTCGTAAGATAGAAATCGTTAGGCATTTTGTTAATTGATACACATAAATAATATTTAAATAAATACGGAATTATTATGTCTGTTATTAATCTGGTAAGAGAAATAAGAGAATTGAAAACTCAACTCTCATATTCAAAGAATATAGGCTTCTTTTTTGGTGCTGGTTCCTCCTGTGCTTTAGGAATCCCAAATATTGTGCAACTTACAAATGATGTAGGTTCACAATTAGAAAAAGATGAACTAAATACTTTTAATCTGCTTATAACGGAACTAAAAACAACTATCCTTGATAGAGAAGTAAACATTGAAGATATATTAAACCATCTTCGTAGAATACGAGAGTTAACAAATGAACAAAAGTCAAAGGAATATCAAGGAATTAATGGCGAGACTGCAAAAAACACCGACATTCAAATTTGCAAGAATATTTATAAAATAATTTTAGCTAAAGAAGAAGTTGCAAATTTTGATGCAACAAAAAAATTTTTCGCTTGGTTAAGTCTTTTAAATCGTGAGTTTTCTAAGGAAATATTTACTACAAATTATGATCTAATAATTGAGAAGTCTCTTGAAACAAATCAAATTCCTTACTTCGATGGATTCGTTGGATCTTACGAACCATTCTTTTTACAATCAAGTATTGACCATTTAATATACAATACCGACCTAACCAAAAATTGGATACGACTTTGGAAGATACACGGTTCCTTGAGTTGGTTTTGGAAAAACGAAACTAAAGTTAATTCACAAAGGATTATAAGGATCGGAAAGATTGCAGATATTAATAAATATGAAAACGAATTAGTTATTTATCCATCAAAGGATAAATACGACAGCTCTAGGAAGCAACCATTTATAGCATACTTTGATAGACTAAAAAATTATTTATCAAATGGTGAACTTCTTTTCATATTTACTGGATATTCATTTTCCGATCAACATATAAACGATATTGTTTTTAGTTGTCTTCGTGAAAATAATCGTTTATTTGGGATTGTGTTCTTTTACAAAGATGAAGAGGTTGAAAAACTTCACAATCTCACAGCATCCTACCTAAATTTAAATGTCTATGGTCCAACAAAAGCGATCATAAATGGAGAATTGGGTGAATGGAAATTCGATAAGAATGAATTAAAAACAAATGAAGAATTTGCACATTATTGGGATGAAGCAAATAATAAAATGCTCATTGGTGATTTTAATAAACTTGTTGATTTTCTTCTTATAAATTCTGGTAAAAAAGAAACCATCGAGAAAACGTTAAAATGAAAAATGACATTACATATTTGGGCTCAATAATACGAGTGGATTCTGAAACAATTGAAGTTGAAGTATCGAATGATATCCCTTCAGCGGCTCCTATAATAAATGGTAGACTTTATAAAATTGGTCAAATTGGAACATTTGTGAAAATCCCAATTGGCAATATCATAATTTATGGAATCGTTTCATCTGTTAGTAATACTCCAAGTAAATTAGATGAAAATATTCGCTATGATATAGGTTCTCGTTATTTGACCGTTCAACTTGTTGGCGAAAAAATTGGCGATAGCGAATTCGAGAAAGGTATTGGGACATATCCAACTATAAACGATGAAGTTCATTTAGTAATCGAAAAAGATCTGTTTGATATTTATGGTAATAAGGATATTGGCTCTATCGAAATAGGAAAGCATTCTTCTTCAGAGAATCTTTCTGTTTATGCGAATCTTCATAAACTTGTTTTAAGACATAGTGCAATTTTAGGTTCTACTGGGAGTGGCAAGTCTAATACAACTGTTAGTATTCTTAAAGCAATTTTAAATGATTATGAAGGCTCAAGAGTAATTTTGGTTGATCCACACGGAGAATATTCCACCGCTTTTCCTGACGCAACAGTATTTAAAATTAAAGATGACACAAATCCATTATTCATTCCTTTTTGGTTAATGAATTTTGATGAGTTAGCTTATTTTCTTGTTGGCGCAAAACCATCGGATGACCAAAGACCTGAACATCGGTTATTTCGCGAACTCATTACAAAATTCAAAAAAGAAAATTTCAAATTAAAAGATGGGGATATTGATCCTAATTTTATTACAGCAGATTCTCCAATTCCGTTTAATATTAGGAAAATATGGTATGAAATGAATTGGTGGCTAAATGCTACATTCTCAAAATCAAACAAAGATGATCAAACAAGAGAGACTGCCAAGTTGTTAGAAGAAAGCAATTATGAATATTTGTTAGGTGCTAAATTTACACCTTACACAATGGGAGCAACTGAACCATATAAATCAAAACATCAAGATTTTTACAATTATGAAAAAAAATTATTATCAAGAATTAAAGATAGTCGTTATGATTTCTTGTTTAATCCTGGCGATTACAAAGACATTGACTCAAGAAAGGATTTGAGTAATTTACTTAATGAATGGATTGGCAGCGAAAATAAATTAGCTATCTTAGATTTAAGCAATGTTCCTTTTGAAGTTCTTGACATTACGATTGGTTTAATCACACGATTTGTTTATGATAGTATGTTTTGGGGTAGAAATGAAACTTACACTGGGAAAAACAGATGTTTGCTATTAGCATTTGAAGAAGCCCATACATATTTGAATAAAAATGAAAACAATAGCTATTCTAAAGTAGCTGTTGAAAAAATATTTAAAGAGGGGCGAAAATTTGGTCTTGGTGCATTAGTAATATCTCAACGTCCTTCCGAAATATCTGAAACCATTTTGGCTCAAGTTGGAACTTTTATTGCTTTGCGTTTGACAAATTCGGGTGATCAATCTGTTGTAAAGAATTCGGCTCCAGACAATCTAAATAGCTTAATAAATCTATTGCCTGCGTTGCGGACTGGGGAAGCAATTATCGTTGGTGAAGCTATTAAAATTCCTTCTAGAGTTAGAATTGAATTAAACAATCCTAGACCAACAAGCTCTGACCCTGAACTTGTTGATGGTTGGAGTAAAAAGCATCCACAGAATATTGAAAACTATAAAACTGTAATAAAAAGAATTAGGGAGCAAAAATTCTAATGGATAGAGAATATGTAGATTCGTCTATGATTACAAGTGTAGGCTATGATTCTAATTCTGGAACTTTAGAGCTTGAATTCAAAAATGGTGGTGCTATTTGGCAGTATTATGATGTTCAAGAAAGCACTTACTATGAATTTATGTCATCTGGTTCATTAGGAAAATATTTTTTAGCTAACATCAAAGGGCAATATACGGAAAATAGAGTTGGTTAAAGAAAATGCCTAACCCGCCAATCAAGCGGACGTCATTTTCACATTGTAATTATTGGTTTTGTTCTTCCGTGCAATGTTGCTTTGTAAAGTAGTTCTATAAAATATATGTTTTAAAAATAATTGGCAGTTGTAAATTAAGTGGCATTACTGTTCCGGGGAGCCGATTATCGGCATCTAAGTTAGCTAGTTTAATAACATAGAGTAAATTTATGACCTTATCTCAAATTCGTGGTGCACTACTTGAAGAGTTAATACTAAAATTGCTTGATAATGTTGGCTATGAAACAATTAATTCATCTGGTGATGGGATTAGAAATAGTCACTCTGGTATAGAAGTATGTGGAAGAGGAGAATGGCATCAAATAGATGCACTTGCTTCATTAACCTACACACCCGCTTTTATGTATCCATTGAGATTGTTACTTGAAGCAAAATGCTATAAACACAACCGTTCTGTTGGGATAGAAATACCAAGAAATGCTTTAGGCGTATTAAAAGATATACAAGAAAACTATTTTACTTATAGAACGGGGACTGATAGCGAATTGCAAGTGCAACGATTTAATTATCATTCTGCAATATTTTCAACAAGTAATTATACTTTAGGTGCCCAGCGTTTTTCAATTGCACACCAAATATTTTTGATAACATACGAATATGTCCCAATAATGCAGCCAATTTCTGATACTCTTTTATCTCTTGAAGAAGTAGATTTTATAAATATTGAGAATATTGAAAGCATTAAAGTATTGCGTAATGATTTTGCAAGTATAATAGCCAATCAAAATCAATATTCTGAAATATTTTCTGAAAGCGGCCGTTCTAAGGTAGATGAAATAAAGAATAATTTTAACCGCATTAATGGTTCATATTTCGGTATGTTACAAGGGCGTTACCCTCTTCACCTAATCTCTGAGAGATCTTTGCCTGCAAACTTGTTTGCTGAAACAGATGAAATTAAATGTAAAATCTATAGTTATGACCGTAGTTCTTGGTATTTTTCTCCAAGTTTTATTAACTCCAATTCGCCTGATTATTTCAAATTAGAATTCAATTTACCCAAGGAAATTGTGCATGTTCTTGATGAGCTAAATGATAGGACTGAAATTGCTAATATAAAAAGAGAAAGATTTTCATTTATACATATATCTGGAAAGATTGGTGGTATTCAAAGAATGATAAAGTTAAAGTTAGATGAGGATTGGTTGTCTAACTTTTTAGAAAGAACTGGTTAACCAGGTACAGTGACAAAAGTAAATATAAAGTTATTGATGATTTCAAAGAATAAAAACATAACGCATGTATCTAACTAGCGGTAGACAAGTGCGCCACCGTTAGCAAGCAAAAAAAAAATTAAGTGGATTAAATGGACTACTTTGAAAAACATAACAAGATACTTAAAGAATATAGTTCAATAATAAAATCAAATATTGAAAACCTTAAATTATTTCCTGAAGAAGAATTTAAAGAATTAATGGAAGGTATATATGTAACAACTAATAAAGATTCTCAAGGGGAAAAGCTTCCCAAGAAGTTTTTAGAAAAATATGTTGAAAAAGTACAAAAAGAACCATTTTATACTTTATTAGGTCATGATAATAGTTATCCTCCAATTGGAAGAGTAATAGATTGTAAATTATTTTATGATTCGGAAGATGATGAATATTTTGTTTATGGAATTACCGGAATTTACGATCAAGATAAACTTACTAGATTAAGTTCTTTAAGTAATATATCTTCATTTTTTAAAGTAAATAATGTCACAGAAAATTTTGAAATATACTTAGCATTAGATAGTTATTCAATTGAAAAAAATGATTATGATGATCTTATAAGAAATTTTCCTAAATTTTCTCCGAGAACGATAGAAGATAGATTTTATAAAGCCGCAGAACCTATCGCAACTTTTACAATTGTCTCCACAATATTTCTTTTACTCGCCAATCCCTTTTCAAAAAAAATATTAGAAACTTATGGAGAACGAACTGTAAAAATAATAGATGAATTTTATTATTATTTAAAAAAACACTTTTTCATAAAATTGTTAAATAAAAATTATAATCGAGTTATTGCTGAAATTGAATCTGAATATAAAAAATGTAAAATATTTTTGGTTGTTGATAATAAAAATGCTGATAATATTGATGTTGCTATTGAATCTATTCCTGAAGCAACTTTTTCAGCATGCAATTTTATTGAGAATATCTCTGATCTCGAACCTACAAAAATATGTTTTATTTTTAAAACCAAATCAAATAAATGGCAACCAGAATATATAGTCACAAGTAAAAAAGGTGTTATTATAGATAAACCAATTTTATTCATGCTTGAAAAATATAAAGGACTGAGTGTTGGGGGAGCAAGGAGAGAAATTAAAATAAAATAAGCTTGCTAAGCAGGTACTGTGATAAAAGTCAATAAAAAGTTGTAGATGATTTCAAAGAACGAAAACAAACGGACGTTTCTACCTACGGTAGACAATTGTCACGCTATTTGGGAAATGAAATATGAAAAACAAAAACATCTATCTCGTTGCTGGCCAATTTTCGTTAGCTGTCAGCATTTTACTTAATCATTTTGTTAAGGATAATGCACCAGTTTCCTTTTTCATCGGTCTTTTTACCGGTCTTTCAATTGTATTTAATATTGCGTTTTTGCTAGCATGGCGAAAAGATAAATCAATATAGGACAATTTTGCCACGTACTGCCTAATTAGCAAATGCTAATGACAACTTTTTAAAAAGTGTGAAAATAGGTTAATATTGTTAAATATATTTGCGTTTATAATATGCATTTTTCTTATAACTTGGTGTTCATTTTGTTGACTGATTATTTTTATTTTGGGAAAATTAAAAATATAATTTTGTTAATCCATCCCTTCGGGAGAAGAGAAAGGGCACACTTATTAAATATCATTTTTTAATATTTTTTTTATAAGGTCGTAAGATAGAAATCGTTATACGGTATAAAAAAATATTACAAACGGACTTTTAGAATTAGAGCGGATAGACATCTATGAAAAATAAAATTCGTTGGGGAATACTTTGTGGGGGAATAGCTGGGGTCATTGACGTTATTCCAATGATTTTACAGAATTTAACTTGGGATGCAAATTTGGGTGCTTTCTCAATGTGGGTGATCGTTGGTTTTTTTGTTTCTACTTCAGCATTACAATTAAATTATGTGCTAAAAGGTCTCCTTTATTCGTTTTTGACTTTAGTTCCTTCCGCATTTATAATAGGGTGGCATAATCCAATGAGCTTAATACCAATCTTTATTATGACTATTATTTTAGGATCTTTTTTGGGATTTATACTTGGTAAATTTTTCAAAATTGAAAATAGAAAATAATTAAATATAAAAACCGTATAACCAGGTACTGTGATAAAAGTCAATAAAAAGATATAGATGATTTCAAAGAACAAAAACAAAACGTACGTTTCTACCCTCGGTAGACAATTGCGACACCGTTATCATGCAGTAAAGGAATTAAAAATTGAGATAAAATGAAAAGTTTTGAAAAGACGTTTTTTGGATTTTTAATTGGATTTACATTCCCATTTATTCTTGGATTAATATTTTCATTTCTATGGTTTTATATTGATAAAAATGAAAGTAGAGTTTTATTTTATTTAATATTTGGATTATTACTTGGGTTCATAATTGATTTTAAATTCTTAAAGAATTGGATTAATAAAAGATATGAACTTGCTTTATGGTTTCTCTTTTTAATTTATCTAATTTATAATATTGGCATATATGGATTTTTTATGGGTTTTCCATTGTTCAATACTTCATTAGGAATGGTTGCTGGATATTACTTTGGTAAGAGAATATGTTTTAGAGAAATTAAAACAGAAATAGAAACAAAAATAATGAATAGAGTATCATTATTTACCAGCCTAATAATGACATTAATTTGTATTTCAACTGCCATTATTGCATTGACAGAAAAAGAAATCGGCAAAGAAATTCAAGGGATGTTAGGATTAAATTTTGAAATTACTATGACAATGATATATATAATAATTTTTGTAGGTGGCCTGGGACTGATTGTAGCTGAATATTATATTACAAAATTAACAATGGAAAAGACAATCAAATTAACAATAAAGCATGCTAACCTCTTAAATAAGTAAAAAGTCAAGAGGGTGAAAGAATTTATCACAAAAATAAATTGTTAAAAAAAGTTCTACACCATAGGTGCATAAATTTGATAAACTAAAATAAACAACAAATAAAGCCAGAATATCATTAAAGGTTATCCAAATAGATGGCAACCAAACCTCTTAAATAAGTAAAAAGTCAAGAGGGTGAAAGAATTTATCACAAAAATAAATTGTTAAAAAAAGTTCTACACCATAGGTGCATAAATTTGATAAACTAAAATAAACAACAAATAAAGCCAGAATATCATTAAAGGTTATCCAAATAGATGGCAACCAAACCTCTTAAGGAGCTTACTAACAAAAATAATGTTAGGTGTTCCAAAATAAAAAAGGAACAATCTCAGATATTTAATAGGCAAACGAGTTGTTTCCCAATCCAGCGCGAGGATTACGGTGTAGCAGTAATCAGTTATGCGTAGGGGCTTACAACTCGTGGCCATTGTAAAGATTTAGTGTGTTCTAAAACCTTACCCTTAAATTTATTGTTAAAGTTAGTTTTATATTTTAGTACATGAAAAACAATATTCGCAATTTCTTTAGCAATAATAGTTTTAGCTATCTGTTTATTCTTTTTTCTCATTAAAGAATTATTGTATTTTCTTATTACTGGGTAATATTGAATAGCATGAACAGCAGCATCAGAGAAAACAACCTTAAGATATTTGTTTCCATCTTTAGAGGAACGTTGTTTAGCTTTTCCGGCTGAGTTTCGAGCAGAAGGAGTTAAACGGCAGTAAGAATAGAAGTTGTTAACAGATTCAAACCGGTTAATATCATCAACTTCTAAAACAATGTTGAAAGCATTTATCTTCCCAATACCGGGAATCCAGAGTAATCGTTGAATGTCTTCATTAGGAATTAGGTCTGGATAAAGTTGTTTTTCAAGATCAAGTATTTGATCATTGAGTAATGATTCTAAGTTTGCTAATTGTTGATATTGGTATTTAGAGATACCGATTAGCTGAGATGGATTATCGAAGTTAAATTTAGCTAAAAGCAAATGCATGGAGTTAGTAACGGAAGTATGACGTTGAACTATTTTTAATCTAGCTCTAAGAGCATCTCTGAGAGTTCTGTTTTGATTAGAAATTTTATAAGCTTCTGGAATGTAATCCATACGAAGGAGTTGAGCAAGAGTGTGAGAATCAACTTTATCGGTTTTAACTTTGGCATAAGCAATAGCTTTAACATATTTAGCATGGGCAAGGACTAATGGTATTTTTAGAGAATTGAGTAAATCATCTAACCAATACCAAGTCATTGTGGATTCAACAGTTGTTAAATTCTCAGTTCCAAGATCAGAAAAATATTGAACAAAATTATGATCTATATTCTTAATGTTTTGTTCCTTGATAATTTTACCGGATGAATCAACAGTTGTTAGATATGAAGTAAACTTGTGAAGATCGATACCGGTGTAATACATTTGATACCTCCAATTGCTGTTAATGTTATTTCTAACATAATCTTATTTTTACTTATTGGAAATATCACGCCGCTCAACACGGACAGCCCCGAATCAAGTCCGGGGTAAAATAATTTCAGTGCGGCATTTTATTAATTCTAAAGTTGTATATGCAAAGCTTGGTTACTTTTTAAGGTGAGTTTTTCTAAGAAACATTTTTATAAATAAAAGTTATTGCTGTTAATTGGCATTGCTATTCTGGGCTGCTGATTAGCGGCAACGGAGTTATATCTACTATAAAAGAGAGAAAGCATGTATGAAATATTAGATCCAATGGATAAATTTAATTTTATGCTTGGAACATGGAATTTAAAATATATAGTACCAAAAACTCAGTATAGCGAAAATGATTTTGGTGAAGGGAAAGGGGAATTCAAGAGAATATTGAACAATAAATATGTCACTTTTGATTATCATGCAAAGTTATCAAAAACAGAAAGTTCTGCACATGCAATATTTGTTTGGGATAAAAGAACTGAAATATATCGGTATTGGTGGTTTGAAGATTCTGGAGAGTTTATGATAGCTACATGTAATTTTATAAATGAAAATACATTAGCATTGAATTGGCATGATAGTTTATTAGTCCAAATATTTAATAAAATTGACAATGACAAAATTGTACTGAAAATGAATTATCCCAAAGATGAAAGCAATTATGAAACAATATTAGAAGTCACCTTTTCAAGAAATAAAAAGTAACCATAACATACAAATCCCCGCTAAAAACAAGCGAGACAGCAAACGACCCCTGATATGAAGCGGAATAAACTCCGTAATTTCTAACCTCGATAGACGCGTTAAAAGTTAAAAAATTGAAGAATTGCTATCTTGATAAATGCATTGAATAATAACTGAAATATCACAAGCAATGGTATTATTTTAATTAGGACCCAGTTAGATTTTTTAAATCAAAAATATCTCCAACAAATTGATACCGGTAGATAAATAATAGCGTCTAACTAATTGACAATAAAATTTAATGATAGGGGATATATGAACGAAAATATTAAATATTTAATACCAATTTTTGGAATGATATTCGTCGGCTGGTCAATTTACCTTGACTACTTGAATAAACAGAATATAAACAAAGAAAAATCTGCCTTAATTGAAAAGGGAATCGATCCTTCACGATTTGACCCCCAACCACAGAATCAAAAAAGTAGTTTAAAAATCGGATTATTGTTAATTAGTGTTGCACTTGGTGTATTTATTGGATATATACTCAACTTAACATTAGATATTCCAAACTTTGTTGCATATTCAACAATGATCTTGGCTATTTGTGGAATTATGCTTGTGTATTTTCACAAATCAGAAATGAAATAGATTTTGATTGTGAATGTTAATTAACCAAAATAACAATCAGAATTTTGATTATTCAGTTATAATTAACAAATACAAAGGTTTAGCTTTTAATATAGCCTTAAAAATCTCTAAAAACGAACAAGACGCTGAAGAGATTGTTCAAGATTCATTTGTTAAAGCATTTAAAGGATTGAATAAATTCAAAAATAAAAGCCAGTTTTCAACTTGGTTTTACCGGATAGTTTATAATACGGCTATATCTTCAATAAGGTATAAGAAACATCTAACTGTAGAAATTGATGATAATTTAACAGAGAACTTTGAAAGTAATCAAATTGAGTGTGCAATTAATAATCTTGATGCTTATGACCGAAAACTTTTGATAAATGAAGCTTTAGCAAAGTTAAATGAACTTGATTATACCATACTTTCACTTTATTACTATGAGGATATGAGTTTAAAAGAAATTTCAAAAATTGTAGAAAAGAAAAAAAACTATTTAAAAGTTTTATTACAAAGAGCAAGGTTAAAATTATACAATGGACTTAGTACATCACTAAAAAGTGATTTAAAAGAATTGATATGAAAACAAAAAATATAAAAGATAAAGAATTCATCAGTGAAATATTATCTTCTGAGTTTAAACATATTTCAAATCCCAATTTTACACAAGAAACTCTTGAAAAAATTACGGAAATAAATGTTAATAAAATAACCACTTCAAATTCGGGTGATATAGCATTTCTAATTCCAGTGATATTATATGTTGCTTTATCTATTCTATTTTCATTAGTTACATTAATTTTTTCTTGGGCTCATTTTGGACAGATTAACAATGTTATTCATTCGATTGAAATGATGTCGATTTTATTATGGCATCCGGTCACGGTTTCAATCTTGTTTTCATTTTGCCTACTTTATTTGATGGATTTATTTTTGAAGAAAGAAATTATATAATTTAATAAACCTAATACATATATAAAATATTGTGCGAATAGTACATAGGCTTTTGATAAATACATTTAATCAGTTTTTTTAACGACAAAGTTATACAATGCAAGACTTCAAAATGTACAACATTTTAATTGCTGGTACCGATAAATGCAATATATAACACCATCAAGGTACATAACCGATAGCTTAAACCGACTGATGTTGTCTTTGATGGGAATTTGTAAAAAGTTGGCAAAGATATTTTGAAATAAATAGATTGTTCAAAAAAGTTAATCGTCTTGTTTGCAGATAAAAATAAAAACGGCTAAGTAAATTTAATCATTCGATGTTTATTGGTTGTCTTTTTAGGACATTCCCGATAGTAATCGGGATAAACTCTGTTATTTCTGCCTATGGTAGACAAGTGCAACACATTTAAGATAAATAGATTTTACATTTGTAGTAAATCTAATAATATTGATGAGAGTTGAATTTAAAAAATAATTTAAAATATGATGAAAACTAAAAAAAGCGATACTAAAAGAGTCTTTTTAAAGAAAGGAGCATGCTCTCATACATTCTTTTATATAATTAACCGGGAATTCGGTTATCTTAAAGAACATGCAGAACAAGCTTCAGATCCACTGGCTGGTGGATTATCTCAAGAAGGTTATCAATGCGGGATGCTATGGGGTGCCGTTTTAGGTGTTGGTGCGGAAGCTTTTCGAAGACATGATGATATTGGACAAGCTATCGCTCAGGCAATAAATGCAACCCAAATTATTTTGGAATCGTTTATAGATAGAGCAAAAAGTGCGAATTGTTCTGTTATTACTAATTGTGATTTTAATAGTAAATATGGGTTAGCGAAATATTTAATTAGCGGAAAACCAATTAGGTGTTTTAATTTAGCAGATAGGTGGGCACCCGAAGCAATTAAAACTGCAAAAATTGGATTATCTCAACAACTCACTGATTTACCAGAAATTCCAATAAGTTGTGCTTCTGAAGTAGTACGAATGATGGGAGGCAGTAATGAAGAAATTGTATTGGTTGCCGGGTTTGCCGGAGGCTTAGGGTTAAGCGGCAATGCTTGCGGTGCATTGGGTGCTGCAATATGGTATAAAACGTTTCAGAGAGTAAAACAGCATGATTATAAGTATTCGTTAAAAGATCTTTCAATAGAGAATATAAAAGAAATATTTCTTAAAGAAACAGATTATAAAATGGAGTGTTCGAAAATTTGTAGACAGCAATTTAAAACAATAAACGAGCATACGGAGTTTATTAAGAATGGCGGATGTAATAGAATAATTAATTTACTTGGTAAGGTATAGTAAACAAAAAACAAGTAAAACCTAATCAGAAAATATCCAATTAAAAGAAACAGAGCTGATAGTATATATAAATAAGTTGACTAGCCAATCTAATTGCAGATATAGACCCAAAAGAATGTTATAAATTTTAGGATTGTGATAAAAAGTATTTTGAGGATTTGAAGATGGATAATGCAAGTATTCCTTTTGAAGTAATTGATTGGGAAGAAATATTAAAAAGTGAACATGCGGGAACTTCTGGAACTGCATTTTGGCAAACAAAACAGTTTGGCGGTTTACGAATAAGATTAGTGGAATATTCGAAAGGATATATTGCGGATCATTGGTGTACAAAAGTGCATATTGTTCATTGTTTGGAAGGTGAATTTATTTCAGAACTTGAAAATGGAGAAAAGTTTATTCTTACAAAAGGAATGACGTATGTCGTTACCGATAATTTAAGTTCGCACCGATCAATATCTGAGAATGGAGTAAAATTATTAATCATTGACGGTGATTTTTTAAAAGCTTAAAAATATTTTTCTGTTATCTCAAAATCATAGAATTGTATTAGTCCCTTTCTGAAGAAGAACCTTCAACAGAATTATCAACATTTATTCTTACAACATAATCGCGGCAAGATGAGACTTTTAAATTATAAACAATTGGCTCATTAACTCCTTGAATATTAATTGTAAATTCAATGTTGCCTTCATCAAAAGATCTTTTTGAGGATGCACTTCCAACTAAAATATTATTAATATTCTCGGTATTACCGCCAGAAGTTTTAATTTGGATATCTGCCTTTCCGGTTCCGTTATTTACTAATTTAATAGTTGGATTTTCTCCATCGCAATTTGAACAACCAAGTAACATTAAACCAAAAGTAATAACAAAAAGATAAATTACTCGTTTCATAAAAATCCTCATTTTTATAAAAATAAAATTTACTTCATTCTAATTAAAGACATTTAAACAAAACATGCTAATTAAAAATAAAAATCACTCTGTTTGTGCCAAGAAAAATTTTGTAACATTTCTTCAATAATTCACAGCAACATCATTGCATAAATAAATATTCTAATAGGAGTTTCATAGAAAGCCCCCATGATAAAACTAATTCTCAGCAGATTTGTTGTAAATTATTCTTATAATAAAAAAGAGAACACTTTACAGTAATACAAATGATTAAATAAACCCTATTTATTGAATTATTTATAAAAAATAAAAGAATTAAGATTACTATTTTCATATTTATTGTCGAATTAAAATAGTTTTAGAACAAATCCAATATAGAAAAATATATTCTTCATTTCTTGAAAATGCATCAAACTTTCTTTGGCTGTTATTAGTATTTATTCACTTAGCTTTGGGGAAAGCTCATATGAGTTTTTTAACTCCCAGATGAACTCCCCTCGCTGCTTTTTATTTCTCTCTGCTTTCTTTCTGCTCCTCTCAGTTCCATCTTTACCTCAGGTTTTTGCGATTAATTTTAACTCACTGAGGGAACCATTGGTTCTATTTAATTAATATCATTTTCTTAACATCTACATAATTACCGATTTTTAATTCGTAAAAATAAATTCCGCTTGGTAAATTGTTAGCATTAAAAATTACTTCATTATTACCAGAATTTTGTCTTTCGTTAACCAGTGTGGCAACTATTTTTCCTAAAACATCATAAACAATCAACTTTACCTTTGTTGTTCCATGTTTTTCATTTAAAGGAATACTATATTTTATAGTTGTAGTTGGATTAAACGGATTTGGATAATTTTGATACAATTCATATTTGTTACCTACTTGATTGTTAACACTATTACTAATAGAAGTAACTGAGTTGGAAGTTAAGATTATAAAGTTACTTAATGTATTGAAACTGAAACTGACCGAACTATTATTTAAATCGACTATGGCATTTGAAATTTCTTCCCAATTTAAAGTTTGAGCATCCCAATATTTTGCCTTAATATTTTCTAGTGACCAATTAGACCCATTTAACTGCTTGTTATTAAAATGCAATTGAAAATTAATATTTGAATTAAAATTCATCATTCCACCGCAACCACCGCTGTTCCACATATTATTTGAACCATTGGGCTGAAACACACCAATTTCGTATCCGGCAAAAATGTTTTCATTTTCTGAAAAAGGAATATCGTGCGGAAATACTTCCATGATTTGAAAAAATAATGAATCTGTCATCATTCCACCGCCGTGCATTCGACCACCATTGTACCAACCAGGTTGAATATTCATATAATCTTCATCATCAAAAGTTGAATGAACAAAAAATGAGTCTGTCATGTTTCTTTGAGCCCAACCTCCACCTAAAAGTGGACCAACTGAATTTGAATCTCTCCAATCTAATCCATTTAATAGGTACACAATTATCATTGGAATTGAATTATTTTCTAACATTCCACCAACAATTGAAATTTCATCTCCATTTTTAGGTTTTTGAATATTTGAATTTGGTTCATACCAAGGCGGTCCAAAATTTAAAAAATAATCCGGAATTGAATCGTTATTTGTATCCAAATAATATGAATCAAAAATAAAAGTTGAGTCAATTATTGTGGTTCCAAATAAGTTAATCGAATTTAAAGAATCATGATCAAAACCGAATGCATATCCATTACAATCACCTTGATGATGAGTTCCATTGTGTGAATGATTTCCCATATTATTCCACATTGGTTCAAACGGATCTCTCCAAAATTCTCCATTAATTTGATAGACAACAATTACATTCAAACTATCAAACATTACATGCATTCCTCCAGTGATTGTTATTGACTCTCCATTTGTTGGTCGAACTGCATTTCCTTCATCCGGTAAATACCAATTGGGACCAAAGTTCAAAATATAATCTTTGCTACCATCATTATTTTCATCTAAATAATAAAATGAATGTTCATAATTTGAATCAATAATTACTGTTCCAGTTACAGTAACATCTTTTAATGAATCAGGATTAAAATCTCCTGAATAATAGTGTTGAGCTTTTAAATTAAGGCCCGAAATGAAAAAAAATATCAATAATTCTATAAACAAAATTTTTCGAACTTTCTTTGGTTTTACTTTTAACATAAATACCTCTATTTATTAAATTAATATTTATTTGTACTATCTGCAGCAGTCATCACCTTTACTTGCTTTGATGACTTTCCTAAAAATTAAAAAGCCAAGTAATATTGCAATTAATATGAACATTAATATCTTCAACAATTACGCCTCCTAAAGATTTTTTATTTTTTGTTGTCCTATAATATTTTTAATTAATGAGCTATTACACCACCATACAAACCAGTAACAGAAACCATTGCCAATTGCAGAGGGGAGGCTGAGTTTTTTATTCTATTATTTAATGAATTGAAAGCTAATAGAATTTAGTGTTCTCCCAAACCAAATATGTATCCAAAGCCAACGCTTACAGTAAACGAATTTTTAATAGAGAATTCATCTGAATTAGCAAGAAATAAATATCCCAATTGTTCTCAAAGGGAAATATTATTTATTGAGTTTTTCATCTTATTCTCCATTTGATTAAAAATATTTTATTGAATAAAGTTTATTTATGATTATATTTTTTTAATTTTTCATGCACTTCTTTTGTTGATATTTCTTTGAGTTTCATTCCACATTCCGCGCATTCACCAGATTTATCAGAAATTTGATCAAAGTGCATTGGGCATTGGAATACTTTACCGTCTTTATTTTTATCAATAGCCATCAAATGGATCTCATCCTCACGAACTATATTGTTCTTTTTCATATCAATTTTTTCATAATCAGTATCCTTAATATCATTATCCATCATTTTCGAGTGAATCATCTCATGACCATTTTTATCAAGAACTTGTTGTGCATTATCTATTGATACTTCCTTTAGATCCATTCCGCACTTAGAACATTCTCCCGGATCATCGGCAATCTGATCCGCACACATTGGGCACTGATATACTTTTCCATCTTTGTTTTTATCAATGATTCCCAGATCAATATTATTTTTTTCACCTATTTCAGTTTTTTCAGATTTCATTTCGTGATTAGAGCCATTCATGGTTTTACAACAGTTCATTTTCTTCTTTTCGGTTTGAATTGAATCGCTACCATGCTGATGCTGTGCTAAAATTGTTCCGCTCAACAAGAATGAAAGTGCAGTGAAGATGAATAAATTCATGATAGATTTTTGTATGTTCATATTATCTCCTATTATTAAAATTATTTATTTTACTTTAAATCCATTGTCTATTAAGTTTACTTTTGCGTCTTCGAGCGTGACTTCTTTAAGTGTCATTTTGCATAGTGGGCATTTACCGGGTTCATCAGAAATAACATTCCAATCCATTGGATCTTGATAGACCATTCCATCCTTATTTGCATCAATAGATTGTAAATCGATAATACCAGTTCTAATAAGCGATGAATCCACTTGAGTAATATTTTCTTTCATTGAATTATGATCATGTCCTTTGTGATTATCTTGACCGCAGCCTACAGCGATGAAACTGAGAAGGAGTACACATGTAAGAATAGATGTTGTGCTGATTTTTGATATTATGTTTTTCATAATAGAATCCTTTGTTAGTTTATAAGTATGTTTTAGTTAATGACTTAATCCTTTTATTCCGGCATATCCATTCCTTCCATTCCATCAGTGGATTTTGATTGTTTTGTTGGAGTATTATCTTCATTGTGCTGATGGCTTGTAGGCATACCAGTTTTTAACTGGCTTTCAGAATCGATTAAAAATCCACCGCTTGCAGCAATTTCGTCTGCTACATTTAATCCAGATATAATTTGGTACTTATCTCCGTACTTTTCACCAATCTCAACTTTACGGGCTTCAAACATTCCATCAGAAGTTTTTACCCATACTACATTAATGTTACCCGAAAATATTACTGCATTGGCAGGAACTAATAATCCAGTACCGTTATCAGAATAGAAAATAGTTTCACCATACATTTGAGGTTTAAGTTTACTGTTAAGACTTGAAAATTCACTACGAACTTTAACTGATCTGGTTTGGGGGTTTATTACAGGATAAATAAAAGAAACTTTACCGATGAACTCTTCACCCGGGTACGATTTTAATTTTAATTTTACTCTACTTCCAAGCTTAATTGCTGAAAGATCAGATTCATTTACTTCGGAAATATTCCACAAATTTGAAAGTTCAGCTAATTCATAAATAGCTGAACCTTCATTAACATACATTCCTTCCTGAACTTTCTTTTCAATAACAGTACCACTTACTGGCGAGTAATATGTTACCGTTAGATTTGCTTTACCAGAGTTCTTAATTTCTTCAATTTGACTTGATGTAAATCCCAACAACTCCATCTTTTTAATTGATGATTCAACCAAATCATTATTTTGATTTTTGTTATTGTTTAATAATATTAAATAATCGTACTGAGCCTGCACTAGATCCGGGCTGTAAATTTCAAACAGTGCTTGTCCTTTTTTAATATAATCACCTGTTTTATTGACAAATAATTTTTCTATTCTTCCATTGAATTTGGCGGGAATGGTTTTACGATTCTGTTCAACAAAATCAAGATAACTGTAAGCTGATAATTCCTTATTCAATCTTTCAGCTCTAATCTTTATGGTTGAGACATTTGCCAGTACCAGTTTATCAGTACTTAGAGTTATCATTCCTTCCATATCTGATTTATTAGAATCGTCAGTCATATCATCAACAACTTTTTTAATTAAATCCATATTACATATAGGACAAGCGCCAGGTCCGTCTTTATGAACCTGAGGGTGCATTGTGCAAGTCCAGTATCCATTTGTTTTATTGTTAGTCTCATCGGTATTAGTACAAGCAAATACAAATAAGTAAATAAGGGTGAATGTGATTAATAAATATTTTGTTATTTTCATTTTAATAATTTCCTTCCGATAACAATAGATTTTTAAGATTTGAACCAACCATCATTTCTACTTCTGCAAGAGACATTTGAACATCTGCTTTAGACATATAATAATTCATCTTTTGCATAAGAAGCATCCTGTAAGAATCAAGAACTGTGCTTATTCCAGTTTTACCATTCTGGTATGCAGTAGTCTGGGATTCAGATGCGTTTATGTATAGAGGAATCACATTTTTATCATACAGTTTTGTAAGTTCAATTGCAGTATTATATTTAACTAAAACTTCTTTTAGTTTTGCATACATATCTCTCTGCATATCAATTTTTTCTTGCTCAATACTGTTTATACCTGAAACCAGTTCTTCCTCTTTATTTTTTAATTTACCAATTGACCAAGGTGCAAACGGCAAATTGATTGAAAACATTAATGAATACATAATCTCTGTTTTAGGTTCAAGCATTGTTAAATCTGATGATGAAGTAAGAACCATACCTTTTGGCATTCTCATCAACATTCCCTGTACCATTAAGTCCGGAATCAATTCTTTATTATTTGCAATTATCATTGCTTTATTCATATCAATCATATTGTTCATTTTTGTTAATGATGGATTTGAATTATTTAATATCTCTTCCAATTGAGATTGATTAAAAACTAATGAATCAACTTCAAAGTCTTCGATAGCAAAAACATCTTTTGAGTTCAGATTCCTACCCAGAAATTTATTTAGTGTATAAATCGCTGCTTCTCTTTGTTTTTCAGCAATTAAAAGCTGTGCATCATTTGAAGCAATTTCACTCTGGATACTAAGTAAATCAGCCTGAATGATTCTGTTTGTATAAAATGCAACTTCAATAGATCTGGCAAAATCTTTTAATAAAGAAATATTACTTTTTTGTATTTCAATCTTTCTATCAATAAGCCACAAATTGAAGTAAGACATTTTCACCTGTGCAATTAGACTAACCTTATAAGCATCAAAGTTATCACCTTCAACCCGTGTATTTTTTTTTTCTACTTCAGACATTGCACTTAATTTACCACCAAGCGGGAACATCTGTGAAAGAGCAATGCTGTTAGATATTGATTGATTAATAATATTATATTCATTCACAGGTATTTGAGAAAATTCAACAGATAGATTAGGCGGAGGAAGAAAATTGATCGATTCACTTCTAAACTCAGAAGATTTTATTTTAAATTGAAGTGATTTTAACTGAGGGTTATTTGCAATTGCTTCATTAACCAATGAATCTATTGACTGTGCTTTAAATTTACTGCTTATCAACAATATTAATATTATTAATAAGAGATTTATAATAGTATTTTTCATTTTTAATTTATGATTATTCATGTCAATCACCCTCCTTCATCCAACCAGCCATTTTTGAAAGTTCTAACTTTCCTTTTTTAAGAGCGTGTTCTTTCATCATTGCAAAAAGAACTGGAGTAACTACAAGAACGTGTATAGCACTAGTAAGCAAACCACCTATCATCGGTGCCGTAAGCGGTTTCATAACATCTGAACCTGTACCTGAAGACCACATAATCGGAATCAATCCAACCATTGCTGTAAACACAGTCATTAGTTTTGGTCTTAATCTTAAGACTGAACCTTCGACAATTGCTTGATATATATCTTCATTTGTAATAGGTCCACGCAAACCTTTTTGATGTGCACTTAATTTTCTATCAAGGGCTTCATGCAAATACACTACCATGATAACACCTGTTTCAACGGCAATACCATATAAAGCGATAAATCCAACCCAAACGGCAACTGAAAAATTATATCCAAGTATATAGATCATATACATACCACCTAAAAGTGCAAAAGGTACTGAAAGCATAACTACTCCGGCTTCAACATAATCTTTAAGGGTAAGGAAGAGCAGAAAAAAGATTAAAAAGAAAACAACCGGCATTATAATTTCAATTGTCTGTTGTGCCCGCACTTTGCTTTCATATTGGCCACTCCAGGTATAACTATAACCTGCAGGGAGTTTAAGATTATTTTCTATAATTTTTTTTGCATCAACCATAACATTACCCATATCTCTGCCACGTGTATTCATAAAAACTATTGATCTTAACATTCCATTTTCACTGCTAATCATTGGAGGTCCTGTTAAAACCTTAACTTCGGCTAATTCTGAAATTGGGAGATAAGTAACTGCATTTTGTTCTGTACTTAGCAATGAGTAATTATTTTGAATACTTGTTGATTGAGGAGGTGCAATGGAATTATTTGTACTACCCATAGAAGACATACTATTTGAAGTTCCACCACTCATACCATTTTGTGTATTGTTACTCATTGTTGATTGAATGCTCATTTGATTTGAAAGGCTCACCGGTACAATAAGGCTTTTAATTTCTTCAGCATTATCACGGAAGTCTTTTTGATAACGCATACGTATTGGGAAACGCATCCTTCCTTCAATCACAATACCTAAGTTTTGTCCACCAATAGCTGTTTCAATAATATCTTGTAAATCGCGGATGTTAATACCATAACGAGCTGCAATATCACGTTTGATTTGAATGTCTAAGTAATATCCATTCTGTACACGCTCAGCAACTACATCAGCGGCACCATCAACTTTCTTTAATAAATTTTCAGCTTTGATAGCATAAGTTTCAAGAGTATCAAGATTAGGTCCAAATATTTTGAAACCGATATCTGTTCTTACTCCAGTAGAAAGCATATTTATTCTGTTGATGATCGGTTGTGTCCAACCGTTACGCACACCAGGAATTTGTAATTTTGAATCAAGTTCGGCAACTATATCCTGCTTAGAAATACCAGGGCGCCATTCATATTTTGGCTTGAGTAGAATAATAGTTTCAATCATACTTAAGGGAGCATTATCAGTTGCGGTTTCAGCTCTGCCAGTCTTTCCAAGCACGTGATGTACTTCAGGAATTGTCATAATTATTTTATCTTGTTCCTGTAATATTCTATTTACTTCAGTAATTGAAGCACCCGGAAGTGTAACAGGCATATAAAGAATTGATCCTTCATCAAGTGGAGGTATAAACTCACTTCCAGTATTTATAATCATCGGGACGGTAATTAACAGTGCTATTACATTTAATCCGATTGTTATTTTTCTATGTTTTAGTACCCAATGAATTACGGGTTCGTACAATCGAATAAAAAATCTTGTTGTTGGATTTTTATCTTCAGGTTTGAACTTACCGCGCATAAGCATAGTCATTAAAACAGGAATAAGAGAGATAACAACAATTGCAGAACCTATCATTGCAAATGATTTTGTATAAGCAAGAGGATGAAACATTTTACCTTCTTGACCGGTTAATAAAAACACCGGTAAAAAAGATGTAAGAATTATTAACTCAGAAAAGAAGATTGCTCTGCCGACTTGTTTAGCAGAATCAATAGAAATCTTTTTGTACTCATCAGGTGTTAAATGTTTTTTTTCTTCCAATGCTTTAGCAAGATTACGGTAAGCATTTTCCACCAGAACAATAGAGGAATCTACAATTACACCGACTGCTAAGATTATACCACCAAGAGACATAATATTGGATGAGATACCAAACAAGTACATTAAAATAAAAGCAATAAGAATCGAGATTGGTAACTCAATTAAAATTCTAACAATACTTCTAAAGTGCATCAAGAAAATCATAACCATAATTGAAACGGTTATTGATGCTTCTAAAAGTGCTCTTTCTAAAGTACCCACTGCTTCTTTAATTAATGTACTTCTATCATAGGATGTTACTATTTCAACACCCGAAGGCAAACCCGGAGAAATTTCTTTAATCTTTTCTTTTACTCTATCGATTACCTGCTGTGCATTTTCACCATTTCTCATTACAATTATTCCACCAACAGCCTGACCTTTACCATTTTTTTCTAATGCACCTCGGCGGATGTCTCCACCAATCTGAACCTTTGCTACATTTTTTATAAGTACTGGTATTCCGTTTACCACAGATTTAACTACTGTGTTTTCAACATCTTCTTTTGATTTGATATAACCTTGACCACGAACAAAATATTCTGCATCGCCTACCTCCAATATTTTTCCGCCAACTTCATTATTACTTCGTTGGATTGAGTTAACAACATCTGATACAGTAAGGTTATACGCCCTTAAATCATTTGGATTAACATCTACTTGATACTGCTTTACATATCCGCCAATACTAGCGACTTCGGCCACACCTTCAACTGAAGACAGTTTGTATCTTATATACCAATCATGAATAGATCGTAATGTTCCAAGATCAAAATCCTTACCTTCAACTGTGTACCAATAAACGTGTCCAACACCAGTTCCATCCGGTCCTAACGAAGGTACAACACCGGAAGGTAGTTGTGCTTGTATTGTATTCATCCTTTCAAGAACCCGGGATCGTGCAAAATATGGATCGACATTGTCTTCGAAAATCACAAAGACGAATGACATTCCGAACATTGAATTAGCTCTAACAGCTTTTACATCCGGCAATCCTTGTAAACCTGATACAATAGGAAATGTAACCTGATCTTCTATGATCTGCGGTGATCGTCCCATCCATTCTGTAAAAATTATCACCTGGTTTTCGGAGAGATCAGGAATTGCATCCACAGGCAAGTTAATGACACTGTAAATGCCAAAACCGATCAAGATAATGTAGAGCAGTATTACTATAAATCTGTTATTGGCTGACCAATCAATTATTTTTTCAATCATTTTCTTTTCCTAAACAATTATTAGAATTATCTAAAATATGATTATTGAAAAGACGTAGTTATTCCATTCAACAATTCGTAAAAGAAAAGAAGATTTAAATTAAAAGGATAGAGTTATTTAGATAGAGTGAATTTGAATAAGTATCGGGCGGTGAATTATCAGCAGCAAAGCTCGAATTAGTTATGTTTTGGGAAATTAAAATTTCCAAAGGTAGAATATTTACAAATGATTTTTCATCAAGTTTTTGAATTTCTGTAAAAACGGATATATATTTCTCAGATAATGGTTCAGCGATAAATCTAGCGGTGCAGCATATTTCATTTTCTTGTAAAAATATACTTGCATTTGTGTCTACATCTTTGCAACAATCCGCAGTAGAATTCTCACACATTTCGCAAACTTGAAACGAAACCGAATTCATCATCTGACAATAATGAATTGTAATCGGAACTCCTATTGTGGATAATAGAAAAATTGATAATAGGGAATATGTAATTATCTTTCTGATCATTTGATACGAAAGTAATTAATCATCTGGCAAAAGTCAATTGTTAAATTTAGATAATTTGTCTTTTATACAAAGAAATACTAAAATTAAAAAAAAGCTTATTATTATATTTGATTCAAATTACTAAAAGTTTTATGAATACATAACAGTATAATTTTATATAGCAAGTTTCCAAAAAGACAGTTTTCCACAGTTTGATGGCAATTTGTACAAGGTTTAAATTGGTTAACACGACAAGAATAATTGGATGCAATTGCAGTCGGTCAGTTTATGCCCGGACCATTTTTAAGTTCAGCCACTTTTATTGGCTATCAAATTGCCGGAGTTTCCGGTGCTTTAGTCGCAACAATTGCAATAATGATCCCATCATTCATTTTTGTTATAATGTTAAATCCTTTAATACTACGATTAAGAAAATCAAAAGTATTCTCAATATCTTTAGATGCCGTTAATATAAGTGCAATTGCAATAATGTTAATTTAGGTATTAAGTTAGAGATAGAAGTATTAATTGACTGGAAAACTATTATCTTTGCAATTTAAAGTGGCGTAGTATTTTTGAAATATAAGAAAGTAAATTCAGCTTAAATTATAATTGGAGCTGCTTTACTTGGATATTTATTCAAATAGGCAGAAAAATATGAAAGTAAGAAACAGCGGAATGCCCGAAGAAGAAATGTGGGATTCATTTTTTAATCCGGAAGAAGTATTAAGAAAACTTGAACTACATGAAGAAGTAAAAGATGTTGTTGAATTTGGATCAGGTTATGGTACTTTCAGTATTCCAGCATCAAAAATAATTAACGGATATCTATATGCAATTGATATTGAACCAAATTTGATAAAACTTGTTCAAAACAAATTACAGGAAAAAAATATTAACAACGTTATATTATTGCAAAGAGATTTCGTCAAGGATGGTACCGGATTGGAAAACGAAACTGTAGAATATATTATGTTATTTAATATTTTACATACTGAAGAACCGATAAGTTTACTAATGGAAGCCTCTCGTATTTTAAAAAAGAATGGTAGAATTGCAATTATTCATTGGATATATTCTGAGGATACTCCACGCGGACCCTCCCTAAATATAAGACCAAAACCAGAACAATGTATAGATTGGCTTAAAGTTGCAGGATTTGATATTTTAAAGAAAGAAATAGATCTTCCACCCTACCATTATGGAATTATTGGAATTAAAAAATAAATTTAAGGAATAGCAATTATGAAATTACTAATAATAATTAATGATGGACCTTATGGAACAGAAAAAGCATATAATGCATTAAGGCTTGCAATGAACATTCAAAAAGAAAGCTCAGAAACAGAAGTAGCAATTTTCTTAATGGCAGATGCTGTTGGCTGCGGAATTCCAAATCAAAATACACCTCAAGGTTATTATAACATTGAGAGAATGATGAAAGCTGTAATTTTAAAAGGAGGAAAAATAAAAGCTTGCGGAACGTGCATGGATGCAAGAGGTTTTGCTGAATTAAAATTACTTGACGGTGTTGCGAGAAGTGATATGAAAGAACTTGTTCGATTGACTCTTGATAGTGAAAAAGTTATAACATTTTAATATGTTATGAATCCGATGGCAGACCGGTTACTTTTGGGACAGCTACAGTGAAATAAAAATATAGAATATTATTGAAAAAATTATTTGTGTACTTTTAGAAGTAAATGATTTTTCTAATGCTATTTTTTTATTTTTGATTATTAAATAGTTTGATGTTAAACTTGAGATTTGTTTATGTCCCTTTTTCAAAAATCTGTAATTAAGAAATACCTTTCCAATTTAGATTCCAAAGAAGTTACTTCTGCTTATAATAAATTCAGAGAATTTTACGGTGATTCCGAACGAATAGAAAACATTAAACTCTTAAAGGAAGAAAACTATCAAGAAGGATTTTTACGGGAAATATTCGTTCAAGTTTTGGGATATACGATAAATCCCGATAAAAATTACAATCTTACAACTGAATTTAAGAACGAAACTGATTCTAAAAAAGCGGATGGTGCAATTCTTCAAGATGGAAATGCAATCGGCGTAATCGAGCTTAAATCAACAAAAACGGTTAATCTGGAATCAATCACAACACAAGCATTTAATTATAAAAATCATCAAAACAAATGCAGATTTGTAATAACATCAAACTTTGAAAAACTCAATTTTTATATTGATAATGCAACTGAGTGGGAAGAATTCAATCTATTTACATTAACAGAAAATGATTTCAAACTTTTTACTTTCTGCTAAACAGTAAAAATATTCTTAACGGAATTCCGTTAAAAGTAAAAGAAGAATCAAGATTACATGAAGAAAATATTTCCGATAAACTATACAAAGATTACTCGCAATTCAAACATAAAATCTATAATAACCTTGTAAAAAATAATCCGCAATTTGATAAACTTAGCTTGTTCAAAAGTTCGCAAAAATTATTAGATAGAATTTTATTCATACTCTTTGCAGAAGATAGTTTATTAGTTCCGCCAAACTCAATAACCAGAATAGTTGATCAATGGAAACAATTAAAATCTCTGGATGAAGCGAAACCGCTTTACACAAGATTTGTAAAATTTTTCAATCATTTAAATGTTGGGCATACTTACGAAGAATATTCGCTTCCGGCATATAACGGCGGATTATTTCAAGAAGATGAAATTCTGGATAATGTAAAAATCGATGATGAAATTTTACTTACCGATATTATAAAACTTTCTTCTTATGATTTCAGCAGTGAAGTTGATGTAAATATTTTAGGACATATTTTTGAACACAGCTTATCGGAAATTGAAGAACTAACCGCAGAACTGGAAGGCAATTTAGTTGAGCGTGAAAAATCCAAACGCAAAAAAGATGGAATTTTTTACACTCCAAAATACATTACAAAATATATTGTTGATAATACGATTGGCTCTTTGTGTACCGAAAAGAAAAAAGAATTAAATCTTGATGAAATTGACGAAACAATTTTAGAAAGCAGCAGAACGCAAAAGGGAAGTTAAACCAGAAAGCAAAAATATTATTTGATAATCTTGATAAATACAGAGAATATATTTTATCGCTGAAAATACTTGATCCGGCTTGCGGAAGCGGAGCATTCTTAAATCAAGCGCTGGAATTTTTAATAAAAGAGCATAAATGGATTGATGAACATAAAAGCTCTTTGCTGAAAGAAGCGTTTACAATTTCCGAATATGAAAAAGATATTGTTGAAAATAATATTTATGGTGTTGATATAAATGAGGAAGCCGTTGAAATTGCAAAACTTTCTTTGTGGCTGAGAACTGCAAAAAAAGGAAGAAAACTTTCTACACTAAGCAATAATATAAAATGCGGAAATTCTTTAATTGATGATCCGAAAGTAGCCGGAAATAAAGCATTTAATTGGAATGAAGAATTTAAGGAAATAATGAGTAACGGCGGTTTTGATGTTGTAATTGGAAATCCGCCTTATGTCTTTGGTGGTAATGAAGGAATTTCTAATATTGAAAAAGAATATTTTAAGAAAATATTTATAACAGGAATTGGTAAGGTAAATTTATTTACTCTTTTTATCGAAAAATCTTATTTGTTATTAAAGGATAACGGAGAATTTTCCTTTATTATTCCTAATACTTACCTAAGAGTTACTTCTTATCATGAGTCAAGAAAATACTTTATTAATAATTTTCTGTTTAGAGAATTAGCAGATTTAGGAAATGATGTTTTTCAAACTGCTATTACAACAGCCATTATTTTAATCGCAAAAAAAATTAAAACTAATAACCAACATTTCTTAAAAGTCATCAAGGATTTTTCAGGTTCATATGATAAAATTTCCATTAATGATATTATTAAAAATCAATATATCATTACTTCTAATCTTTCAGCAGAAAAAGCAGAACTATTAAAAAAAATAAATACGAATAAAAGTTTACTTGGTAATGAATGTATGGAAATAATTTTTGGTGTTGTAATAACTAAGAATAGAAATGAACTTATTTTTGATAAACAAATTGAAGATTATAAAGCTTTCTTAGAAGGTAAAGATATTGGAGCTTATTTTATAAAACCAATTACAAAATATCTAAAGTATAAACCAGAGTTATTACATAGACCAAGATCTCCCAAAGTTTTTGAAGTTAACGAGAAATTATTAGTCCAGAGGATAACTGGTGGAGCAAAACCTTTGAAAGTAGCATATGATAATAATAGGTATTACAACAAAGAATCAATAAATAATATTATACTAAAGGAAGATTCTAAATTTGATTATAAATTTATTTTAGCATTATTGAATTCTAAATTGATTAATTGGTTTTATAATAATCAGTTTACTAATGAATCAACTCTGACTGTAAATATTTCGAAAGAATATTTATCAAGAATCCCAATAGTTTTACCGAGTAATCAAAATTTATTAAAAGAAAAAGCAGACTATATTATTAATTCAAAGCTTTTATTGAATTCAATTAGAGAAAAGTTTATTCATAGAATAAAGGATAATTTTTTTATTAACAGTGTTCCTAAAAGAATTGATGAGTTTTATTTGTATAATTTTCTTGGTTTTAAAACTGAATTAAAAAAACAAAAAATTGAATTATCGCTCAAGCAACAAGACGAATGGGAAGAATATTTTAACGAGTATAAAACAAAAATAAATCAGCTACAAGAAGAAATAACCAAAACAGATAACGAAATAGATGTAATGGTTTACAAACTTTACAACCTAACCTATGAAGAAGTAAAAATTGTAGATCCTCAATTTTGGTTAAGTGAAGAAGAGTATAATAATTATGAAATTGGTGAAAAGGAATTGAAATGAAATTTGATGTTAAATTTTTACGAGTTTTCTAAATTAATATTAAAAGTTTGAATGATATAAATAATATTTTATAATCATGTTTAATAGGTAGAGTTGTGAACAAAACAATTTTTGAGATTTCAAAAATGGATTGCCCCTCTGAAGAAAATTTAATTCGGATGAAATTAGATTCATTTACAAATATTAAAAATCTCTCATTCGATATTCAAAACAGAAAATTAACAGTTTTGCATGACGGAGAATTTCAAGCAATAGAAGAAGCGATTAGCGAATTAAGTCTCGGAGAAAAATTATTAAGTTCAGAAAAAACTGAATTTATTGTGCAAAACGAAAACAAAAATCAACGAAAATTATTATGGGCAGTTTTATTAATTAATTTTGTTTTTTTCTTATTAGAAATGATTACTGGGATAATTTCTGAGTCAATGGGTCTGGTGGCTGATAGTTTAGATATGTTAGCAGATTCATTTGTTTATGGATTAAGTTTGTTCGCAGTTGGAGGAAGTTTAATAAGAAAGAAAAAAATTGCCAAATTAGCTGGCTATTTTCAAATGACTTTAGCATTTATCGGATTTATTGAGGTTTTAAGAAGGTTTTTGGGAGCAGAAAGTTCCCCAGATTTTTCAACGATGATTATAATTTCAATTTTTGCACTAATTGCAAATGGCATTTGTTTATATCTTCTTCAAAAATCTAAAAGTAAAGAAGCTCACATGCAAGCAAGCATGATATTTACATCAAATGATGTAATTATAAATATTGGAGTAATTGTTGCTGGAATACTTGTAAAAATATTTGATTCAAATAAACCAGACTTAATGATTGGAACAATAGTATTTGTTTTAGTAATACAGGGTGCGATGAGAATTTTGAAACTAGGAAAATAATAAATCAGACTCGTAAAAATTGATAATAATCTTTGTAATATTAACGAAATGTAAGTTTAAACTATTGTTATAAAACTAGAAGAATTTGAATAAAGAATAATATAATGAAATTTGTGGTTTACAAACTTTATAACCTAACCTATGAAGAGGTAAAAATTGTTGATCCTCAATTTTGGATGATTGAAGTAGAGTATAATAGTTTTAAGATTTCAGAAACAACAAACTAATTTTATTTTGTATTCATTTAACAAAATCAAAATCTTAAAAATGACTAAATGATATAAATAGTAGAAATCTTATTTCAATAAAATCATTTTTCATTTTATTGATTCAATATTTGAATTGAGTTCTAAAATTTCTGTTTAATCAGCTTATAATTATTTCTGAAATTTATTTCAATAATTATACTTAAATGAATTGTCCTATCACTGCTTTTAACTCATAAATAAAATATTGTAAAGTTAGGCTTACCAAAATTAAATTTAGTAAGCCATAAAATTAACACAACTCTAATTATATTTTTCGTTTTTCAAACCAAGTATAAATTGATGGGATTAAAACAAGTGTAAATAATGTTGATGTAATTAAACCACCAACCACAACTGTTGCTAAAGGTTTTTGAATCTCTGAACCAGTACCGCTAGCAAATATCATAGGAATCAAACTAAATGTTGCAATAGATGCAGTCATTAAAACTGGTCTTAATCTATTCAGCGAACCTTTTAATATTGCTTGTTTAATTTCTAATCCTTCTTCACGTAACTGTGCGATGTGAGATACTAATACAAGACCATTTAATACGGCCACACCAAAAAGTACAATAAAACCTACCGATGCAGGAACGGATAAATATAGATCTGAAATGTATAATGAAATTATTCCACCAATTAATGCAAATGGTAAGTTTGATATAACAAGTAGAGCTAGTCTTATTGACTTAAAAGTTACAAAGAGTAAGAGTAAGATTAAACCTATTACAATCGGTCCAATTATAAGAAGTTTGTTCATTGCTCTTTCCTGATTTTCAAATTGACCACCCCACGTCAGATAATATCCTGCTGGCAGTTCAACATTATCTTTTATTTTTTTCTTTGCTTCTTCAACAAAACCACCAATATCTCTTCCGCTTATATTCATCTCTATTCCTATTCTTCTTTTTCCATCATCACGACTAATTTGAACTGGACCCTCAACCATTTCTATTTGAGCTAATTGCCCAAGTGGTATATTTGAATCTTCAGGAGTTGGGATTAAAATATCCCCAATAGTTTGAATTGAATTTCTTTTTTCTTCAGGCAGCCGTACAACAATATCAAAGTTTTTATCTTCCTCATAGAATTTTGACGCAGACTTACCAGCAACAGCAATTTCTATTACACTTTGCACTTGTTTTATGTTTATTCCATAGCGAGCAATTTTTGATCGATCAATATCAACAGTTAAATATGGTTGTCCACTGATTTTTTCAGTCATTAAATCAGCAACACCAAACACTTTGCTAAGTGTTTTTGCAATTTGATCAGATATTATTTTAAGTTTTTCAATATCATCTCCAAAAAGTTTTATAATTAACTGTGCACGAGTACCAGCAACTATTTCATCAATTCTGCATTGTATCGGTTGGCTGAATCCAAAACCAATTCCAGGTATTGATTCTAGTGACTCGCGCATCTCATTAGTAAGTTCATCTCGGGTAATATTCCGTGTCCATTCATTTTTTGGTTTGAGCACACCAACATATCCAGTTTTATCAACTCCTCGTGTATCAAGAGCAACGCCAGTCTGACCAGTTCTTGAAACAATAATTTCAAGTTCATCAAATTGTTTCATTTTTTCTGCAGCAAGTTTATTTATTTCCATAGCTTTAGATAGTGAAACTCCAGGAAGAAGAGCAATATCCATATCAAAGGCACCTTCATCCATAATAGGAATGAATTCTGTTCCAAGACGTGTTGATAGAAATAAAGCAAATAATAAAAATACACATGCACCACTAATTAATTTAATTCGATTATTCATCGAGAATTCAAGTATTGGTTGATAAAACTTTTTAGCATATTTAATTATTATACTCTCTTTCTCAGGTTGAGATTTCAGGAATATTGAGCTCAGAACCGGTATAACAAATATTGAAAGCAGTAGAGATGATAAAAGGGCAATCGCAACTGTCTTTGCAAGCGGTGCAAACATTTTTCCTTCAATTCCTTCTAATGATAGAATTGGAATAAAGGTTATAGCTATTATCAGCTCACCAAATATACTTGGCTTTCTAACTTCAAGAACTGCCCTTAAAACTGTTTTAATCTTAGGGCATTTATTACCTTCTTCGCTTAAATGCCGCTGAACATTTTCAACCTGGATTATTGTTGCGTCTATTATCATTCCAATTGATATAGCTAAACCGCCTAATGACATAAGGTTTGCACTTAAACCAACTAACTTCATAACAATAAATGTTATTAGAAGTGATAAAGGTAGGGCAATAAGAACCACAATACTTCCTCTAAAGCTTCTAAGAAGTAAATAGAGTATTATAAGCACAAGTATTGCTCCTTCAATTAAAGCCAAGTTTACTGTATTCACACTTTCATTTACAATATCACTTCTATCATAATATGGAACTATTTTTATTCCATTTGGCAGTATATTATTGCTGTTTATTTCTTCAACCTTTTCCTTAACTCTATCTACAACATCACGGCTATTTTCTCCGCGTAACATCATTACAATTCCGCCAACACATTCGTCTTTACCATTTATCATTGCAGCACCCAATCGCACAGCTTCACCAATTTTAACATGTGCTACATCTTTAAGAAAAGTAGGAATCCCGTCAGAAGATTTTAGGACTATATTTTCGATGTCAGATATACTTTTTATTAAACCCACTCCACGAACTATATGTTGATCAGAATCTCTTTCAAGAATATTTCCTCCAACATTTTGATTGTTATCTTCAATTGCATTGTAAATATCTTCCGCCGCAAGGTTGTATTTAATTAGTTTTTCCGAAGACAGAATTACATGGTATTGTTTGAAATATCCACCAAAAGAATTTATTTCATTTACACCCACATACACTTTTTAACTGGGGAGTTAATATCCATTCCTGTATAGTTCGTAAATCAGACAAATAAACTATTTTTTCAAGTGAATCTACTGGTACTTTACCTTCAAGAGTGTATTGATAAATTTCGCCCATAACAGTAGCAATTGGGCCCATTGCAATTTCTACCCCTTCGGGTACATTTTCTTTAGCTTCTGCCAAACGCTCAAAAACCAATTGTCGCGCAAAATATATATCTACATCATCCTTGAAAATTAAAGTAACAATAGATAATCCGAACTTAGTTACAGATCGCATTTGTTCTAAATTTGGTAATCCCCGCATAGAAGTTTCAATCGGATATGTAACATTCCTTTCAATTTCTATTGCAGAAAGTCCATCTGCGTGACTGATAATTTCAACCTGGATATTTGTTACATCCGGGAATGCATCAATGGGTAAGGTAAAATATGAATACAAACCCAATGCTATAATTGTAAGAGATACGAATAGTATCGTACCTTTTTGATTTAGTGTTAAAGCGATTATTTTTTCTAACATTAGTGTTCATGCTCCTCTAATTCATCTTTTTTTAGTTCGCTCTTTAAGTAAAAGACACCATCAGTAACAATTTTTTCACCTTCCGTTATACCTTCTTTTATCTCGACCATACCATTTATAGATGAACCAATTTTAACATCTCTTTTTTCGAATTTAGTATCTGAAGTTCGGACAAATACATTATAATTTTCTCCATCTTTAACAATTGATGTTTCCGTAATTAAAAGAGCTTTTACATTTGAATTGGTTTCAATCTGTAGTTCACCGAACATTTGGGGTTTTAGCTCATTTCCCGCATTATTGAACTCACCACGTATAAGAATGGTTCTTGTTTTATCATCAACAGTTTGACCAACATAAATAATATTCCCATAAAATTTATGACTTGAAGACGAGCCAGTAAGAAATGAAGTTTTTGTGTTATTGTTAATTTTATTGAGATCCTTTTCATATACATGTCCATCAATCCACACAGTACTAGTATTTATTATTTTAAATGCCGTTGTAGAAACATCTACTTGTTGTCCAATTACAACATTTCGTTCGATAACAATTCCATTTATTAACGATTTAATTGGCAGTGTACCTGATGTATGTTTGTCCCCATCATTTTCCTTTAAAATGTCATCATCACTTAAACCGACCGAATGAATTTTTTTATCTTCGGCATGATATTCGGCTTCCGCTTTTACATATTCAGATTGACTTTCTAAAAATGATTTCTGTGAACCGATTTGTGCTTCAAATAATTTTTTTTGTCGCTCATAATTAGTTTTAGCATATTCATAGTTTGCTCTTGCTTTAAGAAAACCAGATTTGATTTCACCTACTTCAAGCCCTTCAACTGTCATTAAGACCTGTCCGACTTTTACATAATCACCAACTTTTACGAAAACTTTATTCACTCTACCTTGAATAAGAGAACCAATTTGAGCTTCATTATCTTGGTTTGTTTTTACCTCTGCTGGAATTGTAATTGTACCACTAATTGGAATTAATGAGGCAGTGAATGTCGCTAATTTTATTTGTTTTATTGTTTCCATAGTTAAAGTAATTTCATCACTATGATCATCTGAATGTTCTTCAGCTTTTACTTCTATATTTTCCTTGCAACCTATGAATGATACAGTAATTAGGGTAATAAATATTATATAATTAAATTTTTTATACATTATGTTAATTCTCCAGTTCATTTATATTTTTACCTAAAATTTCTTCTAATGATGCGATTGATTTATTGTAATTGAATAAAGCAACTATGTAGTTCTCTTTTGCAGAGTTTAGCAATTGTTTTACTTGCAGATATTCTAAGTAAGTCAATTCACCAACGTCATAACTATTTTTACCAGCTCGATAGACTTCTTCGGCTTGTGGTAAAATATCATTTGTATAAGTACTTAATTGTTGAGAAGCAGCTAAAAAAAACATATATGCATTCTTTGCAATCAGTGAAATTTCATTCTTTGTTTGGATATAAAGAGCATCTGAAATTAAATGTTTAGCATTGGCTTCCTTTATGTTACCGCGCTGTTCAAATAAAAACCACAAAGGAATTTCAATCCCAAATGAGGCACCATAGAATCCACCATTACCATCTAAATCTTGTCGGAAATACGCAAGATTAAAATTTGGAAGTAATGAAGACCAAGCAATCGTCCTTTCAACTGACGATATATCGATATTCAATTCAGCAATTTTTATTGAAGGATTACTATTAGAAGAAAGCGAATAAATATCATCAAGATTAAGATTAAATAACTTGAATTCTAATGTATCAGTAAGTATATAATTGTTATGTTTTGTCGATTCATTTCCTAAAAGGAAATTTAATTCCGTTAAAGAAATCCTAAATTCATTTTCTGATATATTTAACTTATTGTTAGCTTCACTTAGTTGTACCTTTGCTGTTAGTAGTTCAATATTAGTACCTTCGCCAACATTATACCTTATTTTAGCTTTATTATAAAAATCCTCACTTATAGAAAGATTTTCCTTTGCATATTTAATAAGTTCTTGCTTGGTTAAAACATTATAATATGCGGTTTTTACTTCAGCTATAATTTGCCTTTCTTTTTGAATGTGCTGGTAATTAGCTATCACTTTTTCATTTGATAGTTTATTTCCTTTTAGAAAATAGTTTGTTGGAAACTCAAAAGTTTGCAAGATTGAAAATGTTTTCTCAGAATAATTACTTAATCGTTTACTAATAGGTATAAATTCAAGACTTAAGTCTAACAAGGGTTTTGGTAGAGATATACCACTCCAAAATCGCCCTTCAGCAACGTTAATCTGTTCACTTGATTCAATCAATAAAGGATTTTGTTTTATTGAAATCATTAAAGCATCGTTTAACGATAGCTTTATATTGTCTGATTGTCCACATAACTTAATATAAGTAAATGCAAATACGAACAACAAGAAATACTTGTTCATAAATTCTCCTAGTTTATAAATAAATGTTATAATATGTCCATTGGGAGGACTAAGGCAAAAACTAAGAGATCAAATCAGAAATGAATTTTTGGAAAGGTAGGCTTTACTAGTTTTTAATAAAAAATGTGGTTTGTCTATATTTATTAAGCTAGTTATGTCTACATGTAAATTCTGCTCTATGAATTTTTGTTTTATTGAAATAAAATCTTTAAATAAAATTAAATTAATTTTAACAATTTTAATAGTTGGCGGCGTACTATCGTCAACTAAATTACAAAAATCGTGTTCGGAATGATTATTTTCGTTGTGACTCAGAAAACCAAGTTCAGAGTGTAGAAATGAGAACAGTAAGGCTGAAAGAATCCAAATGCCAATAATTATCTTAGTTTTTAAAAAGAATTTTTTCATATTTTACAATATAAACTATTGAGTATTGCAATACAATAACTAATTTTATACATAGATTTGATTATGAAATTAATATTAATTTCTTTGCACCTATTTCTAAGTTTCAAATAAGCCTAGTGTAAAATGCGTTGATATTGAAAGTTAAATTTATTGGTTTGCGCATTTGATTTATAATCATTTTGGAAGTGGTGCAAAAGATATGAAATATATAATAATATGAAATATTTTATGATCGTTATTGACCATAAAGTCCATCGAAAAGCGTATACCTAGGTAACCAGTAATTCTGCATTTGGGACTCTTTTACATTGTCGATGCGAGCCGCAAAAGTTTAATAATGTAAAAATAGTTGCTCTGCAATTTTGGATTAGTGAAGAAGAGTATAATAGTTTTAAGATATCAGTAACAACAGACTAATTTTATTTTAATCCAATACGAATTACTAAACACAAAAATATTATCTTTAATCTTAAATTATCGCATTTCACTAATCCCTTTCTGAAGAAGAACCTTCAACAGAATTATCAGCATTAATTGTTACAATATAATCACGGCAAGACGAGACTTTTAAATTATAAACTATTGGTTCATTTACCCCTTGAATATTAATCGTAAATTCAATGTTGCCTTCATCAAAAGATCTTTTTGAGGATACAGTACCAACCAATACATTATTAATATTCTCAGTATTACCGCCAGAAGTTTTAATTTGAATATCTGCCTTTCCGGATCCGTTATTTACTAATTTAACAGTTGGATTTTCTCCGTCACAATTTGAACATCCAAATACAGTTAAACAAAAAGCAATAACCAAAAGATAAATTACAAGTTTCATACAATTCCAAATTATTATCAAAATAAAATTTACTTCATTCTAATTAAAAACTTTAAAACAAAACTAGCAAATCAAAAAGAGATTAAAATATAATTCAATAAAGATTAGAAAGAGAATGTGACAATATCTTTAATCATAAAAGAGGCGAAAGAATTTATAATTGAGATTTATAATTGAAAGCAAATAAAGTGTGATTGAATAAAGCGGTAGAATTTTATGCAGCAATTTAGAGAGTATACTTGAAAAATTTCAGTCCTATAAGGAATCAAGGAATATGGATGTAGAAATCGCGGGCTATATAAATTGTAATTTTCAATAAAGCTAATATTGACTTTCAATTTAGTTATTTAGCAAAAAAGTAGTTGAAAATAATCTTACGATTTAGAATTTCTTAAAACAAAAAAATATCCAAGAATACCAGAAATCAATAAACCTACATCTTCATAAATATTTAATTTTAGTGCAGCAGTAGAACCAATCAAAGCCCAAATAAGCGGTAAAAGGATAAAGTACCATTTGATTGGTTTTTTAGCGAATAATAAAATTCCAAATGTGAATATTGTTGTTGGGCAAGGCAAACCAAATGTTGGCTGATACGGATATTTATGACCAAAGAGATATGCTAAAATTGGATAAATTAATAAACCATAAATAATAATTAAAATACTAATTATTCCTAGCCAATCTTTTCTAAATTCGTAAACGAAAATATTCTTAAAGAAACCGATATAAAGAAAAATAATTGATTGTATTATAAAAATTAATGCAAAAAAGTACGCAGCCTTATTAATAACAGTAAAGAAAATTAAGTGATAAACTACTCCAATCCATAACCATAAAAATGCTAAAGTGCCGTTGATGATCTTATTTTTGTAATTTGAGTTTTTAATTAAAACAACAATTGAAGTTAGAGCTAGAATATTAAAAAATAACTGCAACGGAAAAACAGTTTGGTTATAATCTTTAAATATGTTAAGAAATTGTTCTAAACTAAATGGCATACTTCACCAAAAATTATTATAAATGTATATTAAATTTAGAAAGAATAAATATCATCAAATAGTAAAGAACAATCATAATTGCTATTGAAATTACGAGAGCCAAATAAAAGTCCAGTTTAGTTTTTAGCAGTATTGGTAAAATAATAAAAAATGAAAGTGAAGGAATTACAAGCCAAAAAATACTTGTTGAAAGATTTGAAATCTTCTGAATATCCTTAGTTTCAATATAAAGCCAGATAATTGCCAGAACAGAAACAAGCGGTAACGAAGCTAATATACCGCCAATTAAAGAACTTCTTTTAGAGACTTCAGAAACTGCAACAATTAAAAATGCAGAGACTAATATTTTAATAATATATTGCCACATGATCCTTCCATTTTTTACTTAATATTTTTTCCAAACTTATAGAACAAACTTGGTACAACAATCATATTTAATGCAGTTGAAGTTACTAAACCGCCAAGAATTACAATAGCCATTGGGGATTCTAATTCTTTACCGGGTTCGCCGCTTCCTAAAACAAGTGGAATTAATGCTAATCCGGCGGTAATTGCTGTCATAAGAATAGGATTTAATCTTTCAATAGATCCTTGAATTATTGCTTGAGTAAATTCTATACCTTCATCAATGAGATGTTTAAAATGGGATAACATTAAAATACCATTTCGTGTGGCAATTCCAAATAAAGTTATAAAGCCAACTAAAGATGCAACACTGATAATTCCATCAGACATATACACCGCCCAAATACCGCCTATTAATGCTAAGGGTAAATTTATTAAAATAAAAAGAGCGGATTTTATATTTCCAAATTGAAAGAATAAAATCATAAATATTATTCCAATTGAGACAAAACTCATCAAAGTTATTATTTTTGTAGCTTCTTGTTCACTTTCGAATTGACCGCCAAATTCAACAAAATATTCTTGCTCAAAATTTACATTTGCTTCAATATTCTTTCTAATATCATCAACCACACTTCTTAAATCTCTACCGGATATATTTGCTTGAACAACTATTTTACGCTGAACATTTTCACGGCTGATTCTGTTTGGACCTTTTTCATTTACTACTTCGGCAAGCTGTGTTAGCGGCACTTTAACTCCGTAAGGAGTATCAAAAAGTGCATTCTGAATTTTATGAATATTTCCTCTGTTGTTATCATTATAACGAACAATTAAATCAAAAGTATTTTGACCTTCTCTGATTTGTGAAACTCTTTCTCCATTAAATCCTATGTCAATTGCTTCAGCAAGATCGCCAATTGTTAAACCGAATTGAGCCATTTTAGTACGATTAAATTTGATTTTCGTTTGATGAACTTCAACTTCTTGATCAACGGAAATATCAACCGCACCTTCTACTTTTTCCATTTCCGATTTAACAAGCTGCGAATAAGAACGTAATTGTTGCAAATTATTACCAAAGATTTTTACGGCAATATTGGCTCTGGTTCCGGAAAGCATGTGATCAATTCTGTGACTGATTGGCTGACCAATTGTAACATTCGTCCCGGGTAAAGCTAAGAGTTTATTTCTTAATTCGGTTAAAAATTCTTCTTTAGTTCTACTAAGAAGTTCAAAACGTACATCTAATTCTGCACCGTTTACACCTTGTGCATGTTCATCTAATTCGGCTCTTCCGGTTCTTCTTGCGGTTGATTTTACTTCATCAAATGATAAAATAATTTCTTCAGCTAAATTTCCTATTTTATTAGATTCTTCCAAAGATGTTCCGGGAAGCGTAACTAAACTTAGCGTTAATGATCCTTCGTTAAATTCCGGTAAAAATGATCTTCCAAGTAATGGTAAAATTGCAATTGAAATAATAAAAAATAATAACGAAGCAGAAAGAATTAATTTTGGTCTCTTCAATGTGAAATTAAGAGTGCTTTTATAATATTTTTTTAATTTTTCAACAAGCCAAGTGTCTTCTTCTTTTTTCATGAAATTTGCGTTTGGTAAAAGGTAATACGAAAGTACCGGAGTAACAGTTAGTGCAACTAACAGAGATGCAAATATCGAAGTAACGTAAGCGTAACCCATTGGTCTTAATAATCTGCCTTCAACACCGCTTAAGAAAAATAAAGGTAAAAACACAACAACTATTATTAAAGTTGCATTAACCATAGGAGCACGAATTTCTTTCGAAGCTTCGAAAATAATTTTAAGGGCATCGATACTTTTATTTTTATTGTTGGATATATTTTCTTTTAATCTTCGATAAACATTTTCGACATCAATAATTGCATCATCAACAAGCGCTCCAATTGCAATTGCTATACCACCAAGCGACATTGTGTTTATCATTATATCAAAAAACTTAAAAACAATTATTGTAATAATTATTGAGAGGGGAATTGCAACAACCGAAATAAAAGTTGTTCTAATATTCCATAAAAATAAAAAGATAACGATTACTACTAAAATTGCACCGTCTCTTAATGCACCAATAACATTTTGAATTGCAATTTGGATGAAATCAGATTGTTTGAAAATATCCGAGTCTAATAAAATTCCAGTCGGAAGAGTTTTTTTAATTTCGAATAATATGCTTTCGATTTTTTCTGTAAGTTCAAGTGTATTTGTTTGAGGTTGTTTTTGAACTGTTAAAATTACAGCCGGTTCTGCATTTTTAGAACCGTCACCGATTTTAATTGCGGGTCCAATATTAACTTCTGCAATATCCTTAATTAATATTGGAACTTTATCATGTATTGTTACAACACTATTTTTAATATCTTCAATAGATTTAATATTCCCAATTCCGCGGATTAGATATTCACTGCCGGAATCCATATAAGAACCGCCGGAAGCATTCTCATTTGATTTTTCAGCGGAAATTAAAACTTCATTTAATGAAATGTTAAATGCAGAAAGTTTTTCCGGAGAAATTAAAATTTGATATTGTTTTACCGCACCGCCAATTGGAATCACTTGTGAAACCCCGGATATTGAAAGCAATCTTCGTCTCAAGTCAAAATCCGCAATAGTTCTTAAATCCATTTCATTTAAATTATTCGGATTATTTTTCTCATCTATGCTTAAACTTATCAGCATTATTTCACCCATAATTGATGAGATTGGAGCAAGAACCGGATTGCCGACTCCTTTCGGTAAATTAGCTGCCATTGTTTGAATTTTCTCGCTGATAATTTGTCGTGCTAAAAAAATATCCGTACCCCAATCAAATTCAACCCAGACAATAGAAAATCCGGCAGAGCTTGAAGAACGAACTCTTCTAATATTTGTAGCCCCGTTTACGGAAGTTTCAATTGGGAAAGAAACAAGAGTTTCAACTTCTTCGGTAGCCATTCCATGAGCTTCTGTCATTATTGTTACAGTTGGAGCTGTTAAATCCGGGAAAACATCAACGGGCATATCAAAAGTGATAAATATACCGGCAGCAAGCAAAACAATAGCTGCAATGAGTACAACTATTCTTTTATGTAAAGAAAACAGAATTATTTTATCAAACATTTTTTCCTCAAAATTTTAATGTACATGACCATGACCAATTGCAGACTCCGGAGAAAGAGCAGCTAACCGAACTTGATAGGCTCCTTTAGTTACAATTCGTTCATTCTCATTTATTCCTTCCAAAACTTCAATTAACCCGTTATCGGTAATTCCGGTTTTTAAAATTCTTTTTTCAAATGCTTCACCTTCTGCTTGTACGTAAGCAGTATGCATTCCTTCTTCATCTATGATTGCAGTTTCCGGAATTACAATTGTATTTTTTAATTCCCCAGTTTTTACAAATACTTCAGCATACATTCCGACTTTTATTAAATTTTGCGGATTATCAAATTCATAGTAAATCGGGATTGTTCTATTTTGTTGGTTAAGACTTGATGAAACTGAAATTTTTCTTCCGTTTAACTTGCTGATTGAAAATTCCTTATTATAACCTTCTACCTTGAAGGATGCATCTTTGGATTCATTTGCTTGATTAAAATTGTTAGCTGGTAAATTTGCAACTAAAATTAATTTAGAGGGATTAACTATCGTAAATAATTCTTGCCCTATTTCAATTTGACTGCCTAATGAAATTGAAATATTTTCGATATAACCGCTGATTGGTGCGATTACAGCAAATCCATTTTCAGTAAACTTAACTTGCTGTGTAATAGTATTATAAATATTTTGCTTTGACTCAAAATCAAATTTTGCTTCATCCAATCTTTTTTGAGCAACTGCATTTTTATCAAATAATTTTTGAACTCTTTCGTACTCAGATTTTGCAAGTAAAAAATCATTTTTAATTTTGCCGATATTTACATTTACATCTGATGAAGGTGAAACATTTAATAAAATACTTCCTTTATTAACAAACATTCCTTGTTTTGGAAAGCTTAAATTATTTGATTGAAAAACTATACCCGGAACCGGGGCAACAACTTTTGAATAATATTCAGGCTTTGCAATAATTTCACCGGTTGCAATAACAGAAGATTGAAGATTTTGCTTTTTAACAAATTCTGTGTGGAATTCTATTTTCCATTGCTGCTCTTTTAAAAAAGATATAGATGGTGGAGATTCTTCATGTGAATGAGGAATATCATTTTCACTGCTGAAAACAATAACATTATTTACAATAATATTATCAGAAACTTGATTTCCTCTTAAGCTAATTTCCATAGTATAAGTTCCGGCTTTTTCAAATTTTATTACAGGAATAAAAATTCCGTCTCTTGCCGGGTTATCTTCTTTTTTTGAAAATTCAGTTTGATCATTTTTAAAAGTTACGGTTAGAATTCCTTCTGTAACTGCTTTAAAATCTTTTAGGTCTGTTAAATGTATCAAAAATTTTGTTTCTTGATTTACTACAAGCGCGGGATATTCCATAAAGATTTCGGTGTAATCAGAAAACTGAGTAATTGAAGTTCCTTCATGCTCATGATGATCTGCTTCTTCTTCGTGATCATGGTTGCTGGAACATGAAATAAAAAAATTTATGCTTAAAAATAATATTGCTAACAATTTGTACTTATTCATCTTAATTGCCTATTCCTATTTAATTTTCAAAATTTTTAAGTTCAGATGAAACTGTTTTCTCCAACTCAAAATAACTCACGTAAAATTCAATTTTCGTATTATAGAACTGTTGAATCCCATCAACATAAGTATTTACCGCATCCATAAATTCAACTAATTCGATTTCACCTTGTTCGTACGAAAAGGCTGATGTGCTGATTATATTTTCTAAAATAGTTTTGTCGTTTTTTTGATTGAGTAAATTGTATTCTTCAAATTTTTTGAATGAGGTTTTAACTTCTATTTCAATTTTATTTTGCAAGAATGTTTTTTGCTTTTTCAGAAATTCCAATTCAACTTCATTCTCATTTATCTTAAATTGATTTCTGTTGAAAATTGGTATTTGGACATTTAGTTCCAAAACCAATCCAGATAAATCATCAGTCTGTTTTTTATATCCGGCTGTTAAATTAATATCCGGAATAATTTTCATTGAATTAAAATTTAATTGTGAATTCACACTTTCTATTAAAAGATCAATTGCTTTGAAATCATCCCTTTTGATTAAAGCGGTATCAACTAATTCATTTTGATTAAGAGAAATAATGTGATTGAAAAAACTATCTTTAGTAATTATTTCAAAATTGTCTGTATTTAAAAGAATACATAATTCTTTTTGAAATTCATTTTTGCTAAGTTCTGTTTTTTTTATCAACGAAGAGATTTTGTTGATTTCGACTAAAATCCTTTGCAGTTCATATTCGGAAATATCACCTTCATCAAAACGAATTTTTGCAGTTGAAAAAATATTTTTAATATTTGTCAAGGCATCAGATAGATCCGATACCATCAAATTTGTAAAATGTAAATTTGTGAATGATTTTTGAACTTCAGATCTAACATTTTTTTGTTGGAAGTTGAACAATAACTTTTGTGCTTGAAGATTTTTTTCATTTGATGAAATATTACTCCATCTTTCCCAAAGAAAATTTAGAGGCATAGAACCGGATAAAATCCATTCGCCAAAGGTCAATGAATTGTTTGTTAAATCTTCCCTTGAATAGTTGAGCAAAGGATTTGGCAATCGAGCAGATTCATCAAATTCAAGCTCAGATTTATATAAAAACAATTTTTGTTTCTGCAATTCAATATTTTTTTCTAATGCTGAATTTATTGCATCATCTAATGATATTGCTGATTGTGCATTTATGTAAAAATTAGAAAGCACAGATATAACTATAACGAGCTTCAAAAAGCGCACGTTACCTCCATTAATAATTTTTAACTTAGTTTAATTTTTATGCAAGAATTGGATAGGGTGGGGAAATATTACTCGCCGAATGGACGTACTTCTCCCATAAGATATTTTGATTGACAAAAATTGCAGGAAAGTTTGTTTTAAATTCATGTTGGGAAATATTGAAACTTAGTAAGAAATAACTAATTCTATATTGATATAAATTTGAAATTGGTTTTTGTGTATTATTAACAAAAGTAAAACTTATGTAGTTTGAGTTTTCTTGATTTTCACTATGGTCAAATAATTGATTTGAAGGTGATATATAATTGTTGCTAATTTTTTCTTCAAAAAAGTGAGAATGATAATTTGATGTGTTATGAATATTATCAATTTCTTCATGCAGATGGAAAAATGGCGATAGCAAATAAAAGCTTAAGTACATTAAGGATAAAAAATAAAACAGTATTTTGTTTGTATGCGCCATTTTCACAAATCAGATTAAAATTTATCTTAAAATAATAGTTGAACTGTTTATAAGCAAATAAAGATTTTTTAAAATTCTTGATGTAACGGCTTAGTAACCAAACATAATACCATAACAATCCTTTTCTTAAATCCATTTGATGAACATTGGTTACTAATTTGATTCGAAACTTTGTATTAGAAGCATAAGTGTAGCCCCCATGTTTCTCACAAAGACAGCACTTGTGTAGATATAGACTTGTTGATCCTCAATTTTGGATGAGTGGAGAATGGAATAATAAAAATGAAACAAAAAATAAATTAATTAAGCAACAATTGCTTTAGCAATTTCTTTTCTTGAAGTTCCAAGGGCCAATAATGATCTAATAATAAGATCAAGTGTAACACTTGGATCTCCAGATTCGAGTTTTGCAACTCGTGATTGGCTAGAATGAATTATATTTGCCAAATCTTCTTGTCGAAGTTTCTGCTTAGTTCTAAGACTTTTAAGATTTGCGCTTAAATTTAATTTTAATTCTATATATGCGGATTCTTCCGGAGATAATTTTAAAAATTCGTCTGCAGTTCCAATTTTCCAACCTTTATTTTCTAGCTTTTGTTTTTTTCTTTAAGCATTGTCATATTCCTTAATTCTTTTTTGACAAATATCAACTACATTTTTAGGTGTTTTTTGAGTTTTCTTGTTAAATACTTCAAGTATAATAATAGCATCAGAATCTAATCTGTAAATAATTCGCCAAGTACTTTTTTCATCATTAATTCTTAATTCATGACATTTTATGCCAACTGATGTCATTGGTCTGGAGTGAGGGAAATTCAATTTTTCTCCTTTTTGAAGCAATCTTAGAAGATAACCAGCTTCAATTCTCGCCAAAGAAGAAAATGGAGGTGATTTAACTTCCCCATGTAACCAGACTAGAGGCTTATCTTGCTTATTCATCATTTACAATATATGTCAAATTTGACATATTATCAAGAATTATTTTAAACAAAATATCAAGTAAATCAACGCTGATGCTGGTAAACTACTTAGCTTAGATTTATTCATACATCTCAAAAATCACATTTTTCCATTTAATGAATTTTGTTTTACAGTTTTCGAATGGATTCCGCTTATTTCTAAAAATTGTATCCGAATAAACAATAGCGTAAGTCTTATAAATTATTGAATCGTGAAAATTCTGAGTGAAATAAAACCATGCGGATGAATCAATATCTACAAGAGTGTTGATAGTATCAATCAAGTAAGTTAAAAGAGAAATCGAAATTAAAATCAAAAGATTGGATTAAATATTTGAGAAGTGGAAAAGAAAATGTTAAACTTTCCGTAATGAAATAATCTGATTTTCCTTGATTTGAGGATTTGAATGAATACGAAAAGTTATCGGAATTATCTAAAGCATGTCCCAAAAGAATCTGAAATCCATCAGAAGTAGTCTGGAAGTAATTTAGAATATTTCAAACCAAAATATTTATAAAGAAGAAGTTCAATTAATACGTCAAGTGGAGTTTATACGTGATTAGGTTATGGATATTAAATCATATTTGTTGGAAAAAAGAGAACACATAAATAGCCAATCAAGTAAGATTTCAGACTATTCAATTTTGATTTCAACTTTGTTCCACAAAACCCACTGATTCGAGAAGAAACTAAGCAGATTATTGATGCTTTTCTAAAGTATGAAAAAACAAACATTCCGGTTAACCAAGTTATTTTCGGATCACGTGGAAGCGGTAAAACATTAATGATCAAATATTTGCAACAGATTTTTAGTGAGGAATCTTCGCTAAATATTTTGTATGCCAATGTAAGATATTATTCAACTTCTTTTAAAATACTCGCACATTTATTAAATGTAAGTTCAAGAGGTTTATCTCTTTCTGAATTATACAACCGGTTTAGAGAAAAGTATAATTCAAAGACAATTATAATTCTTGATGAAGTTCATTTGTGGGCACCAAAGGAACGGCAAAGGGAATTACTGTATTTCCTTTCAAGGGATAACAGAAACTATATGATTTTAATGTTAAGTAATGATCCAAGATTTTTGAATGAAATTGATCAAAGCGTAAAATCAACACTACAACCAGAGTTAATTCATTTCCGAAATTATGATGCAGATGAAATAGAAAAAATTCTAAATGAAAGAACAAAAACCGGCTTAAAAACAATTGAAGACGGAATAAATTCAAAAATATCAGCATATACAGTAAGAGAAGCAAATTCAGATGTAAGGGTTGCACTCAAGTCCTTATTTTATTGGGCAATAAAAGGTGAAGAGAAAATAGAGCAATGTTTTGAAAATGCCAGACGGGATATATATGTTGATCTGATTGGAGATCTTTCGGATACTAATCTTCTAATTCTCAAAGCAGCTTGTCAGATTGTAGATAAATTTGCAAAAAAGGTTCATATGAGTTATGTTGATTTGGCAAGGAGCAATCGGGAGCAAGCGTGCTCCTACGTACATTTTTATAATCAATTATCATATCTTCAATCATTAGGACTAATTATGATGCTCTCAACCAAAGTAAATAAAACATATGCAAATAGAATTACAATTCTGTGTAATGAGAAGATTGTACATCATGTTTATAAATTGAGATATAATTAAGGCTTCATTTTGAATCAATGTTTTGGTGAGAATGTATTTTAACAAATTCATTGTAAACATCATCAAGTGATAAATTTGAATCAATATTCTCAATTACTTGATCATGAAAAGGCGTATAAGAATCATCAATAATAATTTTGTTTAACTTTAAATATCGAAGAATTATTATAAATCCTTGACTATAAGGTTGAAATAAAACGTCGTCAGCTAAATTTATTCTTTCGTACAAATATTCTGAAGAATATCCATGATATATTTTGATATATTCTAAATAGAATTGGTAGGTTAAACTGTCAAGATTACCATCGAATTCATCTAATAATAAATCAGCTGATATTTTATTGTTTTCGGATGATAGATCTACTAAAAATTCATCATCGATAGTAAGGTAATTTATAGTTGGACAGCAACTCCCGAAACTAAATACTAATAAAACAAAGAATAAATATTTTTTCATTCTAAACCCAAAATGAAGGAATTAAGTCAAGATCATTATTAGAAGCTAATGGCCTGCCAGTATCCAAATCAATTCCCGGGATATCTAACTCAGTAATCGGTTCCCCATTCAAATAAATGTAGTTAAATGATTTCTTCAAAATAGGGATTAAACGTGAATAATAATGAGGTAATATATCATCAAAATAATGGATTTTTGGTTTTTTGAGAAAATTTAAATCCCGGTCTACCGGTTTTGTTAAAACTAAATACTTGTCCTTATTTGCTCGAAGTTCACAATAATCTTTAAAAAGAAATACATCAATAATTCCAATTATTTTATAAATAAATGGATGTTCTCCTTCAGCAATTCCGAACATTCTATGTAACCCATTAATCCATCCGAGAATATCATTTTTAGAATACTTTTTATTATACGTTTTTTCAATCATTTTGATAAAATAATCCAACACTATATTTATTTCTGGTAGAAACGTTGGGTTTAGTAACTGATCATGTAAATTTGTGTTATTTAGATTAAGTGCAGAACCACTTGATTCAGTAAGATAATCATATAAAAGCACGTCTAATTTCATTTCAAGAACTCTGTGTTCCTCTTGATGTTCGTGGTAATCTCCGACCATATCCCTTATAAAAGGATGAATAATGCCATCGGCAACAATATGAGCAATGTATCCAATAAAAAAGCAGAATGCATATCTAATCTGTTTTTTTGTTAGTTTCAATTTATTTTTATTCAATTCATCTAGTGCATAAATCGGTAATTGGTAAGTTTTTTCATAGTGGAATTTATCAGCTAAATCACTTTCTGTAGAAAAGAAAAAATCATCGTCAGCAATACTTGCGTAAGGTAAATCCGGAGCCACAGACCCGATTTGAAAAAAGTCCATTCCGGATTGCAATATCAGCCTAAGATTTGGAGGAAGATCATGCAAAAGCGTATTTTTTGCTAATAAAATATGAGTAATTCCACTAGGCATAAATTAAAACATATCTAAGTCAATAAAACATAAATTAACTTAATTATTTAATATTGTCAATAAAACATTAAAATACTAAATATATTTAAATTCATAGAGTGTGTAGAGTTTATACGTTATGTAGTTGACAAATATTGTAATAATCATTAAATAATATGTTACTACTTAAAAATGAACTGATAGTCAGAGTTAGTACTGATAATTTTACGTATAAACTCAGCACCCTTAAGTTTCCATACCGCAACAATCCGGACAAAAATAATTAAAACTTGGAGGTCTTTCTTGCTCAATTTCTTGCCAAATTGTATCAAAGTTAAATACAGAGTCAAAAAAATAGACTATTCCTTTGCCTTGCTAACGGTTCAAAATTGGGCTTTTTTTTATTCAACTTTTCAGTTTATTTTAAGGATAGATTTGATGATTTTTAATATCTAAATTTCCTATTTACAAAAAACTTTACACTCTATAAAATTTAGTTTTTTATTAACTGAGTTACATTTGTTATAAATACCTCCTCAGTCATTTTACCCTTTTCAACTTTTCTAGCCCAAAGCACAATTTGGTCTTTATTATCTTCATCTTTAATATCGTTAATCCATTCAGCATAATTTGTGTAATTAAACTCCTTTTCATTATACCCATCAAGCCAGTCTGAAATTTCAATAACTTCATTCAGTTTTTTAAGTAGTGCTTCATCTTTGAAATTAATTATTTTGTTATTTGATAGAATATACAACAGTGCGCCAACTAATAAATTAGAAAGATAACCTAAGTTCTTATAAAATCTTGAAAAATACATTGGAAAGATTGAAATTGCATCTATTTCAAAATTTTTAAGCAGTCTTAATGCTATTAAATTATTGATTTCATTTTTTAAAATAGTAGATTGAATTCTGTCTATGATCAATGTTCCGTTTCTTACAACTAAATCTAATTCCAAAAAGTTAATTATGCCTTCAGCTATTGCTAAAGTGGTAAGGCTATCTTGTGATAAATCAAAAAGATTCATTGCCAGATTAAATTGACCATGCTTTGTAAATTCAATAGCCATATTCTTAATAATGTGATGTTCGTTAGAATCATTTCCAATCATTTTAATAAAAACAAGTGCTTCATTAATTCTTTCCTGTTTTGATAACTCAATGGCAATTTCACTAAATAATTCAACTTTGTTAGGAAAGTATCCAATCATATCAATGACATTGAAAACCTTTCTAATATTACCTTGCTTTGCCAATTCTAATGCTATACTACTTAATTTACCGGATTTATATTCCCCTTCGTTTTCACTACTATTAATTACTTTAATTGCCTCATCATAATTTGAATCAGATTTACTTATCTCGCCTTTACTGAACATTATTCCGGAAAATTTTATTAAGGAAATAGATTTCCAATAATCATCTTTAATTTTATTGAAAATATCTAAAGCAAGTATAATGTCTCCACGGCTGTATAATTTACAAGAAATTTCATGTAGTATTTCAGATTTTTTAAATTCATTTTCAATCAACTCAAGATATTCAAGTGATTCATTTAACTTTCCTTGTTTAAAAAGTTCCTCACAGACTAGAATTAATAAACTTGATTTATCAAACTCATCATCAATCTGAAAAATATTTATCAGAGTCTCATTGAATACTTTTTTTGATTCTAAGTCATTTCCTAATTTGAAATATACTTCAGAAATTCGTAATAATAGTATACAATTAAAAAACTTATCTTTTGAACGTTTTAAATAGGTATAGCATTGTTCAATTGTTTTTTGATTTAGTAATTCATCAGTAAAGCACGTTAAAATTTCCAACTTAAAAACAACAATTTCTGTCTTGTTTAAAAACTTCAGCACTTCATCAAAAAATCCATGTTTTAATAAGAGTAAGCATATGTCATAAATTACTATATCATCTTTAAAATTATTTTCTAATATATATTGAATCACATTTATTGAATTTTCTATTTTCCCACTTTCAAAAACTCCATTCAATATTCTAAATAAAGTGAAATCATCAAATCTACTTTTAACCACTAAATTTAAAACTTCTTTTACTTTCCCTTGTTTGCATAATACAAATGATATCTTTTCAATTAAATCATGAAGATGCTCAATTTTAATTTTATCAACTATTTTTATGGATTTTTCTAAAAATAGTTCTGTCGGCCAGATTTTACCCTTTTTAAATATTTTTTCAGAAATTACTCTTGAATATTTATATCCAAAACAATTTTCCTTAAGATATTCCAAAATCTCTAAGGCCTTATTTATATCTTCATTACAAAATAATTCGGTAATTATTTCAACTAATAAATCAAATTTTAAACCTGCATCATTAATTCTTTTTTCTAGCTTTATTGATTCTTCAACTTTTCCTTGTCTTAAAAACTCAATGATAATATTATAAATTGCTAAATCTTTCTCGTTATAATGTTCTATACTTTCTGCTGCCGTTATTGCATCTTCTAGCATCACTTCTGCCAAACTTAATTGATCAGTATTAAATAAATCCTCAGCTAATTTTGTTAGTGTTAGGGATTTAAGATAATAATCTGATATATTTCCTATATATTTTTCTGATTCTACAGATTTACCTCGCCTAAGCAGAGTCAATACATTATCTTTCAACGCCAGTGATTTCTCTTTTTCATTTGCAAAATTGTCAATGATATTTTCACTAGCTTCTTCTTGCCCTTGTAAAAATAACTCTCGACTAATTGCTAAGTAGGTTTCAAATTTTTCATATTCATTTTTTGTATTGCTTGTAATTTCAATAGCGTTTACTAAAATTTCTTTGGATTCATCGAATTTCCCTTCATTAAAAAGTAGATTAGAGTATTTTATCATAATCCTGGAGATGCACAATTCATCATCTATCTTATCTAAGATATTTATTGCTTCTTCAATTCTAGCATGATCAAGGAAATGTAAAACCACTTTTTCTAATGCTAAAGATTTTAGAAGGGAGTCTTCAATATTTTCTGCAATTTCAAGTGATTTTTCAATTCTTTTTTGATTTAACAATTCACTTGAAATCTCTTCTAAGCAGTTATTTTTAGTAAAATTATATTCAATTTTTTCTGAAATATTAATTGCTGATTCCAGAATGAATTCAGCCTCTTTATAATTACCCTCTCGGAATTGTACCTTAGAAGCTGCAATAAATAATTTAACTTTATCTTCATCATTGGTTTTCTCAGTAAATAACGATAACAGTTTAAAAAATTCATAATTGAAATTATCTTTTAATAAACTATTAAATTCATAAAGATTATATGGTTCTACTTTTTCTATGATAAAACCCCAATAAGATTCATCCAATTTTGATGTAACCAATATAATGTAGCCCAATGGTAATACTCTTTTTATATCTAGCAATGAAGTATCTTTAAGTAAGTTTTCTTTCATCGCATCAATTATTAACTCTACTACTTCATTTCTTTCTTTATCTGCTGCTCTATTCAAAAGTTTAAAGTATAAGATTACTCGATCTTTCACTTCGTAGTTCTTTATCCTCTCTAAAGCTTTTCTATAGTTTTGTTCTCCTCCTTCTTCTATCCATCTCTTTATCTGTTCTAGACTATTATTTGCACTCAAGTGTAGTCTTGCAGCTTCTATTCCTATCTCTATCAGTTTATATGAGTCGCCCACCCATGCTCTTAACCCTAGTTCAACTGCTTGAAACCCAGCTTCGTATTGTTCTGTTACTTCAATCTGCTTCTTCTGATATTCTTGATTTATTATTAACTCAAATAATTCTTCTTTCTCATTTTGGTTATATAAGTGTGCTGAATAATTTTTTAATGGATACAATAGATCTTCCTTAACCTTGAATTCCTTCCACTTTCTACAAAAGTCTAATATTTTTAATTCACATTGTCTAATATCCAACTTTTTCTCTTTTGTTAAGTACTCTCGCATACTTTCATGAAATAATTGATATTTTTTCTCTTCTGTTGATGGATTATCCATAAGCACTTCTTGCAAGGCTGTTATGACTCTTTCTGATGTTCCTGGCCCATACCCTAATATTATCTCTAACTGATTTTGTGTTAAATAGTCTTTAGCTGCAGCAAATGTATATAAGCTTCTTAAGATGTAATCTCCATCCTTGAACATTGAATATCTTTCGATGAAGAGTTTATAAAATTCGTCTATTTTTTTTGGTAGTTTTATTCCATCCTTTAATTTTATTTCTCCTTCTTCTATTGCTAGAGTTAGCATTTTGAGATATAATGGATTTCCTTCTGATTTCTTTAATATCTCTTCAACTTGTTCTTGGTTGATGGCGTATTTGTCTGTTACTTCATATAAGATTGCCCTAACATCTTCTGCTTTTAGCCCTTTAATCTTTTCTTTTTTCTTATAGTCCACTGACTGTCTGTTGTAGAAGTTTTCAACTTCTCGAGTCCATCGGCTTCCATAAATTATTAATATATCCTTGTAGGTATCATTTATTATGTAGTTAATTATTTTGTTCTCATCTCCCTCATCTAAACCATCAATAAATATTAGCACCTTAACTCTATTTTCCATTTTACTTATTCTTCTTAGTCGTTCTTCTAATTTCTTCTTCTTTTCATCATTTGTAACACCCGAGCCAATTCCGGTCTTAAATTCTCCTTCAAGTCTTTTATTTAGATAATCTAGCATTTCGCCTGGTTTTGAATAATCTGTTCCTCTCCTTATAAAGTAATCAATTAACAATACATTGTTTTTTTTTTCTGATTTTATCTCCTTGAAAGTTTGAGCTAAAAGTGCACTTTTTCCAACTCCTGGATTACCGTACAAGAATAGATATCCTTTATCATTTTTATATATCCATTCTTTAATTTGTTTTCTTTCTTGTATTCTACCTTTAAATACTTCAGTTAACTCTTCAATCCTTTCTTTGAATTCTTCAGTTGTTTTTAATTTCCAAGCGTCAGTGTTTAATACACTTTGAAATTCTTCATAGATTTCTTTATCTCTTATATGTACTGCCTCTGTGTAATTTAGAAAACCTACTTCCTTCTTCCTCTTCAAGTCGTTGAAGAAGACATACTTCATTAAATACTTGCTTTCATCTTTGACCATTTTTCTATTATACAAAATTGGAAATAAGTCTAGCTTTTCTCCATTGGCTCTTACTAAATATACGTGATGAGCTGTTTGTTTACCTTGTCCGACATTGTATAATTCTATCTGAGTTTTATTTAACCATTCTGCTGAAAGCCAATCTTCTAGTATTGGATTCATTATTTCTAAATCTTTTTCACATTCTTGGTCATTGGGTGTTGCTCCATGAGCATATTTATTTCTCAAATTGATAACATTATCAACATTTTTTTTGTCCCATATTGTAAAGTATGTTATGAATTCCGGAATGAAAGTCTCATATTTATTCTTTTTCATTTCTTTGATGATTTGTCTGCTGAAGTACTGCCATGTACCTAAAGACGGTACTCTTAAACCCTCAACCAGTAATCCTTTAATTAGTTCTGATACTGTTTTGTGTCTAAAGTAGTCGGAAACTATGACTGCCGTATGGGTCTTTAATATTGACTCAAAAATGTCTATTTGGCGATGTATTCTTCGAAATGGTTGGCTTTCTGAATTATACAACTCTATAATATTGCTGATTTGGGGATGATTCATATTCTACTCATTTGCTAATTAATTATTACCTCTTAATTAACTTGTTATTTCTACCTTATCCCTCAAGGTGCCATATTAGTAAATCAATTTTTTTTATTAGTTCTTCTTTGGTTTTATTTTTTGTCTCAATTACACCTTCAACTAATTCATTTATGGTAATCTTTGCACCACCAAGTAAGCCACCAAGTGATTGAAGATAATCTTCAAGATTTTTAATAGAGTTTACTGATTTATTATTTCTACTATAAAGTTCCCATTTATCAACTTCTACTAAACTTACAATCTCTTGGATTCCGTTGAATATATTAAATAATGGATCTCTCATTTTGTGAAACGATTCCGAAGATTTTTGCAATAAACTTTTTGCATTTTCACAATTCCCAATCATTCCGTCGTATCTACCTTTTAGTCTATTGTAGAATGCTTCTTGGTAAGAATTTTTCGGTTCTAATGAATTTAAATAATTTGTTATTTCATTTATATACACTTTCCGCGCTACACTACTATCATCTAATGTCAATAAACACAGATATCCTTTGATTATCCCCTTCTTAGCAAAGAAAGGATCCGAAAGTTTGTTCTTTGAGTCTTTACACAAATTTATTCCTATCCAAATATTATCTGTATCTTTTTCTATCACTCCCTTCCTAATTAATAACTCACCTTTCTTTACATTTAGTGAAGGAATTAAATGATTAAAATTCAATTCAATAAGTAGTTTTATATCTTCTTCATAATAAAAAAGTGCCTCATCGAATAATCCCATTTTCACACGTAAATCACCTAGACTACCATAGGTATAAGCTAATCCTAATTTATCTTGTTTAATTTCCCGAATTTCATTTGCTAAATTCAAATGTAATTCAGCATCTCCTAAAGAATACAAAAGGGTTTCAAGATGTCCTAATGTATTTACAAGTCTATCTATTTCTGATCTGATTCCACTTTTTGAATAATAAAATTCTGATTTTTTGTATAACTGTCTACATTTATTGAGATCATAGTCAAAACGTCTTTCCCAAAAAAAACCTAAAGAAAAATATAGTTCGGCCATCACATAATCTGGCTGATTATTGTTATTCAAAAGTTTTTCAATATCATTTACAAGGCTTATTAATGAGTCTTTGATATGTTTATCAAATTGGGATAGTTTAGTATAATATATAAGAAGCCATGCTAAGAATATTGAATTATAAATTTCGTTATCATTAGTTAAAAGTTTATTCTCTATTTGACTTGCTATTTCAATTGTTTTTGAGTCACTTACTCCTAACATTTGAAGATGACATTCACCCAAAATAAATATTGATAACAATTCTTCATTTTTTTTATAATTATTACTTGACTTTATAAGATTCAATGCCTCATTTAATTTACCAAGCTTCATTGATCTAAATGCTTCACCGTAAGATGAGTTAACGTCAACATTGAAAATAGATGTCAATATGATATTTAAATCTTCAATAATTATCTTCTCTGACCAATTAAAAATGGGACTAAATTGAGTGAATATATCCTTTCCAGGTTCTGATAAGATAACTTTAGATAGTTTTTCACAATTTGAAATAATAACATCAGATGATTGCATAAGATTTCTATCAATTTGAATATGACCTTTTATAAATAGTTGGTCACCTCTATGGTAACCGACAATGGGTTTAATAATGTTGCAATGTTCCGGTAATCGCTTTTCAATTTCATTTTCTAATTTTGTTCTTTTTTCTTGTTTTATAGCTTGATTCATTAAATTTTTATAATTTTCATAGAATTCTGGAATAGCTATTATAATAAGGTAAACTCCAAGACCAATTGTGATAAATCCTATAAAAATGGCAGAAATTGCATCTAAATGTGAGTTCTCGTAACTATTTTTAAGAAGTAAGTTTAAACCCCATGTAATTATTAAACTTATTCCCAAACTTAATTCTAACAAACCATCACCCCTTAATTCCATTGCATCAGCTTTTAATTCTGAGCGATGAGTTTTTTCAGCAAATCTATTCTCGTATCGAAAAACAAATTCACTTAATAAAAATGAAAAAAACATAACAAAACTTGCAATTAATAAATATTCAGTTTTAATTGATATTATTTGAGTTTTATTCTCAGAAACTATCCAATTTGCAATACTTTTATCCATCCACCCAAAATAGAGTAAGGAACCAATTAATACTTGAATTGCTTGTACAACAAGTGATAATCCAAAAATTAAAAGTCCACCAAAAATTATCATTCCCAACAGATCTAATAAAGGTTGGCGATCTATCGGATATTTATCTTTGGCAGATTTCCGTGAAAATTTTCCACCTAAAACTAAAAAACCATGTTCAGCTATATCTATTAATCCATGTAGTCCATCAGCAATCAATGGAGGTATAGAGTATATTAATCCTGTTATAAGTTTAACTGACGCTTTTAAAAAGTAGCTACCAACTACTACTATAGAAATTAGTATTTCCTCTTTTAAAGTCTTTTTATTCATATGATTTACAATTTTAAAATTTAACTAATATGAGTGATTTTTTTTATTTTACTATATTTTTAAACTTTATAATTCTAGGTCAACAATGTAAATAGAAAATCGAATATTCAAATTTAAAATTATAAAATATATTAAGATATTTATAGTTGAAACTTTTCAAAAGTGTGCAGAGTTTATACATCAACTGAATTTCCAAAATATAATCGTTTGTAAAAATAGTTTTACCACTAGACAGTAGACCGACATCTGCAATTATTATAGCTATTTTTACGAATTAACTCCACGCTCTTTAAAACAATAAAAATTATAAATAAAAAATTGCAAATGCCTTATTTAATAAATGATCAATTTATTAAAGATGTAATCACCCCCTTAAAAACAAGACAAAAGAAGTAAAAAAGAGTAGAGAAAAATTAAGCAACATCTTTATATTTATTTAGTTTTTCCAAATCCTTTATTCCTTTTTTTGTAAATCTTGTCAGTTGTTTTTCTAAGTGTTCAATTTGATTAACTGCTGAAAAAAGATTCTTTTCGTACTTTATTGCTTCATTAATTTGAGTTATTGCGTTATTGATGTTATTTGTTTTTAGCGATTCGTGTAGTAAATCTAGATGGTATTTTACTAATTGATCGTATTTGTTAACTGCAAGTTCTAAATTTAGTAGTTGTTTTTCGATATCTAATTTTTTCCATTCAATTTTTAGTTGTTTTTCTATTTTTGTTTTTTCTTCCGTGGGCAAGTTTTTAAATTCTTGTTGTAGATTTTCAAAATTCTTGATATCAAAATCTGATACTTTTCTAACCAATTCCCTAAGTGTTAGTATTTTTGAACTGATTTGTCTTTCTTTCGGAATTATTGCTTTTATTTTTTCTGCAATTAAGAATTGACCTTTTTCCGAATCCTTAAATTCCGTGATGATTTTTTTTAAGTTTTGGAAATCTTCAATTAGTTGTTTTGAATCTTTCCCGGTTTCGTTTGATATTATTGCCAATTTCTTTTTAATAAAATTTTCTTCATCTTTTTCCTCCTTTTTTTGATTAATAAATTTTGAAGGGTTAGAAACAAAATCTTTAATTTTCCCTTTAGGTTCAGTACCAGATGATTCTTCCTTTGAAGAGAAAAACAATTTGATAATATTATAAATTGATATTACCACGGCAATTAAAATAACTGAGTGCATCCATCCCATGTACTCGTTATCTTTCATCCAGTCAAAGTAACTTGGTGCAATAGATCTAATAGAAAAATAAGTTACAACAAGAGATATTGAAATTGCTCCAAATGCTTCCATACCCGTAGATTTTATACCGTGATATATTACGAATCCTACTAAGAAGATAAAAATGGTTGCTGCTAAAGGGCCAAAGGATCGTAAATTAAAACCTATAATAGATTCGCTTATAACTAATCCTATTGCCAGCACCAAGCCAATAGCAACAACCATAGCTTTACCGCCTCTGGAGTCGAAGATTTTCCCAATAGTTACTTGAGCAAGCCCAACAAAAAGTATTACGTAAATAATAAAATCAATAATTGAAGAGTAGGAATCATAAATTTCTGAAAAGTTGGTTGCTTCAAAAGGAGATAGTATTTCTGTGAGTAAATTACCACTTGCGAATGACGAGTTTATTAATATTGAAAAAATTATAAAAGAACCAATTATGAAATATTTATTGACGATCATAAGTGACCTAAAATCATTCAAGTATATAAATATTTCTATTTTAAGTTAAAATAAATTAAAAATATTAATATTCTTGAAAAATATTATTTAATTTTATTAAATTTAAATTATGTTAAAAAAAATCAATAATTCAATTGTTGAATGTACAGATAAATGTGATATTAATTATGCTTGTCTAAAAAAGGAAAGTCATAGCTTTTGCTTTATTGAAAAATGTATTAACGATGAACTTTTATTCATAACATATCAAAAAAGAAAATGTAATTATTTTGCAAAATATGGTGACAGCAATTTCTGTATGTGCCCGGTAAGAAAAGAAATTTATAAAAGATTTCAAAATTAAGTTAAATAAAACCTTTTTTAAAAATAAATAAGGATTAAATATTAATTATAAAATGAATCTGAATTATAAATTCATTTTGAATATAATGATATATATTGCAATAATTATTAATAATAAGTTTATCCTCCATTAAAATAAAATATTAAAATAATATTTCTCAAACGTTAGATTTTGAAAAATCTTTGAATAGTTCAAAACCGAGAACATTTGCACTCTAATTCTCTTTAACTCACCATTAATTAATTCTAGCGTCTATATGAGAATTTAAAAAGTAAATTAAAAATGTAAAGTATTTGTACGTACAAATCATTACTAAACAGTTACTAAAATTAAAAAAAAACAACCATTTAATTAAATTTTCAATTATTTAAAAATTTTTGAAAGTAAGTAGTTATACTGATGTTTTAAATAAGAATATTATGTATATATTGTTCAAATAAAGATAGGAATTTTAATTTTTTGTTGATTTTATTTATGTACAGATAAACGATAATTTCGCTTATTATGCTATTTATTATTGTTGTAAAAATGTAATATTTTTTCTATAAAGTGTTCTAGGATGATAATTTTACCAAAATCATTCACAAGTTATTATTAAATTAAGAAAGTTAATATATTTTATATAAATTTATAAAATTAACTAATAAATTATTTTTATTAAAATGAAAATTAATTTTAGTAATATAGTAAAAATAACTTACATTGTATTTCTTATAATTATTAAAAACATTAATGGACAATGGTATTTTTTAAATCCATTACCACAAGGTAATATCATTGATAGAATTTTATTTATAGATAATCAAAAAGGATTTTTACTATGTGGAAACAACTTACAAAAAACAAGAAATGGTGGTGAAACTTGGGAAAGTATAACATTTGAGCATTTTTATGGTCCGATGAAAATATTTTTTTTGAATGATGAAAATGGTTGGTTAACTATTTCGGATGCTGGGAAAGGTTCATTATACAATACAAAAGATTCAGGAGAGAATTGGGAAAAACTGAATATTCCGGAAGATATAATGACCAATTTTGAAATGATAACAGATGTTTTTTTTACTTCTGAATATGTTGGATATATAACTACAGATGCAGGGAAAATTTATTATACAAATGATGGTGGAAATTATTGGTTATCACAGTTTTCAAGTCTACAAAGAAAGGATATTAATTCAATTTATTTTTTAACAGAAAATGTTGGATTTGCAGTAGGTCAAACTCCACTATTGGTAACAAATGATGGCGGAAAAAATTGGTTAATTGATAGTACAATGCTCGGGAATAATTTTGGATTAGAAGCTTCAAAAATTCATTTCGTAGATTCATTATTTGGTTATATTCTCAGCTTTAATTCTATCTATATTACTAAAGATGCTGGAATAACATGGAAAAATTATATAGTTGAAAATGAGATTTATAATTCGCAAAAAGATGATTTTATTCA